>CAJMMO010000001.1 GCA_905214545.1 uncultured bacterium
GATTAGCTCAGCTGGGAGAGCATCTGCCTTACAAGCAGGAGGTCACAGGTTCGAACCCTGTATCCTCCATATGATCAAAACTGACTACCAATTCTTGGTAGTCTTTTTTTTACATTTATTTTGATCATATTGGAAATAATCGGTTGTCCTGAGAGGATTCAGCCAGAGGGCTGGAGATGCCTTGTAACCGAAGAAGAGTATTAGTAGGGGGACTTTATGGAAAAACGTTTATTTACTTCTGAATCTGTGTCTGAGGGGCACCCAGACAAGGTTGCCGACCAGATCTCAGACGCCATCTTGGACGCCATCATGGCCAAGGATCCTAACGGCCGTGTCGCAGTCGAGACGACCGTCACCACCGGCTTAGTCTTAGTCGTCGGCGAAGTGACCACCTCGGCTTACGTCGACATCCAGGGCGTCGTCCGCAAGACCATCTTGGAGATCGGCTACGATCGTCCTGAGCTGGGCTTTGACGGCAATAACTGTGCCGTCTTGGTCGACTTAGACGAACAGTCTGCAGACATCGCAGGCGGCGTCGACGACTCCTTAGAGGTCAGAGACGACAAGTCTGACGTCGACCCGTTAGACCAGATCGGGGCCGGCGACCAGGGCCTGATGTTTGGCTTTGCAATTAAGGAAACACCAGAATTAATGCCGCTGCCAATCGCCTTGGCCCACTCTCTGATGCGCAGAGTCGCTAAGCTGCGCAAGAGCGGGGCCGTCAACTGGCTGCGTCCTGACGCCAAGTCGCAAGTGACCGTCGAATACGACGAAAACAACCGGCCAAAGCGGGTCGACACTGTCGTTATTTCAACTCAGACGGACGCTGACGTGTCTAATGAAGAAATTAAACGCACGATGATTGACGATGTGATCAAGAAGGTCATCCCAAGCAAGTTCTTGGACGACGACACCAAGTATTTGATCAACCCATCCGGCCGCTTTGTCATCGGCGGGCCAAAAGGGGACTCCGGTCTGACCGGCCGCAAGATTATCGTCGACACCTACGGCGGTTACGCCCGCCACGGCGGCGGTGCCTTCTCAGGCAAGGATTGTACCAAGGTTGACCGTTCGGCCAGCTACGCAGCCCGTTACGTCGCTAAAAACGTGGTTGCTGCCGGCTTAGCCTACCGCTGCGAAGTGCAGCTGGCCTACGCCATCGGTGTGGCTCACCCAGTTTCTATTGCCGTCGACACGCAAGGCACCAGCACCGTGCCGGAAGATAAGCTGGTAGAAGCTATCCGCCACGTCTTTGACCTGCGCCCAGCCGGCATCATCAAGATGCTGAACCTGCGCCGGCCAATCTACCGGCAAACTGCTGCCTACGGCCACTTCGGCCGCACCGACATCGACCTGCCTTGGGAGCAGACTGACAAGGCGGCAGCCTTAAAAGACTACTTAGCTAAGAACTAAAACAAAAAGGCTGAAAGCTTAAATGCTTTCAGCCTTTTTAATTTCAGAGCAAAAAAAATAAGAGTTCCGATTGGAACTCTTATTTTTTTGCTTTCAGGATCTAAGTGAAACTAATTATTCGTTAGCTTCTGCCTTCAATTCCTTCAAGCTACGTGCGTCGATAACTTCTTGAACTTCCTTCTTAGCGGCAGCTAATTGGTCGTCTGAGTAGTTCAATTCCTTAGCGATGACACGGACAACTGCATCCTTAACAGTGTCGATTTGAGCCATGTGGAAGGTGATCCAGTAAGTTCTTCTTTCGAGGAAGTCAACTGGGTCAAGAACCATTTCTTCTTCGATGCCGTAGTGCAGACGTAAGCTTTCGTACAAGCTCAGACCTTCGTAAGCCTTGAAGCCTTCGTCAACGTAACCGAAGATGATGTTTGCGTTAGTACCGTATTCAGAAGCCATTGCGTAAGCTTCGTCAGCAGTCAAGCCCTTTGATTCGCCTGGTTTAGCGATCTTGGACAGTTCTTCGTGGATGTCGCCTTCTGGGTTGAAGTCACCACCTGATACAGGAACCTTCTTGGAGTCAACTTGAGTGAACTTCTCGTCGAAGTGTTCTGCGAAGTAAGCGATGATCTTTTCCAAAGCACCCTTGGCCATGATACGGTGGTCAGTCAACTTACCACCTGACAGAACAGCTAAGCCGTCGTCAGCGATAGTGAATGATGAACCACGAGAAACTGATGATGGAGCGTCAGCAGTAGGAGCCTTTGAAGCACCAGTTGCGGCGTCAACTTTAGGCTTAGCTGAGCCTAACAGTGGACGCAGACCTGACCATGAAGTTTCAATGTCGTTGATAGTCAAGTGAGCTTCTGGCCATCTAGCGTTGATGATGTTCAGCAGGTAGTCAACGTCCCATTGGTCAACAGTTGGGTGGTTGAAGTCACCATGGTAGTCGGTGTCAGTAGTACCGAAGTAGGTCTTGCCTTCACGTGGGATGACGAAGATCATACGGCCGTCGTTAGTACCTGAACCGAAGTAGATAGGTTGGTCAACGTGCAGTCTTGATGAGTCAACAACGAAGTGAACACCCTTGGTTGGACGAACGTGTTGTTCCTTTGGTTCGTTGCTGTCCAGTACACGAACGAAGTCTGAGAATGGGCCGCCACAGTCAACAACCATGTTAGCGTGGATGGTGAATTGTGAGCCATCGCCGCCGTCCCAAACGTCCTTAACTTCTGCACCAACAACTTGGTTGCGTTCGTTGTGAACGATCTTAACAGCTTCCAGACGAGAAACAGCAACAGTGCCTAAGTCGTGAGCCTTCTTAACTTCTTCAATTACGAAACGGGTGTCGTTGTCTTGGTAGTCAAGGTAAACACCAGCACCAACCAGGTGGTTAGGGTTCAAGCCCTTAACACGCTTCAAAGCTTCGTCCTTGCTGATAGTGTAGTTTGCGTACTTCTTCAAGTGCGGAGTTTCGTTAATGTGTGCCAAGTGGTCGTACAGGTCCATGGCAACCTTAACTGAGAACATGTCAAAGGTAGTGCCTGGTTCGTCGTAGATAGGCAGAATCATTGGGTCTGGTTGAACCAGTTGTGGGGCGATGTGTTGCAGGTTGTCACGTTCTGAAACAGTTTCAGAAACAACCTTAACGTCGAAGGTCTTCAGGTAACGGATACCACCGTGAACCAGACGGGTTGAACGTGATGAAGTACCAGCAGCGAAGTCTTGCTTATCAACGATAGCAACCTTCATACCGGATGATTGTGCAGCAAGTGCCAAACCTGAACCAGTAATACCAGCACCGATGATCAGCAGGTCAAACTTCTCGCCTGACTTGAGACGGTCGATTTCTTCTTTTCTAGTTTTGTATGAAAAAGCCATAATCTCAATCTCCTTTTAGGATAATTTCAACTTACATACTTAATGATAGCGCTTTCTGTCTGAATAAAAACAAAAAAAACTATCAAAATTGATAAAAGTTTTTTATTTAACTAAGAAACTTTCTATTTAATGATAAATTAATTCACGCAAAAAGCCAGGCATAATGCCTGGCTTTTTTTCAATAGGGGACTATTGAGTTGATTAGTTCTTGGTTGGGTCGTACATAATGGTTGCCTTAACAGCTTGCTTCCAGCCGTTGTACAACTTAGTACGTCTGTCAGCATCCATCTTAGGGTTGAAGGTAGTACCAGTGTTAACCAGTGACTTCAATTCGTCTTGGTCCTTCCAGTAACCTACACCTAAGCCGGCCATGAAGGTTGCACCCAGGGCAGTTGATTCAACGTTAGCTGCACGGATAACTGGCATACCCAAGATGTCAGCTTGGAATTGCAGCAGGTAGTTGTTTCTAGCAGCACCACCGTCAACGTGCAGGCTAGGGATGTCAACACCGGAGTCGATCTTCATAGTGTCAACAAGGTCTCTAGTTTGGTATGCAAGTGATTGCAGGGTAGCCTTGATGAAGTCGGCGTTGGTAGTACCACGTGACAGGCCGAAGACAGCACCACGTGCGTTTGGTACCCAGTAAGGTGCACCTAAACCAGTGAAGGCAGGAACAACGTAAACTTCGTCGTCGTTCTTGGATTGGTTAGAGAATTCTTCTGAGTCAGCAGCTGACTTGATCATCTTCATGCCGTCACGCAGCCATTGCAGAGCTGAACCGGCAACGTATACGGAACCTTCAAGACAGAAGTTAACTTCGCCGTTCATACCGTAAGCGATGCAAGTTACCAGACCGTTCTGTGACAGTTTTGGCTTGCGGCCGATGTTCATCAGAGTGAAGGCACCGGTACCGTAGGTGTTCTTAACGTCACCAATATCAAAGGCCAATTGACCAAACAGTGCAGCTTGCTGGTCACCGATACAGCCTGAAATTGGAACTCTTGAGCCGTAGAAGTGGTATGGCTGAGTCAAGCCGTAGTCGCCGGCGTTTTCACGAACTTCTGGCAGCATCTTTTCTGGGATGTTTAACCATTCCAAGATGTCCTTGTCCCAAGTCAGGGTGTTCAGGTTGAACAGCATAGTACGTGAAGCGTTGGTGTAGTCAGTGTAGTGTGAGTCACCGCCGGTTAACTTCCATACTAACCATGAGTCGATGGTACCAAACAGCAATTCGCCCTTTTCAGCTCTTTCTTGTGAACCAGGAACGTGGTCCAGGATCCAACGAATCTTAGTAGCTGAGAAGTATGGGTCGATTAACAAACCGGTCTTTTCGTGGATGGCTTCTTTGTGGCCGTCTTCGATCAGCTTGTTAGCGATGTCTTCTGATTGGCGTGATTGCCATACAACAGCGTGGTAAATTGGCAGGCCAGTCTTCTTGTCCCAGATAACAGTGGTTTCACGCTGGTTGTCAATACCAATACCAGCGATTTGTTCTGGTTTGATGCCAGTTTGGATAAAGACATTAGCGACAGTTGACAGAACAGCGTTCCAAATTTCGTTAGCGTCGTGTTCTACCCAGCCCGGTTTCGGGAAGTACTGGGTCAATTCACGCTGGTCAACGGCAACTTGTTCGCCGTGTCTGTTGACCAAAATGGCACGAGTACTAGTGGTACCTTCGTCAATGGTTAAAATATACTTTTCGTCTGCCATAGATAAACCTCCTAGTGTTTATGTAAGCGTTATCATTTACTACGCTTTCATAGTATCATTCAAATGCCAGCATTTCACTAAAAGGTATTCAATTGATTGATAGAAAACTTAAATGAATTCTCAGTGCAGCTCGTTACCGTGCTTAATGCAGTAGGCCTCGGTAAAGTGGTGGAAGGTTGTCGTGATGCGGCTCAGCATGGATGGCGTCTTAGTCACCAGGTAGATGCGGTAATCCACATCGTCGGCGACTTCGGCAAAGGAAACTTTGCTTTTATCGACAGTTTCCAAGCTGGCATCCCGCGGCACGATGGCCACGCCCTGGCCGGAGGCGACCATCGCGGCAATGGTGCTGATCGCGTTTGACTCCAGGCGGATGTTAGGCTGGATGCTCTTGCGCTGCCAGAGCCGATCAAGCCGCTGGCGAATGCCGCTGTCTTTTGAAAAAGTCAAAATGTTGTAAGGCGCCAGCTGGGTCAAACTGACCTTGTCGGCCTGGGCCAGCGGGTAGCTCTTGGGGATGATTGCAGCCAGGCGCAGGTTGACCAGCGGCAAGGTCTGCAGGTCCTGCCACTTGCGCTGGGCCCCGGCTGCGTCGGCTAAGGTCAAGAGGCCCAAGTCGAGCTGCTCGTTTTCCAAAGCCCACAGCAGCGGCTCGCCGGCAGCACGCGTGATGCTGAAGTCGATGTCGGTGTCGTGGTGTTCTTCTTTAAACTCGCCGATCATGTTGGCCAAAAAGGTGTCGGAGATGATTGGGGACACGCCCAGGCGGATTTCGCCTGAGTTGCCGCTGGACAGGTCCTTTAATTTATTGCGGCCGTCGTCTAGGGCCGCCAAACTTTTTTCTACATATTTAAGGAAGGTTGTGCCGTAGATCGTCAGCTTGATGTTGCGTCCTTCTTTTTCAAACAGCGGGACGTTTAACTCGTCTTCCAGGCGCCGGATTGCGTAAGACAAAGTCGGCTGGGTGATGTCCAGCCGCTCGGCAGTCAGCGCCATGTGCTGGTAGTGGGCCAGGGCTTGGAAATAGATGAGGTGTTGCAAGTTCATTGATAAAATTCACTATTCCTATTCATTTAAAGCTTAAATAGATAATTGAAAAATAAAAAAGCATTACGCTTTTTTACTGACTATCTTTGGATGTGCCGCGTCAGGGCCGGCTTAAAGAAGTAAAAGGCCAAGAAGACAAAGGTCAAGCCTTCTAAAAAGCCGCCTAAGACGTCGGATGGGAAGTGGACGTGGACGGTGATCCGGGTCCAGCCGATGATGAACGGCACCAGCAAGGCTGCGATCATGGCGGTCCAGCGCCACTTATTGTTTTTAATCAAGAAGTAGGCAATGATCAGCAGGCAGATGAACACGGTCATGCTAGATGCCGAGTGCCCCGATGGGAAGGAGTAGCCGTGGGCTTCTACCAAGTGGCGGACGCTCGGGCGTGCTCTTTTGACAAGGTGCTTGACTACAAAGTTGCAGCCGGCGGTGAAAAACTCGCTGATGGCCAGGAAGAAGGCGGCCGCGCGGTGCTTTCTCCACAAAAGCAGGGCGAAGGCGACTACCGTGATGACCAAAATCGTCGAGGTGTTGCCCAGGTTCGTAAAGGTGCGGGCAAAGGCGATCGCACCGGCGCTCTTGCCGGCGAGGCCGTTAATCAGAGCCTGGTCGAAGCCGGCGATGAAGCCCGTTTTTTTAACGACCAAAAGCATCCAGATTAAAAAGACGACGCCGCAAGCGATCCCTGTCCATAAAGGCCAGGTACTTTTTTTCTCATTATTAAAGTCCAATATTAATCTTCCCTCCAGAATTGATTTATAGAAGATTATAGCGGCAAGGCTCAAAAAAATAAAGATAACTTGTTGACACTGTGTCATTTCTGAGTATGATTTTTGAACGGTGACAGTCTGTCATAAAAGGAGGGTAAAAAATGGTCAAAGCAACTTTTACACGCTTGCCTAAAGAAAAACAAAAGCGGATCTATGACCAGCTGGTGCTGGAATTTTCGCGCCATCCTCTGGCGGAGGCCAAGGTGTCTCACATCGTCGCAGGGTGCGGCATTGCCCGCGGGTCTTTTTACAAATACTTCGACGACCTGACGGACGCCTACCGCTACACGCTGGGCCAGGTGCTGGCGACGGTGCATTCCCACGTGCCTGAAGGCGGGATGACGCCACAAGTCGCCTACGAACTTGTGACCGACTTTGTGGATAAGGCCCAAAAAAGTCCTTGGCAGGGCTTTATCAAGATGCATTTTTCCTATAACGACAACGCGATCTCGGCGCCCAAGGTGGACTTGAGCCTGGAGCCTGAGCAATGGCTGATCATGCTGGCCTGCCACGACGTCCTGCGGCAGGTGGCCCAAGAACCCGACAAAAAAGACCAGCTGCTTGCGCTGCTCAAAAAGAGTATGGAGATTCTGGAGAAAGGGGCTAAGTAATGTTTTTAGCTTGGCAGGAGATGAAGCGTGAAAAAACACGCTACGGTTTAATTATCCTGATGCTGTTTTTAATCAGCTACCTGATTTTTATGCTGGCGGGGCTGTCTTACGGCCTGGCCAAGCGCAACACGGCGGCTTTGGAGACCTGGCAGACGCGCAGCGTCGTCTTGAACGAAAACGCCAACGTCTCTTTGAACCAGTCGCTGCTTACAAATGACGACTTAAAAAACACGACTCTGACTAATAAAGAGGCCTTGGTCGGCGAACTGCCGGTCGTGCTCAAGCACAAGGGCCGGACGACGATTTCTGCCCAGATGATGGGGATTAAAAAAGACCAGTTCATCTATAAAGACATGCAAATCGTCAAAGGCCGCAAGGCGAAAAATAAGCACGAGCTGGTGGCCGATTCCTACCTGGAACAAAAAGGCTACCGCTTAGGCGACAAGGTCACGGTCAACGGGTCAACCGACAAGTATAAGATCGTCGGCTTTACCAACCAGGCCGAAATCAACATCGCCCCGATCGTGTTTGCTGAGCTGCCGGTTTGGCACCAGCTGAAGATGGCCGCCCCGAACGTGGCCGGCAGCGGGGTCATTTCCCAGCGCAGCGATTTCAAGCTGAAAAAGGCCAAGGACACCAAGTCCTACCCAGTGCAAAAGTTTATCAACAAGCTGCCGGGCTACCGCGACCAGAACATGACCTTTGAGATGATGATCGGCTTCTTGTTCGTCATCTCCATGATCATCGTGGCAGTTTTCCTCTATATTATTACCATGCAAAAGATGCGCCACTTCGCCGTCCTGCGCGTGCAGGGGATTCCGACCAAGATGCTGGTCAGCGCAACGCTGACTCAGTCGCTGATCTTAGTTGTGATCGGCGTGGCCTTGGGCTTATTGGGGATGCTGCTGACGGCGCAACTGCTGCCGCCGGCCGTGCCGATGCAATTGACCACGCAGCTGCTGGTTTCCGGCAGCTTGGGCATGCTCGTCATGGGCTTGCTGGGCAGCCTTTTGCCAGTGAGAATCATCAGCCGCATCGACCCTTTGCAGGCCTTGGCATAAAAGGAGGTTAAACGATGAGCACCATTGAATTGCGCAATATCTCAAAAGTTTACGGCAAAGGCGACAACGCTGTCCAAGCGGTCACCGACGTCAACTTCCAAGCAGATGCCGGCGAAGTTGTCTTGCTGGAAGGCCCTTCAGGCGCCGGCAAGTCGACGCTTTTAACCATCATGGGCGCGCTGCAGAGCCCGACCAGCGGCCAGGTTTTGGTCGACGGCTCGGAGATCAACTCTTTAAATGAGAAAAAACGCTCGCGCCTGCGCCTGGAAAAAATCGGTTTTGTGCTCCAGGCCTACAACTTGGTTCCTTATTTAACTGTGGAAAAACAGTTCACCCTGGTCGACAAGGCCAAAAAGCAGGGCAACCTGTCAAAAGACCAGTTAAAAGAACTGCTGGCCGACTTAGACATCACCGACCTGGTCAAAAAATACCCAGACCAGCTCTCCGGCGGCCAGCAGCAGCGGGCCGCCATCGCCCGGGCGCTGTACGCCAACCCGGCGATCTTATTGGCCGACGAGCCGACCGCGTCGCTTGACAGCGGCCGTGTCGCCCAAGTCGGCGCGCTTTTCCAGCACCTGGCCGAAAGCCAAAATAAGGCCATCATCCTGGTCACTCACGACCAGCGGCTGGAAAAGTACAGCCAGCACATTTACCGGATAATGGATGGCCGGCTGAGCCAAGTAAAATAGCGTCTTGCTTTTTTTGTAAAATAGGCGCTAGTCGGGTAAGATATAAGGTTGAATGGCCTTGACTTACTGAATTAATTCAGCAAATGACAAGCATGGTTTAAAAGCCATGCTCTTTTGCTTTTTGCAGGGGCCAGTTTGAGGAGGACTATTAATGTACAACCATAAAGTTGTGGAAAGAAAATGGCAGAAGTACTGGGCAGAGCACAAGACTTTCAAGACCGGTACTGACCCCAAGAAAAAGAATTACTATGCCTTAGACATGTTCCCGTTCCCATCAGGCAAAGGCCTGCACGTCGGCCACCCTGAAGGCTACACGGCAACGGACATCGTGGCGCGCATGAAGCGGGCTCAAGGCTACAACGTCTTGCACCCGATGGGCTGGGATGCCTTCGGCCTGCCGGCTGAGCAATACGCTTTAAAGACCGGCAACGACCCGGCTACTTTTACCGACCAAAACATCGCCCACTTCAAGCAGCAGTTAAACAGCCTGGGCTTTTCATATGATTGGGACCGCGAGGTCAAGACCAGCGACCCGAACTACTACAAGTGGACCCAGTGGATCTTTGAACAGATGTACAAAAACGGCTTGGCTTATGAAGCCGAAGTACCTGTTAACTGGTCACCGGACTTAGGCACCGTTGTGGCTAACGAAGAAGTCATCGACGGCAAGACTGAACGCGGCGGCTTTCCTGTTTACCGCCGCAACATGCGCCAGTGGATGCTGAAGATGACGGCCTACGCCGACCGCCTGCTCGAAGACTTGGACGACTTGGACTGGCCGGAACCGGTCAAGGAAATGCAGCGCAACTGGATCGGCCGCTCCGAAGGGGCCCAAGTGACCTTCAGAGTTAAGGACAGCGACAAGACTTTTGACGTCTTTACGACCAGACCGGACACCCTGTTTGGCTGCTCATACACTGTCTTGGCGCCTGAAAGCAAGCTGGTCCAAGAGATCACGACTGACGGCCGCCGCGACGAGGTCAACGCCTACATCAAGCAGATTGAATCCAAGTCCGACCTGGAAAGAACTGACCTGAACAAGGACAAGACCGGCGTCTTCACCGGCGCTTACGCGATCAACCCGGTCAACGGCCAAGAAGTTCCAATCTGGATTTCCGACTACGTGCTGGCCAGCTACGGCACCGGTGCCGTGATGGCTGTGCCGGCCCACGACGACCGCGACTACGAATTTGCCAAGAAGTTCGGCCTGCCGCTGCACCGCGTGCTCGAAGGCGGCGACTTGGATAAGGCTGCCTTTACCGGCGACGGCGTCCACGTCAACTCCGACTTTTTAAACGGCTTAAAGACTGCAGAAGCCAAGAAAAAGATGATCGCCTGGCTCGAAGACCACCACGCAGGCAAGAGCAAGGTCAACTACAAGCTGCGCGACTGGGACTTCAGCCGTCAGCGCTACTGGGGCGAACCAATCCCAGTCATCCACTGGGAAGACGGCGAAACCACGCTGGTTCCTGAAAACGAACTGCCGCTGCTTTTGCCAAAGGCCAAGGACATCAAGCCGTCCGGCACGCCTGAAAGCCCGCTGGCCAACCTGACCGACTGGGTCAACGTCGTCGACAAAAACGGCCGCCGCGGCAAGCGCGAGACCAACACTATGCCGAACTGGGCAGGGTCATCCTGGTACTACCTGCGCTATGTCGACCCGCACAACAACGACAAGCTGGCCGACTACGACCTGCTCAAGCAATGGCTGCCGGTCGACCTCTACATCGGCGGCGCCGAACACGCCGTCCGCCACTTGCTGTACGCAAGATTCTGGCACAAGGTCTTGTACGACCTGGGCGTAGTGCCAACCAAGGAACCGTTCCAGCGCCTGTACAACCAGGGCTTGATCTTGAAGAACCACGAAAAGATGTCTAAGTCCCGCGGCAACGTGGTCAACCCAGACGACGTCATCGACGAATACGGCGCAGACAGCCTGCGGACTTACGAAATGTTCATGGGCCCGCTGGACGCCTCCATCGACTGGGACGACAACGGTCCGGCCTCAACCAAGAAGTTCTTGGACAGAGTTTGGCGCTTGATGGTCAACGACCTCGACTTGAAGGCCGTGCCAAGCGACAAGATCACCGACAAAAACGACGGCCAGCTCGACCGCGTTTACAACCAGACCGTCAAAAAGGTCACCGAAGACTTCGACGCCCTGCACTTCAACACGGCGATTTCGCAGATGATGGTCTTCGTCAACGCCGCCCAGAAGGCTTCAACGCTGCCGCGCGAATACGCCGAAGGCTTCGTCAAGCTGCTGGCGCCGGTTGCTCCGCACATGATGGAAGAAATCTGGTCCGTCTTCGGCCACAACGAGAGCATTTCTTACGCCCCATGGCCAAAGGTCGACGAAAGCAAGCTGGTTGAAAACGTCGCCGAGATCATGGTCCAAGTCAACGGCAAGCTGCGCGGCAAGTTCTCAATTGCCAAGTCAGCAAGCCGTGACGAGATGCAGGAAAAGGCCTTGGCACAGCCAAACGTTGAACGCTTCTTGCAAGACAAGGAAATCAAGAAGGTCATCGTCGTGCCGGGCAAGATTGTCAACATCGTCGCTAAATAGTAAAATTTCTTTAAAAAATCGCCTAGGAATTAGACGGTTTTTTCTTTGCTGGGTAAGGTTTTAGGCGGACCGTTTTTAAAGAGACTTATTAGATGGAAGAAAACAATTCACACTATCAAGATTCACATGCATCCATGATCAAGGGCTCGGCCTGGATGACCTTCGGCTCGATCATGTCGCGTATTTTAGGCGCGATCTATATCATCCCTTGGTATGCCTGGATGGGCAGCCACGGCAACATCGCCAACGCGCTGACCGCCAAGAGCTACAACATTTACTCAGTCTTCCTGCTGATCTCGACCGCCGGCATCCCCGGCGCCGTCGCCAAGCAGGTCGCTAAGTACAACGCGCTGAATGAGTACGGCATCGGCCGGCGCTTGTTCAGGCGCGGGCTCAGCCTGATGATCATTCTGGGCATTATCTCCAGCGCCGTCATGTACTTCTGTGCGCCGGCTTTGGCCACCAACAACATCTTGGGGACCTTGCTGCACGGCGGGCATTCCGACCCGCGGCAGGTTGCCGTCATGCGTTCGCTGTCTGTGGCCGTCTTAATCATCCCGGTCTTGAGTATCCTGCGCGGCTACTTCCAAGGCTATTCGGACATGATGCCGCCGGCCATGTCGCAGTTTTTTGAACAGCTCGCCCGCGTCGTCTGGATGCTTTTGACAGCCTACGTCATCATGCAAGTCCAGCACGGCTCTTACGTGCGCGCCGCCGTTCAATCAAACTACGCCGCAGCCATCGGGGCCTTGTTTGGGATCTTGCTGCTGGTTGGTTTTTTGTGGAAAAGGCGCAAGCGTCTGCATGAACTGTACGAAAACTCTAACAACGCCCTGCAAGTGTCGACTTCGAGCTTGCTGTGGGAAATTGTCCAGCAGTCCATTCCTTTTATCATCTTGGACTCGGGCATCACGCTGTTCCAGTTAATCGACCAGTACAGCTTCCACCCGATGATCGCGCATTTCGTGCACGTGTCATCTGACACCATCGAGACCTGGTACGCGCTTTTCGGCTTAAACGCCAACAAGCTGATCATGATCATCGTGTCTTTGGCCAGCGCCATGGCGATCACCGCGATCCCGCTGCTGAGTGCCGCCCGCACCCGCCGCGACTGGCAGGACATCTCAAACCAGGTCGAAAACATCTTAGAGCTGTTCTTGTTCATCATGATCCCGGCTTCGCTGGGGATGGCCGCCATCTCCGTGCCGGTCTACACGATCTTTTACGGCTACGACCCGCTCGGCAGCAGCGTCTTGTACCTGTCTGCTTTTACCGCCATCAGCCTTGGCATGTTCACCGTGCTGACGGCCGTGCTGCAGGGGCTGTCCGAAAACCGGCTGGCCATCCGCTACCTGCTTTTAGGCTTAATCATCAAGCTGGTCTTGCAGTACCCGCTCATCAGCATGTTTAAGATTTACGGGCCGCTTTTGGCCACCAACTGCGGCATCATCGCGATTGCCATTTTAAGCCTGCGCCACCTGCGCCTGACTTACCATTTCAACGCCAGCCGCACCGCGCGGCGCTTTGTCGGCATCGCGGGCTTTTCCTTAATCATGTTTGTGTTAGCGCTGCTCTTAGTCAAAGTCGGCTTCTCGTTCTTGAACGTCAGAAGCCGGATGGCTTCGATGGTCGTCGTGGCCGTCGTCGTCATCGTCTGCGCCGTCTTCTACGCTGCAGCGACCCTGTACACGGGCCTGGCTGAGCGCATCCTCGGCAGCAAGGTGACCCGGATCACCGAGCGCTTCCACCTGCACATCTAATGCATTTTGCTTATAACTGACGATACTTAATAAGTATTTGTAATTAAAACTCATGCTCTTATAATTACTGGTAATTAGTGAGCACGAGTTTTTTTATTTGAAAAAAAGGAGCGCAAGTTATGTCTAACAAAGAAGAAGAAGTTAAAAACAGCGTCTTTGGCTTCGGCGAAGCCAACACCGCTTTTGCCAAATACTTCACCGGCGACAGCTTTTTAAAGGCCCTGGCAAATGACCCTGACGACGGCGTCGGCGTCCACCAGGTCACTTTTGCGCCCGGCGCCATTAACCACTGGCACACCCACACCGCAGTGCAAATCCTGATTGCCACCGCCGGCGAAGGCTGGTACCAAGAAGAAGGCAAGCCTGCTCAAAAGCTGCTTCCGGGCGACGCAGTCATCGTCAAGCCGGGCACCAAGCACTGGCACGGCGCAGCTAAGGACAAGTGGTTCAGCCACATTGCCATTATGTGCGGGCCAAGCAAGAACGAATGGCTGGAACCAGTTAACGAAGACGACTACGAGAATTTGAAATAGGAGGACATTATGGCTGTTAAACAAACCGCAGGCCGTGACAATTTAGGCGACCTGGCACCAAAGTTTGCTGAATTAAACGACGACGTCTTATTTGGGGAAGTTTGGTCAAGAGAAGACAAGATGTCTTTGCACGACCGCAGCATGATCACCATCGCCTGCTTAATGACTAAGGGCGACTGGGACAACTTGACTGCCCACATGAAGATGGGTAAAAAGAACGGCATCACTAAAGAAGAAATCGTCGAAGAAATCACCCACCTTTCTTTCTACGCCGGCTGGCCAAACGCTTGGCACGCCTTCAGCATCGTCAAAGAAGTTTGGGATTAATGAAAAAAGCACCCGCAAGGGTGCTTTTTTTGTTTGCCTAAAACTGCCTGGCATTTGCGCTACAATGAAAATAGGGGACTAGGAAAAACAGTTAGGAGCATTGTTTTGACTAAAAACATCAAACTGATCGCAATCGACATTGACGGCACTTTGGCCAATTCGAAAAACGAGCTGACGCCGGGCGTGAAAGCCGCTGTACAGCGTGCCTGCGCCGCCGGCATCCGGATTGTCTTGTGTTCAGGGCGGCCGTTCAGCGGCGTTGCGCCCTGGCTGAAACAGCTGGGCCTTTTCGGCAAAGACGACGAATACGTGATCTGCTTTAACGGTGCCGAAGTGACGACGGCTGCACCCAAGGTGCTCTGGCAGGCGCGTCTGAGCTACGAAGACTACCTCCAGCTGCAAAAAACAGCTTGGCAGCTGGGCCTGCACTTCCACGCCACTTGCGAAGACCAGATGTACACCAGCGACCGCGACTTGGGCTTTTGGACGATCTTTGAAACCCTGATCCAGCACTCGCGCCTGTCCTTCCGCACGCCGGCCGAGATGCGCGACAAGGTCATCTTGAAGGGGATGTTTGTCGAAGACCCGGAAGTTTTAGACCGCGTGATTGCCAAAAAAGAAATCTGGGCCAAAATGTCTGACCGCATCACTTTTTCCCGGACTTATAAGTCTTACTGGGAGGCTGTGGCCAAGGGCGCCACGAAAGAGCACGGGCTGGCAATTTTAGGCGACCAGCTCGGCATCACGAAAGACCAGATGGTCGGCATCGGCGACCAGGAAAACGACATGTCCATGATCAACTACGTCGGCACCGGCGTGGCCATGGGCAACGGCGTGCCGGTCTTGAAAGAGGCGGCCGACTTTGTCACTTTGGACAACGACCACGACGGGGTAGCGCATGTCATCGATCTCGTTTTAAATCACGAGCTTTAATGGTAGAATAAAACTATAAAAGCGCTTACATCGGCTTAAAAACGAAAGGATGGTCAACATGTATTCAGCAGAATCAGGACGTTATAACGCTTTGCAGCACCGACGGGTGGGCCGCACAGGCTTGCGGCTGCCGATTATTTCATTAGGCTTGTGGCACCACTACTCAAGCGACGACCCGTTTTACGAGCGCCGGAAGGTGATCTTAGGGGCCTTTGACCGGGGCATCTACAGCTTTGACTGTGCCGACCACTACGGTGCACCTGAGATCGGCTCTTCCGAAGTCTTGCTGGGCCGGCTTTTAGCATCAGACTTAAAGCCTTACCGCGACGAGCTGGTCATCACGACCAAGGTCGGCTACAGAACGATCCCAGGGCCTTACGGCCACTTCTTGTCGAGAAAGACGATCATGCAGTCGATCGACCGCAGCTTGGAGCGGCTGCAGACCGACTACGTGGACATCTACTACGCTCACCGTTTTGACCCGAACACCGACCTGTGGGAAACGGCGCGGGCTTTAGACCAAGTAGTCCGTGACGGCAAGGCTTTGTACATCGGCATTTCCAACTTCAACGCCGACCAGGCACAGACCATCGGCCGGATGTTTGAAGACCTGGGCACCCCTTACACGGTGGACCAAGTTTCCTACAACATGCTGAACAGAAAGCCGGAAACTTCGGGCCTGGTTAAGGAAATCAAGCGCCAAAACAAGGGGATCGTGGCCTACGGCCCGCTGGCCGAAGGCCTGCTGTCGGACCGCTACTTGGACGGCATCCCAGAAGACTTCCCGATCCACCCGACGAGCCGCTACCTGTTCAGAGACGGCACCGAAAAGGTGCACGACAAGCTGGTAGCCTTGAACAAGATCGCCCAAGACCGCGGGCAGACCTTGTCGCAGATGGCTTTGTCCTGGCTGCTGCATGACAAGGTGGTCAGCTCAGTGATCTTAGGCACGACCAGCCTGGAGCACCTTGAAAGCGACTTGAAGGCCGCCGACAACTTAGACTTTGACATCCACGAGCTCTACCAAATCGACAGCATCGTGAACAGCTAATAAATAAAAAGGCACCCGCAAGGGTGCCTTTTTTGTTTTGCCTGAAAATATAAAAAAAGCAGTTCGCTTAGCGAACTGCTTTGAGCTATGCCCCAAAAAGGATTCGAACCTTCACTCTGTTGCCAGAACAGCGACCTGAACGCTGCGCGTCTGCCAATTCCGCCATTGGGGCGTTGCAATCTCACAACACAAATAATGATAGCAAACTTTTGGGAAAAAGCAAAACCTTTTTTAGAATTTTTGTTAAAATAGCCAAAAAAGCCACTAATAGCAGGAGATTGTCATGAAAAAAGTTTTTAAAGTTATCGCCGCTTTGTGCTTGGCGCTGACAATGCTGGCACCAGCTACGGTGCAGGCGGCAGGGCCGGCCATGACCGCCAAAAGCGCCGTCGTCATCGATGCCGGCAGCGGCCAAGTGCTTTATGAAAAGAATGCGCAAAAAGCGCGGCCGATTGCCTCGATCACCAAGCTGCTCACGGTCTACTTGACGATCAAGGCCATCAAGCAGGGCAAGCTGTCCTGGGGCCAGAAGGTCGAGGCACCGGCAGCGGCCATCGCCAACACGAAAAATGCCGAATTTACCAACGTTCCTTTGAAAAAGGGGCACCGCTATACCATTAGACAATTATATGAGGCCACGATGATGGCGTCGGCTAACGGCGCCGCCATGACGCTGGGGCAGGCCGTGGCGGGCTCCCAGCACGCCTTCGTCGTCCAGATGCGCCAGCAGGCCAAGGCCTGGGGGATGCAGGGCGCGCAGTTTTACACCGCCTGCGGCTTGAGCAACGGCGACGTCGGCAGCGCCCGCTGGGCCAGCGTGCCGGCCAAGGCTGAAAACGAACTCTCGGCCATGGAGGTCGCCTTTATTGCCCGCAAGCTGTTGAAGCTCTACCCGGCTTTGACCGAGACGACCAGCCGCACGAGCGCTGTCTTTAACGACCGCGGCCAAAAGACCCGGATGACGACTTTGAACCAGATGCTGCCGGGGCAGGCCTACTACCAAAGCGACCTGCCGGTCGACGGCATGAAGACCGGGACCACCGACGGCGCAGGCCAGTGCTTTGTCTGCACGACTTGGCAGGGCGGCCGGCGCCTGATCGCGGTCGTGCTGGGCTCAGACCCGCAGAAAAATGAGCTGGCCCGCTTCCAAGACACGGCAGCACTGCTCCGCTATGTCAAAAGCAATTACCAGCAAGTCGGCGTAGCACCTGGCAAGACCATCGGGACGGCCAAGGTCAACCGCGGCCGCAAGGATTCCGTTGCACTGACTGCCAAAAAGAGTGCTGTCTACTGGGACCGCTTAGACGGAAAAAAGCTGACTTTCAAATTAGGCGAAGTCAAGGCTCCTGTCTCTAAAGGTAATTACTTAGGTACTACTACCGTAGCTAGCGGCAGCAATGCTTTGCAAAAGATGGCGGGGTCTAACGGGACTTCTGCCATGCAGGTCAAGCTGTATGCCAACCAAGACGTCGCCAAGCGCAACTTCTGGGATTGGCTCAAGGGACTGTTTTAATAATGGAAAAAATCACTGCAGAAATTTTAAACAAGGTCGTCACGAAACGGCCGCAAGAGTCGCACAAAGGCAACTATGGCCGCGTGCTCCTCATCGGCGGCAGCAGCAACTTCGGCGGCGCCATCTTAATGGCGGCCGAAGGGGCCCTGAATGCTGGAGCAGGTCTCATCACGGTGGCCACCCACTCCATCAACAACGCCGCCTTGCACGCGCGCCTGCCCGAGGCCATGTTCGTCGACTGGCACGACCGCGGACTTGGCCAGCTGATAAAGAAGATGGACGTCGTCTGCATCGGCCCCGGCCTGGGCGGCGGCAGCACGGCAACTGCCTTGATGCAGCTGGTCGCAGACAGCTGCGGCCCGGCCCAAAAGGTCGTCATGGACGCCAGCGCCTTAGACCTGCTGGCTAAAAACCCGGACCTGCTGCCAAAGCGCGCCGGGCTCGTCGTCTTCACGCCCCACCAGATGGAATGGCAGCGTTTAAGCGGCATCCAGATCGCCTTCCAAGACGACGCCGCTAACCAGACGGCGCTGCAGCAGCTGCTCGGCACCCAGCGCGGGGTCTTGGTCTTGAAGTCTTCACGCACCCGCGTCTATTTCGATGGGCAAGTCTTTCAAAACACGGCCGGCAACCCGGCCATGGCCACCGGCGGCATGGGCGACACCTTAGCCGGCATCATCAGCGGCTTTTTAGGCCAGTTCCCAGGCGACTTGGACCCGGTCCTGGCAGCGGTTTACGCCCACTCCAAGGCTGCCGACATTCTGGCGGCTGACCGCTACGTCGTAAGGCCGACCGAAGTCAGTGCTTTTTTACCAAAATTAATGAAATTATCTGCAGACAAAAGTGCTAGTATGTAAACTTGGATTTTTAGAAATAAGGGGATTTTGTAAATGTTAAAAAAGAACATCACTTTATTAGCAGCAGCTGCCTTAGCCGGCGTCACTATGATGTCAGCCGGTCCTGTCCAAGCTGCCGATCAAGCTCAGCCTGCAGCAACTGCTTCCGCACGGGTAGTTCCGACCCAAGCTGTCGGCCGCATCGTTTATAACGGCCGCGGCAAGGTCGCTTTGTGGAGCAACTACGAAAAGCCCCACACCATCACCGGATACGTAGCTAACAACACTTCTTGGAAGGTGCTCAGCACCGCCGTTTTGCCAGACGGCCACATTATGTACAGCCTGGGCCACAACCAATGGGTTGACGCCAACTACTTGAAGCTTTCCGACAGCTCAGCTGACACCAAGACCGCTGACAGCAAGCCTGCCGACAGCAGCTTCACTGTGAAAAACGTCTCCGGCGTCGTTGTCGTTACCTACCACGGCCGCGGCAAGGTTGCTTTGTGGGACAATTACACCAGCCCACGCCACACCACCGGCAACTACGTCGCAAACGGCAGCCGCTGGCAAGCAAGCGCCATTGCCACTAACGCAAACGGCGAAAAGTGGTACAAGCTGGGCCGGCAATGGCTGTCAGCTGAATACGGCTACATGGTCAACGAAGACGCCGTTGTCAGCGGCAAGCAAAACAATAAGCAAGCTACTAAGCCTGCTTCAAAGCCAACTGCTGAAACCGGTACGGTTGTCGTTGCCTACCACGGCAGACAAGGCGCGCCTGTTTACAGCAACTACGACGGCAAGACCTTAGTGCGCCGCGTTGCCAACAACAGCCGCCTGCAAGCCAGCCAAGTGGTCAAAGACAAGTCCGGCAAGCAATGGTTCAAGATCGGCGACAACGCCTGGATCTCAGCTGACAACGCCTACCTGCAATGGAACACCGTCAACCAAGACGCCAAGAAGGGCCAATCCGGCACTTTGCGCGTGGTCTACAACGGCCGCGGCAAGGTCGCTGTCTGGAGCGGCTACGGCAAGGACCGCAAGGTCGTAAAATACCTGCCGAAGGGTTCTTACTGGAAGTACTTTGATGCTGCAAAAGACCAGGCCGGCAATAATTGGTATAACCTCGGCGGCAACCAATGGATTAGCGGAGAATATGTTGCTCTGTAATGATGACAAATGAAAAGATACCTGCTATAATCCAAATGGTATAGGTCAGAAAAAGTAATTGTCCATACTTTTTTCAGCGAGTCTGCGTGCGATGCGAGGCAGGCAAAAGTTAGGCAATGAAACGCCCTGGCCCCGTTCATTTGAATTGTTTGAGCGGGTGGATTTTACTCCACCAATAAGAGTGGTACCGCGGGAATATCTCGTCTCTTTCTTTTTTCAAAGAAAGAGACTTTTTTATTTACATTAGAAATTACTTAAAAAAGGAGCAGGCGCATGGATTTTAAGCAGGAGATTGTAAAACTGGTTGGCGAGCAAGTTGACTTGCCGGCTGAAAAGATTGCTGCTTTAATCGAAAGACCAAAGAACCAGCAGATGGGCGACTATGCCTTTCCAGCTTTTGCTCTGGCTAAAATTGAGCACAAAAACCCGGCTGAGATCGCAGCGAGAATCGCTGGGGCCATCGACAGCCCATACTTTGACAAGATCACGGCGGTCGGCCCTTACGTGAACTTTGCCATCAACCACGAAACCTTGGCTAAAAGTACGATCAGCGCAGTCTTGGCACAAGGCAGTAGCTACGGCAAGCAAACTTTAGGCCACGGCAACGTCCCAATCGACATGTCGAGCCCGAACATCGCCAAGCCGATGTCAATGGGCCACTTGCGGTCGACTGTGATCGGCAACTCCATTGCCAACATTTACGAAAAAGTCGGCTACAGCCCAATCAAGATCAACTACATCGGCGACTACGGCACCCAGTTCGGCAAGCTGATCGCGGCTTACAAGCACTGGGGCAGCGAAGAAGCCGTCAAAGAAGACCCGATCACCAACTTATTCCACTACTACGTCCGCTTCCACAAAGAGGCTGAAGAACACCCTGAATTAAACGACGAAGGCCGCGAATGGTTCAAGAAGCTGGAAGACGGGGATGAAGAAGCCGTTTCGCTTTGGAAGTGGTTCAGAGAAGTTTCCTTAAAGGACTTCAAACGCATCTACAAGGAATTGGGCATCAGCTTTGACTCTTACAACGGCGAAGCCTTTTTCAACGACAAGATGCAACCGGTTGTGGACGAATTAAAGGAAAAAGGTCTGCTGCACGAATCACGCGGTGCGCAAGTTGTCGACATGGGGCCTGACGAAAACCCAGCCATCATCGTCAAGTCCGACGGCACCAGCATCTACCTGACCCGGGACCTGGCCGCAGCCATCTGGCGGATGAAGGAATACCACTTCGCTCAAATGCTCTACGTGGTCGGCGGCGAACAGGCCCAGCACTTCGTCGAATTGAAGGCTGTCTTAAAGAAGATGGGCTATGACTGGTCCGACGACATCCACTACATCCCGTTCGGCCTGATCACCCAGGGCGGCAAGAAGCTGTCGACCAGAAAGGGCAACGTCGTCTTCTTAGACCAAGTCTTAAAAGACGCAGTCAAGCTGGCCAAACAGCAGATTGAAGAAAAGAACCCGGACTTGGCCGACAAGGACCAAGTAGCCCACGCAGTCGGTGTCGGCGCCGTGGTCTTCCACGACCTGAAGAACGACCGCTTAGACAACTTCGACTTCAACCTGGAAGAAGTTGTCCGCTTTGAAGGCGACACGGGCCCGTACGTCCAATACACAAACGCCCGGGCCCAAAGCGTCTTGCGCAAGGCCGGCCAAAAGGTCGATCCAAACGCAGACTTGGCACTGTCAGACGACGCTTCGTTTGCAGTTGCCAAGGACTTGGCTGATTTCCCTGCATTAATTGCGCGGGCAGCCAAGGAGTACGAGCCATCGATCATCGCTAAGTACGCTTTGTCTTTGGCTAAGAAATTCAACAAATACTACGCTAAGGTAAAAATCTTGGTACCTGACGAGCAGCTGAACGCTCGTCTGGCTTTAGTTCAGGCCAGCTCGCTTGTTTTAACGGAAAGCTTGCGCCTGTTGGGTGTTGAGGCACCTGAGGAAATGTAGCTGGCTAGGTTACAGGAGGTTATTAGATGGCTTACTTTGTTAATGGGAATGACTATTTCAAGGCGGCTCGCGCCGGTCATTACGCATTGGGAGCTTATAATACCAATAATTTAGAATGGACACGTGCCATTTTGTACACGGCCCAGCAAACAAGAACACCGCTGCTCATTCAAGTTTCGATGGGGGCTGCCCGTTACATGGGCGGCTACAAGCTGGTTAAGCACCTGATCGAAGACGAGATGGACAGTATGAAGATCACCATACCTGTGATCCTTAACTTGGACCACGGCGACTATGAGGCTGCCAAGGAATGTATCGCTTTAGGCTATTCATCCGTGATGTTTGACGGCCACAAGCTGCCGGTGGCTGAGAACTACCAAAAGACCAAGGAAATCGTCCGCCTGGCCCACGAAAAAGGGATTTCGGTCGAGGCCGAGATCGGCAAGATCGGTGAAAACCAGGGCGCTTACGCCGCTGAGCTGGCAACGGTCCGCGACGCGCGTGCCTTTGCCGACATCGGCGTCGACAAGCTGGCGGCCTGCATCGGCAATATCCACGGGATCTACCCGAAGAACTGGCCGGGCCTGAACTTCCAGCGCCTGCGCGAGATTGCCGCAGCGATCGACACGCCGCTTGTTTTACACGGCGGCTCCGGCATCCCGAAAGACCAGATTCAAGAATCGATCAAGTACGGCATTGCCAAGATCAACATCAATACCGAATTTCAGCAGGCTTTCCAAAAGGCCACCCGCGAATACATTGAAGCGGGCCGCGACCTGAACTTGGCAGATAAAGGCTACGATCCGCGCAAGCTGTTAAAGCCCGGCACTAAAGCCATTGAGGCCTCAATGCGCGAGATGATTCAATGGATGGGCACCCCAACCGTTGATGAAATTGCAGCCCAGCAAGCACAAGCTGCGCAAGTACCAGCAGAAGCTAAATAAAAAAAGCCCCCGCAAAGGGGCTTTTTTTTATTTGGGCAAAAGGATTGTCTTCTCGGTAAAGCTGAATGGTAAAATGAGCCGCATGCGAAAGGCTGTGAGCTGCAACTGCTGTTCGTTTTGATAATTCACGTTATAAAGCGGGTCGCCGCAGATGGGCCAGCCGCAGCTTGCCAAGTGGACGCGCAGCTGGTGGGTGCGGCCGGTCTCAAGGCTTAAAAGCAGCTGGGCCCTTTTTCCTTTTCTCTGCAGGACCTTAAAATGGGTGACGGCATGCAAGCCGTCTGCGGTGACCATCCGCTTGCGCTGGTCATTGGGATCATGTCCGATCGCCTTGTCGATGGTACCGGCGTCTGGCAGCGGGGCATTGATATCCACCCAGGCCAGGTAGTCGCGTTGGCAGATCTTTTTACTCAGCTCCTGGTTTAAGATCGGGACGGCGGCCGGATTTTTGGCAACTAGCAATAGCCCGCGCGTCAGCATGTCCAGCCTGTGGACAACATAGGGACTGCTGCCTAAATAAGTTGCACAGTCGTTGAGTGCTGTGTCTGTTTCAAAAAGGTTGGGGTGGGTCTTTTGCCCCGCCGGCTTGTCGATGACTAAAAGGTTGTCATCTTCATAGACGACGCGCGGAAACTTCCCGCTTGCCGCATAGCTTTGCTGGTGGGGTTCGACATGGTTTAAGACAATTACGACTTCGTCGCCAGGGCAGACTTGCTCATTAAAATTGCGGTAGCTGCCATTGACCGTCACGGCCTTTTCAATTCTTAAAAAGTGGCGCCACTTGCGCTGAATCAGCAGATCAGCCAGCAGGTCCTTGACGCTTTCCGGCGCGCGGTCTTTGGGAAAAATTAGTTTAAAGCGATAATTATTCATGGTTTTCGGGCATGTGCTAAAATCTAGATAAATTTTGTTTACGAAGGAACGGTTTATGGAACAAGAACAGTCACGTGAAAAGCAGAAGACGGGCCTGAAATACTGGCTCTGGCGCATCCAATTCTGGCGCTGGCTGCTTTTAGCTTTCCTGCTCATCGTCCTTGCCACCTGTACTTATTATACAGTCAAGGTAAAGACGTCCAACATCGCCAACCTCAAGGCGTCGCTTTCCACGACGACCCAGATCTACGATCAAGACGGCAACAAAGCCGGCGAGCTTTACGCACAAAAGGGCAGCTTCGTGCCCTTAAGCAGGATCTCGCCGAAGATTCAAAACGCGGTCATCGCCACCGAGGACCGGACTTTTTACACCAACCCGGGCTTTTCGGTCAAGGGCATGGCGCGCGCAGCCATCATGGGCATTATCCACCGCGGCATTGTCGGCGGCGGGTCGACTCTAACCCAGCAGCTGGCTAAAAACGCGCTGTTAACCCAGCAGCAGACCATGTCGCGCAAGGTCGAGGAACTGTTTTTTGCCATCGAGATCAACCACGTCTACTCGAAAAAAGACATCCTGACCATGTACTTGAACAACGCCTACTTCGGCAACGGGGTCTGGGGCGTGCAGGACGCGTCGCGGCGTTACTTCGGCTGCAACGCCGACGAAGTCAGCCTGGCCCAGGCCGCCACGCTGGCGGGGATGCTGCGCAACCCGGGCATGTACAACCCGCGCGACCACCGAGACTATGCGACTTCGCGGCGCAACGTTGTCTTAGGCCTGATGGCCGAAACGGGCAAGATCTCAAAATCAGAAGAAAGAGCGGCGCAAAAAGAGCCGATGACTTTGTCTGACACCTACGAGCAGACCGACGGCTACCGCTACCCTTACTTTTTCGACGAGGTCGTCAACGAGGCGATCAGCCGCTACGGCCTGACCGAAGAGCAGGTCATGAACAAGGGCCTGAAGATCTACACCACCTTGAACCAGAACTGGCAGCGCGGCCTGCAGAACAGCTTTGAAAACAGCGCCAACTTCCCGGCAACCGCCGCTGATGGCACTAAGACGCAGGGTGCAAGCGTGGCGATGGACCCGAACACCGGCGCCGTGCGGGCTTTAGTCGGCGGCCGCGGCGAGCACGTCTTCCGCGGCTACAACCGTGCAACGCAGATGAAACGCCAGCCGGGGTCCAGCATCAAGCCGCTGGCCGTCTACACGCCGGCCCTGCAAAACGGCTACCATTACGACTCCGACCTGTCCAACAAGCTGCAGACCTTTGGCAAAAACAACTACGAGCCCCACAACGTCGATAACGGCTACTCCGACACGATCCCGATGTACGTGGCTTTGGCCCAGAGCAAGAACGTGCCGGCCGTTTGGCTTTTAGACAAGATCGGCGTCCAGCGCGGCGTGCAGTCGCTCAACAACTTCGGCATCTCGGTGCCAAAACGCGACCAAAACCTGGCGCTGGCCTTGGGCGGCCTGTCCACCGGGGTTTCGCCGGTGCAGATGGCGCGCGCCTACTGTGCTTTTGCCAATAACGGCAACCTGCCGAACCAGGCCTACGTGATCACGAAGATCACGGACGCCAGCGGCAAGGTCTTAGCGCAAAACCACCAGACCGCCAACCACCGGATCATGTCGGAAAACACCAGCAAGGAAATGACCTCGATGCTGCTGGACGTCTTCACCCAAGGCACGGGCCAAAGCGCCCAGCCTGCGGGCTACCAAGTCGCCGGCAAGACCGGGTCGACCGAGGTGCCGAACTCTTACGGCTTTGGCACCAAAGACCAATGGATCGTGGGCTACACGCCTGACCTGGTCCTGGCCACCTGGGTCGGCTTTGACAAGACCGACGAGCAGCACTTCATGCACGGCGTGTCTGAGACCGGGGTCACCCACCTCTACAAGTCCGAGATGGAAAACATTTTGCCTTACAGCAAGAAGACCCGCTTTACCGAAAAGCCGGCTGGCGAGATCCAGAAGGCAAACGGCGCAAGCAGCAATATCTGGGGCAAGATCGGCGAAAGTCTCCAGCGCGGCATAGGTGGGGCCGGTAGCAAGGTCAATGAATGGTATAATAATCTCAAGGGCCTTTTTGGCCGCTAAAAATAGATGAGGAGACAAGACAATGGCAGACATTTTTGAGAACGCTGACACTATCGCAAAGCAACTGGAAGACACGGCAGAATTCAAGTCCGTGAAGGCAGCTGTCGAACTGATCAGAAACGATCCGCAAACCGTTGAGCTTTACAAGCGCATGGACTTATTGCAAAACAAGCTGATGGAAAAGCAGGCTAAGCAAGAAAAGCCGACTGAAGAAGAGATCAACGAATACAAGACCCTGGAACAAAAGCTGGGGCAAAACGACACCATGGCCAACCTGCTGAAGGAAGAAAAGCGGATGTACAATCTTTTAAACAAGATTCAAGGCCGGATCAGCAAGCCGATCGGCGAACTCTACCAAGAACTGGTTAAATAATGAAATTTATTCATTTAGCAGATGCGCACTTAGATAGTCCCTTTCGCGGGCTATCTTTTTTGCCAAAAGGGCTTTTTGAAGAGGTAAAAAACGCGGCAGGCAATTCGCTGGCCCGGATCGTGGACTTGGCACTGTCTGAAAAAACAGACCTAGTCTTAATTGCAGGGGACACTTTTGACTCCAGCAAGCCGACGCCGGCCAGCCAGGTCTTTTTTGCCAAGCAAATCAAGCGGCTGACTGATGCAGAAATCCAAGTCGCCATGGTCTTAGGCAACCACGACTACTTGCAAGCCAGCGACTTGCTGGTGGCCAAGAGCCCGTTTTTCCACCTGCTGGGGCCGGGCGAAGTTGAAAAGCTGGTGCTGAAGACCAAGACCGGTTTTGAATACGAGGTCAACGGCTATTCCTACCAGCAAAACCACGTCACCGACAACGTGATGGCTGAGATGGAGCCTAAGACAGACCGCTTTGCCTTTGGCCTGTTGCACGCCAATCTTGAAACCGGGCAGCAGGGCGTCTACTGTCCCTTTACCCTGGCCGACTTGCAAAGGCTAAACTATGACTACTTTGCCTTAGGGCACATCCACCACAGACGGGTGATTAGTCAAAAGCCGCTGGCCGCTTACCCGGGAAATATCCAGGGGCGGCAGGTCAACGAGCTGGGACCGAAGGGCTGCCTGATCGGGGCTGTCGACGAGAACACTGGCGCAGTCAGTCTGCGCTTTGAACAGACCTCAGACCCGGTCTGGCTGGCCAAGCAGGTGACCCTGACCCAACCGGTAGCAGCCGACAAGCTGGCCGGGGAAATCTCCAGACAACTGGATAGCCAGCCGGGCTTAGTCGACCTGCAAATTGAGGGCGCCCAGTACCTGACCGCCAGCGAGCTGGAAAACCTGCAAGCGCCGGAATTTTGGCAGCTGCTGTCAGGCCAGGCCGGGCAGACCATCGTCGCTGCCCACTTTGCCTCCTCGGAAAAGCTGCAGCTTGACCCGCGCAACGCCGCGGCCTTGGCCCAGGCCGAAGCGACCGTGCTGACTCCTGAGAACCTGGAGAAAAAAGCACGCAGCCTGTTGAAAAAGGCGCCGTGGCTGGCTGAAGATTTTGCCGACGCAAGTTTCCAAGAGCAGGTCTTCGCCTTAACCAAGCTGAAATTGCAAAAACAGTGGGGAGGTCGCGATGAAGCTTAAAAAAATCAGCATCCGGGCCTTTGGCCGCTTTGAAAAAGTCAGCTGGGAGCTGCCGGCCGACCTCAATGTCTTTTACGGCTTAAACGAAGCCGGCAAGACGACCATCGCGGTCTTTATCAAGCAGGTCCTCTTCGGCTTTCCTGTCCGCCAGAAGCGTTTTGACCTGTTTGAAGACTACAGCCCGCTGTCTGGGGCCAACCCGATGGGCGGCAGCCTGACTTTTGCGGACGGAAACGACACCTACGTCCTCGAACGCCTAAAGCAAGACCGCCACGCCGACACGGTGACGTTAACGCTGAACGGGGAAGAAGTACCCGCCAGCCTTTTTTACGACAAAATCAAGAACGTGGATGGCGACTTTTACCAGGACAGCTTCGTCTTTGACCAAGACCAGCTGGCCCGCGTAACGGAGCTGTCACGCCAGGACTTGCTGGAACGCGTCTACTTTTTGGGCGCGGCGCAGAGCCACCGGCTCGAAGAAATCCGGGGCAAGTTTGAAGACGAAGCCCAGGACCTGTTTAAGCCTAGAGGCAAGAACCCGGCTTTAAATCAGCTGCTGACTCAGCACGATGAATCCCAAGAACATCTGGAAGAACTGCAGCAAGAACAGACTGCCTTTACTGCAGAACGGCAGCGTTACGCTGAGCTGCGCAAGCAGCTGGCAGAACAAGTCCAAGTCCAAAAGCAAAAAGAGGCCGCCTTTAACCAAGACAGCAGCCTCTTGCAAAAACTGCCTGCTTACCAGCAGCTGCAGGAATTAAACAAAATCCAACAAGACAATTTTGACGAGAAAAACTACCAGCAGGCCCAAGCGCTAGCTGCGCAGGCTGCCAGCTTCAGCACGCAAGAAAGCGACTTGGACATTGCCCAGGCCGACGCCGTCTTAGCGCAAAAGCTGAACGCGGTGAACTGGCTGAACGAGCAGAAAAACACGGTGCAAAAACAAGCGGATCTGCAAAAGGACTTGGAGCAAAAACGGGCCCTGAACCCGCAGGCTGCTAAGCTGACAGAATTATCGACTGCAGAGCTCGCCCAGCTGCGCAAAGACTGGCCGCAAGAAAAACAAAATAGCAACAAGTTTGTCATCATCGCCTGGCTCGTCGCCGTGGCCTTGACCATTGCGACCTTCGCCTTCAACAAGGCCTTTGCGGTCGTCTTTGGCATCGCGGCCGTGGGCCTGCTGCTCTATGCCTTTTTAGGCAATAAGCCCAAGACTTCTGACTTTGAGCAAAAGTACGGCTTTGCACCGCAGGGCAGTGCTGATGATTTGATCAACGCCGTTGTCGCGATGCAGGACCTTGACCAGCAGCTGACCGCCTGCCAAGCCAAGCAGACAGAGCTCGCCAGCCAGCTGGCCGGTTTGCGCCAGCAGCTGCAGCTGGTCATGCCGACGGCCAGCGGCGATTTGCTGCAAGATTTGAGCCGGCTCGACCAGCTGACTGCAGCCGCTAAGGCCAATGAGCTGCAGAAGCAAAAACAAGCTGAAGTTAAAATTCAGCTGCAAAAAGTCTTAGCGCAGGCCGGCGTCGATTCCTGGCCTGCCTACCAGGACCGCTACCAAGAACACTTGGCGGCCGTCCAGAAGAAGGCGCAGGCTAAGGCTTTGGCCGACCAGTTGGGCCCAGACCTGCCGCGCTTGCAGAGCATTGCTGCTGATGAGAAATTTAAAGCCTCTGTGGAAAAACAAAAAGCAGAGCTTGCAGCTATTTCAGAGCAGACCGAAGCCCTGCGCCAGCAGGCCGCAGACCTGCAAGCAGAGCTGCGCCACGAAGCCGGCAGCGCCGACGTCGCCCGCCAAAGCCAAGCCGTCAGCCAACTTGCCAGCCAAGCCAAACAGACCAGCCAGCAGTACCTGGCCGACCTGCTTGCAAGCGAGCTGATCCAGACCACCTTAGGCCTGGCCTCCCACAACAGCTTCCCGAAGATGATGACGGCCGCCGACAAGTACCTGGCGCTGCTCACCGGCGACCGCTACGACAAGCTCATTTGGCCAAAAAGCGGCCGCGGGGTCGAGCTGCGGCGCGCCGACGGCCAAAAGGTGCCGTTACGCAACCTGTCGCGCGGCACCGCCGAACAGCTCTACTTTGCCTTAAAGCTGGCCTTTGTCCAAAAGGCCGCAGGCGAAGTTGGCCTGCCGCTCATCATCGACGACGCCTTCGTCAACTTTGACCCCCGCCGCCGCCAGTTTATGAAACAGCTGCTGCAGACACTGGCTTCTGAGCGCCAAGTTCTGGTCTTTACTGCCGACCAAGACTTAGCCGCAGCCTTGCAGCCTGCCTATTTAGATTTGAACGAGGTTAAACATGCTTAAAAAATTAACTGATTACAGCGTGGGCCAGGAGATGGACCTGCCGGTCTTGATCAAGCTGGCCCAGGTGCGCCAAACGCGTGCGGGCAAGCCTTACCTGGCGATGACTTTAGCCGATTCCTCCGGCGAGATCCGCGCCAATTTTTGGCAAGTCACCCAGCAAGACATCGCGTCTTTCACCTCCGGCAAGATCGTCGAGCTTAACGGCAAGCGCGAAGAATACCACGGCCAAGCCCAAGTCAATGTCTACGGCCTGCGTCTAGTCGGCCAAGACGAGGGCTTGCGCGTCTCCGACTTTGTGAAAAGCACCAAGCTCACCCCCGAAGAATTAGAAGCCGGCATCAACGAAAAAGTCTTCGCCATCTTAAACCCGACCTGGAACCGGATCGTGCGCTATTTGTTGAAAAAATGGCACCGGCGCTTTTTCGACTACCCGGCCGGCAAGCATAACCACCATGCCTTGCGCGGCGGGCTGGCTTTGCACACCCTGACCATGTTAAAAGACGCAGAAGGGCTGTGCGCCGTCTACCCGCAGGTTGATTCATCATTGCTGTATGCCGGCTGCATCCTGCACGACATGGGCAAGGTCTTAGAGCTGTCGGGCCCGGCCGCCACCCAATACACGGTCGAAGGCAACCTGGTCGGCCACCTGGTCTTGATCGACGAACAGATCGTGCTGGCTGCAAACGAATTAAAGATCAAGCCCGAAAGCGAAGACCTGCTGCTTTTGCGCCACATGGTCTTGTCCCACCACGGCCAGTTCGAGTACGGCTCGCCGAAGCGGCCGGCCTTGCTTGAAGCCGAGCTGCTCCACCGGATCGACGACCTGGACGCCACGGTCAACGCGGTCAGCTCCGCGCTCACCAGCGTTGAGCCCGGCCACTTCACGGCCCCGATTCAGGCCCAGGACGGCCGGCGCTTTTACCGGCCGAAACACGACGAGGCCATCAAGAATTTTGAACAATAAAAAAATAAGGCTCGGTTTTAAAACAAGGCCTTATTTTTTTTGCTTAAAATTAGTTGCCGTTCACAGTAGTGGTGCTGCCACTGTTGTTAGTTTGCATGTAAGCGGCCAAAACGTTCTTCAAGTCGTTGTCCTTGATGGAGACGTCAGACTTCTTCAAAACGTCGGCGATGACTTTTTGCATCGTAGTTGAGTTCCGCATCATCTTTGCGTAAATCTGGTTGTCGATTTCCTTCTTGTGGTCGGCGAACTTGCCCTTGGCAGGGTGGTCGATCATCTTGATGACGTGGTAGCCGTATTGGGTCTTAACCGGTTGCGCGGTTACTTGGCCAGTCTTCAGCTTGAAGGCAGCGTTCTTGAAGGTTGAGTCCAAAGTGGTGTCGCTGGAGTCAAATGCTGGCAGCTTGCCGGCCTTGTTCTTGGTAGCGGTGTCGGTGGAGTACTTGGCAGCCAGCTTCTTGAAGTCGCCGCCCTTGTTCAATTGGTTGATGATGTCTTGGGCAGTTTCCTTCTTGGCAACTAAGATGTGCTGAACCTTAACCTTTGGCTGGTACTTAGCCCAGGCCTTCTTTTCTTGGGCCTTGCTGATCTTCTTAGTGTCCTTCAAGGCAGCTTCAGAAAGCAGTTGGATCTTGATTGAATCCTTGAAAGTAGAAGTGGTCATGCCGTTTTGCTGCAGGACAGCTGAGAATTGGCTGCCGTATTGCTTCTTGGCTTCGTTGTACTGCTTGTCGATCTTCTTTTGGGAGACCTTCTTGCCGTACTGGCTTTCCAGGGTTCTTTCAATCAGCATGTTTGCCAGGGCGGATTGGCCAGCCTGCGACTTCTTCATGTTGTCGTAGTATTCTTGCTGGGTAATCTTGCCGCCTTTATAGCTGGCAACGGTCTTGTTTGAGGAACAGCCGGCGGTTGCCAAGGCGATGCCTGCTACGGCAACCAAGGCAGCTGCGCTCTTCAAGTACTTTTTCATATAAATAGAACGATCCTTTCCTTCTGTGATAACGTTCCTAATCTTAACATATCAAAGCTGGTTAATCTTGACGTTTTTGTGAAAATTGCGCAAAAGCTTTTTTAAGCTCAGCGATGCTGGCGCTGGCCTGCGGCAGGGCAGCAGTCAGGCGGCCGGCGGCCTCGTGGGCGTTAGCCGCAGCCCGGCCCAAGCCTGCCAGGTCCTGACCAAACTTTTGGCCTTCTGAAAGGGCCTTGTCCTTGTAGCTTTCGCCGTCTTCGTCTTTGACGACGCTGGCGGCAAGCACCAGCGCAGTGCCCGCCAGGGTGCCCGTGATAAAAGCGCCCTTCATTTAAAAGGCCGCCTTGATCTCGTCGGCTACTTTTTGGTAGGCCTTTTCATCGTATTTGTCGGAGTTGTCGATGTGGCGCACCTTAAGCGAGTCCCCATTTTCGGAGTAGCGCGGAATGAAGTGGACGTGGGAGTGCATTACAGCCTGGCCGGCGATCTTGCCGTTGTTGGTCGTGATGTTCATGCCCTTGATCTCCGGGTTGCTCTTGGCGATCGCCTTGGCAATGGTTGGGATGTAGCGCAGGTAGCGGGCGGCGTCTTCTTCGCTGTAGTGCAGCAGGTTTTCGATGTGTTTTTTAGGCACCATCAAAACGTGGCCGCGGGTGACTTGGGAGATGTCCAAAAAAGCGTAGACATCGTCGTTTTCAAAAACCTTGTAGCTTGGGATCTCGCCCTTGATAATCTTGCAAAACAAGCAGTTGTCGTCTAAATCTGCCATGAGAAAACCTTCTTTCTAAGCCCTAAACGTTTTAGGCTCTTATTGGTCATGCTATCATATAGGTTGAAATTTTTCGACAAGGAGCATCAAGCAATGGGCTTAGAAATCCAGGAGCTGACTGGCGGCTATGCCGGCCAAGCCGTCATCTCTGACGTCAATTTGAAGCTGGCAGAAGGTGAGGTGCTGGGCCTCATCGGTTTAAACGGCGCGGGCAAGTCGACGACGATCAAGAACATCTTGGGCCTGCTGCGCCCGCAAAAAGGGCGGATTCTTTTAAACGGCATGCAGCTGGTCCAGCAGCCGGCCGCCTTTAAAAAGCAGGTGGCTTATATTCCCGAGATGCCGATCCTGTATCCGGAATTAACCTTAAAAGAACACTTGGAATTGACCATGCTGGCCTACGGGCTTGACCCCAAGGCTGCCTGGCCGCGGGCCAAGGACTTGTTAGAGCAGTTCCGCCTGTCAGACAAGCTGGACTGGCTGCCGATCCACTTTTCAAAGGGGATGCAGCAAAAGGTCATGATCGTCACGGCCTTTTTGACTGACGCAAGTTTGTTTGTCATCGACGAGCCGTTTACGGGGCTGGACCCCTTGGCCGTTTCGAACTTGCTGGAGCTGATCCGTGCTGCCAGCCGGGCCGGCAAGATGGTCTTGATGACCACCCACGTCTTGGCCGACGCCCAGCAGGTCGTTTCGCGCTACGCCGTCTTAAACCGCGGCCACATTGAAACGACGGGGAGCTTGGCAGATATCAGAGACCACTACGGCTTAAAGCCGGAAGACTCTTTTGACAAGCTTTACCAGGTCTTGTACCAGGAGCAGCAAAATGCGTGAGCTGGCGCAAAGCCGCCTGCGCCGGAACACCCAGCAGTCCCTGCGCTATCTGCGGCTGGTTTTTAACGACTTTTTCGTGTTGGCCTTAGTCTTTATCGCCGGGGCCGTGATGTTTTGGTACGCGCAGGCGCTCAAGGCCATGCCGGCGGGGCGCTGGTACTACCGGCCGCTGCTGATCGTCATCTTATGGCTGCCGTTTTTGACGGGGCGGCTGGTGACCTTATTTGAGGAAGCCGACCGGCAGTTCTTGCTGCCGACGGACGAGCGGCTGCAGAGCTATTTCAAGCCGATGATTGCTTACAGCATGATCATGCCGACGGTTTTGATCGTGCTTTTAGCAGGCGTCTTGGCCCCCTTGGCCTTGGTCAAAGCCGGCCTGCCGGCCTGGCACTATCTGTTATTAGTGTGCGGCTTGGTCTTTTTAAAGTATCTGCAGCTGTCTTTTGATGCGGCCAGCTTGTACTTCAACCGCAAGCTGAGCAACTGGGCTGTACGCTTGTTAATCCTGCTGGTCATTGCCAACTTTTGCTACAACTTCTGGCTGGGCTTGATCTTGACCGTCGCCTTGACTGTCCTGATCCGCTATTTGCCAAAAGGCGGCCACTTCGACTGGCAGCGGGCCGTGGAGTTAGAACAGACCCGCAAGACCCGCGTCTACACCGGCTTTGCCATGTTCACCGACGTGTCCGAATTAAAGCCGGCGATCCGCCGCCGCAAGGGCCTGGACTTTTTGCTGGGCAAAAGCCAAAACGGCCTTGTTTATCTATATCGGCGCACGCTTTTGCGCAACCCGGACTATTTGAACCTGCTGGTCCGCATGACGGTCTTTGCCGTCTTAGTATCATGGCTCTTAGCTGACTGGCGCTGGGCCGCCGGACTGTCTGCCTTGCTGGTCTTTTTGACGGCCTACCAGCTGCTGGCCTTAGGCCACAGCTTTGACTACAACCTGGCCTTCCGGGTCAGCCCGCTGAGCCTTTTGCCAAAAAGCAAGCCGCTGGCCAAGGTCATGGGCGCGGCCTTGCTCATCCAAAGCCTGGTCATCGCCGTAGCTTGGTTAGTCGTATTAGGCTTCAGCGTCTGGCTCAAAGCCTGCGGCATTTTGCTTCTTGCCGACGCCGCCATCATCCTGGTCTATTTGCCATCTAAATTAAAGAAGGAAAAATAAATGAGATTAAGAAACAAACCATGGGCGGTCAAACTGGTCGCCGACCACCCGGAAAGCGTTTTGCAAGACCCGGACCCGGCTAAGCCGATTGACTGGGAAAACCGCTTTGCCGACTTTTCCAAGCCTCTGCAAATCGAAATCGGGTCCGGGAAGGGCAAGTTCATCACGACCTTAGCCGCACAAAACCCCGACAAAAACTTCGTGGCCATCGAGCTGCAGACGACCGCCGCAGGCATCATCCTGCGCACTAAACTTGAGCAGGGCTTAGACAACCTGCAGATCCTGCGCGGCGACGCCCTGGTGCTCGACCACTTTTTCCCGGCCCACTGCGCCGAAAAGATCTACCTGAACTTTTCTGACCCCTGGCCGAAGAAACGGCACGAAAAACGCCGCCTGACCTACAAGGCCTTTTTGGCCAGCTACCAGAAGGTTTTAAAGCCTGCAGGAGAAGTAGAATTCAAGACCGACAACAGCGGCCTGTTTGCCTACAGCCTGCAGAGTTTAAACAACTACGTCATGGTCTTTGACTTCGTGTCCGTCGACCTGCACCACGAGGCCGAAGAAATCGTGGCCAAAAACATCGAAACCGAGTACGAGCACAAGTTCGCAGCCAAGGGCAACCCCATCTACGCCGTGCACGCACATTTTAAAAAGGAGAGTGCTGAATAATGGAAAAAATCAAAGAATTGACCAAAGAGCAATTAGCAGACATCACCAAGTCCGGCCGGACCGTTTTAGAGTTCTCAGCTGCCTGGTGCCCAGACTGCCGCTTTTTGGAACCGGCCTTGCCGCAAATTGAGGCCGACTTCCCCGACAGCCATTTTTACCAAATCGACCGCGACGGTTCTGTCGACCTGGCCAAGGAAATGAACATTTTAGGCATCCCCTCCTTTGTCGTCTACCAAGACGGCCAAGAAATTGGTAGACTAGTTAATAAAGATCGCAAAACCAAGCAGGAGGTCGAGGACTTCCTGCGTTCGCTGGATTAAAAAGGGGACTTAATGAGCATGATTACCAGTATTAACAGACACAGCTATCCCAACACGCTGATCGTGATTTTAGGCCAAGACCACGGCCGCAGCGAGTTTGACGAACGCGAAAACGTCACCCGCGTCACCGACGACGAAGGCAACTTGATCGGCTTCAACTTCTTTAGCGTCGACAAGGTCTTAGACTACGACAAGCTGCCAGACGGCAAAGTTGAATTAAACGACGACCAGCTTGCAGCCTTAAACAAAGTCTTAAAAGACGCCGGCTTTGACGACACCTTGACTGCCGGCAAGCCGACCATCGTCTACGGCAAGGTCGTCAAGTGCGAACCGCACCCAGACTCCGACCACCTGCACGTCACCCAAGTCAACGTAGGTACTGACAAGCTGCAGCAGATCGTCTGCGGCGCGCCTAACGTTGCCGAAGGCCAAACCGTCGTCGTTGCGCTGCCGGGCGCTTTGATGCCGAACGGCGCCCAAATCTGGCCGGGCAAGCTGCGCGGCGTTGAATCAGACGGCATGATCTGTGCCGCCCGCGAACTGCAGCTGCCGCACGCCGAGCAAAAGCGCGGCATCATGGTGCTGCCAGCCGGCTTTGAAGCAGGGAACGCCTACGAACCAGCCAAGCTCGATGAACTGCTGGCCAGCGGCCAAATCAAACTCTAGAATCGAGAGCGATGAGCATGTTAGACAAGAACAAGCAAATTTGGTTTATCGGCATTAAGGGCACCGGCATGGCCTCCTTAGCTCTGCTTTTACACGACTTGGGCTATGAGGTCGCCGGCAGCGACATCGAAAAATACACCTTCACCCAGGTGCCTTTGGAAAAAGCCGGCATTCAAGTTGCCGACTTCAGCGCTGACAATATCAAGGGCAGCGGCCAAGTCATCGTGAAGGGCAACGCCTTTAAAGAAGACAACGTCGAAGTTAAGGCCTGCATCGATAAAAACGTTGAATGGCAGTCCTACCCGGACACGGTCGAAGAGATCGTCCAGGCCCACACCAGCATCGGCATCTGCGGTACGCACGGCAAGACTTCCACGACCAGCCTCTTGGCCCACGTCTTAGGCGAAGTCACCCCGACTTCCTACCTGATCGGCGACGGCCGCGGCAAGGGCGTCGCAGGTTCCCGTTTCTTCGTCTACGAAGCCGACGAATACAGACGCCACTTTTTGGCCTACCATCCTGACTACCAGATCATGACGAACATCGACTTCGACCACCCGGACTACTTCAAAGACCAATCCGACTACACCAGCGCCTTCCAAACCGCTGACGAACAGACCAAAAAGGCCTTGTTCGTCTGGGGCGACGATCCGCGTCTGCAGAGCCTGCAGGCAAAGATCCCGAAGTACAGCTACGGCTTTAAGGACAGCGACGACTTCCAAGCCGTCAAGGTTGAAAAGACCACTGAGGGCTCAAGCTTCAACGTCTTGGCCCACGGCGAAGACTTAGGCCGGTTCACCATCCACCTGTTCGGCGACCACAGCATCTTGAGCGCAACGGCCGTCGTCGCGGTGGCCTTCACCGAAAAGGTCCCGATGGCAGATATCCGCAAGGGCCTGGCCAGCTTCAAGGGCGCCAAGCGCCGCTTTTCCGAAAAAGACTTCGGCGACATCGCCGTCATTGACGACTACGCCCACCACCCAACCGAGATGCGCGCCACCATCCAGGCTGCCCGCCAGAAGTTCCCGGACAAGGAGCTGGTTGTCGTCTTCCAGCCGCACACTTTTTCCCGGACCAAGAAGTACCAAAAAGACTTCGAAGAAATCCTGCGCGGCGTCGACAAGGCCTATGTCACGCCGATCTACGCTTCGGCACGTGAAAAATCCGGCTCGATTTCCAGCCAGGACTTAGTCGACAACATCCCAGGCAGCGAGGTCATCGACTTAGACAACATCGCCGACTTAACTAAGCACAAGAATGCTGCGATCGTCTTCATGGGTGCCGGCGACATTCCGAAGTACGAAGTTGCCTTTGAAAAACTGCTGTAATTAAGAATTAAAACCAAAAGCACTCTTCTCTAATTGAGGGGTGCTTTCTTGTTAAAATTAAAAAAAGAAAGGCGGATATGATGAAGCAGGATAAAAGTATCAAGATAGCGGTCGTGCTGATGCTGGTTATCGCAGGCATCGCCATCTTGGCCTTCCCGCACGCAGCCTTGCAGCACAGCGAGCCCAGGACTGCCGCCGTCAAGAAGAAAAAGACGGTCAAGAAGGTCCAGAAAAAAGAAAGCGTCAAGCCCTATCCTGATCCTGCTAACTTGGCAAAGGCCGGCGACTGGCACGATCACAGCCAGCCCAAGCGCCCCGACCTGGCCAAGGTGCCAAACTTGTGGATCCGCGTCAGCATCAACGGCAACCGCACCTATATCATGAGCGGCAAGCGCCCCGTCTACACGATGCTGTCTTCGGCCGGCCGCTGCAACAAGCACGGCAAGTCGCTGACGCCGACGGGCAGCTACCACATTGAAGACGAACGCGGCCAGAGCTTTTTCAACCAGGAATTGCAAGAAGGCGCGCACTACTACGTGTCTTGGCGCGACCACGGCATCTACCTCTTCCACTCCGTGCCGACTAAGCCCGACGGTACTTTTAACAAAAAAGAGGCCGCTAAGCTCGGCAAAAAGCCGGGGTCATCGGGCTGCGTGCGCTTGAGCGTGCCGGATGCCCAGTGGCTGATGAAGAACGTGCCGACGGGGACCCGGGTCGTGATCAAGAACGACTAAACTGCTAAAATAGATCAGTAGTTTTTTTATAAATAATGACAGGTGATTTGAACTAATGGGACAAGACAAAAAACTATTGTTAGTCGACGGCAACTCGGTAGCGTTTCGGGCGTTTTACGCTCTGTACCGCCAGCTGGACAAATTTGTGGCGCCCGACGGCATGCACACGAACGCCATTTTTGCCTTTAAAAACATGCTGGCCGCCATTGCCGGCCAGGTGCAGCCGACCCACATGCTGGTCGCTTTTGATGCCGGCAAGGTCACCTTCCGCACCAAGATGTATGCCGACTACAAGGGCGGGCGCGCGAAGACGCCCAGCGAGCTGTCCGAGCAGCTGCCGGTCATCCGCCAGCTGTTAAAGGCCCGCGGCATCGCTTCTTACGAGCTGCCAAACTATGAAGCCGACGACATTTTAGGCACGATGGCAAAGCGCGGCGAGGACGCCGGCTTTGCCGTGACGATCGTGACGGGCGACCGCGACTTGACCCAACTGGCGTCAGACCAGACGACCGTTTTGATCACCAAAAACGGGGTGGGGCAAACCGAGGCCTATACCCCCGAGCACATGCAAGAGGTCAACGGCGTGACGCCGACCCAGTTCATCGACATGAAGGCGCTGATGGGCGACAGCTCCGACAACTACCCGGGCGTCACGAAGGTGGGTCCGAAGACCGCCAGCCGCCTGATCGCCAAGTACGGGTCGGTGGAAGGACTCTACGAGCACGTGGACGAGATGAAGAAGTCCAAGCTCAAGGAGAACTTAATTAATGACCGCGACAAGGCCTTTTTGGCTAAAAAACTGGCGACGATTGACCGTAACGCACCCGTAACGGTAGAGCTCGCTGACACGAAGTTAAAAGAGCCTGACTACCAGACCCTGCGCACGCTCTATGAAAAATTAGGCCTGCGCCGCTTTTTGGCGGAGCTGAATGAGAGCCAGCCGGTTTCTGAACCTGCTGCTAAGGAAAAGCAGCACTACACGGTTTTAAGCAAAGACAACTTAGACGAAGTGCCTGCTAATCCTAAACGCATCAGCTTTTACCTGGAGATGCTGGGCGCCAACTACCACCTTGCGCCTTTTGTCGGCTTTTCTTTGAAAGTCGAAGACCAGGTCTTTGTCAGCGACAACGTCGAGCTCTTAAAAGAAGAAAAGCTTTCATCTCTTTTAGAAAATGAAAACGTAAAGAAGGATGTCTTTGACTTGAAGCGGACCTTCGTAGGCCTGCACCGCTTAAACATCAAGGCCGACGGCATCGACTACGACATGCTGCTGGCGTCCTACTTAGTCAACAACGAAAACAACTCCGACGACTTGGGCGAACTGGCCCAAAAACTCGGCGACTACGACGTCCACACAGACCTGGAAGTCTACGGCAAGGGCAAGCAGACCAAGGTGCCGGAACAAGCTGCTTTGTTTGAACACCTGGCGGCCAAGGTCACGGCCATTGCCAGCTTGAAAGAGCAGCTTTTGACCAGTTTAAAGGACCACGAACAAGACAGCCTGTTTGACGAAATCGAGATCCCGACGGCCTACGTGCTGGCCCGTATGGAATTAAACGGCATGCGCGTCGACGCTGGAGTCTTGCAAAAACAAGGCGAAGACTTTAAAGACCAGTTGGCTGACCTTGAAAAAAGGATCTACGCAGAAGCCGGCGAAGAGTTCAACCTGAATTCTCCAAAACAGCTTAGCCACATCCTGTTTGAAAAACTCGGCCTGCCGCCTTTGAAAAAGACGAAGACCGGCTATTCGACTTCCGTCGAGGTCTTAAAACAACTCGAGCTTAAGAGCCCGATCGTGAAAGACATTTTGGCCTACCGCCAGCTGGCCAAGATCCAAAGCACCTACATCCAGGGCCTGCTCGACTGTATCGGCCAAGACGGCCGCGTCCACACGCGCTATTTGCAAACCCTGACGGCCACCGGCCGGCTGTCATCTGTTGACCCGAACCTGCAGAACATCCCGACCAGAACCGAAGAGGGCAAACAGATCCGCAAGGCCTTTTTGCCAAGCACGCCTGACGGCTACATCTTTTCTTGCGACTACTCGCAAGTTGAGCTCCGGGTGCTGGCCCACGTGGCCGGCGATTACAACATGCAAGAAGCCTTTAAGACCGGCTTTGACATCCACGCCCACACCGCGATGCGGATCTTCCACTTAAACAGTGTGGACGACGTCACGCCGCTCCAGCGCCGCCACGCCAAGGCTGTCAACTTCGGGATCGTCTACGGCATCTCTGACTACGGCCTGGCCAAGAACCTGGGCATCTCCCGGAAGCAGGCCAAGAACTTTATCGACAGCTACTTCGACCAATACCCGCAAGTGGCAAGCTACATGAAAAAGGCCGTGGAGCTCGCCCGCCAGCGCGGCTACGCCGAGACGATCATGCACCGGCGCCGCTACTTGCCGGACATCCACGCCAAAAACTACAACCTGCGCTCTTTTGCCGAGCGCACGGCGATCAACTCGCCAATCCAGGGTTCTGCCGCCGACATCATCAAGATTGCGATGATCAACATGCAAAAGAAATTGGATGAGCTGCATTTGCACAGCAAGATGGTGCTGCAGGTCCACGACGAATTGATCTTCGACGTGCCCAAAGAAGAGTTAGACACGATGAAAAAGATCGTGCCGGCCGTGATGCAAAACGCGGTCCAACTCGACGTGCCGCTGATCGCGGACTCGGGCTGGGGCCACAATTGGTATGATGCAAAGTAGGTGGGAACATGCCGGAAATGCCGGAAGTTGAAACGGTGCGCAGAACGCTGACCCCGCTGGTCACGGGCCGCACCATTGAGAAAATGGTTTTATGGTACCCCAAGATTGTCGTGGGGGATGCAGAAGAAACAGCCCGCAGGCTGGCGGGCAAGAAGATCCTGAAGCTTGACCGTTACGGCAAGTACTTGGAATTCAGGCTGAGCGGGAACTTGACCTTGGTCAGCCACCTGCGCATGGAGGGCAAGTACCGCCTGACGACGCCGGAGGCGCCTAAAGACAAGCACGACCACATCGAGTTTATTTTTACGGACGGCACGGCACTGCGTTATAACGACGTGCGCAAGTTCGGACGCATGCACTTGGTCGAAACCGGCACCGAGCGCGAGCTGACAGGCATCCGCCACTTGGGTCCCGAGCCCAACACGCCGGAATTTTCCACAGACTATTTTTACCAGGCTCTGCAGAAAAAGCAGAAGAATATCAAAACGGCGCTGCTGGACCAAAACATCGTCTGCGGCTTAGGCAACATCTACGTCGACGAGGTCTTGTGGTTTGCGCAGATCCAGCCGGAAAGCCGGGCCAAGGACATTCCCAAAGACAAGGTCAAGGTCTTGCACGACTGGATCAACACGCTGATTGCCCGCGCCACCCACATGCGGGGCACGACCGTGCACACCTTTTTAGACGCGGACGGCAAGGTCGGCGGCTACCAGAAGATGCTGCACGTTTACGGCCGGGCGGGCGAGCCGTGCGACCGCTGTTCGACGCCGCTGGTGAAGATCAAGCTGCAGGGGCGCGGGACGGTCTACTGCCCGCACTGCCAGACGAGTTATTAGGGATGCGGCTGGGTTTGACCGGCGGGATTGCCTGCGGCAAAAGCGTCGCCGATGAGTTTTTTAGACAGCAAGGTATCCCGGTATTAGACGCAGACAGTCTGGTGCATAATCTGCAAGGCCCCGGCGGCCTTTTGACCAAGGCGATTGAAAAAGCCTTTGGCGAAGGGTATTTAACTCAAGATAAGGCAGTCAACAGAAAAAAGCTTGCCGGCTTGGTCTATAGCGACAAAAATGCCCTGCAGCTGTTAAACGATGTCACGCAGCCCTTAATCAGGAAGGCCATCAGTAATGAAGTTGCCAAGGCAACGGCCCCGCTGGCCGTCTTCGACATCCCCTTGCTGTTTGAGCAAAACTACGAAGGCCTTTTCGACAAAACGCTGGTCATCGCGGCACCAAAAGACCAGCAGCTGCAACGTTTAATGGACCGCGACGGCTTGGACGAAGCCCAAGCGTTACGCCGCATCGCCAGCCAAATGCCGCTGGCTGAAAAAATCAGCCGCGCCGACTACGTCATCATGAACGACGGCAGCCGCGAACTTTTTTTACAACGATTAGCCAACTTTTTACAGGAATTGGAGGGCTTAAGATGATCTGTCCGCATTGTCATAAAAACGCCTCCCGGGTGCTGGACTCGCGCGCAACCGACGGCGGCCAGGCCATCCGGCGCCGCCGCGAGTGTACCGCCTGCGGCTACCGCTTCACGACCTTTGAGCGCGTGGAGACCATGCCTTTATTGGTAATTAAAAAAGACGGCAGCCGCGAGCCGTTCAACAGCGAAAAGATCCTGCACGGCTTGCTGCGCGCCGCCGAAAAGCGGCCGCTGTCAAGCCAGCAGCTGCAGGACTTGGCCGACAGCGTGGCCCAGGAATTGCGCAAGCGCGACGAAAACGAGGTGTCGTCCCAGCTCATCGGCCAGCTGGTCATGGACCGGCTCGCCAAGCTCGACGACGTCGCCTACATCCGCTTTGCCAGCGTCTACCGCCAGTTCAGCGACGTGTCGGGCTTCATGAAGGCCTTGTACGAAATGATGGACGAGCGTAAGAAAGGAGAATGATGGCGATGAAGCGCGATCTTTTCAAAAGCAGCGATCCGCGTCAGCCTTTTTACGTGATTAACCGCGTCGAACTGACCCCGGCCAAAGAGCGGGTGCTGACCCGGCTCTACCAGCCGCTGATCGGCGCTAACGCCCAGGCGCTGTACTTGACTCTGGCCTATGAATATAACGCCTTGCCGATCAACTCCAACTACCAGCCGCTGGTCCAGCTCCAAGAACAGACGGGGCTGAGCCTGCCGGCCATTTTTGACGCCCTGCACAATTTAGAGGCCGTGTCCCTGGTTTCCACCTATTTGGGGCAAAATCAGGTCTTGGGGCAGGTCATCAAGATCAAGCTCAGCGAGATCCCCAGCGCGGCCAGCTTTTTCAACGAGTTTTTGCTGAGCAGCCTGCTGCGGGAAAAAGTCGGCGATGAGGGCTATCAGCGCCTGCGCACCGACTTTCAGACCAGCGTGATGCAAACTGCCCAGGACCAGGATGTGTCCGCCAGCTTTTTTGACGTCTTCCACTTGAGCCAGGCAGACTTAGCCAACTTGCCGGCAGGAAGGCCGCGCAAGCGCGACGAAGGCTTGATCAAGCGTGCTTCTATTAAGGTAGACTGGCAGCTGTTAGAAGACCTATTAAGCAAGGCCCACCTGCCCGCAGGCGAAGTGGACAAGCACCGCCGCGAAATCCAGCAGGTCATGGGCTTTTACCACTACAGCGAAGAGCAGTTTGCCGACCTGGCCGCTTCGACCTTTATCCCGGGCAAGGAAAGCTTGGACTTTAAAAAGATCGAAAACGCAGCCGGCGGCGAAGCCCAAGACAAACAGGCTGCCAGCCTGCGCCATCGCCTGACGCAAAAGCCGGACCAAGTGCTGGCCAAGCTCGATGCCAAAGACCAGGCCTTGCTTAAGCAGGCTTTGACCTTACCGCCATTAGAGTTTTTAACCAAGGTCAAGCAGGGCAAGGGCGGCTACGTCGCATCCCAAGAACGCAGGATTATTTTTAACCTGCAAAACCGCACGGGCCTGACGCCCGAGCTCGTCAACATGGTCTCCTACACCGCGCTGCGCTACGACTCAATCCTGACCCAGCAGCGCGCCGACCGCATCGCCAACTCCTGGCTGGAGCACGGCGTGACGACGGCCGCCGGCGCCATCGCCTTTATCAAGGACTACGAGCAAAAAGCACGCCAGCGCAGAAGCGGCGGCTACCGGCAAGCAAAGCGCGTCGAGCAGGGGACCGACTGGTCTAAAAAACAGGCCAAGACTGACAGCAGCCTTTCCATGGCTGACTTGAAAAAGATGCTAGGGGGCAAGAACGACCATGCAGGCAATCAATAAGATTTTAGAGGGTATTTTAAAAAAGCACGGCGGACACGGCGACCCTGACCTGTTCTTAAAACAGGCCCTAGCCGACCCCGACATCCAGGCCTTTTTACAGGCCCACCCGGAAGTAGACGACCAGATGATCCAAACCAGCGCCGCCAACCTCTACACCTTTTACCAGGCAAAGAAAAACCCTGACCAGGTGCTGGCGGGCTATGAGCCGCGCCTGTTTGTCAACGGCCGCAGCATCGACTTGACCTTTAAGCCGAGCCAGGCCCTGCAGGCTAAGCAGGCCGACCGCCGGCGCCAGCAGCGCTTGGAGCTTATCGCGCTGCCGAAACGCCTGCGCAACGTTACTTTCAACGACCTGGACATTTCCGAAAGCGACGGCCGCTTCAACGCGATTTCTCGTGCCGTCAAGTTCACTTCCGACTACCAGACCGACAAGCACGCCCGCGGCTTTTACCTGTCCGGCGACTTCGGCGTCGGCAAGACCATGATCTTGGCCGCCATGGCCAACCGGCTGACAGAGCAGGGCGCGCGCGTAGTATTTTTGCACGTGCCGACCTTCATTGCCGACTTGACCAAGCACATCCAGGACGGCACGGTCGGCCAGGAGATCGACCGGCTGGCCCAGGCCCCGGTTGTGATCTTCGACGACATCGGCGCCGAAACGCTGAGCCAGTGGTCGCGCGACGACGTCTTGGGCGTGATCTTGCAGCAGCGCATGGACAACGTCTTGCCGACCTTTTTCAGCTCGAACTTTGATCAGCAAGCCTTAGAGCGCCACTTCGAAGAAACGCGCGGCAACGTCGACCCGGTCAAAGCCAAGCGCCTGATGCAGCGGGTGGCCTTCTTAGCGCCCGAGCTGGTCGTTTCGGGCCCCAACCGCCGACTTCAAAATCAGCCTTGACCCCGCAAAGCGAACTAGTATAATAATTGGCGATGAGAACATGATGCTTTTTTGTTCAGAGAGTCGGGCCTAGTTCTGAAAGCCCGGCAGTAAGAAAAAGCACCCCAATTTCATTTTTAATTATCGTTAATAAAAAAGGCGGGCCGCCTTTATCCGGCCATAGAGCAAGTCAGGGATTACCCTGACTAAAAATAAGGTGGAACCACGCTAATTGCGTCCTGTCAGTTTGACAGGACGCTTTTTTTATTTTTGGAGGTAAAAATGAGTTTTGCAATTACTTTGCCAGACGGTTCGGTTAAGAACTTTGACCAAGCTGTCAGCGTACAAGAATTAGCCAGCAGCATTGCCGTTTCTTTAGGCAAGGCCGCTGTCGCAGCTAAAGTCGACGGCCAAGTTGAACCTTTGGACTTCGAATTGAACCACGATGCCAAGGTCGCAATTTTGACCGATAAAGACGAAGAAGGCTTGAACGTTTTACGTGCAACCACTGCCTTTGTCTTTGCGGCTGTTGCCAAGAAGAAGTACCCGGAACTGCGCTTTGGCGAACACAACGCAGACGCTGACGGCTTTTTTGTAGACACCGACAAGGAAAACCAAATCAAGGTCGGCGAACTGCCAGACTTTGAAAAGGCTGTCCAAAAGGTTGTTAAAAACGGCGAAGCCATCGAGCACGTCCAAGTTGCCAAGAGCGAACTGGAAGATATCTACAAAGATGACCAATTCAAGCTGGCCCTTTTGAAAGACGAAAAAGACCCAGTCGACGCCTACAAGCTGGGCAACTTTGTCGACTTCGGCTACGCAGCCTTGCTGCCAAACACCGGCAAGATCAAGCAATTCAAGCTGTTATCAGTAGCCGGCGCTTACTGGCAAGGCCAATCTTCAAACCCGATGCTGCAACGGATCTTCGGGACTGCCTTCTTTAAGAAGGCCGACTTGGACGCCGACTTGAAGCGTCGTCAAGAAATCAAGGAACGCGACCACAGAACTATCGGCCGCAACCTGGACCTGTTCTTCGTTGACCCGAAGGTCGGCGCAGGTTTGCCATACTGGCTGCCAAAAGGCGCTACGATCCGCCGCGTCGTTGAGCGTTACATCATCGACAAGGAAGTTGCCGACGACTACGAGCACGTTTACACCCCAGTTTTGATGAACCTGGACGCCTACAAGACTTCCGGCCACTGGGCACACTACCGCGACGACATGTTCCCGCCAATGGACATGGGCGACGGCGAAATGCTGGAACTGCGGCCAATGAACTGCCCAAGCCACATCCAAATCTACAAGCACCACATCCGTTCCTACCGTGACCTGCCGCTGCGTGTTGCTGAGCTTGGTATGATGCACCGTTACGAAAAATCAGGTGCCTTGTCAGGTCTGCAGCGTGTGCGTGAAATGACTCTGAACGACGGCCACACTTTTGTAGCTTTGGACCAAGTGCAGGACGAATTTGCCAAGATCTTGAAGCTGATCATGGACGTCTACAAGGACTTCGACATCACCGACTACTACTTCAGACTTTCCTACCGTGACCCGAAGAACACTGAAAAGTACTTCGCAAACGACGAAATGTGGGAACGCAGCCAGAAGATGCTGAAGGGCGCCATGGACGACTTGGGCTTGGACTACGTTGAAGCCGAAGGCGAAGCTGCCTTCTACGGTCCAAAACTGGACATCCAGACTAAGACTGCTCTGGGCAACGACGAAACCATGTCCACTATCCAGCTGGACTTCATGCTGCCGGAAAGATTCGGTTTGACTTACGTCGGCAAGGACGGCGAAGAACACAGACCGGTTATGATCCACCGCGGCATCGTCGGCACCATGGAAAGATTCATCGCTTACCTGACTGAAATCTACAAGGGTGCCTTCCCAACTTGGCTGGCTCCAGTCCAAGCTGAAATCATCCCGGTTAACGAAGACGCTCACGGCGCTTACGCTGAAAAGATCAAGCGCGAATTGAACAAGCGCGGCTTCAGAGCACAAGTTGACCACAGAAACGAAAAGATGGGCTGGAAGATCCGTGAATCCCAGACCCAAAAGGTTCCTTACACTCTGGTTGTCGGCGACGACGAAATGAACGCCGAAGGCGTCAACGTCCGTCCTTACGGTACCGACAAGGAATTGTCAAAGAGCTTGTCCGAATTCATCGACATGATCGACAAGGACGGCAAGTCTTACTCACGTAAGAACTAAAAATAATTGATAATAAAAGACCGGCTGAATGCGGCTGGTCTTTTTTTGTGCGTAAAAATAACTTATGATATAAATCAGATTACGGAGCAGGAGGTATTTGAATGAAAAATACATTTGCAAAAGCAGGCTTGGCTGCGGGCTTGACGGTAGCCGGCTTGGCCTTGACCAGCCAACAGGTGCAGGCCGCCGATAACGTGCAGGCAGATCACGAGGTGGCAACGGTCACCTACCAAGGCCCGGGCAAGGTCAGACTTTTGAACGGCCAAGGCGAGTACCAAGACCAATATTTGGATCCAAACACCAGCTGGAAGACCTTTGCGAAAGGCGTTATCCGCCAGCAGACCATGTACAGACTGGGGACTGACGCCCAGTGGATTCCGGCCCAATACACCGACTTGTCGCAGGACTTGCCGCAAGGCACAACGACGACTGATAAAAATAACAATGCTGGCCAAACTAATAATTCGACTAGCAACAATCAAAGCCAAAACACTAACCAAAACACTAATCAAAACAACAGCCAGACGACGACGCCTGACTACAGCCAAAACCAGCAGGCAGCCAGCCAGCGCGAAAAGGTTTCCGGCTTAGTCCAGGTCTTTGGGAATGACAACGGCACCCAGATCTACAGCTCAGATGGTTCAGCAACGGGCGCTACGGTTAAGAATCACTCGGTTTGGAAGGCTTTTGAAAAGGCCATGATCGACAACCAATTGATGTACCGCATTGGTTCACAGAGCCAGTGGCTGCCGGCCCGCAACACTTTGGGCCTGGTACCATACAGCGGCTATTCTTCAGGCTGGGCTTACCCGATTGAGACTGGCCGCAGCACTTTGACGTCGGGCTTTGGCGACCAGCCGGGCCGCAACTGGCACGACGGGATTGACATTATCCCGAACCACGGCGGCAATGAAGATGTGCGGGCAATCCACGGCGGCACGGTTTACTACATTGGCCACGAAGGTACGACCCAAAACGACTTGGGCTACTACATCTGCGTGAAGTCACCGGACGGCTACAACACCGTTTACCAGGAATTTGCTTTTTACCCGGATGAGGCGGAAGCTGCAATTCACGTGAAGGTGGGCGACGTGGTGGAACCAGGCCAAGTGATTTTGACCTTTATTCCGACGACGCACGTCACGCACGTCCACATTGGGGTAACGCAAAGCGAGATTAATGCGGCTGAGCGTTACTGGAACACAGATAATGGGACTTGGCTTGACCCATGGCAGCTGATTGCTTTGTACCAAGGCAGATAAGACTGCGAAAATTGCTTAAGTAATTAGCTTAATAAGCAACTTATATATAGAAAAAACACGACTCAAAATTTGAGCCGTGTTTTTTTATTCCTAAATAAATATTTGAATAACGATTGTTTATTAGCGACAACTGTGCCTACAATGAAGTTATGAAATATGTTATTTAATTAAAGACGCAGGGCATCTTTTTTAGGTGAGAATTATGAAAATGAATAAGGAAATTAGACAGCACTTCTCAATCAGGAAACTGAGTGTGGGCGCGGCCAGCGTCTTGATTGGCATCAGTTTTTTAGGGTATGGTGCACAGACGGTGCACGCTGATGCGACGACACAGGGTGTTATTGAAAAACAGAGCCAAAGTGTTACTGAATCTGACCAAAATGCAGAGCAGAAGACAGAAGAAACTAAGCCTGTAGAAAATAAGACAGTTAATACTGACACTACTTCTAACAAGAATGTTGTAGAAACTAAGCAGACTACTGACAGTCAAGCTCCAGCTAAAGAAGTTACTGAAACTAAACCAGTTACAGAAACAAAGCCGGTAACAGAAACTAAACCAGTTACAGACACTAAGACTACTGACAACAAAGCAGCAGATAGCAAGACAGTTGCTGACAACGAAACTTCTGAAAAGAAGACTGCAGAAGACAAGCCTGCAGACAAAAAGACCGCAGAAAACAAGACTGACAGCAAGAACCAAAAGCTTGCAGCAGCTCCTAAAGTCGAAAAAGAAAAGGTTGAAAAAGCTGCTGAAACTCCAGCCTGGAACTTGAGCGACTGGGACAAGACCGAAAACGGCACGGACCTGACCTTAAACAAGTACATCGGCCAAGACGCCGACTCCGTCTACATCCCTAACGCAGCAGACGTTCGCTCCGATTCAAACTACCAAAACGTGCAAAAGGTGATCATCACTAAAGATACGATCACCAGCATGGTCGGCAAGACCCACAACCTGACGGTCAGCGGGACCGACGGCGAAAAAGTCTACGCGCAAGGCGACATGTCCAGCGCCTTTAAGTCAAACGACAATGCCAACTGGCACAAGGTGGACTTAACTAACTTAGACACCAGCGGCGTGACCAACATGTGGGCCATGTTTGCAAACCAGCATGAATTGACTAGTGTTGGCGACTTATCTGGCTGGGACACCAGCAACGTTTCCAGCATGCACTACATGTTCAACGACTGCGGCAACTTGACTGGTAAATTAAATCTTTCCGGTTGGGACCTGAAAAAGTTGAACAGCGACAACCCGATTTCTGACATGTTCAACGGCGACAACAAGCTGACTGAAATTGATGCCAGCAACTGGCAGCTGGGCAACAACCCGACCCACCTGAACTCGCAGTTTGCAAACTTTCAGGGTCTGCAGTCAGTAGACGTGACGGGTTGGGACACTAGCCGCGTGACCGACATGAGCAACATGTTCGCTGGTGATAGTTCACTAAAGACGATCAAGGGCATCGGCGGCTTTAACACCTCTAACGTGACCAACATGGGCCACATGTTTACTGGCGCCAGCTCCTTAGAATCGCTTGACCTGTCGAACTGGGACACCTCAAAAGTGCAATACATGGACAACATGTTCAACGGTGACAGTGCTTTGACTAAAATTATGGGCCTGGGCAATTTGAACATCAGCAGTGTTAGAAACATGAGCAGTATGTTTGCCAACACGCCATCCTTGCAGGCTTCGATTGCGAACTGGAACATTCCTAGCGGCACGAACACCGACGGCCTGTTCACCAATTCGGGCGTCACTGTCGGCAGCAGCTTTGAGTTTAACAACAACACGCTGCGGTCCTACCTGAGCGGCAAGAAGAATGCTACCAGCATTGATGTTTCTAACCTCAATACCAGCCACGTAACCGACATGAGCAACTTGTTCAACGGCTTTACTAACGTACAGGAAATTAAGGGCTTGAACACCTGGGACACAAGCAATGTAACTAACATGGGCCACATGTTCACCGGCGACACTGCTTTGAAGTCGGTTGATTTAAGCAGCTGGAACACTTCCAAAGTTCAATACATGGACAACATGTTTAACGGCAACAAGGCTTTGCAAAGCACCGGCGATCTTTCTAATTGGGACGTAAGCAATGTCAAGAACATGAGCAACATGTTCACTGACACCTCAGCTTTGCAGGGCACCATCAAGAACTGGAAGATTGACAAGGATGCATACACTGCGGGCATGTTTGACCGCTCTGGGCTAACTGCCGGCCAAGGCCTTAAGTTCAATAACGACAGCTTGCGCTCATACTTAAGCAGCAAGAAGGATGCTACGAGCCTTGATGTCACTGACTTTGACACCACAGACGTGACCCAGATGAATGGCCTGTTCAGCGGCTTTAAGAATCTGAAAACCATTACCGGCCTGAACACTTGGGACGTAAGCCATGTGACTAACATGAACAATATGTTCAGCTACGACAAGGCTTTGACAACCCTTGATCTGTCCAAGTGGCAGACTTCCAGCTTAACCAACATGGGCTGGATGTTTGCCTACGACGATAACTTGACTGCGATCAAAGGCATCGGCGACTTGGATGTTTCGCACGTTACAGACTTCAGCCACATGTTCCATGCAGGTGTTGTTCAGGTACAAATGGGGCCTTTTGAGCCAGCAGGCCATTTGGCAACCCTCGACCTTTCTAACTGGGAGGTCGGCAAGGATGTTAAAGCTAAGACTGCCGGTGCTGCCCCAACTATCGACATGGAAGCCATGTTCTGGGGGCAGAAACACTTAGATTCCGTAGGCAGCTTTGCCAAGTGGGACATGTCTAAAGTCATCCGGACTAACGACATGTTCAGCTTCTGTCAAAACTTGACCTTCAATGACGCAGCCATGAATAATATGGCCAAATGGAACATGAGTAACGACACCAGCATGCGGGAAATGTTCCAAGAGATGAACAAGGTCAAAGACCTCAGCTTTATCGCAAACTGGGATGTAAGCAAGGTCCAGGACATGTCCTACCTCTTCAACGACGATTACGCTTTGACTAATGTCGGCGATCTGTCCCACTGGAAGACCCAGAATGTCGGGACGGCAACTGGGCAAAACTACAGCTTTGCCATGATGTTTGCCAACTGTGAGAACTTGACCGAAATCAAGGGCATCGAACACTGGGACTTCAGCAACGCCCACAGCATGCGCAATATGTTTGCCGGTACGCCAAAGCTGAGCCGCATCGATTTGAGCCAGGCAACGGCGCCAAAGAATTTGCAAATCGCCGCTTCCATGTTTGAAAGCGCTGGTGCCACCTACATTAATCTGAGCAACTGGGACTTAAGCCGCTTGCACCTGCTTTACAACAACGGGATGGTGACCCCTGATAATGCAACTGTCTTTGTTGCTTTAGCAAGCATCCCTGCCGGCACCCTGCGCGGCAGCGACAGAATGTTTGCCAACCTGCTGCACCCGGCAGTCATCGTCTTAAACAACGTCAACATGCCAACCGGCGACAATGAGTTCCAAGTCAGCGACTTCCAGGGCAGCAAGCCGCTCGTCGTCTTCACCGACAACGCCGACCTGCCTAACTTGAACAAGCAGCAGTGGACCACCGCCAGCGGTCAAACCGTAACCGGCCGGCAGAACTCCGACTACCTGACCATCCAAAAAGACGGTAGAACTGCTTTTGTGCCGCTGGACTTCGTTTACAAAGACCAAGCTGCCTTAGACACTGCTGTAGCCCAAGCCTTAGCACCATACGGTGAATTGACGCGCACCCGCACCAGAGTCGACAGTCAAACACTTGACCCAGCAGCTTTGACCGCTCTGCAAGACGTCACCGGGGTCTACGCAAGACCAGCTATCCCTTGGACTCCTCTGACGCCAGCTAAGCCAGTAAATCCAAATACTCCGGACACACCTAATAACCCGGATACGCCAGATACCCCGGATAATCCAGACACTCCGGATAAGCCTGATAACCCAGATGCTCCGGACACTCCGACTAAGCCAAGCAAGCCAAATAAGCCTGCTCAACCAGCTGAAACTAACAAGCCGGCTGTAAAGCAAAATGCTTCTGCTAAAGCAGCTTCAGTTGTCAAAAAGGCCCAGGCCGTCAAGGCAACCAAAGCCGCATCCCTCCCGCAAACAGGGGACAGCAACTCAAGTAAATTAGGCTTGGCAGCCTTAAGCCTGGCTGGTATCATCAGTCTGTTGGGCTTCGCCGGCCGGCGCAAGAAAAACTAAACAAATGCATTGACGGCAAGGCCTGAAACGAGTATCATCTTTAATGTTGAGAACAAGAAGAAGCTGCCCGCTTCTCGCCTAAGTCAATGAACCTCTGGGCTAATCGATAATTTCTGTTGATTAAAAGGCGGGTTGTTTGCAATCCGTCTTTTTCTTGTCCTCAAATTAACATGGAGGTGAAGACTCATACCACGAGATTTGATTTTAAACGACAGCATCCGTGCTCGTCAGGTACGCCTGATCGGCGAAGACGGCCAGCAAGTCGGCATCGTGCCTCGTGCCCAAGCATTGCGGCAAGCCCAAGACGCCGGCTTAGACCTCGTCTTAATTTCGCCTAAAGCCAAACCGCCAGTTGCCAGAATCATGGATTACGGCAAGTTCCGCTTCCAACAGCAAAAGAAGGAAAAGGAAAACCGCAAGAAGCAAAAGACAATTGACGTCAAGGAGCTGCGTTTAAGCCCAACCATTGAAGGCAACGACTTCAACTTTAAGCTGAAGCATGCGCGCAAGTTCTTGGAAAAAGGCGCTAAAGTGCGGGTTTCAATCCGCTTCCGGGGCCGGGCAATCACCCACAAGGACCTGGGCCGCGAAGTTCTGCAAAAGATGGCCGACGAAACCGCCGACATCGCAACTGTTGCTTCGAAGCCGAAGATGGAAGGGCGTCAAATGTTCCTGATGCTTGCTCCGGCAAACGATAAGAACAAAAAGAATTAGTTAATTTGGAGGAATTTTATTATGCCAAAGATGAAGACACACCGCGCTTCTGCAAAGCGTTTTAAGAGAACTGCTAATGGTGGTTTGAAGCGTCACCACGCTTACACCGGCCACCGTTTCCACGGTAAGACCAAGAAGCAACGCCGTCATTTGAGAAAAGCTGACATGGTTTCGGCTAGCGACAACAAACGCATCAAACAGATGCTTTCCCAAATGCGTTAATTAAAAAAGAGTTTTTGAGGAGGAATTTTAGATGCCAAGAGTTAAAGGCGGTACTGTTACCCGCGCACGTCGTAAGAAAATCATGAAGCTGGCCAAGGGCTACCGTGGTGCTAAGCACCGCGAGTTCAAGGCTGCAAGCACCCAAGTGTTTGTTTCTCGCAAGTATGCCTTCCGTGACCGGAAGAAGAGAAAGAGCGAATTCAGAAAGCTTTGGATTGCAAGAATCAACGCTGCTGCTAGACAAAACGGCTTGTCATACAGCAAGCTGATGCACGGCTTGAAGGTTGCCGGCGTTACCATCAACCGTAAGATGCTTGCCGACATTGCTTACAATGACGAAAAGACCTTTGCTGAATTAGCCAACACTGCTAAAAAGGCTTTAAACTAAGCAATCAAAGAAAAAACGTGTTTCGCGCAAGTGAAGCACGTTTTTTTATATAATGATAATGTAATGAGGAAAGGCTGATTTAGGATATGTGCTTGCATCCCCGCTTCACGATCGATTCCATTTACCACCTGGACGAAAGACAACTCGCCGACATGGGCATCAAGGCTGTTTTTTCCGACCTGGACAACACGCTTTTGGCCTGGAATAAAAAAGAAACGGCCCAGGAGATGTCCGACCTGCAAAAAAGGCTGGCGCAAGCCGGCATCAGGCTGGTGGTCATTTCCAACAACTCGGCAGAGCGCGTCGGCAAGGTGCTCGACCCCTGGGGAATCGACTTCATCGCGGCGGCCCGCAAGCCGCTGCCGACCGGCATCTTGCGCGGCTTGAAAAAATACCAGCTGGCCAAAAAGCAGGTCATCATGGTCGGCGACCAGCTGATCACGGACATGCAGGCTGCCAACTTGGCCGGCTGCTACTCGGTTTTAGTCAAGCCGCTCGTAGACACGGACAAGTGGAATACCAGAATCAACCGCTTTTTTGAAAGGTTCATCTTTGCCTTTTTCGCATTGACGGGCCGGAAAGTTGTTTTTAAGGAGCATTTGCAATGAGTGAAGAAATTCGGTGTATCGGCTGCGGCAGCGTGCTGCAAGACCAAGACCCGAAAGCCGCAGGCTTTATGCCGACTTCGGCGCTGAAAAAAGCACAGGCCGGGGCCGAGGAAGTTTACTGCAAGCGCTGTTTCCGGCTGCGCCACTACAACGAGATCACCCCGGTTGCAGTGCACCAGGACGATTTTTTAAAGACCTTGAGCCAATTAGGGCAAAAGCCGGCTTTGGTCGTCAACGTCGTCGACTTGTTCGACTTTAACGGATCGCTGCTGACCAGCCTGCCGCGCTTTATCGGCAATAACGACTTTATCCTGGTCGGCAACAAGGCCGACCTGTTCCCGCCTAACCTGCGCGTTTCCAAGTTGAAAGACTGGATGCGCCAGCAGGCCAATAAGCATGGTTTGTACCCAAAGAAGATCTTTTTACTGAGTGCCAAGAGCAGCAACGGCTTGGACGACTTAGTCTCCTATTTGGACAAAGCCGGACAGACCCGCGATATCTACTTTGCAGGCGTCACCAACGTCGGCAAGTCCACCCTGGTCAACGCGATCTTAAAGCAGGCCAGCGGGGAAGGGCAGCTGATCACAACTTCGAGCTACCCGGGCACGACTTTGGCCCAAATCGAAATCCCGCTGGCCAGCGGCCACCAGCTGGTCGACACGCCGGGGATTTTGTCAGACAGCCAGCTGGCCAGCCGGCTGTCACCGGCCTCGCTCAAGCTGGTCACGCCGAAGAAGCGCTTGAAGCCGAAGACCTACCAGCTGCTGCCAGGCCAGACCCTGTTTATCTCAGGCTTGGCCCGGATCGACTTTTTACAGGGCAGCTCCAGCAGCTTTGTCGTCTACTGCGCCCGCGACTTAGTGGTGCACCGGACCAAGACTGCCAACGCCGACGAGTTTTATGAAAAACACAAAGGCGAGCTGCTGCAGCCGCCGACAACTGGCGACGACCTGCCGGCCCTGCGCGGGCAGGACTACTCCAGCCGCGAAAAAAGCGACTTGCTGCTGGGCGGCTTAGGCTTTGTCACGATCCCAGCCGGCGTCACCGTGCGCAGCTACACGCCGGGCGGCATCGGCCAGGGCATTCGGAGAGCATTGATTTAGGAGTCTGATAAAAATGGATTGCGCAACTAAACAAGCAGTAGTTAAGCCCCAGCTGGCCCCAGTCAAAGACAAGAAGGGCAAGCAGATCGGCGTGATGGGCGGCACCTTCAACCCCGTCCACATCGCCCACTTGGTCGCAGCCGAGCAGGCCATGACCAAATTGCGGCTCGACGAAGTCTGGTTTATCCCGGACAACATCCCGCCGCACAAAAAGCTGGCCAAGAACGTGACGGCCAAACAGCGCGTGGAGATGCTGGATCTGGCCACTAAGAACAACCCGCGCTTTCGGGTAAAGCTCTTAGAGCTCGAACGCGGCGGGGTGTCCTACACCATCGACACCATGCGCTACCTGACAAAGCGCGCCCCGCAAAACCAGTACTACCTGATTATGGGGTCAGACCAGGTCAACTCTTTTGCCACTTGGAAAAACGCAGATGAGCTGGCACGTTTGGCAACCATAGTCGGCATCCGCCGGCCGGGCTACCCGCAAAACCCGCAGTACCCGATGATCTGGGTCGATGCACCCGACATGCGCCTGTCGTCGACGGCCATCCGCCAGTACGTGGCCACCGGGACCTCGATCCGCTACTTGGTACCCGACGCGGTCCGCGAATACATTATGAAAGAGGGCTTATACCGTGCCTGATTTTTCATTAAAAAAGACTTACTCGCCGCTTACTGCTGACGAGCTGATTGCCAAAGAAAAGGCCCGCATGGATACGGCCCGCTTTCAGCACTGCATCGGCGTGAGCCAGACTGCTAAAAAGCTTGCTGAATTAAACGGCTACGACGTCGACAAGGCGGCCTTGGCCGGCTTCATCCACGACTACGCTAAGCGCATCCCGGTAGACGACTACCGCAAGGTGATCAAGGAGCAAAACTTCGACCCCGACCTTTTAAACTGGAACCGGGCCATCTGGCACGGCATCGTCGGCACCTGGTTTATTAAGACCGAGTTGCAGATCGACGACCCCGAGATCCTGCAGGCCATCTGGAACCACACGACGGGGGCAGAAGACATGACGACCCTAGACAAGATCGTCTTTGTGGCCGACTACATCGAGCCCGGCCGCGACTTCCCAGGCGTGGACGAAGCCCGCAAGGTGGCCTATGCCGACCTTGACGCCGGCGTCGGCTACGAGCTTGCCCACACCCTGGCCTTTTTAGCTAAAAACAGAGAACGGATCTATCCTAAGACCCTGGCTGCCTACAACGTCTGGGCAACTAAAAAATAAAGGAGAAATAACTTGGATTCAGAAAAACTTTTAAACGCTGCTTTGGCAGCAATTTCAGAACGTCACGGCGAAGATACTGAAGCCTACGACATGCGCGGCGTCAGCATCTTAGCCGACTACTATGTGGCAACGTCAGCCAGCTCAAACCGCCAGCTGCACGCCATTGCCAACTCGATCGTGTCTGCAATGCACGACTTAAACTACACCGGCTACCGCATCGAAGGGACCCGGTCTTCTAACTGGCTGTTAGTCGACTTAGGCGACGTCATCGTCAACATCTTTACCGAAGACGCCCGGGCCTTCTACGGCTTGGAAAAGCTGTGGAGCCAAGGCAAGCCGCTGGAAGTGAAAGACTAAGATGACGACCGTCGGCATCATTGCAGAATACAATCCCTTCCACTCAGGCCACGAGTACCTGTTAAACCAGGCGCGGCTGGTGGCCCAAGGCGGCGACCCCATCATCGTAGTCATGAGCGGCAACTACGTCCAGCGCGGCGCCATGGCCGTCATGGACAAGTGGGAACGGGCCAAGGCCGCTTTGCGGTCGGGCGCCGACTTGGTTTTTGAGTTCCCCTTTGCCAACTGCGTGCAGCCGGCCGACCGCTTTGCCGAAGACGGGATGAAAATCCTGGCGGCCCTAGGGGCCAAGGCCCTTTTTTTCGGGGCGGAAAACGCCAACTTGAACTTTAATTCGATTGCCGAAAAAATCGTGGCGATTCCCAAGCAAAGTTTGGACTTCAAGGACTACACCCAGACTTACTCGACCCAGTACAACCAGGTGCTGGCGCGCGAGCTGGGCTATGAGGTCAACCAGCCTAACGAGATCTTAGGCATCGCCTACGCGGTCGCCAACGTCAAAAACAAGCTGGGGCTGAGCCTGCACCCAGTGCAAAGGGTAGGCAGCGACCACAACGCGCTGGTCGCCCGCACGAACGCCGCGGCTTCGGCCACTGCGATCCGGCATGAGCTGCAAAACCAGCCTGACTGGGAAAAGATGAAGGCCTGGCTGCCGAAGGCCGAATGGCTGGCCTTGCAACACCAAAGCTGCTACCCGAGCTGGGAGCAGCTCTTCCCGCTGCTCAAATACCGCATTGAAAGTGCCCAGCGGTCAGAGCTCGCCGCCATCTACCAGATGAGCGAGGGGCTGGACTATAAATTTAAGGAAGAAATCCACGAAGCGCACACTTTTACCGAATTCTTGCAGCGGGTGAAGTCCAAGCGCTACACCTACTCGCGGCTGCGGCGGCTGAGCCTGTACACGCTGTTAAACGTGACTGCAAGTGAGATGCAGGCTGCCGAGCAGGCCCCGCAGGTCGAACTGCTGGGCTTCAGCAAGATTGGCCGCCAGCAGCTCAAGGCCCTGCGCAAGGACAGCCCGCTGGCCATCGTCTCGAAAGTCGATAAAAAGCTGGCCAAGGAGCCGAGCTTAGGCCTGCAGGTCAGAGTGGACCGCCTTTTTGAACAAGTGATCGGCCAAGACCAAAACTTTGGTCGCCGGCCTTACGAGGTTGAATAATGCTGAAATACGATTTCGCGCAGCTGCGCGCTAACAAAGATGTACCAACTAAGATTGACCAAGACGTCGAAGTGACCGAGGAATTTTTAAACAGAAGCAAGGGCCTTTTAATCTCTGCTTCAAACGTGCACGTCTTAGGCTACTTCTTCAACGATGCCGAAAACGTGACGGGTTCTTTTGAAGTCGAAGCCGACGTCGTGGCCCCATCGACGCGGTCGCTGAAGCCGGTCAAACTCCACCAGTCTTTTTCCTTTAACGAAAGCTACACCGAAGAAAAAAAGACTGCGGAAGAATTGGCCGAAGAGCCGGAATTAATGCCGATTCAAGACGGCATCATCGACTTGCAGGAGGCCATCGAAGACAACCTGCTCTTAAGCCTGCCGAGTCAGATTCTGACCGAAGACGAAAAGGCCGGCAACAGCTTCCCGAAGGGGCAGGGCTGGCAGGTCCTCAGCCAGGACAAGGCCGAGTCCGAAAAGAAGAACCAGGTCAACCCGGCTTTTGCCAAGCTCAAATCCCTGCTCAACGATCCCGACCAAAAGAAAGATTAATTTTTAATTAACTTTTTTGCTCGAAGCGGGTAAAATCTAATAGAAGTAAAGAGAGGGATCTGTATAGGTATGAGCAAAATCCTAATTATCGAAGATGAAAAAAATCTGGCCCGTTTCGTAGAACTGGAGCTGCAGCATGAAAAATACCAGACTGCAGTCGAATTCAACGGCCGCAAGGGGCTCGACCGCGCCTTAAACGAGGACTTTGACGCGATCTTGCTGGACTTAATGCTGCCAGAGCTCAATGGCTTAGAGATTGCCCGCCGGGTCAGACAGGTCAAGACGACCCCAATTATCATCATGACCGCCCGCGACTCGGTCATCGACCGCGTCTCCGGCTTAGACCACGGCGCCGACGACTACATCGTCAAGCCTTTTGCCATTGAAGAGCTGCTGGCCCGCCTGCGTGCCGTCCTGCGGCGCGTGCGTCTTGAAGAAGACAGCCAGCCGAGCCGCCTCAGCAAGCAAAAAGTCGTCAAGTTCGACGACCTGCGCATCGAAACGGCCAACCGGATCGTCACCCGCGGCGACAAGTCCGTCGACCTGACCAACCGCGAGTACAACTTATTGATGACTCTGATCGAAAACAAGAACAACGTGGTCAGCCGCGAGCAGCTCTTGAACAAGATCTGGGGCCCGAATTCCAAGATCGAGACCAACGTCGTCGAAGTCTACGTCCGTTACCTGCGCAACAAGATCGACGTGCCCGGCGAACCTTCGCACATCAAGACCGTGCGCGGGACCGGCTATATGATGAGGTCTAAAAAATAGTGAAACAAAAAAGTCAAAAAGAGGCTAAGCACATTTCCATCACCGTCAAATGGGTGGCAGCGATTGTGGGAGTGATCTTAGGCTCTTTTGTTGTTTTTTCTCTGATAATCTATTCAAATATTGAAAAGGAGTTCCTGAACCAGCAAGAAGCCAGTACGCAGGGGATGCTGACGACGATCACGCGCCGCCTGACGCCGCTGCGGCGTCCTTTTAACGTCGGCAACGTGGTGCCGAGCCTGTCGCCCAACACCGAGCGCATCCTGCAAAGCGAAAGCGGCCAGCTGCCCGACACCGATTCGACCGACGTGCTCCACGACGACGTGCTGGCGCTTTTGTCAAACGCCGACATCGAAGTCTCAATCTTCAGCCCCGACGGCGAGATCGCCTTTTCAGACACCAGCAAGATTCCCAAGCTCCACAAGTTTAAGGGCAACTACCGCAAGGTCCTCATCCGCCGGCGCGGCCGGGTGACTCTGCGGCTTGAGCGCAAGGTCTATTCGGCCCAAAACGGCCGCCTGCTGGGCTATGTCAGAGTCGACAACGCCATGGCCAACTACAACCGGGTCATGAGCAGGATTCACAGCCGGATGTGGATCTGGGCCGCGGTCACCGTCTTAGTCTGCGCGCTGCTGTCTTACTTTGTCGTGACGAGCTTCGTCAAGCCGATCAAGACGATGTCGCGCGTGGCTAACCGCGTCGACGAAGACCCGGAAACCGACGTCAGAATCCCCGACCTTGAAAGAAACGACGAGCTGGGCGACCTGTCCGTCGCCTTCAACCGCATGCTGGACCGGATGCAGGACTACATCGACCAGCAAAAGCAGTTCGTCGGCGACGTCTCCCACGAGCTGCGCACGCCGGTGGCCGTCATCAAGGGCCACTTGTCGATGCTGCAGCGCTGGGGCAAGGACGACCCTGAGGTCTTGGACGAGTCGATCTCGGCCTCCCTGCAGGAAATTGACCGCATGAACCACCTGATTCAGGAGATGCTGGACCTGACGCGCGCCGAGCAGGTCGACGTGATGTACCCGGACGCCGTCACCGACGTCGTGCCCGAGGTCAGCCACGTGGTCGCCGACATGCGGATGGTCCACCCGGACTTTAAGATCAACCTGGACTTAGACGACTTAGCAAAAGACACCCAGATCAAGGTCTACCAAAACCACTTTGAGCAGCTGCTGATTATCTTGATCGACAACGCCGTCAAGTATTCGACCGACCGCAAGGAGATCCACGTCTCGGCCTCGCAGTCTGCCAAAAGAGTCGACGTCGTCGTCCAAGACTTCGGCGAAGGCATCGCGCCCGAAAACCTGGCCAAGATCTTCAACCGCTTCTACCGCGTCGACAAGTCGCGTACCCGTGAAAAGGGCGGCAACGGCTTAGGCCTGGCGATCGCCCAAAAGCTGACCCAGAGCTACCACGGCGAAATCAGCGTGGACTCGGCCTTAGGCAGCGGGTCGGCCTTCAAGCTCTCCTTCCCAGTTGCCGAAGAGCCGGGCAAAAAGCCTAACCAGGCCTTAGACCAGGAGATCGAAAATGACTAGTTCCGGCCCTAATTGTTTATAATAAAAACAAAAGCCTTTTTGATAGAAAAGAGAGAGTTATTATGGCAATTAAAACTTTAACTGTCGTCTCCGCCGGGACCCTGGGCAGCCAGATCGCGCTGATGGCCGCCCTGCACGGCGTCAAAGTCAAGATCTGGAACGGCCACACCGACCGGGCCCACAAGCGCCTTCAGACTTACCTGCCGATGTTTAAGCAGGGCATGGGCCTGACCGACGAGCAAGTGGCTGCCGGTAAGGCCAACATCGAAGTCGTCACCAACGACTGGAGCGTGCCGTTTAAGGACACCGACCTGGTCATCGAGGCCACGGCCGAAAAGGTCGACGTGAAAAAAGACGTCCTGGAAAAAATCAGCGAGCAAGTTCCTGCCGACACTCCGATTGCTTCCAACTCTTCGACGATGCTGCCAAGCCAGCTGAGCAAGCTGGTTTCTCACCCGGAGCGTTTTTTACACATCCACTTCGCCAACCACATCTGGCAGCTGAACACTGCCGAGATCGTGGGTTCCGACAAGACCAAGCCGGAATACCTGGCCGAGGCCAAGGCCTTTGCCGAGCAGATCGGGATGCTGCCGATCATGCTGAAAAAGGAAAACCCGGGCTACATCATGAACGCCTTGCTGATTCCGATGCTGCAGTCGGCGCTGTGGGTCTGGGCCAACGGCGTGGCCGACCCGGAGACCATCGACCGCGACTGGATCAACTCCTCGGGCATGCCGATGGGGCCGTTCATGGTCTTAGACATGGTGGGCCTGCGCACGTCCTACAACATTGCCGCTGCGCGTGCTGAAAGCGACCCGGCTTCGAAGATCATCGCCGCCAAATTAAAGGAGATGCTCGACGAAGGCCGCACCGGCGAAGCTGCCGGCCAGGGCTTTTACAGCTACCCGCACCCAGCCTTTGAAGACCCCGACTTTATGAAAAAGGGTTAGCGTATAAAAAAAAGAGCTCAGCTTAGCTGAGCTCTTTTTTTTTATGCAATTAGCTATTCTTTTTTATCGTCTTCGTCGTGTTTTTCCTGCAGCTTGCGCAGCCGTTCTTCATTGCGCTTGCGCAAGTCAGTGTGCATCTCGTGGACTTCTTGCTGTTTTTCGGCCTTCTTTTCCTGGTCGAACATGTCGGCAATGGTCTGGTCGGTGACGACTTCCTTGATTGGCTCTTTGGCCAGCTCGCGGGCAACTTCCTTCTTAACGCTTGGCTGCAGCAAGAAGGTGGTGATCAGCTGCTGGATGATGGCGATGATCCCGCCGATCAAAAAGTACAGGGCCAAGGCGCCCGGCGCTGACAGCGAGATGAAGAAAGTCATCAGCGGGTTCAAGGCAAGCGTAGCCTGCATGGCCTTTTTCTGCTGCTCGGGGATGCCGATCAACGAGATGTAGCCCTGGACCACGTACAAGGCCGTGGCGATAATGGTGAGCAGCAATGACCGCTGCCCCAGGGAGATCCCGAAGAAGGTCGTGTGGGCCAGCACCGTGGAGTAGGCGACGGCCTGGTAAATCCCGATCATGATCGGCAGCTGGATTAACAGCGGCAGGCAGCCCATGCCGCCCGTCATCGACAGGTTGTTTTCCCGGTAGATGCGCATCTGCAGCTGGCTCAATTCCACCTGCTGGGCCTGGGTTAAGTCAGGCCGCTTCATGGCCTTTTGCACCCGCTGCATCTGCGGCTGGAGCTTAGCCACCTTTTCCTGCTGGCGGACCGCCTTTTTCTGCGATGACAGCATGAACGGCATCAAGATCAAGCGCACTGCAAAGGTGATGATCGTGATGGCCCAGCCGGCGCCGTTAGGACCCGAAATCGCGTTTTTAACCGCGATCATGATGTTTTGAATCGGGCGGCCGAACAGGACGTAGACCCAGTAGTACGGGCCGCTTGTCGGCGCCTTAGTGATGCTTTGCTTGCTGCAGCCGCTGACGATTAGCGCCAGCATGGCTGCAAAAACTATTAATGTTAAAATTTTCTGTCTTTTTTTACTCATGCATACCTCTTTATTAAAAAAGCACTGCTAAGAAGTTTACTAGCTTTAGGCTTTTGCTTCAATAAGCGACGCGGAAATCAGGGTAGGCGGGCGCCTTGATTTCTTGAATGTCATAGTTTGCAATCAGGCCCGCCAGGTAGGTCTGCCGGGTTAAGGCCAGCAAGAACATGCCGATGTTTTTGTCTTCGCCCTGGGCGATGACCTCGACAGTCCCATCCAACTCGTTTTTCACCTGGCCGGTCAGGCCAAAGCGCTGGGCTTCTTTTTTACAGGTAAAGCGGAAGCCGACGCCCTGCACCGTGCCGTAGAAAATAATCTTCTTCGTCTTTTTCATTGCGATCTTTCTTTTTTATGAAAAAATCCGTGCGTTACAATAAAATATTAGCAGATAAAGGAGAAAAAGATGCAAGTCATAAATTCAGTAAAAAATCCCTTGGTGAAAAAAACCGCCAAGCTCTTGAATAAAAAATACAGAAAGCAGGACGCGGCCTACCTGATCGAAGGCTTCCACTTGGTGACCGAGGCCTTGGCCAGCGGGGCGGCCTACCAGCTGCTTTTAGGCACCGAAGAGGCCTTGAATCAACTAAAGCAAAAGGGCTTCGGCTACTCCGACAAAAAGGCCGTCCAGGTGAGTCAAGCCATCTGCGAGCGTTTATCAGCCACCAAGCAGTCGCAAGACGTCTTCATGGTGCTGCCGATCAACCAGCCGAAGAGCTTCAGCTTTTCCTACGGTAAGTGGGTCGTCTTAGACGAGCTCGCCGACCCCGGCAACGTCGGCACCATCATCCGGACCGCAGACGCAGCCGGTTTTGACGGCGTCGTCTTGTCGAAAAACACGGTCGACCTGTACAACCCGAAGACCCAGCGCGCCATGCAGGGCAGCCAGTTCCACATCAAGATCGTGGAAAGCGACTTGCAGCCGGCCTTGACCAGCTTCCACGCCGCCGGCATCCCCATCTACATCTCGCTGCTGGACAAGACCGCCAAGCCGCTGCCCGACTTTGAAAAAGTTGAAGCGCTGGCCTTAATCATCGGCAACGAGGCTCACGGCGCCGACCGCAGCTTGATTTCTCTGTGCGACGAAAAGCTCTACATCCCGATCAAGGGCCAGGCAGAGTCGCTTAACGCAGCCGTTGCCGCCGGGATCATGATCTACCACTTTGCCTAAAAGCTTTTTGCTTGTTTTTTGTAAGCAAAGCCCGCTATAATGGTTCAAAAGAAAAACTAAAGGAGTGCTCGTCATGAAGGAAGAAAAGGACTGCGAATGCTGCGAAAGCGCGGAATACGAACTGTGCGGCAACTTGGTCGACGCCTTCGCGATTATTGGTAAAAAATGGAACGGAATTATCATCTCGACGCTGTGTTCCGACGAAAAGATGCGCTTCCGCGACCTGGCCAACGCGATCGAGCCTTGCTCTGACCGCGTCCTGGTCGAGCGGCTGCGCGAGTTGGAAAACGCCGGCATCGTCGACCGCTGCCAGCAGCCCAACTGCAAGACCGTGCGCTATTCGCTGACGGCCAAAGGCCAAGCGCTTAAGCCGGTCATGAAACAGGTGCACGCCTGGGCCGACCAGTGGTCCTAGCCTTGTTTTTTTAAAAAGATAAGACTACAATGACAGTTAATTGCGATGATCAAGACTAGTAGCAAGGACAGCTTTTAACAGAGAGCGTTGCCGACCCGCTGAAAGGCACGCAAGAGCTGCTTGTGAATTTCATCTTGGGAGCTTGAATTCAATCAATTCCGGAGAGCCGCCCCGTTACGGAGGCATTGCAAGTGCAGACCAGGCATGTTGCCAGGTCTGAACGAGGGTGGTACCGCGAAGCTTCGTCCCTTTAGGGGATGGAGCTTTTTTTGTTTGAGGAGATAAAAATGGCAGATATCAATGATTTATTAGAGCGCTTAAAGCAAATTAGAAGCGCCGGCAACCAGGCGATCCAAAAGGCGACTGACCAAAAGAAGCTGAACGAAGTCCGTGTCAGCCTGATGGGCCGCAAGGGTGATTTGACTGAAATCCTTCACTCGATGAAGGAAGTCGCACCTGAAAACAGAAAAGAATTCGGCCAGCAGGTCAACAAGCTGCGCGACGAATTCACTGCACAGCTCGGCCAGGCCCGCGAAGACTTGGCTAAGAAGCTGATCCAGCAGCAGTTAGAGCGGCAAAAAGTCGACGTGACCCTGCCGGGCACTAAGCCCCACATGGGCACCAAGCACATCATCCGCACCCTGCAAGACGACTTGGAGCGGATGTTCATCGGCATGGGCTACCAAGTAGTGCAGGGGCCGGAAATCGAAACCGACCACTACTGCTTTGAAATGCTGAACCTGCCAAAGGACCACCCAGCTCGTGACATGCAGGCCACTTTTTACATTGACTCCGAACACCTGCTGCGCAGCCAGACCTCGCCAGTGCAGGCCCGGACTCTGGAAAAACACGACTTCAGCAAGGGGCCTTTGAAGATGATCTCGCCGGGCAAGGTTTACCGCCGCGACGATGACGACGCCACCCACTCCCACCAGTTCGCACAGATGGAAGGCTTGGTTGTCGACAAAAACATCACCATGGGCGACCTCAAGGGGACCTTGGAAATTGTCGCTAAGCACGTCTTCGGCCAAGACCGGCAGACCCGCCTGCGCCCAAGCTACTTCCCATTCACCGAACCGTCAGTTGAAATGGACGTGTCGTGTTTCAAGTGCGACGGCAAGGGCTGCCCAGTCTGCAAGTACACCGGCTGGATCGAAGTCTTAGGGGCCGGCATGGTGCACCCGAACGTCTTGGAAAACGCCGGCGTCGACTCTAAGACCTACGGCGGCTTCGCCTTCGGCTTAGGCTTGGACCGCTTCGTCATCTTGAAGTACGGCGTGTCCGACATCCGCGACTTCTACACCAATGATGTACGTTTCTTGGAACAATTCCGTCAGGAGGAAAACTAATGCTCGTTTCTTATAAATGGTTGCAAGATTTCTTAAAGGTTGACGTCAAGCCTGCAGATTTGGCGGAAAAAATTACCCGGACGGGCATTGAGATTGCCAGCACGGTCCACCCCGAAGACGGCTTGAAAAAGCTGGTCGTCGGCAAGGTCTTGACCTGTGAGGGCGTCGAAGGCACCCACCTGCACAAGTGCACGGTCGAAGTTGGCGAAGACGAACCGCTGAACATCGTCTGCGGTGCGCCGAACGTGGCCGCTGGCGAATACGTCATCGTCGCTTTGCACGGCGCTCGCATTGCCGGCAACCACAAGATTAAGCGCGGCAAGATCCGCGGCATGGAATCAGACGGCATGATCTGCGGCCTGCAGGAAATCGGCTTCAGCGACAGCGTCGTTCCGGCCAAGTACGCTGACGGCATCTTCGTGTTCCCAGAGGCCATTGACCCGGGCACCCCGGTCTTTGAGGCCTTGGGCATGGACGACTACATCTTAGACTTCGACATTACGCCAAACCGGGCCGACACCTCCTCAATGGAAGGTGCCGCTTATGAAGTCGGCGCCATCTTGGATGAAAAGCCGAAAGTAGAAGACGTTACCTTAAAAGGCGACGGCCCAGCCTGGACTGACGAATATAGTGTTTCAGTAGATAAGAAGTTAGCGCCGAAGTACTACCTGCGCAAGCTCGACAACGTCAAGATCGGCGAAAGCCCGCTCTGGCTGCAGACCCGGCTTTGGAACGCCGGCATCCGGCCAATCAACAACGTGGTCGACGCCGCCAACTACGCCATGCTTTTAACCGGCCAGCCTTTGCACGCCTACGACGCAGACACTTTTGCTGACAAGAAGTTGGAAGTCCGCTTTGCCAAGGAAAATGAAAAACTCACCCTTTTAAACGGCAAGGAATTGGAACTGACTGACCAAGACATCGTCATCACCGACGGTGAAAAGCCGGTCACCCTGGCCGGCGTCATGGGCGGGGCAAACTCCGAAGTCACCGACAAGACGACCAGCGTCTTGCTGGAAAGTGCGGTCTTTGACCCGGCCTCAGTCAGAAAAGCGGCTTTGCGCCACGCCAACCGGACCGACTCTTCCGCCCGCTTTGAAAAGGGCATCAACTGGGACAACGTCCAAAAGGGCATGGACGTCGCAGCCCTGCTGATGAGAAACCACGCCAAAGCAACCGTTGACGAAGGCGTCTTAAAGGCCACCGACGAAGTCAGAAAGCCGGTTGTGATTACGACTTCGATCAGCCACATCAACAAGGTCTTAGGCACTAAGTTATCTTCTGACGAAGTAGTCAAGATCTTCGACCGCCTGAACTTTGAAACTAAGCTGGACGGCGATGCCATCACCGTCACGGTGCCAAACCGCCGCTGGGACATTTTCATCGACTCCGACTTAGTCGAAGAAGTCGCCCGCATCTACGGCTACGACAACTTAGAGTCCACCCAGCCGGCCTTGGCCGAAACCCAAGGGGGCTACTCAGCAGAAGAATCAGTCCAGCGCCGCCTGCGCAGCTTGATGGTGGGCTTAGGCTTAGACGAGACCATCAACTACTCGCTGACCAACCCTGAAAAAGCCCAGCTCTTCACCCGCAAGGATAAGAAGCTGGTCCAAGTCGACTGGCCGATGAACTCCGACCGTTCGACCATGCGCGAAAACCTGATGGTCGGCCTGCTGGACACCGCCAGCTACAACTTCGCCCGCAACCAAAACGACCTGCAGATCTTTGAAGAAGGCCGCGTCTTTGACAACGAAGACGGCAAGTTCAACGAAACTGACCACCTCGCAGCTTTGTACACCGGCGACATTTCAGCCGAAACTTGGCAGCACCGCGAAACTGAGCTCGACTTCTACTGGGTCAAGGGTCAACTGGAAGCCCTGTTTGAAGCCTTGGGCATCAAGAACGTTTCCTACAAGGCCGAAATCATTCCGGGGATGCACCCAACCAGAACCGCTGCGGTTTATGTCAACGACGCCTACGTCGGCTACGTCGGCATGATCGCCCCGGCCATCGGCTTAAGGGACAAGAACATGCGCGGCCACGACATTTACGGCTTTGAGCTCAACGTCGACACCTTAATGCCGCTGCTCTTAGGCCGTGAAACCGCCCAAGCCCAGCCGGCACCGAAGTTCCCAAGCATGCAGCGCGACATCTCGATCCTGGTCGACGACTCCGTCTTGAACAGCCGCGTCATTGCGCTTTTGAAGCAAAACGGCGGCAAGTACCTGTACGACATCAAGGTCAAGGACGTCTACCGCGGCAGCCAGATCGAACACGGCAAAAAGAGTATGTCTTACCAGTTGACATTCTTGAACAAGCGCGATACTTTGACCGAAGACGTTGTTACCAAGGCCATGGCTCAGATCAGCGCCGCTTTGACTGACGAGCTTGAGGCCAAGATCCGTTAATAGGAGGCAAAAGTTGGCCAAGATCAATGAGGAGCGCAAAGAGGCCTACGAAAGAGAGAACGCGGCCGCCCGCAAGCTGACCCGCTGGATTGGTTCCGGCCTAGTCGTCTTGCTGGCAGTGCTTTTATTAGGCGGGCTCTTATACACCCACCACGCCTTGCAGCCTTACAACCGCCACGACGAACGCTACGTCGCAGTCGATATCCCTGCAGGGGCCACCAACAGCGACATCGCCGACATCCTGGCGCAAAAACACATCATCCGCTCGGCCAAAGTCTTCAACCTCTGGCTGAAACTCCACAGCGAAGGCGGCTTCCAGGCCGGCAAGTTCTACGTGTCCGCCAGCATGGCGACCCCGCAGCTGGTCAGCCAGCTGCAGGGCAGCGGCAGCCGTCCGGTAGCAGGGACCCTGCTCATCCGCGAAGGCGAGACGATTGACCAAGTGGCCACCGAGCTGGGCAAGAGCACGCACTTCACCCGCCAGCAGTTCTTAACGCTCATGAAAGACCAAGCCTTCATGAAGCAGCTGGCCGCCAAGTACCCGCGCCTGCTCAACTCGTCCATGCAAAAGACCAACGTGCGCTACCACCTGGAAGGCTACCTCTTCCCGGCGCGCTACGATATTTACAAGGGCGCGAGCCTCAAGCAGCTCGTCACCCAGATGGTCGGCAAGACGAACTCGGTTCTTTTGCCATACTACTCAACCATCAAGAAAAAGGGGCTGACGGTCCACCAGGTGCTGACGCTCGCATCGCTCGTCGAGCGGGAAGGCGTCACCGACAAGGACCGCCGCAAGATCGCCGGGGTCTTTTTCAACAGACTTGACGCGCACATGCCGCTGCAGTCCGACATCTCCGTCATGTACGCTTTGAACAAGCACAAAAACTCGCTGACGATCAAGGACACCAAGGTCAAGTCGCCTTACAACTTGTACGTGCACAAGGGCTACGGCCCAGGGCCATTCAACAACCCGGGTCTGGCGTCGATTTCCGCCGTCCTGCACCCAAGCCAGCGGTCTGAAAACTACCTGTTCTTCGTCGCAGACTTAAAGACCGGCAAGGTTTACTACTCGCATAGCTTGGACCAGCACCTGCGCCGCAACGCCAGCCTGGGCCAGTAGTTGACAACGGCTTGATTTGTAATATCATTGCCTTGCAATAAAAAAAGCTAGAGGAGAATTTAAAATATGGCTCAAAAAAGATATCCGATGACGGCCGATGGCAAAAAGAAGCTGCAGGACGAACTGCGCAACTTGAAGCTGGTCAAGCGGCCAGAGGTCATCGAACGCATCAAAGTTGCCCGTTCTTTCGGGGACTTGTCTGAAAACTCAGAATACGACTCAGCAAAAGACGAGCAAAGCGCCGTAGAAAGCCGGATCCAGCAAGTCGAAGAAATGCTGAAGTACGCCGACGTCATCGACGCCGACAGCGTGGACCCGAACGAGGTGTCAATCGGCAAGACCGTGACCTACACCGAAGTCGGGACTAACGACCCGGAGACTTACACCATCGTGGGTTCTGACGAATCCGACCCCTTGAACGGCAAGATCTCCAACAACTCGCCAATCGCCAAGGCCCTGCTGGGCAAGAAGACCGGCGACAAGGTCACGATTTCTACGCCGGGCGGCCAGTTCGACGTCGAAATCAACAAAGTTTCCGTTGAAGACTAGTTATGATTTTTTAAAAAAAGGTGCGGGGCCTGACGCTCTGCGCCTTTTTTGCTAAAATATTGCTAGTTTTAGTGAGGGGTTAAGCTTTGCAATTATTCAGAAATAAAAATAGCCAAGGCAAGAACCAGAAATCCGAGACGCCGCTGCGGATGCAGATCATCATGTGGGTGATCGGCATCCTGTTTGCGCTGCTCATCGGCCAGCTGGTCTACTTGCAACTGATTTACGGCAAGCGCTTTGAAAGCGAAGTCCAGCAGACCGACCAGCGGACCATTTCGACCAACGTGCCCCGCGGCGTGATGTACGACAGCCAGGGCCGCGTCTTGGTCGGCAACCAGGCCAACAACGCCATTACCTACACGCGGTCGGCCTCGACCACGACCAGCGACATCTTGAAGGTGTCAAACCGGCTGGCCGGGCTGATCACGCTGCCTGACGAAAAGCCGACTAAGCGCCAGCTGCTCGACTACTACCTGGCCGATTCGAAGAACAACAAGAGAATTGTCGCCAAGCTGCCGCGCAGCAAGCGTTACGACTCCCGCGGCGACGCCTTGGACTCCAGCGTGGTCTACAACAATACGCTGGAGCAGGCCGCCAAGGAACACCTGCACTTTACTAAGCGCCAGCGCGTTGCGGCTCTGCTTTTCAACAAGATTTCGGGCGCTTACACGCTGTCCACGATTTATTTGAAAAACAAGGACCTGACAAGCAGCGAGATCGCCACTGTCGGCGAGCACTTGTCAGAGCTGCCGGGCGTCGGCATCGGCACCGACTGGAGCCGGTCTTACCCAAGCGGCAACTCGATCAAGTCGATCATCGGCTCGGTTTCGACCGAAAAATCAGGTTTGCCGTCAGACCAGCTGACTTACTATCTGACTAACGGCTACTCCCGCAACGACCGGGTCGGCACTTCTTACTTGGAACAAGAATACGAGCCGATCCTGCGCGGGTCCAAGGCCCGTTCGCGCGTCAGCCTGAAGTCCGACAAGGTCCAGCAGACCAAGATGATCTACCCGGGCAAGACGGGCGCCAGCCTGTTTTTGACGATTAACGCCAAGTACCAGCAGGAAATTCAGAGCTCGCTGCGCCGCATCTACAGCGCAGCCGAAGGCGCCGGCGCGGCCGCTTACTCCAACGGCGCCTACGCCGTCGTCATGAACCCGCGTACCGGTGCCATTTTGGCCATGGCCGGCATCAGCCACGACCCATCGACTAACAAGGACACCGACGACGCCTTGGGTGTCGTCGACCGCTCCTTTGTTATGGGGTCGGCGGTTAAGGGCGCTACCGTCGCCGGCGGTTTAATGAACAACATCATCTCGCCGTCAAACAGCGTGCTGCCCGATACGCCAATCTACTTGCCGGGTTCGCCGATTAAAAAGTCAGTCTACCCGGTCGGCACCTTCGGGGCCTTAGACGCCCAGTCGGCTCTGGAAGTTTCATCAAACATCTACATGATGCAGCTGGCCCTGCGCTGGACCCACGCCCAGTACGTGCCGCACTCATACATCCACATGAAGCACGACTCCTTTGACGTGCTGCGGCGCAACTTTGCCCAGTTCGGCTTGGGGCAAAAGACCGGGATCGACCTGCCGGGCGAAGTCGCCGGCATCAAGGGTTCGGAATACGCCAACGGCCAGTTCAAGTCCGGGTCTGTGCTCGACTTGGCCTACGGCAACTACGACGCCTACACCCTGATCCAGATGGCCCAGTACATTTCGACCATCGCCAACGGCGGCTACCGGATGCGGCCGTATTTAGTACAATCCATCGGCCACACCGACAACACCGGGAAAGAGACCTCGATCTACTACAACACCCAGCCGCAAGTCCAGATGCGGATTCCTTGGACGCAAGACCAGTTAGACGTCATCCACCAGGGGATGTGGCGCGTCGTTCACGGCACCAACGGCTGGGGCACGGCCCACGATCTGAAGAACGTCAAGCCTTCCATTTCGGGCAAGACCGGGACGGCCGAAACCTTCTACTACGACCCGAAGAACCCGAACCGCAAGGACCCGCCGCAGCTGATCAACGCCTCGTTTGTCGGCTTTGCGCCGTCAAGCAACCCGAAGCTGGCCTTTGCGATCGTCTTCCCTGGTCTTGATCCGGACGGGGAAGGGACCTACACCCTGCAAATGGGCAAGGCCATTGTTGAAGACTATTTCAAGCTTTACAAATAGAAAACCTAGCCATTTTTTAGCAAAAATGGTATGATAATCGGGTCGAATTATTATTATAGGTGGTGGAAAAATTATGGCAGAAAACATTCTTTTGGAATGCACCGAATGCGGTGACAGATCTTACTTGACTAAGAAGAACAAGCGCAAGCACCCAGAACGTTTAGCTCTGAAGAAGTATTGCCCAGTTGAGAAGAAGGTAACACTTCACCGTGAAACTAAGTAATTAAAGGCAACAGGCAAGCTCCTGTTGTTTTTTTGTATTAGAAGTTGAGATATGACCAATTTTTTTAAGCGTTTCCGTTGGGGCTCCGACGTCTTCGTGACCTACTGGCTGCTTTTGATCTTGGTCGTCGTCTTTGCAGCTCAATGCCTGAGCGGGGGCTTCAGCTACACCAATCTTTTGCGTTTAGGTGCCATGTACAACCCGCTGGTGGCAGTGCGCCAGCAGTGGTGGCGGCTGTTTACCGCCCAGTTCCTGCACATGGGGGTCTTGCACCTGGCCACGAACGCCGTCATGGTCTACTACATGGGCAACTACCTGGAGCGGATCTTAGGCCACTGGCGCTTTTTGACGGTTTACCTTTTAGCAGGCATCGGCGGCAACATGGCGTCATTTGCCTGGGGCAGCGACAACGCCGTGGCGGCGGGCGCTTCGACGGCGCTGTTTGGCCTGTTTGGCGCGATGGCGGTCTTAGGGCTGTTAAACCGCGACCAGCCGGCCCTGCGCCAGCTGGGGCAGCAGTCGTTAGCGCTGGCCTTGATCAACATCGCCATCGACGTGTTCATGCCCAACGTCGACATCTGGGGCCACTTGGGCGGCCTGCTTGCGGGCGGCCTGTTCTGCCTGCTGGTCGGCAGCGGCAACTGGCGGTCGGCGAAGCCTGCTTGGCGCATCGCGGCTACTATTTTGTTAGCGGTCTACGTCGTCATCTGCGTGCGCCAGGGGCTGTCTGTCAGCTTATAAAAGGAGGCAGCGTGATGAAGACGCTATACGATGTCCAGCAGCTGCTCGAGCAATTCGGCGTGCTGGTTCACATTGGCAAGCGCAAGTGGGACATTGAGGAGATGGCGATCGAGTTGGACCGGCTCCACGACGCAAACGTCATCAGCGAGCGCGACTTTTTAAGCGCCAAGCTGATCTTGCGCCGCGAGCACGAATATGAAGTCGCTCATGAAAACGACCCCAAGCGTTATTAGGAGAAACAATGAGCAATCAATTTATTATCATTTTAGACATTATTTTACTGGCCTTGGTTTTGGGCTTCGGCTTGAACTGGTTCTTCCAGTGGCTGCAGCAAAAACGGGTAGGCGAAGGCCTTTCAAACGAAGAGTTTGAAAAGAACATGCGCAAGGCCCAGATCATCGACGTGCGCGAGGCGAAGGAATTTAAGCCAAAGCACATCTCGGGTGCGCGCAACCTGCCGCTGACTCAGCTGCGGCTGCAGTACAAGGAATTGCGCCAAGACATGCCGGTCTATGTTTATTCAGACTCCAAGGCTTTGTCACTGCGTGCGGCTAACTTTTTACGCAAAAAAGGCTACACGGTTAAGTGGCTGCGCGACGGCTTTGAAAACTGGCAGGGTTTGACGAAGAAGTCGAAATATTAGGCATAAAAAAAGCTTGCTTTTTAAAAGCAAGCTTTTTATTTAAGCCATGTGCGCGCCGTGGCTTTTACGGTTGGCTTTAATGCGGTTGTCTTGAATCCGTTGTTCTTCTTCTTCTTGCGGATTCATAACCCGGGTCTTGTAGGTAAAGGCAGCAGCGGCAAAGCCCGCGATGGCCGTTGCAACCCCGGCTGCGAAGCCGGCAGCGAATTTGTGTGTCATATCTCTACCTCCTATTTGTCTTAATTGTATCATTCAGCAAGCGTTTTATGGGAAAAGAAAGGCCTTATGGAAAAACTTCTCTGTCTCGTCGGGCCGACGGCGATTGGCAAAACGAAAACGGCGATTGCGCTGGCGCAAAGTTTTGAAGCGGAGATCGTGTCGGGCGACTCGCAGCAGGTATACAAAGAGTTGAGTATCGGTACTGCGGCCCCGACCAAAGAGGAAAGGGCAGCAGTCAAACACCACCTGGTAGCCTGCAGGTCGGTGTTTGAAAGCTACGATGTGCACGACTTCGTCAATGAAGCAACGAAAGAAATTACTGCTATTACAAACAATGATAAGCTTCCATTCCTAGAAGGCGGCACTGGCTTTTACGCCAAGGCCCTGCTGTACGACATGGCGCTGGGCGGGGCTGTTGATCAAAGTGTAGATCCTGTCTTAGAACAAGAGCTTAAAGACAAAGGCCCGCAGGCCCTTTGGGACAAGCTCAACAGCATCGACCCTGACGCTGCCGCCAAGATCCCTTGGCAAAATGAGCGCCGGACTTTAAGAGCCCTCACCGTCATTAAAAAAAGCGGCCGCCTTTTTTCAAAACAACAGCGAGAACTCAAGCCCCGTTATGATGCCTTGGTCTTGGGCCTGAATTCCGACCGCCAGCTGGTCTACGACCGCATCAACCGGCGCGTCGACATCATGATGGAGGAAGGCTTATTGCAAGAAGCCAAGTTCGTCTATGACAACCAAGATAAGATTTACCAGGCTAAGCAGGCCATCGGCTACAAGGAGTTCTTCCCTTACTTTGACAAGCAAGCGGACTTAGCAACTTGTGTTGCCAAACTCAAGCAGGCATCACGCCGTTACGCCAAACGCCAGCTGACCTATTTCCGCCACCAGCTGCCCGTCACCTGGTTCGATCCGCTGCAGGATCCTGAGTACTTAGACGCCATGAAAAAAGTTGTTAAGAACTGGTTAAATGGTGCTAGACCAGTTTGACAACGCCAGGGGCCTTTGCTACTCTTTTTGTTGATATAATTTTGTTTAAAAGGGCAGGGGTCGACTAGACCACTGCCCGCATACCTATTAGGACAGGTGGTTTTGCTCATGGCAAAAGAAATTACAAAAGAACAGATTATCAAGGACGTTAAGGAAAAAGACGTCCGTTTCATCAGAATGGCCTTCACTGACATCAACGGCACGACCAAGGCCGTCGAAGTCCCAATCAGCCAGCTGGACCAAGTTTTAGACAATAACATCCGTTTTGACGGTTCAAGTATCGATGGCTTTGTGAGAATCGAAGAAAGCGACATGGTCTTATACCCAGACCTGTCGACTTGGATTGTGCTGCCTTGGGCTGACCACACCGGCGCCCGCATCGGCCGCTTGATCTGCAGCGTCCACAAGACTAACGGCGACCCGTTTGAAGGCGACCCGCGCAACAACCTGAAGCGCGTCTTGGGCGAAATGGAAAAGGCCGGCTTTGACACCTTCGACATCGGCTTTGAAGAAGAATTCCACCTCTTCAAGTTGAACGAACAAGGCAACTGGACGACCGAAGTGACCGACCACGCCTCATACTTTGACATGACCTCTGCCGACGAAGGCGCCCGCTGCCGCCGCGACATCGTGGAAACCTTGGAACAAATCGGCTTTGAAGTTGAAGCTGCCCACCACGAAGTAGGTGACGGCCAGCAAGAAATCGACTTCCGCTTCGACGACGCCTTGGCTACTGCCGACAAGGTCCAAACCTTTAAGATGGTAGCTCGTGAAGTTGCCCGCCGCCACGGCTTACTGGCAACCTTTATGGCTAAGCCTTTGGAAGGGCAAGCCGGCAACGGGATGCACACCAACATGTCGCTGTTTAAGGACGGCAAGAACGTCTTCTACGACGCAAACGACAAGCTGCACCTGTCCAAGACTGCTTACTACTTCTTAAACGGGATTTTGGAACACGCCCGTGCCATTACGGCGATCGGCAACCCGACTGTCAACTCTTACAAGCGTCTGATCCCAGGCTTTGAGGCCCCGGTTTACATTTCTTGGGCTGCTAAGAACCGGTCACCGCTTGTCCGGATCCCATCGGCTGAACAGCTGAACACTAGACTGGAAATGCGGTCAGCTGACCCAACGGCCAACCCATATCTGCTGCTGGCTGCAGACTTGACTGCCGGCCTGGACGGCATCAAGCAGCAGAAGATGCCAATGCCGCCGGTAACTGAAAACATTTTTGCCATGAGCGACGCAGAACGGGCAAAGCTGGACTTAGAGCCGCTGCCATCAACTCTGCACAACGCGGTGAAGGCCTTTGAAAACGACAAGCTGATGGAACAAGCTCTGGGCAAGCACCTGACGCAAAGCTTTATCAGCTCAAAGAACCTGGAATGGGCTCAATACTCACAGTCAGTATCTGACTGGGAGCGGCAACGCTACATGGAGTACTAAGATGGCAGAATATTGCGTTTCTTCTAAGCTGACAGACACGCCTTGGCAGATTGAGAATAAGGCAAGGGAATATTCATTCACTTGCGACGATATGACGACGGCACCGAACCCGGTGGAATACTTGACCGGGGCGGTTAATTCCTGCATTGTCATGTCGGCGGGGATGGTGGCCAAGAGTCACGACCTAAACGTCACAGACTTCAAGTTAGACACCGAAGCTGAGACCAAGAACTTGGGCCATGGCTTATCAAAAGTTGTCGCTATGACGATCAAAGTCAGTTTTCAATCTGACATGGATCATGATGAACAACAGAAGTTTTTAGACCATGTCTTGCACGTGTCGACGGTCTACCAGACGGTGAAGGACGCAGTGCCGATCGAAGTAACTTTGAAATAAAAAATAAGCAGCTGTTAAACAGCTGCTTATTTTTTTTGCTCTTTTTAACTACTTTTCAAACAAGGTAAGGCTAGTACCGCCTAAGTCGATCTCATAGTCTTCAGGAGTTAATGGCCGCTTCGTCATGCCTTGGTCAGTTGAGTAGACGATCAAGGCTAAACGGCTGCCGGCCGGCAGGGTGTAGTAGGTCGGCTGGAGCTTGAAGTTCAGCTCGTAGAACTTGCCTTCCTCAATCTCAGCCGGCTTCTTCATGTCCTGCCAGTTTTGCAGGTTCATGTGGGCCTTGGTGATGAGCTTGGCCTTAGTCGGCTTGTCCGGCACGAACTCTTGCAGGGTGTCGGTGCCAAATCTATAGCCGAGCTCTTGGCCGTTGCGCATCAAGAACTTTGGAGTAGGGGTCAAGCGTTGACGCTCACCTAATTCAACCAAAGCTACTGACAGTTGTCCGACCTTGCGGCTGGCTGCCGTCTTGATCTTGATTTCTGGTCTGCCGACTAAGGTAATCGGCTTAGTGATCTCTTCGCTGACAAAGCGCAGGGATGGGTCGCTCCAAGGCTCATCACCGCAGATGAACTTGTATTCCCAGGCGCCGTCGGACAGCTTAGCTTCCTTGAAGGCTTTGCCGCCTTCGTCGTGGAAGGAGAGAACACCTTTGCCTTCAGCTTTACCTAACTTGCCATCTTCGCTTGCATGCAAAACAACCTTGTCACCCAGGCTGTCTGCCCAGTCCTCTTCTTCATGCCAAGTATCAGCCTCCAAGTTGTCCTGGATTAAGACTGTAGGCATGATCTTTCTAATATCATTTTCAACGCCTAACAGCTCGTGGCAGAACCACATGTTCAGCAGGTCAGTGAAGTCGATGGAGGCCAGGTTGTTGATGTTGTAGTGCGGGCCTTGGTGCAAGAACAAGTGGTGGTCGACCGGCAGGTTCTTGACCTTCTGCCAAACCTTGTAGACGTTCTTCGGCTTCACGTTCCAGTCGTTTAAGCCGTGGACGCTGAGCCAGGAGCACTTGATGCCGTCGGTGTGGTGGCGGTAGTTTCTAGCTTCCCAGAAGTCGGAGTATTGGCCGGTAGTGCGGTCTTCTTTCTCCAGCAGCTTCTTCCGCATGGCTTCGTACTTCGGACGAATCTTAATGGCGTCGCCCGCATCCCACAAGTTGGATTGGCAGGTCTCAGCCAGCTTGTCCAGGTCTTCGCCTTGGCATTCGCCAGGGGCGATGACTAAGCCGTGTTCGCGGTAGTAGTCGTACCAAGACGAAATGGCAGCTTCAGACACTACGGTCTTTAAGCCCTTAACCCCAGTAGTAGCAATAGCGATCTGCAGGGTACCTAAGTAAGAACGACCGGTCATTCCGATGTTGCCGTTGCACCATGAGGCCTTGGTCTCGTGCTTGCGCGTCCGGTCCGTGTAGGCGATGCGGTCGCCGTGCAACCACTCGATGATCTCCTTGGCTGACTCGGTCTCTTCCGGTGCACCAGTAATTCTAAGGCCGTCAGAACCCCGGGTGCCGATGGCCCCGGCAAAGACGCTGGCAAAGCCGCGGGCCAGCAGGAATTCATTTACTGGGTAGGAAGACTTGCCGACAGCTGACTCGGTTGCTGAGACGTCTTCTGGGCCCGGCTTTGCGGCCTCAATTACTGGGGATGCTTCGTACTGCGGGTTGGTCCAAGTAGTGGCATCGGTCAAGTCTTCGTCTACGCTGTGGTTCGTTTTGGCGTTTTCGATGATGCCGCCAAAGTATGGCGAAGCCGTGTACAGTGCTGGGACCTTCAGGTCTTTGCCAGACTCAGCCGGTCTAAAGATCGATACCTGCAGCAGGTCGTTTTCGCCGTCTTGGTCGGTATCAAGATCAGAGGCCACGTAAACAACCTCGCGGATGACCTTGCTAGTGTCAAACACAGGCAAAGCCTTGCCGTTCAAGAACATGAACTTGCCCTGGCCCCAGAACTGGGTGAAGTAGCCCTGGCCGGCCAACACGTCAACCAGCTCTTGCCCGTTCTTGGCGCGGGTGACCAGCAGGCGGTAGACGGCGTGGATCAATTCATCCTTGTCTTTAATAGAAGCAACGTGCGGCAAAGCATTCTTATCCATTAAAGCCACTGGGTCTTTGGGGTCGTAGTCGTAGTAGACGTGGTAGCCCAAGATCTGCAGGGCGGCGTTGTAGAACTGGTTAGCCGTCATCTGCTCTGGGTCTGTGCTTAAGAAGGCAGCCAAAGTAGTTTTTTCATCTACTGCTAATTCTGCCAGCTGGGCATGCTTTGCCTCGTGGCCGTGTGCCGGCACGAGCAAAGTCTCAAAAAAGCTCTCCGCCAATTGGGCAAAAGACAGCTCTTCATAATTTTTCGGCAAGAAGCCGGCTGCCAGCAGCTCTTCTTTCTGCTGGCTCAGCGGGACCTCTTGGTAAGCGTATTGATTATATTTCATCTGCTTGCTCCTTTTGTTTAATCCTTGTCAATATTGTACTAGATTGTTGCCTGCCAATGGCTTTTTTGATTGATTTTACCGGCCCTGATCTGGTTAAATTGTTTATGAACATATTAAAAATTGCTTAATAGGAGGCTAATTAATGGCTAAACGCTTATTTGATACCTTTAAACCAGATCACTACAACCTGTATCTGGATGTCAGCCGCGCCGACAAGAAGTTCTCCGGCCAAACAACCATCACCGGGACCACCAACGCTGCTACTTTCCAGCTCAACCAAAAGTTCCTGCAAATCGACGCCGTCAAAGTTGACGGCCAAGACGTCGACTTCAGTTTCGACGACAAGTCAGAAACGATTACCATCAACGGGGGCAAGACCGGCGCGATCACCGTCGTTGTCGACTACCACGCCAAACTGACCGACACCATGATGGGCATCTACCCGTCCTACTACCAAGTAGACGGCGTGAAGAAAGAATTAGTCGGCACCCAGTTTGAGACCACGGCCTTCCGCCAAGCCTTCCCAGGCGTCGACGAACCAGCCGCTAAGGCTACCTTCTCACTGGCCATCAAGTACGACGAAAAGCCGGGCGAAACCATCATCTCCAACCAGCCGGAAGAAAAGGTTGTTAACGGCGTCCACTACTTTAAAGAAACCGTTAAGATGTCCAGCTACCTGGTAGCGTTTGTCTTCGGCGACATGCAAAAGAAGCTGACCCACACCAAGTCCGGCGTCGAGATCGGCGTGTTTGCCACTAAGGCCCACCAGGCTAAGGAATTAGACTTCGCCTTGGACATCGCTAAGCGGTCCATCGAATTCTACGAAGACTTCTACCAGACGCCTTACCCGCTGGAACACTCCTACCAAGTAGCGCTGCCTGACTTTTCAGCCGGCGCCATGGAGAACTGGGGCTGTGTCACTTACCGGGAAGCATACTTGCTGCTGGACCCAGACAACACCTCTTTATACATGAAGCAGCTGGTTGCGACGGTTATCGCCCACGAGCTGGCTCACCAATGGTTTGGCGACCTGGTCACTATGCAGTGGTGGGACAACCTGTGGCTGAACGAAAGTTTCGCCAACATGATGGAATACGTGGCCATCGACGCGCTGCAGCCTGACTGGAAGATTTGGGAAATGTTCCAGACGACTGAAGTAGCCCAAGCCTTGAACAGGGATGCGACTGACGGCGTGCAGTCAGTCCACGTGATGGTGGAAGACCCGGCCGAAATCGACTCGATCTTTGACGGCGCCATCGTCTACGCTAAGGGCTCACGCATGCTGGTGATGGTGCGGGCCTTGCTGGGCGACGACAACCTGCGCAAGGGCTTGAAGCTGTACTTTGAACGCCACCACTACGGCAACGCTTCCGGCGATGACTTGTGGGATGCGTTGGGCGAAGTTTCAGGCCTGAACATCGGCGAGATCATGCACTCCTGGCTGGAACAACCAGGCTACCCGGTAGTTTCTGCTAAGGTAGAAGACGGCAAGCTGGTGCTTACTCAAAAGCAGTTCTTCATCGGTGAGCACGTTGATAAGAACCGCCTGTGGCAGATTCCTCTGAACGCAAACTACAAGGAAGCCCCGCAGATCATGAAGGACGAAAAGATCGTCTTAGGCGACTACGCAGAGCTGCGTGCAGCAAACGGCAAGGCCTTTAAGTTGAACGAAGGCAACAACTCGCACTTTATCGTCAACTACGATGACAAGCTGTTAGCTGATCTGTTAGACAGCGACTTAGCACCAGTCGACCAGCTGCAGATCATCCAAGACAGCCGCCTGCAGGCACAAGCTGGCAGCAAGTCCTACGCTGACCTGGTACCGCTGTTGGTTAAGTTCTCAGACACCCACTCAGCAATGGTCTTTGAAACTATCGAAGACGTAGCCTCATTCTTAAAGAACTTCGTAGAGCCAAAGACTGCAGCTGCCAAGAACTTAGAAAAGCTCTTTGACAAGCTGTCCAAGGCTTCTGTAGAACGCTTAGGCTTTGCCCACAAGGAAAGCGATAGCGTAGATGACATCCTGCTGCGGCCAGACGTCGTTCGTGCCAGCGTTGCCGGCAAAAACGTTGACACCAAGAAGGCTTTGCACGACATCTTCGCAGCCCACGAAGACAACCTGGCCGGCATCGAAGCTTCCATCCGCGGCTCAGTTTTGCGCAACGAAGTCGAAAACTTCGGCAGCAAGGAACTCTTCGACAAGCTCTTCAAGCTCTACCAAGAAACCGCAGACCCGTCCTTTAAGTCCAACATCACCGGTGCGGTTACTAGAACTCAAGACCCAGAGCTGCTCGACACCATCGTTGAACGCTACGAAGACGCTTCCTACATCAAACCGCAAGACCTGCGCGGCTGGTTCAGCTTAGTCCTGCAAAACCCAGCCGGCGAAGCCAAGGCTTGGAGCTGGCTGCAAAACGACTGGCAATGGCTGTCCGACAACCTGGGCGGGGACATGGAATTCCCAACCTTCATCACGGTTGTCGCACGTGCCTTCCACACCAGCAAGCAGTTGGCAGAGTTCAAGAAATTCTTTGAACCGAAGCTGGATACCCCAGGCTTAGGCCGTGAAATCAAGATGGACACCAACTTGATTGCCGGCAAGGCCAAGCTGGTTGAAAGCGAAGCTGACGCAGTTAACGAGGCTATCGCAAAAGTTTTATAAACGCTGTTATTTTAAAAACAGAATAGAATATATAAGTTTGTTGGAATATACAATAAACGGCCCAATTCGCGTAGAATTGGGCTTTTTTTGATCTTAAATTAAAATTAGATTAAAACACAGTTCAATAACGCCCTTTATCATTAAGGCTGTCACGAGATATGAACTAATTGAGGAGTATCAGAATCATGAAGATGAAGGGCTTTGTTTATACGGCTGCTTGCTTAGCAGTAATGGGCGGTTTGGCCTTAGGACAGCCAAAACACGTTGAAGCCGCGTCAAACAGCATCCAGCTGACAAGCCAATACGTCAAGTCTGCACAAAGCCTGCAGACCTCTCACAACCAGATCAACAATGCCAACTGGCGTGAGAACATGCTGCCGGTAACTCATCAAAACTGGCAGGACAACCACTACGAAATGAGTCAACAAGACTCGCAAAGAGTCGTTGACCCGGGCAATTTGACGGCTAGCCAAACCCAAGAGTTGAATAGCTACGCTTTAGGCTTACTGAACCAGGTCAGAAGCCAGCTGGGTCGGCCGCAAATGCAGATGACTAACGGCTCTGTTGCCTTTGCACAGCAAGTCGCTAAGAACTACGTGGCTGACGGCCGTGACATCCACGACCAGAAGGGCCACGACGTGGCTGGGATTGAAAGAGCAGCCCGCCAGTACGGTTTGGACGACCGCGGCCAATGGTACGAATGCCTGGCTTCCGGTCTTACCAACTACGTGGAAAGCCCGACGGCCGTTGACTACACCGACTTTTCTGGCCGTGATGGCCGCTGCATCAGCTCAGATTTGAACCGTCTGGGTGCAAAGCAGGGCGAAACCACCATGGGCGCTTTGAAGAGCAACATCTACATGGCTTTGGAAGAGATGCTGTTCCCGACTGCTACTCACAACGAGTACGGCCACATGATCTGCCTGACCTCGATGGGGGCAGCTTCCTACAAGCGGTCAAAGAACTTCTACTTTGGTTTGAGCATCAGCAAGCTCTACGATGGCCGCTACTCGATCCACTTCCTGATCGTGCCGTCACAACTGATTAGAAACTACGGCAAGTTCAGATAAGGAGCTCATGTGCATCTGAGATGCACTTTATATAGTAGAAAAAAGACACGGACTGAAAGTCCGTGTCTTTTTTTGTGTACTAGGTGTATATTTAAACGCAAAGAGGAGGAGAGGGAATGAAGAAGTATTTTAGCTCGGTGGACCCGCAGAGCGAGGTCGGGGTGATTGTCTCGCTGGGGCTGCCGCTTTTAGGAATTATCTTGGTGATTATCCAGGCGGCGCGGCGCGACTGGTTCAGGATGAAGCTGTTTTTGATCTGGACGGGGATTGGCCTGGTGGTTGATGGATTATTTGCACTGGTTGGGCATTTAATTCACTAAAAGTGATTGACATTGCTGGGCCAGAATAGGATAATTAAAGCTGTTCTGGTTCGGTAGCTCAGCTGGATAGAGCAACGGTCTTCTAAACCGTGGGTCGTGAGTTCGAATCTCACCCGAATCACTGAATAGGAAAAAGACGTCACATGCGTGACGTCTTTTTTTGTTTTGGGGGATGCGGATAGGCAAAAATAGGGCGATTTCGTGAAAATAGGGGCCTATTTATTAAAACAATATTAAAGAAAATATTTTTATTTTTGTTATTTTATTTTTGCGCTAAGTATTACTCCAATCGTAATTTAGGGCATTTTTTTCTGGCATTATTTTAGCCGCCTGGTCCATGGTGTCCGTTTATAGGTTACAATGCACGAAGTAAAGTGATTTTTACTACTAGGGAGGATTTATTTAATGAGATCTCAAAAATTTGTTGCTTATACTGCTACCTGCTTGGCAGTTTTGGGCGGTCTGGCATTAGCTAAGCCAGCTACTGTTCACGCTGCTGACACTACCAACAATGGTGCAGCTGACACTACTGCTACTGCTAAGAAGTTCACCAGCACTAATGTTTCAAATGACACTAAGACTAGCCTGAGCAACTTAAACGACTTAGGTAACAAGGCAATCGACGCTTACAGCAAGCAAAAAGATGCTGAAAGCGATGCTGCAAGCAAGAAGGCTGCTTACGATGCCGTTAGTGCTAACGACAAGGCAACCTACGCTGAGAAGCAAGCAGCTGCTAATGCACTGGACGCTGCTAACAAGGCTAAGGACGCTGCTACCGCTTCAGCTACTGCTGCTGCCAACGACTTCAGCAATGCTGAAAAGCCAGTTTACTGGGGCCAAAATGATAATGAAGGCTTGCGTAAAGAAAAGAAAGACTTGGACGCTGCTAACAAGGCTGTTAATGACGCAGTTGCACTCAAAGACAGACACAACGCTAGCTACCAAAAGGCTTTGAAGAACAAATTCGGCAAGGCTGAAAAAGACTTGGACGCTTCAACCAAGGCTAAGTTAGATGCATTCACTTCATACAAGGCTGCTCCAAACGACAAGCAAGCTGAAGCTGCAATGAAAGCTGCCGGCACCATTCTTGATGCAGATGCTGCTAACGTTAAGAACAACACTGTAACTTACGACCAACTTGGCAAGATCTTCTTTGACACTGTCAAGGACCCAGCTGCCGTAAAGAAGGCTCAAGATGCTGCTGACAAGCTGAACGACAAGTACGTTAAGGACTTGGGCGTTTACAGAATCCAAACCTACGTTGATGCTAAGAAGAAAGACATGGACGCACAGGCCGAGCTTAAGAGTGCTACTGCCGCTGTAAATGCTAACCCACTTGACACTACTGCGCAAAACAACTTCAAGGCTGCTCAAGAAAAAGTTAAGGGTACCCCAGCTCAAGGTGACACCCCTGCCAAGCTTGGTACTGAAGCAAAACTGGCAGCTGCTGAAGACGCATTGAAGAACGATGTTCAAGGCGTAATCAACACTACTACTCCTTCAAAGCCAACTGACACTAACCCAGTAGTTCCACCAGTAACTCCTTCAGACAACAACAACAGCAACACTAACAACAACACCCAAGCTCAAACTCTGTACGTTTCATACTCAGAACACCCAACTTGGAAGGTTGCTACTCTGAACGACAACGGTGTTTACACTGACAACTACGTTGACCAAAACACTGCTATCACTGTAATGCAAAGCAAGACTGTTAACGGCGAATTGCTGTACAAGATTGCTGACAACCAATGGATCCCAGCTAAGTACACTGCAAAGCAAGCTAGCGCAAACGCTGAAGAAGCTGCTTCAGGCGTAGCTACTCTGAACGAAGTACCTGGCCACCCAACTTGGAAGATCAACATGTTAGACGCTTCAGGCCACTACACTAACGTATACCTGAACCCTAACACTGCTTGGAAGGTATTCGGCAAGAAGACCATCAACGGTGAAGTTTGCTACCGTCTTGGCTCACAAAGCCAATGGGTACCAGCTAAGTACCTTTCATTAAACTAATCTGATTAGTTTAACGTAAGTTAGCTAGTTTCCATCAACGGAACTAATTTCCCAAAAAGAACAGATAGCTTCGGCTATCTGTTCTTTTATGCAAAAAAATAGCTAAGGCACAAGCCTTAGCTATTTTTCTCATTTATCTCAATACAGTGATCCTTATTGCTAGTGAAATTAAAAATCTTCAGCTTAGTCTATCTAATTACTTTACCAGGTATCCTTCTACCCACTGGTTGCCGCCTAAGTTCAACAGCAGCTCGCCATTGTTAATGAAGCCGAAACTTTGCCAGCGACTGCCGTTTGGCAACAGCCGGCCCGTACTCTTGCCGTTTCTGTCTACCACGTAAGCGCCCTTGCCCTTAGTGTTGTTGATAGTTACGACTTGGCGCTTAACAACCATGTCGTTAGTTACCAGAGTCATGTTGGCGTCTGAGTAGTGGCCAATGTGCGGGTCTTGGTTCCGGTTAATGTACTTCTGCGGTACCCATTGGTTGCCGCCCAAGTTGTACCAGTTCTCGCCGTCAGCCGTCTGCGCAATCTTGAAGTAGCGCCATTGGCTGTTGCGCGGCAGGTAGCGCTTAGTAGGGTGGGCGCCCGGTTCTGCCCAAACCACGATCGGAGTTCTGTAGGTAACAGTTGCGATCCCTTGGATCGGTTCCGTCTTCAGAGCTGGGGTAGTGGTCGTCTTAGCTGGGGTAGTTGGCTTTGCTTCAGACTTAGTGTCTTTAGACTCAGCAGTCTTAGTGTCCTTTGACTCAGTAGTCTTAGTTTCAGTCTTAGTGTTGTCACTAGCCTTAGCATCAGACTTAGTGTCAGTCTTAGTTGCTGGCGTATCAGTCGTTGGCGCATTGTAAGCTAAGTTGGCGTCATAAGCCAAAATCCATTGGTTGCGGCCAACCTTGTACCACAGAAAGCCGTTGTTAATAACTTGGCTGACCTTCCAAGCACTGCCGTTTGGCAGTACTCTGCTGGTCTTATTAGCAGTGTTTGGTTCAGAATACAGTTGAGCACCCTTAGCATTCTTAATCGTTGCTACGCCGCTGACCACAATGTTGTAGCCTTGGTTCGGGTCATGCTTAACCTGTTGCTGGCTTGCAGCTTGTACCGGCGCTGCCACACCCAAAACGAGCAGGGCCGCAGCCGACATTGATAAGAGCTTGCGTTTCATAGTTAAATCCTCCTATGTTTCAAATTCTGCTCTTATTCTAAACTCATTTTTCCGAAATGGAACATATTTTTGCTCTATACCAGAAATTGTCTTACCATTATTAGCAGACAATTCTAGGAGTTAACTATTATGCAAGACTATCGCAATAATTTAAAACGCATCTTACAAAATACCGGCGGCGACGACCGCAGCCTCGCCAACAGCAAAGCCCTTATCTTGGCGCTGTTAGGGACAGGGGAGAGCAGTAATAGTGGTAATGCTAATGTCAATGTAGCACCATTATTGACTGCCTTAGCCAATGTGATCGCTCAGCCCTCTGCCAAGAATGCTGAAAAAGCTCAAGCAAAGCTTAATGAATTAAAGAGTGATAATAATGCTTCTTATCTATTACCAGCACTAAACCAGCTGAGCCAAGCCCTGCGCCAAATGCCGTCTTCCGAACAGGCCGTCAACCAGGCCCTGTTCGAGCAGGCCCTAAAGCCTAAGCAGAAGCCGCGCGACTACCGCAAAGGCAAGCGCTACACCGTCATACGGCAACTGACGGGCTGCGACCTGATCAACGGCGAAAACCAGATTGTCTTCCACTTGAGCGAAAGACAGATTCATGACTTCAATTTATCTTCTGGCGACATCGTAGAAGCTTTACCATTGGGTGCATCCCTCCACGGCGAAGCCGAGATCCTGCGCAAAGTCGGCCACACCAACCTGCCTTCCAGTCAATACGACAAAATCACTGTCTTCAAGTACGCCGTCGTCCAGGGCAAACCCGGCCAGCTCGGCGTCTCCCGCGACATCCACGGCAAAAAGCTCCGCATCAACCACAAGCCTGTATTAGTACCTGTAGATTCTTCATTGTATGATGGTCAATTAGCAGATGGCTCCATCGTCGACCTCGCCTGGTACGAAGGCGACGTCCGCCTCAAAAGCAACCCCGCCAGCGCCGTCGCCATCCGCTGGATCTATGAACTAGACCAGCCCGAGAAGAAAAAACAGAAGAGCAGTAAATCTCATAAAGCGCAAGCCTCTCTGCTGCCTAAGCTTGATTTAGACCTCCACTACCAGCGCGTCGGCGTCGCCATCGGCGACAACCAGGGCGAAGCCGTCTTTGACGGCATCATCACCCGCTACCACGGCATCCCCGTCCCCATCGACGCCTTCCAGGGCCGCAAGCGCGTCATCGAGCGCCAGCTGCAGAGTTTAGACATTGTCATCCTGGTCACCGCCTTTGCTGCCCACGATTCGACTTGGAATATTCAATCAGCCGCTTCGAAATTTGGCGTCAAGTTCGCCGTGTCGTCCAACAAGGGCTACCGGTCCTTCGAGCGTGCCTTATACCGGGCAGCCAACGGCATGCCAGCCTACGAGGGCAACCAGCAGTTAAATTACAAAATGGCGAAGAATAATTGAACTTTTTAAAGAGACGGTGTATTGTATAAGAGTTGTATTTGTGAAAGCCTCACATCTGCAACCGCACATTTAAAGGTCAAAAAGTTGGGCACAGCCCCACCTTTATTGGCGAGTCTAAGTATTTTATGGAGGTGTACAAATGTACGCAGTAGTAGAAACCGGCGGTAAGCAATACAAGGTAAGCAAGGGCGACAGCGTCTTTGTAGAAAAGCTTGCTGTTAAGGAAGGCGACAGTGTTACCTTTGACCACGTGATCTTAGTATCAGACAAGGGTAGCGTTAAAGTTGGTACCCCATTTGTCGAAGGTGCCAAGGTGACGGCTAAAGTTGAGAAGCAAGGCAAGGAAAAGAAGGTTGTAACCTTCAAGTACAAGCCAAAGAAGCACTCACACACCAAGTATGGTCACCGTCAACCTTACACTAAGGTAACCATCGAAAGCATCGAAGCTTAATAAGGGGTGAAATAAAAATGATGAACACTATTTTAGACCTCAAGTTATTAGCCCACCACAAGGGTGGCGGTTCAACTGCTAACGGCCGTAACTCAGCTGGTCGTCGTCTGGGCGCTAAGCGTGCTGACGGCCAAGAAATCCACGCTGGTTCAATTATCTACCGTCAACGCGGGACTAAGATTCACCCGGGCAAGAACGTTGGCATCGGCGGTGACGACACCCTGTTTGCCAAGATCGACGGCGTTGTTAAATTCGAACGCTTAGGCAAGTTCAAGAAGCAAGTTTCAGTTTACCCAGTTGAGGACGCTGAATAATTTTGCTTTAAAAAAGACACCAGATCGTTAAAGGTCTGGTGTCTTTTTTTGTATAATCTAGTTAATTAAGATTCAGGAAGGCGGCCTTATTATGGACGAAAAAAACAAACTGCTGGCTCTGCTTGACGCCAGAATCAAAAAAGTAACGGACTTAATCAAAGAAGAGGGCGCTGACGGCATGGTCATCATGGGCCAGGCCAACTACCGCTACCTCACCAACTTTACCGGCGAGGAAGCCCAGCTGATTTTGACGGCCCAAGGCGACCGCATCCTGTTTTCAGACTCGCGCTTTGCCGGCCAGATCAAGGCCCAGGCGCCGGGTGAATTGACCGTCATCATGAAAGAAGACGACGTCAAGCGCGGCGACGTGGTTGCTGCTTTGACTAAGCACATCAAGTCTTTAGGCTTGAAGAACGTCCTGCTGGAAGGCGAATACATCAACACCAACCAGTACTTTGCTTTGACCAAGGCCAACCCGGACGTCAACTTTAAGCTGACCGGCCAGCTGGTCGAAAAGGCCAGAAACATCAAGGATGAATTAGAATTAGATGCTCTGCGCCACGCCATCGACCTGTCAGCTGAAAGCTTCAAGACGGTCTTAAAAGAGATCAAGCCGGGCGTCAGCGAGCGCTACATCGGCGCCAAGCTCGACTACTTATTTAAGATCAACGGCGGCGACGGCCCGTCCTTTGACACCATCATCGCGTCAGGCTACCGGTCTGCTTGGGCCCACGGCGTCGCTTCAGACAAGAAGATTCAAAAAGGCGAATTGGTCGTCTGCGACTTCGGCAGCTTCTACCACGTCTACACAGCCGACATTACCAGAACTGTCGCCGTCGGCGAAGTCGAACCCGAGCTGCAGAAGATCTACAAGATCGTGTACGAGGCCCAGCGCCGCGGCATCGAGGCCTCCGTTGCCGGCAACCACGGCAAGGACGTCGACTTTGCTGCCCGCGACTACATCAAGCAGCAGGGCTACGGCCAATACTTCGGCCACGGCATTGGCCACGGCATCGGCTTAGAAATCCACGAGCTCTGCTCGCCGGCTCTGCCTTTTGGCCAACAGGAAGAAATCGACAACATGGTCCACACGGTTGAACCGGGGATCTACCTGCCGGGCAAGGGCGGCGTCAGAATCGAAGACGATGTCTTGGTGAGCGGCGACAAGCCGGAAGTTTTATCGAAGCTGCCAAAGCAGGACTTGCTGGTCCTGTAGCCCGTCTGGCATGTTGCAGGCAAGATTGGTAAAATATAGACAGTATTTTTTAAGTCTGAGGTAAAAAATGTCTTATAACTCAACAATTCTCTTGTCAAATGACGAGGGCAATACCATTAAAATCGATTTAAGCGTGTTAGAAACCATCTTGGGCATGGCCGCTCAGCAAGTCGACGGCGTGGTCGGCATGCGCGGCAGCCTGCGTTCTAACCTGAACACCCTGTTAGGCCGCGAAGACCACGGCAAAGGCGTAGCTTTGCACGTCGACGACAACAACGTTTTGTCCGGCGACGTCTACGTCTACCTGCAATACGGCGTCAACGTCCCGCAGGTGGCTGGCAAGATGCAAAAGCAGCTGATTGCCCAGCTGCGCCAGATGACAGACCTCAAGCTGTCGGAGATCAACGTGCACGTGGTCGGCTTGCTTGATGAAAAAGCGGACAAGGAAAAGGAGCAGGAGAAGTAGATGAACCAGCATGAAATCCGTAAAGTTGCGCTGCAAGGCATCTACTTAGCCAACCAGCACCCTGATTGGGACGTCGAGGAAGTTTCAAACAGCTTGGTGAAGAGCTTGAACTTGGAGCAGGTTCCTGACTACGCCGCAGAGCTGCTTGCAAACTTTTTGGCCCACAAAGGCGAGCTTGACGACGAGCTGTCGTCTAAGCTGAAGCGCGGCTGGCAGCTGCGCCGGATCAGCCAGATTGACCGGGGCATTTTAGAGCTGGGCTTGACCGAGATCCGGTTCAGCCAAGCGATCGGCCAAGTCGGGGCCGTCGACGAAGCCCTGCGTCTGTGCGACGAATTTTCCGACCCGCAGAACAAGGGTTTTATCAATGGCGTCTTAGCCAACTTTGTTAGTGAGAAATAGATTAAGCCGGCACTGCCGGCTTTTTTAAGCAAGGAGCAGGCATGACGAAGTATTTGTGGGGCACTAACGTTGCTAAAGACTGGCGCAAGGAGTTGAAGACGAAGGCCGCCTCTTTCAAAAAAACGCCGACTTTGTGCGTAATTGAAGCTGGGGACGACCCGGCGGTCAAAGTCTACGACAAGGTGAAAAAGGCTGCGGCTGCAGAAATAGGCATCGGCTTTAAGAACTATGCCTTAAAAGCTACTGATGGCCAAGCAGAGCTGATGGCCTTAGTAGAACGTTTAAACGAAGACGAGGATGCTAGCGCCATCATGGTTGAGCTCCCGCTGCCCGGGCGTTTCGATGCTGAGGCCGCCATGAACGCGATCCGGCCCGACAAGGACGCCGACTGCTGCAATGCGGAAAACTTGGGCCGGCTGTGGCAGGGGAGCAAGTTAGCACCCGCCACGGCTTTTGGCATCATGAAGCTTTTAGACTGCTACCAAGTGCCAATCGCGGGCAAAAACGCCGTGATCGTCGGCCGCAGCGCCATCGTCGGCAAGCCGCTGGCAGCCCTGCTTTTAGCAAGGGACGCCACGGTGACGGTTGCGCACTCTAAGACCGCAAACTTAGCTGCTTTGACGAGGAATGCGGACATCTTGGTCAGTGATACGGGCCAGCCCGGTTTGATTAAACCTGAGATGGTGAACAAGAATGCTGCGGTAATAGATGTCGGCATCAGCAAGCAGAGCAAGGGCTGGGTTGGGGATGTCAGTGAGAGGGTAAAACCGCGCTGGCTAACCCCCGTGCCCGGCGGCGTCGGCCCCATGACCGTCGCAGCCCTCATGCACAACGTGCTTTATTTAACGGAAAGACAACATGGTTGCTAAAGAAGACTATTTAACCGTTTCTGATTTAAATTATTACATCAGCCAAAAATTCAAACGCGACCCGTATTTGAAGAAGGTCTACCTGAAAGGCGAGCTGTCCAACTACCGCTTCCGGCAAAACGCCCACCAGTACTTCTCCTTAAAAGACGACCAGTCCAAGATCGACTGCGTCATGTGGCGGTCAGCCTTTGCCAAGGTGAAGTTCCGCCCTAAAGAGGGGATGCAGGTCTTCGTGCGCGGTTATGTTTCAACCTATGCCCCGCACGGCAGCTACCAGTTCTATGTCGAAGCCATGGAGCCGGCGGGCTTGGGGGCGTTGTACGAACAGCTGCAAGAGCTGAAGAAAAAATTAGCAGCAGAAGGCTTGTTTGAACAGAGCCGCAAGCGGGCTTTACCGCATTTTCCCGACAAGATCGCGGTCGTGACCTCGCCGTCCGGCGCCGTCATCCACGACATCATGGTGACCTGCAACCGGCGCTTCCCGCACGCAGAAGTCGACCTGTTCCCGGCCCAAGTCCAAGGCGACACGGCCAAGGACAGCATCGTGGCGGCGATGAAGCAGGCTGCGCAAGGCGACTACGATGTTTTAATCGTGGGCCGCGGGGGCGGCAGCCTGGAAGACCTCTGGCCTTTTAACGAGGAAATCGTCGTGCGGCAGGTCGTCGCGATGCCGATGCCGGTCATTTCGTCGGTAGGGCATGAGACCGATACGACCCTGTGCGACCTGGCGGCAGATGCAAGGGCGGCGACGCCGACGGCGGCAGCCGAGTATGCGACGCCTAATCTGACCGATGAGTTGATCAACATTCGTCAATTATCAGCAAGACTTGCTTCGGAAATGCGGTCCAACATCGTCCAGCGGCAGGACTATTTAGCTAGACTCGAAAACTCGGTGGTGATGCGCCACCCCGAGCGGATGTACGACCAGCAGGCCCAGAGCTTGGACTTGTTAAAGACGCGCTTGGCGCAGGCCGCGCAGAACCGTTTAAGCCAGCCCAAGCTTGAAGTTAAGCTCTTAAGCCAGAAGCTGGAAAGTGCCTTAAAGCAAACGGTCACCAGCAAAGACAACGAATACCGGCAGCTAGTCCAACAGCTTGATGCCCTTAGTCCTTTAAAGATCTTAGGCAGGGGCTATGTCTACACTACTGACGATCAAGGCAAGACGGTTGTTCAAGCTAAGCAAGTAGAGGTAGGGCAGCAGTTGCACCTGCACTTTGCGGACGGGACAGTTCAGGCACAAGCGATTGCAAAGGAGAAAGAAAATCATGGCAGCCAAGAAAAATAACTTTGAAGAACAATTAAACCAGCTGCGGCAGATTGTCACTAATCTTGAAGACGGCAACGTGCCTTTGGCCGACGCCTTAAAGCAGTTTGAAACTGGCGTCCAGCTGGCGCGGTCCTTAGAAAAAGAGCTGACGGCGGCCCAAGAGACCGTCGCCAAGTTAATCGACAAGGACGGCAGCGAGCACAGCTTGGACCCGCAAAACCCAAGCGCGCCGGAGGAATAAGCGATGGACTTTGCTGAATTTAGGAAGAAGTACACGCCTTTAGTCGACGACTATTTGGAAACCAACATTGCTAAAGAAGCCGACAGCAAGCTCGCCGAGATCATGGCCTATTCGGTTATGGCGGGCGGCAAGCGCCTGCGGCCGCTGCTGTTCTTGGCGACCTGTGATGCCTTAGGCAAGAAGATCGATGAAGCTACGCTCAGAGCCGCCTGCGGCATCGAGCTGATCCACACCTATTCCTTAATCCACGACGACCTGCCAGCGATGGACAATTCGCCGCTGCGGAGAGGCAAGGCTTCCAGCCACGTCAAGTGGGGCGAAGCGCAAGCCATTTTGGCCGGCGATGGGCTTTTGCCATTAGGTCTGGAATGGATCGCAGAAGGCACTGACAGCGCCAAGGCTGCCGCCATGATGGCCAAGGCCATCGGCCCCAACGGCATGGTGGGCGGCCAGTATTTGGACATCGACGCTACGAACAATGAGAGCCGCGCTCACGACCAAGCCTTCATCGACCGGATGGAGTGGCGCAAGACCGGGTGTTTGCTGCAGGCCTGCGTGGAGATCCCACTTGCTTGGTTAGATGCTTCAAAGGAACAAAGAGAAGCATTATCTACTTTTGCCAAAGACTTCGGGCGTTCCTACCAGATCTACGACGACTTGGTCGACGTATTTGAAACTGACGAAGAGGCCGGCAAGAACACCCACGAAGATGAGGAAGCTGGTAAGAACAACACTCTAACGCTGTTAGGCGTTAAGAAGTCACAAGATGCTTTAAGTTCCTTGATCAAGGATGCCAATAAGGCACTAGCTGACAACTACCCAGTTTTATCCGGCTTTTTGAATTTGTACCAAAGGGTTTTGTAATGACTAAAAAAAGAGCAGACGTTCTTTTATTTGAACAGGGCTTATTCAACTCGCGCTCGCAGGCCCAGCGCGCAATCATGGCGGGCCTGGTCTCCGACCACAACCGCCAGCGCATCGACAAAAGCGGCACGAAGTTTCCCGAAGACGAAGTTTTTCATATTAAAAAAAGCAAGCGCGAGTATGTATCCCGCGGCGGCTACAAGCTGGCTAAGGCCCTGAAGGTCTTCCACATCGACTTGACCGGCAAGACCTGCTTAGACATCGGGGCTTCGACGGGCGGCTTTACCGACGTTGCCCTGCAGAACGGGGCAACTAAGGTTTATGCCTTAGACGTCGGCTACAACCAGCTGGCCTGGCAGCTGCGCGACGACCCCCGCGTCATCGTGATGGAGCGGCGCAACTTCCGCTATGCCAAGCTCGCGGACTTTACCCATGGCCGGCCGGACTTTGCCATGACCGACGTGTCCTTTATTTCTTTAGACTTAATCATGCCGCCAATGTACGACATCATCGCCGACGGCTCAGACGCGGTCTGCTTAATCAAGCCGCAGTTTGAGGCGGGCCCGGAGAACGTGGGCAAGCACGGGATTGTAAGGGACCTGACGGTCCGTGCCGCCGTCATCAAGCACACGGTGCAAAAGGCCTTAGAGATTGGCTTTGACGTCATGAATGTTGACTTTTCGCCGATCAAGGGCGGCAAGGGCAACAAGGAATTCCTGATCCACCTGAGAAAAGACGAGGCAAAGCCGGGTCAGCTGCTCTGGCAGGGGACTGCCGAAGAAGTGGTTGATCGTGCCGAGCAGGAGCTGAACTGACATGCTGGCAGAATTAGACATCCGCAATTTTGCGATCATTAAGAACTTAAAGCTGACTTTTAAAGACAAGATGACCGCGCTGTTGGGCGAGACGGGCGCCGGCAAGTCGATCCTGATTGACGCCGTTTCGATTTTATTAGGGCAAAGAGCGCATTCTGAATTAATCAGGACGGGTGAACAACGGGCGACTGTTACCGGTCTGTTTTTGCTTGATCCAAAGAATAGGGCCAAGGTTTTAGCAATTTGCGAAGACTACGGCCTGCCGCTTGACGGCGACGACCTGATCATTGCGCGGCAGCTGACCAACAAGGGCCGCAACGTGATTAGGATTAACGGCCAGTTGACGACGATCTCAGCTTTGCGCAGACTGCGCCCGTTCTTGGTTGATATCCACGGCCAGAGCGATTCAGAGACGCTTTTAGAGCCTGACCGTCAGATTGATTTGGTTGACCAGCTTGCACCCAAGGACTTCCAAGAGCTGTTAGCTGATTACCGTGAAAAATATGCTGCATACCAGGAGGTAGTGGCTAAGCTTACCGGCTTGCAAAAAAGCGCAGCCGAGGCCGCCCAGCGCCAAGACATCCTGGAGTTCCAGGCCAAAGAATTGGCCGACGCCCAGCTCACCGACGAACACGAAGACGAGGCCCTGACCGACGAGTTCAACAAGCTCGACAACTACCAAAAAATCGCCGACAAGCTGAGCTATTTGCTCCAGCTGTTTGACGACGACGAACACGGCTTGACCAGCCTGGTGGGGGATGCGCAAGACGCCGCCAGCGACCTGACCGACTTTGGCGCTGACTTCAGGGATGCGGCCAAGAGCTTGGACGATGGCGCCTATGCCTTGAGCGACGCCAGAAACGAGTTAGGCGACATCGCCGACGGCCTCGACTTTGACCAGGCCCGCTACCAGGAGGTAACGGCTAGACTGGACCATCTGACGAGTTTGAAGAAAAAATACGGGCCGACTCTTTCCGACGTGTTTGCCTTTAAGAAGAAGGTTGACGGGCAGCTTTCTGCCTTAGACACCGGCAGCTTTGACGAAGACAAGCTGCAAAAGCAAAAGGCCAAGCTGCAAAAAGAGCTGCAGGACTTGGCTAGCCAGCTGCACGAAAAACGCAGTGCAGTTGCGCAAAAGCTTGAGGCCGCTATTAAGCAGGAATTGGCTGATCTCTACATGGCCAAGGCCCGCTTCGCCATCCGCTTCAGCCAAGAGGCCAAGTTCAACAATAGAGGGCTAGACTCAGTGCGTTTCTACATCGCGCCGAACCCCGGCGAAGACCTGATGCCGCTCGACAAGATCGCTTCCGGCGGTGAACGGTCTCGAATTGTGCTTGCCTTAAAGGCCATCTTTGCCAAGGCCGAGCCCGTCGGCACCATGGTCTTTGACGAAATCGACACCGGTGTGTCCGGCCGCGTTTCGGCCGCCATCGGCAAGAAGATGCAGGCCGTGGCCAAGACTAAGCAGGTCATCGTGATTACCCACGCGCCGCAGGTTGCCGCCAGCGCCGACCAGCGCAAGCAGATCGTCAAAAAGGTTGAGGACGGCCAGACCTTTACGGAAGTTCATGATCTGGATCATGAGGAAAGTGTCACAGCCATCGCCCAGATGATGGCCGGCAGCAAGCTTACCGACGCTGCCAAGCAGAATGCGGCGGACCTCATTGAGGCCAGCAAGAGATAAAAAAAGACCGGCTAGAAAGCCGGTCTTTTTTTGTTTTATTGTCTATGTAGTTTGTTCTACTGAGTTAAAACTATAATTTTAACGATTATCCTAAGTCTACTTTGAACAGCGTAGCGAAGTTCAGCACCCTTAACAACTTGCCATCCAGGCCCCGCAGCACAAAGCGGCCATCGTCAAGCCGCTGCGTAATCTTGCCCAGCTCGCTGTCCCCATCCGTGTAAGTAATCAGCACAAAGTCCTGTTCCAGCAGCGCCTTCTGCAATAAATTCAGGATGACATAGCCCGGCTGCCCATACGTCGTCAGCTTTTCTTCATCGTAGGAAAAAAGATAGTGGTAAACTTGCTTGGCTAATTGTCCCATGCTGAATTACTCCTCCTCGAACATCTGTTTGGCTCTTACTATGGTTATTATACGAACGGGTGTTCGAAAAAGCAAGAGCAAAGACCCCAACTTGCATTGTTTTTCACTTTAAGGCAAAATATGACTATTAAAGAAAAGCGGGGCATGATATGAAAGATCAAGGTTTATTGCTTGTTTTATCCGGTCCCTCCGGCGTCGGCAAGGGGACCGTTAAAAGCGCAATCGTCAAAGAAAAGGCCTTTCCTTTTGAATATTCCGTTTCCATGACGACTCGCCAGCCGCGGGCCGGCGAAGTGGACGGCAAGGACTACTTCTTCGTCAGCGACGAGCGCTTCCAACAAGCCATTGCAAACAACGAGCTGCTGGAATACAACCACTACGTGGGCCACTACTACGGCACACCTCTTGCACCATTAAAAAAGATGCTGCAAGACGGCATCGACGTGCTGCTTGAAATCGACGTCAACGGCGCCAAGCAAGTGCGCAAGCAGTTCCCAGACGGTGTCTTTATTTTCCTGACGCCGCCTGACCTGCACACCTTAAAGGCGCGCATCAAGGGCCGGGGCACCGACTCCGATGACGTCATCGAGCAGCGGATGAAGCAGGCCCGCAAGGAAATCTTGATGATGGCCGACTACGACTACGCCGTGGTCAACGATCAAGTAGACAACGCCGTGAGGAAAATTGCCGACATCGTACAAGCCGAGCACGTCAGCGTCAAGCGCGTGCTGGCCAGCTACCAGGCAATGGTTAAGGAGGATTAATATGAGAATTGTTTATCCATCAATCGACAAGCTTTTGGACCACGTCGATTCGCGTTATTCATTGGCAGTTTTAGCTTCAAAGCGTGCTCATGAATTAGAAGAAGGCGCTCCTGAAGCCATGCCGGAAGAAGATTACAAGTGCGTGAAGCCGGTAGGCAAGGCCTTGGAAGAAATCGCCGCTGGCAAGGTTTGGATCGATTCCAACCCAAACCCTGAAAACAAGGTTGAATAGTAAAAGTAAATAAAAAGAGCCTTCACCGTTTTGATGAAGGTCTTTTTTTTCAAGAAAAAAGTATGATTGCACAAGTAATTGTCGACGTCTTTGCCAAGCAGACCGACCACATTTTTGAATACAGGATCCCGGACGAGCTCGCGGTCGGGGTCGGCAGCCGCGTCGTGGTGCCGTTTGGGCGCAGGCGCGTGCAGGGCTTTGTGGTAGGGGTGAGCGAGACGAGCTCCTACGACGAAAAAAAGCTCAAACCCATCCTGACGCAGATGGATCAGGGGCCGGTGCTGACGCCGGAGCTGGTGGAGCTGTCCAAGGACCTGGCTGACCAGATCTTTGCCTACCGGATTGCGATCTTGCAGACGATGCTGCCGCAGGTGATGCGGGCCAACTACCGCAAGATTTGGCGGCCGGTGAGTGATGAGGCCGCAAAACTGCCATTATTTAAGGATGGTTTTGTCGAATGGTCGAACGCGCTGCCGGCAAAGACCTTAACTTTTTTAAACAAATTACAGAAAAACGGGGCCGTCACAGTCGAGTACCTGGTGGAAAATAAGGCGGCCAAGAAGACGACTTTTGTCTACAGTTTGACGGGTGAGGACTACGAAGAGCTGCTAGCAAAAACCCGTGCTAATGCCAAACGCCAGCAGGACTTTTTGCACTTTGTGCTGGCCAACAAGGCAAGTTTCCCAATGGACCAAGAGAAGCTATTAGCGGCAGGCTTTCAGACGGCCTTTTTGAAGGACCTGGTTGAAAAGGGCTGGCTGGTCAGAAAAGAAGTCGAGGTCTACAGAAAACTGGACGACGGCGGCTACGAAGACAAGAAGCCGACTTTGACCGCTGAGCAGGCAGCTGTCCTCTCACACATCACGCCGGCAGTTGAGCAAAAAGAAAATAAGACTTTTTTGCTGGAAGGCGTGACGGGGTCAGGCAAAACCGAGGTCTACTTGCGAGCGATCGCAAAGGCACTTGAGCTGGGACGGACTGCGCTCATGCTGGTGCCCGAGATTGCCCTAACGCCGCAGATGGTGGCCCGCGTCAAGGCCCGCTTCGGCCAAGACGTCGCGGTGCTGCACTCGGGTCTTTCGGCCGGTGAAAAATACGACGAGTGGCGCCGGATCCGCCGCGGGGAGGCCCAGGTCGTCGTGGGCGCCCGCAGCGCCGTGTTTGCACCGCTGAAAAACATCGGCGTCATCATCATCGACGAAGAACACGAAAGCTCTTATAAGCAAGAAGACACGCCGCGCTATCACGCTCGGCGCGTGGCGTTATGGCGGGCGCGCTACTACAGCTGCCCGCTGCTTTTGGGGTCGGCAACGCCTAGTTTATCTTCTAGAGCTAGGGCAGGCAGAGGGCGTTATGAGCTGCTGAGGCTGACCAAGCGGGCTAACGCAAGCCAGTTACCGGAGGTAAAAATCTTGGACCTGCGGACGGCCCAGTTTGCCGGCGGCCAGTTCGACTTGACCCAGCCGCTGCTAGCCGCGTTGCAAGAGCGGTTGCAGCGCCATGAACAATCCATCTTGCTGTTAAACCGGCGCGGCTTTTCTTCCTTCATGCTCTGCCGCGACTGCGGCTATGTTTTGCGCTGCCCGAACTGTGACGTGTCGCTGACCTACCACAAGGCCGAAAACCAGATGCGCTGCCACTATTGCGGCTACAGCTGTCCAGTTCCAGACCGCTGCCCGCACTGCCAAAGCCGCAAGTTGCGCTTTTTAGGCACGGGCACGCAGAAAGTCCAAGAAGAGCTGCAAAAACTTTTGCCACAGGCAAAAGTCTTACGCATGGATGTCGATACAACTAGAAGAAAAAACAGCTACCAGCGAATTCTGACTGCCTTTGGTGAAAGAAAAGCCGACATCTTATTGGGCACTCAGATGATCGCCAAGGGCCTGGACTTCCCAAACGTCACCCTGGTGGGCGTCATCGACGCCGACACCGCCTTGTGGCTGCCTGACTACCACGCCAGCGAAAAGACCTTCCAGCTTCTGACCCAAGTAGCAGGCCGTGCTGGGCGCGCCGACAAGCCCGGCCAGGTCTTAATCCAGACCTACAACCCGGACCACTACGCCATTAAACTCGCCGCCAGCCAAGACTACGAGGCCTTCTACCGCCGCGAGATGTACTTTAGGCATGAGGGCAACTACCCGCCTTACTACTACACCACGCTCATCAGCGTCGCCGCCGAACAAGAACGGCTGGCCGCCAAGACTTCTTTCAACATCCAGCGCCAGCTTTTAGCCGCCCTGCACAAGCCGACCATCGTGCTCGGCCCTACGCCCGCCGCAATTTCTCGCGTAAAACGGCAATACTACTACCAAATACTGGTAAAATATAAAGCAGAACCACAACTAAATCGCTTGCTGCACCAGATCCAAGACGAAGCCCAAGACTTGTGCCGGCGGGGCGTCGACGTGTACATCGACCCCAACCCCGAGCGGATCTTGTAGCTGGAAAGGATTTTCATGAATTCAGTTGTATTTTTTGGTACCCCTGACTTTGGCGTGCCAGTCTTGCAGGGCTTAGTCGACGAAGGCTACGAGATCAAGGCCGTCGTGACCCAGCCCGATAAAAAAGTGGGGCGCAAGCAGCGCCTCACCCAGTCGCCAGTTAAACAGCTGGCCGAAAAATTAAACCTGCCGGTCTTGCAGCCGGCGCATTTGCCGAAAAGCCCGGAGTGCGACCAGATTATTGCGATGCACGCCGACTTCCTGGTGACGGCCGCCTACGGCCAGTTCTTGCCGACCAAGCTTTTACAATCTGCTAAGATCGCCGCCGTCAACGTCCACGGCTCGCTGCTGCCTAAATACCGCGGCGGGGCGCCCATCCAGTACGCCCTTTTAAACGGCGACACCGAAACCGGCATCACCATCATGGAGATGGTCAAGAAGATGGACGCCGGCGACATCTACTACCAGATGAAGTGCCCGATTGAGCCCAGCGACAACAGCGGCAGCTTGTTCCGCAAGCTGGCGATTTTAGGCCGCGAAGCGCTGCTGCGCGTTCTGCCGAAGATCGCCGCCGGGACTGCCGAAAAGACCCCGCAGGACGAAAACAAGGTCGTCTTTTCGCCAAACATCTCTAAGGCCCAAGAGCAGATCAAGCTGGACGAAACGGCCGAACAAGCCGTCAACAAGGTCCGTGCCTTGAACCCCGACCCGGGTGCCTACCTGCTTTTAGGCAACAAGCGCCTGAAGGTCTGGGCTGCAGTGTCGGCTCCTGATGCCACGAGCTTAGAGGCCGGCTGCTTAGTCGACAACAAGAAGCGTTTTGCCATCAGCATGGCCGACCACACGGTCTTAGAGCTGCAGGAAGTGCAGCCGCAGGGCAAAAAGCGGATGAAGATCAGCGACTTTTTGAATGGTCAGGGCAGCCAGTTTGCTGCCGGTGAAAAGATTGTCTCCGACTAGCCGCAGCGTTTGCCTGACCAGCCTCATCAAAGTCTTAACGAAAAACAGCTATTCCAGTCTGAGCTTTGGCCAAGAGCTGGAACGCGCCCAGTTAAAGAGCGCCGACAGAAGATTGGCCACCAGAATTTTTTACGGGACGATCCAGTACCAGTTGTATTTGGACTACCAGCTGCAGGGCTTAGTCAAAACCCAGATAAAAGAAGACTACCTGCGGCCGCTTCTGCTGATGTCTTTTTACCAGCTGGAATTTATGGATAAGATTCCGCAGAGCGCGGTCTTGGACGAAGCCAACAAGCTGGCCAAGCAGTTTGGCCGCCGGCACTCAAACGGCTTCCGGATCGTCAATGGGATCTTGCGGTCGTTCCTGCGCCGCGGGGCAGTGCTGCCAAAGCAAAGCGACCACGTCAAATACTTGAGCGTGAAGTACAGCTTTCCAACCTGGTTAGTCGAGTATTTTATCGCCAACTTTGGCGAAGAGGCGGCCGTGGCCAACATGGCCAGCTGCAACGCTGCCCCTTATAACTGCGTGAGAGTGAAAAAGGGTGTTGATAAAGAGGCGGCTATTGCAAGCCTTGAAAAAGAAGGCTACGGCGTGAAAAACTCGCCGCTTTCACCAGTCAGCTTACGGCTGACCGGCGGCAGCGGGGCTTCTAGTAAGCTGTTCAAAGAGGGCCAAATCACCATCCAAGACGAGGCCGCAGCGTTACCAGTCCAGGCCTTTTCCTGGCGCGGGGATGAGCGCGTGTTAGACGCCTGTGCCGCACCCGGCGGCAAGACCGAGCAGATCGCCGAACAGCTGGATTCTGGGCAAGTAGTGGCCTTGGATTTACACGCCAAAAAGCTCGGCTTAATCAAGCAAAACGCCGAGCGGATGGGTCAAGCCGGCAAGGTCAAGACCTTTGCCTTAGATGCCAGAAAGGCTGGAGAAAAGTTTGAGGACGCGTCTTTTGACAAGATTTTGGTGGACGCGCCTTGCTCTGGCTTAGGGCTCTTGCGCCGCAAGCCCGAGATCAGGTACTCTAAAAGCAAGCAGGATTTGACCAACTTGTCTAAGATTCAATTAGGCATCCTAGAGGCCGTCTGGCCGCTTTTGCAAAAAGGCGGCGAGCTGGTCTATTCGACTTGCACTATTTCTTTAGAAGAAGACGAGCAAGTCGTCAAATCCTTTTTAGCCAACCACCATGACGCAGCGCTTGCTGTGTCTCGTAAAATTCTGCCTGCCGACTGCGGCAGCGACGGCTTTTTCATCGCTAAATTTGCGCGAAGAGGTTAATTTATTTTGATCAAAACAGTATTTGCATCCAGCGTCGGCCGCGTGCGGCCGACCAACCAGGACCAAGTTAATGTCTTTGAAAACAAGGCCGGGATCAAGATGGCGATCGTCTGTGACGGCATGGGCGGCCACCGCGGCGGCGACGTCGCTTCCGCCATGGCCGTCAGCAACCTCGGCCACGCCTTTTGCCTGTCGGACTTTAAGACCGTCAAAAAGGCCAAGTCTTGGCTGGACGTCCAGCTGAAAGTGGAAAACGACAAGATCCTAGCCGCCGGCGACCGCTTTGCCGACCTGCGCGGCATGGGGACCACCGTCGTCTTGCTTTTAGCCTTCCCCGACCAGGTTTTAGTGGCCCACTTAGGCGACTCGCGCGCCTATTCCTACATCGGCACCGACTTCAAGCAGATCACCGAGGACCAGTCGCTTGTCAACGAACTGGTCAAGATGGGGCAGATCACTTCTGAGCAGGCCAAAAACCACCCTCAGAAAAACATCATTACGCAGACGCTAGGCGTCTCCAGCACGATCAGCCCCGAATACGACGAGCTCGAGGCCCCAGACGGCGCCTTGTTTTTGCTGTGCACCGACGGGTTGACCAACTCCTTGACCGACCCCCAGATCCAGCAGATTTTGGCGACAAAAACCTTGAGTTTGAAACAGCGCTGCAATAAGCTGATTAGCGAAGCAAACCGCTATGGCGGCGGCGACAACATCACCGTCTGCCTGCTGGCCTATCTTGCTAAGGATGTGAAAACTAGTGATCAATAAAGGCTATTTGCTGGGCGACCGCTATCGCATCGTCGATAGCCTCGGCGAAGGCGGGATGGCCAATGTTTACCTGGCCGAAGACATCATCCTGCACCGCAAAGTCGCCGTCAAAATGCTGCGCGAGGACCTGCAAAAAGCCGACCCCGCTACGATCAAGCGTTTCCAGCGCGAGGCGCTTGCGACAAGCGAGTTGAGCCACCCCAACATCGTGTCGGTGTTTGACGTTGCCAGCTGGCACGGCATCCCCTACATGGTGATGGAGTACGTCGACGGCCCGAACTTAAAAGAATACATTCAAAAAAATAAACCCCTGCCTTTAAACCGCGTGATCACGATTATGGACCAGATCCTCAGTGCGGTTTTCCTGGCTCACAAGCACAATGTCATCCACCGCGATTTGAAGCCGCAGAACATTCTTTTGGATAAAAAGGGGAATGTGAAGATTGCTGACTTCGGGATCGCTTTGGCCATGTCCGAAACCGACCTCACCCGCACGAACACGGCGCTGGGGTCTGTGCACTACATGTCGCCGGAGCAGACCCGCGGCGGCGTCGTGACCAAGCAGTCCGACATCTATTCGCTGGGGATCATCCTCTACGAGATGATCATCGGCGAAGTCCCGTTTGCCGGCGAGACGGCCGTTTCGGTCGCCTTAAAGCACATGCGCGACAAGATCCCGTCAGTGCGCGAGCAGAATCCGGCCGTGCCGCAGGCCTTGGAAAACGTGATCCTGCAGGCCACGGCCAAGGACCCGCGCGACCGTTACGCCAGCGTTGCGGACATGAAACGGGCGCTGGACATCAGCCTGTCGCCAAGCCAGGCGGGCGTGTTGCCCTTCGTGGCCCAGCACGACCCGGCCAAAGACGCGACGATCGTGCTGCCGCAATTCCACGGCGAGGTCACGAGCACGCAGAAGGTGCCGGAAGAAGTTGCCGTTTCGGCTGGCCCGCAGCATAAAAAGCTGCGCGACAGCCTGAAGAAACACAAGCTCTGGTGGCTGATTTCGACTCTGGCCGTCATCGGCATCCTGGCCATTTTGGCCCTGGCCCTGTCGGCGAGCCGGACGAGCCACGTGCCGACCGTGGCGGGGATGAGCGAACGCCAAGCGCGCGTCTCGCTGCAGACTTCGGGTTTGAAGATCGGCTCAGTTGAGAAGAAGCATTCCAGCAAGGTGAAAAAGGGCAAGGTGATCGGCACTAAGCCGAAAGCCGGCAGCAAGATCAGCTCCGGCCACACCGTGACGCTTGTCGTTTCAAGCGGCCCGGCGGGCATCAAGATGCCGGAACTGTCTGGCGAACTCTATGAGGACGCAAAGGAAACCTTGCTTGAAAAGGGCTTTGCCAAGGTGCGCCGCGTGCGCGTCTACTCAAACACGGTCGACTACGGCCACGTGATTGATCAGGACCCGGAAAGTGATACTAGAATCGAACACCCAAGCGAAACGACGGTCGTTTTGACCGTTTCGCGCGGCAAGCGGCGGGCAAAACGCAAGACGGCGATCAGCCTGCGCGACTTGACCGGCTACACCTTAAAGGGTGCCCAGGACTATGCCCGCGACAGCGGCCTGCGGCTGGAGATTTCCGAAAAAGAAGACGACAGCGCGCCAGCCAACACGGTGCTGTCGCAAAGCCCGGCGCCGGGCACCCAGCTGCGGCGCGGCGACACGGTCCGCATCGTGGTCGCTAAGAAGAGCGACGATCAAAACACGGATAACGACAACGTGACCAAGAACATCACGGTCAGCTATAACGCTGCCTCTGACCAAAACGGCCAGGGCAACCACGTCCGCATCTACATCGCAGACGACAGCCACTCTTTGAACAACTTGTACCGGGACCTGTACATCAAGTCCGATCAGAACTTCTCGATCCCGTTCTCGTTGAAGCGCGGGGCAGGCCACTTGCGCGTGCTGCGTGACAACGACACTGTTTATGATGAAAGCGTGAATAATGACTAAGACTGCAACCGGCATTGTGGTGAGCCTGCTGGCGGGCTACTACGACGTAGCAATCGCAGGCAAGACTGTCAGAACCAGAGCAAGAGGCGTGTTTAGAAAGCGCGGGGAAAAGCCGCGCGTGGGGGATGTGGTCGAAGTCCAGCTGGACAGCCAGGGGACGAACTACCTCATTTCAGTCAAGCCCAGACAGAACCTGCTGGGGCGGCCGCCTTTAGCTAACGTGGCCGGCGTTTTGCTGGTCATCACTGCGACGGAGCCGGACTTTTCCTTAACGCTTTTAAATAGATATTTAGTCTTTTTCGACTGGCAGAACGTGCCGGTCTGGCTGTATCTGTCAAAGGGAGACTTGCTTCCTGAAGAAAAGCTGGCGGAGATCAAAGACCAGCTGGCCTACTACAAAAAGATCGGATACCCGGTGTTTGAAGACAAAACGCAGCTGCAGGAACAATTCCCAAAGGCCATTGGCCAAGACGCGGTCTGGACGCTGGCCGGCCAATCTGGCGCCGGCAAGAGCACGCTGCTCAACTTTATGAAAAAAGACGCAGACCAGGCGACGGGGGAGATCTCGCACAGTTTGAACCGCGGCCGGCACACGACGCGGCAGGTCAGTTTATTTAGACTAGGGCAGGGCTTTTTGGCGGACACGCCGGGCTTTTCGGCGATCTCTTTATCCCAGATGAAGATCGACGACCTGCCGAACCACTTCCGCGACTTTAAGGCGGTGGCAAGCCGCTGCAAGTTCCGGTCCTGCCAGCACTTGCAAGAACCGCACTGCGAGGTCAAGCGCCTGCTTGCAACGGGCGAAATTGCCCAGTCGCGCTACGACTCTTATTTGGCGTTACACGAAGAAATTGAAAACGACCGGCTGCCTGAATACAAAAAATAGTTTGGAGAATTATGATGAAAATTATCGCACCATCGATTTTAAACGCTGACAACATGCACTTGGGTGCAGCCATCAGCAAGGCCCAAGAAGCGGGCATCAAGCGCTTCCACCTGGACGTGATGGACGGCCACTTTGTGCCGAACCTGTCTTACGGCCCACAATTGGTGCAGGACTTTAAGAAGGCCTTCCCAGACGAGGTTGCCGAGGTGCACTTGATGGCCAGCAACTTGGATTTGATTCCCAGCTTTGTGAAGGCCGGTTGCGACCTGCTGGAATTCCACTATGAGGCGGCAAAAGAAGACACTGCTAAGTGGCTGCAGTACTTGCAAGACCACGGCGTCAAGGCTGGCCTGGTGTTGAACCCGGACACGCCAGTTGACGTGATCAAGGACTTTTTGCCAAACCTGGACCAAGTGCTGCTCATGAGCGTGCACCCAGGCTTTGGCGGCCAGGGCTTTATTCCAGAGACCTTGGATCGCTTGGCTAAGGTCAAGGAAATCACTGACATTCCATTGGAAGTAGACGGCGGCGTCAACGACAAGACGGCAGCAGATGCAGCTAAGGCTGGTGCCGACATCCTGGTCGCTGGTTCATTCATCTTCGGCCACGAAGATATCGCCGGCCAGGTTGAAAAACTGGAGCAGTTGATCAATGGCTAGGGCGCTAGCTGTTTTAGGCGGACCGCAGGACTTGTGGCCGCAAAATTTTAAGTCCTTGTTTGAGCAAAACAGGGACTTTTTAATTGGCGTGGACCGCGGCAGTTTGAGAATTGTCGAGGCAGGGTTTAAGCCGCGCTTGGCGCTGGGCGACTTTGACTCGATGAGTAAGAGCGAACTGGCCAAGGTCGAACAGAGCTGCCCTGAGCTTCGTTACTCAAACCCGGTCAAGGACGATACGGACAGCGAGCTGATGCTAGAGGCGGCACTGCTGGACTACGGCATCGATGATTTGACTGTCATTGGCGCTTTGGGAGGCAGGCTAGATCATTCTCTTGTAAACCTGCTTGCTTTGTGTGAGCCCCGCTTTTTAAAGATGGCAGAAAAGGTGACCTTGGTTGATAAGCAAAATGAGGTTCATTTCTTGCTTCCTGGAGAGCATGTTTTAAAAGAAAAGCCTGGCTATTCCTATTTTGGCGTGGGTAATTTACTTCCTGTAGAAGGGCTGACTATTCAGGGTGCACGCTACGAGCTGGCCAGTTCTGACTTTGCCTATCCGAAGATGTGGTCTTCTAATGAGTTTGTGCCCGGACAAAGCGTCACAATTTCCCTGCAAAAAGGTTTGGCGCTTGTGGTCTACAGCAGAGATTAAAAATATACAGAACCATTTGTTATAGGCAAAACAGCAACGTCTTGTTATCATCTAAGTAAGAAATCAATCGGCATGTACGATCATTTCGCTATAGCAGAGAGGAGCTATAGTGCCAGACAGAGGCTTGGTATCTGCTCGTTAGTCATAACAGGCGATATGGTTCTGTTCATCCTTTAAAAAACTCCCAGCATTTGCTGAGAGTCTTTTTTTATCTGCTCTTAATTTTTGCCTTAAAATAAAAGCAGAGTTTAAAAAAGTGAGGCACAACATGAAAATTGGTTTCGTAGGTACCGGCGTCATGGGCACCGGAGTTATCAATAATCTTTTGAAAAATGGCGAAGACGTCACCGTCTTCAACCGCACGAAGGCCCACGCCGACAAAGTCGTCGCAAACGGCGCCAAGTGGGCCGACTCACCAGCTGAGTTAGCTAAGGACTGCGACGTCGTCTTCACCATGGTCGGCTTTCCCCAAGACGTCGAAAACGTCTACTTTGGCGCAAACGGCCTGTTTGAAACGGCGCACGAGGGCCAATACTTGGTCGACATGACCACCAGCAAGCCAAGTCTGGCCAAGCAGATTTTTGAAAAAGGAAAAGCAAAGGGCATCCACGTGTTAGACGCGCCAGTCTCCGGCGGGGATGTCGGCGCCAAAAACGGCACCCTGACCGTCATGGTCGGCGGGGTAAAGGAAGACTTTGAGCAGTTAAAGCCTTTGTTTGAAAAATTTGCCGGCAGCTTTAATTACTTCGGGCCTGCCGGAGCCGGCCAAAACGCCAAGATGGCCAACCAGATCATGATCGCCGGCACGATGACCGGCATGACTGAGGCGCTGGTCTACGCTAAAAAGGCTGGCTTAAACTTAGAGCAGGTTCTAGAGACCTTGCAAAACGGGTCGGCCGAAAACTTCAGCATGGGTTCGTATGGTCCTAGAGTGCTCAAGGGCGACTACACCCCCGGCTTTTTTGCCAAGCACTTCTTAAAAGACCTGCGGATTGCCTTAGATGAAGCCGACGCCATGGGTCTTGATTTGCCTGCAACTAAGCAGGCCAAGGCTCTTTACGAGCAGCTGGTTGACGTCAAGAAGTTAGGCAACGACGGCACCCAAGCCTTGATCAAGCTCTGGTGGTCATAAAAACAAAAAAAGACAGCTCTTGTGAGCTGTCTTTTTTTTTGCAATTTAATAATTAAACACGGGTAACCTTGCCTGATTTCAAGGCACGAGCTGAAACCCATACGCGCTTTGGCTTGCCGTCAACAATGATGCGCGCCTTTTGAAGGTTTGGCTTCCATGCACGTCTGTGTGAGTTCAAAGCCTTTGAGCGCTTGTTGCCAAACACAGTCTTGCGGCCGGTAATAACGTCTTTTGCCATCTGCTAAACCTCCTTTTTTCTTGAAATACACCATTAAAGAATAGCATAGTGGCCGCAAGTAAGCAATAATGGTTTCCAGCAAATGTTGCCTGTCTTGTTGGCTATGCTAAAATGAATGCATAACAATTCGTCTGGAGCAAGGAGGATTATCATGGCAGTTAAAATTAAAACCAAGTACGGCCTGATCGACATCTCAAACAACGTCATTGCTACGGTAGTCGGCGCCAGCGCCACTTCCAACTACGGCATCGTCGGGATGGCGTCCAAAAACGCTTTGCGCGACGGGGTCAGCGAGATGCTCAACCGCGAAAACTACCGGCGGGGGGTCATTGTCAAATCCGAGGGCAATGCCATCAGCGTCGATGTCTACATCATTGTCGGCTACGGCTTGAAGATTTCCGAAGTCAGCCGCAACGTGCAAGAAAGCGTCAAGTACAACCTGCAGCAGCAGCTGGGCATTAAGACCCATGCAGTCAACGTAGTTGTCAACGGCGTGAGAGTCCTTGATGAATAGCTTGCAAGGAGGAATGAAATTTGGTCGTAACTGAAATTGATAGCGAAAAATTCCGGACAATGGTGCGCGTTGCCGCCCACCGCTTGAGCAAAAACGCAGAGTTTGTCAACTCGCTCAACGTTTTCCCAGTGCCAGACGGCGACACCGGTACCAACATGAACCTGACGATCCAAAGCGGCCTGCAGGCCGTCAGTGCCAACAGCTCCGACAAGGTCGGTTCCTTAACCGAGAGTTTTTCCAAGGGGATGCTGATGGGGGCCCGCGGCAACAGCGGTGTCATCACCTCCCAGCTCTTCCGCGGCTTTTACAAGTACACTAAGAATAAGGACGTCTTAACCGCCCAAGACCTGGCCCACGCCTTCCAAAACGGGGTCGCTGCCGCCTACAAGGCAGTCATGAAGCCTGTGGAAGGTACTATTTTAACGGTGGCCAGACTCGGTGCCCAAGGAGGCGAAAGCACTGCCCAAAAGACCAACGACGCCATCGTCGTCATGCAGGCCGTTGTCGACAGCGCGAAAAAGGCGCTGAACTCGACGCCTGACCTGCTGCCGGTCTTAAAGCAAGTCGGCGTCGTCGACTCCGGCGGCCAGGGTTTGCTGTTCATCTACCAGGGCTTTTTGGAAGCCTTGAAGGGTGAAAAGTCCAACGACGACTTTGAACCTGACGAAAGCGAAGTCAACCAGATGATCAACGCCGCCCACCACAAGTCGGTGCAAGACCAGCTGGCCACTTCCGACATCAAGAACGGCTACTGTACTGAAATCATGGTCGACCTGACTGCCGACGTGCCAGACAAGCAGAAGTTCAACTTGGACGACTTCCGCCAGCACCTGTCGCAAATCGGCGATTCCCTGTTAGCCGTTTCTGACGGCGACGTCGCCAAGGTCCACGTCCACACCGAACACCCGGGCGAAGTCTTCAACTACGGCGCGCGTTTTGGCCGCTTAGGCAAGATCAAGATCGACAACATGCGGATCCAGCACGAGACCATCGTCGAACACACCCAAGAAGACGAAAAGCCGGTCGACTTTGCTGTGATCGCCGTCTGCTCCGGCGCCGGCATCCGCAAGATGTTTGAAAGCTTGGGCGTCAACCGGATCATCTCCGGCGGCCAGACCATGAACCCGTCGACCCAAGACATCATTAGTGCCATCAACAAGTCCGGCGCCAAGAAGGCTTTGATCCTGCCAAACAACGGCAACATTGTCTTAGCCGCTCAGCAGGCAGCCAAGGTCGCCAAGATCCCGGTCGGCATCGTGCCAACCAAGACCATCTCGCAAGGGATGACCGCGATGCTGTCCTTTGACCCGGACGCAAGCTTGGACGAAAACGTTGAAAACATGAGCGGCGAACTCGACACCGTCGTTTCCGGCGAAGTGACCCGCGCCATCCGCGACACCACCATCAACGAAGTCGAGATCAGAAAAGACGACTACTTGGGCATCATCGACGGCGACATCGCCTTAGACAACGCCGACCTGGTTTCAGCAACCGTCGCCATGGTTGACAAGATGCTGGACGAAGACAGCGAAATCGTCACCATCATGTTCGGCCGCGACGCCAACAAGAAAGAGGCCGACAGCGTCGTCAAGAAGCTCCAAGAAGAACACGACGACTTGGAATTAGAAGTCCACGACGGCGGCCAGCCGGTCTACTACTTCCTGGTCTCAGTTGAATAATGGCTGAGCTTTTTGAAGAAGTCGGCCAGCTCAAAGGCGTCGGGCCTAAGACCCAAAAGGCGCTGGCCCAGCTGGGCATCAACAGCCTCTACGATTTGGTCTACTATTTTCCTTTCCGCTACGACGAGCTGCAGACCTTACCGCTAGACCAGATTGCGGACGGGCAAAAGGCCGTCGTCAAGGGGACGGTGGCCACCGAGCCCGTGGTGTCGTATTTTGGCTACCACAAAAGCCGGCTGACTTTTAAATTAAAAATTGACCATGCGATTGTCATGGTCGTTTTTTTTAACCAGCCTTGGCTGAAAAATAAGGTGGAAGTGGGCGGCCAGCTCGCAGTCTACGGGGTCTTTAACAAGGCCCGGCTGGCAGTCAACGGCCAGCGGATCATTGCTTCTGCTAACAGCTCTGATGACTTCAGCCCCGTCTACAGCGTGACGAGCTCCCTTAAGCAAGCGCGCTTGGTAAAGCTGATCAAGCAGGCCTTGCCAGAAGCCTTGCCGCTTTTAGGCGAAACGGTGCCGGCAGACTTGCGCGAGCACTTCAAGCTCATGCCGGAAAAAGAGTTGGTGCAGCAATGCCACTATCCGGATTCACCGTTACAGGGCAAGCTGGCCCGGCGTTCTGCAATCTTCCGCGAGTTCTTCATCTTTGAAATGCAGATGGCGCTGCTGGTCGCCGGCCGCGCCAAGCGCGGCGGCATCGCCAAAAAATACGACCTAGAAGCAATTTCTGAATTGACAGCTTCTCTGCCTTTTGAATTGACCAAAGACCAAAAACAAGCCGTCAACGAGATCTACGCCGACTTGCACCAGCCCCGGCAGATGAACCGCCTGCTGGAAGGCGACGTCGGCAGCGGCAAGACCATTGTCGCCGTCTACGCGCTGTTTGCGGCCGTCACCGCGGGCTACCAGGCCTGCCTGATGGCTCCGACCGAGATCTTGGCCCAGCAGCACTTTAAAAAAATTGACGAGCTTTTATCCCCGCTAGGGGTGAAGACCGTGCTATTAACTGGGGCCACTAAGAATAAGAAGACCATTTATAAGCAAATAACTTCCGGCCGCATCAACGTCGTGATCGGGACCCAGGCCCTGATCCAAGACGGGGTCGTTTTTAAAGACCTGGGCTTAGCCATCGTCGACGAACAGCACCGCTTCGGCGTCAACCAGCGCCAGGCCCTTTTAAACAAGGGCCAGCGGGTCGACTTCTTGGCCATGACCGCGACGCCGATTCCGCGGACACTGGCTTTAACGGTCTACGGCGAGATGGCCGTATCAGCGCTGCACCAGCTGCCGGCCGGCCGCAAGCCGATCATCTCCAAGTGGGTGGGTTCAAACCAGCTGACTGAGGTCTACAAGGCGATTGAAAAACAGCTGGCAGCAGGCGGCCAGGTCTACGCCGTCACGCCTTTGATTGAGGCCTCTGAAAAAATGGCCTTGAAAAACGCCGAAGACCAGCGCGAAAAAATTGCCGAGGCCTTTCCCGATAAAAAGGTGGTGCTGCTAACCGGCCGTATGCCAGCGGACGAGAAAAACCGCATCATGGCGGCCTTTGCTGGCGGCAAGATCGACATCCTGGTGGCCACGTCCGTCATCGAAGTCGGCGTCGACGTCGCCGAGGCCGGCTTAATGATCATCTTTGACGCCGACCACTTCGGCTTAAGCCAGCTCCACCAGCTGCGCGGCCGCATCGGCCGGGGCCAGCGCCAGAGCTACTGCTACTTTGTCGCCGACCCCAAGACCGAAAACGGCAAAAAGCGGATGAAGATCATCGAAAAGTCTAATGACGGCTTTGCCTTGGCCCAAGAAGACTTGAAGCTGCGCGGGCAGGGCAACCTGTTTGGCGCCGAGCAGTCGGGCCTGCCGACCTTCCAAGTCGGCGACATCTTGGCCGACTACAACGTCTTGCAGGCGGCCGCCGCCAGCGCGCGCAAATTAGTGGCTAGCAACCCCGACTTGCAAGGGGACGAGTATGCCTTTTTAAAAGACGTGCTAAAATATAAAAGGACAAATTTTAAGAAACAGAATGGGTGAGTGAATGAAGACAATCGCAATCGATGCCATGGGCGGCGAACACGCACCACAGGCCATCGTCGATGCCGTGATCAAGGTCCAGCCGCAAATGCCGGACACGAAGTTCATCTTTTTCGGCCAGGAAGACAAAATTGCGGCCTGCCTGCCCGAAGAAACTTTGCATAACATTGAAATTGAAAACGCCAGCGAAGTCATCTTAGACTCCGACGAGCCCGTCAAGGCTCTGCGCCGGAAAAAAGACTCTTCGCTTGTCAAAGCAGCGATGAGCGTCAAGACCGGTCAGGCCGACGCGCTGTTTTCGATGGGCAACACCGGCGCGCTGCTTGCCGCCGGGATTTTTATCATCGGCCGCATCAAAGGCGTCAAGCGCCCGGCCCTGATGCCGACGCTGCCTGCTACTTCTGAGCGCGGCAGCTTCAACATCATCGACGTCGGCGCCAACGCTGAAACCAAGCCCGAATACATGCTGCAGTGGGCCAAGATGGCGGCGATCTACCTCCAGCAAGTCGAAGGCGTCGCCAAGCCTAAGGTCGGCCTGCTCAACAACGGGGCCGAAAGCGACAAGGGCGACAAGCTCCACCAGACCGTCTACCAGCTGCTGCAAGACGACGAAAGCCTGAACTTCAACGGCAACGTCGAAGGCAACGAGCTGCTGCTTGGCAAAAACGACCTGGTTGTCACCGACGGCTTTTCAGGCAACATTGCCCTGAAGTCGGTTGAAGGCAGTACGAGTCTTTTGATGCATTTGCTCAAAGACCAGCTCTTAAACAGCGGTTTGTCTGTTAAAATGGGCGCAGCGCTGGTCAAACCGGCGCTGACCAAGTTAGCTAAGAAGTTCAGCACCGCCCGCCACGGCGGCGCCGTCCTCTTAGGCGTCAAGGCCCCGGTCGTCAAGACCCACGGCCGTTCCGACGCGCGTCCGATTTACTACACGCTGCTGCAGATCGGCAACATGTTAGACAAAGATCTGATCAGCCGCTTCACTAACGAATTTGCACAAGTTGAAGGAGAAGAAAATGACTAAAGACGAAATTTTTAACAAGATCGCCGGCATGATCGCCGACCGTTTTGAAATCGCCCCAGACAAGATCACCAAAGACCTGAATTTTCAATCAGACCTGGATGCCGATTCCATTGACTTTGTTGAGTTTGTGCTCGATTTGGAAGACACCTTCGGCGCCGAAATTCCCGACGAAGATGCCGAAAAAATCCAGACCGTCGGCGAAGCTGTCGACTACGTTGCGGACCACATGGAATAGAACTGCTATTGCAAGTCACACGTGATCTGTTTTACAATTAACTAAAGCTCTATGCTTGTGAAAAAAAGCACGAATGAAAGGGGATCGACCATTGGACAAGCAAAGCAACGTGCTGTTAGATATCCAGCACCTGCACACCGCTTACCGGCTGCAGGGCCAATTTTACAATGCTGCTGACGATATCAACCTCACGTTAAAAAAAGACGAGATCCTGGCGATTGTAGGCGAGTCCGGCTGCGGCAAGAGTACGATTGCGGCCAGTATCATCGGTCTGTACGACCACAAAAATACCAGGGTAACTGGTGATATTCTTTACCGCGAATTAAACTTAGTCGGCTTAAACGAAAGCCTTTTTGACAAAATCAGAGGCAACGACATCGGCATGATCTTCCAGGACCCGTTGTCCAGTTTGAACCCGCTGATGCGGGTCGGCGACCAGGTTGCGGAAACGCTTTACTACCATACCGATATGAATGAAAAGCAGCGCCATGACCGCGTCATCGAGCTGTTTAACCAAGTAGGGATGCCAAAGCCCGAAGAAATGTATGCGATGTACCCGCACGAACTGTCTGGCGGTCTGCGCCAGCGTGTCGTGATCGCCATCGCGATTGCCTGCAAGCCGGAGATCATCATCGCCGATGAGCCGACGACTGCCTTGGACGTTACCATCCAGGCCCAGATCCTGGACCTGCTGGAAGACATCCAGCGCCAAAGCCACTCAGGCATCATTTTGATTACCCACGACCTGGGCGTTGTTGCTGAAACCGCCGACGAAGTTGCCGTCATGTACGCCGGCCAGATTGTCGAAAAAGCCGACGTCCAGACTATCTTCGAGCACCCGCTGCACCCATACACCCGGTCACTTTTGAACTCCATGCCGGCCAGCGACCAAGAGGAAGGCGACCTGCACGTGATCCAAGGCGTGGTGCCTTCTTTGAAGAACATGCCGCGGGAAGGCGACCGTTTTGCTGCGCGGATCCCATGGATTCCGGCCAGCGCCCACGAAGAAGAACCGACCATGCACGAAGTTGCCCCCGGCCACCTCGTTAGATGCACCTGCTACAAGGTCTTTCATTTTCCAGACGAGGAGGCACAGGCATAATGGCTAAAGAGATTATCTCAATTGAAGATCTGAAGGTTTACTTCCCAATCCGGTCCGGCTTTTGGAACCGGATCACCGACTATGTCCGTGCCGTTGACGGGGTCAACTTCTCCATCAACGAAGGGGAGACCTACGGCCTGATCGGCGAGTCCGGTTCGGGCAAGTCCACCACGGGCAAGGCGATCGTCGGTGTCCAAAAGGCCACCGGCGGCAAGATCATCTACAAGGGCGTCGACATCACCAAGCCGGCCAACCGCAAGCGCCTGCAATACAACAAAGACGTGCAGATGATCTTCCAGGACTCGCTGTCCAGTTTGAACCCGCGCAAGCGGATCGAAGATATCATCGCCGAGCCGATCAGAAACTTTGAAAACCTGACGACAGACGAAGAGCGCAAGCGTGTGCAAGAGCTCTTAGACATCGTCGGCATGCCGAGCGATGCTATCTACAAGTACCCGCACGAATTCTCCGGCGGCCAGCGCCAGAGAATCGGCGTGGCCCGGGCCGTAGCGACGAACCCGCGTTTAATCGTCGCCGACGAACCGACTAGTGCCTTAGACCTGTCTGTCCAAGCTCAAGTCCTGAACTTTATGAAGCACATCCAGCAGGAATACAACATTTCCTACCTGTTTATTTCTCACGACTTGGGCGTGGTCAGACACATGTCTGAAAACCTGGCCATCATGCACCGCGGCCGTTTGGTCGAAGTGGGCACCAAGGATGAGATCTACAACCACCCGATGCACATCTACACCAAGCGTCTGCTGTCAGCCATTCCAAAGGTCGACGTCGCTCACCGCGAAGAACACAAAAAGCACCGCGAAGAGGTTGAAAGAGAATTCCAGCACGACCAAAAGCGTTGGTATGACAAAGACGGCCGTGTCTTCCCATTACAGCAGATTTCTCCAACCCACTGGGTGGCACTGCCAAAAGAAGAAGTGCGCGAACAGTTAAAGGAGGAGAAATAAGCATGTGGAAAACAGTATTGCGCAGATTTATGATCATGATCCCGCAGCTGATCCTGCTGAGTATCCTGGTCTTCTTCCTGGCTAAGCTGATGCCAGGCGACCCGTTTACGGGGATGATCAACCCGAACACCGACCCGCGGGAAATTGCTAAACTGCGGCAAGAATATGGTTTGAACGACCCGGCTTGGGTTCAGTACTGCCGCTGGGTGGGCAACATGTTCCACGGCGACTTGGGCCAAAGCTACATCCAGCACGTGCCCGTGGCTTCTCTGATTTGGGACCGCGCGGTCAACACCTTCTGGCTGTCGCTGTTAACGACCATTTTGACTTACTCAATCGCCATCCCGATGGGTATTTCCGCCGGCCGGCACCAAGATGAGTGGCAAGACTCAGCCATCAGACTGTTCAACTACTTCACCTTCTCCGTCCCAGGCTTCGTCTTCTACATCCTGGCCCTGTGGCTGTTCGGCTTTACCTTGGGCTGGTTCCCGATTTCAGGTTCTGTCTCGGCTAACGCGTCCGGCTTCTGGGGCGTCCTGGGCAGCAGGCTCTACCACATGATCCTGCCTGCGATCTTGTACGCCGCCATCACGACGACTTCAATCGTCCAGTACCTGCGGACGGGGATTGTCGACAACAAGGTTGAAGACTACGTCAGAACTGCCCGGAGCAAGGGTGTTCCTGAAAACGTCGTCTTCCACAAGCACATCTTGAGAAACTCGCTGCTGCCGATCGCTGCCTTCTTAGGCAACACGATCACCGGTCTGCTGTCAGGTTCCATGATCATTGAAACTGTCTTCTCATACCCTGGCATGGGTAAATTGTTCTTGGACTCAATCGGCCAGCGTGACTACACGACCTTGACGGCCCTGATCATGCTGTTCGGCATTTTGACCCTGCTGGGCAACTTGCTGTCAGATATCATCATGAGTATCGTTGACCCAAGAATCCGGGTTAAGTAGGAAGGAGTGCAAAATGGCTAAAGATAGTTCAAAAGAAAAAGAACAACAACAAGTTTCGCTGCCTCCTTCTGGCTTTAAGGTTGTCGTGCGCGAGGTGATGCGTGATAAAAGGGCGCTGACTGCTTTTATCATCATCTGCCTGATCTTGATCTTCACCTTCGGCGGTTCGCTCTTCTTGAACCGCGCCAAGATCACTGAGATCAACATCGCCGACGCCTACTACGGCTGGGGCCAAGGCGGCCACATCTTCGGCACCGACGACGGCGGCCGTGACATCTTCAAGCTGCTCATCATGGGCGGCCGGAACTCAATCCTGATCGGTCTGTCGGTTACCGCGATCGACGAATGCTTCGGCCTGTTTATCGGCCTGGTTTCCGGTTACTTCGGCGGCAACGTCGACGCTGTCATCATGAGAGTCGTTGACTTCATCCAGATCCTGCCGCGCTTCCCGGTGATCATCGTTTTGACCACGGTCATCCCGCACTACAACGCCGTAGCGCTGGTCTTGATCCTGGCGATGTTCTACTGGACGACGACAGCGCGTTACTTCAGAAGTTTCGTCTTGTCGCAGCGTGAACGCGACTACGTCTTGGCTTCCAAGACTTCCGGTTCCAGCGACTGGCGGATCATGTTCAAGGAAGTTTTGCCAAACATCACTTCCATGATCATCATCGACGTTGTCTTGACTGTTGCCGGCAACATCGGTATCGAAACTACGCTGTCCTTTATCGGCTACGGCTTGCCGGTTACGACCCCATCCCTGGGTACTCTGATCGGTTTTGCCAACGACCCGGTGAACGTCGTTAACCGGCCATGGCTGTGGCTGCCGGCTACGCTGCTGCTTTTGGTAATTTCCTTAAGCATCAACTACGTCGGTACCGCCCTGCAGAGAGCCGGGGACGCCCGTCAGCGTGAAAACTAGTAAAAAAATAAAAAGTCCTGACCAAACCTGGCCAGGGCTTTTTTTAATGCCCAGAAAAGCCTACAATGGAAGTGGTTAATGACAGCGCTTACAAAAAGGAGGTACGCTATGTCTTTTTATAGTGATGAAAAGTCAGAAATGATTGAATCGTGCGAGCCGGGCAAGAAGCTGCACTTTGTGACCGACCTGGCGCAGACGCCGAAGGCCAACTTGGTCATCGTCCACGGCCTGGCCGAATACGTCGGCCGCTACGACCCGATTGCCAGCTACATGGTTCAGCACGGCTTCAACGTCTTCCGCTACGACCAGCCGGGCCACGGCTTTTCATACGGCGAACGCGGCTACATTTCTTCGCCTGACGGCTTGAGCGAAAACTTGAAGGTCGTCGTCGACAAGGTTAAAAGAGACTACTTCGACCTGCCGACCTTTGTCTTAGGCCACTCCATGGGCGGGGAGACCGTCTTGCTCTACGGCGCAAAACACCCGGGCGAAGCAGACGCCTTGGCCGTTTCCGACCCAGTCTCCGTAGAAAAATACCAATCTAAGGGCTTGGACTTTGACACGATCAAGCAGCTGCCGGCCCACCAGACCATTCCAAACGCCATCGGCGAGGGCCTGGACCGCGACCAGCGGATCGTCGACAAGTACGTGGCCGACCCTTACGTGCTCCACGAATTAAAGGCCGGCATCTTCACCGACTGCATGCTGGCCGGGGCCGAATTTTTGCAAGACCACGCTAAAGACATCACCGACTCGATCCTGTACCTGCAGGGCTTGGAAGACGGCCTGATCGACTACCGCGACAGCCTTGAGACCTACAAGCTGATCTCGTCGAAAGACAAGGAGCTGCACGTCTACCCGAAGCTGATGCACGAAATTCTGAACGACTCCGAGCGCAAGTGGGAGATCTACGCCGAAATCGACCACTGGCTGAGTGCCCACATCTACTAATTTTTTTGATTAAAAGAAAATTTGCAGGGTTAAGAAAGAATGATAAAATCATAAATAGGATTTTTAAAAAATCAATTTTTTTGGAGGATTTTATGAAGAAATTCAAAATGGTGGGCAGCGCGCTGCTGGTCAGTGCTGTTGCTCTGACTTTAGCCGCTTGCGGCCAATCCAACGCAAACGACAATTCAACCAAGCACTTTTCACAAGACACGCCGCAAAAAGCAATCAAGAACGGCGGGACTGTAAAAGTAGCCGTTGAAACTGACACCCCATTTACTGGGATCTTCAACGACGAGCTGTCAACTTCCGGTGTCGACACCGAAGTCGGTCAATACGGGATGGAGTCACTGTTCTCAACTGACGACCACTACAACTACACCGACAAGGGTGCAGCTACCATCAGAATCAACAATGACGCCAAGACTGCGACGATCAAGATTAAGCCGAACGTCAAGTGGTCAGACGGCAAGCCTGTTACTGCCAAGGACTACGAATACGCTTACGAAATCCTGGCTAACAAGGACGCCAAGTCACAGCGTTACAGTACTTCCCTAGCTGATTTAGTCGGCCTGGAAGAATACCACGAAGGCCGCGCTTCCACTATTTCTGGTTTGGAAATGCCAGATGGCGAAAACGGCCGGACTGTTGTTTTGCACTTCAAGGAAATGAAGCCGGGCATGCACATCTCAGGCAACGGCTACATCTGGGAAACTGCCGCTCCTTACCACTACTTGAAGGACGTTCCATTCAGCAAGCTGATCTCAAGCGACAAGATTAGAAAACGTCCGCTGTTCTTCGGCGCTTACAAGGTTTCTAAGGTTGTCCGCGGCCAGTCAGTAACCTGGGTACCAAACAACTACTACTACAAGGGCAAGCCGCACTTGAAGAAGATCACTGCTTCAGTTATCTCACCAAACTCAGCAGCGCAATCAATCAAGAGCAGGAAGTACGACGTTGCTGAAGTTATCAACTCACAGTGGGAGAACGTGAAGGGCACTTCCGGCGTCCACTTCATCGGCAACGTTCGTCTGGGCTACTCCTACTTAGGCTTTAAGGTCGGCAAGTTCAAGAACGGCGAAAACGTCATGGACAAGCACTCCAAGATGAACTACCGTGCTCTGCGGCAAGCCATGGCTTACGGCATGAACGTCGAAGCCGTAACCAAGCGTTACAACTACGGCCTGGCCTTCAGAACGCCAACCTTGATTCCGTCACAATTCGGCAAGTACCACGACAGCAAGGCCAAGGGTTACACTTACAACATCAAGAAGGGTAACGAAATCTTGGACAAGGCCGGCTTTAAGAAGCACGGCACCTACCGTCGTCTGCCAAACGGCAAGCCGCTCACCATTCACTTCCTGGCTATGAGCGGCAGCTCAGTACAAGAGCCAATCATCCAAAACTACATCCAGCAATGGAAGAAGGAAGGTCTGCACGTTGTCTTGGCTGGCGGCCGTCTGACTGAATTCAACTCCTTCTACGACAAGCTGCAAAACGACGCCAAGGGTGTTGACGTCTTCATGGGTTCATGGTCACTTGCTTCAGAACCATCAGTAAACGACTTGTACGGCAAGAACGCACCGATGAACTACAGCCGTTTCCAAACTGCTGAAAACAACAAGCTGATCGACGAAATGGACTCAGCTAAGTCATTCAACACCAAGTACCGTGTCAAGAAGTTCCACGAATGGCAAAACTACATGAACAAGGAAGCCTACGTTGTTCCTGTATCACAAGGCTACCAAGTCATGGCCATCAACAAGAACCTGACCGGCTACTCAATGAGACCATCTAAGAGTATGAACAACGGTTACCCGAACTGGTACTACGTTGGTTATGCTAAATAGCCTCTAGCTAGTCTTTAAAAAAGCTGTCCTCTTTTGAGGGCGGCTTTTTGTATGGCTTGAAACTGGTATAATTTAGCTTGTAAAAAGCGGAGGTATACGATGATTTCTCAAAAATTTAAAAAGCGTCTGAAAGACGAATACGGGATTGTCTTCCACAATGAAAAACTGCTGCTGGAAGCCTTTACCCACTCGTCTTATGCAAACGAGCACAAATACAGCGTGCGCGACTACGAGAAACTGGAATTTTTGGGGGATGCCGTCTTGGAACTGGCCGTTTCAGACTACATCTACCGCCATTTTCCCAAGCTGAACGAAGGCGAGCTGACCCGGCTGCGGTCAAACATCGTGCGGACCGAGGGCTTTTCGGAGTTTGCGGTTGAGTGCGGCTTTCAAAACGAGATCCGGCTGGGGATGGGCGAAGAAAAGGCCGGTGCCCGCCAGCGCAAGACTTTGCTGGAAGACGTGTTTGAGGCCTTTAACGGCGCCTTGTATCTTGACCAGGGGCTGCCGGCCGTGCAGCACTTCCTGCACCTCACCGTCTACCCGCTGATTGACGAAGGCGACTTCAACGACTCGCGCGACTTTAAGACTGATCTGCAGGAACTGTTGCAGCAGTCGGGGCCGGTGAACATCAGCTATGAGGTGCTGGCTGGTCAGCAGGACCCGCCGCGCTTTAAGGTCCAGCTGCTGGTCAGCGGCAAGAAAATCAGCCAGGGCGAAGGCCGCAATAAAAAGGCTGCCGAGCAGCAGGCGGCGCGCAAGGCCCTGGCCAAGTTTGCAAAGGATAAAGAAGATTAGTGCCACTTAAACAGTTAATCTTAAACGGATTTAAATCTTTTGCCAGCCCGACGAAGATCAGCTTTGCGGCCGGGATCACGGGCATCGTGGGGCCTAACGGCAGCGGCAAGAGCAATATTGCCGAGGCGATCCGCTGGGTGATGGGCGAGGGCAGTGCGAAGGCGCTGCGCTCGTCGTCGATGCAGGACGTGATTTTTGCAGGAAGCGAAAACCGGGACAGCTTGAACCATGCCAGCGTCAGCTTGGTGTTTGATAACAGCAAGCACGAATTGGACAACCCGGCTGCAGAAATCACGGTGACCAGGCGGCTTTTGTCGTCAGGCGACAACGAATATTTGATTAACGGCAAGACGGTGCGCTTGAAAGATGTGCGGGCCCTGTTTTTGTCGGGCGGCATCTCGGCGGCCAGCCTCGCGATCATTTCGCAGGGGCGGGTCGACTCGGTGCTGAACTCTAAGCCCGACCAGCGCCGGCAGATCTTTGAAGAAGCCGCGGGGATTCTGCATTTTAAAGAGCAGAAAAAACAGGCTTTGCGCCAGCTATCGCAGACTAACGAAAACCTGGTCCGCGTCCACGACCTGGTTCAAGAAGTAGAAGGACGCGTTGGACCGCTGGCAGAGCAGAGTTCGCTAGCACGCGACTACCTCTTCCAAAAAAGGCAGCTGGCTGACCAGGAAAAAACGCTGCTGGTCATGCAGGTTTCGTCTTTTGACCAAAAAAACAAGAGGCTGCAAGACAAGTTGCGGCAGAAAAAGGAACTAACCAGGCGGCTGACTGACGAGGTCAAAAAGGCCCAAGAGCAGCTGTCGGCTTGCCAGGAAAAAAGCAGCCAGCAGCAAGCAGAGCGCGAAAAGCTGTCGCAGCTTTTGCTTAATTTAAGCAAGCGCCAAGCAGATTTAGAGACACGCGAGCAGCTTGCTCAGCAGCAGGCCGGGTTTAATGCGGCCAAGCGCAAGGAGTGGCAGGCGCAACTATCGCAGCTGGAGCTTTCTGCCCAGCAGACTAATAAGCAGCTTTCGCAAACAAAAGCTGAAGAGGCAAAGCTGGCAGAACAGGTTGCTGACTTGGATCAGCAGATTGCTTCTTTGCAGGAAGAAACGGCTGACAAGCGGGCTGAGTTAAAGAGCCAGCTTGCCGACAAGCGCAGCGAGCGCCTGCAACGGTTAGAAGCGCAGACCAAGCTGCGGTCAAAGCTAACGGCTTGGCAGACGCAAGACGAGCTGGCGGCCAGCCAGAACAAGGCGGCGGCCGCAAAGCTGGCGGCCCAGTTGCAGAGCCAAGGCCAAGAGCTGACGATCTTGAAACAGACCGTTGAAACGCTGCAGGAATATTTGCAAAAGCAAAGAAAGCAAAGACAAGAGCTGCAGGAAAAGATCAAGCAAGGGCGGACAGAGCAGGCTGCATTAAATCGTTCTTTACAAGAACAAAACGCCAAAACGGCGCGCTTGCGCGGCCAGGCCCACACCCTGCAAGGCCTGCAGCAGCGCCATGACGGCTACCGTTACGGCGTCAAAACGGTCTTAAACGACCTGCCTTCCTTTCCCGGCATCATCGGAGTGGTCGGCGAGCTGTTAACTTTTGACAGCCGTTACGAGGCCGCTTTGACCAGCGCGCTGGGCGGCGGTGCCCAAGACTTGGTGGCAGAAGACGCTCAGGCGGCCAAGCTGGCGATTGAGGAATTGAAACGCCGGCGGGGCGGCCGGGCCAGCTTACTGCCTTTAGACCGCTTGCGTTTTAGGCCTATCTCGGCGCCGACGAAGGCTTACTTGCGCCGGCTGCCGGGCTTTATCGGCTTAGGGTCAGAGCTTGTTCACTATGAACCTGGCATTGAAAAAGCGGTCGCCTACCTGTTAGGCAGCGTGATCGTCACCGATACGCTCGACACGGCGCTCATTGCGGCTAAGCGCGCCCACGGCAGCAAGGTTGTCACGCTGGGCGGCGACATCATCATGCCGGGCGGCTTGATGACAGGTGGTTCGCGCAGCCAGCAGCATTCGCCGCTGGCGCTGAGCGGCCAGCTGGCGAGCGTGCAGGCAGCGCTGAAGGAAAGCGTGACTGCTTCTAGCAGTCTGCAAGCTGAAGCAGAACAACTGACTAGCCAGCTAGCAGAGCTGGTAGCGACTGACCATGACTTAGCTCAAAAGATCAGTGCAGCTGGCCAAGGCCTCGCCAAAAAAGAGGCCGACTTAGACAACAGCCAGCGGCGTTACGACCGCCTGCAAAAAGACCTGGCTTCCTACACCGAACAAGAACCAGCTACGCTCTTAGCAGACAAGATCGCAGATGGCAAGCAGCGCTTGGAGGCCTTGCAGCACTTAACTGCCACTTTGCAAACAGAGATTGCCTCTTTGGAAAGCAAGCTCACTGCTTTTGACAAGCAAAAAGAAGAAGTCGACAGCCAGCTGCGCAAACTGCTGCCGCAACGTGCAGAATTAGCTGAGAAGCTGGCCAGCCGCAGCCGCTACGGCGAAGAGCTGGAACAAGCACAACGCCATAACGCCGACCAGCGCGCCGACCTGCAAAAACGCTTGGCTGGTCTTTCAGAAAGCGATGGCGAAGAAGACTTTGCCCAAGAAAAGGCTGCCCTGACCAAGCAGCAGGAGTCGGTTAAAAATTCCCTGCGCCAAGTCAGCACCGCAATGGGCACCGTTGCAGCCCAAATCAACCAGCTGCAGTCCGACTTCGCCACCGGCTACGAACGCCAGCAGCTCGCCGTCGACGACGAAAAAAGCTGCCAGCGTGACGCCGACCGTTGCGCAAGTAAATTGCAGGAGGCCCTGCAAAAGCTCAGCTCAGAGTTCTCCTTAAGCTACGAAGCAGCAGCTGAGCAAGTTGATGTCCCGCAGACGGAAGAAGAACGTACCGAGCTCGCCCGCCAGGTCAAGCTCCACGAAAAGACCATCGCCGAACTTGGCACCGTCAACCTGCAGGCCATCGACGAATACAAGCATGTCAAGCAGCGTTACGACTTCTTAAGCCAGCAGGAAAACGACTTGCTGGCAGCCCGCGCCAACCTGCAAAAGGCGATGAGCGACATGGACCAGCGCGCCGGCCAGCAGTTTAAGGACAGCTTTGACCGCGTCGCTGCTTCCTTTGCCAAGCTCTTCCCGCTGGTCTTTGGTGGCGGCAGCGCCCAGCTCAAGCTGACCGAACCCGACCAGCTGCTGACGTCAGGCGTCGCCGTTATGGCTTGCCCGCCCGGCAAAAAACGGCAGGAGTTGAGCCTTTTGTCAGGCGGCGAGCGTGCCTTGACCGCTATCACGCTGCTTTTTGCTATATTAGAGACTAACCCGGTCCCGTTCTGCGTCTTAGACGAGGTCGAGGCGGCCTTAGACGACGTCAACGTCGAACGCTTCGGCCGCTTCCTGCACCGTTTTGCAGAAAAGACGCAGTTCATCGTCATCAGCCACCGGCAGGGCACCATCGTCCAGGCCGACCAGCTGTGCGGGGTCGTGATGCAGGAGGCCGGCGTTTCGCAAGTCATGTCTGTGTCTTTGCAAGAAATTAAAAAGGAGATTAACTAATGGGCTTATTTGATCGCATTAAAAAGGCGCTCAGCGGTGAAAAGGCTGCGCCTGAGCAAAAAGAAGAAAAAACGAGTGAACAGGTCCAAGAAGAAAAGCCTGTTAAAGAACAAGAAGCTGCTGAAGAAAAAACTGTAGAAGAAAAGCAGGAAGAACAAACAGAAGAAGCTAAACAAGAAACTCCTGCAGAAGAAGCTAAAGAAGAAAAGTCTGAAGAAGAACCAACTTCAGAAGAAGAAAAGCAGGATCCTGAAGAAGAAAAAGAAGAGCAACCTCAAGAGGAAGAAGAACCGCAAGCAGAGAAGAAAGAAGAAGACCTCTATGAAAAAGGTTTGCAGAAGTCTTCCTCCAGCCTGGGTGCCAAGCTCAATGCCTTTTTTGCCAACTTCCGAAGCGTCGACGAAGACTTCTTCGACGACCTGGAAGAGCTCCTCATTGAATCCGACGTCGGCTTTGACACCGCCGAAAAACTGACCGACCGCCTGCGCCACGAAGCCAAGCTGCAAAACGCCAAAAGCCATAAGCAGTTGCAAGAGCTCGTCGTCGCCGGCTTAATCGACATCTACGAAGAAGGCGGCAGCGGCAAAAACGAAAAGCTCGCCTACGACGAAAATGCCCACCCGAACGTCTACCTCTTCGTCGGCGTCAACGGGGCCGGCAAGACCACCACGATCGGCAAGCTCGCCCAGCGCTTCAAAAACGAAGGCAAGAGCGTCATCTTAGCCGCCGCCGACACCTTCCGCGCCGGCGCCGTCGAACAGCTCGCCGCCTGGGGCCAGCAAGTCGGCGTGCCCGTCGTCAAGGGCGCCGCACAAGCAGACCCGGCCAGCGTCGTCTTTGACGCCTGCCAGCAGGCCATCGCGCAAAAGGCCGACTACCTGTTAGTCGACACCGCCGGCCGCCTGCAAAACAAGACCAACCTGATGAACGAGCTCAGCAAGATCCAGCGCACCATCAAAAAGCTCCTGCCGGACCAGCCGGCCGAAACGCTCCTGGTCTTAGACGGCTCGACCGGGCAAAACGCCTTGCTGCAGGCTAAGGAATTCAACGAAACCACCAAGTTAACCGGCCTGGTTTTGACCAAGCTCGACGGCTCATCCAAGGGCGGGGTGGTCTTGTCCATCAGAAGCGACATGAAGCTGCCAGTCAAGTTGGTGGGCTTAGGCGAACGCGCCGACCAGCTGGCCGACTTTGACGCCGCCTTATATGCGCAAGGACTTTTCCACGACCTGCTTTCGTGATAAACTGAGCATAGTAAATTGGTAAAAAGGAGAGCAAACAATGAAACAAGAAAGTGCTTGCACGACTATTTTAGTTGGTAAGAAAGCTTCGATCGACGGGACCACCATGATCGCCAGAAACGACGACACTTTCCGCCCGATCACCCCGCAGAAATTTATCATTGAACCAGCCCGTCACGGCCAAAAGGCCCACATCAAGTCTTGGCTGAACAAGTTCGAAATGGACCTGCCGGAAGACGCCCAAAGAGTGCCGGCAGTGCCAAACGTGGACTACAAGCACCGCGGCTACTACGACGAAAGCGGCATTAACGAAGAAAACGTCGCCATGTCCTGCACCGAGTCAACTTACGGCAACGAACGCACCTTGGCTTTCGACCCGCTCGTCAAAGACGGCTTGGACGAAGACTGCATGCAGACCGTCGTTTTGCCATACATCCACTCAGCTAAAGACGGTGTCCAATACTTAGGCAAGTTAATCGCCAAGTACGGGTCTCCTGCCGGCAACTCCGTCCTGTTTTCAGACAAAGACGACATCTGGTACATGGAAATCGTCACCGGCCACCACTGGGTTGCAGAACGCATCCCTGACGACTGCTACGCCGTAGCGCCAAACCGCGTTGCCATCCAGCAAGTCGACTTCGACGACCACGACAACTTCATGTGGAGCGAAGGCATCCGCGAATTTGTCGAAAAGCACCACCTGAACCCTGACAAGTCCGGCTGGAACTTCCGCCACATCTTCGGCACTTACACCGAACAAGACCGCCACTACAACACCAACCGCCAGTGGTACGCACAAAAGTACTTCAACCCTGGCATCGAGCAAGACCCGCAAGACGGCGACCTGCCATTTATCCGCAAGGCTGACAAGCTGATCACCAAAGAAGACATCGAATTCGTGCTGGGCTCTCACTACCAAGACACCCCTTACGACCCATTCGGCAAGGGCACCGATGAAGAAAAGCACCGCTACCGTCCAATCGGCTTGAACCGGACCCAAAACGCCCACATCCTGCAGATCAGAAGCGACGTGCCTGCTGACCGCGCTGCCATCATGTGGCTGTGCATCGGCGGCCCAACCTTTACCCCGTTTGTGCCGTTCTTTGCCAACATGAATGACACCGACCCGTCCTACAACAACACGTCCATGACCTACAACATTGCCGACGCTTGGTGGTACTACAAGTCCTTTGCCGCACTTGTTGAAAGCCACTACCCGCAATTTGTTCAAATCGACACCGACTACCTCACCGAACTGAACCGCTACTACCGCGGCCGTGTTGAGGAAATCATCGCCGGTGCCGAGGGCAAGTCAGGCGACGAGCTGACCGCTTACCTGACTGCCGAAAACCAAAAGACGGTTGCCCACACTAAGAAAGAAACCGAAAAGGTTTGGGGCGAAATGTTCACCAAGTCCATCGAAATGTCAAAACTGACCTTCAACATGGACGAGAACCTGTAAGTCTTTTAAATTAAAGGCCTTCTTGGAAGAGAAGGCCTTTTTTTTGTATAATTTGCAGTGGTGAAGATTTAATGGATGAATTAGTCAAAAACGAGCGCTTGGGCGACCTCTACGCCTATTACGGGGGTCTTTTGACCAAGCGCCAGCAAGGCTATTTTGAAGACTACTACTACGCCGACCTGTCTTTAGGCGAGATTGCGGCCAACCACGGCGTCTCGCGCCAGGCGGTCTACGACAACCTGCGCCGGTCGGCGCAAGCGCTGACCCGCTACGAACAAGAAGTAGGGATGCAGGCTGCTTTTGACAGCATTAAGGCCCAGCTGACCCAAGCTCAAACAAGCAGCAAGCCCCAGACTGTCATTGCCAGTCTGCTCGCGCAGGTTAACGGCTCCATTCCTTTTAAAAAAATTGAGGAGAATTAAAACATGGCATTTGAAAATCTTAGTGCCCGCATTCAAAAAGCGTTGAAGAACCTGACGGGCAAGGGCAAGATCACGGAAGCCGACATCAACGCGGCCACCCGCGAAATCCGGCTGGCGCTGCTTGAAGCCGACGTCAACTTCAAGGTCGTCAAGGACTTTATTAAAAAGATCAAGCAAGAGGCGCTGGGCCAGGAGGTCCAGGCCAGCCTGAACCCGGGCCAGCAGATCATCAAGATCGTCGACGACGAGCTGACCAAGATGATGGGCAGTACCGATGCCAAGTTGAACAAGTCAAAGCACATCCCAACCATCATCATGATGGTCGGGCTCCAGGGTACTGGTAAGACCACGACCGCCGGCAAGCTGGCCTACTTCCTGCAGAAAAACGAAAAGGCCCGCCCGCTGCTGATTGCAGGCGACATCTACCGGCCGGCCGCCATCGACCAGCTCCAGCAGATCGGCAAGCAGCTCGACGTCCCGGTCTTCACGGAAGACAAGGACAGCGTGCCGGAGATCGTTGAAGACGGTCTGCACCAGGCAAGCGAAAACAAGAACGACTACGTCATCATCGATACTGCCGGCCGGCTGGAAATCGACGAAAAGCTGATGACTGAGCTGGAAGATGTGAAAAAGGTTGCGCAGCCGGACAACATCCTGCTCGTCGTCGACGTCATGACCGGTCAGGCGGCCACCGAAGTCGCCAGCGGCTTTGACGAACGCCTCGACGTCACCGGCGTGATTCTGACTAAGCTTGACGGTGACACCCGTGGCGGTGCCGCCCTGTCGATTCGCGCCGTAACTGGCAAGCCGATCCTTTTTACCGGCCAGGGCGAAAAGCTGACCGACCTCGAGAAGTTCTACCCGGACCGCATGGCTTCGCGGATCTTGGGCATGGGGGACATGCTGACGCTGATTGAAAAAGCCCAGCAGGACTACGACAACCAGCAGGCCGAACGCGTCGCCGAGAAGATGGCCGAAAACACCTTCGACTTCAACGACTTCGTCGACCAGCTCGACCAGGTCCAAAAGATGGGCCCGCTCGACCAGCTGATGAAGATGGTGCCGGGCATGGCCAACAACCCGCAGCTGCAAAACGTCAACTTTAACGGCAAGGAGATCGACCACACCAAGGCGATCGTCTACTCCATGACCGAGGAAGAGCGCACTCACCCAGAGCTGCTCAATCCTGCCCGCCGGCGCCGGATCGCTGCCGGCAGCGGCCGCCCGATCGCAGAAGTCAACCGGATGATCAAGCAGTTCAAGCAGGCCAAGGACGTCATGCAAAAGCTCGCCAAGGGCAACACCAAGGGCCTGGCCAACATCCCGGGGATGAACAGCCCGATGGCCCAGATGGCGGCTCGACGCTTAGGGCGGCAGTTTAAGAAGAACAAGAAGAAAAAGCGCCGCCGCATCAAACGCTTCCACTCTTAATTTTTGCCTGTTAAGCAAAAAAGCTTTACAGCTTAAAAAAAGCGTGGTATCTTTATAAGCGTTGAATTTAGGAGGAAATTAAATCTATGTCAGTTAAAATCAGAATGCGCCGTATGGGTGCCAAGAGAAAGCCTTTCTACAGAATCGTTGTTGCTGATTCACGTATGCCGAGTGACGGCCGCTTCATCGAACAAGTTGGTTACTACAACCCAGCTGCTAACCCAAAGGAATTGAAGCTTGAAGAAGACAAGATCTTCGACTGGCTGCAAAAGGGTGCGCAACCTTCAGACACTGTTCGTTCACTGCTGTCAGGTGCCGGCATCATGAAGAAGTACCACGAAGCAAAATACAACAAGTAATTTTGCCTGAAAAAGTTTGGGGCTGCGGCTTCAAACTTTTTTTATGCATTTTTTAAGGAGCTCTGCATGAAGTTATTTGAAGTGGGCCGCATTCTTTCAACGCACGGCCTGGCAGGCGAGGTCAAGGTGTCCATCATCACCGATTTCCCCGACCAGCGCTTTGCCCCCGGCAGCAAGCTGTTTTGTGAAAAAGGCAAGCGCGCGCTGACAGTCAAAAGCGGCCGGCCTTTTAAACAATTCTGGCTGGTGCAATTTGAAGAAGTGCTAGACATTGATGAGGCCAAAAGCCTGCAAGGCCAGACGCTGCTGGTCAGCGCAGACGACCAGCAGGACTTGCCGGATGGCAGCTACTATTACCACGACATCTTGGGCTGCAGCGTTTTTGAAGACGGCCAAGAGATCGGGAAGGTGACTGACATCGAACAGCCCGGCGCAAACGACATTTGGGAGGTCACTGACAAAAAAGGCAAGACCTTCTGGCTGCCTTACATTCCCAGCGTCGTCAAAAAAGTCGACATCGAAAATAAACACATTGACGTGGAATTAATGGAGGGCTTGCGCGATGAAGATTAATGTTTTAACGCTGTTTCCGGACATGTTCACGCCGCTCAAAACTTCTATGCTGGGCCGCGGGCTAGAAGACAAAAAATGGGAGCTGAACTTAGTCAACTTCCGCGACTTCACCCATGACGTCCACCACCACGTCGACGATACCCCTTATGGCGGCGGCGCTGGCATGGTCTTGCAGGTGACGCCGATTAAAAAGGCGCTTGATTCTCTTGCTACGAAGGGCAAGGTCATCATCACCGCCCCGCAGGGGAAGACCTTTAACGAAAAAATGGCCCAGGACTGGGCCCAAGAAGACGAGCTGACCTTTATCTGCGGCCACTACGAGGGCTTTGACCAGCGCGTCTACGACCTGGCCGACGAGGTCGTTTCCATCGGCGACTACGTCTTGACCGGCGGCGAGCTGCCGACCATGAGCATGATCGACGCCACCGTGCGCTTGGTGCCGGGAATCTTGGGCAACGCCGCTTCGCCTGTCGAAGAAAGCTTTTCCCACGGCCTGCTTGAATACCCGCAGTACACGCGGCCGGCTGACTTAGACGGGCAAAAGGTGCCGGACGTGTTGTTATCCGGCAACCACCAAAAAATCAACGAGTGGCGCCACTACCAGTCTTTGAAGACAACTTATATTCACCGGCCGGACATGCTGGCTGACCGCGAGCTGACGGCGGAAGAAAAGCAGATGCTGGCCGACATCAAGGCCGAATTAAATGAAGAAAGCTAAGTCTTTGGCATGGCACGTTATTTATACTATAATGGAGTAGTAAAAAAACAGTGCTTATTATTTGAACACACTGCTTGTTATTTAATTTTTAGTCTGATCAAGGAGATTTGCTCATGAAAAAGTTAGCTTCTACTAGTTTGACTGCCGAACAACAAGAATTTTTCAAGACCCACTTGGCATACCTGGCCACTGTTGATGAGAGCGGCTTGCCGCAAGTAGGGCCAAAGCAATCAATGCAAGTGCTCGACGCAAACCACCTGCAATACTTGGAAAAGACCAAGGCCCACGCCTACGAAAACCTGAAGAACGGTTCTAAGGCTGCCGTTGTTGTTGCCGACAAGCCAAGCCACACCAACGTGCGTGTGATCGGCAGCGCCAAAGTCCACGAAAATGACGCCTACGCTAAAAAAGTTTTAGGCACCAGCAGCGACACTGATCCATATGTCGTAGTTATTACCATCGAAGAAATCGACGAGTAATCTTGCAAAAAGGGGTCCGATTAGGTAAACTAGTCCAGACGGTCTTTAGGGCCGCAAAAGATTAGGGGCATTCCGCTGACGGGGTCATAAACCGCTGATGAGTGCCGGAGAAGGAGAAACACTAATGGATCCATTAATTCAAGATTTGACTAAAGAACAATTACGCGACGACATCCCAGCATTCCGTGCCGGTGACACTGTTCGCGTTCACGTTCGTGTTGTTGAAGGTACCCACGAAAGAATTCAGATTTTCGAAGGCATCGTCATCAAGAAGAAGGGTGCCGGCATCGGCGCTACTTACACTGTAAGAAAGATTTCTTCAGGTGTTGGTGTTGAACGTACCTTCCCAGTTAACGACCCGCGTGTTGCCAAGGTTGAAGTTGTTCGCCACGGCCGCGTTCGTCGTGCTAAGCTGTACTACCTGCGTGAACGTCACGGCAAGTCAGCAAGAATTGCCGAAGTTCGTCGGTAATCAACTTAAAAGAAGCCAGTCCTCAGACTGGCTTTTTTGTTTTGTCTTGAAAAACGGTGTAAAATGGTTCTACTTGCTTAAAAGAAAGGGAATGAGACCGGTGATCCAGGAATTTACCGCCGGCGCCGTTATTTACCGTGACCGCGGCAACGTGCGCGAATTTTTGATCGTGCAGAGCATTAAAAACCACCGCTGGGGCTTTTCCAAGGGTCACCTGGCCCCGGGCGAAACTGCACACGAAGCAGCTAAACGCGAAATTAAAGAAGAAACCGGTTTGACGCCGGAATTCGACTTCAATTTTTCAACTAAGACTCAGTACCGGGCTTTTTCAAAAAAGCTCAAGCAGGTCACTTACTACGTGGCGAAGGCCGACCCTGACCAACAGGTTGTGACTGAGCCCAGCGAAATTGAGGCCAGCAAGTGGGTCACTTTGGAAGAGGCGCCAAAGTATTTGACCGTCCACGGCAAGATGGGTGTCTTAGAAAAAGCTGAACAATATTTGCAAAATAGACAGACTGTCTAGTAAAAGACAGTCTTTTTTTATGCCCAGACACACTTGTTTAACTTCCGCCATAGTTTTATGATTGTCATGGATATTTTTTCGGAGGGATGAGTATTAAGAAGAGATCCGCAATTTTGTTGTCGACACTGTTTGCGGCCGGCGTATTTGCCGCAAACACTGGTGTCGTCCACGCTGATACTGTTAATGGTACGGACACTGCTACTGCCGTACAAACTACGACGCAGACTGCTGACAGTACGCAAACTGCTGCTAACACTGCTGAAAATACTGCAGCAAACACTGCAGAAAACAATGCTGTCAACAACAAGCAGCAGACTGTTTCCGTTGACAAGCCGCAAGTGCAAGAAAACTTTACCGGCCAAATCAACTACAAGCCGGGCTACGGCGTCAACTTATGGAAGTTGAACGAAGACCAATCCCTGACTTGGATTCAGCCGGCGTCGTCTGGCTTCCGGTTCTAAGTGGGCCGTTTACGGCTACACCGACCTGGCACAAAGCAAGAAGCGCGTCTACAACCTGGGCGGCAACCAATGGGTTGACAGCCAATACCTGGTTAACGCCAACAACGCAACTGCTACTGGCGACAAGACCCTGCCAGCAAACTCATTTGTCGTTATTTCCTACAATCCGGGCTACGGCACTGCCGTTTGGCGCCAAGAAGGCACCCAAATGCACACCACCGGCAAGACCTTGTACAACGGGACCGTTTGGAAGGCTTACAGCCAAAAGAACTTGAACGACCGTCTGTACTACAACGTCGGCGGCAACCAATGGATCAACAGCGAATTTGCAGTTGCCGGCACTTCAACTGGCAAGTACACTTCTCTGAAGACCAACCCAATGTCCAGAGAATACTACACCAGCCAGTACAACCCAGTCTTTGCACCATGGGGCTGTGCTTCAACTGCTTTGTCAATGCTGATGAAGTATGACGGCAACTTCTCCAAGGTGCCGGGCTCAACCGAAGCCCAAAAGCTGGCTTACATGCAAAACCACCTGCCGCGCGTTAAGGCCTTAGGCGGCCAAGACGGCAACCCTTACAACGGCAAGGGCTTTACCCGTGTCATCCTGGCTTACGCCTTGAACGACTACGCTCACGCTTTAGGTGACAACAAGGTTAAAGACATCACCGGTGCATCTTTGAACACCATTGCCCGCTTAGTTGAAGCCGGCCACCCGGTTCTGTACTACGGCTGGTCAGCTTACAACGGCAACGGCCAAGGCGTTGCCGGCCAGCAATGGGCTAGAAACCACTGCAAGGTTATCTTCGGCTACAACCCAGCCAACAACACCTTCCTGGTTCACGACCCGCTCTACATGAACAAGTACTTCTACAAGGGCGGCAGCGGTGCCCGCGAAGGCATTCACAACGGCTACGACTTAGGTCCTATTGCCTGGGTCAGCTACAACTCAATTGCCAAAGAATTTGCTTACCGCGGCGGCAACCAAGCCTTGACCTGCTAAGATCAAATAAAAAAGCGATGCTGAAAAGCATCGCTTTTTTTATTGCCTTAATCGATCTGGCTGCGGTAGAGGCCGACGACCTTGCCCAAGATCTGCACCTGGTCCAAGATGATCGGGGCCATCGTGTCGTTTTCCGGCTGCAGGCGGTAGTGGTCTTTTTCCTTGTAAAAACGCTTGACCGTGGCCTCGTTGTCCTCGGTCATGGCCACGACGATCTCGCCGTTGTCAGCTGTTGCTTGCTTTCTGACGATGACCTGGTCGCCGTCTAAGATGCCGGCGTTGATCATCGAGCGGCCGTGGACGCGCAGCATGAACAAGTCGCCTTGCTCTTTTTGCAGGTCGGGCGGCAGCGGGAAGTAGTCGTCGATGTCTTGGACGGCCAAGATCGGCTGGCCGGCGGTGACGGTCCCGACGACCGGGATCTTGCCGCTTCTGACGCCCAAGGCGTTCAAGCCTTCTTCGGTGACCTCAAGGGCCCGCGGCTTAGCGGGGTCTTTTAACAGGAAGCCCTTTTTTTCCAAGCGTTCCAAGTGGCCGTGCACGGTCGAAGTCGAAGATAGGTTGACGGCATTGCCGATTTCGCGCACCGTCGGCGGAAAGCCGCGGTCGGCGACGGTATCGTAGATGAATTGCAGGATTTGCAATTGTTTTGAGTTTTGATTTTTCATAAGGTTGCACTCCAGTTAGCTTAATTCTAACAAAAAGGGCTAGGGCAAGCAAACAAATGTTCCGCTCCTTTTCCGCTGGCTTATGGCTTTTATTTAAGGTAAGATATTTCCCAGTGAGGTGTGAAACATGGATCAGCAAGAAGAAGCAGCAGTTCTCAAGAGAATCAATGAACTTTACCACTTGAAAGAAAAGCGGCCGCTGACTGCAGAAGAAGAAGCCGAGCGGAAGAAGCTGCACAAGAAGTTTTTAGCGAACTTCCGGGCTGGTTTCAAGCAGCAGCTTGAGGACTTGGTCATCATCGACAAGAATGGCCGCGAGATCACTTCTGAAAAGGCAAAGAGAGCGCAGCGACGCAAAGGCTTGCGCAAAGATTAATATTTTGGAGGAATTGTTGTTATGAATATGGGTTTAGCTATTTTACTGATTGTTATCGCGCTGATTCTCGGCTTAGTTGGCGGTTTCTACGGGGCCAGAGCCTACATGAAGCGCTACTTTAGAGATAATCCTCCGATCAACGAAGAAATGATCATGACCATGATGTCCCAAATGGGGCAAAAGCCATCTGCCAAGAAGGTTCACCAAGTCATGAACATGATGCGTCACCAGCAAAGCAAGATGTAAAACAGCTTATTTGCCGACGGGGGGATTTAAATCCTCCCGTCTTTTTTTACATATCGAGGAGAAAAGCAGATGAGTATTTTTAAAAAGCTCGGCTGGTTTTTCAAGCAGGAAAAAAAGCGCTACCTCATCGGCATCACCTTCCTGGCGCTGACGTCGCTTGCCAACCTGGTGCCCCCGCGGGTGCTGGGGCTCATGGCCGACCGGCTGGATGCCGGCCGCATTGACTGGCGCCAATACCTCCTGCTGGTCGGGGCCGTGCTCATTGCGGCCTTGTGTTTATATGGCCTGCGCTTTGTCTGGCGCAAGGAGATTTGGGGCGGCAGCGCCGTGCTGGAAAGGGAGATCCGCACGCGCCTGTTCGACCACTTCATGGCCATGGACCAGACCTTTTTCGAACGCCACCGCACCGGCGACCTGATGGCGCATGCGACAAACGACGTGACCGCCATCCAGTTTGTGGCCGGCGACGGCGTCTTGACCCTGGTCGACTCGCTCGTCATGGGCCTGTCGACCTTGGTGGCCATGATGATCTTTGCCGACGTCAGGCTGACTGTCGTGGCGCTGTTGCCGCTGCCGTTTTTGGCCTGGGGCGCCTGGCGGCTGGGCAAGCGGCTGCACAACGAGTTTGAAAAATCGCAGGCCGCTTTTTCCAAGCTGAACAACAAGACCCAGGAGTCGATGACCGGCATCAAGGTCTTAAAGGCCTTCGGCCAGGAAAAAGCCGATGCGGAAAGCTTCGACAAGCTGGTCGAACAGACCATTGAGGTCAACAAGAAAGTCTTCGTCTGGGATGCGCTGTTTGACCCGCTGAGCACGGTCTTGATCGGCCTGACCTATGTCATCACCATTATCTACGGCTCAAGCCTGGTCAACGCCCATGCCTTAAGCGTGGGCCAGCTGGTCTCTTTTGTCGCCTACATCGGCAACATGGTCTGGCCGATGTTTGCCGTCGGTTACCTGTTCAACATTTTGGAAAGAGGGGCGGCTTCTTACGACAGAATTGAAAAGCTGTTAAGCGAAAAGCCGCTTATTACCGATGAAAAGGCCGACAGCACGCTTTCAGCCAAGGACATCCAAGGCGACCTGGTCTACCGCATCGACCGCTTCGCCTACCCGGACGAGCCCGACCACGCCGTGCTGCGCGACATCAACTTCAGCCTGAAAAAAGGGCAGACCTTGGGTCTGGTCGGAAGGGTCGGCAGCGGCAAGACCGCGCTGATCCAGATGCTTTTGCGCGAATTTGACAGCTATGAAGGTTCGATCACCTTGGCAGGGCACGACATCCGCACGATCCCGCTGCAGACGCTGCTCGGCCAGATCTCTTATGTGCCGCAGGAAAATTTCCTGTTTTCAACCAGTATTCAAAACAACATCGCCTTCAGCGACGCCAACGCCAGCCTGGCCGAAATCGAAGCCGTGGCCAAGAAAAGCGACCTGCACGACGACATCTTGGGCCTGCCATCGTCCTACCAAACTCTAGTTGGGCAAAACGGCGTCGAGCTGTCCGGCGGGCAAAAACAGCGCTTGTCGATTGCGCGGGCGCTTTTAAAAAAGAGTCAGATTCTGATCTTAGACGACGCGCTGTCGGCCGTTGACGCCAAGACCGAAACCGAGATCCTGCGCCAGCTGCGCCGCGAGCGGCAGGGCAAGACGACGATCGTCGCCGCCCACCGCCTGACGTCTGTCATGCAGGCCGACTTGATCTTGGTGCTGCAAGACGGCCGCATCATTGAGCGCGGCAGCCACAACGACTTGTTGTCTGAAAACGGCTGGTATGCCGACATGTGGCGCCGGCAAGAGTTTACGAGCAAGGAGGGCTAGCGCAATGGAAAGAAAAAACCAATCAGATTGGGCACAGGCGATCCCTGCTAAAGAAGAGTGGGCGATCTTAAAGCGCCTGCTGAAATTTTTGAAAAACTTCAAGGCGGTCTTCGGGCTGGCCATCCTCGGCGCGTTTTTGGTGTCCGTCATCAACATGGCGCTGCCTTACGGCCTGCAGTACTTTTTAGACCACTTCCTGGTCAAGCACTCGGCGACGACCGCCGTCATCATCTGGGCCGCAGCGCTCTACGGCTTGGGCAGCCTGTTAAAAGCCGGCCTGCAGTTCGGCTACGAGTACGGCTTTGCGCTGGGCGCCGAAAAAACGCTGGAAAGCTTGCGGTCGGCGCTCTACCACCACTTGCACGAACTCGGCCTGCGCTACTTTGACCAGACGCCCGCCGGCGCCATCGTGTCGCGGGTGACAAACGACACCAGCACCCTGAGCAACTTTGCCAGCCTGCTGGCGACCTTGATCGTCAGCCTGTTTTCAATCGTCACCGCCTTTTTTGCAATGTTTGAGACCAACACGGCGGCGGGGCTGCTGATGCTGGTCTTCGTGCCGATCTTGGCCGTCCTGGTCTGGTTTTACAACAAGAAAAGCTCGCGGCTCTACCGGCGCTACCGCCAGCAATTAAGCCAGATCAACACGAGCTTGAACGAAACGATCAGCGGCGTGTCCCTGATCCAGCAGTTCAAGCAGGAAAAGCGGATGAGCCGGTTATTTGAAAAAAACAACCAGGGTCTGATGAAGACCCGCTTTGCCATGATCCGGCTGAATTCGCTGCTGCTGTCGCCGCTGACCAGCATGCTGTATTCGTTAGCCTTAATGCTGACACTGGCTTGGTTCGGCTTCCCGCTGCGGGACACCTTCGTGCCGGCCGGCGTGCTGTATTCTTTTTCTCAGTACTTGAGCCAGCTGTTTAACCCGCTGTCAAACCTGATGGACCAGCTGACCATTTTCCAAGACGGGATTGTGTCGGGGCGGCGCATCTTCCGGATCTTAGACGAAGACGAGCTGGCCCCAAAGCAGGGCAGCGATAAAAGTTTACAAGTCACTCAAGGAAAGATCGAATTTAAGCACGTCAGCTTTTCTTACGACGGCAAAAACGAGATCCTGCACGACGTCTCCTTCACGGTAGAACCCGGCCAAACCCTGGGCATCGTCGGCCACACGGGCTCGGGCAAGTCGTCGATCATCAACGTCATGATGCGCTTTTACGAGTACCAAAAAGGGCAGATCTTGCTAGACGGCGTCGACATCCGCAAATACACCAAAGAAGAGTTGCGGAAAAAGCTCGGCTTGGTGCTGCAGGACCCGTTCATGTTCTACGGGGATGTCGCCTTTAACGTCCGTCTGTACGACCAAGGCATCACGGATGAGGAGATCAAAAAAGCCTGCCAGATGGTGCAGGCCGACCGCTTCATCGAGCAGATGCCAAATGGCTACCACAGCCAGGTCAATGAAGGCGGCAGTGAGCTCAGCCAGGGGCAGCGCCAGCTGCTTTCTTTTGCCAGAGCCTTGGTGCGCGATCCGAAGATCTTGGTCTTAGACGAGGCCACGGCCAACGTCGACACCGAAACCGAGACCATGATCCAGCAGGGCCTGCACAAGCTGCGCGAAGGGCGGACCACCTTGGCCATTGCCCACCGGCTGTCGACGATCGCCGACGCCGACCAGATCATCGTGCTGGACCGCGGCCGCATCGTCGAACACGGCACCCACCAAGAACTGCTGGACCAGCACGGCTACTACTACAAGCTCTACACGCTCCAGCAGCATGAAGAATAAAAAAAGACAGCCTTTTAAGGCTGTCTTTTTTATTTGCTTATTTATTTATCGTTTAGCATGTAGCCGCGGGTCAGCGGCAGGTTCTTGCCAGAAGGCCCTTTCGTGACCAGGTACTGGATCACGTCGATGTTGCCGGATTCAAACGAAGCGGCGCAGGCGTTCAAATACAGGTCCCACATGCGGGTGAAGCGTTCGCCCATCTGCTTTTGGATTTGGCCGCGCTTGGCGTTGAAGTTGGCGTCCCAGATCTCCAGGGTGCGCCGGTAGTGGCGGCGCAGGCTTTCCATGTCGGTAAGCTGCAGGTCTGCTTCTTCAAAGTGGCCGACCATTTCGGCCAGGCCCGGTACGTAGCCGCCCGGGAAGATGTACTTGTTCAGCCAGGCGTTAGTGGCGCCGCCTTGCTGGCGGGTGATGCCGTGGATCAAGGCCACGCCGTCGTCTTTCAGGTATTTAGCGACGTCTTGGCAGTACTGGCCCAAGTTTTCCTTGCCGACGTGTTCGAACATGCCGACGCTAGTGACGTAGTCAAAATGGCGGTCGCCGATTTCGCGGTAGTCTTCCAGCAAGACTTCGGCCTGGTTGGCCAGGCCCATGTCCTGGATTCTCTGCTGCACCAGCTTGTACTGTTCTTCGCTTAAGGTGACGCCGGTGACGCGCAGGCCGTATTCCTTGGCCGCCGTCAGCATCAAAGTCCCCCAGCCGCAGCCGATGTCCAGCAAGCTTTGCCCGTTTTGCGGGTTCAGCTTTTGCAAGATGTGGTGGACCTTGGCGATTTGGGCGGCCTCTAAGTCGCTGTTCTTATTTTGCGGCGTGAAGTAGGCGCAAGAATAGGTCATGGTCTTGTCCAGCCAGAGCTTGTAAAAGTCGTTGCCGATGTCGTAGTGGTCTTGGACATCGTGCAGGCTCTGTTTTTCAGAGTGGTTCTGCTTTGGCATGAACTTGCGGAACTTGCTGGACCGCATGAAGCTGTTGGCGCTCTCGTAGGCCGCCTCGATCAGCTTTTGAATGCTGCCGTGGATTTCGATGTCTTTGTCCATGTAGCCTTCGCCTAAGGCCAGCGAGGCGTTGTTCACGATCGACTTGATCGGGATCTTTTTGTTAAAGACCACTTCGACCTGCGGCTCGCCTTCACCATACTGTTTGCTCTTGCCGTCCCAGTAGGTAACTTTTACCGGGATAGAGAACGAATCTTTCAGCATGGCGTTGTAGAAAGTTTTTTCCAGCACTGCTAAATTCCTCCTCAAAATCTAACCACTTGGTTTTTTTCTTTTTAAAAAAGACCTTAGCACAATTTAATGAGGGATGTACTTGAAAGAAGGATTTTGCTCTTTGTCGATTTTGTCCCAGCGCTTTTCCAAGTCGTCGTAAAGGTCCGGGATGGTGGTCTTGTTGACCTTTTCGCCATTCAAATCATAGGCTTCGCCAAAGCAGATCTCCATCGGCTGGCGGCGCAGCAGGCCGCCAAAAGTCAGCGGCCCCTGGTAGACGACCGGCACCAGCGGCTTTTTGGCCAGCTTGGCGATGACAAAGGCGCCGGACTTCAGCTCTGCTGAGTGGCGCGTGCCCGAAGGGAAGATGATCAAGGACAACTTGCCTTGCTTTAAGCCCTTGACCGGGGTGCGCAGGGCCGACGGGCCCGGGTGGTTGCGGTCGACCGGGAAGGCGTGGGCGTGCACCATGATAAAGCGCAAGATCGGGTTTTTGAAGAGCTCGACTTTGGCCATGAACATAAACTCGTCAGGCGAGGCGGCCAGCGCAAATAAAATCGGCTCCCACCAGGTGCGGTGCGGAGCGACCAGCACGTAGTTGCCTTTCGGCAAGCGTTCTTTGTGGTGAACGTGCAGGTGGCCGTTTAAGACCCAGACCACAAAACGGGCGATTGGTCTGATGAAACGATAGAACATAAAACTCTCCTCCATTAATAACTATGCTATTATAACAAAGCTGAGAAAGGGTGGAAGATAATGGTTAAATTGCTGCCGGGCGAACGGCTCGACTACATGTACAGCGACGAGTTGAAGATCATTCAGCGCAGCGACGCGTTCAGCTTTTCTTTGGACACCTTGCTGCTCGCAGATCAGGCTGTGCATTTTTTGAAAAAAAGGGCGCGGGCCGTCGACTTGTGCGCGGGCAACTGCGCGGCCAGCCTGTATGCGGCCTACCGGTCCAGCGCGCACTTTGACGCTGTCGAAATCCAAGACGACATCGTGAGCCAGGCCCGCCGGTCGGTTGAAGCCAACCACTACGAAAACCGGATCAAGGTCTGGGCCGGGGATGCCAAAAAGGCAACCGACTTTTTGCCAAAAGACAGCTACGACTTGGTCATGGTCAACCCGCCTTACTTCAAGGCGCCGGCCGGCCACGTGGTCAACCCCGACGAGGCCAAGGCGATTGCGCGCCACGAGCTGCTCATCAACTTGGACCAGGTGGTGGCGACGGCCAGCCAGCTGCTGAAATGGCACGGCAAATTAGTCATCGTCCACCGGCCCGAGCGGTTAGGCGACTTGATCGTGGCCTGCCACAAGCACGACCTGGCGGTCAAACAGATCCAGCCGTTTTGCCCGCATGCCGGCAGCGACGCCGACTTGTTTGTGGCGGTGGCTTCGCGCCACGTCAGCGAGACCGGCTTGGTCTTAAAGAGTCCGATCGTGGTCCATGAACAAGACGGCTCTTTTACACGACAGGTCGACCATATTATTAAGGAAGATAAAAGCTCTGAGCAGAAATACTACTTCTACGTGCTTTTATGCTCAGACGGTAGCTTCTACGGCGGCTTTACTCCTGACTTAGAGGAACGTGTCGCCAAGCACAACGCCGGCAAGGGCGCCAAGTACACCAAGGCCCGCCGGCCCGTCAAGCTGATCTACCACGAAGAATTCAGCGACAAGACCCAGGCCTTGAAGCGCGAGTACTGGTTCAAGCACCACGACCGCGCCTGGAAAGAAAGCTTTTTGCGCGAACAGGGCGTCCATTTTTAGTTGCACGCGCAGGCTTTTTTTTGTAAAATAATTAGGCGTGCATTTTGCACGTGAAAACACACATCAGTAGCGATCGCCGGCCGGGTGCCAGACATTGGTCAGCTGGCGAAATGAGCTGTTGAGAGGAAAAAACCATAGGAGGATTTTTTTATGTCAGTAGTTACTATGAAACAATTGCTGGAAGCAGGCGTGCACTTCGGTCACCAAACCAGAAGATGGGACCCAAGAATGAAGCAATACATCTTCACTCAAAGAAACGGGATCTACATCATCGACCTGCAAAAGACCATCAAGATGCTGGACGACGCTTACAACTACGTTAAGGCAGTTGCCAAGGACAACGGCGTTTTCCTGTTTGTTGGTACTAAGAAGCAAGCTCAAGAATCAATCCAAGAAGAAGCTACCCGCGCAGGCCAATACTACGTTAACGAACGCTGGCTGGGCGGTACCCTGACTAACTGGAAGACTATCCAAAGCCGGGTTAAGCGTCTGAAGGACTTGAAGACCATGGCCGAAGACGGCACCTTTGACGTATTGCCAAAGAAGGAAGCAGCTGTTTTGACCAAGGAAAAGGACAAGCTGCAAAGATTCTTAGGCGGTATCGAAGACATGCCAAGAATTCCAGACGTTTTGTTCGTAGTTGACCCTAAGAAGGAAAAGATCGCTGTTCACGAGGCCAACATCCTGGGCATCCCAGTTGTTGCCATGGTTGACACCAACACCGACCCAACTCCTATCGACGTTGTGATCCCATCAAACGATGACGCTATCCGTGCTATCCGCCTGATCTCCGGCGCAATGGCTGACGCTATCATCGAAGGCAAGCAAGGCCAAGACGACGGCGAAAACGTTGAAAAGGAAATGGCTGACAAGGCTGCTGCCAGCGACTCTGACGACAAGTCAATGGAAGAAATCGCTCAAGAAGACGACGAAGACTAGTTTTTAAAAAGTCTAAGGGAGGACTTATAAGCATGGCAAAGATTACTGCTAAGCTCGTTAAGGAATTGCGTGACCGGACCGGTGCCGGCATGATGGACTGCAAGAAGGCCTTGGTTAAGGCCGACGGCGACATTGAAAAGGCCGTTAACATCTTGCGTGAAAATGGTGTAGTTAAGGCTGCCAAGAAGAGCGGCCGCATCGCTGCTGAAGGTTTGGCTGAATACGCAATCGACGGCAACGACGCAGTTATTGTCGAAGTCAACTCCGAAACTGACTTCGTAGCTTCTAACGACAAGTTCATCAAGCTGGTTGACGACATCACCAAGGCTATTTTGGCCGCTAAGCCAAAGGACTTGAAGGAAGCCATGGCTGCTAAGCTTGGTGACGGCACTATCGAATCAGCAATTACCGACCTGACTGCCGTTATCGGCGAAAAGCTGACCTTGAGAAGATTCGAATTCTTGACTAAGAACGATGACGAAGTCTTTGGTGCTTACAAGCACAACAATGGTGCCATCGTTGCGCTGACCAAGGTGCAAGGCGGCAGCGAAGAAGTTGCCAAGAACGTGGCAATGCACGTTGCAGCCATCAACCCAGAATACCTGGACAAGGACTCAGTACCAGCTGACGAACTTGCTCGCCAAACTGAAGTCTTCACTAAGGAGACCGAAAAGGAAGGCAAGCCGGCTAAGATCGTGCCAATGATCGTTAAGGGCCGTGTCAACAAGTACCTGAGCGAAATTTGCCTGGTTGACCAGCCATACGTTAAGGACGACAAGATGACTGTCGGCGAATACGCTAAGTCTGAAAACGCTAAGGTTACCGGCTACCTCCGCTTTGAAGTAGGCGAAGGCCTGGAACACCGTTCAGAAGACTTCGCAGCCGAAGTTGCAGAACAAATGAAATAAGACTGTTCATGGTCTTTTTAAAGAAGGTGTACACTGTGCACCTTCTTTTTTTGCGGCCAGAATTATATGCTAAAATGATATGAGTTATAGGAGGATATCCAGATGAGTCAAGTAAAATACAAGCGCGTAATTCTGAAGATCTCCGGCGAAGCTTTGGCCGGGGAAAAGGGCTTTGGTATTGATCCCAAGGTGATCAAGCACCTGGCCGACGAGATTAAATCAGTCCACGACCTGGGCGTTCAAATCGGCGTCGTCTGCGGCGGCGGCAACATGTGGCGCGGCGTCACCGGCGCCAAGCTCGGCATGGAAAGAGCCCAAGCCGACTACATGGGCATGCTGGCCACGATCATGAACGGCCTGGCCCTGCAAGACGGCCTGGAAAACGACGGCGTGCCGACCAGAATGCAGACCTCGATCGAGATGCGCCAAGTCGCTGAGCCTTACATCAGAAGAAGAGCTCTGCGCCACTTGGAAAAGGGCCGCGTGGTCATTTTCGGCGGCGGCACGGGCAACCCTTACTTTTCAACCGACACCACGGCCGCTCTGCGGGCAGCCGAAATCGGCGCTGACGTCATTTTAATGGCGAAAAACGGCGTCGACGGCGTCTACTCAGCCGACCCGAACGTCGACCCGAACGCCAAGAAGTTCAGCGAGCTGACCCAGCTGGACATCATCGCCAAGAACTTGAAGGTCATGGACCGGACTGCCAGCTCACTGTCAATGGACACCGACATTCCATTGATCGTCTTCAACGTCAACAAGCCGGGCAACATCAAGCGCGTTGTCAACGGCGAAAACATCGGTACGATTATCAGAGGTAACAAATAATGAATAACGAAATCATCACTAAAGCTCAAAGCAACATGGACGTGTCCATTAAAAAGTACAAGCAAAACCTGGCCACCATCCGGGCCGGCGTAGCCAATGCTTCTCTGCTGGACGACGTCAAGGTTGACTACTACGGCGCCCCGACGCCGCTGACCCAAATGTCATCAGTGACGATCCCAGAACCCCGCGTTTTGATGATCAGCCCTTACGACAAGTCCAGCCTGGACGACATCGAACACGCCATTTTGGCTTCTAACTTAGGCCTGACTCCGGCTAACGACGGCAAGGTCATCCGCTTAGTCATCCCGCAACTGACTGGCGAACGCCGCCAAGAAATCGCCAAGGAAGTCGGCAAGATGGCTGAACAAGCCAAGATCGCTGTCCGCAACGTCCGCCGCGAAGCCATGGACAAGTTGAAGCGCTCAGAAAAAGCCGGCGACATCACCGAAGACCAGCAGCACGACTTAGAAAAGCAAGTCCAGAAAGTGACCGACAACGCCACTAAGAAGATCGACGAACTGGCCGACAACAAGCGCAAGGAGATCACTGAAGGCTAATGGCTGAGCAAAAAACCTGCCGCCACCTGGCCATCATCATGGATGGCAACGGCCGCTGGGCCAAAGCGCAGGGCAAACCCCGCGTGGCCGGCCACCAAGAGGGGATGGAGAACGTCCGCCGCATCGCGTTGGCTGCCAGCGCAATGGGCGTCAAAGTCTTGACCCTCTATGCCTTTTCTACGGAAAACTGGGCGCGGCCGAAGCAGGAAGTGGCGTTTTTGATGAACCTGCCCGTCCGCTTTTTCAACCACTACATGCCCATGCTGATGGAAAACCAGATCAAGGTGAACATCATGGGCTTTATGGACCGCTTGCCGCAAAAAACGCTGGCGGTCGTCGAAAAAGCACAAGAGCAAACTAAGAACAACACGGGCATGGTATTGAACTTTGCCTTCAACTACGGCAGCCGGGCCGAAATCACGGCGGCCTGCCGCAAGCTGGCCGCACGCTGTGCAGCAGGGGAGCTGGAACCTGCCGCCATCACGGAAGACATGATCAGCCAGGAGCTGATGACGGGTAAGTTCGGCGACTTAGCCAACCCGGACCTGCTGATCCGGACGTCTGGCGAACAGCGCCTGTCGAACTTCCTGCTCTGGCAGCTTGCTTACAGCGAGTTTTACTTCACCGACAAGTACTGGCCCGACTTTGACAAGGCCGACTTGGCGGCTGCTATTAGTGCGTTTGAAAAACGCGATCGTCGTTTTGGAAAGATTTAGAAAGAGCTTATGAAACAAAGAGTCATCACGGCAGTTGTTGCCTTGTGTTTGTTTATTCCAATTGTGTGGGCCGGCGGCATTTGGATCGACCTGGCCGCAGCGCTGTTTGCCGCTATCGGCATCAGCGAAATTTTCTTGATGAAAAAAAGGGTCCTGGTCTCATTCGAGTTCCTGCTGGCCCTGCTGGCCACTTTAACCATGGCGGTGCCCAACAGTTTCTTTAACTTCTTGCCGCCGCACCTGGGCCGGCTGAACATCTACTTCATTTTCGTCATGCTGCTCCTTGTCTGGACTGTTTTTTCCAAAAACAAGGTCAACTTGGACGACGTCGGTGTCTACACCGTCGCTTCGATGTACATCGGCACGGGCTTTCACTACATGGCTGCGATCAGAAACGCACAGCAGGGTTTGGCCCTTTTGTGCTACGTCTTCGTCGTTGTGTGGTCGACTGATATCTTTGCCTACACCTTTGGCCGCAAGATCGGCTGCCACAAGCTGTGGCCGGTAATTTCGCCAAACAAGACTTGGGAAGGCTCCATCGCGGGCTGCCTCATGGCCGTCCTGCTCACGACCGTCTACGTCTTCTTGGTACCGGTCAACAGACCGAAGGCCGCTTTGATTATCGCCAGCCTGTTTTTGTCCATCGTCGGCCAGATCGGGGACCTGGTGGAATCGGCCTACAAGCGCCACTACGGCATCAAGGACTCCGGCAAGATTTTACCGGGCCACGGCGGCATCTTGGACCGCTTCGATTCAATGCTCTTCGTGCTGCCGACTGTTGCCCTGCTGGGCGTCCTTTAGGAAGTAAAGCATGAAGGGAATCTTAATCTTTATTGTCGTCTTCGGCGTGCTCGTCTTCGTCCACGAGCTCGGCCACTTTGTCATGGCCAAAAGGGCTGGCGTGCTGGTGCGGGAATTCTCCATCGGCATGGGGCCCAAGCTTCTGCAAACCCGGCGCGGCGAGACGACCTATACCTTGCGCTGGCTGCCGCTGGGCGGCTACGTCCGCTTAGCCGGCAGCGACGATTCAGCGCAGATCGACCCCGGCACTAACGTCGTCTTGGCGCTGGATGAAGCCGGCAAGGTCAAGCGCATCGACGCATCCGAGTCCGACCTGCCGATCGAAGGCATCCCCGTCCAAGTCGAAAAAGCCGACTTAGTCGACAACTTGACGATTTTAGGCCGGGAAAATGGCTTAGAGGAGAAGACCTACCAGGTCGACCCGAAGGCCACCTTGATCGATAAAGACCACGACGAGCTGATCATCGCCCCGCGCAGCCGCCAGTTTGAACAGGCCACGACCTGGCAGAAACTGGGCACCAACGTGGCGGGCCCTTTGATGAACATCCTGCTCGGCTTTGTCGTCTTTATGATCTGGACTTTTTTGGCAGCTGGACCGGGCACCACGACCATCGGCCAGGTGCAAAGCGGGATGCCGGCGGCCCAAGCAGGGCTGCAGGCCGGCGACCGCGTCGTTGCTATTAATAAGAAGAAAATCACTGCTTTTTACCAAATCAGCCAAGAGCTGAGCAAAGGCAAAAAGGCCAAGGTTACTGTCAAAAGAAAGGGCAGCTACCGCACCGTGAGCTTAAAACCTAAGCGCGTGCGCCAGGGCAGCCAGACCGTCTACCAGATCGGGATCATGGCCAAGCCTGACAACAGCGCCGGCGCCAAGGCCAAGCGCGGCTGGCAGACCAGCGTGCAGACGACCGGGATGATCTTCCGGGCCGTCGGCGACCTGTTCACCAACTTCAGCTTGAACAAGCTGTCGGGCCCAGTCGGCATCTACTCGGCCACCGCGCGCGTTTCGCGCTACGGCTTAGAGGCCGTGCTGGCCTTCACCGCCATGATCTCCATCAACTTGGGGATCGTCAACTTGATCCCGATTCCGGGCCTAGACGGCGGCAAGCTCTTGCTCAACATCATCGAGCTGTTCCGGGGCAAACCGATTAAGCCGGAACACGAGACGATTATCGATTTAATCGGCGTCGCTTTTTTGTTATTATTGATCATTGCAGTTACAGGGAATGATATTTACCGCTACTTCATCAAGTAGCAATTTAGGAGGAAAAGAATGCGGCAATCTAGTTTTTTCATGCCGACCTTAAAGGAAACGCCTGCAGACGCAGTTGCTAAAAGCCACCAGCTGATGCTGCGGGGCGGTTACATCAGACAAGTGACGGCGGGGGTTTACGCCTACCTGCCTTTGGCTTACCGGGTCTTGAACAAGGCACAAAAGATCATGGAAGAAGAAATGGAAAAGATCAATGTGCCCGAAATGCTCATGCCGGCTTTGCTGCCAGCCAGCCTGTGGGAAGAATCAGGCCGTCTGGAAAAGTACGGCGCTGAGATGTTCCGGTTAAACGACCGTCACGACCGGCCTTCACTGCTGGGCCCAACTCATGAAGAAACCTTTACCGAACTGATTGCCAAGAACCTGAAGAGCTACAAGCAGATGCCAATCTCCTTGTACCAGATTCAGACTAAGTTCAGAGACGAAAACAGACCGCGCTTCGGCCTGTTGCGCGGCCGCGAGTTCATCATGCTCGACGCTTACAGCTTTGCCGCAACGCGCGAGCAGCTGGACAAGCAGTTTGACGACGAAAAGCGCGCCTTTGAAAACGTCTACCGCCGCTGCGGTCTGACCGTCAGACCAGTTATTGCCGACTCCGGTACGATGGGCGGCAAGGACTCAACTGAATTCCAGGCTCCGGCAGCCATCGGCGAAGACACCATCGCGGTCAACGCCAGCGGCACTTACGCAGCCAACCTGGAAATGGCCCAAAGTGTCGACGACTTCAAGCCTGAACCAGAAGAAGAAAAAGAGCTGCACAAGGTGGCTACGCCTGGTTGCGACACGATTGAAAAGCTGGCTGCCTTTTTAAAGGTCCCAGCCACCAGAATCGTGAAGTCCATCATCTACATGGCAGACGGCAAGCCGGTCTTGGTTTTGATCCGCGGCGACAAGCAGATCAACGAAGCAAAGCTGGCCCACGTGATCGACGCCAACGACATCCACGAAGCCGCAACTGAAGACTTGGTTAAAATTGCCGGCGTGACTAAGGGCTCTGTCGGCCCAATTGACGCCGACTTTGCCGACCAGATCATCGCCGACGAAACGGTCAAGAACCTGGTCAACTTCGTTGTCGGTGCCGGCGTTGACGATGCCCAATTCGAAAACGCCAACCTGGACCGCGACTTCAAGGTCGACCAATTTGCCGACATCCGCGTGGCCAACGAAGGCGAACTGGACCCAATCGACCACGAACCGCTGCAATTTACTACTTCTATTGAAGTAGGCCACATCTTCAAGCTGGGCACCTACTACACCGAAACCATGGGTGCCGACTTCTTAGACAACAACGGCAAGAGCAAGCCGGTCATCATGGGTTCTTACGGCATCGGCGTGACTCGGATGCTGTCAGCCATCGTTGAACAGCACTTGACCGACAACGGCATCGCTTGGCCAAAGGAAATCGCACCGTTTGCCATCCACATCGTCCAGATGAAGATGAACGACGACGCCCAAACCGAGCTTTCCGAAAAATTGGAAAAAGAGCAGGGTCAAAAGTACGACGTGCTCTACGACGACAGAAAAGAACGTCCTGGCGTCAAGTTCAACGACGCCGACTTGGTTGGCGCACCGCTGCGCATCACCGTCGGGCGCAAGGCCAAGGACGGCGTTGTCGAAGTTAAGCGTCCAACTGACGACAAGGCACAAGAAGTCAAAGTTTCCGACTTGGCTGCTTTAGTAGAAAAAGAGTTAGGGTAATTTTTGTGAGCAAGCAGAATGACCTTTTGCAAAAGTTATTAAAGCAAATCAAATTTCCGACCAGCTTCCCGGACAATGACGTGGTCCAGGCTGGCGAAATCCAAGACGTGGACGTCTATCCAGATCAAAAGGCGTGGGTGATCCACGTCTTTTTTGACACCCCCTTGGAATTTGCGACCTATGAGGCCTTGAGCAAGGCAGTCGCTGCCGGCTTTGAGCCCAGCGTCAAGGCCAGCCTGCTGGTGAAAACGGCTGACGGCGACCCGAAGTTTCTGCCCGATTACTGGCAGTACATGCTGGACCACGACCAAAGCCTGCCGCCGCTGACCGCGGGCTTTTTGCACAACGAAAAGCCAGACCTTTACAACGACCAGTGGATCATCACGGTCCAAAACGAGGTCGAAGCCCAGGCCCTGGACCAGCAAACCTTGCTGCAGCTGGGCCTGGAATACCGCAAGTACGGCTTTTTCAACGTCAAGTTTATCTTGAAAAAGGACAAGGAAAACAGCCGCGAGAACCTGCAAAGCTTAGAGCGCGAGCAGGCCGAACACGAAGCCAAGCTGCAAAAGCTCCACGATGAGCTGCCGCCGGCTCCGCCAGCACCGGCCCCGGCGCCGCGCCGCTACAGCCGGCAGAGTACGCCGGGCCAATTAGGCGACGGCTACCAGCAGGTCCAGATGAAGGACTTAGTCGACGGTTCGCGCCGGGTACAGGTTTCCGGCCACATCTTCAAGTGCGAACTGCGCGAGCTGCGGTCAGGCTCTAACATTTTTACCGGCGAGATCACGGACTACACCGATTCCATTGCCTTCAAGCGCTTTGTGTCAAACCCCGACCAGCTGGACTTTTTCAAGCAGATTAAGCCGGGGCAGTGGGCCAGCCTGCAGGGCAGCGTCATGGACGACCGCTACCAGCACGACTTGGTCTTCAACATCGACCAGATGGAGACGATCAAACACGTCGGCCGCACCGAAAAATACGAGGGCGAGCAAAAACGCGTCGAGCTGCACCTGCACACCAACATGAGCGAGCTGGACGCGACGAACGCCCCGGCCGACTTTATTAACGCGGCCAAGTCTTTTGGCCAAAAGGCCATTGCGATTACGGACCACGCCGACGTGCAGTCCTTCCCGGCTGCCTACCACGCCGGCGGCAGCGCCAAGATGAAGATCTTGTACGGCGTCGAGGCCAACATGATCAAGGACTCGGCCAAGATCGTCTTAAACCCCGCCGACCAAAAGTGGGAAGGGCAGGAGTTCATCGCCTTTGACACCGAGACCACGGGCCTGTCGTCAGTCTACGACACCATGATCGAAATCGGGGCCGTCAAGATGCTCGACGGCGAGGTCATCGACCGCTTTGACGAGTTTATCAACCCGCACCACCCGCTGGCTTCGACCACGATCAACCTGACTTCCATCACCGACGAGATGGTCAGCCAGGGCGGCGACGAAGCCGACGTCGTCAAAAGGTTTATGGACTTTTGCGGCGACCGGCCTCTGTGCGGCCACAACGTGCAATTCGACGTGGGCTTTGTGGACGCGGCCCTGCGCCGTGCCGGCCTATACACGATCAGCCAGCCCGTCGTCGACACCTTGGAGTTGTCGCGCCTGCTGCACCCAGAACGCAGCAACCACAAGCTCGACAGCCTGACGCGCAAGTACAATGTCGTCTTGGACCACCACCACCGCGCCGACTCCGACGCCGAGGCCACGGGGCTGCTCATGTACAAATTGTTAGATGAGTTCAAAGACAAGTTCTCAGAAGACAACCTGGCCCAGATGAACAAGTTTGCTCAAGGCAAGCGCCTGTTCCGCCGGATGCGGCCGACTTCGATCACAGTGCTGGTCAAGAATAAAAAGGGCTTGAAGAACCTTTACAAGCTGATCTCCTTAGCCAGCACCCAGTACTTTTACCGGGTCCCGCGCACGCCGCAGTCAAAACTGACCGAGCTGCGCGAAGGCCTGCTGGTCGGGTCTGGCTGCCAAGACGGCGACGTGTTTACGACCATGATGGAGCGCGGCTACGACCAGGCCAAAGAATTAGCCAAGTTCTACGACTATTTGGAAGTCCAGCCCCCGGCAGCATACTCCAACCTGATCCGCGACCACTTGATCAAAAACGAAGAAGAGCTCGAAGAGATCCTGAAAAACATCTGCAAGTTAGGCGCCGAGCTCGGCAAGCCGGTCGTGGCCACCAGCGACGCCCACTATTTAGAGCCGCACGATGCCATCTACCGCCAGATCCTTTTGGCCAGCCAAAAATCCAACCCGAACCGTAACAAGCCCCAGCCTGACCTGCATTTTTACACGACCCAGGAAATGCTGGACGCCTTTGCCTTTTTAGGCGAGGATTTGGCAAAAAAGATCGTGATTGAAAACACCAATGCGATCGCCGACTCAATTGAAGAAATTGCCCCGATCAAGTCCGGCCTGTACCCGCCGCACCTGAAAAACGCCGACCAGGAAATGACCGACCTGACCTACGAAAAGGCCTACGAGTGGTACGGCAAGCCGCTGCCAAAGCTGGTCGAAGACCGGATCAAGCTGGAATTAAACTCCATCATCAGCAACGGCTACGCCGTCATTTACCTGATCGCCCAGCGCCTGGTGGCCAAGTCCAACAAGGACGGCTACCTGGTTGGGTCGCGGGGGTCTGTCGGCTCCAGTCTGGTCGCTACGATGTCTGGGATCACCGAGGTCAACCCGCTGCCGCCGCACTACCGCTGTCCTAACTGCAAGTACTCGCAGTTTTTTGAAGACGGCAAGTACGGGTCTGGGTTCGACCTGCCCGATAAAAAGTGCCCGAAGTGCGGCCACGACTTAGTCAAGGACGGCCAGGACATTCCTTTTGCCACTTTCTTAGGCTTCCACGGCGACAAGGTGCCTGATATCGACCTGAACTTCTCGGGCGACTACCAGCCCGTAGCCCACAACTACATCCGGGTCATGTTCGGCCCGTCGAAGTCGTTCAGGGCCGGCACGATCGGTACGGTTGCCGACAAGACCGCCTTTGGCTACGTGAAGCACTTTGAAGAAGAAAACGACCTGCACCTGCGCGGGGCCGAAGAAGACCGGCTGGCCGCAGGCGCAACCGGCGTCAAGCGGACGACGGGCCAGCACCCGGCCGGCATCGTCGTCGTGCCCGACGACATGGACATCTACGACTTTACCCCGGTGCAGTACCCGGCCGACGACCAAAACGCCGCCTGGCTGACGACGCACTTCGACTTCCACTCCATCCACGACAACATTTTGAAGTTCGACATCCTGGGCCACGATGACCCGACGATGATCAGAATGCTGCAGGACCTGTCGGGCGTCGACCCGCTGACCATTCCGCCTGACGACCCCGGCGTCATGTCGCTTTTCTCCAGTCCAAAAGTCTTGGGCGTCACGCCAGACCAGATCCAGTCGCAGACCGGCACGCTGGGTGTGCCCGAGTTCGGGACCCGCTTTGTCCGCGGGATGCTGGAAGAAACCAAGCCGACTACTTTTTCCGAGCTGCTCCAGATCTCCGGCTTAAGCCACGGGACCGACGTGTGGCTGGGCAACGCCGAAGAGCTGATCAACAACCACACCTGCACCTTGAAAGAGGTGATCGGCTGTCGTGACAACATCATGATGGACTTGATCCACTGGGGCGTGCAGCCGGAAGTGTCGTTCTTTACGATGGAATCTGTCCGGCACGGGCGCGGGATCTCCGACGAAAACATGAAGATCTTGGAGAAAAACGACAAGATCCCGGACTGGTACATCCCGTCTTGTTTAAAGATCAAGTACATGTTCCCGAAGGCCCACGCTACCGCCTACATCCTGATGGCCTTGCGGATCGCCTGGTTCAAGGTCTACTACCCGGTGATCTACTACACGGCCTACTTCTCAGTCCGCGCCGACTTGTTCGACCTAGTAGCCATGAGCCGCGGCAAAAACAGCGTCAAGGCCGTGATGAAGAAGATCCAGTCCGAAGGCCAGGACGCTTCGGCCAAGGACAAGAGTTTATTGACGGTTTTGGAGATCGCCAACGAGTGCTTAGAGCGCGGCATCAAGATCAAGATGGTCGACGTCAACGAGTCCGACGCCTTGAACTTCAAGATCTTAGACAAACACACCATTTTGGCGCCGTTCAACGCGGTGCCGGGCTTGGGCGACAACGCCGCCAAGCAGATTGTGGCCGCCCGCACCGAGCAGAAGTTCCTTTCTAAGGAAGACTTGCAAAAGCGCGGCAAGGTCAGCCAAACAATTATGGACTACTTTGAGGAAAACGGAGTTTTGGAAGGGATGCCCGACCAGAACCAGTTATCGTTGTTTTAACTAGCGTTGGCGCCGTTTTTATGGTATAGTTCCGTTGTAGTTCGAATAGTCAATTCGAGTGAGCAGAGATGCTCACTCTTTTTATTGCGAGGAAAAGCATTGTCGAAAATTATTGATTTGGTTGAAAAAGAACTGGCACCGCTGATTACGGCAAACGACGCCGAATTAGTCGATGCAGAGTACGTCAAAGAGCAGGGCAAATACTACCTGCGCCTTTACGTCGACCAGCCCGGCGGCATTGATTTAAACAAAATTTCGGACTTGAGCGAGCTCGTCTCAGAAAAGCTCGACGCCTTAGACCCGGATCCTTTTTCCGAGCCTTACGTCCTGGAGCTGTCATCGCCTGGCTTGGAGCGGCCGATTAAGAAAGCCGCTGACTGGGAAAAGGCCCGCGGCCAATTCGTCCACGTCAGTCTTTACCAAACGATCGCAGGCAGCAAGCAGTTTGAAGGCTACCTGCAGGACTTTGACGATTCGCAATTGACACTGAAGATCAAAGTCAAGACTCGGAGCAAGGAGCTCGTGCTGCCGCGCAAGGCGGTCGCCAAGATCCGGTTTGCCATTGACTTTTAGAGAGGATGATTAAAAACTTATGTCTAAAGAATTAATTGGCGCTTTGGCTTCTCTAGAAGAAACCAAGGGCATTAAACAAGATGTCATTATCGATGCAATCAAGGCTGCCCTGGTAGCCGCTTACAAGAAAAACTACGACCAAGCTCAAAACGTGGAAGTTGTTTTTGATGAAAAAAAGGGCGACTTCAAGGTTAACGCCGTGAAGACGGTAGTCGACACTGTGCAAGACAGCCGCTTGGAAGTCTCCTTGCAAGATGCCTTGGAGATCAACAAGGCCTACGAAGTCGGCGACAAGATTTCCTTTGAAGTCACTCCGAAGAACTTTGGCCGGATCGCAGCCCAGACTGCAAAGCAGGTCATCATGCAGCGCTTGCGCGAAGCTGAAAGAGACCACATCGTTTCAGCTTACTCCCAATACCAGGACGAACTGGTAACGGGGACCGTTGAACGCCGCGACAACCGCTTCGTCTACGTCAAGATCGACAACGTCGAAGCCATCATGCCGCGCGGCGACCAGATGCCAAACGAGCACTACAACCCGCAAGACCAGATCCGGGTTTTGGTGACCAAGGTCGGCTCCGACAGCAAGGGCGCCCAGATCATCGTGTCCCGGACTGCGCCTGACTTGGTTAAGCGCTTGTTCGAACAGGAAGTGCCGGAAGTTTACGACGGGACCGTGGAGATCGTCTCCATCGCCCGCGAGGCCGGCGACAGAACTAAGATCGCCGTCCGTTCTTCTAACCCGGACATCGACCCGGTCGGCACCTGTGTCGGTCAGCGGGGCAGCAGAGTCCAAAACATCGTCAACGAATTAGGCGGCGAAAACATCGACGTCGTTCGTTACGAAGACGACCCATCCGACTTCATCGCCAACGCTTTGAACCCGGCAGAAGTCATTGCTGTGCAATTCAGCGAGGATGAAGAAGACAACAAGACTGCCCTGGTCATCGTTCCTGACTACCAGCTGTCTCTGGCCATCGGCAAGAAGGGTCAAAACGTGCGCTTAGCCGCACGCCTGACCGGCTACAAGATCGACATCAAGCCTGAATCCGATGTCGAATTCGTCGACAGCGACGATGACAACGCCGAAGACGACTCCGAACCAGCAGACGATTCCCAAGAATAGCAGCAAAAAGTAGGTGAGTGCCTTGAGAAAAATTCCTATGCGCAAAGACTTGCTGACAAACAGCATGCAGCCTAAAAAGGAATTGGTGCGCATCGTGATTGATAAGGAAAAAAACATAGCGATCGACCCGACCGGCAAGAAGGCTGGCCGCGGCGCCTATGTTTCGCTGAATCCCGATAAAATCAAAGCGGCTCAGGCCAGCAATATTTTAGGCAGAAGCCTGCACGCCACCATTCCTGACGAGTTCTACGATCAGCTTTACCAATACGTTGATCATCAAAAAGCAAGAAAAGAATTATTCGGTGATAAGTAACTAACAAGCGAGGGAGTGTGATTTGATGGCTAAAAAGAGAATTTATGAGTTAGCTAAAGAATTAGATATCGACAACAAAACCGTTTTATCAAAAGCACACGAACTGGGTTTTGAAGTCAAAACACACATGTCGACTCTGAGCGACGACCAGCAAAAACAGCTGACCGCGAGCTTAAAGCCAGGCCAGCCTGCCGCTAAAAAGCCTGCCAAAAGCGGCAAGATCAAGATCTCTGTGAAGGCAATCCGCCGCAAGGCGCAGCCGCAGCAGTCAAACAACCGGCACAAAAACAACAACAACCGCCGCAGCAGCAATAACGGCCGCCGCAACGAACACACTGAATCTGCGCGTCCGGCAGCCCAAGACCTGCTGAAGGCCTTTAAGCAAAAGCAGCGCCAAGAACAGCGCGAACTTGACCGTCAAAGCCAAGCGACCAAGGCTGACTTGCGCCGGCAAGAACAAAAAGCCGCTGCCAAGCCTGCCCCAAAGCCGCAACCGGTTGCTAAGGAAGCCCCGGCAGCAAAGCCTGCCGCTGAAAAGCACATCGGCCCGAAGATTTTGAAGCCGTCGCCGCAGCGTTTTGTCAACCAGCAAAAAGAAGAGCAGACCGCGCGCGACAACCGCAACCGCGACACTGCCGAGCTGGGCAGAAAACGCCAGCAGCAGCACGCTTACGAAGAACGCCGCAGACGGGGCGAAAGCGACCGTCAGCGCCGCAAGAACAAGAAGCGCCGTCAAAACGTCCACGCCGACCGCTTCAAGCCAAAACAGCCTACCCAGCGCAAGGCTAAGCCGTTGCCAGATGTCCTGGTTTACGAGCAGGGCATGAATGCCCAAGACCTGGGCAAGCTGCTCCACAGAGAGCCGGCCGAAATCGTGAAGAAGCTCTTCATGCTGGGCGTCATGACCAACCAGAACCAGTCTTTGGACAAGGACACCATTGAGCTGCTGGCTGCCGACTACAACATCGAAGCCAAGGAAAAGGTGCACGAAGATATCTCCGACATCGACAAGCTGTACGCTAAGCGCTTAGCAGCTGCCAAGAAGTCGAAGAACCTGATCAAGCGGCCGCCGGTTGTCACCGTCATGGGCCACGTTGACCACGGTAAAACTACCTTGCTGGACCGCCTGCGCCACACCCAAGTTGCCGAAGGCGAAGCCGGCGGGATCACCCAGAAGATCGGTGCCTACCAGGTTCGCTTGGACGACCGTTTGGTGACCTTCCTGGACACCCCAGGCCACGCGGCCTTCTCCAGCATGCGTGAACGCGGTGCCGAAGTAACCGACATCGTTGTCCTGGTCGTCGCCGCCGACGACGGCGTCATGCCGCAGACTATCGAAGCCATCGACCACGCCAAGAGTGCCAAGGTGCCAATCATCGTCGCTGTCAACAAGATGGACGTTCCGGGCGCCAACCCGCAACACGTTCAAGAACAGTTGATGAAGTACGGCCTGGTCCCAGAAGAATGGGGCGGCGACACGATCTTCGTCCAAATTTCAGCCAAGACCGGCAAGAACGTCGACCAGCTTTTGCAAAACATCTTGCTGCAAGCTGATGTGATGGAATTAAAGGCCGACCCAACTCAAAAGGCCATCGGGACCGTTGTTGAAGCCCGCCTGTCAAGAGGCCGCGGTCCTGTCGCCGACATCCTGGTCCAAGAAGGTACTCTGCGCGTCGGCGACCCAATCGTTGTTGGCAACACCTTCGGCCGTGTCCGGGTCATGACTAACGACAAGGGCCGCCGGATCAAGAAGGCGACGCCATCCATGCCGGTTGAAATTACCGGTCTGAACGACGTGCCGGAATCCGCCGACAAGATGGTTGTCTTTGACGACGAAAAGACTGCCCGTGCCGTCGGCGAACAGCGTGCCCAAAACGCTCTGGAAAAGCAGCGTGAACAAGTGCAGCACATTACCTTGGACAACCTGTTTGACACCATGAAGCGTGAAAACATGAAGGAAGTCGACATCGTCTTGAAGGCCGACGTCCAGGGTTCAGTTGAAGCGCTGCAGCAGGCTTTGGAAAAGATCGACGTCAAGGGCGTGCGGGTGAACATCATCCACTCAGGCGTCGGTGCCATCAACGAGTCCGACGTGACTCTGGCCGGCGCTTCCAACGCCTTCATCATCGGCTTCAACGTCCGTCCAACCGGCACTGCCAAGTCGCAGGCCGAATCTGACGGCGTCGACATCCGCCTGTATTCAATCATTTACAAGGCTATCGACGACGTGACTGCCGCCATGAAGGGGATGCTGGAACCGACCTTCGAAGAAAAGGTCATCGGCAACCTGACTGTGCGTGAGACCTGGAAGGTTTCTAAGATCGGGACCATCGCTGGTGCCTTCGTCGACTCCGGCTACGTCAACAACGAATCCAAGATCAGAGTCATCCGCGACGGTATCGTCAAATACGACGGCCACGTGGCTTCTCTGCGCCGCTTCAAAGACGACGTCAAGACGGTCAAGGCCGGCACTGACTGTGGTCTGGTCGTAGAAAACTACAACGACATCAAGGTCGGCGACGAATTAGAAGCTTACGAGATGCAAGAAGTTAAACCTAAGTAATTAGGAGGCTAGCATGAAGCATAGAATTGGCCGGGTCGAAGGAGAGATCCTGCGCGAGCTGACTAAGATTTTGCGCAGAAACATCCGGGACCCGCGTTTGACCGGTGTGACTTTTACGGCCGTGGAATGCACTAACGACTTGTCTTATGCCACCGTCTACTACAGCATCATGACTGAAGACGAGCAGGAAGAAAAAGACGTTGCCGAAGGCTTGAAAAAGGCCAAGGGTATGATGCGCCACCTGCTGGGCCAAGTGCTGACGGTCTACAAAGTACCGGAGCTCATTTTTAAACGCGACAACTCTGTTTTATACGGCAGCAAGATCGACGAACTGATCAAGCAAGTCCAAAAACAAGACGAAGAACGCAACAAATAAAAAAGCGCCCCCACGGGCGCTTTTTTTAGGAAGGGAAGATTTTAATGCTGAGTGGAATCATGGTCATCAACAAGCCCCGCGGCATGACCTCGGGCGATGTGGTCTACAAGCTGCGCCGCCTTTTGCATGAACGCAAGATCGGCCACGTTGGGACCTTGGACCCCGACGTAGACGGCGTGCTGCCCATTGCGGTAGGCCAGGCGACCAAATTAATCGACCGCATGCACACCCGCCCCAAGGCCTACAAGGGCAGCGGCCGCTTCGGCCTGGCAACTGACAGCTATGATTTGGACGGCAAGGTGGTCGCCGAAGAGGCTTTGACTGAGCCGGTTTCTGCTGAACAAATCAAAAAAGCAATGAAAAAGCTTACTGGCAACATTGCTCAAAAGCCGCCGATCTATTCGGCCGTCCGCGTCAACGGCAAGCGCTTGTACGAATACGCCCGCGCCGGCGAGCCCGTCGAAATTCCCACGCGGCAGGTCGAAGTCTACGACTACCAGTTGACCAGCACGCCTGTTTTTGATGAAAAAAAGGGTACGGAGGATTTTTCATTTGCCGTGCACTGCGGCAAGGGCACCTACGTGCGGTCGCTTGTCAACGACTTAGGGACCGCCTTGGGCCTGCCGGCCGTGATGACGGACTTGACGCGGACCCAGGCCTGCGGCTTTAATCTGGAAGACAGCGTGGCCTTGGCGGACTTGACCGCAGACAACGCGCGCCAGTTTTTACAGCCTCTTGAAAAATTTTTCGCCGGCATGCCGCAGCTGGCCTTAACCGACCAGCAGTGGGCGCAGGTAAAAAACGGCGCCTGGCTCAGCCTGGATAATGATGAAAATGAGCTGGCTTTAAAGTATAATGAAAAAGTTAGGGCAATCTACCGCCGGCAGGGCCGGGTCTATCGGCCTGAGCTCATGCTGCTGGCAAATCAATAATTAGGATTTGAAGCCATTGCAAGTTATCAAGTTAGCATATCCCATCACAGAAAAGTTAACACCGGGCAAAGTAGTCCTCGCCTTAGGGTTTTTTGACGGCGTCCACCGCGGCCACCAGGTTTTAATCAGAAAGGCCAAAAAGATTGCGGAGGAAAAAGGCCTGCCCTTAATGGTCATGACCTTTGACCTGCACCCCAAAGTCATCTTCCACGGCCAGCGCGACTTCCGCTACATCGACAGTCCCAAAGAAAAGGCTCGCAAGATGAAGGCCTTGGGCGTCGACTACCTGGTCTTTGCCAAGTTCCGGTCCGGCTTTGCCGACCTGCGCCCGCAGGAATTCATCGACAAGGTGATCGTCAAGCTGCAGCCGGACACGGTTGTTGCCGGCTTTGACTACACTTACGGCCGCGCCGACATCGCCAACATGAAGACTTTGCCGATCCACGCCCGCAAACGTTTTGACATCGTCGAGGTGCCCGAGCAGAAGTTTGCCGGCCGCAAGATCGGCTCCACCGAGATCCGCGAGGCTATTAAAAACGGCGACATGGACTTGGCAGCCGAGCTGTTGGGCCAGCCTTACGTGCTCTGCGGCAAGGTGGTCCAGGGCAAAAAGCTGGGCCGCAAGATGGGCTTTCCGACCTTGAACTTGGAATTGGCCTTCCCGAACATCATCCCGAAGATCGGCGTGTACGCCACCCGGACCAAGGTCTTTGGCAAGTGGTACTACTCGATGACCAGCGTGGGCTACAACGTGACCTTCAACCAAAAAGAGAAGATCTACATCGAGTCCAACCTGTTCGACTTCGACGAGGTGGCCTACGGCCAAGAGATTGCCATCGAGTTTGACAACTACATGCGCGGCGAGCTCGACTTTGCCAACGCCAAAGAGCTGAGCAAGCAGATGAGCAAGGACCAGGTCGCAGTGCAGCGTTTTTTTAAGAAAATCAGGTAAAAAAGGCCTCCCGCCTAGGGAGGCGCTTTTTTGTGTCAGAATTAGCACTCTGCTTGCTTTATTGCTAAAAATTGACTAACATTATTTTATAAAGTGAGGATGAGCAAGATGTTGACCAAACGCCAAGAGCTTATTTTAGAAACAGTAATCAAGGATTTTACTAAAACCCACGAACCGGTAGGCTCCAAGACCGTGATGAAGCAGCTGCCGATTAAAGTCTCCAGCGCGACGATCAGAAACGAGATGGCGGTGCTTGAGGACAAGGGCCTGGTTGAAAAGACCCACTCGTCAAGCGGCCGGGTGCCGTCTGCCGAAGGCTACCGCTACTATCTTGACCACTTGGTCGAGCCGATCCAGGTCCCGGCAAGAATTTACCAGGAGATCGGCAACAAGCTCGGCCAGCCTTTCCACCAGGTCAATGACATCGTGCAGGAGGCAGCCAAGATCTTGTCGCGGCTGACCAACTACACGTCTTTTGTCGCCAGCCCCGAAAGCCGCAACGTGCGCATCACCGGCTTTAGAATCGTGCCGGTATCGCCGCGGCAGGTGATGGCGATCCTGGTGACCAGCGACGGCAACGTCAAAAACCAAGTCTATGCACTGCCGCACCGTTTTTCAGGCGACGAAATTGAAATGGCAGTCCGCCTGCTGAACGACCAGCTGGTGGGCCTGCCGCTGAACCAAGTGACGCCCGAGCTGTTAGCCAAGATCACGCATAACCTGGTCAACGACGAACACGCCGGCCTGCTGCTCGACCTGGTCGAAGACGTCTTCAAGCAAGCCGCCAGCGAGCAGATGTACGTCGACGGCCAGATCAACCTGCTGAACAACTCCAGCGAGACCAACATTGCCGACATCAAGTCTTTGTACGAGATGATGGACGACAGCGATGACTTGGTTAACCTGCTCGACCTGTCAGACGATGACGACGACCAGTACCCGGTCCGCGTCACCTTGGGCAGCGAGATGCCGAACGACCTGCTGCGCAACTACAGCTTAGTAACCGCCAGCTACAACGTCGGCGACCACGGCCGCGGCACTTTGGCGCTGCTGGGGCCAACCAACATGCCTTACTCGCAGATGATCGGGCTGATGGGCTTTTTACGCGAAGAGCTGGCTAAGAAGATGCTCGACTACTACAACCATTTTGAATAAGAAAAAAATTAGCACTCTCCTTGCTTTTTTGCTAAAGACTAGTATCATGATAGTTGGTTAGCACAAAACAATGTTGAGTGCTAAATCTTTAAGAGGAGGATCACCATGAGTCAAGAAAAATTTCCTCATGAAAAAGACTTAGACAAAAAGCCTAAGGCTGCTCCAAAAAAGGACGAAGAGCAGGCCAAGCCGAAAGCTAAGCAAGCTGACCCAAGCAAGGAATTGCAAAAGCAAATCGCCGAGCTGAAAAAGCAAAACGACGACTTATCAAACAAGTTCCTGCGCAGCCAAGCTGAACAGCAGAACATGCAAAAGCGCTACAGCAAGGAGCGCAGCCAGCTGATCAAGTACCAAGACCAGGACCTGGCCCGCGACCTGTTATCAAGCGTCGACAACTTGGAGCGTGCTTTGGCAGTAGATGCTGACGACGAGGCGGCTAAGCAGCTGAAGAAGGGCGTCCAGATGACGCTGGAACTTTTGCAAAAGGCCTTGAAGGAACACGGCATTACGCCGATCAAGGCCGAGGGCGAAAAGTTCGACCCGCAGCTGCACCAGGCTGTCCAAACGCTGCCGGCTGACGACGAGCACCCCAAAGATACTGTCGTCAAGGTCCTGCAGAAGGGCTACCTCTATAAAGACCGTACCTTGCGTGCGGCAATGGTGATCGTTGCTCAATAATTTTTTAAAAAAGAAAGCAAAGCAAGTCGAAAGGAAGTATTAGTATGTCAAAAGTTATTGGTATCGACTTAGGGACGACCAACTCAGCAGTTGCCGTTCTGGAAGGCAAAGAACCGAAGATTATCACTAACCCGGAAGGCGACCGGACCACTCCTTCAGTAGTCGCTTTTAAAGACGGCGAAATGCAGGTTGGTGCCGTTGCCAAGCGGCAAGCCATCACGAACCCGAACACTATTGTGTCCATCAAGCGCCACATGGGCGAAAAGGACTACAAGGTTAAGGTTGGCGACAAGGCTTACACCCCGCAAGAAATCTCAGCTTTCATCCTGCAATACATCAAGAAGTTCTCAGAAGACTACTTAGGTGAAAAGGTCACCGACGCCGTAATCACCGTTCCTGCTTACTTCAACGACGCACAACGCCAGGCTACTAAAGACGCCGGCAAGATCGCAGGCTTGGACGTTAAGAGAATCATCAACGAACCAACTGCTTCTGCTTTGGCTTTCGGCTTGAACAAAGACGAAGACGAAAAGGTCTTGGTCTACGACTTAGGCGGCGGTACTTTCGACGTGTCCGTCCTGCAATTAGGCGGCGGCGTCTTCCAAGTATTGTCAACTAACGGCGACACCCACCTGGGTGGTGACGACTTCGACCGCCGGATCATGAACTGGCTGATCGAAAACTTCAAGAACGACAACGGCGTTGACCTGTCCAAGGACAAGATGGCAATGCAGCGTTTGAAGGACGCAGCTGAAAAGGCTAAGAAGGACCTGTCCGGCGTATCTTCAACCCACATTTCCCTGCCATTCATCTCAGCAGGCGAAGCTGGTCCATTGCACTTGGAAGCCGACTTGACCCGTGCTAAGTTCGACGAACTGACAGCCGACTTGGTAGAAAAGACCAAGGTGCCGTTTGACAACGCTCTGCGTGACGCCGGCCTGAAGGTTTCAGACATCGACAAGGTCATCCTGAACGGTGGTTCAACCAGAATCCCAGCTGTTCAAGAAGCCGTTAAGAACTGGTCCGGCAAGGAACCTGACCACTCAATCAACCCAGACGAAGCCGTTGCCATGGGTGCCGCTATCCAAGGCGGTGTCATTTCCGGCGACGTCAAGGACATCGTCCTGCTGGACGTTACTCCGCTGTCACTGGGTATTGAAACCATGGGCGGTGTGTTCACTAAGCTGATCGACAGAAACACCACTATCCCAACTTCCAAGAGCCAAATCTTCTCAACTGCCGCTGACAACCAGCCAGCCGTTGACATCCACGTTCTGCAGGGTGAACGGCCAATGGCAGCAGACGACAAGACTTTAGGCCGCTTCGAGCTGACTGACATTCCAGCCGCTCCAAGAGGTGTGCCGCAAATCCAAGTTACTTTCGACATCGACAAGAACGGCATCGTCAACGTTTCCGCTAAGGACATGGGCACCGGCAAGGAACAAAAGATCACCATCAAGAGCTCATCGGGCTTGACTGACGAAGAAATCAAGAAGATGCAAAAGGATGCCGAAGAGCACGCCGACGAAGACAAGAAGCGCAAGGAAGAAGCAGACCTGCGCAACGAAGTTGACGCTTTGATCTTCTCCACCCAAAAGACTTTGGACGAAACTAAGGGCAAGCTGTCAGACGATGACAGAAAGCCTGTCGAAGATGCCTTGAACGACCTGAAGAAGGCCCAAAAGGACAACGACTTAGACGAAATGAAGGCTAAGAAGGACGCTCTGACTAAGGTTGCCCAAGACCTGGCTGTCAAGCTCTACCAGAAGAACGGCGGCCAGCAAGGCGCAGCCGGCCAACAAGGTCCGCAGCCAAACCAAGGTCCGCAAGACAACGGCGGCCAAGGCGGCAACGGTGACACCGTCAACGGCGACTTCAAAAAAGTAGACCCTGACAAGTAATTTTGGTTATAATAGTAGACCGTAAGTTAAAAAAGAGCTGCTGAACAGTAGTTCTTTTTTTTGCAAAAAACAAAGGAGTTTTTTGATGGCACAGCGTGATTACTATGATGTGCTCGGCGTAAGCCGCAACGCCAGCGAGGATGAAATCAATAAGGCCTACCGCAAACTGGCCAAGAAGTACCACCCTGACTTGAACCACGAACCTGGTGCGGAAGAAAAGTACAAGGAAGTCAACGAGGCCTATGAGGTGCTGCACGACAAGCAAAAGCGTGCGCAATACGACCAGTTCGGCCAAGCTGGTGCCAACGGCATGGGCGGCCAAGGTTTCGGCGGCGCCCAGTTTAACGGCCAGGACTTCGGCGACTTTGGCGGCTTCGGCGATATCTTTAACCAGTTCTTCGGCGGCGGGGCCAGAAGCAGCCGCCGGGTCGACCCGACTGCGCCAAGACGCGGGGCTGATTTGGACCAGACGATCACGATCGACTTCATGGACGCGGTCAAGGGCCGCAAGCTGCACTTAGCCTACAACCGCGACGAGACCTGCCCGACTTGCAAGGGCTTTGGGACTGAGAAGGGCACGCACCCAATGGTCTGCGACAAGTGCGGCGGCACGGGCTACGTCATGCAGACCAACCGGTCCAACCCTTACACCATCTTCCAGCAGCAGGTCGTCTGCGACAAGTGCCAGGGCAAGGGCGTCATCATTCAGCACCCATGCCCGACCTGCCACGGCCGCGGGGTCCAAAACAAGAAGGTTGCTTTGGACGCTACGATCCCAGCCGGGGTCGACAACGGCACCCAGGTGACTTTCTCCGGCCAAGGCGACGCCGGCCGCAACGGCGGCCCTTACGGCAACCTGTACTTAGAGATCCGGGTTCGTCCGAGCGAGATCTTTAAGCGCAACGGGACGACCATCTTTACCGACGTTAAGATCGACTTCGCTCAGGCTGTGCTGGGCGACGAGATCGAAGTCGACACGGTCGACGGCAAGCAAAAGCTGTCGATTCCTGCCGGCACGCAGCCGAACACCAAGTTCACCCTGCGCGGCAAGGGCGTTCCGCGTCTGCACGGCGGCGGCCGCGGCGACCAGGAGACCACCGTCAGCGTGGTTATCCCGAAAAAGCTCAACCAAAAGCAGCGCGACGCTTTGGTCGAATACGTCAAGGCTGGCGGCGGCACGGTTCCGCAGTCGAAAAACTTCTTTGAACGCCTGAAGGACAAACTTAAGTAGAAAAAGAAGATCCCGCTGTCAAGCAGGATCTTTTTTCTTTTGCTATAATAGTAAGACCGAATTTGAAAAGGTGAAGCTATGGATCAAAAAGAACTGCTAGATTATCAAAAACACATTCGCAATTTTTCCATCGTGGCTCACATCGACCACGGCAAATCGACGATCGCCGACCGGATCTTGGAGTTGACCGATACGGTGGCCGAGCGGCAGATGAAAAACCAGCTGCTCGACGACATGCCGCTGGAGCGCGAGCGCGGCATCACGATCAAGCTGAACTCAGTTGAAGTCAAATACCACGCTAAAGACGGCGAAGACTACATCTTCCACCTGATCGACACGCCGGGGCACGTGGACTTCTCCTACGAGGTCTCACGGTCGCTTGCGGCCTGCGAAGGCGCCCTGCTGGTTGTCGACGCTTCCCAGGGCGTGCAGGCGCAGACCTTGGCCAACACCTACTTAGCCATCGACGACAACTTGGAGATCACGCCGGTTTTAAACAAGATCGACTTGCCGTCGGCCGACCCTGACCGCTGCAAGGAAGAAATCGAAGAGATGCTTGGCTTAGATGCTTCTAACGCCGTCGAAGTCTCCGGCAAGACCGGCCAGGGCATCCCGGAGCTGCTCGAACGCATCGTCCACGACGTGCCGGCGCCAACCGGCGACTTGAACGCGCCGCTGAAGGCCTTGATCTTCGACTCTAAATACGACGACTACCGCGGCGTTGTCTTGGCTATCCGCGTCGAAGAGGGCACGGTCAAGCCGGGCGACGAAATCGAGATCATGAACACCCACAAGACTTATGAGGTCACCGAAGTCGGCGTCTCCAATCCGCAGCCTGTCAAAAAGGACATGCTGATTGCGGGCGACGTAGGCTATTTGACCGCCAACATCAAGTCGGTCCGCGAAACGCGGGTTGGTGACACGATCACCTCTGCTGAAAACCCGACGGAAAAGCCGCTGCCGGGCTACCGGCAGATCCCGCCGATGGTCTACTCGGGGATGTACCCGGTCGACAACCGCCGCTACGACGACCTGAAAGAGGCCCTGCAAAAGCTGCAGTTAAACGACGCGGCTTTAGAGTTCGAGCCGGAAACTTCCCAAGCCTTGGGCTTTGGCTTCCGCTGCGGCTTCTTAGGCCTGCTCCACATGGACGTGGTCCAAGAGCGCTTAGAGCAGGAGTTTGGCATGCAGCTGATCATGACGGCGCCGTCTGTTGACTACCACGCCATCATGAACGACGGCTCGACCAAGGTCATCGACAACCCGGCCGAGCTGCCAAGCGCCGGCGACTACCGCGAAGTCCAAGAGCCGTACGTCAAAGCCGAGATCATGGTGCCTAACGACTTTGTTGGCCCTGTCATGGAGCTGTGCCAGCGCAAGCGCGGCGAATTCCAGACCATGGAGTATTTGGACAAGTACCGCGTCAACGTGATCTACAAGATCCCGCTGGCCGAGATCATCTTCGACTTTTTCGACGACTTGAAGTCTTCGACCAAGGGCTATGCTTCGCTTGACTACGAGATTATCGGCTACCGGGCCACCGACCTGGTCAAGATCGATATCCTGCTCAACAAGCAGCCGGTCGACGCCTTGAGCTTTATTGCCCACCGCGACGAGGCTCAGAGCCGGGCCCGCCAGATGACGTCGATGCTGAAGAAGCTGATCCCGCGGCAGAACTTCGAAGTCGACATCCAGGGGGCGATCGGCGCCAAGATCATTTCGAGAGCGACGATCAAGCCTTACAGAAAAGACGTTACTTGGAAGATCCACACGGGCGACCCGGACCGCCGGGCCAAGCTTTTGGAAAAACAGAAGCGCGGCAAGAAGCGGATGAAGGCCGTGGGCTCGGTCGACGTGCCGCAGGACGCCTTTATGGCTGTTCTGAAGATGGGCGACGACGACTTGAACCAGAAGAACAACTAAAAAAGAGCTGGCAGGAGCCAGCTCTTTTTTGCGTGAGCAGGAAACAAGCGTTTAGCTGAGAAAATAGCTATAATAAAGTTAGTAAAAAGTTATTTACTAACCAGATAAGGGAGAGTTCTTATGACAGAGATTAGAATTACTGACGCAGGTTACGACTACCTGGCCAAAAAAGGCGTCGCAGACAGCAAGCTGATCTTGATCGCCGACGACGGCGGCGGCAAGTATTCCCTGCAGGGCGGTTCCTGCAGCATCGGCGACCGTTTCTCATTGATTAAAGTTGCTGCTATGGATCCCGATTACCCGCTGACCATTGCCAATAACAAGGGTCTGTCCCTATACACCTCCGACTACGACTTGGCCCTGTTAGATCCCGGCTTGGTCTTAGACTTCCAAAACGGCGGGTTAGCCTTGCGCAGCGACGCCGGGCTGCTTGACTCAGCCGTCCAGATTGGCGACGGTGAAAAATTATTGGCAGCCAACAAGCATGTAGCGATGACCGGCAATAAGAACTGCTCTATCTAAACAAAAAAAGGGCTGCGCTTTAGGCGCAGCCCTTTTTTTGTGCCGATTAACGGCTGATGATGATCACACCTGCGATGATGCACAGGATCGCGATCACTTTCATTGCACTGATTTTTTCCTTAAAGACAAAGTAGGACAGGATGACGGTCCAGACGTAAGTCAGGGAAGTCATCGGGAAGCCGATTGAGTAAGGCAGGTACTTGTATAAGAAAATGTTGGAGACCGCTGACACGATGTAGAGCAGCACGCCGCCCCAGATCAGGCCGCTTTTAACGACGCTGCCAAAAGTCAGCTTGACGATTCTGCCCATGCCGGCCTTTAAGACCAAGGCACCGATAGAACCGGTTAAAGTTGAAACGAGCAGGATCAGGATGACCATGCCCCAGTTGATGCTAGCCATTATTCACGACCCCCTTCGTAACCAAGCAAAACAGAACCGACGATGATGAAGATCGTCCCGATGATCTTCGGGATGGTGATGCCTTCAGCCAAGAACAGGGCGCCGAAGATGATGGACCAGACATAGCCTAAAGACATCATCGGCTGCATGATGGAAACCGGTGCGAAGCGGTAGGAACCGGTCAAAAAGACCAGGCCCAAACCGGACAGCAGGAAGCCGACCAGGTAGAGGGTGATGGCCAAGCCGGATGACTTGGAGTCGGCCCCGATCTTCCAGAGCAGCTGGCTGGCCGAACTCATCGTGGCGGCAATGATGACCAGCAGGATGGCCGCCTTCATATTGTTTTTACTTTGTTGTGCCATTGTTTGCACTTCTTTCTAAGTTGTTATCAATAAATTGCTCAATCGTCTCGTAGTAGCGCTCTTCGTCGTAAATGGCTGACGACAGGTGCGGCGCCTTTTGGACCAGCATGCATTCGACAGGGCCCTGGGTTGCCTCCATGTTCTTGAAGGTCTCCTGGTAAGGGACGAACTTGTCAGCGGTGCCGTGGATCAAGAGCAGCGGGCGCTTGTTTTTCGCCAGCTGGTTGACGCTCGACACTTGTTCAAACGAGACGCCGATCTTTTTCTGGCAGGCTTGGCTGGCAAAATGGATAACGGGGCCAGCCGGCATGTGCAGAGAAGACGACAAGATGTATGAAAAGACGCTGTTGACGGAAGAGTAGCCGCAGTCGGCAATGATCAGCTTGACCTGGCTTGGCAGGTCGTCGCCGCTGGTCATCAGGACCGTGGCCGCCCCCATGGAGCCGCCGATCAAAGTGATCTGGGCTTCAGGGTCGCGTTTAACGATTTCCTTGATCCAGATCTCGACGTCGCGGCGCTCCAGCCAGCCCATGCCGATCTTGTTGCCGCCGGATTTGCCGTGAGCCGACAAGTCTGGCACCAGCACGCTGTAGCCTTTTTCAAACATGATCTTAGCGGTGTAGCCCATGTCACGTTTGCCGGTTGAGCGGTAGCCGTGGACGCCGAGCAGCCAGCGGTGGCCGCTGTTGCGGAAGGCGGTGGCGACAATCTTGTGCCCGTCGATTTCCTGCTCCCAGCTTTCGCTTGCCTGCTGAGCCCAAAATTCGTCGCGCTCTTTGTTTTGGCGGTCTTCGATTTCGGTCCAGACGGTCTTTTCGGTGTTGAAGTTATCCGGGTTCAGCATCTTATGGCCTTTTTCCGCGTACCAGGTGGAGTCGCGGAGCAGGGCGGCACCGACAAAGAAGTTGCCGGCGTATGCGCAAAAGGCCAGGAATAAAATGATTAGAACAATCAGGACAATAATTATTGCCCATAACCAATGCGGCATGGTTCATTTCCTTTCGTATCCGCGGCCGGCTAGCGGCCTGCGGAATATGCTATAATTTTTTCATGTGAGTTAGCGAAAACAACTGAAAACGCTAACATTACCATTTTAATATAGCAATAACTTACGGATGCGACAAGGGGAGCACGACCAATTATGGCAAAAAAGAAGCATCGTATAGGTTGGCGTTCGATCTTGGCGCTGGTTTTGCTGCTGGTGGGGCTGGCCCTGCTTTTGGCGACGCCGGTCTCCAACCACGCAATCAAGCAAAACCAGAACCAGGCTCTGACCGGGTTAACTGTCAAAAAAATCAAGCAAAACCAAAAAAAGAAGGGGCAATTTGACTTCAGCAAGGTCAAGTCGATGGACCCCGGCAAGGCGATCCAGGCGCGCATGAAGAGCAATGCGCTGGTCATCGGCGCGCTGGCCATCCCTTCTGTCAAGATGTACCTGCCGATCTGCAAGGGCCTGTCTGACCAGTCCATGTCGACGGGCGGCGCCACGATGCGCGCAGACCAGGTGATGGGGCAGGGCAACTACCCGCTGGCCGGCCACTACATGACGGCCAAGGGCATCCTGTTTTCGCCGCTGGAAAACGTCCAGCTGGGCCAAAAAGTCTACCTGACTGACCTGACCAACGTCTACGTCTACCGCATCAATTATAAGAAGAAAGTCAGCCCCTACAATGTCTGGCTGGTCGACAACACCCAGCAAAACATCGTCACGCTGATCACTTGTGCAGACGGCGGCACGAACCGCTGGGCCGTGCGGGGTAATTTGATTCAAACAGAAAAAGCAACTAAGCAAAGTCTGCAGGTGTTTAAACTACAATGACCTTTTGGCAAAAAAGAAAAGAAAAACAGCTAAGTAAAGAGCTGCAAGAAGAATTTAAGCTGGGTCCGCTAACGGCGCAGCTTTTTGCTTTGCGCGGAATTGACACGCAGGAAAAAATTGACTTCTGGCTGCATGCAACAGAAGAAGACTTGGCAGACCCGGCCTTGATGCACGACGTCGAAAAAGCGGCCGCCCGCATCGAGCAGGCCATCGACCGCGGCGAAAAGATCACCATCTACGGCGACTACGACGCAGACGGTATCTCGGCGTCGGCGATCCTGATTGACGTCTTGGAAATCTTAGGCGCAGAGCCCGACTTGTACATCCCCGACCGCTTTACGGAAGGCTACGGGCCTAACCTTGAAGCTTACAAGAAGATCATCGCTGGCGGCAGCAAGTTAATCATCACGGTCGACAACGGCGTCACGGCGCTTGACGAATGCAAGTATGCCAAACAGCACGGCGTCGACGTGATCGTGACCGACCACCACACCTTCCAGGAGCAAAAGCCGGACTGCTATGCCTTGGTGCACTGCAACTATCCGGGCCAGGCCTATCCTTTTGACGACTACTGCGGCGCCGGCGTGGCCTACACGCTGGCGCGCCAGCTGATGCAGGACCCCATGACCGACCTGCTGGACTTGGCCGTGCTGGGGACTGTCGGCGACATGGTGCAGGTGACGGGCGAAGGCCACATCATCTTAAGGCGCGGCTTAGAGGTCTTAAATGAGACCCCGCGGCCGGGCTTGCGGGCCCTTTTTGCCAAGTGCGGCTTAAAGGCCGGCCAGATCGATGAAAAAGATTTGGGCTTTGCGGTCGTGCCAAGGCTGAATGCGACTGGCCGGCTAGGGGATGCCAAGCTCGCCGTGCGCCTGCTGCTGACTGACTCTGAAGAAGAGGCAGCGGCCTTGGCTGGTCAAATTGACGACCTCAACAAAAAACGCCAGACCCTGACCAAGGAAATTTTTGAAGCGGCCATTGCCCAAGTTAAGAAAAAGGGCTGGCAGAACCGGTCGACTTTGACGCTCTATGACCCCGGCTGGCACGAAGGCGTCTTGGGCTTAGTGGCCAATAAGGTGGCTAGGAAACTCAACAAGCCGACCCTGATCTTGACCAAGGGCCAAGACGGCCTGCTGAAGGGGTCGGGCCGCTCGCTGCCGGGCTTTAACCTGTTTAACGCCTTGGCGCCCTTAAAAGACAGCCTGCTGACGAAGTTTGGCGGCCACGACTATGCCTGCGGTTTGAGCTTAGAAGAAGGCAAGCTCAATGACTTGCGCGCAGCTTTTGAAGACAGCTTTTCCGGCTTTTTGCCGGAAGAAAAAAGCTATGACTTTGAACTCGACCCCCAGCTCAGCTTAGCCGACTGGCGGGCCCTGCACCAAGCCGGACCTTTTGGCACGGGCAACCCCGAGCCGGTCTTTGCGCTGACCAACCCGCAAATTGTTAAAAGCGCGACCATGGGTCAAGACGGCAGCCACCTGCGCCTGCAGGTCGGCAAGCTGACGGTGGCCGGCTTTGACGCAGGCTTTTTGCTGAAAAACCGCCAGCTGAACTTGGTCAAGCGCTTCTTAGTCACGCTGTCTGTCAACACCTGGCGCGGGCGCTCCAGCCTTCAGGCCATCATCGTCGGCTGGCAGTACGGCCTGCCGTCAATTCTGGCAGGGCAGCCCGTCGTGGACGTGCGCCACTGCGTCGGCGACTTGCAGCTGGCCGACACCTACCTTTTTTACACGGAAAAAGGACTGGCGCAAGGACAGCGGGCCTGGGGCTTGGCGCCTGAGCAGACGGCCTTAGTCGACAGCTTTGCCGGCGGCGGCCGGGCCAGCATCGTCGAGCTGCCGCCCGACCGGGTGCAGCTGGACCAGGCCCTGGCCCAGCACTACGACCAGCTTTACCTGCACTTTGCCTTTGACCGCCTGCCTGTGCCGAGCCTGCCGGCCAAGCAAAAATATATTGACGTTTGGCGCTATGTGGTGAGCCACCCCGGGCTAAAACCGAACGATTACAATTTGGTCGCTCCCTACCTGGGGATGAGCAGCGACGAGATCTTTTTCGTCTTAAGGGTGTTTTTTGACCTGAAGTTTGTTAAAATTAATCTGTCAAAAATCAGTGCTGACGGTCAGCACCCGAAACATAAATTGACCGATTCGAAGTATTTCAGGGCCGCGGTCCAGCAGCTGGACTTCGCCCGCAAATTACGAACGATGCCTAGTCAGCAGCTAGTCGCTTATGCTGAGCGGTACCTGAAATAAATGGAGGTTTGTTCCTAATCATGAGTTTTGATTTTAAGAAATACATTGCCAGCGTTAAAGACTTCCCTAACAAGGGGATCATCTTCCGTGACATTACCCCGCTTCTGCAAGACGCAGAAGCCTACCGCGAAGCAACCAAGGAATTGGCTGCCTACGCTAAGAGCAAGAACGCTGACGTCATCGTCGGCCCGGAAGCCCGCGGCTTTATCGTGGGCTGCCCTGTTGCCTTGGAACTGGGCTTGGGCTTTGTCCCAGCCAGAAAGCCGGGCAAGCTGCCGCGCGACGTTGAACGCGCTTCCTACGACTTGGAATACGGTTCAAACTCTTTGGAAATGAACAAGGATGCCATTAAGCCGGGCCAACGCGTTGTTGTCTGCGACGACCTGATGGCTACTGCCGGCACCCTGCGGGCAAGCAAGGAATTGATTGAAAGACTGGGCGGCAAGCTGGTCGGCGCAGCCTTCTACATTGAACTGCCTGACTTAAAGGGCCGTGAAAAGCTGCCTGACGTCGACATCTACTCCCTGGTTCAATACCACGGCGCTTAAAAATTTGCATAAAAAAAGAGCTGGCATTTGCCAGCTCTTTTTTGTTTGCTTAGTTTTTTGCAAAGAGTACTTTTTTGTAAAGAAAGTCGATGACTAAAGCTGCAGCGACCGCAAACATGGCAACCAGCAGCAAAGTCTGGAAGCTGATCTGGGTCATGGCCCAGCCAAACAGGGCTAAGCCGCAGGTCAAGACGATGTCGATGATCTGGACGGTGCCGACGTACTTGGAAGGGTGGGACTGCCAGAAGAACTTGCGCGTTCTGGTGATCAGCACGATCAGCATGGCCGAGATCACGCAGAAGCAGTAGACCATGGTCTTGATCTGGCTGGCGGCGACGCCGCGGCTTTCCAAGAAGCAGATCATGCCAAAGCCGGCGGCAGTCCAGCCTAAGGCCAGGGCAAAGGCGCGCTTGGAAAGCTTGAAGATGTCCCAGTTTTCCGGCTGGAAGCTGATGTGAGTGTGGTCAGTGCCGATCATCATCGTGACCATGTTGTTCATGATCGTGTAGATGACCATGGCGTTTAAGACCATCGGCAGGTAGCCGAAGCAGAGGTAGCCCAAGGTCAAGATGGTGGTCAGCTCGGCGGTCCGGGCCAGCTTAGTCAAAGACCAGGTGGTCATCCGCTGGTAGACGCGGTGGCCGGCGTCCAGGATCTTGACGATCGGGGTCAGGCCTTCGTCCAGCAGGACCATCTTCGACGAGCGCTTGGCGACGTCGGCCGCGTTGGCCACGGCGATGCCGACTTCGGCCTGCTTCAAGGCAGCGGCGTCGTTAATGCCGTCGCCGGTCATGCCGACGATAAAGCCTTGCTGCTGGCAGTACTTGACGATGGCCAGCTTGTCTTCCGGCAAGACGTCTGCGATGCCGGCGATGTTGGCCAAGCCGGCATTTTTGTCAAAGTCGCGGATGGAGACGACTTGGCCGTCAAGTCCGACTTGCTTGGCCACGGCCGCAGCGGTGACTTGGTTGTCGCCGGTCAGCATGATCGGCTTGATGCCGCGGCGCTTTAATTCGGCCAAGGCTTCTTTTGAGTCCGGCCGCACCTTGTCTTGCAGGATGAAGATCCCGGCGAGCTGGTCGTCGATTAAGACGGCGACGGACCGGCCGGCGGTCAGGTCGATGCCTTTGGCTTTTTGCGGCGCGTCTTGGTCGATGCGGCTGAGCTGTTTGAATGAGCCCAGCTTGACGTCGTGGCCATTGGCCTTGGCTTCGGAGTAGCCGCGCGCTGAGGTGAATGGTTCATAGCTGTCGACTGTTAACAGCTCCACCTTTTTTTCTTGGCCGAAGTCAAAAAGGGCTTGGTCGATGATCCCCGTGTTGCGCTTGTCGGCGGCAGCCAGCGCTAATTGCAGGATTTCGTCTGCAGGCATGTTTGCCAGAGGCTGCCAGCTTGCGACCGCCGTCTTGTTTTCGGTGATCGTCCCGGTCTTGTCTAAAAGCAGCAAGTTCAAGTTGGCTGCGTCCTGGATCCCAGTCAAGTCTGAAGTCAAGACGCCTTCCTTGCTCAGACGGGTGGCCTCAAAGGAGTTAGACAGAGCAAAGGTCGAAGGCATGGCGACCGGGATTGAGGCGATGAACATCATGGCCAAAAACGGCAGCATGCTCAAGATGTTTTCGTGGCGGATCACTGCCGCAATCAGCAAGATCAAAGTCAAGACGCTGTCTAACAGGCAGAGGTAGAAGATGATCTTGGTGAGCAGCTGCTGCAGGTGGCCAGGGGCTGCGGACTTGTTGATCAGGTTGATGGTCTTGCCTGACCGCGACTGGCTGCCCGTGGCGGTGACTTCGGCCAGGCAGCTGCCGTTGACCGCGGTCGTGCCGGCAAAGGCCGTCGACCCGGTCTCGTGCTTAGCAGGCTTTGATTCGCCGGTGATGCTGCTTTCGTCTAAAGTCAGCTCGCCTTGCAAGATCTTGACGTCGGCCGGCAAAACCGCGCCGGCGTTTAAGCTGATCAAGTCGCCGGGCACCAGGAATTTGGAATCCATGTTCTGCCACTTGCCGTCGCGTTCGACTGCCACCGTCGGCGTCAGCTTGTGGGAGATGCTGGCTAAGACCTTGCGCGACCGCTTTTTCTGAATGGCACCGTTAAAGGCCGCAAAGAGCAGCATCAGCGCCACAAAGGCCGCCTGGATGCCCTTGCCTAAAATAACTTCCAACAGGAGGGCACCTTCCAAAATCCAGGCCGACAGGTTCCACAAGCCGCTCAGAAATGCTTTAAAGAAGCTGAAGGTCGGCTCTGGCACCTCGTTTAATCCATATTGGTCCGTCTTTTTCTTGGCTTGGGCCGTACTCAAACCGTGAAATTCCGTCATAAAAATCGCTTTCCTTTTTTTTCATTGAATTCTTCACGGGAATAAATTACCATAAAAAAGAATATCGAAGAAATACTTATTGTATCTAGGAGATATTAATTTTTTATATATTGCTATGGACTTAAAACAACTTTATTATTTTAGTGTCGTCGCCCAGGAAAAACAGATTACCGCAGCCGCCAAGCGTCTGTATCTGAGCCAGCCTGTGCTCAGCTACCAGCTCAAGCAGCTGGAAAAAAGCTTGGGGGTTAAGCTGTTTAGGCGCACTGCCCGCGGGATTAGTCTCACGCCGGCCGGCACTGTGTTGGACAACTACGCGACGCGGATCGTCAACTTGTCCGAGACTGCTAAAAATAAGGTCAGCGAAATGGGGACTGGCAGCTACGGCGACTTAAACTTAGGCGTTGTGTCGTCGGCGACCGGTTTTTTAGAAGCCCAAGACTGGCAGCAGTTTATTGAAAGCAGTCAGAAGGTGACCCTGCATATCTACGAGGCCAACACCTACGAGGTCGTCGACATGCTGGCCGACCACATCGTGGACTTGGCACTGATCAGGGCGCCGTTCAACAAGCAGGGGCTGGTGACCATGCCTCTGCAGAAAAACAACATGATGGTCGTCAGCCGCGACGAGGTCGTCTACCAAAAAGAGCTGACCTTAAAACAGCTCGCCACCCAGCGCCTGGTCGTCTACCGCCGCTTTTTAAACCGGCTGCAGGAAGTGTTTGAGTTCCAGGGCCTGACCCCTGACTTTGCCGTCATCTGCGACGACGCCCGCACGGCCTTGGCCTGTGCCCGCATGGGGATGGGTGCGGCCGTGCTGCCGCGTTCGATCGCGCAGGGCAGCGGTTTGCACATTTACGATTTAAAAGAGGACATGCTGGACACGGAATTGCAGCTGGCCTGGCGGCAAGGCGACGAGCTCCAGCCGCTGACAAAGAAAGTCATTTCGGTATTTAAACAATAAAAAATAACCCGCTTGCGCGGGTTATTTTTTTTGCTTTTAATTACTTGGCACTTGCAGGGGTGGTTGGCACCTTGATCTTGCCTGAGATGATTTGGTCTTTAGCTTTTTGAACGGCGTTCCAAGCCTTGTCGCTGATTTGACCGCGCAGGATGTAAGTACCCTTGTGCTGCAGGCCGTAAACCAGGTGCTTGCCGCCAGGGAACTTGCCTTTGTAGGCACGTTCTGCGACGTCTTCGCAGACAGTGTTGACACCCTTCATGACAGAGGTCAAAGTGAAGTTTTCCTTCTTGCCCTTGCTGTCCTTGTATTCACCCAGCGAGCTTTGGTCAGAGTCAACGCCGATTGCCCAGACCTTGTTGGCAGCTGAGCGCTTTTGGTTGATGTCCTTGGCTTCTTGGAAGAGGCCTTCGCCGGCGGTAGCTGCGGCGTGGAAGACCACGTCGGCGCCGTTAGCGTACATGGACTTGGCGATCATCTTAGCCTTGTCGACACCGGTGAAGTTGCCGACGTAGTTGTTGTAGATGGTGATCTTCTTGTGCTGAGCCTTGGCCCCGTCCTTAACACCTTGGGTGAAGCCGGCGTCAAACAGGTTGATGACGGTGTTGTGGCCGCCGCCGATGAAGCCGACCTTGTTGGTCTTAGTGGTGTAGGCTGCGGCAACCCCGGCCAAGTATGATGAATCTTGGCTCTTGAAAGTTGCTGAAACGACGTTTGGCGCCTTGACGACGTTGTCGATCAGCAGGAAGTTGGTCTTCGGGTGCTTCTTGGCCTCAGACTTGATGGCGTCAGTTAATTCAAAGCCGACGCCGACGATCGTCTTGTAGTGGGCTGAAACAGCCGATTCGATGTTTGGCACGTGGTCCGAAGCTGAGCTTGACTCGAAGTAGTTATAGCCGCCTGGGCCTTTGCGCAGGTCGTGCTTTTTACCATAAGCTTTCAGGCCTTGCCAGGCCGACTGGTTGAACGAGTGGTCGTCAACCCCGGTGTTGTTAGTTACCAAGGCGATACTTGCCTTGCTGGTCTTGCCTTTAGTGGCGGTTTTATTGCCGCAGCCGGCGAGCAGTAAGCCCACGGCAGCAGCAGCTAAACCGACTTTGGCGATTTTGGTGAAATGCATAAAAATATCCTCCTTGCCCTTAATTGTGAGCTAAGAAGGATAGAAAAGCTATAGCGTTTTCATTAAATAATTAAATAAATCAGGCTGGTGGCACAAAAACTGGAAAGCGCTAACAAGATTGCCGCGGCGATATCCGCGGGGTAGTGGGCTCCCAGCTGTAACCGGGCCTTGATTAAAAAAATCCAAATAATAAATAAAAGACACGGCAGCCAGCTGCCGGCCGCCGTCACCCTGAGCAGGATCAGCGCCAGGCAGGTTAAACCGAGGGTGTGGCCGCTGGGGTAGGAATAGCCGACTTCTTCCGGCAGGCGGTTGTAAGGCCGGCGGCGCTTGACGAAGCGCTTGCTGAGGATGCCGGCCACGTCGGCCAGGCCTAGAGTGGCCAAGGCCCAGATGCCTAATTGCCAGCGGCCGCTTACGGCTAGACAAGCCGCTATCAAAAAGCACCAAGCCACGTCGGCTTTAGGCGACAGCAGCTTTGACAAATAGAGCAGGGGCTTTGATTTTTTCTGCGTGATGAGCCGCCGCTGCAGCCGGCGGTCAAAGACGGAAAAAGCAGGCCAGTGCAAGACGGCGGCCGTGAGCAGGGCCAACAGCAGGATGGCTGTCAGCAGGGCGGTCACTAAAAAATGCGGGTTTTGCAGCATAGTTTACTGGGCCATTTTTCCTTGGTAGAGCTGTTTGCCGCAGTTGCCATACTTGCTTTTCAGGCTGTAGATGTAAACTGCAGTGGTCTTTTGGGCGGGATCGTCGACGCGGATAAGTTCGGGCAAACCCTTGGCCTGGTAGCTGTAGATGACCTTGCCGTCTTCGTCTTTCATTTTGTTGAGCGAGCCCGGCAAACGGCTAGCGGGTTTCGTGCCCAGCTGTTTGGCAGTTGCAGCCAAGCGTTTTTTGCTGTAGCTGGCAGGCGCGGGCTTAGCCATGTGGTAGCGGGTCGTCGTCGGCATTATCATGGCGTTGTCGTTGCCCTGGCTCCAAAAGCAAGAACAGATGATTAAAGCGACGACCGGGATGGCAGCGGCCCAAAAGATCGGGTATTTGTAGCCTGGGACGTCGTCGGTGGTATATTTATATTTTTTTCGCAATTGTTAATTCAATCCTCTTTAAAAATTAGCATCTGCCTAATTATAAGCTAAAAAAAGACCTGCTTGCTATGGAATAAAGGCAAAGCAGGCCTTTTTTAATTGTCGTTAATAGTCTTCGTCTTCGCGCATGGCCTCCGGCCAGCCGTCGATAGGTTCGCGCCGGTCAAGGGCCTTGATGGCGTCGATGTCTTCGTCGTCTAATTCAAAGTCGAAGATGTCGAAGTTGCTCTTGATGTGGTTGGGGTTGGTTGAGCGCGGAATCGTCATGATGTCGTTTTGGAATAAAAAGCGCAGGATGATTTGCACCGGCGTTTTGCCGTACTTGCGGGCGATCAGCTGCAGCACAGGACTGGCAGACAGCTTCTGGGTGCCGCTGCCGAGCGGGCTGTAGCTTTCGTGCACGATGCCTTCTTTTTGTAAAAAGGCGTGCATCTTCCACTGCTGCAAGAGGATATGGGTTTCGATCTGGTCGACCATGGGCTTGACGCTTGAGTTGGCGATAAGCTCCTTGGTCTGACGGCTGTTGAAGTTGCTGATGCCGATGGCGCGGGCTTTGCCGGCCTTGTAGGCGTCTTCGAAGGCGCGCCAGGTTTCGAGGTCGTCGCCCATCGGCCAGTGGATCAAGATTAAGTCGAAGTAGTCGAGGCCGCTTTTGAGCAGGGATGCGTCGATGCCGGCGGCGGTGTCTTTGTAGCCGGAAGTCTGGGTCTTGGTGGTGATGAAGACTTCGTGGCGGTTTAAGCCGCTGGCCTGGAAGGCTTCGCCGACTTGTTTTTCGTTGCGGTAGTATTGGGCGGTGTCGATGAGGCGGTAGCCTGCGTTAAAGGCGGTCAGGACCGTTTCTTTGGTTTGGCTGGGATCGATGAGGTAGGTCCCGAAGCCAAAGGCGGGAGCTTTGACGCCGTTATTGAGAGTTAAGTATTTCATGGATAGGCCTTCTTAATGATAATTGTCCGGGTAGGGGATGCTTCAATATGTTTTGTGTCCAAGTCCATTATAAGCAAAAAAGGGAACGGACAGGGAAGAAGAGCATTTGCAGACGACATTTACTGCTACAAAAAGTTGTGTTCAATAATTCTCTACTTTGAAATAACTTTATCAAAAAAGAAAATACTTGCTTCTTAGCGAAATAATTAAAATTTAAAAATACATAAATATATTTTTTGCGTAATTATTTATTGAGGAGAAACGATTAATATATTAGGCAAACAAGATCTGATGTAAGCACAGAACGTTTTATTAAACGTTTTTGAAACCATGTCATATCATTTTATATGATACGATACGGTTAGACAGAAAAGCTTGATCACAAACTAAAGGGGGGTCGTCTATGACAAATGCAAAGTATACAGCATCTGATGTAGCAAACTGGTTTTTGGCTAAGGGCGACGGAAATATTTCGCCAAAGAAGTTGCAGAAATTAGTATATTACGCTTATGCGTGGGTTTTAACTTTGTTAAACGACAGCAAGGATGACCTCAGCAATAAGTTGTTTGATGATGAATTTGAAGCTTGGGTCCATGGCCCTGTTATTCCAAGTTTATATAAGGAATACGCAAGTTATGGATTTGAGCCAATTGATAAGAAACCAGAAAAGCCAGTTTTCTCTGAAGATGTAGAAAATGTGTTGGAACAAGTATGGGATATTTACGGCAAGTTTTCTGCTAACGAGCTTGAGAGTATGACTCATCAAGAAGACCCATGGTCCAAGGCTAGAAAAGGATTAAGCCCGCTTCAAAATAGTAATAACAAAATTAAAGATACTGACATCTTTGAATACTATTTAAAGCAAGTTGGGTGATCTTTTGTCACATAAAAAGAAGATTGGCTCAATAACCCGTCCAAAACCCAATATCCCTGAACAAAAGCCAAATTACTCTGATCAGTTTTATATCGATCTAACGCATTATCATAATTGGACACATTCTATTAATGAAAAATATTTTGTTAACAGTCTAAAAGATGCGGAAGAGGCAGCCCGATATTTTTATTTTATAATTAATACTCTATTACCTGACCTAGAGAGAATGGGTAAAGGTATTTTTTCTGGAAAATACAAGCATTGCCATCGGATAGATGGTAAAAAAATAAAAGTTGCAAGGAAGATTGTTAAAAAGATACATAATTTTGACTTGAGTGGCGACGAAGATTTGTGGCAATTAACCGCAAGAAATGCTGGGGGTCTCAGGATTGTTGGGGCAATGGTACATGACGACATGTGCCGTTTCTATCCACTTTTTATTGATTATCATCATTACTTATATCAAGATAAAAATTATAATCAGAAAGATCTGCGAAATTACACATTTTTTCCTCAGGAATATTTTGAAAAAAAAGCACGTTAGCTATGTTAGTTAACGTGCTTTTTTAATAATCAATTGTTTTTAATCCCAGCCAACCATTTCGAATATGGCGAGGAAGGTGCCATTTGGCGACTTTACGGCAACAGCTTGGGATTGATTAAACTTTTCCCAGCCACATATGGTTCTTCATGAGAAGTGTTACCAGTGTTGTTACTTGGCTTAGACGGTATAGTAGCACCATTATTGCTGTGACTTGGCGTGTTAGTGCTTGGCTTGTTAGTAGGATTGTTTACGTTAGATCCAGTATTGGTTGAACTGTTTGAATTGCTGGAACTACCTGCATAAATTGGGTGGTTAGTGTAGTAGAAATGATCCATTGTTTGCCGCCCAAGTTATACCAGATATAACCGTCGCTGCCAGTCATTTGGTTGTATGTTCTCCAACTGGTACCGTGTTTCAGCTTTTTGCCATTATAGTACCGCGCGGTATTAGGCGAAGACCAAACAGCGATCAAGAATGAGAGAATAGCATCAAGTGGAATAAAAAACGGTTAAAACGTTTATTGCCAATCTTGAGGCCAAGCCGTAAGGGTCTAATTATGTTAAAAAAGCCCCACAGAATTATCTGAAGGGCTTTTTATTTGTCTGTGAAATTTTGGATCTTAAAGTCCGAGCAATTGTTTCTTCTTAGCTTCGAATTCTTCCTGGGTAATGATACCTTCATCGGCAAGCTTTTTAAACTTAGCAATCTGATCTGCTGCGTCTTGAACCTCAGTTGGTTGAGTGGTCAGCTGCTTTTCGTTGGCCACTGTGGCCATACCTGCTTTGATTTGCCCAACTAATTCGTTTAAAGACCTGTAGCAAGCATCAGCTTGTCGCCCTTTAATCTTGCCATTAGAGTGAATTACGATTTCAAAACTATTACCATCAGCAAGATTGATGACTAAACCCAGGTGGTCTAAGTAGTCCTTTGATTTGTCACCAGTCATTGCACCAATTAGAGCACCAGTATCGCCGGCAATGGCGCCACCCACCATGGCTCTAGTTATGCTGTGCTGTTTGTTTTCGGTGTGTCCGTTTTTATTGACTTGATAAGATACAACATCCTTAAAGTCATATACGACAGGTGGCTGTAGCATGGACCTTGTTTTGACTATTTGTCCTGCCTTGAGGTCGATGTAGTAGTGGCCAAACTTAGAAGCTTTGTTTGTCTTGGCTCTCTCTAACTGTCTTGCAAAGTCTGCTCTCGCAGCTTTTTGCTTTCTGTGATGTTCATCGGCCAACCATCTAAAATCATTGCCAGTTTTAAGTAATGCATGGAAGTCCTCCACGCTGTGATTTGTGGCAAAAGCCGTTGTTACAGGCAAATTAGTGTAACCGCCATATTTTTTCACGCAGTCTTTACACATATACCCATCTTTAAATGCCAAATGGGCTTTTAAAAGACCAATTTTATTGCTGCAGAAGCTGCATGTTTTTGCCATAAGTAAATCCTCTTAAATCTAGTTGCCGTAGATTCGTTGGCGCTGGCGTTTTTGGGCCCAGACCTACTACGTGCCTATTGGTAATTTGATGGACTTAAAACAAAAAAAGTATCAAGTCCACTTAATAATATTGTAAGCCGAAATTGATACTTTTTAAAAATTGACAATAAATTACCACGAAAATTACCACGAATTTGTCGTGAAATTGTCGTGAAACTATAAAAAATAGCCTTTAACCGATAATCAGCAAAATTAAGAATGCTGATATATCAACGATTAGAGGCCATTGCTCTTTACTGAAAAACCCTAAAAAGGAGAGTACAGGATTTGAACCTGCGCGCCAAGTACAACTTGGTTCGCCGGATTTCGAGTCCGGTGCATTACCACTCTGCCAACTCTCCAAAACACCAAACATTATATCAATTATTCCCGTTTTGGTAAATATCTTGTTTTCAGATTTGTCATGCCTGCGCGCTTGCCTTAGGGTATTCTTGTCAGTTTATTCAGGAAAGAAGCAACAAATATGTGTACCGCAATCATTTTTAGCCCCCAAGATCACTACTTTGGCCGCAACCTCGACCTCGAAGTCACCTTCGGCCAAGAAGTCGTCATCACCCCGCGCAACTACGCCTTCAACTTCCGCAAGCTGCCAGCCCTGAAAAAACACTTTGCCTTAATCGGCGTCGCCCTCGTCTCAGACAACTACCCGCTGTACTTTGACGCCGCCAACGAAAAAGGCCTGGGCATGGCCGGCCTCAACTACCCCAACCGCGCCGACTATAAAAAAGAAGCTGCCGGCAAAGACAACGTCACTCCTTTTGAATTCATCCCCTGGGTGTTAGGGCAGTGCGCCAATATTAATGAAGCAAAAAAGCTGCTCAAAAGTATCAACTTAGTCGACATCAACTTCTCCGACCAGATGCAGCTGTCGCCGCTGCACTGGCTGCTCGCCGACAAAACCGGTGCCGCCATCACCGTCGAATGCGACAAAGACGGCCTCCACGTCTACGACAACCCGGTCGGCTGCCTGACCAACAACCCGGAGTTTCCAAAGCAGCTGTCCAACTTAGACAACTACGCAGACGTCTCGCCCAAGATGCCGGTCAACAACTTTGCAAAAGACTTATCATTTGAGGGCTACAGCCGGGGCTTAGGCAGCCGCAACTTGCCCGGCGGCCTGGATTCCGAATCCCGCTTTGTCAGAGTCGCCTTCAACAAGTTCAACGCGCCGCAAGCCGCCAGCGAAGCCGAAAACGTCGACAACTACTTCCATATTCTGCACGCAGTCGAGCAGCAAAAGGGCCTAGACGAAGTGGCTCCTGGTAAGTTCGAATACACGATCTACTCTGACGGCGTCAACTTAGACAAGGGACTTTTGTACTACACGACTTACACGCACAAACAAATCAGCCGCGTTGACCTGCACCGCGAAGATTTGGAATCTGCTGAGCTGATCGCCTATCCGATGAATGAACGTTTGGTTTTTGACGACGTAAATTAATTTTTTTAAAAAGTGAAATTATTAGCGAGTTTCGTAGTTTACATGATCACAAGCATAAGCTAGAATTTGAGATGGAGTTGAAGAGCGGGCTTGCTCTTCACATGATGCGATATTTTAAGAAGCGTGTCGCGTCATATGTTTTAAAGGAGGATTTTTTAATGCTCAAACCAGTTATTGAAAATGTTCACGCTAGAGAAATCTTTGACTCACGTGGCAACCCAACTGTTGAAGCAGAAGTAACCCTGTCAAACGGGATTATGGGCCGTGCTGAAGTTCCATCAGGTGCTTCAACTGGTGAAAACGAAGCTGTTGAATTACGTGACGGTGGTTCACGTTTAGGCGGCAAGGGCGTTTCAAAGGCTGTTAACAACGTTAACACTGAAATCGCCAAGGCTTTGAAGGGCTTGGACCCATACGACCAAGCTTTGATCGACAACACCATGATCAAGCTTGACGGTACCCCTAACAAGGGCCGTTTGGGTGCTAACGCCATCTTAGGCGTTTCTATGGCTACTGCTCGTGCAGCTGCTAAGGATTCTGGCCAACCTCTTTACCGTTACTTAGGCGGTACTGACTTATCAATGCCACAAACCTTCCACAACGTTATCAACGGTGGTGAACACGCTGACAACGGCATTGACATGCAGGAATTCATGATCACCCCAGTTAAGAAGACTTCCTTCCGTGACGGTTTTGAAAAGATCGTTAACACTTACCACACTCTGAAGAAAGTTATCGAAGACGCTGGCTTTACTACTGGTTTGGGTGACGAAGGTGGTTTCGCTCCTGACTTGAACTCTTCAGAAGAAGCTTTGAAGATGCTGCACGAAGCTATCATCAAGGCTGGTTACAAGCCAGGCGAAGACATCGCTATTGCTTGTGACTGTGCTGCTTCATACTTCTACAACAAAGAAGACGGCAAGTACCACCTTGAAGGCAAGGTTCTGGACGGTCAACAATTGTCAGACTACTACGACAAACTGTTGAAGGAATTCCCAGAATTAATTTCTATGGAAGACCCATACGACGAAAACGACGTTGAAGGTATGGTTAACTTCACCAAGACCCACAAAGACCGTCTGCAAATCGTTCTGGATGACTTCATCTGCACCAACCCTAAGCTGTTGACTAAGGCTATCAAGGAAGGTGCCGGCAACGCTTCACTGATCAAGCTGAACCAGATCGGTTCCGTAACTGAAACCCTGGAAACCATCCGTCTGTCACGCAAGAACGGTTACAACACCATGATTTCTCACCGTTCAGGTGAAACTGGCGACACCTTCATCGCTGACTTCGCAGTTGCTACTAACGGCGGCCAACTGAAGACCGGTGCTCCAGCTCGTTCAGAACGTGTTGAAAAGTACAACCAATTACTGAGAATTGAAGAAGAATTAGGCGACGGCGAACGTCTGGACACTTTCCCAGACAACGTTGACCTGGACTAATTTTTAAAAATCCGCTTAACTGGTTTTAGTTAAGAAAATAAATTTCTCGTTTACGCAAAAAGCAATCCTTTGGGGTTGCTTTTTTGTTTGCTTTAAAAGGGGATGCGTTGAGCAGATTTCTTGCCTCTGGCAAAGGTTAATGCTTTAATTATCACTATCTTTTTGTTATGTTAAATAACAAGAAAAGTGTTATTAAATGATGACGCTTTTAAATGGCGAAAGGGCAAGGCACCACGCAAAATGCCGGTATAAGGGCTATTGACCACGGTGCCTGCCATCTCCATGGTATTGGTAAAATGCCTGTATATTTTTGATAAAAAATAACGCAGTATGTTATTTTTATGCTAATATATACGTGAAGAGATAAAAGATAAATCTTAGCTGACAGAGGAATAAGAAAATGAGAACCAAAGATTTCATGCAACCACGTTTTTCAATTAGAAAATTAACTATTGGTGCTGTGAGCGTGATGTTTGGGGCTGTTATTTTCGGCGTATCAGCTACGCAAGTTAAAGCAGCAGTACAGCCAGAGCAGCCACAAACTGAGCAAGTACAGACTGAACAAAAACAGTCAGAACAAGCACAGCCAACTCAAACCGATGCTGCAAAGGCTGTAACTGCAACTGCAGCAGACCAAGACACTGCTGCCAAGACTGAAACTGTTGTTAAAAAGGTAGTGGCAACTGAACCAACACAAGGACAGACCACTGAGAAAGATGCATCACATGTGACAGGACTGCCAGCTGACGGCAAGGTTAAGGCAGACTTGTCCATCAGTGCCAAAGATAAAGATGGCAAGACTGAAGAAGTAAGTGCTGCTGCGAAGGACAACCAAGATAAAATTGTTGACGGCAAAACGGTCGCTGTCGATTCAAAAAATGCGCAAGATGTTGAAGCGCACTTAACTATTAAAAACACTGGCAACCAGGACGAAACGATCGGTGTTGGCGGTGCCTTTGCTGTTGGTCACGACCTCAGATTAAAGTTAAGCAGCTCTAACGGTTTAGTGCCTGACAGCCAAAAGGCTGTTTCCATTGACGTTACTGACGGGGATGGCAAGCAAGTCGCTAATTCCGGTTTGAACGTTTGGTATTACTACAAGCCGGCGGGTGGCAGCGGCCAAAAGGTGACTTACAACGATTGGCGTACTTTACCCGATGCAGGTAAATATACTGCAATGATTGGCATTAATGGGACTTTGAAGGCTGGCTACACTGCTAAAGTGAATGTCCCACTGGTTAAAGAATCGAATAACAAAACTCAGATTTCCTTGGCAGATGGATTTTTTGGAGATTACTCGAAGCTTACCGTTGAAACCAAGGAAGACAAGGGCGATCCGCTTTGGAACGTAAATGACCTGAAGGGCGCAGAAGTTATCCTGGCCACCAGACAAGGCGACGACTACGTAGAAATTTCCAAAGAAGACAGTGATGCGATCAAACAAGACAACTTCCCAGATATCTCAGATGTAGTTAAGGTTACTGATTCCGGCGACGTTTTTGACCAAAGCGGTCAAAACCTTTACAAAGACGGCTATTACATCATCAACTTGCAAGACATCCAAAAGGTGCTTCAAAAGCATGGTTACACTGTTAACCCAAACACCAACTTGGACGGCGTGATGGATCACTACACTTACAACTCTTTTTCAAATAGTACAGCCTTGAACATCATCCGCAACGGCCAAGCACATGAAGGAACTAATACTGGCAAGCCAGTCTTCTACATTGAAGTTCACAAAGTCTTGGATACCAAGGATACTGAGTTTGAAGAAGGCTCAACTGAAGCTAAAAACTTTAATCCTTCTGACCTGGTAAATTCAGTCAGCGATGTTACGAACTGGCACAATGCAAATTACGGCCCGCAATTTCCTGACACGCCAGTAGATAAAGGCCAAGCCAAAACTGAGATCACTGACGCGCAGGGCAACCCCGTTGACAAGATCGACGAAAACACTAAGCCTGGAACTTATTACGTTACTGTCAGTTACAAGATGACAGACAACATGCAGATCCAAAAGACTGCTACCGTGAAGGTTACCGCGAAGGCTAAGAAACCAGAAACTCCCGGCACTCCTTCAGATCCAGACCACAAGGGCGGTCAAACCGACAACAAGGGTTCCGATACGACCCCAACCACGCCGGCTACCCCAGAAGCTCCAGAAACTCCGGATACTCCTGACAGCCCAGCGATCGACAACAACGACAAGACTGATGTCGAAACCCCAGACGTTCCTGACGCCCCAGAAGCGCCAAGCACCAAGGACGACACCGTCGCCAAGACTTTGCCAGCAGCTACTGCAACCGTTCAAAAGTTTGCCCCAGCCGCTGTTTCAGTAAAAAAGGCCGGCGCCGTTAAGGCCGCTGCTCCAAGTCAAAAAGCAGCGCTGCCGCAAACTGGTTCTGAAAACGCAACTGGCATTATCGGCATCCTGGCTGCAATCTTAGGCCTGTTCGGCTTAGGCTTCAGCAAGCGCCGCAACTAACAATAGAAACTAAAAGCAGCTCCCTAGCGGGGGCTGTTTTTTTTATGCTTTTGAAAGTTTTCCGAGAAATGTAAACGCTTTAATTCATTATTGCTATACTTGAATTATTGAATAAGATTTTTGCGTTTTAAGGAGACATTTATATGACTCGCATTACAAAGCCATACATTTTGGGCTTGGATATTGGTACCAATTCTTGCGGTTACGCGGTTAGCGATATGAAGAACCAGCTGCTGCACATTAATGGTAAAACGGCGATTGGCGCCAGACTGTTTGAAGCTGGGAATCCTGCGGCAGAACGCAGAGGACATCGCACAATGCGCAGACGTCTTAAGCGCAGAAAGTGGCGCATTGGCTTACTGGAAGAGATCTTTGACCCATATATGGCTGAGGTCGACCCATACTTTTTTGCAAGATTAAAGCAATCGGGTCTGTCTCCTAAAGATCCAAACAAGACTACTCATGCTATTGTCTTCCCGACGCCAGCAGAAGATCAGGCTTTTTATGAGAAGTATCCAACCATCTATCATTTGCGAGAAGCGCTGATGACAGAAGACAAAAAGTTTGATTTACGGGAAGTTTATTTGGCAATTCACCATATTGTTAAGTACCGCGGCAACTTTTTGCAAGATACTCCTGTCAGCATGTTCAATGCATCAAGGATTGATGTTGCTAAAACTTTAGCAGAGCTGAATGAATTATTTGACCAGCAGTCAGTAGACAACAAAATTCAGTTCAACCTGGAACATGCGGATGAAGTAGAAAAGATTTTGCTTGATCACACTATTTATAAATTAGACAAGCAAAAGCAGATCGCCAAGCTGATAGCATATTCAAGCTCAGAAAAGGGCAATAAAGCTATTAACAAAATGAATCGCGATGCTGCCAAACAACTTGCTAATGCGATCTTAGGGTACCAGACCCGTTTTGAACTTATCTTTCAATTAGATCTTGAATCAGACGATAAAAAGAAATACAAATTCAGTCTTAATGATGCAAGTGCTGACACGGAATTAGATGAGCTAAGCAAGCAACTGGCTCCAGTACAATTGGACATTTTGAGCAAAATCCAAGAATTGTTTTCAGCAGTTACTCTGACTGACTTGGTTGACCCAGGAAAGACTCTTTCTGCAACCATGGTTAGAAAATACAAAGATCATGGCGACCATTATGATTTATTGAAAAAAGTTATCAATGGTCAACAAGATGCCGATAAAGCTAGAGTCTTGCGCTTAGGTTATGATCTTTACGTTAAAAATAGACATGGAAAACTTAAAAAAGCCAAACAATATTTTGGGGAAAAGAAAATAAAGTCCAAATATAAGATAGATAAACAGTTTGGCAGAGAAGAATTTTATAACGTAGTTAAGAAGAACCTTGATGATTCCGAAGCTGCAGATAAAATTCGTGACTTGATTGCCAAGGAAGAGTTTATGCCAAAGCAGCGGACTAATCAGAATGGCGTCATTCCAAATCAGCTGCATCAGATAGAACTTGATCGCATTATCGAAAAGCAGAGTAAATACTACCCATTTTTAGCAGAAGCAAATCCAGTTGAAGATCATCGTACTCAGGCACCTTATAAATTGGATGAACTGGTTCGTTTCCGCGTGCCTTATTATGTGGGGCCGCTCATTGAAAAAACTGCGGGCAATTTAAGCGAGCAAGAAAAAGCAAACCAACAGTTTGCTTGGATGGTCCGCAAAGAGCCAGGCAGAATCACGCCTTGGAACTTTGAAGAAAAAGTCGACAAGATGGAGTCCGCAAACAGATTCATCAAACGGATGACCACGAAAGACACCTACTTGCTTGCAGAAGATGTCCTGCCAGCAAATAGTCTGCTTTACCAACGTTTTGAGGTCTTAAACGAGTTAAACAATATTCGAGTCAACCGCAGAAGACTTAGTGTCGAACAGAAGCAGGCCATTTACGAAGACTTGTTTAAGAAAAACAGGACTATCACCGCGAAAAAGCTGATAATTTACCTGGAAACCAATTATCAATTGCAGCATGTTGAGATTAAAGGCTTAAGCGACAAGAAAAAGTTTAATTCTTCGCTTTCAACTTATTACCAGCTGCAACAGATTCCTGGTCTCCAAGATAAACTGACGAATAGTCAATACCGGCAAGACATCGAGAATATTATTGAATGGTCAACTATTTTTGAGGACCGTCATATCTTTGCTAAAAAGCTTGCTGAAGTTCCTTGGCTGGAAGGCGATCAGAAAACCATTTCTCGTCTTAGCAAGTTGAGATACCAGGGCTGGGGCAGACTTTCTAAAAAGCTGCTTACTGGCTTGCATGACCGCAACGGCCAAAATGTTATGGCCCAGCTTTGGGACAGCCAATCCAATTTCATGCAGATTATTAATGAGGCTGATTTCCAGTCTGCTATCGTTAAGGAAAATCAGAGCTTCACTAAGTCGACAGATCTGGAAGATATTTTGGCTGACGCCTATACTTCTCCCGCAAATAAGAAAGCGATCAGACAGGTTGTCAAAGTGGTAGATGATGTCGTCAAAGCTGCTGGACACCAGGCTCCAAAACAAATCGCCATTGAGTTTGCAAGGGATGACCCGCAGATAACCAAGATGAGGGGTAGTCAGCTGCGTAAAGCTTACAAAGATGTGTCTGCTGATTTAGTTGCTGAACAAGTTAAAAACAAGCTGGAGACATACATCAAAGACCGCAAATTGGCCAAGGACAAATACTACCTGTACTTCATGCAGGGTGGCCGTGATGCCTATTCGGGCCAAAAAATTAATTTGGATGAGGTTACGAAGAACTACCAGATTGACCATATTTTGCCGCAAGCTTTTGTTAAAGACGATTCTTTGACAAACAGGGTTCTGGTCAAAACGCCTTTGAATGCATCCAAATCTGATGATGTGCCTTACAAGCATTTTGCTAACCTCAAAGTTCAAGGGGAAGACTTTACTGTAGGCCAAATGTGGCAGAGATGGTTTGAGCAAGGCTTAATCAGTAAAGCCAAGTACAGTAATTTACTTTTGGATGTTGACCATTTAAACAAGTACCAAAAATCTGGTTTTATCAATCGTCAGTTAGTTGAAACGAGCCAAATTATTAAATTGGTTGCCACTATTTTGCAGGCAAAGTATCCGCGAACTGAGATTATCTCTGTGAAGGCAAGCTATAACCATGCTATTCGTCAAAATCCGCTCTATAACTTGTATAAGAGCAGAGAAGTAAACGATTATCACCACGCAATTGATGCTTACCTGTCTAATATTTGCGCCAACTTCTTATACCAAGTTTATCCAAAGCTGAGACCGTTTTTCGTCTATGGAGAGTACCAACGGTTTGAAAAGAACCCAGATGAGAAGAATCAGATTATTCATGATATGCGCAGGTTCAACTTCATTTGGCAATTGCTAAAGAAGGATTGGCCTGATGAGATCACAGTCAACGACAGCGATAAGGTTGTCTTTAACCGTAAGAAGGATATTATTGATCCGTTAAAGCGGGCATATAACTTCAAATACATGAACATTTCTCATGAGACCTATACTCGTGAAGACGAAATGTTTAATATGACTATTTACCCTGTTGCGAGTCGCGATACTAAAAAGCGTAGCAATTTGATAGAGAAGCGAAAAAATATGCCAGTTGATGTTTATGGTGGCTATAGTGGTAATAAAGATGCTTACATGGCCATTGTTGCACTCAATAAGAAACATGGTAGAGAATACAGAGTCGTTGGTGTGCCGATGAGAGCACTGGCAAAGTTAAAGTCGAGCAAAGATCACAATGATTATTTATCAAAGCTTCACGAATTATTAAGCTTAGAAATTTTATATACTGCCAGTGGAAAGAGAAACTCAGTTCTATCATTCAATATACTGAAGAGCCGTGTGCCTTATGGTCAACTAGTTATTGATGGTAATCGAAAGTTTATTATAAGTAGTTCAACTTACATTTATAATGCAAAGCAATTAGTACTGTCTGAAGAAGCAATGAAAATCCTTACTGATAGCTTTACTTTCGAAGACCGTAAATCATTAACCGACAATGCTATGAAGGAAAATTATGTGCGGGTCTATGATGAATTATTAGATAAAGTTAATAGATATTTACCATTATTTGATACCAATAAGTTTAGAGAAAAACTTAATGCTGGTAGAGAAAAATTCATCAAACTGAGTATTTCAGAGCAATACGTTGACCTGCAGGCTATTTTGAATGGCTTGCATGATAATATGACTATTCAAAAAATTTCCAACATTGGTTTAAACACACCTCTGGGCCAGTTCCAATATACGAGTGGTACTGTGCTTAGTGATAACGCTGTTTTGGTATATAAGTCGCCATCTGGATTATTTGAAAAACGTGTAAAGATATCTGATTTGTAACAGCAAAAAGGGAGAATCAAATTATTGATTCTCCCTTTTTTAGACATAAAAAAAGTCCCTCGATAGCTCGGGACAAGTGTTGAAACTTTGCGCATAGCGCATTGCTTGATTTTAAATCTGATTGTTAGATCAATGAAGTTTAGTTCGCCAGTGATCAGCTGACAGGTTCACCTTATCATTTAAAACTATTTATAGCAAGGAGCAAAAATGGGTTGGAGAAATGTAATTATCACTCAGCACGCTAAGCTTTCCTATTCGATGAATATGATGCTTGTTCAGACTGCAGACGGGATTAATCAGATCCCAATCGAAGATATCAATTTAGTACTAATTTCAACGACGCAGGCCGTGATCACAAGTGCTTTGATCAATAAGCTGATTCAAAACCAAAGCAAGCTGATCTTTGTTGATGAGAAAGACTCGCCAGTAGCCGAGACCGTTGGCTACTATCCTAATAATCGCAATCTGACAAGAATTGTCGGGCAATTTAATTGGGATCAGTCTAGGGTAGAGCAGCTATGGACCAAGATCGTGCAGGCCAAAATCAGCAATCAGATTGCAGTTTTGAATAATTATCAGTTGCCTAGTCAATCTGTAGAGCAGGAACTAGACCAGCTTGAACTTAATGACCAAACCAACAGAGAGGCTGCTGCAGCCAGAAAATACTTTATGGTCCTGTTTGGCGATGACTTTGTCAGGCGCAATTCTGATGCAATTAATGCTGCCTTGGATTACGGCTATGCAATTCTGCTTTCTGCCTTTAACAGAGAGATCGACATGGCAGGCTATTTGACTTATTTAGGCATCCACCATCATTCGGATGCTAATGAGTTCAACTTAGCCAGTGACTTGATGGAGCCTTTTCGGCCGTTCATCGATTACTGGGTGAAGGCCAATGAAAGTATCACCGAACTGACACCTAATATTAAATACGGCCTAGTTGAACTTCTGAGCTTAGAGATCAACTTTGCTGGCAAAAAGACCCTGCTGAGCAATGCGATAAGTAAGTACATGCGTAACTGCCTGAACTTTTTAGACGGCAAGACAGATCAAATTAGAATTGAGATGGGGATTAGCAATGAGGTACCGAGTCGTGCGCTTAATGATAATGTTTGATTTGCCTACCGAAACTGCAAGCCAGAGGAGAGAATACCGCCAGTTTAGGAAAAGCTTGATCAACATGGGCTTTTTGATGATGCAGTATTCAGTCTATGTGCGTGTTTGTGTTACTAGACAATCAGCGAGCTTCTTAGAAAACAAGGTTAGAAAGTTCCTGCCTACAGATGGTGTTGTCCAAAGCATGATGGTTACTGAGAAGCAGTACAATGATATGCATTTTTTAGTTGGCGAGCCAATTGATGACGTTCGCAACTCTTCGGATCGGACGGTGATTTTGTGATTCTCAGCTATTCAACTCATAAGAAGATGGTGATGAAGGATGCTGGACTGTCAATCATTGCTACTAAAAGCCCGATTGCATACCGCGACATCGTAGAAGGGCTTTTACAGAAAAATGAGCGCCTGCTTTTCTGTGATGACAATTACCAAAGCAAGGAGATTGGCAAGGCTTTTGATTTTGTCGGCGATCCAGTTTTGAGCGGGGATGTGACTGCCAAGTATATGACTTCGATCATTAACAAACTGGTGGCAGATTTAGATGCTCCTAGCAGGGACAAGCTTTTGAAGGCGTATAGTCAGCTGGAGTCTTTACTGCAGGATACTTTGTTTATGGCTGATTTGCCTTTGAAGATCAATTTTTCGCAAGATCTTAAAAAGCTGCTGAAGCTGGAGAAGGTGCAACTGGATAGTGATTTTGTAAATAGCCCCTATGATATAATCGAAACTATACTAAGGATCCACCAAGAATGTGGAATGGACAGTATTCCCGTATTTTGCAATGTATCGCATTATTTAGAAGGGGATGCTGTTGCAGAACTTAGCAGCCTATGTTTACAAATGAAGTTAAAACTCATTTTCATAGAGTTCTCAGGCAGGGATTTTCTGATTGTTCCCCAAAATGCTAAGTGCTTCTATATTGATGAGGACCTCGTTGATTGGTATTAGAGATCAGATTAAAGCAGGATTATAAAAAATCAGTTTTAGATGATTGTTAGATCAATGAGGTTTAGAACGTTTAACTACCTAGAAAAGGAACTCGATAAGTTTTAGATGATTGTTAGATCAATGAGGTTTAGAACTCGACCGTGTCATTATCCCTAAAAACTCGCGTTTTAGATGATTGTTAGATCAATGAGGTTTAGAACTTTGACGCTTTGATTGCCTTAGCAAGGTGTGTTTTAGATGATTGTTAGATCAATGAGGTTTAGAACTAGCGAATGTCATTCGAAACGTACTGAACCGTTTTAGATGATTGTTAGATCAATGAGGTTTAGAACCTACCGATGTAGATTATTTGTATGATCAAGGTTTTAGATGATTGTTAGATCAATGAGGTTTAGAACAGACGCTTGCGCATAGTGTGCTGAGACGTGGTTTTAGATGATTGTTAGATCAATGAGGTTTAGAACTTGATATTAGCGATCTTATTGCTATCGCATGTTTTAGATGATTGTTAGATCAATGAGGTTTAGAACACACAAAGCCCCACGAAGTAGATATAGAAGGTTTTAGATGATTGTTAGATCAATGAGGTTTAGAACCCAGAGAAGTCTTTAAACCCGCAACATGGTGTTTTAGATGATTGTTAGATCAATGAGGTTTAGAACCACGCAACGATTGCATCGGTTGATTGGCGTGTTTTAGATGATTGTTAGATCAATGAGGTTTAGAACGTTGAAGACCTAGACTACAACGAACAGCAGGTTTTAGATGATTGTTAGATCAATGAGGTTTAGAACTCGGCCCGCTTTATTGGTACTGAAAACCTAGTTTTAGATGATTGTTAGATCAATGAGGTTTAGAACTATCCCAATGCTTCGGCTACATCTTTTCCAGTTTTAGATGATTGTTAGATCAATGAGGTTTAGAACAGTTTTATATAAAAATAGTGTTACAGTGTTGTTTTAGATGATTGTTAGATCAATGAGGTTTAGAACCCGTACGCTCTCATAAATTGCAACGGCGTAGTTTTAGATGATTGTTAGATCAATGAGGTTTAGAACTGACCAAAGTAGATTTCAGGGATGTTCCCAGTTTTAGATGATTGTTAGATCAATGAGGTTTAGAACTTGGCTGGTAGATTTTCTTGCTCGGTAGAGGTTTTAGATGATTGTTAGATCAATGAGGTTTAGAACCTGTTACTAAAAATAACGACACTCCCAGGCGTTTTAGATGATTGTTAGATCAATGAGGTTTAGAACACTACGTGAAGAGTCTTAAAGCCGTGACACGTTTTAGATGATTGTTAGATCAATGAGGTTTAGAACTCACGGTCTTGCCGGCACGTACAGCGCCCGGTTTTAGATGATTGTTAGATCAATGAGGTTTAGAACGGTGACAAGGAAGACGGCCAGCCTGACGAGGTTTTAGATGATTGTTAGATCAATGAGGTTTAGAACTGCAGATCAGTATATGTCAGCATGGGCGATGTTTTAGATGATTGTTAGATCAATGAGGTTTAGAACATTGAAAAAGAAAAACAAAGAAAGAGGCTTGTTTTAGATGATTGTTAGATCAATGAGGTTTAGAACGCGGCCCAAGTTTGAGCATCTGCCAGGTTGGTTTTAGATGATTGTTAGATCAATGAGGTTTAGAACAATTGTTTTGGTCATTCCACGTCAAGCCGTGTTTTAGATGATTGTTAGATCAATGAGGTTTAGAACGCTAACTAATGTTTGATATGACAGACACCTGTTTTAGATGATTGTTAGATCAATGAGGTTTAGAATCCGCCACTACTTCTTTTGGCCGCCGACGTGGTTTTAGATGATTGTTAGATCAATGAGGTTTAGAACAAAAAATGCAAAAAAAGACTTGCATTTGGCGTTTTAGATGATTGTTAGATCAATGAGGTTTAGAACCGCTTTCCAGCTTTTCGGAGTCAGTCTTGTGTTTTAGATGATTGTTAGATCAATGAGGTTTAGAACCAGTTAATGAGTTGCATTCGATGGCTGAGCGTTTTAGATGATTGTTAGATCAATGAGGTTTAGAACTTGTCTAACCATCCAACCATCTGGCTAAAAGTTTTAGATGATTGTTAGATCAATGAGGTTTAGAACGATCAGGCTTTAACAACTGGCGAAACAAATGTTTTAGATGATTGTTAGATCAATGAGGTTTAGAACGTTACGATGTATCCCACAGCGATATTTAGTGTTTTAGATGATTGTTAGATCAATGAGGTTTAGAACAAGCCGGTACAGAAGAGCACCAGCCCGATGGTTTTAGATGATTGTTAGATCAATGAGGTTTAGAACCTCAGAAATACCGCTACGCTAATGCTTTAAGTTTTAGATGATTGTTAGATCAATGAGGTTTAGAACGGCAACCTGGACCCTAACGACACCACTAAGGTTTTAGATGATTGTTAGATCAATGAGGTTTAGAACCAGATGCCCAAAAGTGGGCACAGCAGGGCGGTTTTAGATGATTGTTAGATCAATGAGGTTTAGAACTTCAATCCTATTAATTCTGCTGGTTCAATAGTTTTAGATGATTGTTAGATCAATGAGGTTTAGAACAGTACTTCGAATTATATGATCGCCCCTTAAGTTTTAGATGATTGTTAGATCAATGAGGTTTAGAACGGGTTCTTGATCTTGACCACCTTTGACCGGGTTTTAGATGATTGTTAGATCAATGAGGTTTAGAACTCAAATTTTTGATATGAAAGCCGAACTGACGTTTTAGATGATTGTTAGATCAATGAGGTTTAGAACCTGTGCGGCTTAACAATGGCACGGTACACAGTTTTAGATGATTGTTAGATCAATGAGGTTTAGAACGATCTTTTAAAAAGCCTATTGGTGCCAATTGTTTTAGATGATTGTTAGATCAATGAGGTTTAGAACGACGATGTAGTCGCCGGTCTTGTCGTATGTGTTTTAGATGATTGTTAGATCAATGAGGTTTAGAACAACCAGCTAGGCGTGGGCCTATCTACCTATGTTTTAGATGATTGTTAGATCAATGAGGTTTAGAATACGGGGCCGGTGAAAAGGCCTCGACCGAGTGTTTTAGATGATTGTTAGATTAATGAAGTTTAGAACACTTCACACACAACGTGCAGCTTACATGCAGTTTTAGATGATTGTTAGATCAATGAGGTTTAGAACCAAGACCAGCTGGTAAAAATTCTTGGCGTTGTTTTAGATGATTGTTAGATCAATGAAGATTAGCTAAAAATTATTGCTTGTTTTGCTGAGACCATTATTTCTCTTAAATGCTTCCTAGTGACCACCGCGTCATTGGCAAGCTGGTCGTCCAAATCAATTAAAGAAAAAGACCCTGAAAAGGGGCCCTTTTTTTTATTAAAAAATATCTTCCATTTTTGCGTAGCTAGAATTAGCAACACTTAGATGGGAGAGGTAATAATGAAGAAAGCAATCCAAATCACCTTATTAGCACAAATGGCCCTGGCTGCCGGCGTCACCATCGGCACCAGCCCGCAGAAGGCGCACGCGGAGACCATCGTCATTAACCAAAACGACAAGACGAGCGCGCAAAAACAGCTGGAGCAAGCCCAGGCCAAAAAGCAAAAAGCGCAAGAACGCCTGGCCGCCGCCCAAACCCAAGTTGAAGAATTAGAGAAAAAGACCGGCGCACTCGCCAAAAAAATTTCCGCAAGCGGCGACCACGCCAAACTGACCGCTGCCTTAAAGCAGCTGCAGCAAGCACGGACCGAGGTCGATCAAGCTAACAGCGAGTTGCTGGCCTTGCAAGACAGCTTGGCGCAGCTGTGGGCTGATCTGAACAGCATCCAAGCCCAGATGCCAAGCAAACAAGAGGCAATTCTGTATACAGAACATAGGCTTACTCAGGTCCAAGCAGCTGCGTTGAATAGTTTAGATAACCGCCAGGCTAAGAATGATTATGAAGAAGCAAACAAAAATCTGAAATATTATGACGAATATATCGAACTCGATAATGCAAACGTGTACATCTGTAAGCGGCGCATCGCTCAGGCTCAAGAAAAAGTTGACCAATGCAGCAGCCAGTTAAAACAGGCTAAGGCCGACCTGGCCGCTTGCAAGGACGAAGACGACAAGCAGGCTCTTACCAAGAAGGTTGCTGACCTGACCGACCAGCTGAAAGATGCTAAAAAGGGAGTCGCGGATGCTTTAGAAACACAGGCAACTTATACCAAAAGAAAAGAAATCAATGATCAGGCTCGCGCCCGCTATCAAAAAGAAATTGCTGACCTGTTTGCAAAGCTGGATGAAGAGCTGAGCAAGGACAGCAGAGTCCAAAAGAGAAAGGGCGATTACCAACATGCCCAACAGGAGCTGGCCGACTTGCAAAAACAGGAGGCCGCTGACCAAGCAGAAATAGCCGCTAAACAGGCAGCCTTGGCAAGCCAGCAGGACAAGCAGGCTGCGGCAAGCGCCAAACTTGCGGATGAAGAAGCAGCCTTTGCCGAGCTGGCAGGCAAAATGGCCCAGCAAGATTCAGTGGTCAAAGAGTTTCTTGCGGCCAATGAGGACTTGCAGGGTGCACACAAGGAAATGCTGCTGGCAGTCAAAGACTATGAGCAGACTGTTCAAGAATTAGCAGATGCACAAAAACAGGTGCAGGAAGAACAAACAAAGCCTGCAGAGAAAACTGACCCTGAAGAAAAACAAGACGTTGAAAAAGAAGAGGATACAGAAGATGTAAATAAAGACTCAGAAAAAGGAGAGGAGGACAAGACCGACACTGATCAAGAAGACGAAGAAATAGATAAACCTGATGAAGCAGAAGATAATAATGAAGAAATCAGACAAACCGAAATCAAGATCAACACGTCCGTGCTTGTGACACCGCAAGCAGAAAAATTGCATGCGATCGCCTTAGTCACCAGTAAAAAAGCTCCCCTTTGCAATAAAAAAGGAGAGCCTGCAGGCAGCCTGAGTGCCGGCACCCACTGGCTGGTATCTGCGCGCCTGGTTAGAGACGGGCAAGTCTACTACTTGGTCGGCCCTGACCAATGGCTTGCTTCCGGGGATGTCCGCCTTGAAACTAAGAAGACGGGCGTCGCAGAAGTCATCGTTGCGACCACCAAGCTGCTGACAGGGGAGGGCGCCGCCGCCAGCCAGCAATTGGCAAAAGGCAGCCGCTGGCAGATCTTTGCCGAAAAAGAAATCAACGGGCAAAAATGCTACCGTCTGGGCACCGACCAACAGTGGGTCTTGGCTTCCGACGTCAGCGTCTCATAAAAAAAGCTCTGGCAAATGCCAGAGCTTTTTTATTTTAAAGTTTATCTTTTAATTCGTGCGGGGCACCAGTGCCTTTCGGCTTAGCGTCGTCTGCGTAGTAGATTGCGTAAATGCCGTTTTTGCTGTTTTTAGCAATTACCAGCTGCTTTTCAGTGCCTTCTTGCTGTTTATAAATTTGAGCGCTGCGTCTTGCCTCTTTAAAATCGTGGCTCGATGAGATGGCATCCCCTGGGTTAAAAAAGACATTTTCGTTGTTCATCAGGATTCCTCCTATCAAATTTATACTTATATTTTACCATTAATCTGCGGGTCAGATAATTGTGAAACATATCATATATTTTCAAAAATCGGCTGAAAAGTGAAATTTATTTTCAATAAAATGATTAAAAGCTGCAATGGGTGTATAGACCAGTTTTCAGGCCAATACTTCCGCCTAAAAAAATGAGTGAAAGTGCTTTCTAAATTTAAGAAAATTAGCTAGAATGTACTTGTGAAGTTTTTAAACATAACTACCTAAATTGGAGGTAATCTAATGACGGAATATCGTGTCGAAAGTGATACTATCGGCCCAGTCAAGATTCCTAAAGAAGCTCTTTGGGGTCCTCAGACTGAAAGAAGCAGAAATAACTTCCCGACCGGCGAACTGATGCCAATGGCAATCATTCGTGCTTTGCTGCAGATCAAGAAGGCTGCTGCTCAATCAAACGTTGAAGTAGGCGACGAGCCTAAAGACAAGGGTCAAGCTATCATCGAAGCTGTTGACGCACTGCTTGCCTTAGACGATGTTGAGCTGCGCAAGGACTTCCCGCTTCATGTTTACCAAACTGGTTCTGGTACTCAGACCAACATGAACACCAACGAGGTCGTTGCTAACAAGGCTATGCAACTGCACCCAGATTTGACTATTTTGCCAAACGACGATGTAAACCGCGGCCAATCATCCAACGATACTTTCCCAACCGCTATGAACATTGTTGCTGTCGAAGCTTTAGATAAGTTAGAGCCGCAAGTTCAACACCTGATTGACGAATTGAAAGTTAAGCAGGACAAGTACTGGAGAACTGTTAAAGTTGGTCGTACCCACTTGCAAGACGCTACTCCTTTGACCTTCGGTCAAGAAGTATCCGGCTATGTTTCAGCTCTGGAACACGATTTAGATTACATCAAGCAATTGAAGCCGACTCTGTACGAATTGGCTATCGGTGGTACTGCTGTTGGTACTGGCTTGAACGCCGCAGAAGGTATGCCTGAACGGATCGCTGAAAAGCTGTCCAAGGTTTACGGCCACGAATTTGATGTTCACACCAACAAATTCTTCGGCTTGGCTCACCACTCAGGCATCGACACTGTTCACGGTGCTATCAAGAGTCTGGCAGCAGATGTGTTTAAGATTGCACAAGACATTCGTTTCTTGGCATCTGGTCCTCGTGCCGGCTACGGCGAATTGAACATTCCTGCTAACGAGCCAGGTTCATCAATCATGCCGGGCAAGGTTAACCCAACCCAGGCTGAAGCTGTTACTATGGCCGCAGTTCGCGTCTTCGGTAACGACACCACGATCACCGTTGCTGCCTCACAAGGTAACTTCGAAATGAACGTCTTTAAGCCAGTGATGATCGCTGCATTCCTGGATTCAGCCGACTTGATGGCTGGTACCTTGAAGGGCTTCGCTGACAAGATGATCCATGGTCTGACTGTCAACGCTGACCGCATGGATGACCTGCTTGAAAATTCACTGATGACTGTTACTGCATTGTCACCACACATTGGTTACCATGCAGCAGCCAAGATTGCTCAAGCTGCTGACAAGGCCGGCTCAACTCTGCGCGAAGCTGCGCTGAAGAGCGGCAAGGTTACTGCTGAGCAATACGACGAGTGGATGGACATGCTGGCCATGACCAACGTCGACAAGACTAATCCGCACGATTAATCAGAGAGTTTTAGGGAGAAAGAATTATGGCACAATATAATCCAAAATGGTTTGTTGAATTAAAAGACAGCTACGACGCAATCATCGTTGGTGCTGGTGGTGCTGGTTTGACTGCAGCTATCCAAGCAGCTGAACTGGGCATGCACGTTGCTATTTTTGAAAAGCAAGACGAACTTGGCGGTAACACCAAGAAGGCTTCATCAGGTATGAACGCTGCTGAAAGCCACATCCAATTGAAGCACGGCGTTATCGACAGCACTGACGACTTCTACAAGGAAACCTTAAAGGGCGGCGGCTTCATGAACGACCGCGAAATGCTGCGTTTCTTCGTAGACCACACTCCACTGGCTATTGACTGGTTAGGCGACCACGGCATCGACCTGAGCGACTTGACCATCACCGGTGGTATGAGCAAGCCTAGAGCTCACCGTCCAGGCGACATGTCAGCTGTCGGCGGCTACCTGGTAAGCCACCTGCTGGACATCGCAGCTAAGTACGAAGACAACATCGAAATCTACAACAACTGCGAAGTTAAGGAACTGTTGACTGACAAAGACGGCAACGTAATCGGCGCTAAGGTTGGTACTGAAGGCGGCCCAAGAGACGTTAAGGCTAAGGCTGTTCTGCTTGCTTCTGGTGGTTTTGGCCACAGCAAGAAGATGATCCGCAAGTACCGTCCAGACCTGGTTAACTACGAAACTACCAACGGCCCTGGCTCAACTGGTGACGGTATCAAGCTGGCTACCGAAGTTGGTGCTCAATTGACTCAAATGGACCTGATCCAGGTTCACCCAACTGTATGGCAAGACGGCGACCACCCATACCTGGTTGGTGAAGCTGTTCGTGGTGAAGGTGCTATCCTTTGCAACTTCAACGGTAAGCGTTTCGTAAACGAACTGACTACTCGTAAGATCGTTTCTAACGCTATCAGCGCATTGCCAGAACACTCAGCATTCCTGATCTTTGGTCAAGGTACTAGAGACCACGCTAAGTCATTAGACTTCTACGAAAGCCTTGGCTTCGTAAAGAAGGCTGACAAGGTAGGCGACTTAATCGGCGACGCTAACCCAGAAGGCGCTAAGAACCTGGAAGCTACTGTTGCTAAGTGGAACGAAGAAGTTGAAGCCGGCAAGGACGAAGACTTCGGCAGAACTACTGGTATGCAACGCGGCATCGAAGGCCCATACTACGCAATTCACATTGCTCCAGCCGTTCACTACACTATGGGTGGTGTTCACGTTAACACTAAGACTCAAGTTATCGACGAAAACGGTAACGTCATCAAGGGCTTGTACGCTGCTGGTGAAGTTGCTGGTGGTCTGCACGGCAACAACAGAATCGGTGGTAACTCAATCGCTGAAACTGTTGTTAACGGCCGTCAAGCCGCTATCCAAATGGCTGCTCTGGTTGAAGAATCCGGTGTTGAACTGGAACCAAACATCTTGGAATCAGAACAAGCTGCTGAGCCAGAAGCTGACGCTAACACTGGCGCAAGCAAGGCTTAATGAGCCATCAAAAAGCGCTCCCGCAAGGGGCGCTTTTTTTGTTTAGCAGAGCTTTAAAAAAAGTGTTAATCCGCCTTCCTTTTTGGCGAAATGGTGTATAATGATTTGTGTAATAAAGAACAAAGATTTTTCTTTGAAGGGAGAATTATTCTATGTCTAAAGGAAAAATTTTATTAGTTGGTGACGGTCGTGTAGGTTCAACCTTTGCAAACGACTTGCTGCAAAACGTTGATGTTAAGGAATTAGTTATCGCTGACGTTGCTGAAAAGCTGCCAGTAGGTGACTCACTTGACTTGGAAGACGTTACTAACTTCTATCACCCAGTTGACATTCACCCAGGCAAGTACTCAGACGCCAAGGATGCTGACATCGTTGTCATCACCGCTGGTATGGCTCGTAAGCCAGGTATGACCCGTCTGGACCTGGTTGGCAAGAACGTACAAATCTTAAAGAGCATTGTTGGCCCAGTTGTTGACTCAGGCTTCAAAGGTATCTTTGTTGTTTCAGCAAACCCAGTTGACATCCTGACTACTCTGACCCAAAAGCTTTCAGGCTTCCCAAAGAACAGAGTTATCGGTACTGGTACTTCACTGGACACTGCTAGATTCAAGATCGCTCTGGCTAAGAAGACCGGCACTTCAGTTCGCGACGTTAACGCTTACGTACTTGGCGAACACGGTGACACTTCATTCGAAAACTTTGACGAAGCTACCATCGCTGACAAGCCACTTCGTTCATACTCAGAATTGAACGACTCTGTTCTTGACGAACTGCAAACCGACGTTCGCAAGAAGGGTGGCAAGATCATTTCTAACAAGGGTGCTACCTTCTACGGTGTTGCTCAAATGCTGACCCAAATCTGCAAGGCCATCATTGAAAACCGTGAAGTTACTCTGCCACTGTCAGCCCCAGTTAAGGGTCTGTACGGCATCAAGCACGACCTGTTCTTAGGTACTCCAGCTGTTATCAACAGCAACGGTATTGCCGACGTTATCGAGACTAAGCTGTCAGACGCTGAGTTGAAGAAGATGAACTACTCAGCTGACAAGATGCAAGAAGTTGTTGACAGCGTTGAGCTGTAATCAACTGAGATAACATCCCAATTCAAAAAAAGGTTCCCTTCGTGGGAACCTTTTTTTGATAGTTTGATTATTCACGCAAGTCGGTCATCTTCGCGTGCACGAGGTCGATCAGGTCTTGCGGCTTGAGCCAGACGCTGCGGCCGACTTCGCCGCTCGACACTGCGATCTTTTCCTCATGCGCCATGCTGTCGTCGACGTAGATCGGGAAGTGCAAGCGCTCGTAAATCCCGATCGGGGTGTTGGCGCCGTGCACGTAGCCGGTCGTCTTCTCCAGCTTTTTCAATGGCAGCATCTCGCATTTTTTATTGCCGGACGCTTTGGCCAGCGTTTTCATCGACAAATGCTCTGTCATCGGCACCACGCCGACCAGGGGACCGGTATTATTGCCGGTAGCAACCAAAGTTTTGTAGACGAGCTTTTCATCATCGCCTAAAATAGAAGCGTCCATGTGATAAGTATCGCCAACAACCTTGGCGGAAAAAGAAGCCTGCTGGTAAGGGATCTTGTGCTGGTCGAGCATTTTTTCGACCAAGGTCTTCTTTAATTTCTTATTTTTCTTTTTACTCATTTGTACTCCCTTCATCGTTTATTAATATATCATTGTCAAAAAGGCAAGCAAGAAAGGACAGCTATGAAACTCTTAGCATGCAAAATTGAAACCAGTCACGAAGTCGAAGACGCCCTGACCGTCTACCTGAAAGACGACTTAAAGGCGCTCGGCGTGGAAGCGCGCAAGCGGTCCGACTTTGAGCAGGCCGGCTGGCGGCACGATTCAACCGTCGTCGACTTGAGCGACATCAAGGACCTGCCGGAAGACCTGGAATTAATTGCCTATTTTGACCAGGAAAAAGATCAAGCTGACATTGAAAACCAGCTGCAGGACAAATTCAAACAGCTGGCCGGCTTCGGCCTGGCCACCGCCCCGGCCACGGTTTCCTTCAATTATTTGGAAAACAAGGACTGGGAGACCGAGTGGCAGAAGTACTACCACACGATCAGCTTCTCGCGCCACTTAGCCATCGTGCCGGAATGGGAAAAATTCACGCCGGCCTTTCCAGACCAGCAGGCGCTGGTCTTAGACCCGGGCCTGGCTTTCGGCACCGGCGGCCACACCACGACCCAGCTGGTCTTGATGGCGTTAGAGCACTGCCTGACTAAGCCGGTCAAAGTCGCCGACGTCGGCACGGGCAGCGGCATCTTGGCCATCGCTGCTTCCAAGCTGGGCGCCACGAGCGTCTTAGCCACCGACATTTCCGATTCTTCCATGGATGCCTGCCGCGAAAACCTCGCTTTAAACGGCATCGACAACGTGACCGTGAAAAAGGCCAGCCTCCTGTCAGGCATCGACGGACAGTTTGACTTGATCTTGGCCAACATCTTAGCCGAGATCCTGCTCGACTTGATCCCGCAACTGGACTCGCACCTGGCGCCAGGCGGCCAAACCATCTTCTCCGGCATCGACTACCTGCAGCTGCCGGACATTAAGAAAGCTTTGGCTGCACATGGTTTTGAAATCAAGCTGCAAATGCGCCAAAAGCGCTGGGTTTGCTTGATTATTGCCAGAAAAAATTAAAGAGTGCTAAAATGTTGGCAAGAAAAAGAGAATATTTATGAAAAAATTCATTGGCAATTTTAATAATTCTAAGTTAGGCCGCGGGCTCGCCCGCCTGAACCAGCACGACTTTATGCCTGTTGTTTGGTGGACGGTCTTAGCGCTGATTTTATGGCTGCTGTTCCCGCTCTTCCGGATTAAAAAAGTGATCCGGCTGGGGCTTTTGTTCCTGCTGTTTAACGGCTGGCTCTCTTTTCACTTGGGCCAGCTCATCAGAAAACGGAACTTGGCCAGCTGGTGGGGGCTGCTTTTGCCGGCAGTTTTTGCCCTGACGGTCTTGCTGCACCATTTTGCCATGTACAATTACGTGCTCTGCCTGCTTTACCTGCTCTTAGAGCTTTTAGGCAGCTGGCGGGGACACTTTTATAAAGAAAGAAAATAGGTGAGTGTCCATGTCCAAGTATGTTGAAATGACGCACGACCAGGTGATGGCCGAGTGTGCGCAATACATGAATAAAGACCAGCAGGCTTTTGTCGAAAAGGCCTACGAGTTTGCCAACAAGGCGCACAGCGGACAGATGCGCGAATCCGGCCAGCCTTACATTGTGCACCCGACCCAAGTCGCCGGCACGCTGGCCAAACTGCGCCTGGACCCCGACACCGTCGCTGCCGGCTTTTTGCACGACACGGTTGAGGACACGCCGACGACTAACGAGGACATCAGCAAGGAATTCGGCAAGGACGTTGCCTTCATCGTCGAAGGCGTCACCAAGCTGAACAAGTACAAGTACAAGTCCCACGAAGAGTTTTTGGCCGAAAACCACCGGAAAATGCTGATTGCGATGGCCAAAGACCTGCGGGTGATCATGGTGAAGCTGGCCGACCGGCTGCACAACATGCACACGCTGGACCACCTGCGTCCTGACAAGCAGCGCCGGATCGCCGAGGAAACCTTGGACATCTACGCACCGCTGGCCGACCGTTTAGGTATCGGGACCATCAAGTGGGAGCTCGAAGACATGAGCTTGCACTACTTGAACTCCCAGCAATACTACCGGATTGTCAACTTGATGCAGGCTAAGCGCAGCGAGCGTGAAAAATATATCGCCGACGCCATCAAGGTCTTGAAGATCGAGCTGGACAAGCTGGGCATCAAGTACGAAATTTACGGCCGCCCAAAGCACATCTACTCGATTTACAAGAAGATGACCGAAAAGCACAAGGACTTCAGCGAGATCTACGACTTGCTGGCCGTCCGGGTCATCGTCAAGACGATCAAGGACTGCTACGCCGTCTTAGGCGTCGTTCATACCAAGTGGAAGCCGATGCCGGGCCGGTTCAAAGACTACATCGCCGTGCCGAAGGTCAACGGCTACCATTCGCTGCACACGACCATCGTGGGCCCTGGCGGCCGGCCGCTGGAAATCCAGATCAGAACCGAGCAGATGCACCAAGTCGCTGAATATGGTGTTGCCGCCCACTGGGCTTACAAGGAAGGCAAGACCGAAGGCGTCAAGGAGAGCAGTGCCGGGCGCAAGCTGGACATGTTCCGCGAGATCCTAGACTTAAGCGAAGAGACCAACAACGCCGACGAGTTCATGAAGAGCGTCCAGACCGACATCTTCTCCGACCGCGTCTACGTCTTTACGCCAAAAGGGGAGGTCTACGAACTTCCTAAGGGCAGCGTTACCTTAGACTTTGCCTACATGATCCACTCGGAAGTCGGCGCCCACTCAGTCGGTGCCCGCGTCAACGGCAAGATCGAGCCGCTGGACTACGAGCTGAAAAACGGCGACGTCGTGGAGATGTTGACGCAGAGCAACGCCAGCCCGTCCCACGACTGGGTCGACATGGTCAAGACCTCCCGGGCCCGCAACAAGATCAAGCGCTACTTCAGAAGCGTCAACCGCGAGTCCAACATTGAAAAAGGCCGCACCGAAGTCGAAACCATCCTGAGCAACGAAAAGCTGCTGCCGAAGGACTTTTTAGACAAACAGCACTTAGACAAGGTAGTCGACCACTTCAACTACCACAACGAAGACGAGCTGTTTGCCGCCGTCGGCTTTGGCGAACTGTCGGCCCAGATGGTCGCTAACCGGCTGACGCTTGACCTGCGTAAAAAGCAGGAGGAAAAAGAAGAAAAAGAGCGGCTGGAAAAGCTCATGTCGAGCGGCCAGACCGCGTCCGAATCCGAGCAGACCGTCTCAGGCGAAGCCGGCAAGGAAAACGACGGCGTCATGATCCAGGGCGTCTCCGACTTGATGATCCGCTTAGCCAAGTGCTGCAACCCGGTACCGGGCGACAAGATCGTCGGCTACGTGACCAAAGGCCGCGGCGTCACCATTCACCGTGCCGACTGCCACAACATCAGCAAGGAAGCTGCCCAGCAGGGCCGCCTGATCGACGTGTCCTGGTCCGACCCAAGCCAGGCAAGCAACCAGCGCTCTTACAGCGCCGACATCGAAGTCTTCGGCTACAACCGCAGCAAGCTTTTGTCTGATGTCATCGCCATCTTGAATTCCTTGACCAAGAACATCGAAAACATCTCCGGCAAGGTCGACGACGACAACATGGCCCACATTTACCTGACCGTGAAGGTTCAAAATGCCGGTCACCTGGACAAGATCTTAGGCCGCCTGCGCGACGTGCCGAACGTCTACGAAGTAAAGAGGGCAGATTCATAATGCGCGTAGTCATTCAAAGAGTAAAAAAGGCCGGCGTTTCTATTGCCGGCAAGACGGTCGGTGAAATCGGCCCGGGCCTGCTGCTGCTGGTCGGGCTGGCCGAGGGCGACGGCGAAGACCAAGTCAAGCAAGCCGCCGCCAAGATTGCCAAGATGCGGATTTTTGAAGATGAGGACGGCAAGACCAACCTGAACTTAAAGCAGGTGGGCGGGGCCATCTTATCCGTGTCCCAGTTCACCTTGCTGGCCGACACCCAAAAGGGCAACCGGCCCAGCTTCGTGCACGCCATGCGGCCGCCAAAGTCAAAAGAGCTCTGGGAAGAATTCAACTCTTGCTTGGAGCAGGCCGGCTTTGAGGTCCGAACCGGCGAGTTTGGCGCCGACATGCAGGTCAGCCTGGTCAACGATGGTCCTTTTACCATTGTTTTAGACCGCTAGCGGCTTGACTAATTAATTTAAAACTAGTAATCTACTTAAGAATTATCAATGACAAAGAATGAGATTTGGCAGTGCAGTCGCCAGAGAGGCTCGGTATGGTGAAAAGAGCCGACCACTTCCGATCATGACCCTTTAACAGATAATGGATCGTGTGGCGAGCGTTAATCGTAGCATCCAAAAGGTGGTACCGTGCTGCTAATCTAAGCACCCTTGTTTATATGCAAGGGTGTTTTTTTGTTTTAGAAAAAGGATGGTTCAATGAGAGTACAAAGACCAAAAGGAACAGTTGATATTCTCCCAGGAGAATCAAATAATTGGGAAAAAGTCGAAAGAATTGCCAAGGACTTCTTCCACCGCGCCGGCTTCAATGAGATCAGAACGCCGACCTTTGAAAGCTATGACATCTTCTCGCGTTCAAGCGGCGAGTCTTCCGATGTCGTAGAAAAAGAAATGTATGACTTTAACGACAAGGGCGGCCGCCACATCGCGCTGCGCCCGGAAGGCACCGCCGGTGTTGTGCGGGCCTACGTCGAAAACAAGCTTTACGGCCCGCAAGTCGTCAAGCCTTTTAACGTCTTCTATATTGAACCAACCTTCCGTTACGAGCGTCCGCAGGCCGGCCGCCAGCGTGAATTCCACCAGATCGGGGTTGAAAGCTTCGGCTCTGACAGTCCGTTAGCCGACGTCGAAACCATCATGATGGGCCACGACCTGCTGGCCGAGCTCGGCGTTAAGAACTACGAGCTCCACATCAACACGCTGGGCAACGCCCACGTGCGCCAGGCCTACCACGACGCCCTGGTCGACTACTTCACGCCGCTGAAAGACCAGCTGTCTGAAGATTCCCAGCGCCGCTTAGGCATGAACCCGCTGCGGATCTTGGATTCCAAGGACGAAAAAGACAAGCAGTTCCTGCCTGACGCGCCAAAGATCATCGACTACCTTGACGACGACTCCAAGGCCAACTTCAAGCAGATCACCGACCAGTTAGACAACTTGGGCATTGCCTATGTCTTAGACAACGACTTAGTCCGCGGCCTGGACTACTACACCGGCGTCATCTTTGAATTCATGGTTGCCGACCCTGACCTGTGGTCTTCGCCTTCAACTATTTTAGGCGGCGGCCGCTACAACCACTTGGTTGAAGAATTCGACGGGCCGCAAACGCCGGCCGTCGGCTTCGGGATCGGCGAAGAGCGCCTGATGCTGGTTTTGAGCAAGCAAAACCCTGACTTGTTCAAGGGCACCAGCTTGGACTTTTTCTTGACCAACATCGGCGCCGGCAGCGAGCTCAAGACCGTTGAAATCGCCCGCAGCCTGCGTGCCCAAGGCTTCAGCGCCGTTTACGACGTCGACCAGAAGAAGCTGAAGGCCCAATTCCGCAAGGCCGACCGCCTGCACGCCGAATATGTTCTGACAGTCGGCGCCAAGGGCCTAGCCGAAGGCAAGATCACCATCAAGCGGCTTTCCGACGGCAAGCAGGAAGATGTCCCGCTGACCGCTGCCGAGGATATCAAACAGGTTTTAGCAAAATTCGCATAAGAGGATAAAACAGAATGGAAAAAAGAACTGACTATTGTGGCAACATTACCACGCAATACTTGAACCAAGAAGTTAACTTGTACGGCTGGGTCCAGCGTGTCCGCAACCTGGGCAACTTGATCTTCATCGACCTGCGCGACCGCGAAGGCATCGTCCAGATCGTCGTCAACCAAGACTCAGGCAAGGAATTGATGGAAACCGCCCAAAAGCTCGGCAGCGAATTCGTCCTGCAAGTGAAGGGCAAGGTCGTAAAGCGCTCTTCCGTCAACCCAGACATGAAGACCGGTGAAGTCGAAGTCGACGCCACCCAAATCATCATCTTGAACGCCGCTAAGAACCCGCCGTTTGAAATCAAGGATGACTTAAACGCCAGCGAGCAGACCCGTCTGAAGTACCGCTACTTGGACCTGCGCCGTCCAAGCCTGCAAAAGGCCTTGATCATGCGGTCCCAAATCGTGGAATCAATCCACCGCTTCTTTGACGAAAACGGCTTCATCAACATTGAAACCCCAGACCTGGGCAAGTCCACGCCGGAAGGCGCCCGCGACTACCTGGTCCCATCCAGAATCTACCCGGGTTCCTTCTACGCTCTGCCGCAGTCACCGCAACTGTTCAAGCAGCTGTTGATGGGCGCCGGCTTTGACAAGTACTACCAGATTGCCCGCTGCTTCAGAGACGAAGACCTGCGCGGCGACAGACAGCCGGAATTCACCCAGATCGACATGGAAACTTCCTTCATGGACGAAGAACAGGTGCAAGACATCACTGAACACCTTTTGCAAAGAGTGATGAAGGACGTCAAGGGCATCGACTTGAAGCTGCCTCTGCCAAGAATCACCTGGACCGACGCCATGAACAAGTACGGTTCCGACAAGCCGGACACCCGTTTCGGCATGCTGATCCACGATTTGAGCGACTTGTTTAAGAACAGCGGCTTCAAGGTCTTCTCAGGCGCCATCGCTGACGGCGGCTATGTCAAGGCTATTGCCGTTCCTGGCGGCGCCAAGGAATACTCGCGTAAAAAGATCGAGGGCATGCAAGACTACATCAAGCGCTACCACGCTAAGGGCCTTGCTTGGACCAAGTATGAAGACGGCAAGTTCTCAGGCCCAGTTGCGCGCTTCTTAAGCGAAGACGAGCAAGCCGGCCTGAAGGAAGAATTCAACCTGGCCGGCGGCGAACTGATCCTGTTTGTAGCCGCACCTTGGAAGGTCTGCTGCGACTCCTTCAACTACCTGCGCCGCCAAATCGCTAAGGAAATGGGCATGATCCCAGAACACGTCTTCGACTTCACTTGGGTTGTCGACTGGCCGCTGTTTGAATACGACGAAGGCAATGAAGAATGGATCGCCGCTCACCACCCATTCACCATGCCGGACGACGAAGGCATCAAGCTGTTGGACACCGACCCGCACAAGGCTCACGCCCGCAGCTACGACATCGTCATGAACGGCGACGAGATGGGCGGCGGCTCCATCAGAATTCACAAGCGCTCCATCCAGGAAAAGATGTTCAAGGCTTTGGGCTTCACCAAGGAACGCGCCTACAAGCAGTTCGGCTTCTTGCTGGACGCCTTGGACATGGGCTTCCCGCCGCACGCTGGTTTGGCCATTGGCTTAGACCGCTTTGCCATGATGCTGGCTGAAAAAGACAACATCAGAGACGTGCTGGCCTTCCCGAAGAACTCCAGCGCTTCTGAACCAATGATGCACGCACCGGCTCCTGTTGAAGACCAGCAGCTGACCGACTTAGGCATCGAAGTCAGCGCCGCTGCCAAAGAAGGCACTGAAGAATACGACAAGCGCTTAGACGAAGAAGCTGAAGCTGACGTCAAAGCCCACAAGGAATAAGACAAAAAAATAAGCTGCTCTTAGAGCAGCTTATTTTTTTGTCTTAAACGATGTCTTGTTCTTTGAAGCGGCCGTAGACGTGCATGACCTGGCTGACCGAAACAAACGCATTTTTGTCGTAAGTAAAGATCGTCTGGTTGATGTCGTGCAAATCCGCGTGGTCGATAATCGTGATCAGCACGGTTTTTTCCTCGTGCCCGTAGGCACCTTCGACGTCGTGGATGATCGTGATGCCGCGGTGCATCTTTTGCTGGATGCCTTCGATGATGTGCTTAGGCTGCGTCGTGACGATCATGACCTCGAGTTTTTCGTGGCGGTTGTAGATAATGTCGATGACCTGGCCGTTGATGAAGATGTTGAGCGCCGTGTAGAGTGCGCGGATCCAGCCGAAGACAAAGCCCGCGATGATCACGATGACCAAGTTGATCGCGATGTTGACCTTGCCAAAAGAGGTCCCGGTATTTTCACGGACGATGATGCCGACGATGTCGAGCCCGCCGGTGGCAACCCCGCTTCTCAGGCAGATCCCGGTGCCGGCCCCGTTGATGGCGGCCCCGAAGATCGCACACAGCAGCGGGTCGATGTGGCCCAAAGTGAGGTGGGCGGCCGCAAACCAGTGCATCATGACCGCCCCTAAGACGACGGCGATGATCGTGTAGAAGGTGAATTTCGGCCCGATCTTCAGCCAGCCCAGGATAAAGGGCGGGATGTTTAACAGCACATACATCGAGCTCGTCGACAGGGTGAAGGGCAGGAAGCGCTCAGACAGCGTGTTGACGATCTGCGCAAAGCCCGTGATTCCCGAAGAGTAGATGTGCCCCGGCTGCCAAAACAGGTTCAAAGCCAAGCTGACGGCGACGGCGTAGGCTAAGGCCGCCGACAGTTTAGGCAGGAAGTCATACTTTTGACTTAGATCATATAATTTATTGTTCATTAGCATGGTCCTTTTTTAAAGCCAATAATTAGGATAGAGCAATAATACCATTAAAGCCGCGGCAATTAAACTTGCATCGGGCCCGGCTTTTGCTTAGACTTGAAGCTAGTATTTATTATTAGAAAAAGATGAGAGGGCTTGTTATGCCACGTTTAGCAGAAGATTTATCAGGCACGATCAACCACAAGGTTGACGCTTTATTACCATCACCAATCAGAGCTTTTGACGCTGAGATTTCTAAGATTCCCGGCATCATTAAGCTTACTATCGGCGAACCAGACTTAAACACGCCGGACCACGTCAAAGAGGCCGCCATTGCCGACATCAAGAAAAACGACAGCCACTACCCGCCAATGAACGGTAAAAAAGAGCTGCGCGATGCCATCAGTGCTTATTTGAAGCGCACCCGCGGCGTCGACTACGACCCAGACAGCGAGATCGTCGTCACTGTCGGCGCTACCGAAGCCGCCTATTGTACTTTGACGACCTTGCTGAACACCGGCGACAAGGTTATCTGCCTGACTCCTTTGTGGTCGCCATACTTCAAGTTTATCCAGCTGCCGGGTGCCACCGTCGTCCAAGCCGACACTGAAAAAGACGGCTTCATGCTGACGCCGGAAAACCTGGAAGAAACCATCAAGCGCGAAGGCAACGGCGTCAAGGCCGTCGTCTTGAACTACCCGTCAAACCCGACCGGCCGCGAATACACCGCAGACGAGCTGGAAGCCTTGGCTAAGGTCATCAGAAAATACCACCTTTACGCCATCACCGACGAAATTTACAGCGAACTTGTTTACGGCGTCGAACACGTCTCCATCGCCAAGTTCATCCCAGAGCGCACCATCATCATCTCCGGGCTTTCCAAGTCGCACGCCATGACCGGCTGGCGGCTGGGCTACGTAGCAGGCCCGCAGGGCATCGTCAAGCAGATCAGCAAGCTGCACGGCCTGGTAGTCATGACGGTCACCGACAACGTCCAGGCCGCCGCTACCGAGGCCTTGAACAACGGTGCTGCCGACGCCATTGCTGCGCGCGACATCTACCAAAAGCGCCGCGACTTGATGGTCGACGGCTTGACCAAGCTGGGCTTTAAGATGCTGAAGCCGCAAGGCGCGTTCTACATCTTCCCGGAAATTCCGGAAGAATACGGCACCGACGACCTGCAATTCTGCAAGGACTTGGCTAAAAAGGCCAAGGTCGGCCTGACCCCAGGTTCCGCCTTCGGCAAGGGCGGCGCGGGCCACGTCCGCCTGTCGTATGCGGCTTCGACCTAAAATCTGCAGGAATGTCTGAGACGGATCAAGGCTTTTTTAGGCAAATAAGGCTCAGACTATTGACCGCTTTTTTAGGGTTGGCTATAATTGAAGCATAATGCAGTGGTACTTAAGGTGCCCAGAAATGGAAGGAGGGATCTCACATGGCTAAGACAATCGTTCGCGAAAACGAGTCTATTGATGATGCTCTTCGTCGTTTCAAACGTTCCGTTTCTAAGAGTGGTACTTTGCAAGAATACCGCAAACGTGAATTCTACGAAAAACCGAGTGTTCGCCGCAAGTTAAAATCCGAAGCTGCTCGCAAGCGTAGACATTATTAATACTTGAAAAGCTTCGCTGGAACAGTTCCGGCGGGGCTTTTTTTATCCAAAGAAAACGTGCTCATAATACGGAGGTTTTAATTAGTGGTCGAAGTTTTAAAAAGGACTTTTACGCCACAAAAGCCAGAAACGATCATGAATCTGGTCGGCGTCAACGACAATAACCTGCACCTGCTGGAAGACCAATACGACCTGCAGGCGGTAGATACCGGCAGCGGCATTGAGCTGACCGGCACCGACTTAGTGCAGATCAAGAAAGCGATTGACGTGCTGCATGCCTTGGCACGAGTCGTCGAAAGCGGCGTGGGCATCCAAGGCACGGACGTGGTTTCCGCCATGAAAATGGAGGAAAAGGGCACCCTGGGCTTTTTCGGCGACCTGTACAACCAGGTGCTGATCCACGATGCCAAGGGCCGGCCCGTGCGTGTCAAAAACATGGGGCAAAAGCGCTACATTGACGCGATCAAGAAGTCCGATGTCGTCTTCGGCATCGGGCCTGCCGGGACCGGTAAGACCTTCTTAGCGGTGGTCATGGCTGTTTCCGCCTTTAAAAAAGGCGAGGTGTCCCGGATCATCCTGACGCGGCCAGCGGTAGAAGCGGGCGAGTCTTTAGGCTTCCTGCCGGGCGATTTGAAAGAAAAAATCGATCCTTACCTGCGGCCGATCTACGATTCGTTGTACGCAATCTTAGGAACTGACTCAACCAACCGGCTGATGGAGCGCGGCTTAATTGAGGTCGCGCCTTTGGCCTACATGCGGGGCCGGACCCTGGACGATGCTTTTGTGATTCTAGACGAGGCACAAAACACAACCCAGGCCCAAATGAAGATGTTCCTGACCCGCTTGGGTTTTGATTCTAAGATGGTCGTCAACGGCGACATCACTCAGGTTGACCTGCCGGGCCACGCCAAAAGCGGCCTGATCCAGGCACAAGACATCCTGCAAGATATTGACCAGATCAAGTTTATCAACTTCAGCTCCAGCGACGTGGTACGCCACCCAGTGGTTGCCAAGATCGTACGTGCTTATGAAAAGAAGGGCCTGTAATGTCTGAACTGAATATTGCTTTTAACGATGAAACCGATTTTTTAAAAAATGCCGACCGCGATTGGGAAGCTTGGATTAAAAAACTGCTCCTGCTGGCCAAGGCTAAGATCGGCAAGACCAATTCGTTAGAGATGAGCATCAATTTCGTGACGAGCGACAAGATTCACGAAATCAATAAAAAATACCGCGGCAAGGACCGGGCGACCGACGTCATTTCTTTTGCCATTGAAGACGGCGACGACGGCCTGGACCTCAGCGCTTTTGAGCAAGATCCCGACTTTGTCGAAGACATCGGTGACCTCTTCATCTGCCCGGAAGTGGTGACGGCCCACGCCAAGGAGTACGAAACCGGCTTTGACCGGGAATTCGGCTACACCTGCGTGCACGGCTTTTTGCACTTGAACGGCTACGACCACATCAAGCCGGAAGAAGCAAAAGTCATGTTCGGCATCCAGGGCGAAGTGCTGGCTGAGTACGGCCTGCCGCTGCACCACCGTAAGATTAGCGAGGAAAAATAAATGTTAAATTTAAATACAGAAGAGAAAAAACTTTACCAAGCAGTGCGCGAGCACATGGCCAACGCCTATGTGCCTTATTCGCACTTTAAAGTCGGCGCCGGCCTTTTAACCGAAAGCGGCAAGATGGTGTTAGGGGTCAACATTGAAAACTCCTCCTACCCATGCGGCCTGTGTGCTGAGCGCGTCGCTCTGTTTTCATACGCCAACCAAGGGCTTTTAAACGATCCGATCAAGGTCTTCATGGTTTCCGGCAACACTCCGGGCCCGATTTCGCCATGCGGCGCTTGCCGGCAAGTGATGACCGAATTCATGGACAAGGACTGCCGGATCATTTTGACCAACAAGGGCGCTGATTTGAAGGAAACTACTTTGAACGGCATTCTGCCTTACTACTTCACGGAACAAGATCTGGAAAATGGACAAAACAAATAACTTTAAATCAGGCTTTGTCGCACTGCTGGGCAAGCCCAACGTCGGCAAGTCAACGCTTTTAAACTACTTGGTCGGGCAAAAGGTGGCCATCATGTCGCCCAAGGCCCAGACGACCAGAAACAAGATCTCGGGCATTTACACTTCCGATGAGATGCAGGTGGTCTTCGTCGACACGCCGGGCATCCACAAACCCGAAAACAAGCTCGACAACTACATGGATGAGGCCAGTTTTTCTGCCTTAAACGACATCGACTGCGTCTTGTTCATGGTGGAGCCGGCCAAAGCGCAGGCCGAAGACAAGTACATCATTGAAAAGCTTGCCAAGTGCAAAGCACCAGTCTTTTTGGTCATTAATAAAATCGACCAGGTGCACCCGGACAGCTTGCTGCCGATCATCGCGTCCTACCAAAAGCTCGGCAAGTTTGCCGAAACGATTCCGCTGTCGGCTAAGCAGGGCATCAATGTCAACGACCTGCTGAAGACGCTGGCCGCCTACTTGCCGAACGGGCCGCAATACTACGACCCCGACCAGGTCACCGACCGGCCGGAATACTTCATCGTCGCAGAACTCGTCCGCGAACAGATCCTGCGGCTGACCCAGCAAGAGGTGCCGCACGCTACGGCGGTCGCCGTCGACGACATGAGCCGCTTTGAAGGCGGCAAGCGCCAGGTCGAAGCCACGATCTACGTCGAAAAGTCCGGCCAAAAGGGTATCATCATCGGTCGGCGCGGCCAAAAGCTGAAGGAAATCGGCATCGCTGCGCGCCGGGAGATCGAAAACCTGCTGGGCGAAAAGGTCAACCTGCGCTTATGGGTCAAGGTCCAAAAGAACTGGCGCTCAGACCCGATCTTCCTGCGCCGGATCGGCTATGACCGCAAGGACTTGAGCTGATGGCTAAGCAGCTGACTGAAGTCCAGGGCCTGATCTACCACCGCCAGCGCTACCGCGAAGCCGACGTCTTGGCGGCGATGGTCACTAAAGAATTAGGCTTTATCACCGTGCTGGTGCGCGGCGGCCTCAGGGCCAAGTCGAAGCTGGCCAGTGCGACGGTCAATTTTTCAAAAGGCAGCTACGTCGTCTTGCAAAACGGCAAGGGTTTGGCGGCGCTGCGCACTGTAAAAAGAGCAGAGCAAATCCCTGCTCTTTTTTCTGACCTGACGAAAAATGCCTACGCTTCTTACTGCCTGGACTTGACCCGGCATGCTTTTTTAGAGTATGAGCCGCTGGGGCGCTACTACCCGCTGCTCATGACGGTCTTAGATCAGATTGCTCAGGCTAGCGAGGCCAACTGCGAGATCTGGACCCAGCTGCTGGAGCTGCGGCTGCTGGCCGCCTACGGGGTTGCGCCGAACTTTCAAAGCTGCGTCGTCGGCGGCGAAACGCGCGGGGTATTTGATTATTCGATCAGCGCCGGCGGGGTCGTCTGCAGCAAGCACTGGGCGCAAGTTACCAGCCGCCTGCACCTGCAGCCGCAAACCGTGGCGCTCATGCGGACTTTGGCCTTGGTGCCGCTGGCAAAGCTGGGCAAGATTTCCGTGTCGCAGCAGCTAGCTTCCGCCAGCCGGCAGGCGGTCGACCGCATCTACGCGCGCACCGTCGACTTGAACTTGGCCAGCAAGCGCTTCTTAGACGAGCTCCGGCTTTTAAACTAGTTTAAAAAGGCTTTTTATGGTAAAATTCCACTGTATTTGGCAATAATGAGGAAAAGAAAAAGTCCAGCAACAGCGAGTGCCGACCGGTGAAAGGGCACCTGGGAAAAGGCCCCTCTAGCCAACATTTTAATTAAGAGCAGCCATTTTTTTGACTGAACTAGGGTGGAACCGCGATTCTTAAAATCGTCCCTATGCAATTTATTTTTTGCATAGGCTTTTTTTATGGCCTTGCAAATTGGGAGGAAAAAAGATGACAGATAAGTTGAATATTCAGGACATGATCTTCAAACTGGAGCAGTTCTGGGCATCCAAGGGCTGCATGATCATGCCGTCCTACGACGTTGAAAAGGGTGCCGGCACGATGAGTCCTTACACCTTTTTGCGCGCAGTAGGCCCTGAGCCATGGGCTGCCTGCTATTTGGAACCTTCACGCCGGCCAGCCGACGGCCGTTACGGCGAAAACCCGAACCGTCTGTTCCAGCACCACCAGTTCCAAGTAGTTATCAAGCCTGCACCGCTTGACATTCAGCAATACTACTTAGACAGCTTGAAAGTTTTAGGCATCGAGCCTTTGGAACACGACATCCGCTTTGTCGAAGACAACTGGGCCAACCCGTCAATGGGCTGTGCCGGTGTTGGTTGGGAAGTTTGGCTCGACGGCATGGAAGTTTCGCAGTTTACTTACTTCCAAGTAGTCGGCGAACTCGAAGTTAAGCCGGTCATGAGCGAAATTACCTACGGGATGGAACGGCTTGCTTCCTACATCCAAGACGTCAACTCAGTCTTTGACCTGGAATGGGGCCACGGCGTGCTCTACCGCGACATCTTCAAAGAGCCTGAATACGAGCACTCCAAGTACGCCTTTGAAGAAAGCAACCAAGAACAATTGCTCAAGTTCTTCGACATTTACGAAAAGACAGCCAAGCGCCTGCTTTCACAAAACCTGGTCCACCCAGCTTACGACTACATCTTGAAGTGCAGCCACACCTTCAACTTGCTGGATGCCCGCGGCGCTGTGTCAGTAACTGAGCGTGCCGGCTACCTAGCCCGCATCAGAGCACTGGCTCACGAAGTTGCCCAAAGTTTTGTCCAAGAGCGCGAAAAGCGGGGATTCCCACTTTTAAAGCATGCTGAAAAGAAGACGGAGGCCTAACATGACACAAGATTACTTATTTGAAATTGGCGTTGAAGAAATGCCGGCTCACGTCGTTGACCGCAGCGTTGCTCAACTGGCCAGCAAGACCAAGAAGTTTTTAAAGGAAAACAAGCTGTCCTTTGACTCAATCAAGACATACTCAACTCCGCGCCGCCTGACCATTTTGGTCAAGGACCTGGCAGAAAAGCAGGCCGACGTAGACGAAGTCAAGAAGGGCCCTGCCAAAAAGATCGCGCAAGATGCCGACGGCAACTGGACTAAGGCTGCCCAAGGCTTTGCCCGCGGCCAAGGCATGAGCGTCGACGACATCTACTTCCAAGACCTGAAGGGCACCGAATACGCCTACGTTCACGTTAAAAAGGAAGGCAAGTCTGCCAAGGACATCCTGTTAGGCATGGACCAGATCATCAAGGACCTGACTTTCCCAACCAAGATTCGCTGGCACACTTATAACCTGGAATTCATCCGGCCGATCCACTGGCTGGTTTCCCTGCTGGGCAGCGAAGTTGTTCCGGTTAAGATCTTAGACATCACCGCCGGCCGCAAGACCATGGGCCACCGCTTCTTAGGCGACAGCGTGGTGCTGGCTAACGCCGACGACTACGAAAGCGCCTTGAAGCGCCAATTCGTCATCGTGGACGCCGACGAGCGCAAGGCCTTGATCAAAAAGCAGATCATGGACCTGGTCAAAAAGAACAACTGGCAGGTCAAGCTTGATCCAAGCCTTTTGGAAGAGGTCAACAACCTGGTCGAATACCCGACTGTTTTTTCCGGCAGCTTCGACGAAAAATACCTGAACATGCCACCGGAAGTTTTAATCACTTCCATGAAGGACAACCAGCGCTACTTCGAGGTCTACAACCAAGAAGGCGAGCTGATCAACCACTTCATCGCGGTTAGAAACGGCAACAGCAAGTACCTTGAAAACGTCATCCGGGGCAACGAAAAAGTTTTAGTTGCCCGTTTGGACGACGCGCAATTCTTCTTCGACGAAGACAAGAAGTACCCGTTGCAGCACTTTGTTGAACGCTTAAAGGACGTTTCCTTCCACGACAAGATCGGTTCGATGTCAGAAAAGATGCTGCGCACCAAGCTGATCGGTGAAAAGCTGGCTGCGCAATTCGGCCTGACTGACGCCGAAAGCAAGGACTTCGCCCGGGCAGCCGACATCTACAAGTTCGACCTGGTCACTGACATGGTCGGCGAATTTGCCGAACTGCAGGGTGTCATGGGGATGCACTACGCCCAACTGGCCGGCGAAGACGAAAACGTCTGCGTTGCCATTAAAGAGCACTACATGCCAACCAGTGCCGAAGGCGACCTGCCGCAAAACAAGGTCGGCGCACTGTTGTCAATTTCCGATAAGCTGGACACCATCATCAGCTTCTTTGGTGCTAAGATGATCCCAAGCTCATCAAACGACCCCTACGCTCTGCGCCGGTCAGCTTACGGGATTGTCCGCATTCTGTTAGACCAAGACTGGTCCTTGGACTTCAAGCAGGAATTGCTTGAACTGATCGCAGCCGTAGCCGGCAAGACGCCAGCCAGCCTGCCGAAGGACGACAAGGACATCCAAGAGATCGCCTCGTTTATCCGCGACCGTGTCAAGCAGTACCTGCAAGCCCACGACTACCAATACGACGTCATCGACGCTGTCTTGGCTTCCAGCCAGCAGGACCCAATCCAAATGCTGGCAGCCGCTAAGACTCTGCAGACGCACCACGACAGCTCAGACTTCAAGCCGGTTGTCGAAAGTCTGACCAGAATCAGCAACATCTTGGCCAAGGGCAAAAAGCAGGCTGCTGCTGAAGTCGACGACAGTCTGTTCAGCGACACGACCGAAAAAGAACTCTACCTGGCCAGCCAAAAACTGGCCGAGCTGGACAACAGTGACATGAGCGGCTTGTACGCAGGCTTTGTTCAGCTGCAGCCGGTCATTGACGCTTACTTCAACGCCAACATGATCATGGACAAGGACGAAAAAGTCCGCGCCAACCGTTTGGCTCAATTGACCATGATCAACAAGCTGGCAGAGCGGATGGGCGACTTGAGCAAGCTGGTCATTAAGTAAATAAAGAAAGGCAGTGAAGCACATGGCTGGCAGAATTCCTGAATCTACCATCAATGAAGTTCGCAACGCGGTGAACATCGTAGACATCGTCAGCCAGTATGTTTCTTTGACTAAAAAAGGCAAAGACTATGTTGGTCTTTGCCCTTTTCATCAGGAAAAAACGCCGTCATTCACTGTCAACGAGCAGAACCAATTTTTCAAGTGCTTTGGCTGCGGGAAGGGCGGCAACGTCTTCAAGTTCTTGATGGAAAAGGAAAACCTGACTTTTCCAGAAAGCGTGCGCCAAGTAGCCGAATTTGCCAACATCAAGCTGGCTGACGCGGGGCCGGCGGCGCCGATCAGCCCGCTGCGCCGGATGTACCAAGAAGCAAGCGAGTTCTACCACCACATCCTGGTGGCGACTGAGCTGGGCGCACGCGGCCGGCGCTATGCCAAGGGCCGCGAATTGTCCGACGACTTAATCGATCACTTCCAGATCGGCTATGCGCCCGACAACGACCAGCTGCTGTTGACCTATCTGCGCAACAAGCACTACGAGGAAAACGACCTGCAGGAAAGCGGCCTGTTTATCCAGGCCCAAAACGGCCAGCTCTTTGACCGCTTCCGCGACCGGCTGATGTTCCCGCTGGGCGACGAACACGGCCAGCCGGTGGCTTTTTCCGGCCGGCGCTTGAGCCAGGACAAGACGGTGGCCAAGTATATGAACAGCCCCGAGACCAAGATCTTTAAGAAGTCCCGCCTGCTGTTCCACTTTGCCGAAGCGCGCAAGGCGGCCAGAAGAGAAGGGCACCTGGTCTTGTACGAAGGCTACATGGACGTCATCGCGGCTTACCGGGCCGGTGTCCACTCAGGCGTGGCCTCGATGGGCACGAGCCTGACGCAAGAGCAGGTCTACATGCTGCGGCGGGTGACGCCGAATGTCATCATCAATTACGATGGCGACGACCCCGGCGTGCATGCCGCAGGGCGTGCGGCCCGGATGTTTCAGGCGGCCGGGCGCTTCAACCTCGGGATCGTGATCTTGCCCGAAAAGCTCGACCCCGACGAGTATGTCAAAAAATACGGCGCAGACAAATACCAAGGGCAGGTCAAGGCCGCCCAAAGTCCGACTGACTTCTTTATCGGCCGCTACGCCAGCCAGTACGACTTAGACAACGACCGCGAGCAGCTGGCCTTCATCGACCAGGCCGTGGCCGAGATCGCGCGGCTGGCCGACCCCGTGGCCGAGGACGTGTTCTTAAACAAGCTGGCCAAGCAGACGGGCGTCAGCCACGACGCGCTGTCGGTCAAGCTGATGCAGGCGCGGCGCAAGCAGCGGCGGGTGCGGGCCAACAGCGGCCTGCCGTCGGCTGAAACGCACGAAAACGTGCCGCTGGCCGAAGTCGAAGAGGCCGCCCGGCCGCAGCAGCGCAGCCACCCGATCCAGGACCGGCTGCTCTACCTGTTTATTAATTTTGATGACGCCCGCGACTATCTTTTAGAAAAGCAATTTTTGTTTCCTGACGAACAGTACGCGCAGCTTGCCGAGGACTGGCTGCGCTACCAGGAAACCCACGATGAGCCCAACCTCAAGGACTTCGCCGACTACGTGCCAAGCGACTTGCAGGGCATCATCGTCAACATCGCCATGCAGCAGTGGCCGACGGACTTCAGCGACGCCGAGCTGAGCCAGGCTTTGACCAGGCTCACCCAGCTGAGCATTGATAAAAAGATCGGCCGTTTGCAGCAGGAATTGGCACAAGCAAAACAGCGGCAGGATGGCGATGATCAGGTTAAGATCATCGACCAGATTCTTGCCTTGAAAAAAAGAAGAGATTTAGGGAGGAGACCTGTTGATGACCAACAAGATTAGCAGCAGCCAAAACGCCTCAGATGCAAAGAAACTGCGCGCTGTTGTCAAAGACATTGTTAAGAAAAGCAAAAAGACTCATCAGCTGACCCAAAAAGAGCTGACTGAACAACTGATCACCCCCTTCAAACTGAACGAGGATGCAGTTGACCGTCTGGTCCAAGAGCTGCAGGATGCCGGCGTCAGCATCGTCGATGAAAACGGCGACCCGGCGCCGCTGGCTCTGCAGACGGAGAAAAACATCGAGAAAAAAGAGCTGAAGGACATGTCGGCCCCGGCCAGCGTCAAGATGAACGACCCGGTCCGCATGTACTTGAAGGAAATCGGCCGGGTGCCGCTGCTTTCCAGCGAGGAAGAAGTAGCCTTGGCCAAGCGGATTGAAAAAGGCGACGAGGAAGCCAAGCAGGAGCTGGCTGAGGCCAACCTGCGGCTGGTTGTTTCCATCGCCAAGCGTTACATTGGCCGCGGCTTGTCTTTTTTAGACTTAATCCAAGAAGGCAACATGGGCCTGATGAAGGCCGTCGACAAGTTCGACTACAAGCTGGGCTTTAAGTTCTCGACCTACGCAACCTGGTGGATCCGCCAGGCCATTACGCGGGCGATTGCCGACCAGGCCCGGACCATCAGAATTCCGGTCCACATGGTCGAAACCATCAATAAGCTCGTCCGCATCCGCCGGCGCTTGCTGCAAGACTTGGGCCGGGAAGCACGGCCGGAAGAAATTGCAGCCGAGATGGAACTGCCGATCGCCAAGGTGCGCGACATCATGAAGATTTCGCAAGAGCCGGTTTCTTTGGAGACGCCGGTCGGCGAAGAAGAAGACTCGCACTTGGGCGACTTCATCGAAGACAAGGATGCCACTTCGCCTGAACAGCACGCCTCCCGCGAAATGCTGAAAAGCGAGCTGAGCGAGGTCTTAGGGACCTTGACTGACCGCGAAGAAAACGTCCTGCGGCTGCGCTTTGGCCTCGTTGACGGCCGGACGCGGACTTTGGAAGAAGTAGGCAAGGGCTTCGGCGTTACGCGCGAACGGATTCGCCAGATTGAAGCGAAGGCTTTGCGCAAGCTGCGCCACCCAAGCCGGTCCAAACAGCTGCGCGACTTTTTAGACGACGAAGACTAATGAATTGCTCTGGCCTTAGGGCCAGAGCTTTTTAGCAGGAGGGTAAAAAATATGGATTACCGCTTGCAGCGGTTAGCGCAAATGGTTGAACCAGGCAGCAGGCTGGCCGACATCGGAACCGACCACGCATACTTGCCGATCTGGCTTGTGCAGGCCGGTCTGATCGATTTTGCGATTGCGTCAGACATCCGCAAGGGCCCGATTGAAAATGCCAAGGCCAACGTGCAAAAGGCAGGGCTGGCGGACAAGATCAGCGTGCGGCTGGGGCCGGGCTTAGCCACGGTTAAAAAAGAAGATGAAGTAGAAACGGTTGTCATCGCCGGCATGGGCGGCGACTTGATCCGGTCGATTTTAGACGAAGCACCGCTGTTTCCAAAACTGGTGCTGGAGCCTAACATCGGCGAACCGGGCCTGCGGGCCTGGCTGGCCGACCACGGCTACCGGATCAATCAAGAAGAATTGCTGTTTGACAAAGGGCACAGTTATGAGCTGCTCCAGGCTTTTTTGACTGACGAAAAGCAAAGCTTGACGGAAAAAGAGCTGCTGTTTGGCCCCGAGATCTTAAAACACAAGGGCCCGGCCTTCCGGCAGAAATGGCGCCGGCAGCAGGCTTATTTCAAGAAGTTGAAACAGGCTTTAAGCAAGGCAAAGCAGCCAGATCGGGCACGTTTAGCAGAGCTTGACCGCCAGCTGGCCTTGATCGAGGAGGAGTTAGATGACTAAAGCTGCAGACATTGTTGCAATCTTAAGAGAGCACTTCCCAGAAGAACTCGCCGTTGCCGGTGACCCGGTCGGCTGGCAGCTGGGCGATCAAAATAAGGAAGTCCGCCGGGTCATGACGACCTTGGACGTGCGGCCGAACGTGGTCGCTGAGGCCATCGCCAACCAGGTGGACTTGATCGTGAGCCACCACCCGCTGATCTTCCGGCCGGCTAAAAACTTAGACCTGGCCAACCCGCAATACCGGATGTATGCGGACTTGCTGAAAGCCGGCATCGGGGTTTACTCGATCCACACGAACTCGGACAAGGCCCAAGACGGCTCCAGCCAGTGGGAGGCCGAAGAGCTGGGCTTGCAGCACATCCAGCCGTTTTGCCCGGACGAAGACGGCATTGCCATCGGCCGGCAGGGCGTCTTGGCGCAAGCCTTGACTGCGCGCCAGTTTGCCGACTATGTGGCCGACCGCATGGGCCTGCACTACGTGCGCCTGATTGCCGGCGACAACGAACACCAGGTTAAAAGCGTCGGCCTGGTCTGCGGCGACGGCAACAAGTTCTGGCCGCAAGCTGTAGCTGCGGGACTGGATGCCTACGTCACCGGCGACGTCTACTACCACACCGGCCACGACATGATCGCAAACGGCCTGGTGGTGGTCGACCCGGGCCACTACACCGAAAAGATCTTCACGGACAAGATCACACCGCGGCTGACGGAATGGTGCAAGCAGGCAGGGCAGGAGGCAGTCGTTTTTGCTTCTGAAGCCAACACCGATCCTTTCCAAAATATCTTCAGGTGAAACAAAACTGCCATTTTTTACTAGATTTTGACTTTTTTACCCAATTTTTAAATCCCATAAGCAAGGCATTGTAAGGGATTACATAATCTTAAGAAAAAGTTATGCACCTACAATGTTTTTACGAAAATAGGCTTGAAAACGGCTCAATTAAGGGCTTTTTCAGGCCTATTTTTTTGCATTTTTCCATTTTTAAAAACCGTGAAACAGGGCGAAGGCTGAGAAAAAGACCGTTGACAAGATCCTACGCACTTGTTACTTTATTACTGTATTAAAGAACTAATACAGTAATAAATTGAGGTGGTTCTATGAAGTTTCAAGATAATATCCCAATTTATTTGCAGATTGAAGACAATCTCTACCAAGAGATCGCGGTGGGCAAGCTCAAGCCCGGCGACCAGCTGCCTTCTGTACGCCAGCTGGCCGTAGAACAGACCGCCAACGTCAACACGGTGCAGCGGGCGCTGCGCCAGATGAATGAGCGCGGCATCATTTTTACCAAACGCGGGCAGGGCAACTTCGTCACAACCGACGAACAGCTGCTGGCAGAAACCAAGCAGGAGCTTGTAGACCGCAGGCTGGAGCAATTCGTAGCGAGCCTGCGCGACTTTGGTTTAAACGACGAACAGATCCAGTCCGAGCTCGCCGCTTATCTGCAAAAAAAGGAGGATCAACATGACTGAAGTACTGAAGATCAAAGATTTGACTTATAGAAAAAGCAGCAAGGCGATTTTAAGCCACCTGAACTTAGGCTTAGAAGAGGGTAAAATCGTGGCGCTGCTCGGCTTGAACGGCGCGGGCAAGACCAGCCTGATGCGGGTCATCGCAGGCGTCGCCCAAAACTGGCACGGCAGTGTCGCAGTCAGCGGCCAAGAAAAAGCAGCGCTGCGCAAGGCCCGGGTCTCTTTTACCGATAACCTGTCGGCTTTTACCGGCGGCACGAAGATTAAAAACGTCGTCAGCTTCTATGACAACCTCTTTCCAGACTTTGACCGGGAAGAATTCGGCAAGATGGCGGCGTTCATGAACCTCGACACGGACATGCACCTGCGCGAGCTGTCGCGGGGGATGCGCGAAAAGCTGATCATTGCGCTGACTTTAGGCCGGCAGACTGACCTGTATTTGCTGGATGAGCCGTTTTCAGGGATTGACCCGCTGACGCGCAAGCGCATCATCAACTCGCTTTTGTTATGGAAGAACGACAAGGCGACGATCGTGATTTCGGACCACTTCGTCAACGAAATTTCTTCGATCTTAGACGAGGTCGTGATCATCAAGGACCAAACCATTGCGGCGCACCGGTCGGCAGACGACGTCCGGGCGCAAGGGCAGAGCATCGAAGATTTCTTTACGAGTTTCTATGGTGAGGAGGACTAACAATGACTTCATTTGGAAAAGTTTTCAAGGTCATGTTTAAGCAAAAAATGCGGGCCGTGTGGACCCTGATCGCCGTGAACTTGGTCGGCTCGCTGCTGGCGGTTATTACTAACCATCAGGCAATCTCCCAAGAAGTAATTAACATGCCGAAAGGGGTACCGGCTGCTACCGACTGGCTCCTGAACTATGGCGTGATCTTTTTAACGATCGGCCTGTTTTTAGACTTTGCCTACTTCTGCTTGTCGATCGTCTACAACGAGCGCATCAACAACGCTTCGACTTGGCGGCTGGTCCCGTTTTCAACGGAAGGTTTGCTGGGCACTAACTACCTGACTTCCTTGCTTGGCTGCATCATCATCACGGTTGTTCAGTTTGCCATTAGTGCTTTGTGCCTGCTGCCGATGTTCTTCAATAAGGGCTTAATGAAGGCCATTGGGCACATCCCAGACTTCCCTTGGGGTGAATTCATCCACGACATGCTGCTGTACTGCGTGGTTGTCATCCTCGGTGCCATTTTGCTCTACGGCCTGTTCTCACTGCTGAACTTGGGCGGCAGAGCCATCGCCGACTTCTTGCCGGTACGGTCTGGCCGGGCGCTGGTCTTCTTGATCCGCTTAGTTTTGTTCATTGCGATCTTCTACCTGCTCAGCTACTACGGCAGAACGTTCAACAAAATTACGAGAACTTCGACGGTAGGGCTCATGATTGTGGCCTTGCTGATCTTAGACATCATCGTCGTAGCCTTGATCTGGTTCTTGCTTGATAGATTTGCTGAACCAAAAGCCCAAGTTAATGACTAACAAATTGGTTTAAAAACTGCTAGGAGAATGACAATGAAAGCTAGCAAAGCCATCATTAGTTCAATCTTGGCAATTGTCTCATTGGTCGCAGCCCAGTTTTTATCGCAGCTGCTGACCTTTTTACCCATTAAAAACCAAGCATTGAACGCGGCTGTGATCATTGTCGGCGCGTTTCTCTACGCCGGGTTGACCTATTTTTTCATCAAAATAATTTGTGAAAAATACCTGCACGTCTCGCTGCCAAGCATTGGCGTCACCAAGTTTAGCATCAACTTGGTTTGGGGGCTTTCGGCTTTCCTGCTTCCCGTAGCAGTCGTCGCTGTCTTCCTGCTGGCAGGGGGCAGCTTCAACAACAGAGCCGCAAACGTAACTGACATTATTTTCAATGTGTTTTACGGCAGCCTGGCGGCCGGCTTTGTTGAAGAGCTCGTCTTTCGCGGGTTGATCCTAAATGTCTTAGCCAAAAAGTGGAATTACTGGGTTGGCATTTTTATTCCATCCCTGGTCTTTGCCAGCCTGCACGTGATTGGCCGCAGCCTGTCTTTTCTGAGCATTTTGCAACTGCTGCTGGCCGGCACTTTAGTCGGGATCATGTTTTCCCTGATTGAGCTGAGCTGCCAATCATTTTGGAACGACGCTTTAGTGCACGCCATTTGGAACCTAGTTACTAGTGCCATCATCCTGGTCAGCACTAAGCCGGCAGACGATGCCATGGTGACTTTTGTTCCTAAGCTCAAAGCCTTCTGGTTTACGGGCGGTGATTTCGGAATGGAGTCGTCGGTCGTTGCAATTGAAGGCTACCTGCTAGTCAGTCTAGTGGCCTGGCGGATGTTTAAGAACAAGCGCAGTAAAAACTAATTTGCAACAAAAAAAGAGGTGCCTTGCGGCACCTCTTTTTTATTTGCGCTTTTTTACAAATTAGTCGTCATATAGTCGAGCAGTTGCGCTGCTTCTTCATCGCTGTAACTGCCATCGCCTGACTTCATAGCGTGGACTTTTTCAACTGACAGGTGGCTGGCAAAAGCCAGGTCGTTGTCAGAAACATTGTGCTTAGCTTCAAAATTAATGATTGCGTCTGCGATTTCTGTAAGTTCCATGATTGCTTCCTTTAGAATGTCTTCATCTGATTAAACGGGTAGTAGCGCCAGACCACCTTGCCGATGATCGCGTCGCGCTTGATAAAGCCGATCATCCGCGAGTCCTTTGAAACGTCGCGGTGGTCGCCCATTACGAAGTAGCAGCCCTTAGGCACCCGGCTCTTGCCCAAAATCTTCTTCAAAGTGAAGTTGTTGGTGTAGAGCTGACCCATCGCCAGCTTGCTCTTGTATTGGTCCAGGTAGGGTTCCTTGATCGGCTTGCCGTTGACGTAAGTCGTGTCGTTTTTGGAAGAAACGGTGTCGCCTGGCAGACCGATGACTCTCTTGATGTATTCGGCGCCAGGTTCATCAGGCGCGTTCAAAATGACGATGTCGCCTCGCTTGAGCTGGGTGTGCCGGACGGCGATAATCCGGTCGTTTGACTCAAAAGTCGGCTGCATCGACGGTCCTTGCACGACAGCATTTGCCCAGACAAAGTGAAAAAGGGCAAAGAGGATGCCGGCCAAGATCGCCGTGAGGGCAACAACCTGCAGCAGCGACTTGCCAAACGATTCCTCGCCTTGCTTTTTGTTGTTCACGTTAAGATCTCCTTTTCTGTACAACCCTTATTATAACTGATTTTGCATAGGGGTCATGGTAAAATCTGAGGGTAGGTGAAAGAATGAGTTCGTATCTAAAAACATTGCAGCAGCTGGCCGCCGGCTGCCCTCGCCTGGAAGACCAGGCCGCAGAAATCGCGGAGATTACCGGACTGCTGGCTGCCAAAAAGCTGCCGGAAAAAGCGCCGCAGCCCTTGGGCCTGCTGCCAGATGAACGCGAAGAGCTGGCCGCCCAGTTTGGCGCCGACCGCATCGCTAAGGCCGACAGCCTGCTGAATAACTTCCGCAGCTACCTGTCGCGCCGTTTTGGCATCTGGTCGCTGCCCAATTTAACGACGGCCGCATTAATCAAAGACTATTTTCACGCCGACCGTGTCTGCGAAGTCATGGCCGGCAACGGCTGCTGGTCGCGGGCCCTGCAAGAGGCCGGCTGCCAAGTGACCGCCACCGACAGCTTGGAATGGGCCAAGACCTCTGAAACAGGGGCCCAGGCCTTTGTGGACGTTGAGCAGATGACGGCTGAACAAGCCGTGGCCGAGCTGGGCCCTCAAAGCGACCTGCTTTTGTGCGCTTGGGCGCCCAACTTCAACGAAAGCGACTGCGGCCTAGTGGCTGCCTGGCGTAAGTTAGATAAGCGACCGCCGCTTATTTTTGTAGGCGAGCGCGATGGCGCCACCAACTCACCGCGTTTTTGGCGCAGCATCCCTTTGCAAAACAGCCGCGGCCTGCGGCAGATCAACGCCAGCTTTGCCAGCTTTGACTTTATCGACGAAAAAATTTTTCAGGTGCAAGACTAATGAATTTTCGCAGAAACTTGCTTTTTTTAATTTCATTTTTACTGCTGGTGTGTCTGGCCTTCCCGGTCTCGCGCTGGCAGTCCTTAGCGGCCGACCAGGTGCTGGTCGAAAACGGCCTGTCGCAAGACTCCAAGGCCATCACGCCGCGCCGCAAGGTCAAGATCAAGACTTTGATCAAAAAAATCAAGGGCCAGCACGTCCAGCTGCACTTTGTCGACCGCAGCCAGCCCCAGCGGGTCTTGGTCTGGGCCAACTATAATTTGAAAAAGATGCCTGTGACCGAGGGCCGCTACTTTGACAAAGACGACTTTGCCAGTCCCGTCACCTTAGCTGTAATCACGCCTAACGCCCACAGCGAGATCTTAAAAACGCAAAACAACTTGTACGTGACCGACAACAACCGCTACTACTCAGTCATCGGCACTTTGAAAAACAATAACCGGTCCGACAGCACCCGCTACTTCTTGACGACGGGGACCGCCCAGCACAACAGCGAAAGCCTGCTGACGCACTACGACTTAGTCGTCGACGGGCTGGACCGGTCGCAGTTTGACGACCTGGGCCGCTACCTGAAGGCCGACTGGCGCACGCCGCGTTTTGTCAACGTCTTCCGCCACCAGCACCGCGTGTTTAAGTGGAACCAGATCATCTTTGCCGTCGTCATCCTGGCCGCGCTGTTAGGCGTCGACTTCCTGCTGGCTTACCCGGCCAGCGGCCGCCGGCACATGGGCAAGGTGAAAGGGCGCCTGCTCAGCAACCTGATTTCCAACCGCTGGGCGCGCTTCAGCCTGCTCGAGCTGGTCTTGTCGATTGCGGCCTTTGCGCTGATGAACTGGCGCGTCTTCTTCAGCAACGCCGCCATCTACGGCCTGCTTTTGGCCATTGCCTTTATCTGCCAAGCGGCTGCCTACTACTTTGCCATGGTCTTTTGGCTGAAAAAGAAAAGAGATTAAAGAATGTTGCCAACTGCTTTTAAAGAAAAATACGAAGAACTGCTGGGGCCTGCTGCAGAAGCCTTTTTTACGGCCTTAGGACAAGAGCCGCAGAAGTCCTTCCGCTTAAACAGCATGAAACCCGGAGAAGTCAAATACAGCTTGGACGAGCCTGTGACCGGAATTAAAGACGCCTATTACGGCCAAGTGCACGCCAGCGACCCGGAATGGGTCAGCGGCCGGGTCTACTCCCAAGAAGCCGCAGCGATGTTCCCAGCAGCGCTCAGCGGTGTGCAGCCGGGGATGCGGGTCTTAGACCTGTGTGCGGCGCCGGGCGGCAAGTCGACCCAGCTTGCCGAGCTGCTGAAAGGGCAGGGCTTGCTGGTCTCAAACGAGATCTCCGACAAGCGCGCGCGGATCTTGCGCGAAAACTTGGAGCGCTGGGGCGCAGCCAACGTCGTCGTGGTGAACGCCAGCCCTGACCAGCTGGCAGAAAAGTTCCCAAGCTTTTTTGACGCGATCGTGGTCGATGCGCCTTGCAGCGGCGAGGGGATGTTCAGAAAAGACCCGGAGGCTGCCCAATACTGGAGCCCGGACTATGTCTTGCTGTGTCAAAAACGCCAGCGGTCGATCTTGCAGCAGGCGCTGACGATGTTGAAGCCGGGCGGGCAGCTGGTCTATTCCACCTGCACCTTTTCACCGGAAGAAGACGAGCAAAACGTGGCCTGGCTGCTGGAACAAGGTCTGCAAATTGCTGACTTAGATTGCCCGCAGGCGGCAGCTGGCCGGCCCGATTGGGCTGACGGCAAGCCGGAATTGGCTAAGTGCCTGCGCTTTTGGCCGCAGGACGGCGTCGGCGAAGGGCAGTTTTTGGCCCGCTTGCAAAAACCAGGCACGGCGGCAGAAGTTAAGGCGAAGAGGAAAAAGAAAAAGGGCCGGGGGCCAAGGCAGTACCAGGGCCTGACCAAGCAAGAGCAGGCTTTGGTGGCAGAAGCCTTGGCCAAGTTTAACTTGTCTTTGTCTTTGACAAGTGCCATCCAGCGCCAAGGCCACGTGAGTGTGCCGGCTGCCGATCCAGAATTGTTCAGCGGCCTGCACGTGCTGGCTAACGGCGTGGAGCTCGGCGAGTTAAAGCGCAAGCGCTTTGTGCCGGGGCAGCAGCTGGCCCAGGTCTTAGGCAGCTTAGAGCAAGACCAGCAAGTGGACTTGTCAGAAGAAGACTACCAGTCCTTTTTACACGGCAATGCCTTTAAGCTGGCTAGCGAGAAGCGCGGCTTTGTATTAGTGGCTAGACGCGGCCTCGTCTTCAGCTTCGGCAAGCTGGGCGGCGACGGTATGCTGAAAAACTTCTATCCGAAAGGTTTAAGACAATAAAAAAAGCAGAGCTGAAAGCTCTGCTTTTTTATTTTGCTAGTTGGTCGACTTTGCTTTTCAGCGGCAAGTCGAGGTAGTATGGGCAATTTCTTAAATCTGCCCAAGTGTTTGCGCCAAACAAGGCTAAAAAGCCTGCCAGTTGCTGGCGCCAGTCATTGATCTCATCAACCAAGGCCGGAGTGCCGCCCTGCATGATCGTCTGCAAGAAACCAGCGGCCACGCCGACGCCGCTGGCCCCCAAAGCCATGCTCTTCACGACGTCGAGCGGCTGGCGGATGCCTCCTGAAGCAAAGCAGTGCGTGTTTGGCACTTGCTTTGCCAGCAGCAGGCTTGCCGGCGTCGACAGACCGCAGTCGGCCAGGCCATCGTAGCGGATTTCGCCGCTGCGGGCCTGTTCTATCTGCACGAAGTTGGTGCCGCCGGCGCCGCCTAAGTCGACCCAGTGCAGGTCACGGTCTGCAAGTAGTTTAATGCTTCTTGGATCAAAGCCGAAGCCGACGCCCTTGACGATCACGGGCACTGTCACCGCTTGCTGGATGGCCGCAATCTTGTCGGCCCAGCGAAAGTCGCGGTCGCCGCCTGCCATGGCCAATTCTTGTGCGCTGTTGACGTGGACTTGCAAGGCGTCTGCGCACAGCTCTTGAACAATCTTCTTGGCCCAAGCCGGGTCGGTGTCCGGGTTCACGTTGGCAAACAGCAGGCCGTCGGGGTTTTCCTCGCGCGCTACCGCAAAAGAGCCCAGCTGGTCCTGGCTGCGGGCCAGCATGCTGGCGCTGCCCAACGCCATGGCGATCCCGGTCTTAGCGGCCGCTTGCGCCAGCGCCTTGTTGATCGGCAAGGCCTCGGGGGCGCCGCCTGTCATCGCCTCAATGAAGAAGGGCGCTGTGACCTTTTTGCCAAAAAAAGTAAGCGCAGGCAAATCCTTTACCGCGGTCTCCGGCAGGGCGGGGGCCAGCAAGTGGACTTGGTCGAAGTCATTAATTTTTTGGGAGTTAAAAAAGCGGCTGGCTTGTGTCAGCTGCTCTTTTTTTCTTAAGTTATCGTTATTCATGATTGCCTCTTTCAGCAACAGGCTGATGCACGTGGAAAGACAGGGGCAAAATCCCATTTTTACGCCACTCATCTTTTAAAGCGGCAATGTTGGTCTTGGCACTTGCGATCACGATGCCGCAGTCGCCGCCGCCGGCACCGGAAGTCTTGGCCGCACCGTTGTATCTTTCGGCGATGTCGATCAGCTTGGTCAGGCGGGGAATTTCAACCGCGATCTGGTTCATGCGGCCGAATTGCTGCAAGATGAAGCGGTTTTCCCGGATCTGACGCTGAATAGCTGGAATATCGCCGTTTAAAAAGCCGGCGATCATCTTCAAGACGCAGCGGCGCGAGTCCAGCAAAAACTGGGCGTAGCTGTTTTGCCGCGTCGCTTTTTTGGCGTTGGACTGGTCGACCAGCTGCGAGGTCGAAGCGGGCTTTTGCGTCCAGCCGATCAGCAGCTGCATCCCTTGCGGCGGGGTCAGCTTTTGGATGTGCAAACCCTGCCAGGCCTCGGTGATGACTTCGCTGAAAGGCTTAGTCATCAAGTCCTTCATCAGCTTTTTTTTGTCAAAAGTCTGGTAGGCGAGCCAGCCGCCGTAAACGCTGGCAGCCACGTCGCCGGCCGACCCGTTCTGCTGAACGGAGTAGTGGGCGATGGCTGCGATCTTAAACAGCAGGTCGCGGGTGTAGTGCATCTTGTAAAAAGTCAAAATGGCTTCCACGGTGGCCACGGTGACGGCGGCAGACGAACCTAAACCGTACTTGCGGCCGTCGGCGGCGTCCAGGTCGGAGTTGACGTGCAAGTCAAAGACCGTGAGGGGCACGTTTTGCTCGGAGACATACTTTTCGGTGTACTTGATGGCTGACAAAATGTATTCAAACGGGTTGTCACGGTTGTCGATGACAATCTGCGTGCCTTTGCGCATCCAGTGCAGCGAGCTTTGCGAATACTGCTTGGAGTAGATGACGCCGGTTTCTGAATCCGACTTGTTGATGTCGACATAGACGTACTGGTCCAAAGCGACCAGCACGGCCGGGCAGTTCTGCTCTAAGACGGCGTACTCGCCAGCGATATAAAGTTTTCCAGGTGCTTTAACGGATATCAAAATTTTCTCCCCTTAATCAGCGGTCAAATTGGACTAGGCCGGGACCGCTTGTAGCAATCAACATTTTAGCACCAGGAAAACGAGCAGCCAATTTTTGTTCCAAATTTTTGCAATTTTTTAATGAACAAATCACTTTAACGTTCGGGCCCGCGTCCATCGTGTAGTAGCAGGAAAAGCCTTGTGCGCGCAATTCATGAACGTACTTTAAGACGGCGATGGTGTCCGGCTCAAAGTAGGTAAAACTAGGCTGGGCGGTCAGGTTGATGGCGTGCATCTCGCTGGCGTTCAGCTCGGCTAAGCGGCCGACGGCGTCTAAGTCGCCTGCCAACAGCGCCTTTTTCATCGCAGCAATTTCTTTAGCATTGCGGTCAAGCCAGGTCTGGTAAAAAGGCGAGGTCTGGGCCTGCACCATCCCGTTTGTCGACGAGGTCTTCTTTTTAGCAGTGTTCAGCTCGACGACCAGCATGGCGATGTCTAAGTCAGGACTGGCCGCAACAGGCACGGCGACAGAGGTCAAGTCGCTGCCTTGCTGCCATTCGGCAAAGCCGCCGTAAACCGACCGCGAAGCCGAACCTGAGCCTAGGCGGGCCAGCCGCGACAGGGCCTTTTTGTCCAAGTCCAAGCGGTAGGCCTGGGCAAAGGCGCCAGCCAGTGCCGCAAAGGCCGAGCTCGAAGAAGCCAGGCCGGCGCTGGTCGGGACGTGGTTTTCGCTTTTAATGACAAAGCGGCCGCTGACCGTAAACATTTTTTGCAGGCGGTGCACATAGGAAAAGACCCGCTTTGACTGAGCGGCATCTTGCGGCTGCCCGTTTAAGTAAAACTCGTCGGGTCCGTCATGAACTTCAAAAGAAGTCGTAGTAAAGAGCTCGTTTAAGGTCAAAGACAGGCTGTTCATGAGGGGCAGGCGCAAGTCAGCGTCTTTTTTGCCCCAGTATTTAATTAAAGCAATGTTGGCGTGTGCTCTGGCAAATGCAGTCATTAGATTTCCTCGATCCAGTAGCTGCTGATCAGGTCTTGGGCCGCAAAGGCGATTTTTTCAGCGGTGACCGCGTCGGCACACAGAGCGATGACGATCCCGCCTAAGCCGCCGCCGGACAGCTTGGCCCCGAAGGCGCCGTTCTGGTTGGCCAAAGCACACAACGCGTCGATAGTGTCGTTTGAAACCTCTAAGCCGGCCAGCAGGCTCTGGGCCTGGTTGAACATGTCGCCGCAGCTGATGGCGTCGGCCTCCAGCCAGGCTTTTTTAAAGCTGTTGGCCAGCAGGCCCAGCTGGTGGATGTCTTGCCGTGCGGACGCTTCTTCTTTGTAGAGTTCGTGGACTTTTTCGACGGCCTCCTTGGTGCGGCCCATCTTGCCGGTGTCCATGATCAAGAGGTTGGCGCCGAGCTTTTGCTTAATTTTTTCCACGCCCGTTTTGGCATTGAAAAAGACCAAGTCGTTAGAGGCTACCGTCGCGGCGTCCAGCCCCGAGGCCTTGCCGTGGGTGATGGATTCGGCGTGGTTGGTGATGTCCATGATGTCGTCAAAGCTGAGGTGCAGGTGGTAGTACTGGTTTAAAACCTGCGTGGTGCCGAAGGCGACCACGGCCGAAGAGCCCAAGCCGCGCTGCATCGGGATTTCGCCTTCGTAGCTGATCTTTAAAGCCTCGCGGCGGTAAGCGCGCGCCTTCATCGTGCGCACGACGTACTTTAAGCCGTCAAATTCGCTGGGCGCCGTGAAAAAGGGCCCGTGGTAGCGGGCGGTGGCGAGCTCAAAGTCGCGCGGCGCGTCGGTGACAGTAGTGGTGATGGTGAGGGCCTTGACTGGCAGGGCCAGCGCCGGGCTGCCGTAAACTACGGAGTGCTCGCCGATCAGGATGGTCTTGCCATGGGCAGTGTAGCTTTTTTTCATTCAGAGTCTTCCTTTGCAATGCAGGCAAACAATTGTTTGGATATGATAAAATATAAAAGATAAAAACAGCAAGGAGAGGTTAAATAATGATTAACTTTCTTACCGGCCAACAGACGGCTCCGCTGGACGAAACCGTGATTAAAAGTACTGTTGAGCATTATTTAAAAAATAGGCAGGCACAGACTTTTTTGATCGTGCCTAATCACCTTAAGTTTACCACAGAAGTGCAAACGCTTAAGGTGCTGGCGCGCTTGACCGGCGGGCAGAGCTCGGTGAAAAACCTGCACATTTTTTCGCTCACTCGCTTAGCCTGGTTCTTCTTGCGTGATTCCGAGCTGCCGGACCTGCCGACTTTGGACGACACCAGCGCCCAGATGCTCTTGCGGCAGATTTTTGCCGACAAGCAGCAAGACCTGGTCTTGTTTAAAGACAAGCAGATCACCGACGGGCTGCTGGCCCAAGTCTACGACGCGCTGCTGGCCTTAAAAGACAGCGACGTGGACCTTTCCGACCTGAGCCAAAAAGCGGCCGATGCCGAAAGCCGGGCCAAGTTCCACGACCTGCAGATCGTGACTCAAGAGTTTAACGACCGGACGGCGGGCAAGTTCATTACTAAGGCCGACCGCTTGCTGCAGCTGAACCAATACCTGGCAGGGCAGGATTTATCCGGCATGAGCTTTTATTTCACGGGCTTCAGCCATTTTTCCTGGTCGGAGCTGACGACCCTCAAGCTGCTTTTTGCAAAAGCTGCCAACGTAACCGCGGCCTTTGCGACCGGCAGCGGGGAAGTGGAGGACTGCGAACCCGGCGACTACGACTACGTGGTCCAGCGCACGCTGGCCCAGCTGCAGCGTTTTTGCAAGAGCCGTGCTCTTGCTTTTAATGAAAAAAAGGTCGCTGCACCCCAGACGCCGGCGCTTTTCTTAAACCGGCTCTGGCAAAACAAGCCTTTGCAAAACGACCGCGCCCAGCTGCAGGCCAGCCAGTACGTCCAGCTGGTCAAGGCCGACTCGCGCTACGCCGAGGCTTATTTTGCCGCGCGCACGATCTACCAGCAAGTGGCGCTCACACCGGGGCTGCGCTACCGGGACTTTTTGATTTTAGCGCCCGACTTGCATGAATACGAAACCTACCTGCTGCCGATTTTGCGGCAAAACAAGATCCCGTTTTTCAACGACCTGCAGCGGGAGATGAAATACCACCCGTTAGTGGTCTTGGTAGAAGCTTTGGCCCAGCTGACCCAAGAAGGGTTAAGTTCGGCTAAGATCTTTTCTTTGCTGAAAACCCAGCTGCTGGTGCCCGACCAGTACCTGACGGCCGCTGATTTCCGCCACGACGTCGACTTGCTGGAAAACTTTGCGCTGGCCCACGGCATCGACCATGAGCTCTGGCAGCGCCCGCTGGCCGACTTTGCGCCGGCCAAGACCCTGGCCATCGACTCCGACGACCGGATCATCCAGCGTCTTGACCAGTTGCGGGCTTGGCTCATCAGCCGGCTGGAAAAACTGCGCAGCGACTTAGAGGGTACTTCCGACCCGCAGCAGGGCTGCAAGACCTTTTTTGAATTCCTGACGGCAAACGGCGTCAGCCAGGTCTTAATGAACTGGCGGGAAAAGGCCCAAGAACAAGACCAGCTCCAGCTGGCCCAAGAGCCCGAACAGGTCTGGAACCTGCTCTGCCAGCTGCTGCAAGACTACTTGCAGATTGCCGACAGCTTTGAGCTCGACTCGTTTTTCTCGGTGCTGCAGAGCGGCTTCAGCAAGGCCGACTTTGCGACGATCCCGTCGACGCTTGATGCGGTAAACGTCTCCGAGCTGGGGATGGTGCAGCAAAAAGGCTACCGGCAAGTCTTGATCTTAGGCGCGACGAACACGAGCCTGCCGCAGATCAACAAAGACCCCGGCTTTTTAAGCAGCGAAAACTTGGCCGCAGCCGCCAGCCAGTTTGACGACAGCCACTACCTGGAAGACCGGCAAAAAATTGCCAACTTGGACCAAAACTACCAGTTTGGCGCCGCCTTGGCACTGGCTACGGACAAGATCTACGTGTCTTACCCTGTATTAAACGCCGACAACGAAAAGCTGCAGCCGTCCATTTACTACAGCCGGCTTTTAAACTGGGGCAGCAGCGAGTTTAGCCAGCACGACCTGCCGGAAGCCAGCGGCAGCGACCTCTTAAACTTTGTCACCAGTCCCCAGGCCAGCTTAGGCTACATCGTCTTTAACCAAAACCCAGCCCTTTTAGACTTGGAAAAAGACCGCCTGGGCCCGGCAGTGGACCAGGTCTTGACCAGTGCCAGCTTTGACAACCAGCCAGACGACTTGCGCCCTGAGACCGCCAAGCGGCTCTACGGCAAGAGCCTGACGAGCTCGGTTTCGCAGCTGGAGACCTACTATGAAAACTCCTTTGAGTACTTCTTAAAATACGGCTTAAAGCTGAAAAAACGAGCCGACAACGAGCTGGACGCCATCCAGGCCGGCAACTACTTCCACCAAAGCTTCGACCGCCTGGTCAAGTACTTGCAAAAACGCGACCTGCAGCTGACCGACCTGAGCCAGGCCGAAGTCGGGACCGTCATGAAAAAGATCACCGCCCAGTTGCAAGACGCCAGCCGCTACCAGCAGCTGCTGCACGAGCCGTTCAACCGCTACTTGTTTGAGGTGTTAGACCAGACCGTCGGCAAGCTCGCCCACAGCTGGCGGGCCCGCGCCGACCACACCGCGCTGAAGCCGGCCTATTCCGAGCTGTCTTTTGGCCCGGGTCAGCGCCTGCCGGGCTTAGTCTTTGACCTGCCGGCAGGGCGGCAAGTGGCCTTGGAAGGCAAGATCGACCGCGTCGACTTGGCCCTGACCGACCAGACGGCCTTTGGCCAGGTCATCGACTACAAGTCATCGGCCAAGAGCTTTGAGCCTGCCAAGTTTGCGGCGGGATTGTCCTTGCAGATGGTTTCCTACCTGGATATCCTGGCGCACCACCCCGACTTTTTTGCCGGCAGCTTGCCTTTAAAATTGCTGGGGGCCTTTTACCAGACCGTGACGCAAAAGCTGAGCAAGCTCAACAAGGCCGACTCGTTTGGCACCGACTTTCAGGAAAAGTTCTCGCTGGCGAGCGGCGAAAAACAGCTGATGTACAAGGGCATCATGGTGGTCGACCAGCAGGGGCTGGCGCAGGCCGACCAGGAAGTGGCGCCGCAGGGCAGTTCGCATTTTTACGCGGGCTTAGGCCTGAAAAAAGACGGCAAGTTTTCGATGGGCAGCAGCCTGTCGTTTTCACCGGCGGAATTAAAGCTGCTGCTGGCCTACGACGAGCTGCTGGTGGGGCAAGCCGCCGACCAGATCTTGAACGGTCAGATCGCCTTGAACCCTTACCGGTCCGGCCAGCAAAACCAGCTGACGTATTCTGACTACAAAGATATCTACTTCTTTGACCCGCTCTTGCCGCAAAACAGCTACCACGACTTAGGCAGCCTGAAAAAGCATGAATTGTTGGCTTTGATCAAAAATAAGTTGAAGGAAGAAAAAGACAATGGTGCAACTAACTCCTAAACAAAAGCTTGCGGTCACCGACCGCGACCATGACATTTTGATCTCGGCTTCGGCCGGCTCGGGCAAGACCACAGTCCTAGTCGAACGGGTCTTAAACGAACTGCGCCACGGGGTAGGCGTCGACGAACTCTTAGTCATAACCTTTACCAAGGCCGCAGCTAACGAGATGAAAACGCGCATTAAGGGTAAGCTCCAGGGCCTTTTGACAAAAAAACAATCGCACTTCTTACTCCAGCAGCTGGTCAATATCGATACGGCCAACATTTCGACGATCGATGCCTTTTGCTTAGACGTCATCCGGCGCTTTTACTACGTGGTGAACTTAGACCCCGGCTTCAGTATCTTGACTAACGAAACCCAGGCAGCCTTGCTGCGCGAACGCGCCTTGCGCAATGTCGAAGCAGACTGGCTGGCAAAACGGCCGCAGGAGTTTAAACAGCTCTACGGCAACTTTGCCGGCGACAGGGATGCAGAAGGGGCCCGGGCGCTGCTCATGAGCATGTACCAAGAAGCCAGCACGAAGCCAAACGGCACGGCCTGGCTGCAGACCTTGGCCAACTCTTATGCCTGCCCGGAGGGAGTCACACAGTCCCAGCTCTGGCAAGACCAATTAAAAGGCTATTTGACTAAGCAGGTGCAAATTTTGCAGGCTGACTTGGCTAATGTCTTAGACGATGACCGCTGGCATGAAGAAGGCTTGGCTAAGTCAAAGGAAGCTTTGGCCGCCTTCCAAGATGCCCTAGGGCTGTTTGCTGAAAAACTGGTTGCTGATGCGCCATACGACGATTTGCGTCAGCAGCTGCAGGCCTGCCGGATTGAGACGGTGCGCACGCGCGGTCTGTCAGACGACGCCAAGGCCTTTTTAAAGGAAGTCAACGCGCAAAAAGCCGACTTTAAAGAAGAAGTGCTGACCTTATACGCGACCTTTTTTGCAGTGGACGAAGCAGAGCAGAAAAAGCTCCTGCAAAAAGGCGCGGCGTTAGTGCGGACTGCCGCTCAGATGGGCAGCGCCTTAATTAACGAATACGGGCGCATCAAGCGGGCCCAGGGCTTTTTGGACTTCGCCGACTTAGAGCAGTTTGCCTACCAGATCTTAAGCGGCCCGGATACTGAAAATGCGGCCGCGCGCAGCTTCTACCAGCAAAAATTCAAGCTGATCCTGGTCGACGAATACCAGGACGTCAACGACCTGCAAGACCAGCTGATCGGCTTGCTGAAAACGAAAAGCAACCACCTGTTTTTGGTAGGGGATGTCAAACAGTCGATCTATGGCTTCCGGCAGGCAAAGCCCCAGCTGTTTTTAGACAAGTTTGCCGATTTTGCCCAGAGAGGGGATGCCCGGCGGCTGCTCTTAAATGAAAACTTCCGTTCGTCAAAGACCGTCGTCAGCACCGTGAACAAGCTGTTCAACCCGCTCATGACCAAGGACTTTGGCGGCATCGACTATGAAAAAGACAGCCAGCTGGTTTACGGGGCCCGGCACTTAGCTGACCTGCCGCAGGCCAGCGAGGTTTTGACCGTCAAAGACGCAGACGCCAAGAAAACCGATGCGACGGCCCAGCTGGTCATCGCCAGAATTAAGCAGCTGCAGGCGGAAAACTTCCAAGTCTACGACAAAGAAAGCGGGCAGCCGCGGCCGCTGCGCTTCAGCGACATTGCGCTGCTGACTCGGTCGCGGTCCGGCAACATCGACTTGATGAAGGCCTTTGCCCAAAGCGGCATCCCTTTGCAGATCACGGACGCGGAAAACTACTTCCAGACCTTTGAGCTGACGGTGGTCTTAAACTTCTTGCGGATCATCGACAACCCGGCCCAAGACATCCCGCTGGCCGCGGTCTTGCGGTCGCCAATCTGCAACTTTACGACCGAAGACTTGGCCCAGATCCGCTTAAACAGCCGGGGCAGCGACTTCTACACGGCACTTGCCGCTTACAGCACCAGGGACAACGACTTGGCCCAGCGCTGCCGCGACTTCTTGCAGCTGCTGGCCAGCCTGCGCGACTTTGCGGCCAAGCACCGGATCTCCGAGCTGATCTGGACGATTTATGAAAAAACGCAGCTGCTAGAGATCATGACGAGCCTGCCAAACGGGCGCCAGCGGCGGGTGAACTTAGCCAGCCTGTATGAACGTGCCAGCTCTTTTGAAAGTGCCGGCTTCAAGGGCTTGTACCAGTTCATCAACTTCATCGAGCGCATGCGCAAGACGCAAAAAGATTTGGCCCAGCCGCTGTTAGGCAGCGACTCGGGCAACGCCGTCCAGCTGCTCACGATTCACGGCTCCAAGGGGCTGGAATTCCCGGTCGTCTTTTACCTGGGGCTGACGCACAACTTCCAGCAAAAAGACCAAAATGCCGACTATTTGTTTGCAAATAACCAGCTGGGCCTGACTTTGAAGACAGCCGACTTCAAGGTCGACAGCCTGGTCAAAGTCGCCGCCAATCTTGAACAAAAAAGGGCCAGCCTGGAAGAAGAAAGCCGGATCCTCTATGTCGCTTTGACGCGGGCCCAGCAAAAGCTGATCATGGTGGCCCGCATGCCGCGCTACCAAAATACGCTGGCCAGCCTGCAAAAGCCGCTGGCGCCGCTGAACGCCAAGATGCCGCTGGACTTTGTGGGCCGGCAGCTGCCTTGGCAGACCGCCTTATTCCACGACATCAAAGACATCGGGCCGGCGCTGGAACAGCAAGAGCTGATTATGGCGCAGGCTCCGGTTGAAGAAGGCCAAGAAAAACAAGAGCCAGTTGCTGAAAATGCCCCAACCAGCCAGCTGCAAGACACCGCCCAGCGCCTGTTTGACTTCCGCTATCCTTACGAAGACGCCGCCAAGATGCCGGCCTACCAATCTGTTTCTGAAATCAAGCGGGCCTTGACCGACCCCGACGAACGCGAGCTGGCCAACAGCCACCTGGTTAAAAGCAGCAACCGCTACCTGCAGCCGCTTGACGAACACCCGGACTTTTTGTTTGACAGCGGCTTTACCGGCGCAGAGCTGGGGACAGCCGCCCACCTGGTCTTGCAGTATTATCCTTATCAAGATGCAAGCCCGGCCTTGGAACAGGAAATCGCGGCCTTGGTCAAGCAGGGCAAGCTGGCGCCGGCCTTGGCCAAAAAGATTGACCGCGGCGCTATTGAGTGGTTTATTAATTCCGACTTCGCTAAGCCTTTTTACGACCACCCCGACCGCCTGCACCGGGAAGTCTCTTTTTCCAGCCTGATCCCGGCCCAAACCCTGCAGCAAAACTTTTCTGATGGTGAGGCCCAGGTCCTGCTGCACGGGACCATCGACGGCTACTTTGATGGCGAAGACGGCGAAATTTTATTCGACTACAAGACCGACCACGTCGACTTGAAAAATGAAGAGGCAAGCATTGCGGCCATTAAAAAGCGCTACCGCGTCCAGCTGGCTTTGTACGCCCAGGCGCTGGCCCAGTTTACCGGCCGGCCGGTGACCAGCCAGTACCTTGTTTTGCTTGCCGCCAGAAAATGCGTTAGAGTCAATCTGAACTAGGAGGTAGACATTTTGCAGCGAGCTTTTGAAGACGATGTCTTTGCCGTAGTGGACTTGGAAACTACTGGCACCCAGCGTCTGCAGCACGACCGGATCATCCAATTCGGTTGCGCGCTGATCAGACACCTGCGCGTCGTGAAGACCTATTCTTTTTTGATCAACCCTCAGCGCCGGATTCCGGCTGCAGTCGAAAACCTGACCGGCATTGCCAATGCTGACGTTAAAAACCAGCCGACCTTTGCCCACTATGCCAAAAGGATCCGGAAGATTTTAGACGGCACGATCTTTGTCGCCCACAATGTCAACTTTGACCTGCCGTTTTTAAACTATGAGCTGACTAACGCCGGCTTAGCGCCCTTGACGGGCAAGGCCGTCGACACGGTCGAACTGGCCCAGATCCTGTTTCCGACTTTTCCGTCCTACAAGCTGAGCGACCTGACCGCGGAGTTAAAGATCAAGCACCTCCCGCACCGCGCCGATTCGGACGCGCTGGTCACGGCCAAGCTGCTCTTGCAGATCATCGACAAGATCGAAACCTTGCCCCAGGTCACCTTGAACACGCTGACGGCGCTGTCTAAGGGCCTGCTGCGCGACACCAACTACATCTTTGAGGCGATCGCCGACCGCGGCCGCCGCCAGCGCCGGCCTTTAGGCAAGCAGTACCAGCAGGTGCGCAACATTGTCGTCAAAAAGCAGGACTCCGGCCGGGCCAACCCGGGCAAGCGCGCGGTTTTCCCGACTGACGACCAGGAGAAAAAGAAGATGTTCCGCGGCCACTTGCGCTACCGCCGCGCCCAGGTGGCCTTGATCAACCGCCTGCACCAATTCTGGACTTCTGACGAAAAAGACCTGCTGGTCGAAGCGCCCAACGGGACGGGGAAGAGCTTCAGCTACCTGTTTTCGGCAGCTTACGAGCTCTACGGCCCGCAAAAACTGGTCATCGCCACGCCGACTCAGGTCTTGCAGCAGCAGCTCTTAGACCACGAAATTCCGCAGCTGCTCCAAGTCACGGGCTTGGACCTGACGGCCCAAGTCGTGAAGTCGCCGAGCCACTACCTGGATTTAGACGGCTTCGTCAACAGCTTGTACCAGACCAGCAACAACCAGCAGACGCTGCTGCTCCAGATGGGGATCTTGGTCTGGCTGACGGAAACTGAGAGCGGAGACTTGGACGAGCTCCAGCTGACCAGCTACCAGGCCCCGCTTTTTACCAAGATCCGCCACCCGGGCGACGCTAGAATCGGGACCGCCTTTGCCGAAGTCGACTTTTGGAACCGGGCCCGCGCGCGTGCCGAGCAAGCCGACATTTTGGTCACTAACCACGCCTACTTGGCCAACAACTACCTCAGCAGCATCTGGGGGTCGAAGCCTTACCTGATTATCGATGAGGCCCACCGCTTCATTGACAGCGTGGCCAGCTCGCGCACCGACCAGCTGCGGCTGGAAAGTTTGTGGGGTGCCTTAAGCCACCTGCGCAACATCTTCTTTTTTGCGCCTAACAGCATTGCCAACCGCTTTGGCGACAGCATCGGCTTAGACTTTATCCTGCAAAAACTGGACCCGGAAATTGTCGACGTGATCCATAAGATCAACGACCTGCAAAAGCTGCTCTACAACCAGCGCCCGCAGGCCTTGAGCCGGCAGACGCTGCCGAACCAGAACCTGGAACTGAGTTTTAACGGCAAGGCTCTTTTTGCACAAAAAAAGGAGTGCTTAGCGGCCATTACCGCCATCCAGCGCGGCTTAAACGAGGTGCGTCAGCTTTTGACCCAGGCGATGGCGCTGCTCTACGACCACCAAAAAGAGGGTTTATTAAGCGACTTCGACAGCCTGAACTCAGAGCTCAGCGACGAGATGGATGACTTAGACTACTATGTCGAACAGCTCTACCAGCTGGCCGGCTTAGTCAAAAATGACGACAAGCTGGCCCAGACCGGCTTTATCTTGATCATCACCAATGCCTCCGACCCGCTGTCGACCAACATCGGCTGGCTGATGATGGACCCGGCCAGTGCCGCGGCCAAGATCTACCGCCACTTTGCCAAGCGCCTGTTTGTCAGCGCCACCTTGTCCTCGGAAGGCTCGTTTGACTTCATTAAACAAGAACTGGCCTTGCCGGCCGAAACGCCGAACTACTCATCCCAGGCCAGCTTCAAGATGAACAAGCGCCTGCAGGTGTTTGCCGTCAAAGACCAAAAAGTGCCTGCCGACCCCAACAGTCCGGAATTTGAGCAGTTTATCGCCGGTTTTTTGAAAAAGCTGCCGCTTGCGGCCGACCACATCCTGGTCTTATTCACCAACTTAGGCACGATCAAGCACGTCTTCGACCAGATCGGCGCCGACCAGCACTTCAAAGACTACGAGCTGCTGGCCCAGGGCGTGACCGGGTCGAACCAGCGGCTGGCCAAGCGCTTTGCGATCGCCAAGAAGGCCATTTTGCTGGGCGCCAATACTTTTTGGGAAGGCGTCGACTTCAACCACGCCCAAGTCGACTGGGCCATCGTCACCAAGCTGCCGTTTGAGTCGCCTGACCAGCCGGAAGTCCGCCTGCGCCAGGAGAACCTGCAGGGCAAAGTCAAATCCCTGTTCAACGACGACCTGCTGCCGCGCGCGGTCATCAAGTTCCGCCAGGGCTGCGGCCGCCTGATCCGCAACGAGCGCGACCACGGCTGCTACCTGGTCTTAGACCCGCGGCTTTTCAGCAGGGGCTACGGCGACAGTTTTTTAGCAAGCTTGCCAGTTGCCTATCAAACCGTTAAATTAAAAACGGCTTTGAAAAAATTAGCAGAGGATACTGAACATGAGAGAAGAAACTAGACAGACCATTTGGTTCTGGGTTTGGGTCGTCGCCATCATCGTCGTCATTTTCCTGGCCGGCGGCATCATCTTTGCCGAGGCGGGCTTTGCGCGCGGGCAAGACTACAAGGCCATGGACAACGTGGCGGCCAATAAGACGCCGATCACGCAGGTTGAAAAGCGCTACCACCTTAGCCGGACCGTCAACTCGGACGCGGCCTACGGCAAAGACAAGAAAGGGCACGGCTACTACCTGATTTACCTGCCGAGTTCCAAGCGCGCCTACCTCTACCCAGCTAGAAAAGGGCGCAGCCAGCAGCAGATTATGAGCAAATTCCACGCCAGCTTCGGCCATAAAAAACAAGAAGAGGCCAATTTGGGCTGGTACAAAGGCCAGGCGGCCTGGGAAGTCAGCTTCGTCAATAAAGACAATTCACGCGGCTACGCCGTCTACACCTTTAAAAAGGGCAAGCGGATTTCTCTAATCAATAATTTATAGCGCCTTTTTTCAGGCAAACTTTTTTTGTATAATCGATGGGTAGTTTATTTTTAAGGTGGTATTTATGACAGAATTAATTGCGATCAAGGATGCTCCCAAGCACGTAGGCGAAGAAGTACGCCTGCACGTTTGGCTGACCGACAAGCGTTCAAGCGGCAAGATCATGTTCTTGCAGCTGCGCGACGGCACTGCTTTTTTCCAGGGCGTCCTGCTTAAGAAAAATGTAAGTCCGGAGGTCTTCGAACAAGCTAAGAGCCTGCACCAAGAAGCCAGCATGTACCTGACCGGTGTGATCCACGAAGACAAGCGGTCGCACTTCGGCTACGAGCTGCAGATTTCCGACATGGAAGTGCTTTGCAACAGCGAAGGCTACCCAATCGGCAACAAGGAACACGGGATCGACTTCCTGCTGGACAACCGGACCTTCTGGCTGCGGTCTAAGCGTCCGTTTGCGATTATGAAGATCAGAAACGAAGCCTTTAAGGCCATCGTTGACTTCTTCGAACAAGAAGGCTTCATCAAGTTTGACGCGCCGATCTTCATGCACTCAGCACCTGAAGGCACGACCCAGCTGTTCCACGTCGAATACTTCGACACCGACGCTTACCTGTCACAGTCCGGCCAGCTCTACGCAGAAGTAGGGGCCGAGGCCTTTGGCAAGGTCTTTACTTTCGGCCCGACTTTCAGAGCTGAAGAATCAAAGACCCGCCGCCACCTGACCGAGTTCTGGATGATGGAACCGGAAATGGCTTGGATGCACCAAGACGAGTCCTTGGACCTGCAAGAACGCTTCTTGAGCTTTGTCACTAAGCGTTTGATCGACAACTGCGAATACGAGTTCAAGCTGCTGGGCCGCGACATCGACAAGCTGCGCCCAACTGCCGAAGGCAACTTCCCACGCATCAGCTACGACGAAGCAGTGAAGATGCTGCAAGACGGCGGCCGCGACTTCAAGTGGGGCGACGACTTCGGTTCGCCTGACGAATCATTCATCTCAAACCAGTACGACCGTCCTGTCTTTGTGATGAACTACCCAACTTCGATCAAGCCGTTCTACATGAAGAAGAACCCTGACAACCCTAAGGAATACCTGTGTGCCGACGTGCTGGCGCCAGAAGGCTACGGTGAAATCATCGGCGGCTCTGAACGTGAAGCTGACTATGACACCTTAAAGCAGCAGATCCTGGACGCAGGCCTGAAACTGGAAGACTACCAATGGTACCTTGACCTGCGCAAGTTCGGCTCAGTTCCTCACTCAGGCTTCGGCATCGGCTTTGAACGCTACTTAGGTTGGGTTTGCCAACTGGACCACATCCGCGAGGCAATTCCGTTCCCAAGAATGATGAACCGCTTGAAGCCTTAATCATCTGACAATAATTTTTTTAAGTTGAATCGACACGTTCGGTTCAACTTTTTATTTGCAAAAAAGGAAAAAGTACGATGGCTTCTTTTGAACAATACCGGCAGCTGGGCTTTACCACGCTGTCTAACGCGCTGTTAGCTTTTTATTCAAAAATCGGCCTGCGCGACGAACAATTGCTGATCGTGCTGCAGCTGGAGGCCTTCAACCAGCGCGGCGACGATTTCCCCGACCCTAAAAAGATCGCGGCCAACACCAGCTTTTCGCAGACCACCGTCGGCAGCATCCTGCAGGGCATGATCGACGCCAACTTTTTAGAGCTGCTGCAAGACCGCGACAGCGACGGCCGCATCAGCAACAGCTACAGCCTGGCGCCGCTTTATGAAAAACTGGACAGTTACCTGGCCGACCACCTGCCGCAAAAAGACCGCAAGGCTGCCCAGCAGATTCTGGCCAACGACCTGGTCAGCGACTTGGTGCGCAAGTTTGAGCTGGAATTCGGCCGGCTGCTCAGCCCCATTGAACGCGAGCAGGTGGCTGACTGGGTGAACTTGGACCACTACGACCCGCAGGTCGTCGAACTGGCCCTGCGGCAGAGCGTGTTTGCGCAAGTCTATAACTTTAAATACATCGACCGGATCCTGCTCAACTGGCAGCGGCTGCACCTGCAGACGGTCCAGCAGGTCCAAGACTACTTAGGCCAGCAGAAGAATTTCTAAGGAGGCTTTAATGTTGTCTGAAGAATTGCTGACGGATGAAGAGGCATGGGCGGTCTTGCAAAAGATCAACACCTTTTTTCCAAATGTAAAAAGCCCGCTGCACTGGGACAGCCTGTTTCACTTGCTGTGTGCGGTTTTGCTGAGCGCGCAGACGACCGACAAGCGGGTTAACGAAGTCATGGTCAAGTTCGGCCAAGACTTTCCCGACGCCAAAACACTGGCTGCGGCCTCCATTCCTGAAATTGAAGCAGACATCCGCTCGCTGGGGCTTTACCACAACAAGGCCAAGCACCTGCAGGCCTTGGCGCAAAAGCTGCTGGCGGACTACGACGGGCAGGTGCCCAAGGATAAAAAGGCTTTGATGTCGCTGCCCGGCGTGGGCGAAAAGACAGCCAACGTCGTCTTAGCCGAGGGCTTTGGCGTGCCGGCCATCGCGGTCGACACCCACGTGGCGCGGATTGCCAAGAAGTTTAAGATCGTGCCGGCCAAGGCCAGTCCGCACCAGGTAGAAAAGCGCCTGGAGCAGATCGTGCCCAAGGACTTATGGATCCAGACCCACCGCGCCATGATCCTGTTTGGCCGGCAGATTATGCCGGCCCGGGCCAAGGATCCCAACCCTTACCACTACCTCAATCAAAGAAAATGAAATAAAAATTAAAATTTCTCTTGCCTTTTTTAATTTTGTGTTTAGAATAGTCTCTATAGTTAATATTAAAACTTTATTAGAAACAAAATTAGAAGGTGAGCAACATGAATAAATTTGGCAAATTAGCTGGCACCGCCGGCTTGGCAGTTGCCTGTGCACTTGCACTTAGTGCTTGTGGTAATAACAATGGAGGAAATAAAAAGGCCATTAGTTGGATGGACCCTTCGGAGTTAGTTACGATGGACCCCTCAAAATTTACCGACCAGTACAGTGCTGAGGAACTGAACAACTCCATGGAAGGTCTGGTTCGGCTGGGCAAAGACAACAAGGTCGAGCCTGGGATTGCCACCAGCTGGCACCAAAGCAAGGACGGCAAGAAATGGACGTTCAACTTGCGCAAGAATGCCAGATGGGCCAATGGCGACAAAGTCACGGCCAAAGACTTCGTGTACGCATGGCGACGAACTGTTAACCCGAAGACGGGTTCTGAGTATGCTTACCTGTTTAGCGGCGTGAAGAATGCAGATGCTGCCAACCAGGGCAAAGCTCCAGTCAAGAGCTTAGGGGTCAAGGCCGACGGCGACTACAAGCTGGTCGTCAACCTGGAACACCGGATCCCTTACTTTAAGCTTTTGATGGGCTTCCCATTATTCTTCCCGCAGAACCAAAAGTTCGTAGAAAAGGCTGGCAGCAAGTTTGGTTCATCATCCAAATACGCTTTAGCTAACGGCCCTTACGTTCAAAAGGGCTGGACCGGTACCAACTTAAGCTGGCGCCTGGTCAAGAACAATCGTTACTGGGATAAGAAGAAAGTTAAGCTGGATCAAATCAACTTCTCAGTTCAAAAGTCACCGTCTACTTCTTACAACCTGTACCAGTCAAACAAGCTTGACGCTACTTTGTTGGACATCAACGAGTCTAGAAACGAGCAGGGCAAGAGCGGCTGGACGGTTAGAAGATCAGACAGTACCAACTACTTGCAATACAACATCGCTAAGGACAAGAACCTGGCCAACAAGAACTTCCGCCTGGCTCTGTCCCAATCCATCAACAAGAAACAGCTGGCTAAGACCGTTGGTGTAGCCAACCAGCCAGCAACCAGCTTCACGGCTGACGCTACCGTCAAGGTTGACGGCAAGGGCTTCAGCTCACTGGTTAAAAACGCTCAAACGACCGAGGCCCAAACCTTTAACAAGGCCAAGGCCCAAGCATCTTTGAAGAAGGCTCAGCAAGAATTGGGCAAGAAGCAGTTCACGATCAACCTGCTCGCCGACGATACCGACGACGCCAAGAACGCTTCCTCATTCCTGCAAAGTCAATGGGAAACCAACTTGAAGGGCGTCAAGGTTAACGTTCAAAACGTTCCGTTCAAGAACCGCCTGTCCAGAGTTTCAGCCGGCAACTTCGACGTTGTTCTGACTGGCTGGACCGCCGACTTCTCAGACCCGATTTCCTTCTTGAACTTGATGCAAAAAGGCAACAGCCAAAACTACGGCAAGTGGTCCAACGCCCGTTACGACGCTTTGATCAACGCATCTAACGTCAACGGCAACCCGACCAGCCGTCTGAAGCAGCTGGCGCAGGCCGACGCTACTCTTGTCGCCGACCAAGGTGTGACGCCGCTGTACTTCAGAAACCAAGCATGGCTGGTAAGACCAAACGTCAAGAACGTCATCTACAATGGCGCCGGCGCACCTCTGAACTTTAAGGAGGCCTACGTCAAATAGTAAATAATACCAATTTTGTACCATAATCTCTCTCCAAAAAAATGAATCTTTAACGAACACGAAAAAAAGCCTGTCCCGAAAGGGACAGGCTTTTTCTTTGTGCTTAATGGCCGCCGGCCGGACTCTTGTTAGTACCGCTGCTGCTGCTATTGCTGCCGCTGCTTGGCGTCGATGGGGAAGTAGCAGGCTGTGACGGCTGGGCCGTGTTTGAATTAGAACTGTTATTCTGGTTGCTGTTGTTAGTCTCAGAAGAACTATTGCTGTTCGAATTGCTGCCTTCGTCGCGGCTGTTGTCGCTGGACTGGTTGGTCGAACCATCGCCGTCGCTGGTGTCATCCGTATTATTTTCAAAGATGACATCGGTGCTGCTGTCTGAATCGCTGTCAGAGTCGTTTTCAGAATAGTGGCGGTGCGTCTTGGCCTTGCTGTGGCGGTGCGCCGTCTTGCTGTAGTAGAGCTGGCTGCCGCGGCGGACGACGTGGCTTGGCATTTGCCAGTCGCGGTCGCGCTTATCTTTCATCAGGTAGTTCATCATGTGCTTGTACAGCAGCTGGGCCGATTGCTCGCCTTGGCCGGAAATCGTGCCGTCTTTCAGGTTGTCGTAGCCGGTCCAAATGCCGATGGTGTAGGCCCGGGTGTAGCCGACAAACCAAGAATCCTTTGGCGTTGAGATGTAGCTTGGGTGGTCTATCAAGTCGCTATCGGAATACTTGACCGTCCCCGTCTTGCCGGCTTCGTAGTAGCCGGTCTTAGCTGCCGTACCGGAGCCGCGGGTCAGCACGCCTTTTAACATGTCGGTGATCATATAGGCGGTGGCGCTGGACATCACGCGCTTGCCGGTCGAGTCGTAGTTTCTGACCAGGCCGTCCGGCGTTTCGATCTTCGAGACAAACTGCGGCTTGTGGTAGATGCCCTTATTTGAAAAGGCACTGTAGGCGCCGGCCAGCTGGAGGCTCGAAGCGTTGGCGCCGATGGCCACGGATAAGCCGGCGTCGGAACCAATGCTGATGCCCATCGGTCTGACGAAGAGCTTGGCCCGGTTCAAGCCGACCTTGGCCAGGGTCTTAACGGCAGGCACGTTTCTGGATTGCTCCAGCGCGGTCCGCATCGTGATCGGCCCCATGTAGGTGTTGTCCCAGTCGTGCAGCTGGATGTCGGTGCCAGGGTAGACGTAGCTTGAGTCGTCCAGGATGTGGCCAGTGGACCACTTGAAGTACTGGATGGCCGGCGCGTAGTCTAAAACAGGCTTGATGCTGGACCCGGTGGACCGGCCCGTTTGGACCGCCCGGTCTAAGCCCAGCTGGACTGCCGGCAGCTTGCGGCCGCCGATGATGGCCACCACGTGGCCGTTAGTCGGGTCTACAATCGTGGCCCCCAGCTGCATCTTGTTGTTGGTAAAAGGCACTTGGCCGTCGTTAGCCAGTTCGTAGAGCTTATTTTGAGCCTTTTGATCGATGTTGACCGTGATCTTCAAGTTGTCGCGGTAAGGGTCAAAGCCTTTAGCCTTAACCTCGTTAATCGTTTCCTTAATATATGGGTCGTCGATCTTGCGGGTCTCAGAGTCGGTATTGTTCTTGCGCGGCTGCAAGCCTTGTTGAATCGGTTCGTTGCGGGCGGCGTTGTATTGGGCCTTGCTGATCTTGTCGTTTTTATACATCGAGTACAAGACGATGTCGCGGCGGTACTTGGCCTTTTCTGGGAACAGATAAGGGTCGTAGCTGACCGGCGCGTTCGGCATCCCCGCCAGCAGGGCGGTTTGGGCGAGGTCGAGCTTCTTTAACGGCTTGCCGTAGTAGAAGTTGGCCGCCGTCCCCATGCCGTAGTTGCCGTAGTTCATGTAGACCTTGTTGATGTAGAACTCCAAGATCTCTTTTTTCGAATAGCTGCGCTCAACCTTCATCGCCAGCCAGGCTTCTTGGGCCTTGCGCCGCAAAGTTTTTTGCGAGTTCGAAGTTGAAAAGACCGACAGCTTGACCAGCTGCTGGGTGATCGTCGAACCGCCGGCGACCGTGCTCTGGCTGCGGGCGTTCAACAGGACCGAGCCGACAATTCTGATCGGGTCCAGCCCGAAGCCTTCGTCATAAAAGCGCTTGTCTTCGACGGAGACCACCGCGTCTTTTAATTGCTGCGGGATCTGGGCGTCGTCAGCGTAGATTCTTTTTTCAGACCCCAGCGACAGCAAGAACTTGCCGTCGTTAGTGTAGAGGCTGGACGTGCCGCCGCTTTGCAGCTGGTCGCGCGAGATGCTCGGCGCGTCTTTTGCATAGTAGGCGAACAGGCCGACGCCGGAAACCACGACCACTAGGGCGATGACAAACAGCCATTTGATGGTCTGCCAAACGATGGTGCCGACGCCGGTTTTCTTATTCAGTTCAACACGTGATTCGTTTTCTCTTTTTTCAGTCATGAAGCTTTTCCTTCTGCTTGATCAATTGGACGACGGCCGGCAAATACGGCAGGGGCGGGCGGTAGCCGCTCTTAATTTCAATGGAGCTGTCTGCGATCGACTGCAACGTCATCGAAGAGCGCGCGTCGCTGCGCCAGGCCTTGATGACCACGCTGGCGGGCACGATAAAGTAGCGCTGCAGGGTCACAAACTTGATCACCGTAAAGCAGATGCCGCCTTGCTTTAAGCAGGCAGCGAGGTGCTCGATCTGGTGTTCATGGAAGTTTTTCAGCGGGAAGCTGCGCTTGTTGCGCGTTTCCTTGGCCTCAAAGTCTAGGTAGTAGCCCTGGTAGACGCCGTTGTAGTCAGTCGTCGAGGCCTGCCGGAAGTAGGCTTCGCGGATCACCGCCCGTGAGCGGGCCGGGTAGTCCACCTTGACGATCTGCACGGGCGTCGGCTTTTTGTGGACTACGGCCAGGCCTTGGCTCAGGTAGAACTTGTTGGTCTCGTTCAGTTCCTGTTCCAAGGTCATCCCGCGGTCAGAGAAGCTGACCGAGTGCTTGTGGCCGGTTAACTGGCGCAGTTTTTTGCGCTCTTGGCTGTTTTTGATGTTTAAGTTTAGCGGCTGCACGCCGGCTGGGTATTTGACCATTGTCGTCACTCCTGCTAGCATTATAGCAAATCGGCCGCTGATTGATAGGAGATGAGGGGTTTGCAAAGGCTTTGGGTCACCGGCTACCGCAGTTATGAGATTAATGCTTTTGGCGACAAAGACCCCAAGATTGCCGTGGTCAAGTTTGCCTTGCAAAATGCCTTCCAGCGCTACTTGGACGACGTCCAGCTGGACTGGGTCCTCACGGGCGCCAATTTAGGCGTCGAGCAGTGGGCCGCCCAGACGGCTATTAAAATGGAAGAAATCAGGACCGCGGTCATGGTGCCGTACGCTGATTTTGCTGCGCACTGGAATGAGGCCCATCAGGAGCAGTTTGCCAACCTGACCCAGCAGGCCGACTTTTTTGCGGCCACTTCCAACGAGCCCTACGCCGGGCCCTGGCAATTCCACAACTATGAAAAATTTATGCTGGCGCACACCGACCGGGCGCTGTTAATCTACGACCCCGAACACGAGGGCAAGAGCAAGTACGAATACGAGCTCATCAAGCAAAAAAATGAGCGCGGCAACTACCCCATGGAGCTCATCGATTTTTACGACCTGCAGGAGCAGGCAGAAGAATACCAAGAACTGCAGCGGCAGCAACACGACGACGTATAGTTTTGCCCGTTGCTCTTTTTTTGGTAGAATAAGGCGCAAAGCAAAGGAGAAAGACGATGGCAGAGACAAATCAAGTAAAATTAACCGCAGACGAAATTTTAAAAAAGCGGTTCCGCAAGAGCATGAAGGGCTATGACCAAGAAGAAGTAGACAGCTTCTTGGACCAAGTCATTTCTGACTACCAGGCTTACGACAGCATCATCGACAGCCTGCAAGACCAGATCGAACAGCTGCAGAGCTCTTTAAAGGAAGACTACGAAAAACACGACGAGGTCAAGACTTACTCGCCGCAGCATGAACAACAAGTCGTAGCCCCGGAACAATCCTTGGACGGCGGCAGCCCGGAGACCACCAACATGGCTATTTTGCAACGCCTGTCATCCTTAGAGAGCAAGGTCTTCAACCTGGAGCAGAAGATCGACAGCCAAAACAGAACTTACTCTGCCAACTAGCACGGCGGCGCGAGCTTTGTTATAATAATCGTATAGGAGTGCAATTTTGAGCAATCGCGGCTGGCCTTGAGCCAGCTGAGGAAAGTCCACGCCCGCACGAGCTGCGATGCCCGTAGTGTTTGTACTCAGCCCAAGAAGCTGGGGGATCGCAATTGCGATTATGGCGGAAAAAGCGCTAAGTTCTTTTGAATATGCGTGACTATCCTGAAAAGTGCCACAGTGACGAAGCAGGCCGGGAAACTTGCCTGGTGGAACGAGGTAAACCCTGCAAGCGGGCAACCCAAATTTGGTAGGGGCGCTTTCATCTAAGAAAATGAACTAAAGATGAAGTCAATCTTTGATTGAAGATAGATGGTTGCTGAAGACATCCTTTCCCAGAGGGTGTTGGAACAGAACGTGGCTTATAGAAATTGCACGGGGGCTGAGTCGTAAGACTCAGCTTTTTTATTTAAAAAAGAAACGAGAAGATAAGATGCAAAAGTATTCTCTGTTTGCGACCATGGGCGCAGGCTTTGAAAGTGTAGTGGCCAAGGAATTGCACGAGCTGGGCTATGAGACCCGCACTGAAAACGGCCGGGTCTTTTTTGAAGGCGGCCAAGAAGACATCGTCAAAACAAACCTCTGGCTGCGAAGTGCCGACCGCGTCAAGATCTTGTTAAAAGAGTTTACGGCCACCGACTTCGACACGCTTTACAATGAAGTGCACGACTTTGACTGGGCCAGCCTGCTGCCGGTTGACGCCAAGTTCCCGGTCGAAGGCCGCTGCGTGCGGTCCAAGCTGCACTCAGAACCCGACGTGCAGTCGATCGTGAAAAAGGCGATCGTCGACAAGATGACCGAGCAGTACCGGCGGCGCGGCTTTTTGCCAGAGACCGGCAACCGCTACCAGCTGGAAATCCGCCTCTACAAAAACAAGGCGCGGCTGGCTTTGGATACTTCGGGCTCTTCGCTGTTTAAGCGCGGCTACCGTGTTGAACACGGCGGCGCTCCTTTAAAGGAAAACTTTGCCGCAGGCCTGCTGGAGCTGACGCCTTATGACGGCAGCCACCCGCTGATCGACCCGATGACCGGATCCGGTACCCTGGCCATCGAGGCGGCCTTAATTGCCAAAAACATCGCGCCCGGCACTTGGCGCCGCTTTGCCTTTGACGACTTCGACTGGTTTGAAAAAGGCTTGCATGAGCAGGCACTGGCAGAGGCCAAGGCCGCCGTTAAAAAAGACCACGCGCCGATCTGGGCCCGCGACATCGACCAGTCAGTCTTAGGCATCGCCAAGCTGAACGCCCACAACGCAGGCGTCTTGCAAGACATCGACTTCAAGCAGCTGGCCGTCAAGGACTTCAAGACCGACCTGGAAAACGGGATCATCATCGCCAACCCGCCTTACGGCAAGCGCTTGAAGGACAGAGACAGTGCCGAAGAACTCTACCGCCAGATGGGAGAGGTCTTCCGGCCGCTGACCAGCTTCAGCCAGTACTACCTGGCATCGGATCCGAACTTTGAAAAGTGCTTCGGCGCAAAGGCTACCAAAAAACGCAAGCTCTTTAACGGCAACTTGCGCATTGATTTCTACCAGTACTGGGCAAATAAACATGACTAAACAAATTTGGCTGCTTTCCGACCCCCACCTGCTTGCAGAAAGCCTGCACGACGATGGGCCGGCCTTTGAAAGCATGCAAGATACCACAAATGGCAAAAGACTGACGGGGCAGGAAAACGACCTGCGCAGTTTCATCGAGCTGGTTTGCGAAAAACAGCCGGCCGCTTTAGTCGTCACAGGCGACTTGACCTTCAACGGCGAGTTTGAGTCGCTGCGCCAGTTTGCTAAAATCTGCGCGCCTTTGAAAAAAGCCGGCGTGAAGCTGCTGGTGGTGCCCGGCAACCACGACATCGACGACTCCTGGGCCTGCCGCTTTGAAGGAACTAAGCGCTACCCGGCTAAGCAGATCAGCCCGACGGCCTGGCAGACTGTGTTTGCGGCCACTTACCTGAACAGCTTGAGCCGCGATCCCAGCTCCTTGGCCTATTCCTACAAATTAGGCTCATACCGTCTGCTGCTGTTAGACTCTTGCATCTACGAGCAGCTGCCGACGGCAGCGGCCCCGGTCATGGCCGGCAACATCGCGCCTGGCCAAGCGGCCTGGATCAGAAAGCAGCTGGCTGAAGCCAAAAAGGCCGGCGAATCCGTGCTGGCCTTTTTGCACCACAACCTGCTGGTCCACAATAAGGTCGTTTACCACGACTTAGTGGTCGACAACTACAAGGCAATCAACGCCATCTTGAAAAAGGGGCCGGTGCGCGCCATCTTCTCCGGCCACACCCACGCCCAAAACATCGTCTGGAGCAACGGCTACCCCGAAGTCAGCACCTCGGCTTTTTGCATGACCGACCAAGGCTACGGGATCGTTGACTTGGACGAACACCAGCTGACCTACCAGCGCCACCGTTTTTCCGATGAAAAGACCCGGCGGGCCAACTTTGAATTGATGAAAAACGGCATCTACCGCACGATGGTCAGGGACAAGGTTTCGGCCGATTACCAAGACCAGGCGCTGCGCTTTTTAGACCAGGTGCACTGGCAGTACTTTATCGGCCAGCCGACGACTTTGGTCAAAAAAGACGTGCTGCGCTACCTGGTCAAAAACAAGATCATGCCGGCCTCATACTTAAACAGCATGCTGGAGCCGAAAAAGCCCGTCGACCACTGGCACGTGCAAGTTAAATGGTAAAAAAATAAGGACCCTTAAGGGTCCTTATTTTTTTTGCTAGTCGAAGTAGGAATTGATGTCCTTGCTCCAAATGATTGACATCGTGTGCTGGCCAACGTGCACCCCGATGACCGGGCCGACGATGCTTTTTTCGTAGCGGATCTGGGGCAGGGCCTCGTGGAAGGCTTGCCACCATTCTTCTTCGCGTTTTTCGTCGGCGGCGTGGAAGATGGTGCCTTGGATCGGGTAGTCGTGGGCGGCCACGTCTTCAGCCACATCGTTGATGATGTGCTTCAAGGCTCTTTTGGCCTGGCGCTCTTTGGCAATCGCCACGATCTTGCCGTCTTTAAAGCTTAAGATCGGCTTGATCCGCAGCATCCCGCCGATAAAGCTGGCAGCGTTGGACAAACGGCCGGTCCGCTTCAAGTGGCCGAGGTCGTCGACCATGAAGCGCACCTTGGTGGTGTCGCGCAGGTCAGCGGTCTTGGCCTTGATCTCGTCGACGCTGGCGCCTGCTTCAACCAGGCGGGCAGCCAGCAGGACGATGTTGGCTAAGCCGGCACAGGTGATGCGGGAGTCAAACGGGTGGATGTTGATGCGGTCTTCGTTTTTGGCGTAAGAGCAGACCGAGTTATAGTAGCCGGAGATCCCTGCGGAAATAGTAAAAATGAAGAGGTCGGTGTAGCCTGCTGCGACGTATTCATCGACCGCTTTTTCAACCGCCCCGATTGAGGGTTGGGAACTGAGCGGCAGCTCTTTGGCAGTGGCCAGCTTATCGTAAAATTCTTGAAAACCGATAGTCTCCATGTCGTAATAAGTTGTGTCGCCCCAGATGATTGGCAAAGGCAGCACTTTGATGTGGTGCTGCTTAACTTGTTCAGGGGTCAGGTAGGCTGAGCTATCAGTCATAATCCCAATTTTCAATTTCATTTATCCTCCATTGTTAACTGTTAGCAGGTGCAAGTCTGCTATAATGACTCTGTAGTTATCTTATCATAAGGAGTTAGCGTGAAAAAACACTGTGTGATTTTAGGCAAAAACGGTCTGATCTATAACTGCTGGCTGCTGATTCTGCTTTTCATCGCCTTCATCGTTGCCTTTGAGGGCAACCGTGCGATTGTCTGGCCGGCCATCATCTTAGGTCTTATTTTTGCCTGCGTCCTTTTTTACAGTTACCGCAACTCCTACGTTTTGCAGCGAGGTGAGCAAACCAAAGTTAAACTTCCGTATAAACGCCAAACGACAGCCGTACGAGCACCCAGATTGATTTCTCGCTGGCATTCTTTTGCCATTTACCGTGTTCAACTTGATGAATTAACCAATTTAACCTACCTGGTTTTTGAAAAAAGGAGACATGTCAAATGAAGTCAGATTTACAGATTGCACAAGAAAACCAGCCAGAAGCAATTACCAAAGTCGCAGCTAAGTTAGGCCTGCAGCCGGACGACCTGATCGCCTATGGTGCGGACAAGGCCAAGGTCAATTGGCAGGCCATCCGCCGGGCCGAAAACAACGGCCGCTTAGGCAAGCTGATCTTAGTAACCTCGATCAGCCCGACGCCGGCAGGGGAAGGCAAGTCGACCATGACGATCGGCTTGGGCGACGCCCTGCACAAGCAGTTCGGCAAAAAGGTAGCCTTGGCGCTGCGCGAACCGTCAATGGGGCCGGTGTTCGGGCTCAAAGGCGGCGCCACTGGCGGCGGCCTGGCCCAGATCGTGCCGATGGAAGACATCAACCTGCACTTTACGGGCGACATGCACGCTTTGACCAGCGCCATTGACACCTTGGCGGCCTTGGTCGACAACTACCTCTACCGCGACAACTCTTTGCACTTAGACCCGAACCGGATCGTCTTAAAGCGCGGTTTGGACGTCAACGACAGAGCGCTGCGCCACGTCACGATCGGGCAGGGCGCCCGCTTCAACGGCGTTGAGCGCCAGACCAGCTTTGCGATCACGGTGGCCAACGAGCTGATGGCCATTTTCTGCCTGGCCCGCGACATCGATGACTTAAAGCACAGAATCGGCGAGATGCTGGTGGGCTATACCACAGACGACCAGCCGGTCTACGTCAAACAGCTGCACTTTGAAGGCGCCATTGCGGCCTTGCTCAGCCAGGCCCTGCAGCCGAACTTAGTGCAGACCTTGGAGCACACGCCGGCCTTTGTCCACGGCGGGCCTTTTGCCAACATCGCCCACGGCGCCAACTCAATCCTGGCCACCAACTTAGCTATGCACTTGAGCGACTACGTCTTTACGGAAGCCGGCTTTGGCTCAGACTTGGGCGGGCAGAAGTTTATGGACTTTGTTGCGCCTAAACTCGACAAGCAGCCGGACGCGGTGGTCGTTGTGGCCACGGTCAGAGCTTTGAAGTACCAAGCCCTGCACGAAACAAAACACCTGCACGAAGAAAACCTGGACGCGCTCAAGGAAGGCTTTGGCAACTTGGAGCGGCACATGAACAACATGGCCGCCTACGGCCTGCCGGTGGTTGTCTTGATCAACCGCTTTACCAGCGATACCGACGCTGAACTTTCCTTATTAAAGAAGCTGATTGAAGACCAGGGCTTCACCTGCGCCATGGCCGACTACCACGACCACGGCTCTAACTCTGGCAAGGAAGGCGCCCAAGCGGTGCTGGCTGCCTTAGAAAAAGACCACGGTGCCATTAAGCCTGACTACGAAGATGAAGACGACTTGCAAGTCAAGATGGAAAAACTGGCCAAGCAGGTCTACCACGCAAGCGGCGTTGAATACAGCGACAAGGCTTTGCAGAACTTGGCCGAGCTCAAAAAGCTGGGCAAGGACCGCCTGCCGCTGATCGTGGCCAAGAACCAGGCCAGCTTCACCGACGACAAGAAGATTTTAGGTGCGCCGACCGGCTTTAAGATCCACGTCAAGGGCTTAGAGCTGAAAAACGGCGCCGGCTTCATTGTCGTCAAGACCGGCTCGATTTTAGACATGCCGGGCTTGCCGCAACACCCGGCCGCTTTGGACATTGACGTTGATAACGACGGCAAGATTTCTGGTTTATTTTAAAGAACAATGCAAGCATTATACTTATTAATTTCATTAGCAGTAATTGGTGCCGACCAGGCTTTAAAGGCCTTCGTCGTCTCCCACATAGCCTTGGGTCAAGTCGTTCCGGCCTGGCCCGGGCTTTTTTCGTTGACCTATTTGCGCAACAACGGGGCCGCTTGGAACATTTTGCCCGGCCAGATGATCTTTTTCTACATCATCTCGCTGGCTGCCATCGGCGTGGTCTTGTACTACCTGTTCAAACCCGGTAAAAAAAGCGCCCTGTTTTCAGTCGGCCTGGCTTTGACGCTGGGCGGCATCATCGGCAATTTGCTCGACCGCATTCACTTGCACTACGTGGTCGACATGATCCAGCTGGACTTCATGAACTTCAACATTTTCAACATTGCCGACTCCGCCATTACGGTCGGCATCATCATCATTTTTATCTACCTGATCTTTTTTGAGGACAAGCAAAAATGAGTGATTATCAGTTTTCTGTAAAAAAAGGCGGCAGCAGGCTTGATAAGTTTGTCGCAGACCAAGTGGCCGAGCTCAGCCGGACCCGTACCCAAGAGCTGATCAAAGACGAAAAGATCCTGGTCAACGGCAAGCCGGAAAAAGCCGGCACGAAGCTGCAGGCAGGCGATGAGGTCGCAGTGACGATCCCGCCGCTTGCCCCTTTAAAAATGGAAGCCGAAGACATCCCCCTGGACATCGTCTACGAGGATGATGACGTCATCGTCGTCAATAAGCCCCAGGGCATGGTGGTCCACCCGGCTGCCGGCCACCCCGACCACACCTTGGTCAACGCACTGCTTTTTCACACGAAAAATCTGGCCGCCAGCCCCGAAGGCTTTCGGCCGGGCATCGTGCACCGGATCGACAAGGATACGTCGGGCCTGCTCATGGTCGCCAAAAACCAAAAAGCCAGAAAGAGCCTGGAGGCCCAGCTTGCCGCTAAAAGCAACAAGCGCGTCTACCTGGCCATCGTCCACGGCAACTTTGGCGAAGAAAGCGGCACGATTGACGCGCCTTTAGGCCGCAATCCTTATAACCGCAAGCAGATGGCCGTCGTGCCAGACGGCAAGCCGGCCGTGACCCACTTCAAGGTGTTAGAGCAGTTCAAGGGCTACAGCCTGATTTCTTGTCAGCTGGAGACCGGCCGCACCCACCAGATCCGGGTGCACCTGCACTACATCGGCCACCCGGTGGCCGGCGACCCCTTGTACGGCCCGCGGCACACGCTGCCAGGGCACGGCCAGTTCCTGCACGCGGCCGTGCTGGGCTTTGAGCAGCCGACTAGCGGCAAGTGGCTTGAATTTGAAGCGGCACCGCCTAAAATATTCCAAGAAACACTTGATAAGTTAAGGCAGGGGAGACAATGAAAAGGTATTTGGTGTTAGACGATGGCTCTTATTTTGAAGGCCAGGCCTTTGGCGCCTCGACGATTTCGACGGGCAGCCTGGCTTTGTTCACCGGCAACTTCGGCTACCAGGAGGCCTTGACCGATCCGGCCAACGCAGGCAAGATCTTGGTCTTTTCGACTCCTTTGGTCGGGGCCAGCGGCATCAACGCCATCGACTACGAGGCCATCGACCCCCAAGTCAAAGGCTTGGTTGTCGGCGACTTGCCGCAAACCCGCGCCCACAGCCAGCGGGCCCAAGACGTGAACGCTTATTTAGCCGAAAAAAGGATCCCGGGTCTGTTTGGGGTCGACACGCACGCCTTAGTGCGGCGCCTGTGTGAAGAAAAGGTGATCAAGGCGTCCTTGATGGACACCGCCGACCAGCACGCTTTTGACCAGATCAAGGCGCTGGTTTTGCCGAAAAACAAGACCCGGCAGGTGTCGACGGTCAACCCTTACGCTGCGCCGAACATTGGCCAGACGGTGGCCGTGATCGACTTGGGCTTGAAGCACTCGCTGCTGCGCTCTCTGTCTTTGCGCAAGATCAACGCCTTTACGCTGCCTTACGACGCAGCGCCGCAGGAAGTAGCCAACGTCCAGCCCGACGGGATCATCATCTCAAACGGGCCGGGCGACGTTGACGAAGTGCTGCCGGCCTTGAAGCCGCTTTTTGACCGCTTTTACGGAAAGCTGCCGATCCTGGCGATCGGGCTGGGCTATTTAGCCTTAAGTTCATACTTAGACTTTGAGCTGGCCGAACTGCCTCTGCCTTTTAACGGGGTCAACTTCCCGGTGATCAGCCAGAACACGCAGCGCATTTGGCAAACGGCGATGAACATCGACGCGCTGGTCTTGCCGACGCAGCTGGACCTTGATTTTAGTGAAAAGTACTTTGACCTGCACACGGACATGCTGGCGGGCTTTGTCAGCCAGCGCAACAAGGCGATTGCCGTAGCGTTTAACCCGGAAGGGGCGCCAGGGACCTTTGATGCCTCCGTCGTGTATGATGATTTTTTGCGAATGCTGGAAGAAAATGCCTAAATTAAGCAATTACAACAAAGTTTTAATTATTGGCTCCGGCCCCAACATCGTGGGGTCAGTCGCAGAGCTGGACCTCATGACTAAGCAGGCCATCGACGCGCTGGTTGCAGAAAACGTGTCCGTGGTCTTGGTCAACCCGAACCCGGCGACGGTGGCGACCGACAAGCGGCCGGGCGTCACGGTTTATCTCGAACCGCTGACCATTTCCTTCATGAAGCGGATCCTGCGGATGGAGGAACCCGACGCGATCATCACGGCTTACGGCAGTCTGGTCGGCCTAAACTTAACGCGCAAGCTCCTGCAAGACGGCATCTTAAACGAGATGGGCATCGAGCTGCTCACCATCAACAAAAAAGCTCTGCTTTTGAAGCTGCAGGGCCAGCAGCTGAACTTTTGCGAAGAAAACGGCCTGCCGACGAGCCAGAGCTGGCATTTGTCAAAAAAGACGCCGCTTTCTGACCTCATCCATAAGCTGACCTTCCCGGTCCAGCTGACCAAGTACCACCGTTTTGTCAAAAACGACCACTTGCGGATCAAAGACGCTAAGCAGCTGCAGGCCTACTTTGACGAGGAAAAGCAGAGCGAACACTTTTCCCTTAGCGACTACCGGCTGACGGAAGACCTGTCGGACTGGGAGGAAGTCGTGGTCGACCTATTGCGCGACAACTTGGGCAACTTCAACTTCTTTAACATGACGACGAGCTTAGAGCCGGTCGGCATCAACTCGGGCGACTCCGTGCTCGTAGCGCCGATTTTGGACTTGAACAACGACCAGATCCAGCGCCTGCGCAGCCTGAGCCGGACCTTGGCCAACCTGCTCGACATTCACGGCGTCTTGAGCGTCCACTTTGCGGTCTCCCACCAAGACGACCACGACGCATTCAAGATCTTGGGCTTTAAGCCCCGCATCGCGCGTTCGAGCTTGATGGCTTACCGGGCCAGCTGCTTCAGCTTGGGCTATATCACGGCCAAGCTGGCTTTGGGCTACAATTTGAACGAAATTGAAGACCCGCAGTCGGGGCTGAACGCGGCCATCGAGCGGATCTTGGACATGGTCGCCATGAAGATGCCTTACTGGTCATTTTCAAACTCCGACGCTAACCACTACCAGTTGGGGCCGCGCATGCTGTCTTCGGGTGAAGCCATCAGTATGGGCGCCAACTTCAGCACGGCTTTTTGCAAGGGAATCCAGACCACGGTCGACTTCGACAAGGCCTACCGCGTCTTTACCAAGACCTTGGCAGCAGACGAAGAACAAGTCTTAAGCCAGTTGCGCGAACCGGACGAAATGCACCTGATCACCTTGGCCGCCGCCTTTTACCGGGGCTTGCCGCTGGCGGAGATTCAAGAGGCGACTAAGTGGCAGCCGATCTATCTGGAAAAGATCAAACAGCTGACTGATCTGCTGCACGCAATTAGAGAAGCAGAGGCTTTGACACCGGAATTGGCACTGGCTGCTAAAAAGGCCGGGCTGTCCAACCGCTGCCTGGCCGCAGTTGCCGAGCTGGCTGAACAAGAAGTCGCTTCCTTGCTTTCCGAGTGGAAGATTAAGCCGGCCTACCTCGAGGTCAGCGGCAGCGCGGGCTTAACTGCGCCGAAGATCAAGGCCGCTTACAGCGCCTACGGCGTCGAAAATCAGGTTGAACCGGTTGATGCGGACGACAAGATCCTGCTCTTAGGCTTAGCGCCATTCCAGATTTCCCAGGCCAGCGAGTTTGACTACATGCTCTACCACGCCTGCCAGACGATCAAAGAGGCCGGCTACCAGACCGTCATTTTGTCCAACAACTCCGAGGCGATCTCGACGGCCTACAACGTGGCCGACATGGTCTACTGCGACCCGGTCACCCTGGAAAACGTCTTGGCCGTCGCCAAAAAAGAGGGCATCAGCAAGGTCCTCACGGAATTTTCCGGCAAGCGCGTCAACGGCCTGCGCGAACAGCTCCTGGCTGCCGGCTTGCAGGTCTTAGGCCACGAAGACGGCCAAGCGCTGCGGCCGCGGCCCGGCGAAGAAGAACTGGCTGAGCTCGGCTTGCAAAAGGCACCGCACTTGCGGACGACTGATCCGGAGGCCGCCTACGCTTTTGCCAAGAAAACGGCCTTCCCGCTGCTGATCGGCGGGACCAGCCAGGGCAAGAAGCAAAAATCAGCCGTCGTGTTTGACATGCCGGCTTTGCGCAAGTACATCGTCGAAAACAAGGTCGAAGAGATCCTGCTGTCCCAGTTCATCGACGGGCAAAAATACGAGGCGACGGCGATTGCCGATGGCCACGACACGGTCATCCCCGGAATCATCGAACACCTGGAGCAGTCGGGCTCGCACGCCAGCGACTCGATTGCGGTCTTCAAGCCCCAGCGCCTGTCGGCAGCCCACGAGGCCTTGATGCGCAAGGCGATCGTGGCCATCAGCCGCAAGCTGCACTTGCTGGGGCCGCTGAACTTCACCTTCCTGATTGCGCAAGGTCATGTCTACTTCTTGCAGATGAAGACCTATGCCGGCCACAACCTGGCCTTTTTGGCCAAGGCGACTGGCCGCGACATCGTCGAATTAGGAACCGAGATCTTGCTGGGCCGCCAGTTCAGCAAGGAAGAACTGGACCCGGCCTTCTGGGCACAGGATAACGACCTGATCTACGTCAAGATGCCCGTTTTCAGCATGCTGAACTACCACGGCGACAACACCTTCGACTCGAAGATGAAAAATGCCGGCAACGTCATGGGCCGCGACACCGCGCTGGCCAAGGCCTTGTATAAAGGCTACTCCGGCGCGGGGCTCTACATCCCAAGCTACGGCACGATCTTTATCTCGGTCAAAGACAAGGACAAAGACCACGCCATCGACCTGGCCAAGCGCTTCCACCGTTTGGGCTTCAAGCTGCTGGCCACCGAAGGGACCGCAAACATTTTTGCCGAGGCCGGGATCACGACCGACATCGTGGGCAAGGTCCACGACGGCAACAACAACTTGCTGACGAAGATCTTCAACCACCAGGTCAAGATGGTCATCAACGTCACCGACTATTCCGACGAGGAAAACCAAGACGCGATCCAAATCCGCGACCGCGCCTTGAGTACGCACGTGCCGGTCTTCGGCAGCCTGCAGTCGGCCGAGTACGTCTTAAGTGTGCTGGAGTCGTTAGCTTTGACGACGCAGCCAATTTAAAAATAAGAGGAGAAATTGCATGAAATTCCACAAATACTTGCTGGTGCTGCCGGCACTGCCTTTTGTTTTCGGCTTTACCAACATTGCGCACCGCGGCGACAACCAATTGGGCAACTATGCCGAACACAGCTTTGAGTCTTATGACCGCGCTGACGCAGAGCAGGCCAACTACCTCGAGCTGGACGTTTGGCGGACCAGCGACGGCGTGCTCGTGGTCAACCACGACCAAAACCTGGCCAGCCAGTTCGGCGTCAACGTCAACATCTCGACGACGCCCTACAAGCAGCTGCTTCAATACCGCAACCAGGCCGGCGAAACGATCCATACCTTAAGCGAGGTCTTGAGCCGCTACCAGGGCGACCCCAGTCTGAAGTTTATGATTGAGCCAAAAGATCCGCAGGCGCTGACTGGCATCATTGACCTTTTAAACCAGAAAGGCTTAGGAAGCAGAGCACTGCTGGAGTCGACTTCGACCAGCGTGCTGCAGCAGGCGGCCAGCTTGGCGCCAAACATCGCGCGTGCGCAGCTGGGCGGCGACTACAACTTGACTGACGGCAGCCAGTACTACGCCAGCGACCGCTACGACCAGCAGGCCAGCGCTTATTTGAAACAGCACGGCAAAAAGTACCTGCTCTGGGGCGTCAACGACGCTTCCGCGATGAAGCGGATCGTGGATTCGGGCAACGTCGACGGCCTGATCACCGACTTCCCGGGCCGGCTGTCACAAATCTTGGGCATTAAGAACTACCCGGCCAAAAACATCAGCGGCAGCATCGTGATCAAGTACAAGAAAAACTGGAGCGTCAACGTTTGGAACGGATACGGTGCCCACCGCCGCTTCAGCGGCCAGCGCGTGAAAAACGGCAGCCGCCACACGGTCTACAAGGTCGCCATTGAAAACGGCCAGACCTGGTACAACATTGGCGGCAACCACTGGCTGGAAGGCAAGTACGTGGCCAGCTACCCGATTCAAAAAGCCACTGGCACTGAGCAGGCGCCGAATATTCACCACGGCGTCTTGAAACTGGCCCAGCCGGCCGAAGTGTTCGGCGATCCAAACTTGCAGAGCTCTTTGGGCCGGACCTTGCCGGCAGGCACGAGCTGGAAGTTCTTTGCCAGCGTGCAACGCAACGGCAAGACTGCCTACAACCTCGGCAGCAACCAGTGGATCAGCGGCGACAATCTGCAGTCGGCAGAAACCGACTTTAACGGCGTCGTCCAGATCAAGTACAAGCCGGGCTACGGCATCAACATGTGGTCGAACCCCGACCTCACCGGCTTTACCGGCCGCCGCTTAAAGCACGGCACCCGCTGGCAAGTGTTTGCCCAGCGCACGGTCAACGGCCGCACAGTTTACAACTTGGGCGGCAAGCAGTGGATCGACAGCAAGTATGCAGTAAAAGTCGACTAATATTTTTAATGACAAAAAAGGCACTAGCTAAAAGCTAGTGCCTTTTTTATTTTGTCTATTTAACTTGTTTTGCCAGCACGCTTTCTTCGTCGGGCGTGACCTCGATCGAGTTCTGGCCGCGGTAGATGACAAAACCAGGTTTTGCGCCGTTTGGCTTTTTCAAGGCCTTGTCTTGGACGTAGTCGACTTGGACGTGGCTTGAAGAGCGGCCCTTGGAGAAGTAGGCAGCGATTTCAGCGGCTTCGCGAATGTCTTCTTCGCTTGGGTCTGAGTCCCGCAAGATCGTGTGCGAACCCGGCATGTTTTTGACGTGGAACCAGTAGTCGGACTTGTTGGCCTTTTTAAAGGTCAGCCAGTCGTTTTCGTAGTTGTTCTTGCCAACTAAGACGGTCTTGCCGCTGGTCAGCTTAAACTGCGGCAGGTTCTTTTCGGTGATCTTCTTGCGCTTGCGCCGGCCCTTGGTCTGCTGGCGCAGGTAGCCTTGCTCGGTCAGCTCGTCCGTGATGGCGTCGATGTCTTGCGGGTCGGCATTGTCGATGGCCGTCTGGATCGAGTCGAAGTAGGCGAGGTTTTGCTGAGCGAGGTCGATCTGTTGCTTGACGTACTTGATAGAGTCGCGCAGCTTCTGGTAGCGCGTGAAGTACTTTTGGGCGTTGCGCACCGGCGGCAGGGCAGGGTCGAGCTTGATTTCCAGCGGGGCGTTGTTTTCGTAGTAGTTCGGCAGGCTGATCTTGGTCATGCCGGGCTTGACCTGGTTGAGGTAGGTCTCCAGCAGCTCGCCTTTGATGCGGTAGGACTCGGAGTTTTCGGCCAGGTCCAATTGGCTGGTCAGCTTGCCCAGCTTTTTCTCCAGCTTCTTGCGCTCGTTTTTGACGATCGTCGTGATCCGGCCGGCTTTTTGGCGCACCCAGTTGCGGTTGGCCTGTTCGCGGTAGAAGTCGGCGATGCCGGCGTTGACGTCTGCGTTTTTAAAAAGCAGCTCGTAGCCTAAGTGGTAAGGCAGGTATAAGAACAGCCGGCGCTGGTGCTTGGCGTTCATCAGCACGCAGGCCTTGGGACTCTCCAGCTGTTTTAAAAAGGTTTGCAGGGACGCATAGGAATAGTCGTCTTCAAAGTAGCCCGTCAATTCGTTGCGGTCATCGCGGTCTAGGCCGCTGACCTTGGCCGCAAATTCTGCGGGACTCAACTCAGCTTTGAATTTCTTAAACTCGTCTGCCGTCACCGTGAGCGGGTTGATGCCTGCGCGCAGAGGCGGCAGCTCGTAGTGCGCTTTCGGCAGCAGGATCCGGGCCCGGTTTTCGTCAGGGTTGACCCGCTTTAACAGGTCGATGATCTGGCCGGAGTTTTCGTCGTAAAGGATGACGTTGCTGTGGCGGCCCATCAGCTCAACTGACAGGACTAAGCCGACCTCGTCGCCTAAGTCGTTGCGGTTTGAAAAGTGGAAGTTGACGATCCGGTCTAAGCCGACCTGGTCGATGCTCTTCAGGATGGACCCCGACAGGTACTTGCGCAGGACCATGGTGAAGGTCGGAGCGACGTCGGGGTTTTCCAGGTTTTGATCTAAGAAATAGAAACGCGGATATTGTGAATTCGCCGATAAGAGGAGCCGCAAATTCTGCCGGTCTTTTCTAAAGGTCAAAATTAAGTCGTGCTCAAAAGGCTGAGCAATTTTTGATAGCTTGCCGTCGAGCAGGGCAGGGGTGATCTGCTGGAGCAGGCTATGGATAAATAAACCATCGTAGGCCATTTTTGCAATCTCCTTTGTTCATAAAAGATACCTATTAATTATACGTCAGCAGACCCCAAATGGCTAAAGCGGAGTTTTCAATCTTTAGATATACTCTATTTTAAGAAATATGTTTTCACAAAGTGAAACCGGAAGAGCCTAAAAAAGAAGACTATCTTAATTTAAAGAACTAGTCTACAATATTAATATATAAGGCGGATGAGGCCGTCGTAGGAGACAAATGAATGGAAAAGGCCTAAGCACAGGCGTTTTGAAGGATTGATTGCATGAATATCATTGATTTAGCGTTTATTTCTGACAAAATCAAAAAGGAAATATTTCACAAGACTAAGTTAAACATGTCACAAGTGCGCCTGATCTGCTTTTTCGAAAATAATGAGAATAAGCCGGTGGCCATGGGCGAGCTGGCAGAAAGCCTGCAGATTTCCCCGTCGACTTTGAGCCGGCAGCTGCACCAGCCCAAGACGGCAACTTTGCTGAGCAGCCAAAAGGTGGCCAACTCTTCATCTAAGAAGGTAGCTTTGAATGAGCGCGGCCAGGAGCTGGCTGCAGAACTGCGCAAGCAGCTGGGCGAGATGAACAAGCGGCTCACGGCTGACTGGCCGCAGGCAGAAGCCGACAGCTTTGCGACGATGGTCACACGCCTGCGGTCGCGCCTGGAACAAGAGTGCTGATTTTGAGCGGTCGCAAGACCGCTTTTTTTATGCAAAAAAATAAGCCTTAAGCTTCTATGAAGTTCGGCTTAGATTGGGCAGACGTATGCTATAATTTCTTTATTGTCTAAAAAGCAGCTTCTAGTTATCTAATCAGAGACACAATGGACACGGTGTCAATTTAATGGCTTAGCGGGACGCCGCTTGAAACGGCTATAAACCGCAGTCCTACTTGTGTTATAATTTCTCTAGTTTATTTTTAAGGAACGATCGATTTTGAAAATTGCAGTTATAACAGACAGCACTTGCACTCTGACCAAAGAAGAACAACAGCAATACAACATCAACGTCCTGTCGACGCCAATTGAAATCGGCGGTCAGGAATACCGCGAAGGCATTAACATTACTTCCGCCGAGCTTTTTGACAAGATTAACGCGGGCGAAGGTTTTCCGAAGACTTCTCAGCCAAGCATGGGCGAGGCGCTGGAGCTGTGCCAAAACTTGCACGACGAAGGTTACGAAGCGATCATTATCATCACTTTGACGAACACGATCAGCGGTTGCTTCAACACCATGCAAAACATTGCGCGGATGCACCCGGAATTCAATATCTACCCTTATGACTCGCACCTGACGGTTAAGATGCAGGGTTATTTGGCGATTGCAGCTTCGATCATGGCCCAAAACGGGCTGGAGCCGGATGCAATCATTGAGCGTCTGGACCAGTTGCGGGCAACGATTGATGAGCTGTTCATCGTAAATGACTTGGGCTACTTGCGCCGGGGCGGCCGCTTGAGCAACGCTTCTGCTTTTGTCGGGACGCTGCTGCAGATTAAGCCGCTGCTTACTTTTGACAACGACTCGGGCAAGATCGTGGCCTTTGACAAGGTTCGTTCCATGAAGAGGGCGCTGGCTAAGATTGAAGATCTGGCGCAAGAGCGCATCAGCAAGCTGGAATACCGCGATAAGCTGCGTTTTTTGATCATTCACTCAAACGATGAAAACCAGGCTAAAAAGGTTTCAGAAGACATTAACCGTCTGATTCCTGGCCGGCCTGTGGAGATCGTTGAATTCAGTCCGGCGATTGCGACGCACTTAGGTGAAAAATCCTTGGGTATCGCTTGGATGTACGACCCGTTTGAATTTAACTTGAAGAAGTAACTACAAACAAAAAGTCCTGCAGTACTTGCTGCAGGGCTTTTTTATTGTCTTTTTTCGTCTTGTTTATTGATGTCATTTAAGGCATCGCGCTGTTTTTGCTGGTCCACGTGCGTATACAGGTCGGTGGCCGATGTGCCTTTCTGCCCGAGCTGCTGGGCCACCAGCACCTGGTCTTTGGTGATGCTGTACAACTCCGAAGCGGTGGTGTGCCGCAGCTTGTGGGGCGTCAGCGGGTGGCCGAACGCCGCCGAATACTTGTTGACGAGCTTTTCGATCGAGTTGGTCGTGATCCGTCTGGTTTGATCATGCCAGACCGTTAAAAACAGGGCCTGTTCTTTTTTGTCTGCGTGGTAGCGGTCAGCCCTGATCTTCAAATAGTTCTGCACGTAAGGCAAGGTCCAGGCCGCAATCGGCACGCTGTCGCGCTGGCCGCCTTTACGCGTCACGTCCAGCGTGGCATCTTTCATGTTCAGGTCGCTCAAGTTGACGCCGGCACACTCTGAGACGCGGACGCCGGTGCCTAAGATCAAGGCGATGATGGCCAGGTCCCTCTCCTTGTTCCTCTTGAAGGAGGGGAGGGCTTGTTTGCTGGCCTTGTGCTCGTACTCTTGGTCGATGAAGTTTAAGAAGTCGTATTTGAGCTCGCCGCGCAGCATGTGCGACTCCAAGACGTGGGCGCGGTAGTTCAGCGTTTTTGACGAGTTCAGCGAATCGATCTTTAACATGACGTTGCGGTCAAAGTAAGGTTCGCCGTGGTTGTTGTCGGCGGTGATGGTTAAGAACTTGAACAGCGACCGCAAGGCGTTGATTGAGCGGTTGATGGTCGTTGGCGAGTTTAGGCGGCCTTGTTTGTTTTTGGTGTGCTTTAGATAATCGATGTAAAGCATGATGTCGTTGCGGCGCAGGTTGGCTAAGGTGTATGTGGAGATTTCGGCGTTGCTGGCAGCGTCGCTGATTTTGGAAGCGCGCAGCCAGTCGAAAAAGCGTCTAATTTCGGTCAGGTATTGGTAAGACGTCGTCAGCGAATGATTGGTGCCCAGGTAAAACTGTTTGACGAAGTCTGGCTCTTTGGCGAGTTCTTCTTTGATTAAGCTTAAGTATTTTTGTGTTTCCATTTTAAAAGTTTGATTGCCCTTCCTTGTCACGATAGTGGGGGAGACTTAGGCGTTGAGCTTATGTTTTAAAGCTTCGGTAAGAGTGGCTGAAAAATTGATTTTGGCATCTTTGCCCAAGTCGTTTAAGTATTTGGGAATGGTGAGCGTCTTTTTGACGACAGTATTTTGTTCTTTTTCCCGTTCGAGTTCTAGGTTGACTGAGACTGGCATCAGCCAATCGTCTTGGTTGGTTAACCAGTCTTTATGCGGCTTTTGCGAAGGAGCTGCGACGTGTTCGTGGGTATCTTCGGCTGTCAGCAAGTAGCCGGCGAGTGCGTCATGCGCGCTTTTAATGGCATCTTGCAGGCTAGCGCCGAAGGTTGCAGCATATGGGTCTAAGTCGGGAAAAGTGACTTCATATTGGCCATCTTTGTTTAAATGGAATTTTGCAAAATAGGTAATCATGGTGAAACTCCATATTAGCTGTGAAATTAGTTGATTAGATATATCAGTAGTATAACACGTGCTAAAACACGTATTAGCGATTAAGGGTTGAAAAACTGACGAAGTTTACAAAGCAAATTGCATCAGCAAAGCATTAATTAGCTAGTCAGCTCTGATGGTCTTCACTCATCGCAGACTGAACATCGTCTTGAATAGTCTCATCAGCTCCCAATAATTACTCTTGTTGATTATTTTTGCTCGGCTTGCTTTTGGCAACGCTTTGATAATTTTGACGGACACTTTTATTCAGCTTTGAATGTTTTTTTATATAAATTAAATTCAAACAAAGCTTAAAAACTGCGTCCATATAGATAGCCCATGTTTGCGAGGGAGGTCTATCTACCTATGTTTAAAATTATAGTTTTAATGATAGCGGCCGTCAAGTTTAAGAGGAGAGCGCTGATTTAGCCGGTTTGCCAAGACCGCAATTCTGACGTGTTTAATTGGTAATCATTCAGCAAGCAAAATATTTTTGCAGTAGTTTTATGAACCAGCAAGTCAAATTCAAGGCAAAAAAGACTCGCAAGATTAGTTGCGAGTCTTTTTCATTGATACCTTTATTGAGCTAATTTATATCATTATTTCTAATAAATTCGGCTAAACCATTTCTATCTCTAACAGAAAGTCTACCTGCATAGTTGAATCTAACATCTTTTCTCATCAGATTTAACCTAGTTATCGTATCAATATATGATTGTTTAACTAACCCAGACTCCTGCCATTCCTTAATCGGATAAAAATATCTCTGAATAGATGGCGAGTTAGTTTCATATTTTGATGTAATCTTAAAAACAGTGACGCTTACATCATCGTCTTTAAGAACTAAGACAGGTCTTCGTTTACCGCCTTTATTCCAAGACACATAGGCTGTATATATTTCATTAATCTTCATCAAAAAAATCCTCTAGATCTTTTTGAGTTCTTACTTTTTTAACAGGACGAGATTCAGCAGCTTCACGTACCCTAATATCTGCCATTTGTTCTGGTGTTAATTTAAAACTAAATGGGATCTCTCCTGTTGCTGCAATTTTTTTGTACAAAGAATTGATAACTGCAGTCGGAGTTAATCCTAATTCAGTAATTACATCTTCAGCTTTTCTAGCCACTTGTTTGTCTACATTTGCTTGTATTCTTTTAGTTTCATTAGCCATTTGACTCACCTCATCAGTATAAATGACCATTCTATAATATCTTAATAGTATTATAGCATCATTTACATCAATAATAGAGTCATACACTACTGATCTAAAATGGATCCGTTGAGGCGGCAATGGACCGGTGTAGCCTTCAACTAGACCACGATTTTCACTTAATCGATCATTTATATATAAAACAAAAAAGACCTTTACTCCTTGTTTGAAGTAAAAGCCTTTTTCTAGCTTCTGACGTTTTAACTACTATTGCTGTTTAATTAATGATCTTTTGCTGATGATTAATCACGCTTCTTTTTCGTTAGTCGGCGTTTAACCAGTCAGATAGTTTGTCTGCAGTCTTTTTATCTGGCAACGGCTTACTATAAGCCTTAAACCCAATTTTACATTTTGTTTGAACCTTATTAAGACTTGTTTGCTTAGTATGATTATTGATCAGTGAGTCGTAAGGTGTTCCGGTTAACTTGCTGACGTAAGCGATCTTGGTGTCTGATTCAATCACCAAAAGCTTGCGCTGTCACGTTTATCCCGCCAATTTTTAACGTATTTCATAGCCATTTAGGCTGCCATCCTTTGGTTTAGTCATGAGTAAAAAACCGCCTTGCAGTGACTGAGAGGCTTGGCTTTTCTATCGCACCCTTTTTCGAACGCATGTTAGTATGATGAATACGAATTACATCAGCTTTTAATTTACCTATTTTGTATATTATGGGACGCTGTGCTTATTTACCTTTGAGTCCCCTGTCCTTTCGTGTGAAATTATCCATCAAAAAAGCATCTCTACATTGATTTAGGGATGCTTTCTGATGAGATGCAACTAGATTGATGAAACAATACGAGTTGATTTCTATCTGCGCACCTGCGTAAGGTGCGACAGAGTGTGACCTATATATGGCTTACCGTTAAACTTATTTCAATCCGCGCATCTACGTGAGGTGCGACAAGAGCAAAAAAATCTCACTGTTGGAGCAGCGAATTTCAATCCACGCACCTACATGAGGTGCGACCTTGCCCTCGGAGAGCGCACGCTGCCGTTAGGCAATTTCAATCCACGCACCTACGTGAGGTGCGACACCGTACGACTGTACTGAGCCCCAGAATAGTGAGGATTTCAATCCACGCACCTACGTGAGGTGCGACTGTAAAAGGATGAGCGACATGGTCAAGATTATAGATTTCAATCCACGCACCTACGTGAGGTGCGACACAGTATCTTTGAAATTAGCATGGTGCCGAATATATTTCAATCCACGCACCTACGTGAGGTGCGACCATACTCAGGCCGCGCGCTGTCACACCAAAAAGATTTCAATCCACGCACCTACGTGAGGTGCGACCAAAGGCAAACCCGTGTAAGCAATCTCGTTTTCAATTTCAATCCACGCACCTACGTGAGGTGCGACTCTGATGCGGATAGCGCGTTGCTGACCACACTGACATTTCAATCCACGCACCTACGTGAGGTGCGACTAGGCTTGACGATCGGACAGCATGTAAGGCGGAAATTTCAATCCACGCACCTACGTGAGGTGCGACTTTGCTAAGCTTCAGTGCATGTTGCTCAATCGTCATTTCAATCCACGCACCTACGTGAGGTGCGACAATGCTCATAGCCGGAACCACCTCGTTTTAACTTATTTCAATCCACGCACCTACGTGAGGTGCGACAATATCGGGCAAGCGCCGCCGCAAAGGCAATTTTATTTCAATCCACGCACCTACGTGAGGTGCGACTGGAATGTAAACCTTCCTTATAATATCCCAATCATTTCAATCCACGCACCTACGTGAGGTGCGACCCAACTGGGCGCAACTACTTTACAACTGATGGTGAATTTCAATCCACGCACCTACGTGAGGTGCGACCGCAATATATTGAAAAACTTATTCAATGATTCGATATATTGGGCTAAAAAAACAAAAGTTAAAGCTTTTGATATATAACGGTGTAAACATATATCTTTTTACGCCGTTTTTTGGTGCGAACCTAGCGGAGATTTTATGATCACTAATAGTTCGCACACTAAAATATTAGCGGCTCATCTAATGCAGTAGCATGCTTAGAACCAAAACACTCAATTTTGTGCTTATAATTTTTACCAATATTGAAAAAATATAAGCTGTCTTGCTCATCATCAATTTCATCTAAGAGTTCTTCTTTGAGCATCTCAAGGTGAGCATAATCAACCAAACATTCAAACACAGAGTTCTGGATGCGGACACCATAATTTTCACATATCTTTGCTACGTGCCGCAACCGTTTGGCCCCTAAGCGATCATTAGTTTCGACATCATAACTGACCACTACCATCATCATAAGCTTCACCTTATTTCCAGAAAAACGGCGGGTACTGATCCAAATCTCCTCTTAAATATCTGGCCAATAGCTGTGCTTGGAGAAACGGAACCAGTCCCCATTTCATTTTTTCTTTTAAATATGGGTGAGTGATTTCGGTCTGTTTATTGTTTTGCCACTGAGTAATTAATTTTTTACGTGACTGATCCTTTAAAAGGCAAGCGCCGTCTGGTTTTTGAACTATATCGGCAGCAGTCATAATTTTTAGATTAATCAATTTCAGGACAAAGCGATCAGCAATAACCGCTCTTAGCTCCTCCATCATATCTAACGCAAGAGATTCTCTCCCAGGACGATCAACGTGCATGAAACCAACATATGGATCAAGCCCGTTGGCAGCCAGTGCAGATGCACAGTCATTAGCTAGCAGAGAATAGGAAAAAGAAAGTAAAGTGTTGGTGAAATCTAACGGTGGTCTGCGGTTGCGAGTCCTAAAGTAAAAATCATTCTTCTGTCTGATGATTAAATCGCCAAATACTGAAAAATATACTGTCGCCAAATTACCTTCTATTCCGCGTAATTGATCCATTGACCCAGCAGCAATTATCTTTTGCAAACCATCTTTTAGTTCGTTTGATGCAGTCTTTAGTCTTTGTCTGTCTCCATTCATAGGATGATCGCGCAGAAAGCGTTCAATAATCCATCTCTGATTATACGTTTTTCCTAAAATAAAGTTTTTGGCTATCTTTAAGCTGGCATTTTCATTCAAAGAAACCGTAAATTGGGTTTTTCGTAAGTAAACATTACCGGTTGGCTTTCCAACCACCCTACCCCTTAGCCGGCCATTTGCATCCATAAAGGACACAGCAATGCTATGGTCAAGGCACTTTTGCATTAAAGCGGGGCTCATTCCGGCATATCCAAAACAAACAATTGCTTCAAAGTTTTGTAATGGGAGCTTAGCTACGGCTTTATTATCAATACGGATAACGACATCTTCTCCATCAGAAGCTAAATAGCTATCAGGAGACGTAACATACAAGGTATTTAAGAGCTGCTTCATTCTTGGATCTTTCTGGATATATAATCCTGGACACTCTCACGGCTAAACATTTCTGGAAGGCCAATATCCTTAAGGGATGATGATCTAAATTTTGGGCTGTTTCGTGTTTTAGGAGTGTAGCCACGCTCATAGTAATAATGCATTTGGCGCACTATTACTTTTAAATTGTCGCGGAGCTTATCAGTAAACTCTACTTTTTCACGGTGCCGCGTTCTGCCGTAATATAAATAGCCAAACGTCAAATGGCATAAAAGCATTTCTTCTATGCACACGGCTTCTGCCAAAAGTTGGTACACATCTGATAAATCCTGCTTTGGTTTACCATGCTTATACTCAACAGGAATAGGAAGATAATTGCCTTGCTTGCCATAAACTGGCACTCCATTAACATTGTCTTCGACAAACTCAACTACGTCGCAGATGCCGGTCAACCCTAAGGCCTTGGAGTGAATGGGCATGGACCGAACAATAAATTTGTTGCCCCTGCTCTCGCTTATATATGGATCGTCAACTTTTTTGTGGAAGCGATCGCCAGCAAGTGTCAAGTAGTTATCTTGCCATTGGCCTTCAACATATTCGAGTGCCCATTGCCTTTTGGAGAAAACAAAGTGCTGCACGCCGGACAAGTTAAGGTAATCATCTTCTGAATATGTCATGGTCTAGCCTTTAAAGATATCTTCTTTAACGTCAGGGAATGGTGTTTCCTTAATCTCAAAGTCTTCTTCACTAGTAAGTGTGTCGGTCTTAGGCTCGATTTGAACTGACTTGAACATCTTGGAAGGAGAATGTTTGCCAATTTTACTATCGTGTTCCCACCAGTAAACTCTCAAAACATCCATTGACCCTGCCGGGCGTGCAGAGGCTTCATCATTTTCGAACAATGTTTCTAAAGCTTTATGGATTGCTTCGGCATCTTCTTCGGAAAAACCAGTTTTCTCGGCAAGCTGAACGTTAATACTGCCATTAAAGCTGTAAACAGCATAATCGATGCTATATTTCATACCCATTCTGTCTCGTGACATATCATCATCACTACCACTATCACTAGGGGAAGAATTAACAGACTTGGTAATCTGCATTTCGTTGATGACGATTGGTGTAATCGAGCGAGCTGTCTGAATTGACACAGGCCCACGAACACCTACTGACAAGGATTCCGGGTTCTTGACTTTTTTTCCTGACTTTGATGACTCAGTTTTAAATGCAAAAACTTGGCCAAAGCTCCGCACGTCAATCCATTTCTCGCAAGCCCTGTTTACATAAGCTTTCTTGTCGCTATTGTGGGCAGCACTTACTAAGCCCTCATCTTTTTCAGCACGTTCTTTTAAACTCTTATAGCCATCGTCTGCTCTGTCTTCTGACTGGACGAAAATCTTATAACCCATATCTTGCAAACGATTACGAATCTTACGTTTAATTGCTACATCGGATACCTCTCCGTAGCCATCATTAGTTTGCCGCGGGCGACCACCGTTTAATGGGTCACCATTTGGGTTAGCACCGTTAACTGAGAAGATAACTTTAAAATCAATTTTATGTTCCAATGACATGAGATTAGTTCCTTTCTTTATTTCTGTTGTACCAAGCTGCTTTTTGCTGACTCATTCCTATTAAAAACTCCCCATTCAATGGATAGTTCTTTTTAACTTCAAAATTAGGTAGAGCTTGGATCTGGGTCATTATTTGATCAATGGCCTGCTGTGCCTCAGTTTCATACTTACCTTGTTTACCAAGATATCTTTTGACATTCTGCCAAATAGTAGCCCAGGTTGTGGCTGGTCTTTGACTAAAAGCAAAAATATACCTCAAAGCCGTAGTTGGCCGCTTAATGTGGTGAATAACTTGTTCCCTGTACTCAACCACGTCTGCCATAGCTAGCAGACGTCCATACAAGTAGTCGCGATCTGCTGAATTTGCATTTAAAGTAATCGGAGTAGTTTTGTCCTTTGGATGCTTACCAAAAGAACGAGCTTTTTCGTGACTATACGCAATTAAAAACTGTCCCTGCAACGGCTGATTTAAGTTTCTGCTCGTTGAATTATTGGTATCCAGCAAATTAGTTATATGATCTATTTCCTTGATTGACCAACGTAATGATTCATTGCGAGCTATGTATGGCTGTAAACTTAAGAAAAGCTGCTTCCAAGTATTTAATGGCTGCTGAATGAAAGCATTTAGGTAGCGATCAGCATTGGTCACGATCGGTTTGGCTTGATTTTCTGCTTTATTTTTTTGTGCCTGTCTTTCGACGGAATCGGCAATTGCAAGCAGTCTTCCAAATAGATATTCTCTGTCTGTCAATTCCGGCAGCAGGTTGGTCTCGGCTGGTGTCACTGTGAGATGACCATACCAGGAATTCTTCTGGTGAACAAAGCCAACGATGAATCTGCCTTTTTCCTGTAAAGTAAAAGGTTTATGCAATTGGTCATAGGCTTGTTGATTATCAACTAATTGATTACTGATCTGGTTAATAATGGCACGTGTTCTTGTAGCGAATTGATAATTGTTAAGGTACGGTTCCAGCCGACTATAGACGATGTTCCAGACGCCTATAGGATCTGATGGCATTTTAGCCATATAGCGCTGTGCATTTGTAAAATGATTTTCAGTGTGTCTGCCCTTTTCTCTTAAAGCATCTAGTTCAGTTTCATGGGCGACTGCCAGTAGTCTGCCAAACAAGTAACCACGATCAAACAGATCATCTTGCAGTGCAGGCCTAAGAACTGGGTCGTTAACTCTAAACATGGAAGCTGAGACTTCAAGTACTCGGTTCCATGTGGCATACTTTTCGTCCGTGCTAAACCCAAGCGGTCGAATGGCTAGATTATACAAAGAAATCAGTATCTTTCTAGGAATAGTTTGATTACCAAGAAGCAAACTAACTAAATCTGAAACTGTTGACTTGATAACCTTTTTTTTGGTATTTGTAATGTCTTTCTCTCTGTGTACCAAACCGGCTATTTCTCTTAATCTAGGGAAGCTAAAAGGATATTTGCCGTTGGGATGAGCAATGTATGTTTTTTCATACCATGCATTCAGCTTGTCTAGATAGAGGTTCATATCCATTGTCTGATAGTAAACAACATCAATTCGGGCTTGAGTAGCGTTATCGAGTTCTAAAATATAAAAATTGCTATTTAGATCAACATTTTTACCATTTAACAGTTTGTTTTTAAAGGCAAGGCTTAGCTGTTTACCAGTTGTAGGCCGCTCACGTACTTCTTGAGCTATTGCAAGCGCTAAAGGGATCTCATCTAGTAAGCCCTTTGGTGGTATAAACTTAGGCGTCCAAACTAGGAACCATCTACTATCAACTAGAACGCCTTGCCTCTCAATTAACCATCTCAGGGCAGAGTGAGCTTTGTTTGATGATTCATAGCCAATAGTTGCAGCCTCTTCAGCGGAAGTAAAACGTCCGCGAAAAGTAAAATTGCTTGTATCATTAGAAGAAATCAATTTTGCCTTGGCTTCACTTTTAAGTATTTTGTTTGGATGTTTAGCTTCTATAGGCACTGCATTGTTTCCTGATATATAATCAACGCCTAACTTTTTTTGATTCTCATCAAAATCAGCCCAAGCCTTAAACATCTTTTCATCGTGCCAATGTTCTTGCGATCCTCTAACATGAAAACGAACCCAAGCTTTGCCGTCCGGATTAATTGATATTTTTTCCTTGGTCAAGTCCTGAATAATATTCTGAGAAGAAACGTAATTATATATTGCCTGTAGCTCTTCAGTAAGATAATCAGCATAGTGCCCATTTTGCACAAAATCGATGAATGCTTTTAACAATTTAATGTAACGTTCGTGGCACTTTTTTAATTTTTTCTTGTTTTTATCACTTATTGCAGGGACAGATTTATCCGGTAGGCTTTCATGCCACTTAAGATAGTCTCCGGCTATTATCTGTAATTTATCATCAATTGGCCATGGATCATTCGCTACAGTTTTCGGCCCCGTATAAGGAACAATCGTTTCTTCTTTCTTGAGTACATCAGCACCTAGAAATTTTCCTTCAGAATTAAGATCAATTTGCAACTCTGCTTTAACAACGTAATGAGCAACTGGCACTAATGACGGAATGCCATCTTCTTTGTGGTCAGTTTTCCCAATATTATCGTTATAAATATCGATCAATTCTGTAAAAAAGCTCATTAATCATCACCTCCTAATAATTCGTTATAGAGATCGTCGGAACTTTCCATATTATTCATATCGAACTTTTTAATTGAGGTCTTATGCAGTGGTTTATGAATCTTGCAATCCTCTGGCCGAATAAAGTCCACAACTCCCTTTTGCATGATCGGCTGCCAGAGCCGCACTTTAAGAGTTTCGTCACCGCTTTCGTCAGGATAGTCAAAGCCATGAACCATTGTTCCAAATAAACGATCATCGTCTTGGTTATCGTAATAACCATCACCCGCACCAAATTCGCATGGTTCAACGTAGCCTTGGCATTCTCGAGTTCCAAGAAAAATATCTCGACGTCCACCTCGTTGAATACAGCGTTGCATAATTGCATAATGCTTTTTTATGCTCCGGTCGGCAGCGAGGTCAGGTCTATTCATATTGAATTCAAAATGAGCCAAAACTTGGTAATCAACATCTTTTAAGTAGGTATAGCGGAATAAATCAGTTTTACTACTATCGTTATATTTAAAGATGCGGATGTCTTTAGCCTCAACTCTGATTGGATTCATTACCCGCAATTTATCTATATGGATGATAATAGTTGGCTTCCAATAAATACTCTCTGTAATACCTTTGAGAGCTTGGTAAGTTGGAATAGAGTAGCTGAATTTTTCACCACCTATTCTCATGATTGGATCAGTAAATAGAGCCCAATCTCCATATATGCGAAAACTAAAAGCGGGAGATTTTACATTTTTGAAGGACATTATTAACCCCTATCTTTTAAAAAACAGAGCTGCTAAACGTATTATCTTCTAAAGTTAGCTTTTTATACGCTTGCGGTTGAAAAGCAAAAATACCAGTTTTACTGTAATCAATACGATTTAGTGAATAGATATCATTGTCTTCAAGCAGCTGTTTGAACTTATTCTCATAAACACTGACGATAAATGGCTGGGCTTGTTTTAATAACTGGCCAAGTTTGTCTGTGGTATTTAGGTCGGCGTTTAACTCAGCAATCAGTTCTTGCGCACGCTGGTTATAAGGAGCAATGACTGATACCTGAGAATTTTCAATGACCTGAAAATGCTTTGCCAGAGTTGATAAGCTGCTGTATTGCTTTACGCTTTGTAGTAACGGACTTTTGTTTCTGTAATAGCTAACACTCGTCAGGATGCCATCCACAAGATCAGCTAATCTAAATTCATAATTACTGCTGTTGGGATACGGATATTGCTGTAGCGTATTATTTCTGCCATAAAATTGTTCAAAGTAATATCGAATTACAGTCGGCTCAAGTAATTGGTTAGGCTGATAGTTAGGTAGTAATTTTTCGATGGTAATATTTTTACCTTTTTTGATATCTAACAAACCGCCTAACCTTTCATCTTTGTCATTTACCAAGAACACGTGGCCAACTGGCAACTCATCGTTTCTATTGCACCGGCCTGCTGCTTGAGCTATTGAATCTACCCCTGTAAGAGAACGAAATACAGCTTCAAAGCTGACATCAACGCCGGCCTCAATTAATGGCGTTGAAATGCAAATAACACGTTCTCCTGCAGCAAGTTTGCCCAACATTTCTTGAATTTTATCTTTACGATGTTGCGGACACATGTCTGTACTGAGGTAGTACAAATCTGGGTTGTCGGTACTTTGCGAAAACAGCTGTTTAAGACTCATGTAGACGTTGGTGGTTGCTTTGATCGTGTTAAAAATTCCTAGAACAGATTTAACCTTTTGAGCTTGCTCAAAAATCATCTCAGCAATCTGCTGGCCATCAGCATGCATGTCTACGCCATTGTCTTGCTTTGCTTCATTGACTATCTCTACTCTTCTAAACTGCTCGACTTTTTGACTTAAATCGGTGATGATCTCTGGGCTTTCAGCAAAATCAAGCTCTGCGGACTTAACCTTATCAAGTGCAGGCTGCGTCGCAGTACATAACACTAAGTCTGATTGCCCTACTTTTTTCAGGAAATTAAGTGCCTGGTTAAATAGAGATAAACATTTGGTTGGCACCTTTTGTACTTCATCAAAGATGATTACAGAGTTGCATAGATTATGAAATCTGCGTCTATTTGATGTTCTCGAAGCATAAATTGTGTTGAGAAATTGGACCATCGTAGTAAAAATTATCGGTTCATCCCAACTGTCTTCTGCCAATTCCAAGACATCTGATTTTTCGCTGCTGGTTTGTTGCCGCTGATTAGAGACATTGCTATGAAATTCTAAGATATTGTCAGTATTAGTTTCCGAGCCATTAAGAACTTTGCGAGCCACACTCGCATTTTGCTCGATGATTGTGATATAAGGCAGAACGTAAATGATGTGTTGTTTATGGTGAAGATAACTATGTTTCAATGCGTAGCGCAGTGAAGCAAGCGTTTTACCCGCACCCGTCGGTGCGGACAGAGTGTAAATATCACTTGGACGTTCTGCTGCCCTATCGCAGTCAGCAGATATTTCTGAGCGGTATTTGTTAATGCCGCTTACCTGACCTTTATTTAAACTGGAAATGTAAGAGAGCAACTTTTGGTAGTAGTTCTCGAATAGATCTTTGCGATCAAGATTTACCAGGTCATCATGCTTGATCCCAAATTCAAATGCAGCGGTGTCAGTGCGATCCGCGTCTAACAGGCAAGAATAAATATAATCGGTCAAAAACGATAGATTTTGAAAATATAGTTTGTACTTCTTGTTTTCTTTAAATGAACTTTTGATTTTTACAAATTCAGTAATGGCAGCTTCAACGTAGCGATTAAAAGAAGCTTCGGACATGACTTCTGTATAAAAAAGCTTGCTGATAGCTATTAGTTCTTCTGAGCTGACGCCATTGGCATTGAATTTTTCTATACGTTCAAGGTAAGGACTCTTCAAGTCACCTGCAGGGGTAAGATAATCCATAAGGCCAAGAGACGCGTGGTGAGAAAAAATAGAATTTTCTAAAACATCGCCAAACTCTTTAAGCGGACCTTGTTCATTTACATCAGACGTTTCTTTAATTTTTTGCGCGAGATATTGTCTGATGAACATAGCACCGAAACTAGAGTGGTCAACGGAGCCACGTCTGTGATTGCCTTCATGCCTGATATATTCCTGAAACTCAGGGCGAAATTTTCCTAAATCATGAAGCAACGCAGCTAAGCCAGTCACATGCGGGATGCATAATGCTTGTCCGTATTGCTCTGCTAAATTTTTAGTATTCAGCAAGTGGTCTTTTAAAGACTGAGTTGCGATCAAATGGCCGTCTTGATCGTATTTTGTGTGCCCGAGGAATTCTGTTTTTTGTCCGCTCATATAGTATTCACCGGTCCTATTCTTTAATTCCAACATATCACAGATACCCGAACTTGGGTTCGATTAATTGATAAAATAACCCGCTCGGAATGTTTTGAAATACTTGCTGAAGCAATAATCAAAACTAATTGTCACGGTTACTAGATGCTTAGCGGCATAGGATCCTCAATCGATCATTTTTATAGAAAACAAAAAAGACCTTTACTCCTTGTTTGAAGTAAAGGTCTTTTTCTAGCTTCTGACGTTTTAACTACTATTGCTGTTTAAATAATGATCTTTTGCTGATGCTTAATCACGCTTCTTTTTCTTGGCACCAAATCCTAAAGCTGCCAATGCGTCCAGCAATGCAACGACGCCTAAGATATTTGCTGCTTTGGAATCTGAAGTCTGCGGCAAAGCCTTTTTGGTCGGTACGCCCTTTTGAACATATGTTCTGTTTGCTCTGTTCGGCACTTTTTGCTTAGCAACTTGGGCTGGGACGTGCGTCTTGTGACTCGGTACGGCTGGTTGTTGCGGCTTATCAGGCTTTGGATTGTCCGGAGTGTCTGGCTTGTCATCAGGTTCTGGATTGTCCGGCAAATCAGGCTTGTTATCAGGATTGGTGTTCGGATTATATGGAATGTCAGGTTGATTCCCATCTTTTTGAACCAAAACAGTGACAGTCCCGCTTGTTCTGCCAAAAGTGTAGCTGGTGCTTGGCACCGGAGCAACGATGTGGTAACCGTCTGGCGCGGTAAACGTCAATGTAATGGTTTGACCAGTTTGGCCGCTGATTGGGTTATCGGTTTTAACCGTTTCACCGGTATCTTTGTCTTTGTAGACGACCGTGACAGTGACGGTATCCTTTGGCGGTATTGTATCTTTTTCAACCCAAACAGTGACAACTTGGGTCTTCGCTTCACTAAAGGTGTAGCTGGTGCTTGGCACCGGAGCAACGATGTGGTAACCATTTGGCGCGGTAAAAGTCAGCGTAATGGTGTCGCCAGGTTTGCCGGTTCGACTTTCACCGTTTTGAACAAGACCATGGGTCTTGCTGTCTCTGTATTCAACCGTAACCGTGACAGTTTGCGTCTCAGGTTCTTTAGGCTTATCTGTTACCGTGTAATAACCTGAAAGCAGCAAAGGTAATAAGTTGGCCGGCCAGTTTTGGTTGCTGGTTGGCTGTGCTGCCAATAACATCATTAATAAGTTGGCTGGTTGCTGACGATTGTTTGTACGATCTGGATATACGGCATTGAGAGCAGCTTTCAAATCAGAGTCAGTCATTGGCAACTCGCCAGTTGTCATTTCATCCTGATCTTGAGCTGTGATCATGTGTTCGTAGTCTTCGCCGTATTCAGTTCCTGGATTGTCCTTGCCTTCGCCTGCCCAGTGCGGGTCATACTTTTTGGCCTTGCCACCGGTTACAACGTCTTTAGTCCCATTAAATTCCCAGTGCCATTGGTAATAAGTTGAGTGGCCCGTAAAGTTGGCAATTTTTCCTGCAAGGTTGTGACTATTCAAATAGTCATTTAATTGTCCCAACAGATAAGTCTCTGCTTCCTTTGTATCTTTAAAGGCAAAGCGCAAATTATTCAGTTCGTTATCTGGATCGGGAACATCAAAGTTATTCTGCAGCCAAGTAATTAAGCCAGTAGAATTGTCAGGCGAAATGAAGCGAATATTGTTTTCAGACCAATGATTGTTTGTATCATTTATGTCCTGTATGTCCTGTGCAGCTGATTCACCGTGAGCAAGCTTTACCTTAGAAAGATCAGAGGCAATGATCACCATTGGCCCAGTTGGCAAGTCAGAATTTTCGCGGTCAGTATTAGGATCAGTACTTTTATTGTCGCTATTGAGAACCAAATCGCTCTGTAAGCCATCCAAAACAATCAGGACGGGTTGTCCTTCGCCTAAGTGGTCGAAAATCCCACGCGTTTTACCAGTTGGGAAGGTCCACCCTGATAAATTAAGATAGGTTGCATTGCTGCCGGCGAAAGTATACAGTGCCTGCTGCAACTTTGCTGGTTTCCAGTGGCTTAAATCGAGTTTGCTAAGCTTGAGAGCCTTCCGAGAAGTGTTCCGGAAAGCTCTATTTATATTAGTCAATTTTGGCATTGACCATTTTTCAATGCCTTTAATACCCGCATCGGTAATGTTAACACAATTTTCAAAAAGGCTGGCCGCTTCTCTGACATTTCTTACATCCCAGTCGCCAATACCTTCAACCGCAGTCAGTGCTGAAACTGAGCCCAAGGTATCCCTTTCATTGTCTATGCTTATTGGGTCGATGTTGACACCAAACATGGTCGAGATGTCTTCCAGACTAGTGGTCTGCCAGCCAGTTGTAATGAGTTTCTTCAAATGGCGAGCCCCTGAAAACATGCGTTGCATACTTTTAACGTTGCTTACGTTCCAGTGACTAAGATCCAAGGTGCCGCTTACCTGGCTGTCTAAAAACATCCCCTCCATGTTTGTGACATGGCTTGTATTCCAATGTTCCAAAAAGCTGAAGTCGGTGATAGGCGAGTCTGCAAACATGTAAGCCATACTTGTAACGTGGCTCGTATTCCAATGGCTAGCATTAAAGTTAGCTAGTTTAGATACACCAGAAAACAGGCCATTTAAACTTTCTACATTGCTGATATCCCAATTAGCAGCGTTAAGCGTTACTAAAGACCTATCCCCATCGAATATAAATTTCAATTTGGTGGCATTTTTAGTAACTAAGTTTGGCGCATCAATTTCTTTAAGTCTAAGGGCGCCATCAAACATAAGCCGGAAATCAGTGACGTTGCTTGTGTCCCAGTCACTGATATCGATTTTCTCAAGCGAGGAAGCACCGTAAAACATGCGGCTCATGTTGGTGAAACCACTGACGTCAAGGCCATTTAAGTTGAGGATCTTAACGGTTGGATCTTTCGGTCTTAAAGAATCATAATCATGGTTGTAGTCCCAGGCATCCCATGGATTAGGGTTGGTTACTTGCGTTAAGTCAAAGTCTGAGCCTGTATTACTTGGTGCAGATGCCGAAGCGTAGACTTTAGACTTCTTAGCGCCCAAGTTGGCAGGGTCGTCAGTGTCAATCGTTAAAGAATTTAAGCCCTGATGCTGAATAATTTTTTTAAAGCCATCAGATGACAAAATTACTTTGTGTGTGGAGTCAATGATGCCAGCCTTTACAAAGTCAGAAGTATTCGGCATGACCACATCGGCGTCATGACCCTTGTAATTGTCGATAGTAACGTCGCCTTGGTTCATGTAACCTGGCTGATTAGGAATCTTGCTCCAGGCCCAGTCTGACATCTTAACCTTTGATTCTGTATCCGCATCAGCACTGGCCGCCTTAGCCTTTGCAACGGTCTTAGACTTAGCTTCTGACTTTAAAGACTTATCAGCAGCGGCATCCTTTTTGCATCCCCCTGCTTGGCAGCGGTCTTTTCGTCAGTAGGCTTTGCAGTCTTCTCTGTTGTCTTGTCTGCATCATTAGCTGCAGTCTTAGTTGCATCGTTTTTAACTTCTGCAGTTTTTGCCGGCTCTTTTTCAACTGGCTTTGCCTGCTCAGCGGTTTCAGTCTTCTTATCAGTTGCTTCCTTAGCTGCAGCCGGCTGCTCCGTCGTCTGCTTTGCAGCATCCCCTGCCGCAACCGGCGTCTCAACCTTCGCGTCAGCAACAGGCTTCTTCTCTTGCTGCGTTGCTGCCGCCGGCTTTTCACTCTCAGCCGTTACAGTCTTAGCCTTTTCCGGAGTTTGAACCGCGTCAGCGTGGACCAGCACAGGTTTGCCGCCCAAAAACAGCCCAATTGCTACCGAAGCTGCCCCAATTGACAGCTTGCGAATGGCGTATCTGCGTTGCCAATCTCTGCGGTTTTCCAATTTCTGCCTTTTCATTTTTAAGGCCTTCTTCACTCAATAACTACACTTAGCGTTATCTTTTATATAATCATTATCGCCAAGTTTTATGTTTGCTTAACTCAATCATATACCCTCTTTAGTAAAAATGTGAGGGCACGATAGCTTTTTATTCCATTTGGCACAAACAGTATCATGACGCGTTTTAGCGGTATTTTCCCGCCCTATTTTTTAAAAAGGTTTGCGGCTTATTTATTACTTCGGAGGCACAATCACCGCTAAACTTATCATTTCCTTAAAACGACGCTAGCTGTTATAAATTTTACATAATAAAAAAGGGCTTCCCTAGTTCAGGGATGCCCTTTTTAGCTCGCACTTAGTTCAGAAATTTGTTGCCGGCCAGTTTGCGGTAGTAGTTCGCCTTAGTGGCGCGGTAGTAAGGCGCCAGCCAGAAAAAGCCGATCCCGGCAGTCAGGAGGGAAAGCAGCCACCAGCCGATAAAGCTCAGGTCCAACATAAACAGCTCTGCTTTGTGGCCGTCCATCAGCTTGCGGCTTTCTCTGATCGCTTGGGTGGCCGTGATTTCTTTGCCTGCGTCGCTTAAGTCCTTAACGATGTAAGCTGACATCGCGTAGGAGTACGACTTCACGATGCCTGGGATGATAAACAAAAGCGTCCAGAAAAAGGTGAAGATGTAGGCCAGCATGCTCGTCAGTAAGGTTGGCAAGATCCTCTTATTGGTAAAAGCCGAAAAAGTCGCGGTGAAGACGTTTTTTTGGTACTTGCCGTCGACTAAGTCCAGGAAGGCGAAGTAAACGCTGAACCCGATTAAGTTGGCCAAAAAGCCTGCGCTGATCCAGGACAAGAATAAATTCACCACGAAAGCGATAAAAGTGACGCCGACGGCCCAGGTCCACTTGCCTAGCAACTGGTCTTTGGCCAGGCTCTTCAATTCTTTTCTAGTCATATTCCATCCTCAATTCTGTTGTTATTTAATCTACAGTTTAAGCATACAGCAGTGGATGGCGTATGACAATGAAATAATAATAATTGTTATTTATTGATAGCGTTATTGAATGGTGTAGCCGCCGTCGACCACTAAGTGCTCGCCGACTATGTAATTTGCTGCCGAGCTGCATAAGAACAACACCGCCGCGGCGACCTCATCCGGCTCAGCCAAGCGCTGGCTCGGGATCTGCTTTTGGTACTGGGCCATCACGCCCTCTTCCGTCTTTAGCATCCGCTGGACCATCGGCGTGGCAATGACCCCGGGACAAACGGCGTTGATGTTAATCCCGCGGCTGGCGTACTCCAAAGCAGCCGACTTGGTCATACCTAAGACCCCGTGCTTAGCCGCATGGTAAGCACTGCGCCCTGCCAAACCGATGATTCCGCCCATTGACGAGCAGTTGACGATCTTGCTGCCGGCTTGCATCACCCGCAGCTCGTGCTTCATGCACAGGAAAATGCCCTTGAGGTCGGTATCTAAGACGCGGTCATATTCCGCCAAAGACAAGTCGGCGATGTCTGTCACCGGGCTCTGGATGCCGGCGTTATTGTAGGCAAAATCCAAGCGGCCAAACTTTGCGACGGTGAAGTCGACCAGCGCTTTAACCTGGTCTTCATCAGCAACATCGACCGTAAAAGACTCCGCCTTGCAGCCTTCGGCGCGCAAGGCAGCTGCTTCTTTGCTTGGTTCGTGGTGCCCGGCCAGTACGACACTGGCACCCGCCTTGGCAAAAGCGGTGGCAGCAGCCAAACCGATGCCTGTCCGCGCACCTGTCACGATTGCAACTTTACCTTTAAAGTTAAAAACAATGTCACCAATTCTGCTTGCCTCCTAGGCCTGGTTGGTCGGGTAAATAGTCATTTCACTGACGTCGACGTCGGCGGGCTGGTCAATCGCAAAGGCCACACAATTAGCTACCGACTCCGGCGCAATCCCGTGCTGTTTTTAGAAGTTTTGCATGTTGGTCTGCGTCTTGGCATCCCCGATGTGGTCGAGCAATTCGGTATTGATCGCCGCCGGGAAAAGGGTCGTGCAACGGATATTGGTGCCTTCGTTGGCACTTTCCATCCGCGTCACTTCCATGGCGTTGCGCACGCCCCACTTGGTGGCGCCGTAGACGCCTGAACCGACATAGTTTTTAATGCCGGCTACTGAAGAAGTGGTGATGATGTGGCCGTGCTTTTGCTTTTTGAAAATAGGCAACACTGCGGCAATGCCGTTCAACACACCTTTCAAGTTGACGTCGATCATGGCGTTCCACTCCTTGGTCCGCACGGCGCTCATCGGCGAGTTGGGCATGATGCCGGCGTTGTTGAAGATGACGTCGACACCGCCGAAGTTTTCCTAGGCGGCGTTAACCAGCGCCTGGACCTCTTCGGGCTTTGTGACATCCACTGTCCGGTAAGCAGCACGCCCGCCGTTAACATTGATTTCGTCTGCAACCTTGAACAGGCGGTCTTCACGCCGGGCGCCTAACATAACCATCGCGCCTTTTTGGGCTAACAGCTTTGCGGTTGCTGCACCAATTCCTGAAGAAGCACCGGTAATGACAACGACTTTTCCTTGGATTGACATAGTTAATTTCCCCTTTTGATATTTTCACTTTCGACACTATTAACGATAATTGCTGGTCAGTCTGAATAGAATCTCCAAATCATTCGTAGCGTATCAACTATTAGTTAATCCGCAATTTTAAACGTCACTTCTGCTGAGTTAAGTTTACTGAAGAAGCTGACGTCGCTATCAATGTGGCCGATCGGCTGCTGCTCGAAGACTTCGCCATTTTGCTTATACAAGAAAACTAAACTTCCCAACGGCGGCCAGTAAGAAATGTCACCAACGCGGTAGCCTTGTTCTTTCGCCTTAGCGACCGGCAAGCCGCCATGACCATAGCGGTGGCACAGCTCACGAGAATACAAGTTGTCCATGTCGATGGTAAACGGCATCCGTGAAATTAATTCGCGGGTTGTCGCATTATCTTCAAATTGGGCGGTTAATTTAACATCATTATTTACAACAATTTCTACCAGGGTTTTCTTACTCATTTTCTTCAAGCACCTCATTTTCTTTCAGCCAAGCTTTAACTTTCGCAATACTGCTTGCAACGGCGTGTGTTTCTAAACGTAAGCCGGGCTTAACATCAGCGGTTGGCAGCCACTTCTTCGCATCTTTTTCAGTATTGCCGATCCCAAAATCACCAGAAGTACAAAACGGGATAACCTTTTTTCCTGAAAAATCATAGGACTCCCAAAAAGTGCGGATCGCCATGGGTTCTCGGTACCACCAGATTGGGTGGCCAATAAAGACAGTGTCATACTGAGCCATATTGTCTACATGACTCGTTAATCGCGGCCTGAAATCTGCTAATTGTTCCTTATGAGCCTGCAGTGAACAGGGATCATGCGGTACCGGGTAAAAAGTATCCGTTTGAATTTCAAAAAGGTCACCGCCGGTTAAGTTCTGAATGGCTTCGGCAAAAGCCTTGCTGTGCCCCCAGTGACTAAAGTATGTGATTAAGGTCTTGCTTGCCATGAGACACCATCTCCTTACTGATTATTCCTAGGAAAAATTAGGCTAAAAATGACATAACTGATTATTAAAATGATGACTGTTTGCATATCAAATTCCTCCCGTCGGCTAATAAAACGCGGGCTTATCCCACTGGGTATTCGGCTCCGCCACTCCAACGCTTTGGTAAGCCGCCAGTGCCGGATTTTTAATCACGTCCGCAATAAATGCTGCCGCTGCCTGCCTAGTTAACTGGGTGTCCCGAAAAGGCTGGCCAGTTGGAATTAGTTCATACCGTTCATTAGTGGGATCATCATACAGCCAAGCCATCCGCATTAAGGTGTAATTGAGGCCGCTGGCTTTAATGATGTTTGCGGCATCAATCAAATTCTGGTTATTGCCCATCATCTTCTGGTTCCATTGCCCGAACCGGCCGGAAACTTCATTCTCAATCCCTAATTCGCTGGCAACAATCAAGCGGCTGACTTGTTGAGCCTTCATTGCTCTTACAACATTGCGATTTGCTTGCACAAACTGCCCGGTTGCTAAATAAACAATGTCTTGGCTGCTAACGGCCCGCTCAAGGTCAGCTGGATTATTCCAGTTGCCGCTCATCACACTGACTTGCCGCTTAGGAATCAAACTTTTTAACCGCTGCCGGCCGTGGCGAGCAAACAGTGTCAAAAAAACATCATCTTGCTTGATTAACTTAGGAATTAAGTAGCGAGAGATATTGCTAGTTGCCCCTAAGATTAAGACTCGTTTCATTGCCATCCCTCCTTGTTTCAATTGTTGGCTCTATTATGTTCAATAATTGCTTGACACTGAAGAACCTCATTGTTAGGGTGGCATTAACTAATGGTTAATGCGGAGGGCAAAAGCTATGGACACCAACAATTTGAGAACGTTTATCTCAGTAGTTAAGTCGGGCAGTTTTACCAAAACAGCAGAACAGAACTTTATCTCAAGCACTGCCGTCATGAAGCAGATGAACCGGCTTGAAAAAGAAGTCGATTCTAAACTGTTCGAACGCTCCAGCACAGGCGTCACTTTGACCGCCAGCGGTCAAGCCTTCAAGAAATACGCTGAAACAGTCGTCGACCTCACCGACAAAATTTACGTTGAGTGCCACAAAGCTGACGGCACTGTCCAAACGATCCGCCTGGGCACTTCGCTGCTCCACCCCAGCATGCCTTTTATGCCGACCTGGAACAAAATCAAAGACCAGCTGCCTAATTACCAGCTGCAAATCACGCAGATTCTCAGCGACCTGACCGCAAACAACCGCGAATACTCAATGCTCGGCCGTGAATGCGACATTATGATTGGGACCTTTGACCGCGCAACTACCCGCAGCTTAGTCAATGCCATCCCGATCGGTACTTACCAGTTCGGAATCGCCGTGCGCAGCGATAACCCTTTGGCAGCCAAAGAAGAGCTGTCGCTTGCTGATTTAAAAGGCCAAACCTTGCTAATGGTGCCCACTGGCGTCAGCGAAAAAAACGACCAGCTGCGTCAAGAAATTCTGGCTGTTAACCCAGATATTTCAATTAAGTACACAACTGGTCGTTATGATATTAATTTTTTTAACCAAGCGGTCGATGAAAACGTGGCGTTAATTAATCTCACGCCTTGGCAAGACATTCACCCCAACTTGGTGACGGTCCCGCTGCAGACCGATGTTGAAGTGGAATATGGAATTTTAGCTGCTAAACACGCTGACAAAAAGGTGCAGACCTTCATGCAGCAAATCCGCCGCCTATTAGCTTAGCGGCTTTTATTTCTGCCAGTAATCTGCCAGGTACTCAGTCGTCAGACTAACCGGCTTTTTAACCAAGTCTGCCGGCCGTCCTGCCGCCACAATCCGGCCGCCGTTCTTGCCGCCGCGCGGACCCAAGTCCAACAGGTAGTCGGCATTGGCAATCAAGCCCAAATCGTGGGTGATCGTGATGATCGTTGCCCCCTGGTCCAGCAGCTTTTGCATGACCTCGACCAAGACTTTGACGTCTAACGGGTGCAGGCCGATCGTCGGCTCGTCAAAGACAAACAAGGTATCTTCCTGCTTGCGGGTCAGGTGGGTCACCAGCTTCAAGCGCTGGGCTTCCCCGCCCGACAGAGTCGGCGTGCTTTCGCCTAAGTGCAGGTAGTCTAAGCCAACTTCCTTTAACAGCTTTAACTCGCGCTCAATTTTCGGCACCTTCTTAAAGACCGGCAAGGCCTCGTTGATGTCCAAGTTCAAGACGTCGACAATTGAGCGGTCGTGCCACTTCACCTTGGTGATCTTTTCATTGTAGCGGTTGCCGTGGCAGACCGGACAAGTCTGCTGCATGTCCGGCAAAAACTGGATGTCTAAAGTGACGATCCCGGTGCCGCCGCAGGTCGGGCAAGCGCCCTCCTTATTATTGTAGGAAAAGTAGCTCGGCGTGTAGTGCTTTTCCTTAGCCAGAGGCTGGCGGGCAAAGAGCCGGCGCAAGTTGTCCATGATGGAAGTGTAAGTTGCTACCGTCGACCGCGTGCTCTTGCCGATCGGAGAGGCATCAACGCTGACGACTTGGTGCAGCGGCGAATTAAAGTTCGTGACTTGCTTTGGCAGCTTCTTACCCTGGCTGCTTTTTTCAATGGCCGGGACCAAGGAGTCTAAGATTAGGCTGGTCTTGCCCGCACCAGAAAAGCCGGTGACTGCAGTCAGCTGCTGCAAAGGGATGCCGGCTTTGACATCGTGCAAGTTGAAGTAGTCTTTAACCTCAAAACTAATCTGCTTGGCGTTTATCTTATCAGCAGGCTTTCTAGCCAGCAGGTCGGCGGTCCCTTTCAAGTAAGGTCCGATCAGCGACTTGGGGTTTTCAGCAATTTCGGCAGGACTGCCCTGGGCCAAGACTTCACCGCCCTGGTCGCCTGAGCCGGGGCCGATTTCGATGATCTCGTCAGCGGCCTTGATGATGGACACGTTGTGGTCGACGACGACCAGCGAGTTGCCCTGGTCGACCAGCTTGCGCATGATCTTGATTAGACCCGCAACGTTGGCCGGGTGCAGCCCAATCGACGGTTCGTCTAAGACATAGAGCACGCCGGTCGTTTCGGTGCGCAGCGTGCGTGCCAGCTGGATCCGCTGCAGCTCACCCGTCGACAAGGTGTTGCCTGCCCGCGCCATCGTCAGATAGTCTAAGCCTAAGTCCAGCAGCGGCTGCAGGTTGTTTAAAAACTCAGCGACCAAAGACTTGGCCATCGTCTGCATGTTTGCCGGCAGCTCAGCTAAGATCTGCTTGCCAAAGGCCGGCAGGTCGCCCAACTGCATGTTTTCTACTTCGTCAATATTCTTGCCGTTGACGAGGTGCTTTAAAAGCTCTGGCCGCAGACGCGTGCCATGGCAGACCGGGCAAGTCGAATATGAGAAGAACTCTGCGATCCGCTTTTGGGCCCGTTCGCTCTGGCTGCTTTTGGCAGAGCGCAGCACGGCCATGTGGGCATTTTCGTATAAAGCATTGAAGTCGTGGAAGACCCGGCCGGTGCTCGACAAGAAGTCCATCTTGTACTTTTTCTCGGGACCATTTAAGACAAAGTCTTTTTCCTTGTCGGTCAAGTCCTTAAAGGGCACGTCGATCCGCACGCCGGCGAAATGGGCCACGTTAGGCATGAAGTTGCGGCCTGGCAGCGACCAGGAAGCAACCGCGCCCTCTTCAATCGTCAGGTTTTCGTCGGCGATGAGCTTGCTGTCGTCTAACTGGCGGACCTTGCCGGTGCCGCCGCACTCAGGACAGGCGCCGCCGGAGTTGAAAGCGAAGTCTTCGGCGCTGGGCACAGGGAACTTGACGCCGCAGACCGGACAGGTGATCATGCCCATCTCTTCGCCCGATTTGGACATGGCCTCGGCGATGTCTAAGCTAGGCGGCACTTGGTGGCCGTTAGGACAGACCGGCGAACCCAGCCGGGAATAGATCAGGCGCAAGACGTTGAAAGTCTCGGTGGTCGTGCCGACGGTCGCGCGTTCGTTAGGAACGCTGGGGCGCTGGCGCAGAGCCAAGGCCGAAGGGATGTGCTTGACGCTAGTGACGTCGGCTTGTGCGCCCTGCTTGATCCGGCGGCGCATGTAAGTCGATAAGGCATCCAGGTAGCGCCGTGAGCCTTCTTCATAGATGATGCCCATGGCTAAGGACGACTTGCCAGAGCCGGAGAGGCCGGAAATGGCGATGAACTTATGCAGGGGGATGTTCAGGTCGATGTTTTTTAAATTGTGGACCCGGGCACCGCGAATTTCGATTTGAGTTGGCAAACTTTCTTCCATTAAGCAATTCATCCTTTCTTCATCCTTTTTTAACATATTAAAGCTTACATTAAAGAAGTAACAGTTACAAATCATAGACGGCTGACACACAAAAAAAGCTAGAACTTTTCAATGTTCTAGCTTTTTTAAGTTTTAAGCTCTAGCTGACCTATTATCTACATAAAAAATTAATTACCAACTTAATAACTTCAGCTCTGTTTTTTCCATTAAACATATGTCCTTCGCCAGCAATCAGATGAAGATCGCTCTGCGGCATCACAGCATGGTACTTCCTAGAAGCTGTCGGCGCTACAACTTGATCAGCAGTACCATGAATCAATAAAGTTGGTCCTGTAAAGTGCTGGGCTGTCTCGTAGATCGGCAACAGTTGAGCGGTCCTAAAATAATCACCGCCAACTTTAAAGCCATCTACCAAAACATATTCTGGAATATGGTTTGGATCATAGGTATTGCCTTGGCAAATTCCCTTAAGAGCATCATCCTTCAGGGTAGCTGCTGGTGCTAAAAGTACCAACTTGTCGATCACATCGTGATAATAAGCGGCCAACATTGAAGCCACCACTCCTCCTTGGGAATGTCCTACTAAATAGATGTGCTTTGCTTTAACCTTTCGGCGGACAAAATCAATGACTTTCATTCCATCGAGAAGTTCACTCAGCACAGTCATATTTTTAAATTTGCCAGCGCTCTTGCCACAGCCATCGAAATCAAAACGTAAGGTGGGTAATCCTGCCTGGTTAAGAGCATGAGCTAAAGCTGGTAAGATCTTTGTATCATCATAGCCAAGATCGCCTTTAAAGCCGTGCATTAGAATAGCGACTGTCTCATTTTCTAATGTCTCCGTCCCTTCCAGCAATCCATATAATTGTAAATTATCGCGTTGAATTTTAACTTCCATAATGATTCACTTCGTATAATTCTATGCAAATTTATAACTGCTTGAGAAGCAAAGCTGTCAGCCAATAAACCAAGGGTATTGTAACTAGGCTTAGAATAGTTGAAATACTCATTAGAATTGTTGCCGGCTTGGCATTGCCACCCGCTTGTAATGTAAAAAGTACTACTAAGCCAGCGACAGGACAAGCACTGAGAATGACAGTCACAAACAGTGGAACGCCATGAATTCCCAATAATAATAGAAGCGGAATTCCAATAATTGGAAAGACTAAATTTCGAAAAAGCAAGCTAACCCACAAAGCCTTTGGCAGTTTGACATCTTTCAAGTTTAATCCAGCAAGATTACTGCCAATGACAATCATTGAGAGTGGCGTAAAGGCCGGGCTTGTATAGTTAATAAAGCCGCTCAATATCTTTGGTAATTGATAGGAACTGATGAACATTGCTAAACCAAGAATAATAGCAATAATATTAGGATTCAGGATTATCTTTTTAAATTGTTCCCAAAAGTTCTGCCGTTTGGACTGACGAAACATGCCTATTCCTTGCGTCCATGACATCACATTGAAGCCAATCATTGATGCTACAGCATAAAAGACACCGACATTACCAAATAGGCCTTGTGCAAGCGGTACGCCCATAAAACCATTATTAGAATAAATACTCCCATAAGTGGCAATTCGGCGAATATTTTGATCTTTTACTCGCCTAAAGGCAATTTTAGCAATGACAATCGAAATGAAGTAAGTAATAAAAACAGCAACTATAAGAAGCAATAATTGGTAAAAACGTTTTTTAGAAAAAGGCTGTTGAAACGCCTTAATGATCACGATGGGAGATAGAAAATCAAGAGTAATATTGGTTAGATCATTAATTGATTGTAAATGTAAGAAACCAACTTTTCGAATTGTTGCCCCAACTAGCATCAGCCAAAAAATGATAACTACCTGATTGAAAATTTGGCCGATTGACATGAAATTACCACTTTCTTTTATACCTTTAAAACAATTGAGCCAATAGATTTTCCTGACTCTAATAATTCCTGTGCTGCTGCTACATCATCAAAGGAATATTCAGTGATCACTTGTTGCTTGCTAAACCCAGTTTCAATATAAAAATCAAACAGATCATGACTCATCTCTTGCATTAGACCTAAATCTTCAACAAAAGTATTTACATTTGCAAAAGTCACATACTGTGTTTTTTCAGCTAAATTGCCTAATGCAAAATTATCAACCGGCCCTGAAACTTGGCCAAAGTTTACGTAGAGCCCCAATGCTTTTAAGACCTTCACTGAGTCTTGAACAGTTGCTTTGCCAATACCATCATAAACAACATCCACGCCCTGCTTATTCGTAAATTTATTTACTTCAGTAACCAAATTCTGTTGATGCCGGTTAATTACGAGATCAGCACCCAGCTTAGAGGCAACTTGCTCTTTTTCAGGAGTACCAACAGTGCCGATAACTTGTGCCCCTAAGTATTTGCTCCAAGCAGTAAGAAAACTGCCAACCCCGCCAGCCATAGCATGGATAAAGACTGTTTTATTACGACCTACTGGATAAACTCTTTTAACAAAAGCTTCGGCGGTGAGGCCTTTCATCATCATCGCTGCTGCTTCTTTGAAACTAACTTGCTCAGGCAGTTTTACTACTAACTTAGCTGGAGCAGCAAAGTATTCTGAATAAGCGCCCGGAGCCTGAATATAAGCGATCCTATCTCCAATTTTAAAATTAGTTGCATCTTCACCTAATTCAGCAACTATTCCTGCTCCAGCCTTACCAGGCGTTAATGGAACAGATGGTGCATCTAATTGACCAGTACGCCAATAAATATCTGTATAGTCAACACTAATATATTGGTTATGAACTAATAGCTCTCCTTTTTGGGGATGAGGAATAGGATGCTCTTCTATTTTAAGTTCTTCTGGGCCACCATATTGGTGAACAACTACTTTTTTCATTATAAGAATGCTCCATTATCTACTTGAATAACTTGACCTCTAACACCCTTACCCATACTGCTTGCTAAAAATAAAGCAGCGTTGGCTTGATCAATCGGTTCGGTAGCAGGCAAATCCCAATTACAATATTTCTTTCCATATTCAAGCATTAAATTACCGCCAGGATTTTCACCCTTTAGATGACGTAAATGCATTGGTGTTACAGTTGCACCAGGAGCAATCGCATTTACTCTGATGTTGGTATCTGATAAGCGGATTGCCATATTCTTTGTTAAAGTGTTAACTCCGCCCTTGCTTGCGGTGTATGCAGCACCGCCAATTGGCTCAACACCATTCACTGATGAAATGTTGATGATAACTCCTTGGTCTTTAGGCATCATTACTCTAAGGGCTTCGCGACTATAGCGAATAGGACCTTCCAGATTAATCGCCAAAACATGTTTAACCCAATCATCACTGGTCTCATCGATTGCATATTCATCTGAAATACCAGCGTTATTTACTAGGATATCTAAGTCTCCCAGCTTTTGTGCTTGGTTAAAAACCTTATTAGTATCTTCAGCTTTTGCCACATCAGCTTGGACAGGATATGTCCCTAGCCCTTGTTCACGTAATACACTTTGCGCTTTATCTAATTTATCTTGATGTCTGCCTGTAAACACAACTTTAGCTCCTTCTTGTGCGAAAAGTTGTGTAATAGCGAAGCCAATTCCTTCACTGCCGCCAGTTACAATTGCTACCTTATTGCTTAATAATTTTGCTTTCATTTTTAATCACCTATTCTTAATGGCTTCGACTTTATGGTTTATCCATTCCACTAGATATCTTTAACTGCCTCGTCTACTGGCACATCTCCATCCATCATATCGAAGGCCTTTTTGATAGTATTGTCATTTTCTAAGGAAGCAACAACTGTAGCTGCAACATTAGCCCTGCTTGAATACTCATGTGGAAGCTGTTGTCCTAAGGTTACTTTTTCCGTCCCCGGTTTATTGGTTAAGTTTTCTGGACGAATAATTGTATAATCTAAATTTGAATTTAAGATATACATATCGCCATAGTACATAGCAGCACTATATTCTTTCCATTCATCCATCCAAGGCAAATGCTCATCATCGTGAAAATGCTGAATACCACCAGCACTGATTAAGACAAATCTTTTAATCCCGCTTTTTTCAGCAGCTTGGGCAGCTTTGACCTTTCCGTCCAAGTCGACCATCCAGCCACCGCCTGCTGCAAAAACAACTGCATCAATGTCGTTCATAGCAGCAGCCAATTCAGACACGCTTTCTTGCAAGTCCAAATATCTTGCTTCAATGCCTTCATTTTCAAAAGCTTTAACTTGTTCCCTGCTTCTAACAGCTGCAACAGGGTGAAAAGTATTATTCTTATTTAATGCTTTGACGACCTCGCTGCCTGTACCACCATGAGCGCCAATTACTAATACGTTTTTCATTTGCTTTCCCTTTCTGCATAGTTGATGATTCTCACTTCCAATGCTTAGAGAAAAACTTCGTGAAGAATTAATAAATTACTTCACGAAGTTTTTTTAGTGCAATTTTTTACTTCAAGTTTTCCTTAAAGAAGCTTGCAAATTTATCAAATGGGATCTTGTCCATTTGGTCATATAAATCAGTGTGAGTTGCACCTGGTACTTCGACTAATTCCTTTGGTTCAGCCAAACGTTCATAAGCTTCTTCAGCCATGTAACGTGAGTGGGCTGCAGCACCGGTAACAATCAATTTTGGTGCACGAATCTTTTCGATTCTCTGCTGCAATGGGAAGTTGTAGTAACCCCAAGGACTAGTGGCGTCCCAAATCTTGGCAGAGTTGATGGCCCGTGGGTGATAAGCACGCTTGACATAGTAGTTAAAGAATTCGGCAGTGACCGGGTCGGCATCTGCTGGTAATTCGTCTGGGAACAGCTTGTCGGCACGAACCGGCTTGCCATTTTCGTCAAACGGCAATTCATGGAAACCACCAACTTGCTTACCCTTGTCTACTTCTTCCCAGCGCATTTGTGCTAAGTAGTCTTTTTCCTTTTCACGTTCTTCTTCAGTCTTAGAGTTGTTCAAGCCCTTCCACATTGAGTCTGACATATCGTACATAACTGAAGTTGCGACCGCCTTAATACGGACATCAATTGAAGCAGCAGTTAAAACGTGTGAACCTAACCCGCAGATACCTAAAGCACCGATTCTTTCACGATCTACAAACTTTTGCTTACCTAAGAAATCAACAGCTGCAGAGAAGTCTTCAACGAAGATATCTGGTGAAGCAACATTGCGGCGAGAACCAGAACTTTCACCAGTAGTTGATTGGTCAAAAGCAACTGTCACAAAGCCGCGCTCTGCCAGCGTTTGAGCATAAAGACCGCTTGCTTGTTCCTTCACTGCACCAAAAGGTCCTGAAATGGCGATAGCCGCATATTTCTTATTTTCTTCGAAATTCTTTGGGAGATAGAGATGGCCAGCCAAGATAAAGCCATATCTATTTTCGAAGCGGACATTTTGAACTTCGATTGCAGGGTTAATTTTGAACACTCTGGTGTCATTTGCTAATTTGCTCATTGTAGAATTCCTCTCTAAACTGATTGTCCCATAGGGCGAATAATAATTTCATTTACATCAGTGTCTGCTGGCGTATCAATTGCATAAGCTACAGCTCTAGCAATTTGCTTTGGATCAAGGCCGATTGATTTTTCGGTTTCAATCTCAGCTTCTCTATTCTTAGGATCATTGATCGAATTAAACAATTCAGTATGAACTGCACCTGGAGAAACAATTGAGGTCTTAATTCCATTTTCGCGCTGTTCTTGACGCAGCCCTTCCATAATTGCACGGACTGCAAATTTCGACCCATTGTAGACGGCTAAGTTAGGTACGACAACGTGACCAGCTACAGAATCAGTGGCAATAATATGACCGGATTTTTGCTTAACCATTGTTGGCAAAACAGCAGCGATTCCGTTTAAAACACCCATGACATTGACATCAAGGATTTGCTGCCACTCTTGTCTTTGTGCTTTGATCAAGGGATTGACTGGCATCACGCCCGCATTGTTAAACATCACATCAATACGGCCAAATTTATCATTAGCGAAATCAACGACTGATTGAACATCTTCAAAATTGGTTACATCTGCCTTAATCGTGCTGATGCATGCTTCTGGCAAACTATCTTTAATTTCATCAAGACGATCTTTTCTTCTCGCAGCCAAAATTAATTTGGCACCTTCACCAGCTAGCAGTTCAGCCGTAGCTTTACCGATCCCGCTGGATGCGCCCGTAATAATAATCACTTTGCCTTTAAGAGTCATTAAGGTCTCCCCTCTCTTTTGCCTAAGTTCATAATCAACTATAAAGGGAAGAAGTTTCTATGGGAAATACTTAATATCTTTTCTGTTCTATAGTTTTTAACTATAAAAAGTTTTTTGATTTGAAAGTAAGTAAATTGGAAGCGATTAATAATTAAACTAAAATATAGCTAATAACTATCTGAGGAGAACATCATGGATCTGAGAGTTTTACGCTATTACTTAGCAGTCTGCCAAGAAAAAAACATTACTAAAGCTGCTGAATCGCTGCGAATTGCACAGCCTTCTCTTTCGACTCAAATTAAGGGACTTGAACAAGAATTAGGAGTGACACTTTTTGAACGTGGGCACCGGCAAATCAAACTTACTGAGGAAGGTTATTTCTTAAGAGACCGCGCACAAGAGTTGGTCAGCATGGCTGATCAGACCGAGCGCATTATCCAAAGTTCTAAACTAATCACTGGCACTTTGCGGATTGGAGCTGGCCAATCTATCGCCTTGAAGCGAATTATGAAAATCATTGCCAGTATTTCTCAAGAACAACATGACGTTAACTTTCAATTTCTCGATGGCAATGCCGACGATATCGAAGCACGCGTCAATGAAGGCAGCCTGGATTTTGGAGTAATTATGGGAGATCGATCTTTGGAAAACTTTGATAGTTTGATCTTGCCTGAAAGAAACGAGTTTATTGCCTGTTTTAGAAAAGACCACCCCTTGGCAGCTAAAGACAAAATTACGCCAAAAGATCTAATCAAGTATCCAATTATTTCTTCAAATCAAACGCTTGTGACTGACAAATTCCATAATTGGTGGGGCAATCTGTATAATCAAGTCAACATTTTGGCGCAAGGAAATTTGGCGTACAACGCTGCGCTTCTAGCTAGTGAAAGTGACGCTGTGCAAATTACCTATGATCATTTAGTTGATTATGCAGCGCTAGATTTAATTACTCGGCCCCTATCACCCAAGGTTACTGATCCCAATATCGTAATTTGGAAGAAAAACGTCCGCCAATCCAATTTGGCAAATCATTTTTTGCAAGAATTGCGCAATTCTTTGAATTAATACCCAAACAAAAAAGACTAATCCATGAGGATTGGTCTTTTTTTATTAACGATTAAACTTAGTTAGTCCGCTTGTCTTTTTTGAAAAATACCAGGCTTAAGCCGAGGGTCAAAACTGCTAAGACAAGGGATGCAAGGCTTTGCTTAGCGCCGGTTTGCGGTAAAGCGGCTTGCTTTTGGGCAGCGTTTTGAACGACTGGCGTGCTCTTTTGGGCGGTCTTCTTAACTTGGGCTGGCGCAGGAGTCCGCTTGGTTTGCTGAGTCTTTGGTTCAGCGTTTTGTTGCGGAGCTTCTGGAGTGTCAGGAGTTTCTGCTGGTGTTTGCGGAGTTTCCGGAGTATTTGGCGCATCCGGAGTGTCAGGATTATTTGGCGTGTCTGGAGTCTTTGGATCCGGATTTGGCTGCGGTTGCGGGTTTGGATTTGGTTGTGGCTGCGGCTTATCCGGAGTCTTCGGATCTGGTTGCGGCTGCGGCTGTACTTCAGCTTTAGGCATTACCGTGAAGCGGCTGCCGACTAAACCGGATAAGGAAATAATACCGTTTGCCATGTTTACTAAGTCTTGGACAGTAGGATTCAGTTTATCAAAAGCATCAGATGATGGGTTGAATTTTGCAAAGGCCACGCTGTAGCCTGCATTGCTGGTATCTGGCGCGATATCCCATGACCAGTTTTGCGGGTTGAATAAGTAGCCCTTCAGCGCAGCGAGATCTTGGTCAGACACGTGTTGGTCAGGATCATTATCGCGCAAGATTTCCTTTACAATTGCGTCTTGGTCCATTTGGTCAACTGGATTGCCGGGTTGGTCGCCAACCGTGTAGGTTTTGTTTTTCCAGGTCGGAACAACGTAACCTTCAATCCGATTGGAGCCCAAGCGATCTTTATCCCTTTGAGTAAGTGGAAGCGAAATTTGTGTTTTATCTGGTTTGATAATAACGATTTCTGGATTATTAATAACCTTATGATCAGCACCATACCGCGGCGCAATCCCCCAAGTCACATTAGTGCCCGCTGGCAAGACTGCCGCGTTGAAGATCAAGTTGGCTGGGTCATTGTCAAAATCTGGATTGTTATAGCTCGAATCCATAAAGACAGGAGTTGAATTTGAGGCGATCTCAGAATAATCCGGGCTGGTAGGATCTGCAACCTGGCCCCAAGTAACGGGCTTGTCAGGAGAAATCAGCTTCACATATTTGTTAATGATTTTGTCTTTGTCTGTAAAAGTAGCCAGACCTGTCGTGTCGGTCGGACTATCAACATAGATTACTGGGTCTGAACCATCGGCAGGTTTAACTAACGATTGCTTATCGACGATAATGTAGCCCAAACCTTTAACAGTTTGGTCCAGTTCAGTCCCCATACTATTATTGTTTAACAATGAGTCATCGTAGTTTGGGTTGGCTGGGTCGGTAGCCTTCTGCCCAACCCAGCTGTAAGAAGCAACGACTTTGTTGTTGTCTAAGTCGATGTAAGTAATCCGGTTTCTGACTTGGTCGTCAGCTTTCTTTTGGCCGGACTTCACATCAACTTTAATTTTAACTGCCAGTTTCTTGGTTTCTGGCTGGCCTTGACCTGGCTCGGGATGTGTTTGATAAGTCAAGACTGCTTCGCCGGTGCTTTCACCAGGCTTAGAGGTATCGGGCTTTTTGGTCCAATCCAGATGGGCATCTTGATCAGCAAGTGATTGATCGCTATCCAGGTTAACATCATGCAATTGTTGGGGAGTCAGACTGTTAACGTTTAAATAAGGATCTTCCCCAGCGACAACTTCTTGGGCAACCCCATTTTGCTCTGCAGTCGTTGGCGTAGTGTCAGTTGCAGCAGGAGTAGTTGCAGCTGGAGTAGTTGCAGCTGGCGCAGCAACAGGCGTCGTGCCGCTAGCATTGGCGTCAGTAGTTGAGCTGGAATTTGATGCACTGTCGCTAGGATTTTCAGCATTGACACTAGCAGCAGTTTGCGCGGCAGGCGTTGAGTCTGCAGTTGCCGCATTAACTACGGGAGCACTCAAGCTGCTCAATAAGATTGCGCCGCAAGTAAAAGCAACTCCCGACACTAAATTCTTTCTACGATTCTGTTTCATCTTAATTTTTCCTCTCAAGTTTAAGTCGTCAGCATTAATAAATAACACTTTCTATAATTGTAATAACACATTTAAGGCAGTTTGAATATACAAAAGTATAGCTTTTCTTTACTTTTTGGACGTTTTCACGACAATCTTTAAACGCAATTTAATAACTTGCCGATTTATCATATACGCGATAACCATAGGCGACTGTTGTGTTTGCTCGACTGACCATAATTTAAATGCAAAAGTTTCAATTTATCGTTTTCTTCTTTTTTAAAAAATATACGAGTCATTCATCCAAACAGTTTAAATAACAATTTGCTGCCATCAATAACAAAAAATAACATTTTTTCATTTAAGCGGCACTTCCCTATTTCTTCGTGCCGCTAATTTTTTCCTTGACTAGTGAGTAAACACTCACTATACTAACTTGCAAAAGTGAGCGTTTACTCACTGATTGGAGGCAAAAATGGGAAACGTAATTGATTTACAACACTTAAAAATGGACTTCGGCAAAATCTCTGTCCTGCGCGACATCAACCTGCAAGTCCAAACCGGCGAAATCGTCGGCCTCATCGGCCCTTCCGGTGCCGGCAAAACCAGCACCATCAAAGCCATGCTGGGCATGGAAAAAGCCAGCGGCGGCTCAGCCCTTGTCTTAGGACACACCATGCCGAACCGCCGTATTCTTGGCCAGATCGGCTACATGGCCCAGTCCGATGCCCTCTACGACAGCCTGACCTGCGAGCAGAACCTGCAATTCTTCGGCAAGATGAAAGGCGTTCCTAAAAGCAAACTCGCCCAAGAGATCCAGTACGTCAGCTCCGTCGTCGACCTGACCCCCTACCTGCAGCTGCGCGTCAAAAACTACTCCGGCGGCATGAAGCGGCGCCTGTCCTTAGCCATCGCGCTGTTAGGCAAACCGAGCCTGCTGGTCTTAGACGAACCGACCGTCGGCATCGACCCTGCCCTGCGCCGGCAGATCTGGCGCGAACTGAGCAAGCTGCGCGACCAAGGCGTCAGCGTTTTAATCACCACCCACGTCATGGACGAAGCCGAGCGCACCAACAAGGTGGCCTTGCTGTTAGCCGGCAAGATCATCGCCTTTGCCAGTCCGGCCGAGTTGAAAAAGCAATACCAGGTAGAAACTATCGAAGACGTCTTTTTAAAGGCTGAAAAGGAGGCAGACCATGAGAACACTGGCAATTACTAAACGAGTTTTAAGAGAAATGATCACGGACAAACGGACCCTGGTCTTGATCTTTGCAGTCCCGATCCTGGTCTTGTGGCTCATGAATGTTATGTTCTCGGCCAACTCCGACCCCAGCGCCACGATCTACACGGTGGGCGTCAGCCAGACGGTGCGGACCAACATGAAAAAAGTAGACGGTGTTTCCGTCACCCAAACTTCTAATCAAAAGGCCAAGCGCAAGCTGCACGACCACCAAATTGACGCCGTCATCAAATACGACAAAGACGCCAACAAATACACGGTCACTTACGCCAACACCGACTCCAGCAAGACGGCTTTGACTAAACAAGCCCTGCGGTCCGCAGTTTCTTCTGCCGAACTCAGCACGATCGTGCAAAAGGCCCAGCAGCTGCAGACCGTCGTCGGCAAGATCAACCCCAACTTTAAGGCGCAAAAAGCCAAGCCCCAAGCGCCCAAGATCAAGTCCTACTATCAATACGGCGACGCCGACACCAACTTTTTCGCCAAAATCGTGCCGATCCTGATGGGCTTTTTCGTCTTCTTCTTTGTCTTCCTGATCTCCGGCATGGCCCTGCTGAAAGAACGGACCACCGGCACCCTGGACCGCCTGCTCGCCACCCCGGTCAAAAGAAGCGAGATCGTCTACGGCTACATGCTCAGCTACGGCCTCTTGTCCATCCTGCAGTCAATCGTGATCGTCTTGACGACCATCTACCTGCTCAAGATCGAGGTCGTCGGCAGCATCTTCAACATCATCGTCATCAGCTTCCTATTAGCGCTCGTCGCCCTGGCCTTTGGCTTATTAATGTCGACTTTAGCCGAGTCCGAGTTCCAGATGATGCAGTTTATCCCGCTGGTCATCGTGCCGCAGATCTTTTTCTCCGGCATTATCCCGCTCGACACCATGGCTCCTTGGGTTCAAAACATCGGCAAAATCCTGCCTTTGACCTACAGCGGCGACGCCATGGTCAAAATCGTGACCGAGGGCGCAAAGCTGACCAGCCTCGGCGGCGACATCTTAGCCTTGCTGATCTTCTTAGTCGTCCTGTTAAGTCTCAACGTGATTGGCTTAAAACGCTACCGCAAAGTATAATTGACTTAAGGAGACTGCAAAAACATGGCCAAACTTTTAGTCAATTATGAAAAACAGCTGGCAGATGCCAAAATGCCGGCCGGCAAGAAAAAGGTTCTCACCACGGCCTTGAAATTGTTCGCCGAAAAAGGCTTCCACGCCACCACCACCGCCCTGATCGCCAAGCGCGCCGGCGTCAGCGAAGGGACCATCTATAAGTACTTTTCGTCAAAAGACGAACTGCTGTCCAAGCTGCTCCAGCCTATTTTGACAGACATCAAAAACAGCTTCTTCAGCAACTTAGACAAGGAAAAAGACCTGCCGACCCTGGTCCACTTCATCGTGACCGACCGGATCAGCTTCATCCAAGCCAACTTCGACTTCATCAAGGTCATCTTCCAAGGCATTTTGACTAACGAGCCCGACTACGAGGACTACCTCACAGGGCCTGACGGCATCTTAAAAGTACTGGCCGACCTGCAGGCCCGCTACCCGGAAATCAACCAGAATTTATCCCAAACGCAGCTTGCCCGCATTTTCATGGGACCGATCCTGGTCTACGTTCTTCAAAGCAAGCTCCTAGGCCTGCCAGTAGAAGACAACGACCTGGACTTAATCGAAAAAGAAATCCTGCTCACTTTGACCGCCAAGTAAAAAACGGCAAAACAAAAAGCCCAATCTTCTGATTGGGCTTTTTGTTTTATCTTAAATTAGTCTGCGATGTGCAGGTAGGCCTTAATGACCTTGCGGTCAGACATGCCTTGGTAAGCAGCTTGGATGTCATCCAAGTCAAAAGTCTTAGTGAAGACCTTGCCTGGGTTGATCTTGCCATCCAAAACGGCCTTCAGCAAAACTTCCTTATCGTAGGTCGTAACTGAAGCCGGGCCGCCGGCCAGAGAAACGTTCCGGTAGAAGGTTTGGGTCGGGTCTAAGTTTGGCGTGTGCGGCAAGCCAACGCGGCCGACAGTTGAGCCTGGGCGGCCGACTTGCAGAGCTTCGGCAGTTGAAGACTCGTTGCCGACACATTCCAGCACAGCGTCGGCGCCGCCGTTAGTGACTTCTAACAGCTTCTTGATGCCCTCTTCGCCGCGCTCTGCGACGTTGATCGTTGCACCGAACTCTTTTGCCAAAGCGGCGCGATCTGGGTGGCGGCTGGTCGAAACGATAGTCGCAGCGCCCAGCAGCTTAGCGGCAATGATGCCGCATTGGCCAACAGCACCGTCGCCTAAAACGATGACGGTGTCGCCGGCCTTAACGCCTGCAGTCCGGGCTGCGTGGTAGCCGGTGGCAATGACGTCAGACAGAGTCAAAAGCGACTTCAGCATGCCTTCGGAGTAGTCGCTAGGCTTGCCTGGGATCTTGACCAGGGCCCATTGGGCGTGCTGGAAGCGGATGTATTCAGCTTGGTTGCCGTTGCTGAAGTTGTCTGAGTGGTTCATGCAGACGCCGTCAAAGCCTGCTAAGCAAGCCCGGCATTCGCCGCAACCGTGAGTAAACGGAGCGATGACAAAGTCGCCCGGCTTGACGCTGGTGATGTCCTTGCCGGCTTCTTCGACAATCCCGATGGCCTCGTGGCCTGAGTTAGCCATGCCGTCTTGCGGCAAGTCGCGGAAGTTCCATAAGTCAGACCCGCAGACACAGGCACGCAAAACTTTGATGATCACATCGTCGTCTGCCTGCAGAACAGGCTTTTCAGCATCTCTGACTGCCACTTGGCCAGTCTTAACAAAATATGCTTCTTTCATGATGTCACTCCTAACGCAGTTCTTATACTTTTACCTCTAATATACTTTCTTTTTATAAAAAGGAAAAATTGCATTTAGTTATACAGTGCCATTCATTTTTTTAATGGCGGAATATGCGCCCGGCCCGGCACGTCGGCCCAGTTGACCGTGTGGCCGGCCCCGTGGGCACAAAAGACCGAGTTCGGGGTATCATCAAGCACACTGAGCGGGTCGTAGCCGCTATTCGCGATGACTTCGTCTGCCTGCTGGCACGGCCTTGCCGGTGCCGGCGTCAGCTCGATGCTGCCCTGGCCGGAAGTGTAGCCGCGCAGCTTCAAACCGTAGCCGTTCAAGGCGGCAACCGGGGCCTCGCCGGTGATCGTGCTCAGCTTGGCACCGATTTGCGGGTCGACATCACTTGCCTGCATCATCTTCAAGTCGGTCAAGGCGTGCCCGGCCTGGTCGGTCGGCAGCACGATCTAAAAGCGGTATTAAGGTTCAAGCAGCACGCAAGCATTCTGCTTTCGCAATTCCATCAGGCCCTGGCGCACTGCCCGCCAGGCGGCCTCTCGGAAGTCGCCGCCTACCGAGTGGACGATGCTGGCGTGGCCGGAAAGAAGCGTAATTTTGACATCGGTCAAAGGCGCGCCCAGCAAGACGCCGCGCAGGGTCTTGCTCTGCAAGGCCGTCATGATCTGGGCCTGCCAGTTTTTAGCCAGGACTTCCTGGTCGCAGGCATTGGCAAACTGCAGGCCGCTGCCGGCCGGTAAAGGCTCCAGCCACAGGTGGGCTTCTGCGTAGTGGCGCAATGGCTCGAAGTGGCCGATGCCTTCGCCGGCTTTATTATTAATCGTTTCTTGGTATACGATGCCGCTCTGGGTCAGGCTCACTGCTAAATCAAAGCGTTCTTGCAAGAGCTGCTCGACGGTCTGCCTGTGCAGCTCGCCCATCAATTGCACTGTCAGCTCTTTTTTGTCATGGGTCCAAACCGGCCGCAAGGTCGAGTCTTCGTCGGCCAGCGTCTGCAAGGCCGCCCAGACTTCGTCTAAGTCTGCGCCTTCCACGCTGTAGCTTAAAACCGGCTGCAGCTTTTCAACTCGGTCGGGCAGCCCGAAACCTTGGCCGGGCTTGGTTTTGTTTAAGCCAGTGGCCGCAACTACTTCCCCAGGTCCAGCCTCTGCAATTGTCTCAAAGCTGGTCCCGCTGTAGCGCCGCAGCTCGTTGATCTTTTCGTCGCCCAGCTGGTCTTTGGCGTGCAGCTTGCCGCTGAACACCCGCAGCCAGGTCAGCCGGTTGCGCCCGTCGTGGGAGATGTTAAAAACACGGGCCTGCAAGCTGTCTGCAGCCTTAAATTCCTGGGTCCACTTGGTTAAGCCTGCCAGCAGGTCGGCAACGCCTTCGTTTTGCAAGGCCGAGCCAAAGTAGACCGGGAACAGCTTGCGCTTTTTGATTAAGGCCTGGACCTGCCCGTCAGTCAGCTCGCCTTTTGCCAGAAATTGTTCCAGGGCTGCTTCGTCCCCGGTCGCCGCGTTTTCAAAAAAGTCGGCGTCCACGGCTACGCAGTTGTCGGAGAGCTGGTCTTGCAGCTGAGATAAAAGCCGCTGCTTGTCGGCGCCGGGCGTGTCCATTTTGTTGATGAAGATAAACACCGGCAGCTGGGCTTTTTGCAGGTGCCGCCAGAGCTGGCGGGTATTGCTGGTGACGCCTTCTTGGGCGCTGACCAGCAAAATGGCATAGTCCACTACGCCCAGCGTTTGCAAGAGCTGGCCGGCAAAGTCGCTGTGGCCGGGCGTATCTACCAGGCTGATGGCAGCATTTTCAGTATTGAGGCAAGCCACATGGTCGAAAACGGTGATCCCGCGCCTTTTTTGAACTTCATCGGTATCCAAAAAGGCCGTCCCATGATCGACACGGCCTAATTTGCGCAAATTGCCTGCCTGAAACAGCAGGCTTTCAACGAGGCTTGTCTTGCCAGCATCAACGTTGGCGAGCAAGCCGCAGACAAGTTTTTTCATATTTTACTTCTTGATCTTCTTCAATAAACGGGCGACGTTTTCCGCGCTCGCAATGAGGTCCGGTTCGGCATCCGCGATTGCCTGGGCCAGCGGCTTGGCGCCGGTCGGGGTCGCAAAAATGGCGTCAATCGGCGGGTCGTAGAGCTCGCTGACCCCCGGACCGATGTTGCCGGCTAAGACGATGACTGCCGCCTTAGGAGCAACCTCGTGGGCTAAAAGCGCGACGCCGTAAGGCGTCTTGCCGAACTTGGTCTGCCGGTCGATGCTGCCCTCGCCCGTAATGACGACGTCTGCACCCTGCATCTTTTCTCTGAGCCCTGTTTGGTCGATCACCAAGTCGACGCCCTTTTCAAATCGGCTCTTGGTAAAAGCCATGAGGCCAAAGCCTAAGCCGCCAGCGGCGCCTGCGCCGGGCTTGGCAGCTAGAGCCGGATTTACGATGGCCGCGTAGTGGGCCAAGTTTTGGTCCAGGAGCTTGACTTGGTTAGGCGTGGCCCCTTTTTGCGGGCCAAAGACCGCCGAGGCCCCGTCGGGACCAGTCAGAGGATTAGTCACGTCGCTGGCCACCAAGACTTGGCAGGCAGCCAGGCGCTTGTCCAAAGCAGTTGTGTCGATCTTGGCCAGGCGGCCTAAGCTGCCGCCGCCCGGGGCCAATTCTTGGCCATCTTCATCTAAAAGCTTGACGCCCAGCGCCTGGGCCATGCCGGCCCCGCCGTCGTTAGTCGCCGACCCGCCAATGCCGATGATGATCTTATTGACGCCTTGGTCCAGCGCAGCCTTGATCAGCTCGCCGGTGCCATAAGTCGAAGTCAAAAGCGGGTTGCGCGTTTTGTCGTCAACGTACTGGATGCCGCTGGCCTGAGCCATCTCGATGACCGCCGTCTTGCCCAGCAGCCCGAACTGTGCAGTGACCATTTTGCCCAGCGGGTCGTGGACCTGTGCCGCCAGCAGCCGGCCGCCGCCAGCGTCGACTAAGGCCTGCATGGTGCCTTCGCCGCCATCGGCCATAGGCACTAAGACATAGTCTTCATCCGGCAGAGCACGCACAAGGCCTTTTTTAATGGCCTCGGCCGCTTGCTTTGCCGTCAGCGAACCCTTAAATGAGTCAGGTGCGATTACAAATTTCATGATGAGCCGGCTCCCTTTTTTCATAAAAACGTTTGCAATTTATTATAAAACAAAAAAACTCAAGGACCATGCCTTGAGTTTTTTCAGCGTTTAATTAGGGATTTAAGCCTTGCCGATAACAGCCATTGAGTGGCTGACGCCTAAACGAGTAGCGCCGGCGTCGATCATAGCTTGAGCTTCTTCAGCTGAGTGGATACCGCCTGAAGCCTTAACTTGGGTGTTGGTGCCCTTAACAGCAGCTGACATCAGTTCAACGCCGTGAACAGTTGCGCCTTCAGTTGAAAAGCCGGTTGAGGTCTTAACAAAGTCAGCACCAGTCTTGGCAACGATCTTAGAAGCCTTGGTGATTTCGTCGTCAGTCAGCAGGCAGGTTTCGATGATGACCTTAACAACCTTGCCGTGTGAGTGGCCCAAGTCAACCAGAGCTTGGATGTCTTTTTCAACTGCGTCGTAGTGGCCAGCCTTCATTTCGCCGATGTTCATGACCATGTCAAATTCATCAACGCCGTCAGCGATGGCTTGGGTTGCTTCAAAGACCTTGCTTGCAGTAGTGGTTGCACCCAGAGGGAAACCGATAACAGTAGCAGTTACAACGTTAGTGCCTTCCAGAGCCTTGTGGGTCTTAGCTACCCAGTAAGGGTTGATCATCACAGTGTGGAAGTGGTTGTCGATGGCTTCCTTGATGATCTTTTCAACTTGTTCTTCAGTTGCGTCTGGGGCCAGTAAAGTGTGGTCGATGTATTTGTTGAATTCAGTCATTTGCGAAATCTCCTTTTACAAAATGATCTTAACTTGACACTTAAGATCATAACACGATTCCTAACAATTGCAAATATTTTTTATTGTCATTTGTAAAATTTTACAAAAGCAACTATAATAATGCTAAATAATTGCCAAAAGAAAGGAAAAAAGCCAGATGCCGAAAAACAGCGACAAGGCCCCGCTGGCCTTAGAAGCCAGCAAGCTCTACTATTATGACCACTTAAACCAAAGCCAGATTGCCAAAAAAATGGCGCTGTCTCGGCCCACGGTCGCGCAACTGCTGAAGTTTGCCCGTGCCAACGGGATCGTGGAAATCAAGATCAACGACCCCTTCTCTAACGCAGAAGAGCTCGCAGACCAGCTCAAGGAAAAATACGGCCTGGGCCAAGTCAAAGTTGCTCCCGACGGCCCTGCCGAAAACTTATTAGATCGGTTAGGACAGGCAGGCGCCAAGCTGCTGGAAGCCAACTTTAAAGACGGCGACACCGTCGGCTTCAGCTGGGGCCACACCATGGCCGCGGTCGCCGACCACCTGCAGCGGCCGGCCCGCGACTTGAAGCTGAACTTCGTCTCGCTCAAAGGTTCGGTCTCCAACTCCGAAGAAAACAACTACGCCGACCAGATCTACCAGCAGATCAACGAGACCTTCAAGACCCAATTCCAGCTCCTGCCCCTGCCTGTCATCTTCAATAACCAGACGACCCGCGACCTGGTCGCCCAAGACGCCTTTATCAAGCGCATCATCCAGCAGGCCGAAAATGCAGACATTGCCGTCTACACGGTCGGGTCGGCCGCGCAGAACTCGCTGCTGCTCAACACCGGCTACTTTGATAAAGAGCAGGTCGCCCGCTTAGAAAAGATCATCGTCGGCGACCTCAACTCGCAGTTTATCAACGCCAAGGGCGCCATCGCCGACGCCAGCTTGGCCAAAAGAACGGTCGCGCTCAGCCCGGCCCAGCTGAAACACAAACGTTTGGCCCTGCTGGTTGCCGGCGGCCCCCACAAGCTGCCGGTCATCAAGGCGGCCTTGGCCGGCCACGACGCCAACGCGCTCGTCACTGACGCCGCTACCGCCCAGGCCCTTTTAAAATAAAAAAAGAAAGTCCCCAAGCACTTGGGGACTTTTTGCGTACAATTTTTTAAATTTTTCTTGTGTTTTTTTTAAAATTGCCCAAAGTTTGTTAGTATTTAGGCGATTAATAGTTTTTATAAATGACAATTGCGAACTTTTACATAAGCAAGGTCATAAAAAACTCTCAAAAACGATTAAAAACGTGAGGAGTCGATCTTTTGGCCGTCTTCAAAAATATCTTCAAAGACCGCATTCTGCAAATTACCGTCATCGTGACGATTATCAGTTTGTTTTTCGCGCGGCCGCGGCTGGCTGACATCAATTGGCACACTTTGATTTCAGTCGCCACCATGTTGATCATTATCCAGATCTACAGCTACTTGCACGTTCTGGATGTTTTGGCCTACAAATTGACCAGTATTGCCGACGACACCCGCAAGCTGAACTTCCTGTTCGGGCTCCTCGCCGTCTTTGCGGGGATGTTTTTAGGCAACGACATCACTTGCCTGACCCTGATTCCCTTGTATTTGAAGATTGCCAAAAAATACAAGCTGCCGCAGATCCTGCCGGTCACGCTGATCGGCATGGGGGCCAACATCGGGGCTGCGTTTACGCCCTGGGGCAACCCGCACAACATCTTCTTAGTCAGCAGGTACCAGGTAACACCAAGCCGTTTTTTTGCCTGGTCCACGCCCTACCTGGTGGTGTCTTTGGCTTTACTGCTGCTGGTCTTTTTATTTGTTCCCAAAGAAAAAATTCCTAAGCAGGATAACAAGCCGCTGGACCTGGTGGTCAGACCGACCATCGTGACGACGGCCGTCTTCGCCTTCTTTTTTCTGGGCGTCTTCCGGGTCATCAATATCATTTGGCCGCTCATTGCGTCCGTAATTTTGGCGCTGCTGATTGCTCCGAAGATCCTGTTAAAAATTGACTACTCCCTCCTGTTGACCTTTGCCAGCTTCTTCATTTTTATCAGTGACATCCGGCAAATCCCCTGGATCATGGCGATCATCCAAAAGTGTGTGGGCACGGAAAGCTCGACCTACTTCGCTTCGATTATCTCCAGCCAGGTGATGAGCAACGTCCCATCTACGATCCTGGTCGGCAAGTTTACCAACTACGCGCAGGCACTGTTCTTAGGTTCAAACATCGGCGGCTTCGGTTCCCCGATCGGCTCAATGGCCAACATGCTGGTCTTGAAGACATTCAACCAGCACGCTTCCGTAAGCAAGTCGAAGTTCTTCAAGCGGTGGCTGGCAATGCAGCTGATCGGCTTGGTAGTTTTGACAGCAGCCGGCTGGGTTTTGATGGTTGTCTTCTAAACACAAAAAAAGATGTTCTCAAAAGAGAGCATCTTTTTTTATTGCCTATTTTTTAAATTGGTTTCGGACGTATTCTGCGTACAGCGGCGTTGACTTGACCAGTTCTTCGTGAGTGCCGGCACCGGAAACGGTCCCATGGTCGATGAAGTAGATCCGGTCAGCGTCAACAATCGTGCTGAGCCGGTGCGCGATAACCAGGGTCGTGCGGTTTTTCATCAAGCTGGCCAAGGCCTTTTGCACCATGGCTTCTGATTCAGAGTCCAGGCTGGCGGTCGCCTCGTCGAGCATCAAGATCTTCGGGTCCCGTAAAAAGGCTCTGGCGATAGCAATCCGCTGCCGCTGGCCGCCGGAGAGCTTGACGCCGCGTTCGCCGATCTGAGTATCGAGGCCGTCGGCTGCTTCTTTGACAAAGCCATCGGCGTAGGCCATCTTTAAAACCCGCCATAATTCTTCGTCTGTCACGTCCCGGTCGAGGCCATAGACCAGGTTTTCACGAATGGTCCCTGGCATCACGGACGAATTTTGACCGACCAGGCCGATCTGCCGGCGCCAGTTGTTTAAGTCAATGGCTTGGATGTCCTGGCCGCCGACGGTTATCTTGCCTGAGTTTGGCTGGTAGAAGCGTTCAATCAAAGCAAAGATGGTCGACTTGCCGCCGCCGGACGGTCCGGCGAAGGCGACAACCGTGTTCGGCTTGGCCGTCACGTTAACGTCGTGCAGGATCTGCTTGCCTTTTTCATAAGAAAAGGAGACGTTTTCCAGCCGCAGGTCCTTGCCTGCTAAATCGACTTTTTGGTCGTCGCTGGCTTCTTCGATCGGCTCGTTCAGCATCCCCCGGATACGTTCGGTCGAACCCGACGTCTTAGCCAATTCGTTGAAGAACTGGCTGATGATGATCACCGGGCTCATCAGCTGGAACAGGTACATCAAAAACGAAACCAGCGAGCCCATCGTCATCGTGCCCTGCATGACCCGGATTGCGCCGTAGGCCAAAATCCCGATGACCAAGAACATCATCATCATGTTGGCCAGCGGTTGCATCACCGCGTTGACGCCGGACTCTTTGACCCCGATCCGGTAGAGCTTGGAGATCCGCTTGTTGCCGCTGGCCAGTTCTTTGTCCTCGGAGTTGCTGGACTTAACTAAGCGGATTTCGCCTAAGACATTGGTCGATTCGCTGGAAAAACTGGCCAGTTCGTCTTGGCGGTCGCGGCCGATCCGGCTGGCGATTTTCATAAAAGGCAGCAAGGCAAAGACGACAAACGGCACGGCGATGACCATGATCAGCGACATCCGCCAGTCCATCATGAACATTAAGACCACGGCCCCGAAGAATTGGAGCAGGGACGTGATGGCGTTCGGCAAGGTGTTGGCTAACAGGTTTTTAACTTGGGAAGTGTCGTTGACCAGGCGCGAGGAGATCTCCCCCGTCGAGGTGTTGTCAAAATAGCTGACCGGCATTCTGAGCAGCCGCGCCCAGAGGCTGTCGCGCAGCTTGGCGACGACGTGTTCGCCGAAGATGCCCAGGATGTAACCGGACAAGGTGCTGATGATGACGCTGCCGAATAAGACGACCGCCGTGAGAATGACCAGGTTGGCATTTAAGTGCTTAAAGGTGTTGATCAGCTTTTGCGCCAATTGCGGCACCACCAGGTTGGCGGTGGTTGCTACCAGGCCGGCGAGGATCCCGACCACTAGTTGCCAGTACTTGGGGTGCACCCGGTTAATCAGTTCAAAAAAATCTTTGAAGCTGAAACTGTTTTTCCCTTTTTCGACACGCAGATGTCTGTCAGGCATAGCAATTCCTCCTTAGTAGTCTTCTTTTTGAATTTGCTCGTTGAACTGTTTTAAAAGCGGGACGAGCTGGTCTAAGAGCTCTTCGTCGACGCGGTCGGACAGCTTTTTGACGATGCCGGCGAAGTTCTTCCGCATGGCTGCAACGTCTTTTTTTCCGTATTCGGTCAGATAAAGACGCTTAATGCGGGCAGAATTTTCATCGCGCCTTCTCTCCAGGTAGCCGTCGCGCTCCAAGTTCTTAACCATGTTGGTGACGCTGGCGTTGCGCAGATGGAAGATGTCGGCGAGCTCGCGCTGGATAACGCCGGGGTGTTTATCGATGAACATCAAGGTCCGGCCTTGTTGCGGGGTCAGCGTGGTGAACTTGATCTCGTTGCCGTAGAATCTTCTTAAAAAAAACCAATAAGTCCGCAGCAGCCGGTTCATTTCTTGAAACTTTTGCGATTTGTCTGGCATAGTGATCGCTCCTTAAATAGTTAGATACTTAATTGTTAGATACCTAATTATAAAAGCAGAATGGGCGAATGTCAAAAAAAGATGCCCGCATTTTTGCGAACATCACTTAAGCAAAATAAAAAAGCCTCGCATTACTGCGAGGCTTTTTTTAAAATTAACGGCTCATCCCGCGGTCGTCTTCCTTAGGAATAACCTTCAGGCCGTCCAATTCGCCTTGAATGTCGATTCTGTAAATAGTAACCGGCATCTTTGGCATGCCGTCCTTATCAGTTTCGACCTTAGCGATCTTGTCTACAACGTCCATGCCTGAAACAACTTGGCCAAAGACAGTGTGGCGCAAGTCCAGCCATGGCGTACCGCCTTGGCGCTTGTAAGCTTCAATGATGTCTTCCGGGTATTGGGCATCCTTTAATTGCTTGATGAACTTGTCCGGCACCTTCGGGTTTTGCACGATGAAGAATTGGCTGCCGTTAGTGTTTGGACCAGCGTTGGCCATTGACAAAGCCCCGCGCAGGTTGAACAGGTTGCTTGCAAATTCGTCTTCGAACGGGTGGCCCCAAATAGAGGTACCGCCAGTACCTTCACCATCCGGGTCGCCGCCCTGGATCATGAAGTTGTCAATTACCCGGTGGAAAGTCAAACCATCGTAGTACTTGTTCATGGCCAGACGAACAAAGTTTTCAACGGTCATTGGAGCCTGCTCTTCAAAAAGCTGTACCAGGATGTCGCCGTAGTTAGTGGCAATCTTGGCTTGCGGCCCAATGGAAGTCATTACGTTTAACTGTGGGTATTGCATATCTTAACTGCCTTTCTCTTATTCAAAAGCCTCAGTCAATGGCGGAACAATTTGCTTCTTTCTTGAAACAACGCCCGGCAGGTCAACAACGTTAGCGTTGACCTTCTTGCCAAAGGCCTTTTCAAAAGCAGCAACGGCGTCATCTGAGCCGATAACGATCCCTTGGGAGTTGGAATTGATGATGTCAGTCAGCATTACTAAGAACAGGTCGTAGCCGTTTGCACTAGCTTCTTTTTCCATAGCAGCGACAAAGGCGTCCTTGCGTTCCATTGCTTCCGGCAGGTCAACAGTGTTGACTTGGTCCACGCGGACGTTGGTGCCGTTCAATTCAAAGCTCTTAGCGTCTTGGTCGATCAGTTCTTCTTCGCTCTTGTCGGCGATGTTGGTGCCGGCCTTCAGCATGGCCAAGCCGTATTCCTTGTAGTCGACGCCGGCCAGCTTAGCCAAGGCTTCAACTGCGGCCTTGTCCTTGTCGGTAGTCGTTGGGCTCTTCAATAACAGAGTGTCGGAGATGATCGCAGACAGCATCAAACCAGCCAGCTTGCTTGGGATTTCAATGCCGTTTTCGTTGAACATTTCCCAAACGATGGTGCTGGTGCAGCCTACTGGTTCTGCCCGGTAGAACATCGGTTGCGGGGTTTGGAAGTTCATGATCCGGTGGTGGTCAACGACGTGGGTAATCGTTACCTTGTCGCGGTCGGCAACACTTTGTTGCGGCTCGTTGTGGTCAACCAGCATAATTGCGGAAACTTCGTTAGCGACAGTTTCAACCACGCGCGGTGCCTTGAAGCCGAAGTGCTTTAAAGCGTAGGCGGTTTCGTCGTTTGGTTCGCCTAAAGCAACTGCTTCAGTGTCGTAACCCAGCTTGTTTTGCAGGTATGAAAAGGCAATCGCGGTGCCAATTGCGTCGGTGTCAGGACTGCGGTGTCCAAAAACTAATTCTTTAACCATTTTTTACCTCACTAAAAATATCAACTATTAAAAGCTTACTAAAATGACGGTCTTTTGCAAGTTTTAGCTAAAACAAGCTGTCGACATTTGTCCGGCCGTCAGGCAGCGGCCGTCCCAAAGTCATGCTTACCGGCCGCCCTTCCGTCAGCGGGTCCAAGACAAAGGAGCCGTTTGAGTAGCGGTCGTCCATCGGGAAGTCGCTGGTCTTGATCTTCAGCTTGCGCTGGCTCGTCGTCACGATCTCCAACTCGTGGTTTTCCGCAAATATCACCGCGGCCGCAATGCGGTGCGGCTTGGTCTTCAGCTCGCGCAAGACTTGCAGGCCGCGCTTGGCCCGGCTGATCGGAGCCAGCAGCTCTAACTTGAACTGCTTGTAAGCGCCCCGCTGCGTCAAAAGGCCGATCCGCAGCTGGTCTGCCGTTTCTGGGGCAAAGGCAAAGACCGCGGCAATGCTGTCGCCGTCCTTCAAGTTCATCGACTTGACGCCGGCTGCCCTGCCGCCAGTCACCGGAATTTCGTCCGTGCCGTAGCGAAGGCCGTAACCCTGCTTGCTGAGCAAGACCACTTCTTGTTTTTGGTCTTCAGCCAGCTTTTTGACATAAATTAAACGGGTGGTTGCTTCTTTCAGCTTCATGGCCACCATCGCGCGCGAGCGGTAAGTCCGCGTCGGCTGCAAGTCCGCCAGCTTGGTCTGCTTGATGAAGCCGTCGCTTGTTGCCATTAAAAAGACAGCGGCTTCTGACAGCTTCGGCAGATCAAAGACGCGGATAATCTCCTCGTCCGGCGCCAGCCCCAGTTCCTGGGACAGGTGCTGGCCGGTGTCTTTCCAGCGCGCCTCGGTCAGCTCGTAGACCGGCCGGTAGATCAAGTTGCCGTAGCTGGTAAACAGGTAAAGGTTGGTCAGCGTCGAGACCGTCTTTTCAAAGACCACCTTGTCGCCGGCCGGCAGGCCGTTGTCGCCTTCAGAACTCGAAGCAAACGACCGCAGCGAAGACCGCTTCAAGTAGCCGTTGGCGCTGACCAGGACGCGGACGTCTTCGTCGGCGATCAGCTTCTTGGTGTTGATCTCGATCTTGGCCGTCTCGTCGCTGATTTCGGTGCGGCGCGGCGACGCAAATTCTTTTTTGATCTCTTCTAATTCTTTGATGATCTGCTTATCCATGGCCTGCTTGCTGCCTAAGATCTTTTCGAGCTTGGCGATCTGTTTTTCCAGCTGGTCGTGTTCTTTTTGCAGCGCGGTGACGTCGGTGTTGGTCAACCGGTACAGCTGCAGGGCCACGATGGCTTCGGCCTGGCGCTTGGTGAAGTCAAATTGAGCAACCAAATTCTTTTGCGCGTCGGCCTTGTTTTTAGAAGCCCGGATCGTCTTGATCACGTCGTCTAAGATCGACAAAGCCCGGATCAAGCCGTCTAAGACCTCGCGTCTGTCTTGGGCCTGCTTCAAGTCGTATTCGCAGCGCTTAGTGACCACCTCGCGCTTATGCTTCAAAAACGAGGTCAGGATGCGCTTTAAGCCCACCTGGACCGGAGTCATGTCGTCGATTGCGACAATGTTGAAGTTGTAAGACACCTGCAGGTCAGTATTTTTAAAAAGGTAATTCAGCGTATTTTGAGCCGCGGCGTTCTTTTTCAGCTCGATGACGATTGCCAAACCGTGGCGGTCGGTCTCGTCGCGGACCTCGCTGATGCCGTCGATTTCCTTGTTCAGGCGGATTTCGTCGATTCTTTTGACTAAAAGCGCCTTGTTTACATTGTAAGGAATCTCGGTGACCACGATCCGCTCGCGGTGGCCGCGCATCTCCTGGATGCTCGTCTTCGCCCGCACCTGGATGCGGCCGCGGCCGGTCTTGTAGGCTTCGACGATGCCGTCGCGGCCCATGATGATGCCGCCGGTTGGGAAGTCGGGTCCTTGGACGTCCTGCATCAGCTCTTCTAAGCTGGCGTCCGGGTTTTTAACCAGGTCGACGCAGGCCGCCATAACCTCGCCCAGGTTGTGGGGCGGAATCTCGGTGGCATAGCCCGACGAAATCCCTTCCGAACCATTGACCAAGAGGTTCGGGAACTGGGCCGGCAAGACGGTCGGCTCGTATTCGGTGTCGTCGAAGTTCAAGACCATCGGCACCGTGTTTTTGTCGATGTCGGCCAGCAGCTTGTTGGAAATCTTGCTCAGCCGCGCTTCGGTATAACGCATGGCGGCTGGGCTGTCGCCATCCATCGACCCGTTGTTGCCGTGCATTTCGACCAGCGGCTCGCGCATCTTCCAGTCTTGCGACAGGTGGACCAGCGCCCCGTAAATGGAGCTGTCGCCGTGCGGGTGGAAGTTACCCATGACGTTGCCGACAGACTTGGCCGCCTTTTTATAAGGCTTGTCGTAAGTGTTGTGGTCCAGGTACATGGCGTACAGAATCCGCCGCTGGACGGGCTTTAAGCCGTCGCGGATGTCAGGCAGCGCCCGTTCTTGGATGATGTATTTGGAGTAGCGGCCAAAGCGCTCGCCCATCACATCTTCTAGAGGCAGCTCTCTGATTCTCTCCTTGCTTTCTGCCATTTAAAAACTCCCTTTCTAGCTGCGGTTGGTCTCCAAGATGGAGCCGTCTTCGCCCATCTTGAACTGTACGTTTTCTTCCAGCCACTTGCGGCGGGCGGCAACCTTGTTGCCCATCAGGATCGTGACCCGCTTTTCTGCCAGCTGCGCGTCGTCGATCTTGACCCTGATCAAGGTCCGCGTAGCCGGATTCATCGTGGTCTCCCACAGCTGGTCGGCGTTCATTTCGCCCAGCCCTTTAAAACGCTGCAGGGCAAAGCCGCGGCCGAGCTTTTTGGTATCCTCTTCCAGCTCTTCGTCGGTCCAGGCGTAGACGATCTTGGCCTTTTTGCCGGACCCTTTCTGCAGCTTGTACAGAGGCGGCAAGGCGATGTAGACCCGGCCTGCCTCAATCATCGGCCGCATATAGCGGTAGAAGAAGGTTAAAAGCAAGACCTGGATGTGGGCCCCGTCGGTATCCGCGTCGGTCATGATGATGATCTTGTCGTAGTTGGCGTCTTCAATCTTGAAGTCGTTGCCGACGCCGGCGCCGATCGTATGGATCATCGTGTTGATTTCTTCGTTTTTAAAAATGTCGCCCAGCTTGGCCTTTTGGGTGTTCAAGACCTTGCCGCGCAAAGGCAAAATGGCCTGGAACTTGCGGTCGCGGCCCTGCTTGGCACTGCCGCCGGCCGAGTCGCCCTCGACTAAGAACAGCTCGTTTTTCTTCGGGTTGTGCGACTGAGCCGGGGTCAGCTTGCCGGACAGCAGCTCTTTTTTGTGGCGCTTTTTGCCGTTGCGGGTCTCATCCCGCGCCTTTTTGGCAGCTTGGCGAGCGTCGCGGGCCTGCTGGGCCTTTTTTACCAGCTGCTGGGCCCACTCGCCGTTTTCCATCAGGTAGTAGGAAAGCTGTTCGTAGACCACGTTGTCGACGGCGCTGCGGGCTTGCGGCGTCCCCAGCTTGCCCTTGGTCTGGCCTTCAAATTCCAGCAGCTCTTCCGGGATCTTGATCGCCAGCACGGCGCTTAAGCCTTCGCGGTAGTCGCTGCCGTCGATGCCTTTTTCCTTGGCCTTGAGCAGGCCTTGCTTTTTGGCATAGTCGTTGAAAGCACGCGTAAAGCCGCTGCGGGCCCCGACCTCGTGGGAACCGCCGTCCGGGGTGCGGACGTTATTGACAAAAGACAGGAAGTTTTCCGAGTAGCCGTCGTTGTACTGGCCGGCAAACTCGATCTCCATGCCGTCCTGCTTGCCTGAGAAGTAGAAAACGCCGCCCAGCGTGTCTTTATCTTCGTTTAAGTAAGAGACAAAGGACTTAATCCCGTCTTCGTACTTAAAGTCGTCGTGGTGTTCGGGCTTTCTCTCATCGGTCAGGACAAAGCGCACGCCCGGCAGCAAGAATGCCGACTCGCGGATGCGCTCTTCGATCGTCGCAAAGTTGAAATGAGTTGTCGTAAAAATGCTCGGATCGGGCTTGAAGGTAATCGTCGTGCCCGTCTTGTCGCGGGTCTTGCCCAGCTTTTTCAGGGTGCCGACCGGGTGGCCGCCGTCCTTAAACTCTTCTTCGTAGGCCTGGCCGTCGCGCACGACCCGGACCTTCAGCCAAGACGACAGCGCGTTGACGACTGACGAACCGACCCCGTGCAGACCGCCGGAGGTCTTGTAATTTTGCTCGGTAAACTTGCCGCCGGCGTGCAGCACGGTCAAGATCACCTCGATGGTCGGCTTGCCCGAAGGGTGCATCCCCGTCGGCATCCCCCGGCCAAAGTCCTGCACGGTCACGCTGTTGTCTGCGTGAATCGTGGTGATGATCTCTTTGCCGTAGCCGGCCATGGCCTCATCGACCGAGTTGTCGACTATTTCGTAGACCAGCTGGTCCAAGCCGTGGCTATCGGTCGAGCCGATGTACATGCCCGGTCTTTTTCTGACGGCTTCGAGCCCGTGCAGAATCTTAATCGACGAATCATCGTATGTTTGTTTGACCAAACTAATTCCTCCAAATTGCTTGCTTGCAAAATAAAAAGTTTTTTGCTAGCTGTTTTTGCTAAAATTACTGTAGAAAGGATGAAAAAACAATGCTCATTGTTAAGGCAATACTGCTAGTTATTCTAGCATACTTGGTTGGGAGCTTTCCGACCGGCTACTTGATTGGCAAAATCTTCTTCCATAAAGACATCCGCCAATACGGGTCAGGCAACACAGGAGCAACCAACTCCTTCCGCGTCTTCGGACCGGCGGCCGGCGCCTGTGTTTTAGCCGTTGATGTCTTAAAAGGCACCCTGGCCTCCCTGCTGCCCGTCATCTTTCATTTAAACGGGCCGCACTACCTGGTCTTGGTCTTCGGCTTCATCGGCGTGTTCGGCCACGTCTTCTCCTGCTTTTTGCACTTCCACGGCGGCAAGGCGGTGGCCACCAGCGCCGGCATCCTGCTCGGCTATAACCCCGCCTTCTTCGGCGTCTGTGCGGCGCTCTTCATCCCGCTGGTCCTGATCACCAGTACCGTCAGCTTGAGCAGCCTGCTCACAGCCGTGCTGGCCTTTATCGCCACCTTCTTTTTCCACGACTGGATATTGACAGCTGGCATGGGCTTAATCGTGATCATCTTGTTTGCCCGCCACCAGGCCAATATTCACCGGCTGGAGCACCACAAGGAAAACATCATGCCTTTCGGCCTCTACTACCACTACAAGAAAAAACACCAAGATCAAGACCACCAGAACTAATGTTCTGGTCGGCAAAGATCATCATAACAGAAAAACGGCACACAAAAAAAGCCAGAGTTTTAAATAACTCTGGCTTTTTGCTTAGGCGTAAATCGTGGTGCCGGCGCCCTGCTCGACTTGCCCGGCCTGGCTTAAGGCGGCGATGACCGCCTCTTTGCCGGTGTGGCGGACAAAGTCCAAGCAGGCCTCCACCTTTGGGGCCATGCTGCCTTGGGCAAACTGCCCCTGGGCCAAGTAGTCAGCAATCTCGTCCGCGCTGACGCGGGTCAGCGCCTGCTGGTCCGGCTTGCCAAAGTTGATGTAAGCGTGGTCGACGGCCGTCAAGATGATCAGCTTGTCTGCGTGCAGGGTGCGCGCCAGCAAGGCCGCACCCCAGTCCTTGTCAATCACCGCGTCGACGCCGTGCAAGTTGCCTGCTTCATCTTTGACGACGGGAATCCCGCCGCCGCCAGCGACGATTGGGACGCTGCCGTGTTCCACCAGCAGCTCGATCAAGTCCGTGTTCATGATCTGGACCGGCTTTGGCGAAGCGACGACCTGCCGCCAGCCGCGGCCGGCATCTTCTTTGTAGACGGCATCCGGATGGCTTTTTTGCAGGTCAGCGACCTGCTCTTTTTTATAAAAAGGTCCGATCGGCTTAGTCGGGTTTGCAAAAGCGGCATCATTGCGGTCAACCAAGGTTGGGGTGACCAAGCAGACCGCGGGCTTTGCCAGCTTGCCGTTCAAGCTGGCCTGCTCGAGCCAGTAGCCGATGCTGCCCTGGCTCATGGCGCCGACCGTAGCCAGCGGCATGGCCGGCGTTTTGGCCGTATTGCCGGCTTCTTGCTGGAGCAGCAGCGCGCCGACCTGCGGGCCGTTGCCGTGGGTCAAGACCGCTTCGTTATTTTCTAAAAGCGGGCGCAGCTGCGCAATGCTTTGCAGGCAGGCTTTTTGTTGGCCAAGTGCGCTGGGGTCGCCTGCCGAAATTGCGTTGCCGCCCAGTGCGATTACAATCCTGCTCATCGTTTTACACCCGCGGGATAAAGAGGTTGCCTAAAGTGGCCGCCATGATCGCCTTGATCGAGTGCAGGCGGTTTTCGGCCTCGGTAAACTGCCAAGCGTAGTCGGATTCAAAGACGTCTTCGGTAACTTCCATCGCGTCCACGCCGTATTTTTCATAAGACTGCTGGCCGATCGTCGTTTCGGTGTTGTGGAAGGCCGGCAGGCAGTGCATAAAGATCAGCTGGTCGGCCGGCGTCTCAGTGGCTTTCATCATGGCCATGTTGACTTGGTAAGGCTTGAGCAGCTTGATGCGCTCTGCCCAGTTGTCGGCGCCCATGGAAACCCAGACGTCGGTGTAGATGACGTTGCTGTGCAAAACGCCCTTTTTGATGTCGTCAGTAATCAGGTTTTGCGAGCCCGACTTTTTAGCAAAAGACTCAGCTAATGCTTGCACCTCTGGCTTAGGCTGCAGGCTCTTTGGCGCCACGATGTGGATGTTGACGCCGAGCATGCTGCCGGCAACCAGCAAGGAGTTGGCCACGTTGTCTTCGCCGTCGCCGACGTAAGTCAGCGTAATCCCCTGCAGGCGGCCGAACTTTTCCTTGACCGTCATGAAGTCGGCCAGCATCTGGGTCGGGTGCCACTCGTCGGTCAGGCCGTTCCAGACCGGGACGCCGGCGTACTTGCTCAAGGTTTCTACGTCCTTATGGGCAAAGCCGCGGTATTCGATGCCGTCAAACATGCTGCCGAGCACCCGGGCCGTGTCCTTGATCGATTCTTTTTTGCCTAAGTGGATCTCGCCGGCCCCCATGTATTCGGGGTGGGCGCCCAAGTCGTTGCAGGCGATGACAAAGGCCGACCGGGTTCTGGTCGAGGCTTTTTCAAATAAAAGGGCGATGTTTTTGCCTTCCAAATAGCGGTGCGGGATCCCCTTTTTCTTTAATTCCTTTAAGTGCAGGGCAAAGTCGATCAAATAGTTCAGTTCAGCGGGCTGAAAATCCTTGCAGGCCAAAAAGCTGCGGCCTTGAAAAACGTTTTGCAAATTACTCATTTCAGTGCTCCTTCAAATCTTCACGATAAAGCGGACAAGACATGCAGCGCGGACCGCCGCGGCCCCGCGATAACTCGCTGGACCGGATCTCGTGCACCAAGATGCCGTGCTTTTGCAACAACTCGTTTGTGACGTAGTTTCTGTCGTAGGTGACGACCTCGCCCGGCGCGATGGCCAAGGTGTTGGAGCCGTCGTTCCACTGCTCGCGCGGCGCAGCCACGGCGTCGCTGCCGCCCGTTGGAATCAAGTCAAGCTCTGACAGATGCAGGGCCTTTTTCAAGGTCTCCTTCAAGTCGGTCTGGTGGTCGATCGTCACCTGCCCGTTCTTCGGGTGCAGGACATAGATGTCCAGCTGGCCGTCCTCGTTTAAGATGGCCGGGTGCACCGTAAACTGGTCGTAGTTGATCATCGTAAAGACGGTGTCTAAGTGCATCATCGCGTGGTTGTGCGGGATCTTGATGGCAAGGACTGTGTCAAAGCTGGAATTTTCAAACAGCTTTTCGGCCAGCTCGGTGATGGCCACGGCCGAAGTACGCTGGGAAATGCCGACGGCTAAGACGTTGGCACTTAAGACCAGCTCGTCGCCGCCTTCCAGCCGGCCGTGCCGGTTGCGGTCGCGCCAGATCGGGATGTGTTCGTCCTTAAAGGCCGGGTGGCAGTCAGCGATCGTCTTCATGAACAAGGACTCGCGCCGCCGCGCCCGGAAGGTCATCCGGTTGATCGTCAGGCCGTTGCCGATGGCCGCCTGCTGGTCGCGCATGAAGTAGACGTTGGGCATGGGGTCCAGGTAAAAAGGATAAGTCGGGCTTTCGGCCAGGTCGGCCAAACTCTGGTGAGCGATGGCCAGCTCATTTTTACGCACGCCGGCGATGACTTTGGCCACCAGCTGCTTGCTAGGAAACTGGCTCAAATACTCAACCAGCTCTTGGTGGAGCGGGTCGCTTTTCTTGATGCCGGATTCTTCCAGCAGCCGGTTTAAAAAGCGGTCCTTAATCTCCGGCGTGGTCAGGCTTTCGGCAAGCAGCTTTTCCAAGTAGAGAACTTTGACACCCTTGCTGGTCAGCAGCTTGGCAAAAGCGTCGTGCTCTTCTTGGGCAATTTTCAGGTAAGGAATGTCATCGATCAGCATGCGCTTCAAGATGCTGGGCTCCAGGTTTTCCAACTCTTCACCTGGCCGGTGCAGGATGACTGTCTTCAGCCGTCCAATTTCTGAATAAACGTGGATCTTATCGGTCACGATTTACAGCCTCTCTTTCTTTTATTGTATCCGCTTACATCTATTATGGACCTGGCCTGCCTTTTTGCCAAATAAAAAAAGCAGGCGTTGAAACGTCTGCTTTAGTTTGCTTATAAAATGAACTTGGTTAAGTCGCGGCTCTTGATGACCCCGCTGAGCTTGTCCGTCACGTACTTTTCGGTAATCGTGATCTCGCCCATTTCCATGTCTGGACCCTCGTAGAGCACGTCTTCGAGCAGCTTTTCCAAAATCGTCGCCAACCGGCGGGCACCGATGTTGTCCGTGCCCTGGTTGACCTCGTAGGCCAGCTGCGCGATCTTGTCGACAGCCTCTTTGGTGAAGACCAGCTTCACGCCGTCGGCTTTCAGCAGCGAAATGTACTGCTGGAGCAGCGAGTTTTGCGGGTCCTTCAAGATCTTGACGAAGTCTTCCTGGGTCAAGGCCTTCAACTCAACGCGGATTGGGAAGCGGCCCTGCAGTTCTGGGATCAGGTCGCTTGGCTTGGACTCGGCAAAAGCACCAGCCGCGATAAAGAGGATGTGGTCGGTCTTGATTGGACCGTACTTGGTTGACACGGTCGACCCTTCCACGATCGGCAGGATGTCGCGCTGGACCCCTTCGCGGGAAACTTCGCCGCTGTTTTTGCTTTGGCCGGCCGTAATCTTGTCGATTTCGTCGATGAAGATGATCCCCATCTCGCTGGCGCGCTTGATCGCGTCGCTGTAAATGCGGTCGTAGTCGACGAGCTTTTTCGACTCTTCGCTGATTAACAGCTCGCGGGCGTCTTTAACCGGCAAGGTGCGCTGGACCATCTGCTTTGGCAGCATGTCGCTCAGGCTGGACATCATGTCCATGCCGGCCTGACCCATCATCTCGGACATCGGGTTGGCTCTTGGCGCTTGTTCAACGGACACGGTGACTTCCTGGTCTTCCAGCAGGCCCTTTTGGAGCTGTTCTGCGACCGAAAGGCGCTGGTTGCGGACTTCGTCGCTGACTTGGTCGTTGTCTTGCTGGTCATTAGGACCGCCCATCAGCATCTGCATCATTTGCTGCATCTGCTGCATTTGGTTTTGGCGCTTTTCCTTTTTTTGCGCCGGCACTAACAGCTTGACTAAACGCTTGTTGGCGTTCTTAGTGGCTTGCACGCGGACCTTATCGAACTCTTGCTGTTCGGTCATGCGCACGCTGTTTTCAACCAGGTCGCGGACCATCGATTCGACGTCGCGGCCCACGTAGCCGACCTCGGTAAACTTGGTGGCCTCGACTTTGACAAACGGGGCCTGGATGATGTCGGCCAAGCGCCGGGCAATTTCAGTCTTGCCGACGCCGGTTGGGCCGGCCATCAAAATATTTTTCGGAGTGATATCTTTTTGCAGCTCGGCTGGGACGTGCAGGCGCCGGTAGCGGTTGTACAAAGCGATCGCTACCGCCTTTTTAGCCTCGTCCTGGCCCACGATGTACTTATCTAAAGCCGCAACAATTTCACGAGGAGTTTTCATAGACTCACCTTAAATCTTGTCAGAAGTAATATGCTCATCCGTAAAGACGTCGATGCCGGCCGCAATCTTCACGGCCTCTTTGGCGATTTCTTCGGCCGTCATCCCCTCGGAATGGCGCACCATGGCCAGTGCCGCCGCTTGGGCAAAGTTGCCGCCGGAACCGATCGCTACCACGTCTTCGTCGGGTTCCAGCACTTCGCCGTTGCCCGAGATCATCAGCAGGTCTTTGTCGTTAAAAGCGATAAGCAGAGCCTGCAGCTTTTGCAGGGTCGGGTCCTTGCGCCAGCTTTGGGCCATCTCAACGGCAGCCCGGCGCAGGTCGCCGGAATAAGCTTCCAGCTTGCCTTCCAGCAGCTCTTGCAGGCTGACGGCGTCGGCGACGCCGCCGGCAAAGCCGATGACAACTTTGTCGTGGTAGATGCGTCTGATCTTGTGGGCGGTCGCCTTGGCGATCACCTTTTCACCCATCGTCACCTGGCCGTCGCCGGCAATGGCGGTTTGGCCCTGGTAGCGGACAGAACAAATTGTAGTCATGTTTAATTCCTTCTTTTATTCAGCAGGTTGTGCTTCTTCGCGGTAGTCGCCGTTTGGACAAACCACGTAAGGACCCTTCTTAGAGCGCTTTTGGACTAAGAAGTGCTTGCAGTTTGGACAGTTGCGGGCGATCGGCTGGTCCCAGGAGACAAAGTCGCAATCTGGGTAGCGCGAACAGCCGTAGAACTTGCGGTTGCGCCGCGACTTCTTTTCGACGATGTCGCCTTTTTTACACTTCGGGCAGATCACGCCGACTTTTTTGACGATCGCCTTGGTGTTGCGGCACTTCGGGAAGCGCGAGCAGGCGTAAAACTTGCCGTAGCGGCCCATCTTGATGACCATCGGGGCCCCGCAGATGTCGCAGTTGAAGCCGGCCGGTTCGTCCTTGATCTGAACTTTTTCGATCTGCTTGTCGGCGTTGGCCAGTTCCTTTGAAAACGGCTGGTAGTAGCGGTCGACGACTTCGACCCACTTCTGCTTGCCGGCTTCGACTTCGTCGAGGTCGCTTTCCAGCTGGGCCGTGAAGTCGATGTTGACGATGTCGGGGAAGAATTCCTCAACTAAGCTGTCGACGATCTCGCCCAGCTCGGTCGGCACAATCGAACGGCCTTCTAGTTTTACATAGTAGCGGCGCTGGATCGTGTCGATGGTCGGCGCGTAAGTTGACGGCCGGCCGACGCCATTTTCTTCCAAGGCGTGGACCAGGCTGGCTTCGGTGTAGCGGGCAGGCGGCAGCGTAAAGTGCTGCTTGTTGTCGTTTTTAACGAGCTTGACCTTGTCGCCTTCGGCCAGTTCCGGCAGCTCGGAGTTCTTTTCGCCGCCGACGTCGTAGACCTTGGTAAAACCAGGAAAGCGCAGCTTGGAACCGGTCGTTCTGAAGGTGACGCCGTTTTGCTCGATGTCGACACGCATCGTGTCGTAGACGGCCGGCGTCATTTCGCTGGCTAAAAAGCGCGACCAAATCAAGCGGTAGAGCTTGTACTGCTGCGGCGTCAGGCGGTCCTTCAAAGACTCCGGCGTCCGGTAGATGCTGGTCGGCCGGATGGCTTCGTGGGCGTCTTGGGCGTCTTCTTGGTTTTTGAAGTGGCGCTGCTTGACGGCGGCGTATTCTGCGCCGTAGTTTTCGTGCAGGAACTTAGAAGCTTCCTGCTTGGCCACGCCGGCAATCCGCTTGGAGTCGGTTCTCATGTAGGTGATCAAACCGACGGTCCCCTGCCGGCCCAAGCTGATGCCTTCATACAGCTGCTGGGCGATGCTCATTGTCCGGTGGGTCCGGTAGCCTAAGCGCTTGTTGGCCTCTTGCTGCATGGTTGAAGTCGTAAACGGTGCGTAAGGCTGCCGCTTGCGCTGGCGGGCGACGACTTTGGCCACTTCGAAGTCCTGGTCCTTGTCGATCTTGGCCATAACCTTTTGCACGGCCTCGTTGTTTGGCAGCTTGGTCTTTTTGCCGTTCAAGCCGTAAAAAGAGCTGGCGAATTGCTTGCGGCCCTTGGCGAACTGGGCGTCGATCGTCCAGTATTCCTCGGGCTTGAAGTTTTTGATCTCTTTTTCGCGGTCAATGACCAGCTTTAAAGCGATCGACTGCACCCGGCCGGCACTCAAGCCTTTTTTAACCTTGGCCCACAAAATCGGGCTTAAGGAATAGCCGACTAAGCGGTCTAAGACCCGCCGTGCTTGCTGGGCATCGACGATGTCCATGTCGATTGTGCGCGGGTTTTTAAATGAAGCTTTAACAGCATCTTTCGTGATTTCGTTAAAAGTGACCCGGTTTTTTTCCGACGTGTCCAAATCCAAAGCGTGGGCTACGTGCCAGGCAATGGCTTCCCCTTCGCGGTCGGGGTCGGAAGCCAGGTAGACATAGCTCGACTTCTTGGCCGCGCTCTTTAATTCCTTGATCGTTGGGCCCTTGCCCCTGATCGAAATGTACTTTGGCTGATAATCATGTTCGATATCAACCCCCATCTGAGACTTGGGCAAATCGCGGATATGGCCTTTTGAAGCAATCACTTGGTAATTGCGGCCCAGGTAGCGGCCGATGGTCTTGGCCTTGGTGGGCGACTCGACAATTACTAATTTCTTTTTCTTACTAGCAGGCATTGCTTGCCCCTTCCTTAATTAGTCAAAAATCATTCCAAGTCTAAAATAGGAAAACTGTATTTGTCAACTAAAGCGAAAAGCCCAAATCAACCAGCGGCGTGGCGCCCGCTGCGATCAGCTGGTTAGTGCCTCGGGACCGCTCGCTGAAGATCGGACCGGGCACTGCGAAGATGTTGCGGTTTTCTTGCAGCGCCAAGTTGGCCGTGATGAGCGACCCCGACCGCTCCCCGGCCTCAGTCACGATAACGTTTTCGCTGAGGCCGGCCAGCACCCGGTCGCGCTCGGGAAAGCGGAACGGTTGCGGCGGCGTGTCGGGCAGGTATTCGCTGATGACGAGCCCTTTTTGCGCAATCGCGCGCTGCAAATTGCGGTTTTCCGCCGGGTAGATGTAGTTTAGGCCGTTGCCGACGACGGCCACCGGGTGCCCCTGGCTTTTTAAGACCAGGCGGCTGGCCCAGCTTTCGACCCCGTGCGCCAGGCCTGTGGCCACGACGATGTCCTGGGCCACCAGCCAGGGGATGATCCGGTCCAAGATCTCTTGGCTGTAGCCGGTGGGCCTGCGCGTGCCGGCAATCACCGTCACGTGTTTTTTCAATAAGCTGGTATCGCCGCGGGCAAATAAGAGCAGCGGCGGCCGGTAGCACTGGCGCAAGCGCTCAGGAAACTCGCTGTCAAAAAAGGTCACGAGCTCGCATTCGGCTTCAATGCGCGCAATTTTGACTTCCAGGCTCCGGTCGCGCAGGGCTTGGCAGGCCCTTTTTTTAAGCACGGCCGGCAACTCAGTTTGACAGATCTTGGCGGGGCTGATTGAGTCAAAGCCGGCGAGCTGTTCGACAATCTTCAGCATGCGCAGGTAGTCGAGCCCCGGCGTCAGCTTCAGCCTCAGCAAAAAGTTTTTCCAATCCATGAACGTACCTCCTATATGGAAGTACGCAAAAAAAGTTTTATTGGTAAAAATCGCTCACCGGGGCAAAGGTCTTGCGGTGAATCGGAGTCGGCCCGTACTTTTGCAAAGCTGCGATGTGCTTGGCCGTGCCGTAGCCGGCGTTGTGCGGAAAGTCGTATTGCGGATAAAGCTGGGCGTATTCGTCCATCAGCTGGTCTCTGAAGACCTTGGCCACAATCGAAGCGGCCGCAATCGAGTTGGACTTGGCATCCCCTTTGATCAAAGACACCTGCTCGATGGCGACTGGCACGTTCATGGCGTCGACTAAGAGCAAGTCCGGCTTGACGTCCAAGGCACCAACGGCTCTTGCCATCGCCTGGCGGTCGGCCTGGTAGATGTTCAGCCGGTCGATTTCCGCCGGGCTGCCCACGCCGATGCCGACGCTGACGGCTTCTTCCAAGATCTTGGGGTATAGAGCCAGGCGTTTTTTCGGAGTCAGCTGCTTGGAATCGTTGACCGCGACTAAGTCGAAGTCGTGCGGCAAGACGACGGCCGCGGTGACTACGGGCCCGGCCAGCGGGCCGCGCCCTACCTCGTCGACGCCGGCGACTACTAAGCCTTTATCCCAGGCCTGGCGCTCGTAAGCAAAGCGCTTTTGAAAAGCTTCCTGCTTTTTGGCTAGCTGTGCTTGACGGCGCTGCCAGGAAGCCAGCAGCTTTTGCACGCCCTGGCGGGGGTCAGCTGCCAAGGCGGCAGCTTTTTCCTTGGTTAACTTGTTTTCTTTAATGAGGGTTTGCAGTTCTTTAATCGTCATGGCCGGTCCAGCGTAATTCTGCCCAGCTTGCCCTTGCGCAGCTGCTGGAGCATAAACAGTGAAAAGCGTTCGTAGTCATCGCGCATGCCGTACTTGGCGGTCATGCTTAAGAGGAGGTCCGGCGAGCTCGTGTCTTCGTCAAAGTCCACGCGGGCAAACTGGGCCAGCTGCTTTGGGTAATGCTGGCGCATGAAGTCGAGCACAAACAAGGCGACGTCGTCGCTGGCAAAGACCGTGTCCTTGATGGCGCCGCAGGCCGCCAGCTTCAAGCCGACCTGCTGGTCGTCAAACTTCGGCCATAAGATCCCCGGCGTGTCCAGGATCTGGATGCCGAAGCTGGTTTTCAGCCATAAAAGCTGCTGGGTGACGCCGGGCTTGTTGCCGGTGACCGTGCGCTTTTTGCCGCTGAGCTTGTTGATGACAGTCGACTTGCCGCAGTTGGGGATGCCGACGACGGCGACGCGGACGAGCTTTTTGTCTAAGTTTGCTGAAGCATTCTTGATCTTTTTGACCAGCTGGCCGACGTTGGTGTTGTGCTGGGTGTCGAGCGCCAAGGCGTTAGGCCCCAGCTTCTTCAGCCAGGCCGCAGTCAGCTGCGGGTCGGCCAAGTCGGCCTTGTTTAACAGGATGACGTGGGGCTTGCCGGCCAGCAGCTCATCCAGCATTGGGTTGGCCGACGACAGCGGCAGCCGGGCGTCGCGCACTTCTAACACGACGTCGATCAGCCGCAGGCTGGCGCTCAGCTGGTTTTTAGCCTTGTTCATGTGGCCGGGGTACCATTGAATTTGCGACATTGCTTTTTTTCCTTTCTTTACTTAAAAAAAGCACTCAGGGGGCCTGCCCCAGGGTGCTTTTTTATTTAATCCATTTTATCGAGATACATCTGGTAGGCACGATCAAAGATGGTCATGCTCGGCAGGTAATTGACGTTCAGTTCCAAGTAGTCGGACAGCTTTTTGTAATCCTGCTCTTGCTTGGGAAAGGCCGAATCGTTGCTGGCGTTGTTGGCAAACTGGGTTACCTCGTCGGTGCCGTCCGGATCCCGCTGCGTCATCAGGTATTGGTAAAAACTCTGTCTATAAGCCATGGCTTACTCCGTGAAAAACTGAATTGCGAAAGCGCCTGAGCCCGCGTGCGTTGCAATGATCGGGCTGGTGATCCGCGTCATAATCGAGATGTTTGGCTCTTGTTCCTTGATCTTCGCTGCCAGCTCGTCGATCTGGTCCTTGCTATCGACGTAAGAGATGCAGAGCTGGGAGATGTTCGGGTGGTTGCGCAAGTACTGCAAAACGTCTTCGACGTATTTCACAGTAAACTTGCGGCCGCGGCCCTTGCGTTCGATTAAAAGCTTGCCCTCTTTCATGGTCAGCGCAATTCTGATGTTCAGCAAGGTGGCTACGCGCCCGGTCAAAGGCCCCAGGCGGCCGCCCTTGATGATGTTTTTCAAGTTGACCACCATCATGCGCAAGTGGATGCGGTCTTGCAGGTCAGCCAGGTGCGCCTTGATTTCGGTCATGCTCTTGCCGGCTTCTGCATCCTGGGCAGCGGCGATAACCTGGAAGCCTTGGCAGCGGTCGGTAAAGAGCGAATCAACGATCTCAATGTCGGCATCCGGCAGCATCTCAGCGGCTTGCCGGGCGGCGTTGATCGTCCCCGACAGGTTGACGCTTAAAAAGATGGCCAAAACACTGCTGCCATCGGCGGTCAGTTCCTTAAACTTGCGGTGGAAGAGGCCGATCGAAGGCTGACTAGTCTTAGGCAGCTCGCTAGAAGCGTCCATCTCCTTGACAAATTGGGCCCTGGTCAAGTCCACACCATCCTGGTAAGTCTTGCCATCAATGTTAACGGACAGCGGCACAACAGTAATGTCGTATTTTTTAATTTCTTCGTCAGTCAGCTGCGCTGATGAGTCGGTCAAAATTTTGATTTGGGTCACTTTCATTCGCCTTCAAATATTAAACTTGCGTACACTAATGGTTTATTATGATAAAGTATAAACCAATAGCAACACTGTTTTAAGTATAACAAATTCGACAGCAGATATTATTTATGAAAGAAAAAATTTATGCAAATGTCTTTTAATCCTTGGCAAAAGCCGCAGCATCGCAGCAAAGGCTACAATATCCTAGACAATGTCTTCAGTGCCGTCACCCACTGTGTCGGCTTCGGACTGGCTGTCGCCGGCCTGGTCGTTTTGATCGTCCGCGCCGCCCGCACCGGTTCGGCCCTGCGCGTGACGACCTTTGCAATTTACGGGGCGAGCTTAGTTCTGCTCTACCTGTTTTCAACGCTTTACCACTCTTTGATCTTTACCAAAGCGCGGGGCGTCTTCCAGATCTTCGACCACTCGTCGATCTTCATCCTGATTGCCGGCAGCTACACCCCCTACTCGCTAGTCGCAATCGGCGGCTGGCAGGGCTGGACCATGTTCGGCCTGATCTGGGGCCTGACCGTGATCGGGATTATCTACTATATCTTCAACCAAGGCAAGCACGTGATCTTTGACACGGTCTTGTACGTGGCCATGGGCTGGCTGGTCATCCTGGCCGGGCCGTTCCTCTACCACCGCCTGACGCCGGTCGGCTTCTGGCTGCTGGTTGGCGGCGGCATCGCCTACACGGTCGGCGCCATCTTGTACAGCATGCGCAACGTGCCGTTCATCCACGTGGTCTGGCACCTGTTCGTCATGCTGGGTTCAATCTTGATGTACTTCAGCGTTTTATTCTATGTTTAAAGACAATAAAAAAGGCTTCAGCTAAAAGCTGAAGCCTTTTTTTTGTTGTTTGTTGTTAATTGTCTAAATTGCCCAAGAAAGCCAGGATGGCGTTTTTATCGTTGGCCACTTCCCCGTCGAGCACGGCCAGCTGCAGGCGGTGCAAGTACTTGCCGATCGCCGGGCCGGCCGGAATGCCTGCGTTTAACAGGTCGTCGCCGTTAATGGCAAACTCGTCGACCGAGTGGCAAGGCAGCAGCTCATAGCGGTTGCGCAAGGCGCTGCCGTCGACAGGCTGGCCCAGCAGCTGGGCCAAGTCGATGGTCCCGGCAATGGTCTTGGCGCCGGCTTTAAACAGCTCGTAGCTGGTCGGCGTCTGGGCGGAAGCCAGGTCGAAGAAGTCGACGATGCTGGCTACCTGCTTGCGCATCTCGTTGGAGTTGCGCCAAGCGCGCATGAACTTGCCGATTTCATCATTAGGCAGCTTCAGCAGGATGACTAACAGCGCCCAGAAGCTTTCTTCGCTGCTTGGTGAAAATTGCATCTTCGGGAATAAGCTCAGCTGGTCTTTTTTACCCTTAAAATAAGGAGCTTGTTCGGACAGGCCGGTGTCTAAAAAGCGCTCAAAGGCCGGCCGGCTGCCGGGGCCCAGGCCCAGCTTGACGAGCTCGTCGCGGATCCGTTCCACCGAGATCTTGCTCAGCAGTTCAGCATTGTCGCTGATCGCCTGCAGGGTGTTTTTTTCAATCTTAAAGCCCAGCTGGCTCATAAAGCGCAGCGCCCGCATCATTCGGAGCGCGTCTTCATGGAAACGGCGTTCGGGGGCGCCGACGGCCTTGATCAGGCGGTTGTTCAAGTCGTCAATCCCGCCGAAGTGGTCGATGATCTCGCCTTCTGTGTTCATGGCCAGAGCGTTGATGGTAAAATCACGCCGCTGCAGGTCAGTCGCCAGGTTTTGGACGAATTCGACATGGTCGGGCCGGCGGTAGTCCTGGTAGCCGGATTCCGTTCTGAAAGTGGTGATCTCGTAGCTGGTGCCTTCGTATAAGACGGTGACGGTGCCGTGCTTGATCCCGGTGTCGATTGTTTTTTCAAAAAGGTTTTTGATTTCTTCGGGGTAAGCGCTCGTCGCGATGTCGATGTCGTGCAAGGGGCGCTCTAAGAGCAAATCGCGGACCGCGCCGCCTACGAAATAGGCTTCGTAGCCAGCAGCGTTAATCGTCTCCAGGACGGGCAGTGCCGCCTGAAAAACCGCGGGCAAATTATCAATTTTCATGTTATCCTCTAATTTAGATTCTGTTTTCTATCTGCGGGTAGAAAAATTTTAAGCAAAGGACGGATGGCAATGTCAGAAGATAGAGCAGCAATTTTGAAAGAGACTTCGCTCATTGCATTGGGCTGCGCGATCTACGCGCTGAGCCTCGACGCAATCAGCATCCCCAACCGCTTGGCCGACGGCGGCCTGAGCGGTATCACGCTGATCCTGCGTTACTATTGGCACATCGATCCAGGTCTCAGTACTTTGATTTTAAATATTCCGTTAATTATCTTAGGTTGGCGCTACATGGGCCGGCGGATGCTCCTGTATACGATTTGGGGCACGGCCTGCCTCTCCTTTTTCTTATGGATGTGGCGTCACCTACCTATTATAATTCAATTTAACTTTGAACACGACCTCTTTATCTCAGGAATGATGGCCGGGCTGCTGTCCGGCCTGGGCCTGGGGATCGTGTTCCGCTACTACGGGACGACCGGCGGGACTGATATCATCGCCCGCATCATGCAGATCAAATTCGGCATTGCCTCCGGGCGGACGATCTTGGCTTTAGACGTCGTCGTCCTGCTGGCTTCCCTGTCCTACCTTGACCTGCGCCACATGATGTACACGGTCTTAGGCAGCTTTGTCCTGTCCCGCACGATGGACACGGTTCAAGCCGGCGCCTACGTTGCCCGCGGCCTGTTCATCATCTCGGACCACTACCAGGAGATCGCCAAGATGATCGACTTGAAGATGGAGCGCGGTTTCACCTATTTGAAGGCCGAAGGCGGCTACGACCAAAGCGAAAAGCGGATTATCTACTGCATCGTTTCTCCGCGTGAAATCCACGAGGTCAAGCAGCTGATCTTAAACGAAGATCCAAACGCCTTTGTTTCAGTCTTCGACGTCCAGGAGGCTTTAGGCGAAGGCTTCACTTACAAGCGCAAGACGCACCACCTCTTTTTAAGACATTAAAAAATAAAAACATCCCCGTTTGGGGATGTTTTTTTGCGCAATAAAATAACGAGTCGTCTAATAAAATAACAGTCCTTATGATAAAATGAGCTTGCAAAAAACGCAATCATAATCTGTGAGGAGTTACAATGGAAAAATTGCTATTAAATTACAATCCGGGCACCGTTTTAGTGTTCTTTGCCCTTTTCTTGGCACTGGCCATCCTTTCGGCCTACCGGCTGGGCAAGGAACGGCAAACCTTTTTCGGCAACTTGGCTTGCACCTTAGGCTTGTTCATCACAGCCTTCATCGTCGGGCTGCAGCTGGGCGTTTACCGCTATAACGTTTTAAAAGAAGAAAAAGCAGCCTGGGCCATGGCCCTCACATCCGGCGTCCTCTTGCTGGCCTACAGCATTACGATGCTCGTGATTTTAAGCAGACGGGCTCAGCGCGAAAAAAGCAGCTACGTCGCCTACACCCAGGGTCAAGTCAAACTGCTGCGCTCCTACCTGATGGGGTCGGTTACCGCCAGCATGCTCTTTGGTACCTGCTTCTTTTTTATCGGCATCGGCTACTACATGGTGGTCAAAAATCCGCACTCAGGACTGCTGTTCGATTTACTGGCACTTGTTTTGATGTTTGGAATGCCGGCAATCATCAATAGCCAGTTTGCCAAGTGGACTGAACGCTTCTTGAACCAAGACGAGCGTAAAAAACAAATTGCGGCCGTCCAAGGCGAAACTGAAGTCGAAGAGGACATGATCATTGTCAAAGCCAAGAATTAAAAAACTGAAAATAAAAAAGGGCGCAAAGCCCTTTTTTTATTGCAAACGATTAAATAAGTCCTGCATGTCTTGGTCTTCCGGAACTAAACGCAGGTAGTCAGCCAGCAGCAGCTTCAGGGTCTTGGTGTCGCCCTGAGCCTGCAGCAGCTCGATAAAGTTCTTCAAAAAGTCCGTATTGTTTTTATAGGCCGGGTAAGCCAACAGGAAGTTGGCCTTGGCATCTTCCAACTGTTCTAAGCGCAGCTGGGACAGGGCCAAGTTCCAGTAGACTTGCGGCTCTTTGTCGTCGTCCGGCAGGTCTGTCAGCAGGTCCACGTTGTCTTGGTCGCGGCCCTGGTGGATGAACAGGTTAGACAGCTGCAGGCGCAGGCTGTTGTCGTCCGGGTCCTGCCGCAAGCCCTTGGTCAGCAGCTCTTCGGCCTGCTGTTCGCGGCCTAAATTGGCCGCTGCCTGGGCCGCCTGCTCGTACAGGCGGGAATTGTACTGGTCGTAAGACAAACCAGTCAGCGCCGTCGCCAGCGCGTTTTCCTGGTCGTGTTCTTGGGCATAGGCCGCGGCCAGCCGCGGGTAGACGCTGACATAGTCGGGGCTTTGCTTAATGACGCTGTCGAAGTATTTGATGGCCTGCTTGCGGTCCCCTGCCGCCAGCAAGATCACGCCGGCCTGGTAGCGGTCGTCGATGCTGACGATGGTGTCTTGGCTTTCCCGCAAAATCGCTGCGGCCTGCTCGTATTCGCCCATGTTGGCCAGGCAGGAAACCATGCGCTGGGTCAGCGACACTTCGGCCACCCGCCGCTGCTTTTTAGCCAGCTGGCGGTACAGCGGCAAGGCCGTCGCATAATCGCCGCTTTCAAAGGCCAGCTCGGCCTGGCCGAAGATGACGGCTGGTTCTTGCGGGGCCAGCTTTCTGGCCGCAGCAAGCTTGGCGGCAGCGGTTTCAACTAAACCGTTGGCCTCGTAATAGTCGGCGCTGGCCAGCAGGCTGGCCAAGTAGGCGTCGTCGTCCGGCTTGGCGTCGTAAAGCAGCGACAGCGCCTCGTCGTCTTTGCCGTCGTTTAACAGGATCTCGCTCAAATAGACTTTGTAGAAGCCGTTTGCGGGGTCCTTTTTTAAAAGGTCGCGGTAGATCTCTTGGGCCAGGTCGGTCAAGCCCAGGTCGGACAGGCTGGCGGCGAGCTTGGCTAAGGTTTCTTCGCCATCGTTGGCCAGCGCTTTTCTCAGCAAAATCCGATTTTGCGAAAAGTCATTGTTTTGAATGGCAGTCAAAAGCTGCTCTGAATATGTCTTCATCTCATCACCTGCCCATAATTATGGCATAAAAAAACACCAGGTATCAAACCTAGCATTTTTTAAAAATTAACATGAAATGTCAATTATTATTTAACAGCATCCTTCAAGGCTTTGCCTGGCTTGAATGCTGGTACCTTGCTGGCTGGAATTTCGATTTCAGCGCCAGTTTGTGGGTTGCGGCCCTTGCGAGCAGCACGGTTTCTAACTTCAAAAGTACCAAAACCGATCAATTGAACCTTTTCTTCTTTGGCAAGGTTTTCTTGAATTGAACTAAAGATAGCATCAACAGCAGCGGCTGCTTGCTTCTTAGTCATTTTAGTCTTGTCTGCAACTTCAGAAACTAATTCAGCTTTATTTGCCATTCTTCTACACCTCCTGCAATGGACCTCCCGGCCCAAGACTTGTAAATACGGAAGAATGATGACTACCTATCATTGTTTCCTGCAATCAAGTTAGCACAAAAACCGCGTCACGACAAGGTTTTTGTTGGTTTTTGCACCATTTGTATAGCGCAATTTTTATTTCCGCTTCCGCGGGATGATTTTCAGCGGCGTGCCCGTGAAATCAAAGTTTGCACGCAGTTGGTTGACCAAAAAACGCTGGTATGAAAAGTGCATCAGGTCCGGGTCGTTGACAAAGACAACGAAAGCCGGCGGCGTCGTGGCCACCTGGGTCATGTAGTAAACGCGCAAGCGCTTGCCGTGGATGAGCGGCGTCGGCACGAGCTTAGCCGCATCCAGCAGCAGGTCGTTTAACTTGCTGGACTGGATCCGCTGGTTTTGGGCCTTGTTGATCTGCTTGATCAGCGGCGGGATCTGGTCGACCCGCTGGCCGGTTTTAGCCGAGATAAAGACAATCGGGGCGTAGTCGAGGTATTGGAACTCGGCCCGGATTTCTTGTTCAAAGTCGTGCATGGCGCTGGCCGTCTTGTGGACTGCGTCCCACTTGTTGACGGCGATCAGCATGCCCTTGCCGGCGTCGTGGGCAAAGCCTGCGACGTGCTTGTCCTGCTCGCGGATGCCCGTTTCGGCATCTAAGACCAAGACGACAACCTGGCAGCGGTCAATGGCCGCCATGGCCCGCAGCACGGAGTACTTCTCGGTTTTTTCGTAGACCTTGCCCCGCTTGCGGATCCCGGCGGTATCAATGATCGTAAACTTGTCGCCATCGGAATCTGTAAAGCGGCTGTCGACGGCGTCTCTGGTCGTGCCCGACTCGTTGGCCACGATGACCCGCTTGTCGCCCAGCAGCGCGTTAACGAGGGACGACTTGCCGACGTTTGGCCGGCCGATTACGGCAAAAGAGATCCCGTCTTCGGCACCGCCGCTTTTGTCTGGCAATTTTTCGACGACAGCATCAAGCAGGTCGCCTAAGCCTGTCCCATGGGCACCGGAGATCGGGTACGGCTTCCCCAGCCCTAAGGAGTAGAAGTCGTAGATATCGGCCCGCAGGTCAGGGTTATCGGCCTTGTTGACGGCGAGCAGGACGGGCTTTTTGCTGCGGTAAAGAAGCCGGGCAATGGCCTCGTCCAAAGAAGTCACCTGGGCCGTCGCCTCGGCGATCATGATGATCACGTCCGCTTCTTCGATCGCAATTTCCGCCTGGGCCTTGATCTCGTTTTCGATCTTGGTGTCGTCCAGGGTAATCCCGCCCGTGTCGATCAGGTTGAACTCATGGCCCAGCCACTCAGCCTTGGCGTACAGCCGGTCACGGGTCACCCCTGGCGTATCTTCGACAATGGAAAGCCGTTCATTGACTATCCGGTTAAAAATGGTTGATTTGCCGACATTAGGCCGGCCAACGATTGCTACTGTTGCTAAAGTCAACTTGCTCACGCTCCTTTACCAAAAAACAAAAAAAGAGCTGACGCAAAGTCAGCACTCTCTTTTAAAAGAATTACTTGCGATTCTTAAGTTGATCGCCGATGATGTCGCCTAAAGCAAAGCCGTTGTCGTTGTTGCTCATGTACTTTCTAGCAGCACTGTCGTTGTTGTTTCTGCGACGGCGTGGACGGCCAGCGTTTTCCTTGGCGCCCTCTTCGCTAGCTTGCTTCATTGACAGAGAAATACGTCTCTCGCTTGGGTCAATGTTCAGAACACGAACCTTAACAGTTTGGCCGACTTCCAAAACGTCGCTTGGCTTGTCAACGTGCTTGTTTGAGATTTCAGATACGTGAACCAAGCCTTGGATGCCGTCAGCAACTTCGACAAAGGCACCGAATGAAGTCAGGGTCTTAACCTTGCCTTCGATAACGTCGCCTTCGCTTAAGTTAGCGGTTGCTTCTTCAAACGGTGATGGCAGAGTTTGCTTAATTGACAGGGAGATCCGATGCTTATCGTTATCAATGCCGATAACCTTAACTTTAACGTCTTGGCCGGTCTTCAGAACGTCGCTTGGCTTGTCAACGTGCTTGTAGGAAATTTCAGAAATGTGAACCAAGCCGTCAACACCGCCAACATCAACAAACGCACCAAAACCGGTTAAACGTGAAACCTTGCCTTCGATGATGTCGCCTTCAACTAATTGTGAAGCAACCTTGTCGAATGCTTCTTCACGTTCCTTTTCAATAAGATCCTTGCGTGAAAGAATCAGACGGTTCTTGTTCGGATCAATTTCGGTGATCTTTAAGTTCATCTTCTTGCCGATGAATGGCTTCAGATCTGAAACGTAACGGTTTGAGATCAAGGAAGCTGGCAAGAAGCCGCGAGTACCAACATCAACAAGCAGACCGCCGCGAACTGCACCTACGACAGTACCTTCAACAGTCTTGCCGTCTTCAAAGTCCTTTTGCAGCTTAGTGTAAGCTTCACGTTCCTTAAGACGGGTAACGGAGAAGTAGAATTCACCGTTTTCCTTGTCGCCGCCGGCTCTTCTCAAGACTAAAGCCTTGAATTGGTCGCCTGGCTTAACCAGGTCGTGCAGGTTAGCGCTGCGGTCGCTGGTAAACTCACGCTTAGTGATGGTCCCTTCAACACCGCCGTTAACAACGCCAACAGCGATTTGGCCATCTTCAACGCTCAATACTTCAACATCGACAATGTTGCCAACTTCGACGTTGATCATATCTTTTAAAGCATCTTCAAATTCTTTACTGTTATCTGACATAAATACCTCCCAATATCAGGTTTAATTTTATAGTAAAAAGAAAAATTATTCCACTATTTAAACATTATTTTTTTCTTTTTTGCTCACTAAATCTAAAATGGCGTCAACAGTCTGTTCAATGGACATGTTGGAGGTATCAAGTTCGACTGCATCGTCTGCTTTGCGCAGCGGCGACACTTCCCGGTGCGAGTCTTTATAGTCGCGCAGGCGGATGTCTTCTTCGATTTCTGCCAGCGGCTGTTTAATGCCCTTTTCCTGGTAGTCGCGCAGGCGCCGCTGGGCCCGCGTCTCCACGCTGGCAATCATGAAGACCTTCAAATCAGCGTGCGGCAGCACGGTCGTGCCGATGTCGCGGCCGTCCATGATCACATTGCCTTGGGCCATTGCCCGCTGCATCTCGACCATCTTTTTTCTGACGCCCGGCAGTGCTGAGACTTGGGAGACGTTGGCCGTGATTTCCGGCGTTCTGATCTCTAAAGAAGCATCCTTGCCTTCGACCCAGACTTCTTGGCCTTCCGGGGTGTTTTTAAAGACGATGCTGTCATTAGTTAACAGCGGCAGCAGCGCCTTTTCGTCGCCGTAGTCAATGCCGTGGTTTTTGGCAATCAGAGTACAGGAGCGGTACATCGCGCCCGTATCGATGTAGATAAACGACAGCTTTTGCGCAACAAGTTTGGCAATGGTACTTTTGCCTGCTGAAGCAGGCCCATCAATAGCAATTTGCATGAAAATTTAAAAGGAGACTTGCGTCTCCTCTTTCCTCCCTTAATAATTTTTAACGCATCTTCAGAGTTTGTCCTGCCTGGATCGCGTCGGGTCCGGCCAGGCCGTTGAGTTGAACAAGCTTATCAACTGTCGTGCCGTGAGCTTGGGCAATTGAGAAGAGCGTGTCGCCGCTTTTGACAACGTAGCTGGCGGCGTTTTGCTGAGCAGTCTGCTTAGTTTGTTTAGTCTGCTTCGTCTGAGTTTGACTAGTTGCAGTCTGCTTAGTCTGCTTTGGAGCAGCTGTCTTCTTTGTGGCAGTCTTTACTTTGGCTGCAGGCTTAGTCTTAACTTTTTTGCTCTTGCGCGGAGACACAGCTTTTTGGCTGCTCGACTTGCTGCTGGCTAAGTCGCGGCTGCCGCTTTGGTCCGTGTGGTTTTTGACGATTGGGAAAATGGCAATCAACAAAATAGCGATGATTAAGATCCCAGCCCAAAATGAAGTGTGGCGGCTTTTTTTCGCCGGCCCATGCTTGCTGGGTTCGGCAGCCGGCCGTGCGTGACGGCGCCGCTCATTGGCGCGGCTTTCTGTCGGCCGCTCGTAGTGGTGCAGTTTCGGCTCATTACTCATGATAAATCCTCCATAGATACGTTAATTCTAGCATAGGCCGCCGTCGTTTCCTAGGCACAAAAAAAGGCTGCCTGCAAGAGACAGCCTGTATTTTCTTAAATTCTTAACTAGTTAAAACGACGGGCAGCGTATTTTTCCAGCTGCGGCATTACCGTCTTCATCAAGATGAAGACCAAGATCCCGTTGACCAAACCCTTGGCCAAGTTGAAAGGCACGATGGCGGTGAAGATGTAGTTCAGCATCCCCGCCTGCAGCTTAAAGCCTGAAAACTTGATGTACATTGGGGTCAAGACGAAGGCGTTCAGCACTGACATGACAATAGTCAGGCAGATAATGCCGACGACAATGCCCCAGATCTTGCGGCCGTTGCTCTTCTCATCGCGCTTGCTGATGTAGTAAATCGGCAAAGCAAAGGACATGCTGGCGAAGAAGGCTGCAAGGTCGCCGACCAGGCTCAAGATGTTGGCGCCTGAAATCAGGTAAGACAGCAGGCACTTGAACAAGGCCACCATGGTCCCGCCCAGCGGCCCGAAGATGAAGGTCGACAAGACGATAATCACGTCGGAAAAGTCCATCTTGAGGTATGGGATCATCGGGATGATCGGGAACTCAAACTTCATGACTAAGAATGCCAGGGCGGCGATAATTGCCCAGGCTAACCAGGATGAAAGACCGGCTTTGTTTTTAGCAGTTGATTTATTTTGCATAATACTAGCTCCTCTTTTGTTCAAACAAAAAGTCTGCCGCCTCAAGCAACAGACCAGGATAAGTATTTTGCTATTTATTAAGATCTGTCTTCTTTCATCTAGACTATACTATCGGTACCTTAAAGGATTCCACCGCTCGCGCGGGTTGCGGACTTCCACCGCCGGTCGGGATTTTCACCCTGCCTTGAAGACAACAAGCTTTATTCAACTGACAACTTTATTGTACTAAGCATGCCGTAATCTGTCAATTTCTTGGCGCGTCAATTCGCGGTAGTCGCCGGCGCTTAAACCGTGCAGGTCTAAGAAGGCATAGCGCGGCCGCGACAGCTTTTCAACGCGGTGCCCTACCGCCTGCAGCATCCGCTTGACTTGGTGGTAGTGGCCTTCGTGGATCGTCAGCTGGACCAGCTGCTTGGTCTTGCCGCGGGAGTTGTGGTTGCGGCGCAGGCGGACTTTGGCAGGAGCCGTCTTTTTGCCGTCGATCACGACACCGGCTTCCAGCTGCTTGATCTCTTCGCCGGTCAGCTTGCCCTCGATCTTAGCCAGGTAGACCTTGGCCACCTCGTGTTTAGGGTGCATCAGGTGGTTGGCCAAGTCGCCGTCGTTAGTCATGAGCAGCAGGCCCGACGTGTCGTAGTCGAGCCGGCCCACCGGGTAGAGCCGGTAAGGCAGGTCTTCGAAGTAGTCGGCCACCGTCTTGCGGTTGTGTTCGTCAGACACAGACGAGATCACGCCGCGCGGCTTGTAAAAAAGGTAGGTGTGCAGGCTTTGCCGTGAAAGCGGCACGCCGTCGACTGCCACCTGCTGTTTTTCAGAGACCTTGGTCCCAAGCTCGGTGACAGTTTTGCCGTCGACGGTCACCCGGCCGGCCGTAATCAATTTTTCAGCCTTGCGCCGCGAGGTGACGCCGGCTTGGGCAATAACTTTTTGCAAACGCTCATTCATCTTTTGTGCTCCTCATAATCTCGGTCTGTTCGGGGTGGTCAATGTCTGCGGCGAACTCGTCTTGGTCAGGCAAATCGGCTAGGCTCTGCAGGCCAAAGTATTCTAAAAAATAAGCAGTGGTCTGATACAGCCGCGGCCGGCCCGGGACCTCCTTGCGGCCGTGTTTTTCAACTAAGCCGCGCAAGACCAGGGTCTGCAAGGCGCCTGCCGAATTGATGCCGCGGATGTCGTCGATCTCCACCCGCGTGATCGGCTGCCGGTAAGCGACAATGGCCAAGGTCTCTAGTGCCGCCTGGCTCAGCTTGCCCTTGTCCTGGCCTAAATACTGCTGGACCAGGCTGGCCAAAGCGGGCTTCGTGGTCAGTTTGATTTCGTCGTCTAAAAAAAGCAGTTGCAGGCCGCAGGTCCGGTCGGCAGCCATTTTTTTGCTGATTTTTTCTGCCAGCTGCCGGACCGCGGCCGGTTCAATGGCCAGCTGCTTGGCCGCCTCTTTGACGCTTAAACCGCTGTCGCCGGCCAGGTACAAAAGCGCCTGCAAACCGGCCTGCTTATTCATCGCTGTCAATCCACTTCAAAATAATGTCCCCTTTCGCCTGCTTTAAGAATACTCTTTGCTTGCGGCAGAGGTCTAAAGCGGCCAAAAAAAGGGCCACCGCCGTATCCAAGTCGGTGGCTGCTTGCTTAATCAGGGTGCCAAAAGACGCAGTGCCCCTTTTTTGCAAACACTCTTGCAAAACATTCGTCATCTGGCGCACCGAAGTCCGGTGCAGCTCCAGCCGGCCGGCGTTGGGCTGGCGCAGCCGGTAGCGCACGACCAGCCGGCTCATGGCGGAAACCAGGTCGCTTAGTTCGACTTGGCCTTGGGGCAGGCCCTGGCTTGAGGCCGGCACACTGGCCGGCTTTGCCGCCAGCAGCGGCGCCTGGGCCCCCTGCTGTTTCAGATAGCCGGCAATTTTTTGGAAGAGTTCGTACTGGACCAGCTGTTCGACCAGCTGGCTGCGCGGGTCGTCGTCCTCTTCTTCTTGGGCAAACTTGTTGTGCGGCAGCAGCATTTGCGACTTGATCCGCAGCAAGGTCGAGGCCATGACGAAATATTCGCCCGCCAGGTCAAAATTTGCGGCCTGCATTTTGGCCAAAAAAGACAGGTACTGCTGGGTAATTTGCGCGATCGGGATGTCGTAGATTTCAATTTTCTGCTCTCGCAAGAGGTGCAAGAGGACATCCAGCGGTCCCTCAAAATTAGGCAGCTTCAGCTGCAGCGGCATTAGTCCAGGTACTGAAGCAGGTAAACATAGGCTGGCAGCGCGGTAATGGCCTGCTTGTCAAAGTAGTCCTGCAGTTCCAACACAAAGTTGCGTTCGTTTTCCTCGGTCCGGCTGCTAGGCGCCAAGACCAGGTAGCGGATGGCGACGACTTGGTCGGAGACGTTTAAGCCGACGACGCCCACGATGTCGCTTTGCCGCTCTTCGCTGTATAAAAAGACCTGGAAGGAACTATCCTGGTTGTTGTACAAGGCCATTTCCTCGCGCAGGTTTTGCAGGTTCTTAAAATCCGGCATCAAGGACAAGAGCCCCATGACGGTCTTTTCGTATTCCTTTTTGTATTTAATCAGCATTAGTCAAGATCCTTCTCCAGCAGGCTGATTTCGCCGCGTTGCTTGTCTTGCACAATCAGCTTTTCCTTAATCAAGTGGCCCAGCGCCCGCTTAAACGCGGCCTTGGAAATGCCAAAGTGCTGCTTGATTTCCTCAGGACTGCTCTTGTCGGAAAAAGGCAGACGCCCTTCACTAGTCCGGCGCAGGCTCACTAAAATCATCTGCGCGTCGTCGTCAATTTCCTCGTAGCTGCGCGGCAGGACGCTCAAGTTCAAGCGACCGTACTTGCTGTTGCCGATGACACGGGCTTTCACTTGCTCGCCCAAGCGCAGCGGCCGGTAGCTTTGGGAAATATGGATAAAGCCCAAGTAGTAGTCGCTGCTGATGACAAAGGCGCCAATCTCGCGGCTGGCATAAACCGTCACCGTCAAGTTGTAGTTCTTCAAGTCATCCGGGTAAGACTGGCTCAGCTGGTCGAAGATGTTTTCGTCGGCCGGCTTAGCCCAGATCCGGTCTTTCTGGTCGGTCTGCAGACGGACCAGCAGGCGGTCGCCTCTGCGCGGCCACTGCTGGGTTTGGGCCGGCAGGTCGTCCAGCGAAACCACCATATCCTTGTCCTTTAAGCCGACGTCGACAAAGACGCCCAGGTCGCGCCGGACCTCGGTGACTGTCGCCCAGCCGTATTCGTCAGGGCCGCAGACCGGCAAAAACTGCGTCATCATCATTTTCTGGTGCTGGTTGGCATAGATAAAGCCCTGGACCAAGCTCCCCGCTTGCGGCTTTTCGTCTTGGGTCAGCTCCAGCTTCGGCAGTTCATAGGTGACCCCTTCGATTTGCACGAAGTAGGCCTTTTCGTTTTCATCAGTGACCTTCCCGGTCGCAATCCTTCCAATCAAAGCTTTCAAACCTTTCCTCTTTTTTTAAAAGTATAGGTTATCTTTAAAAAAAAGACAAAATTAATCAGTGAAATTAACGCGTTTCAGCTTATTTAAGATAAACTGCAGGCGCTCGCCGTCATAGCGGTCGGTCCGTGTCTGGACCTGGAGCAGGTAGATCTGGTCGACGACCAAGTCTTCGGCCAGCCGGGCGTAAGTCCCTGGAAAAACGGTGAGTTCGGCTTGGCTCAAGCCATCGCTGAAGCTGGCAAAGGCCATCGTCTGCCCCTTCTTCGTCTTGACCTTCTTCAGCCGCAAGAGCTGGCCGACGGCCACGCCCTGCTCGTTGACCGCAAACTGGTCAAAGCTCTTGGCCTTAAAGCGGGTGGCGTACTTTCTGACGGCCTCTAAGGCGGTCATCGTGGTGGCAAAGCCCAGCACCTCTTTTTCCTGGGCGGCCTTTTCGGCTTTGGTGAGATGCGGCGTGTCTTCGGGCTTAGCCGGCAGCAGGGCCTCAAACAGGGTCTGGTTGCCGCCTGCCATCTTGATGCTTTCGATCTCTTGTTCGGCGATGGCTAACAGCTCGAGCCGGTTTTGCTTGAAGGAGTCAAAGCAGCCCGCCTTGATTAGGCTCTTGACGGCTTCCTTGCTTAAAAACTTGGGATCGCTTTTCAGCAAAAAGTCGCTGAAGCTCTTGTAGGGCTGTTTTTTGATGATCTGCTCGCTGAAGTCGCGGCGCAGGCCCTTGATGGCCCCGATGCCGACCAGGATCTGCTTGCCGGCCAGCCGGTAGTCCAGACCGCTTTTGTTGATGTCGGGGTGCAGGACGCGCAAGCCGGCCTCGTGCAAGGCGGCCAGGTAGCGGGCAATCTTTTCCTTGTCAGCGCCGTTAGAATTGAGCAGCGCCGTGTAAAAGGCGCCTGGGAAGTGGACCTTGAGGTAGGCCAGCCAAAAGGCGACCTCGCTGTAGGCCACGGCGTGCGAGCGGTTGAAGCCGTAGTTGGCGAACTGCTCGATGTAGCTGTAGACCTTGTCGGCAACGGCAGCCGAGTGGCCTAGTTTTTGAGCACCCGTGATGAAGCGCTCTTTTTCGTTAGCGATGATCTCTTCATTTTTCTTAGACATCGCGCGCCGCAAGTTGTCGGCTTCGGCCAGGCTGAAGCCGGCCAAGACCTGCGCCGTCTGCATGACCTGTTCCTGGTAGACCAAGATGCCGTAGGTCGGCGCCAGGATTTCCCGCAGGCTGGGGTCGGGGTAAGTGATGGCCTCCCTGCCCTGCTTGCGGGCGATAAAGTGCGGGATGTTGTCCATCGGGCCCGGCCGGTTCAAGGCGTTGACCGCGACGATGTCTTCGAAGTTGTCCGGGTGCAGTTCGCGCAAAACGCGGCGGATGCTTGGCGCCTCAAATTGGAAGATGGCCTCGGTGTCGCCGCGCTGAAACAGCGCCAAAGTGGCCTGGTCGTCCAGCGGGATCTGGTTGGGGTCGCTTAAACCGGCTAAATGCAAGGCCTGGCCCAGCAGGGTCAAGTTGCGCAGGCCTAAGAAGTCGATCTTCAGCAGACCCATTTTTTCGACATTTTCTTTGGTCTGCTGGGTGACGGGGATACCGAGCGGCCCTGCTTGCAGGCCGACGGTGGCGGCAATAGACTTGTCGCTGATCACCAGGCCGGCTGCGTGGATGGAGTCGTGGCGCGGCCGGTTTTCAAGCCCGCAGGCGGTCTTAAACAGCAGCTTGTTCAAAGGCGTCTGGTTGACCAAAATCCGCATCTGCTTTGACTGCTTGTAGGCTTCGGGCAGAGTCAGCTTTTTCTTAGAGTATGGCACGGTCCGGGCAATGCGGCCCAGCTGGACTTGGTTTAAGCCAAAGGCGCGGCCGACGTCGCGCAAGGCCTGCTTGGCGGCCAAGGTCCCAAAGGTCAGGATCTGGGCGGCGTGGTCCATCCCGTACTTTTTAAACATGTACTTGATGACCTCGTCGCGGCGGTCGTCAGGAAAGTCCAAGTCGATGTCGGGCATCTGCTGGCGCGCCGGGTTTAAGAAGCGCTCAAACAGCAAGTGGTAAGCCAGCGGGTCGACCTCGGTGATGTGCATGCAGTAAGAAACTAGCGAGCCGCAGGCTGACCCCCGGCCGGGGCCAGTCGTGATCTTTTGCCGGTGGGCGAAGTTCATGACGTCCCAGACGATCAAGAAGTAGTCGTCAAAGCCCATCTGGTGGATGACGCCCAGCTCATAGTCCAGCCGCTTTTGGTAATTCTCCGGGATCTTTTTGCCGGCAAAACGGTCGGCCAGACCTGCTTGGGCCAGGTGGTGCAGCGCTTCCTGCGAGGTCTTAAACTTGTCCTGCTTAAAGGTCGGCAGCTCCGGCCCGTTCAGCTTGATCGTCACGTTGCAGCTGGCGGCAATCTTGCCGGTGTTTGCGGCGGCCTCGGGCACGCCCAGCTGCTGGCAGCGTTCCAACAAGTCGGCAGCCGGCCGCAGCCAGTGCGAGCCGGCCTGCTTGCTGACGGTTTCAGGGTCGGCGATGGTCTGGCCGTCGCGGATCGCCAGCATGGTCCGGCGTAAGAACTGGTCTTCGGGCCGCAGGTAGCGGTTGTCGTCGATGGCGGCCAGCTGCCCTAAGTCTTTACAAAAAGCGATGTATTCTTCTTGCTCAGGCTGGGCGTAGATGCCTAAATACAGCTCGCTGCCCTCTCCTAGCAAGCCAGTCAGCTTGTCGACGTACTGGCGGCCTAAGTCGGGCTGGTTATTAAAAAGGCTGTGCAGCTCGGAACAGTCGTTGGCAGGCACAATGACAACCAGGTCTTTGAAGTACGGTGCCAGCTCGGGCCAAGTCACCTTGGCCGGGTCTGACCCGTTGTCTGTCAGCAAGTTCAGCTTGCTCGTCAGCCGCAGCAGGTTTTGGTAGCCGGCTAGGCTTTTGGCCAGCAAGACCAGGTCGTATTCCTGGCTGGGGTCGACCAGCCCGTTGGTGCGCAGCTGCATCCCCAGCAAAGGCTTGATGCCCGCTTCTTGAGCCTGCTGGTAAAAAGCAACCAGCCCGTAGCTGATGTTGACGTCGGTTAAGGCTGCAGCCGAATAGCCCTGCTCTTTGGCAGCCCGAAGCAAGGCGGCCGGCTCTGTGGGGCTGGCCAGCAGGCTGAAACAGCTGATATTTTGCAAACTAGCAATCTGCACGTCGATCATTTCCTTTCTATTTATTAAGTATAACAAAGTGGACGAGCTGGGTTTGCAATGTAAATTTGCTTTGTGCTAAAATTCAAAACAGAAAGAAGGGGTTTTATGAAGACGGTCATGCGTTTTATCGTGACCATGGTCTGGTCCACTGTTTTTTGCCTAATCATCGGTTTTATTGCCTCTTCCTTAACGCAAATGAACTTTAACCTCGTTCAATCAGCAATCATCGGCCCAATCTTCGGCTTCTTCTACGCGCTGATCATCCCGACGATTACTGCTCACAGCGTTCAAGATAAAAGCAAGTATTCAAAACTTTAAGTTAGGCTAACCAAAGCTTCCCGCCGGAAGCTTTTTTTAATGCAAAAAAAAGACGAGCTGACAGACAGCCCGTCTTTTTATTTAGCCCTATTTTAGTAGAACTTGTAGTTGTGCTTGGTGTCCACTTCGATGTCGTCTTGTGACAGGAAGGTGCCAAACATTTGCACGTAGTCCTGGTCGGAAGTGCTTTCGATCTTGTCCATGCTGTAGCATGGGTAGAAGCCGCCGCCGTTAGCACGGTAGTTGTTGACAGCCAGACGGTAGGTTTTGTTGTCGTCAAGCGGCTTGCCGTTTAATTCCAGCTTGGTGATCCGCTCGCCTTCCGGCTTAGAAGCGTCTACCTCGTAGTGGATTGGGTAAAACAAGTCGAAGTTGAAGAGCATGTTTTGCGGAGTGACATACTTGTCCTTGAACTTAACCTTGCCGTTTTCGTCCTTAGTGACGTAGGTCGCAGCGTGTTCCATCACTTCACGCAGCTCCTTGCCAGTCAGTTTAACGACACAAAGCTGGTTGGCAAACGGGTAGTTCAGCAGAACTTGCCGCATGGTTACGTCTTGGGTGAAGCCGTGAGCGGCGTCAGTCATGATCGCGGTTGCTGCAACGTCGGCGTGTGAGAACCACAGTTCCATTTGCTGGATCAGGTTGATGAATGGCGCACCGGTCAGACGGTCTTCTAATGGGTGCTCGATTGGAGCAGCTGCTGACATGTGGGCAATTGGCTTGTCCAGCCAGACTTGCGTTTCTGCGTCCAGTTCCTTGACTTCGTCAACAACAGCTTGGTCCGGTTCGCTGTCCTTAGTGTCCAGCAGTTCGGCAGTGGCGTTCTTGATCACTGCCTTGCCATCTGCGTCTTTTTCAATGTCTAAGACAACTTCGCCGATGCAGTCGCCGCGGAAGCCTGGCTGAACGATTGGCGTGTCCTTTGCAACCAAGGCTGCTCTGTTGTGCTGGTGGCCGGCCAAGATGACGTCGATTTCAGGCAGTTCAGACAGAATCTTGTAGCCTTCGTTTTCGCCGTTGTGCGGCTGGGTAGCCTTGCCGGTTGCCGGGTCGCTTTCAAAACCGCCGTGGTAAACCAGAGCCAAAACGTCGACTTGCGGACGCAGCTTCTTAACCAGCGGCTTGATGCCGTCAAAGGCTGAGATGAACTTCAAGCCCTTGATGTGTTCAGCATTTTGCCAGTGCGGTACATACTGGGTGCAGACACCGACGATCCCGATCTTCAGACCGGCCTTTTCGACGATGGTGTATTGCCGGCCGGCAAAAGGCATCCCGGTTTGTTCGTCCAAGACGTTGTCATTCAGCATCGGAGCCTTGGTGTGGTCGATGTAGTAAGTCAGGTAGTCCAAACCGTAGTCAAAGTCGTGGTTGCCCAAGACTCTGGCGTCGTAGCCGACCTTGTTAAAGGCTTCGGTGTAGTGCTCGATGCCCTTAGCGTAGTCTTGCTTGCTGGTGTAGGTCGCAAGCGGGGCCCCTTGCAGCAGGTCGCCGGCGTCAGTCACAACTACGTTGTCAGCACCGAACTTCTCACGTTCTTTTTGAATCAGGGTGCTTGCTCTGCTCAAGCTGAAAGGAGCAGTGTAGTCGCCCTTCTTTTGGTAGTCTGTTGGCATAATGTAGCCATGAATGTCACTAGTATGTAAAAATGCAAGTTTCATTTTGCTCTCTCCTTTACTTGATACGAACATTATACCTTTTTTCACGGCAATCTGGAAGCGCTTTCTTGACATTCATAAAAAAAGGCAAAAATAAAAAGGCAGCTTAAAAACTGCCTTTTCATTAATTGTTGTTAGCGGTCTTGTTAACCACCTGACGGCCTTTGTAGTAGCCCTTAGGTGAAACGCGGTGGCTCAGGCGGTATTCGCCAGTAGCTGCGTCATAGTGCATTGCTGGGACACTCAATTTGATGTGGCCGCGACGCGTACGCTTGCGTTGCTTAGAAGTCTTTCTTGCTGGAACTGCCATTAGTAAAATCTCCTTTATTAATTGATAGTCAAATTTAAAAGCACTAAATACTCACGCTTATTCATCATACTATTTGTTAATTTACAAATCAATACTTAATGCTTGCGGGCCAATAGCAGCGAGACCAAGGCCCCCAGCAAAAACATGACGACTAAGACGATGATCAGCGGCAGCTTGGCTTGGGCAAAACCAAAGTTGATGGCCACCACTTTCGTGTTGAGGACGGCGAAGATGACTAAGAGCAAGATCATCACTAGAGAGATGATCAGCTTCGCCTGGTAATTTTTGTTCTTGTCTTTTTCCTGCTTCATGCACCAGGCCTACTTTCTGCTGGCAAAAGTCAGTGAGGCCCAGTCCCCGATGGTTGGGAACAAGGCGTAAAGCTTTGCCAAGGCGGCCAGGCTCAAAGGCAGGTTCAGCTCGCGGCGGCTGGTGCCGAAGTAGTGCACCACTTCCCAGGCCACGTCGTCAGGGTCTAAGACAAAGCGCTGGACCTTGCTCAGGTACTTGCCGCTTGGGTCGGCAACGTTGAAGAAGTTGGTGTAAACAGGGCCCGGGTTGACGGTCATGACGTGGACGCCGAACGGCTTGAGTTCCAAGCGCAAGACGTTGGAGAACTGAATTACAGCCGCCTTGCTTGCTGAGTAAGCAGCGCTTTTGACGGTCGGGATCTTGCCGGCAATCGAGCCGAAGTTGATGATCTGCCCTTCTTTTTGCTCGATCATCTTCTTGCCCAAAAGGCGGGTGAAGTACATCAGGCCTAAAACATTGACCTGGAACATGTCAGTTGCTTCCTGCATCTTGGCGTCAAAGAAGTTGTCAAAGCGGCCGAAACCGGCGGCGTTAACCAATACATCGACGCGGTCTGACAAGGCGTTGATCTTTTTGACAGCCTCTTCAATCTGGTCGGACTTGCTCATGTCGGTTGGCAAATAGTCGACTTGCGAACCAGACAGCGAGTGGGCCTCTTTGGCGACCTCAGCCAGCTTGCCTTCGCGTCTGGCCAGGAGAATCAGCCGCGCGCCGCGTTGTGCACTTTGCAGGGCGATCGCCTTGCCCATGCCGCTCGTGGCACCGGTAATAACAACTGTTTTATCTCTCAATGAATCGCTCATGACTCTACCCTTTCATCGGAATCTCATAGCTGGAAAAGTCCTGCACCAAAGCGGTGTTCGGGAACACCTTGCGTGCCTGCTGTTCCATCTGCCGGCCGGCCGGGCCGGTATAGCGCGCCGAAACGTGGTCTAAGAACAAGCGCTTGGCGCCGGCCTTCTTGGCAATCTGGGCCGCCTGCAGGCAGGTTGAGTGGAAGTAGCTCTTGGCGAGCTTTTCCTCGCCTGCCGCAAAGGTCGACTCGTGGACCAGGACGTCTGCATTTTCGGCCAGCTGGTAAGTATTTTTGGCGGGCCGGGTGTCGCCGATAATCGTGACAATTCTGCCCGGTTTGGCAGGACCGATGAAGTCTTTGCCGTTCAGGGTGCGGCCGTCCGGCAGCACCACCTTCTTGCCCGCCTTGAGGTCGCCGAGCAGCGGCCCGCGCGGCACACCGGCGGCTTTGACCTTATCCATCAGAAGCTCGCCGGCGCGGTCTTTTTCAACCACCCGATAGCCGTAGCTTGGGATGCGGTGGTCAAGCTTAGCAGCAAAGACTTCAAAATGTCCTCCTGCTAAAATTTTACCACCTCCGGAAACGTCTACAAAGCGAACAGGATATGACAGCCGCGTGCGGGAGACGTGCAAGGCGGTCCGCACGAACTGCTCCAGCCCCGCCGGCCCGTAGATGGTCAGCGGGCCGACGTCTTCGCCTTGAAAAGAACGCGAAGCAAGCAGGCCCGGCAGGCCGAAGATGTGGTCGCCGTGGTTGTGCGAGATGAAGATCCGCCGGATTTTGCGGGGACGGATATTGGTCTGCAAAATCTGGTGCTGGGTCGCTTCGCCCGCGTCAAACAGCCAGATCTCGTTGATCTCCTCCAGCAGCTTCAAAGCCAAACTGGAGACGTTGCGCTTGGTTGATGGCTGCCCGGCTCCTGTTCCTAAAAACTCAATTTCCATAAAAATCCCCTGCTCTTACTTATTCAATAGATACTCGGCAATCTCTTTGCCGATGAAGGCCGCGTAGCTCTTCGACCCTTCCGTGTTCAGGTGCGTGCCGTCGCCGTAGAACCAGCCTGGGTGTGCGCCTGCCTCTTTGTGCCAGTCGATGACCTTCAAGTTCTTGTACTTGGCCTGGTTCTTGGCCAGCATCGCGTTGACCTGGTCTTGCCAAGCCCGGCTTGGGACGTGAGTGTTGAGCCAGAAGACCTGGCGGTTAGGCCCAACGATGTGCATCAGGTGGTCTAAGTCGCGCTGCGGGAAGGCGCCGTTGGTGCCTAAGCCGATCAGCACGTACTTGCCTAAGACGCCCTGTTTTTTGTATTGCTCCAGAATTGGGAAGGCGGCCACAAGCTGGCGGGAAACGGCCGCGTCAATCAAGGCCTGCGGCATGACTTTCTTCAAGTTTTCGCTGCTGCCGGCCATGACGGAGTCGCCGACGGCGGTCAGCTGGACGTGCCGATCGACCTGCAGCTCGACCTGCGAGATGCCGTATTTTTCAAATGACTTGTTGACCGGGTGCTTTTTGGCAGCGGCTTTAGCTCGGCGGTAAATCTTGTTGCCGTGTTCGGCGGCAGAACTGCCGCCCTGCTTTTTACGCTGGGCCACGATCTGCTGGTTGTCTTTAGCCTGCTTGCGCCGGTTGGCGGCAATAGTCAAAGCCAGCTTCGAGCGGTTCGGGTTGTCCGCCTTGACGCTTGGCGCCAGGATGATGCCCCAGCTGCCGACCAGCAAGACAAAGGCGGCAATGGCAGCCAGCGTCCGCTGTTTCAGCAGGCCAGTCTGTTTTGAAAACAGCTGCTGGAAGTAAAGCTTGGTCTTGCGCCAGTTGACATGGCTGAGCGGCCGCTCAATCAGGCGGTAGGACAGCTCGGCGATGATTAAAATCAAGGCAACTTCAATGAAGCGGTACAACAAGACGTGGTCGGCCAGGTCCTTGACCTTGTCTTCAAAAAAGATCATGACCGGGAACTGGTACAGGTAGATCCCGTAACTGCGCGAGCCGATCCAGTTGAAGACCGGGTTAGTCAGCCACTTGTTCCAATGGCTGCCCGGGTGGGCAATGACGGCGCTGGCCACCATCGTGAGCAGCGAGAACAGGAAGATCCCGCCGCGGTAGGCAAAGTCTCTTTGCGGGTCCAGCCAGTGGCTGCAGACCATCGCCAGCATCCCCAGCAGGCTGACGCCGCCGGCAATGTCCAAGATCGTCGTGCTGGACTTGGAGACGGTTTGCCGCAGGCGCTTAATCGGCCATAAAAAGGCTAAGAGCGCGCCTAAGCCTAAAGCAAAAAAGCGTGTGTCGCTGCCGTAGTAAATCCGGCTGGTGTCTTGGCCAGGTCTGAACAAAACAGCCATTTCGATCGCAGAGGCAATTGTCAAAAGCGCAATCACCCAAGCGCGCTGTTTGTCTTTTTTCAAAAAACGATATAAAAGCCAAATGACTAAAGGCCAGAGCACGTAGAACTGCATCTCGATGGACATGGTCCACAAGTGCACGAACGGCGACTCGTTGGCCGCAAAGCGTTCAAAGTAGCTCTGCCCGTTGCTGATCTGCCAGAAGTTGTAGACCCCCAGCAGGTTCGTGATCACAATTTGGTTCAGCTTGGCCAGCAAGTTGCGCTGGAACAAGACGATGTAGGCTGCACTGCCCCACAATACAGCAATAAGCGGCGGGTAGAGTTTTTTCGCCCGCCGCAGGTAAAAGCCCTTGGTGTTGTAAGACCCGGTCTCCTCATACGAGTTGCGCATGTGGTCGGTGACCAGGTAGCCCGACAAGACTAGGAAAATCGGCACCCCGAGGTAGCCGCCGATAAACTTGTTGGGATCTAAGTGATATAAAATGACGGCGATGACCGCCAGGGCCCGCAGCCCCGAATAACCTGTAATAAATCTGTTTTTTGGTTTAGCCATTTTATGCTAAATGATTTCTAACTTCTTTTAATCTACAAATTCAAATGAAAAGTCGCCGATCTGAACGTCGTCGCCGTTGACTGCGCCTTTAGCCCGCAAGGCGTCGTCGACGCCTAAGCCCTTGAGCTTGCGGGCCAGCAGCATGATGCCGTCCTGGTGGTCGGTGTTGGTCATCGCAACTAAGCGCTCTAAGCCGGCACCGTGGATGACAAAGTAGTGGTCCTCGACTTTTTCAACCGTGAACTTGTCTTCCGGCTGCTTGTAAACGTAGTTCTTGCTGCCGGAAGCTTGGACAGGCTTTTGCGCCTCTTCTTCCTTGGCCACTTCGCTGATGACCTGCCAAGCAGCTTCAAGCAGTTCCTTGACGCCCTGGTGGGTCACACTGGAGATCGGGTAGACCTTCTTGTCTGGACCCAGCGCCTTTTTAAACTCGGCGAGCTTTTCGTCGGCGCCCGGCAAGTCCATCTGGCTGGCCACGATCAGCTGCTTTTTCTTGGTCAAGTCAACTTGGTAGCTGGCCAGTTCGTGGTTGATCGTGTTGTATTCGTCAATGGCTTCGCGGCCGTTGTTCGGGTCCATGGACACCAGGTGCAAGATGACCTTGGTGCGTTCGACGTGGCGCAGGAACTGAATTCCTAACCCCACCCCTTTTGACGCACCGGCAATCAGGCCCGGCAAGTCCGCCATGGAAAAGTCGCGGCCGTTATCAAGCAGCACCATCCCCAAGTTCGGCGTTAAAGTTGTAAATTCATAAGAAGCAATCTTCGGGCGGGCGTTGGTGGCCACCGACAGCAAAGTCGACTTGCCCACGGATGGGAAGCCCACTAAGCCGGCGTCGGCCAAAACGCGCAGCTCTAAGCGCAGCACCCGGTCTTGGCCCGGTTCGCCGTTTTCGGCAATTTCAGGAGCGCGGTTCACACTCGTGGCAAAGTGAATGTTGCCGCGGCCGCCCCGGCCGCCGGCTGCTACGACCAGCTTTTGCCCTTTTTCGGTCAAGTCGCCGACCAGTTCGCCCGTGCCGTCATCGTAGACGGTGGTGCCTAAAGGCACCTTCAGGGTTAAGTCTGGTGCGGCCTTGCCGTATTGCGCTTTAATCCGGCCGTTTTCGCCGTCTTGCGCCTTGAACTTGCGTCTGAAACGAAAGTCCATCAAAGTGCGCAGACCGCTGTCGGCTTGAAAGATAATGCTGCCGCCGCGGCCGCCATCACCGCCGGATGGCCCGCCTAAGGCCACGAATTTTTCATGGCGAAAACTCACCATGCCGTCGCCGCCCTTGCCGGCTTGTACTTCAATCTTGGTTTCATCGACAAACAAAGTTAGGTCCTCCTTGCAAGAATGATCATTGTAGATTTTAACATAAAAAAAGGCCTTCCTTAGGCCTTTTATCTAGAGCGATATTTTCACCATTTGCGCCTGCGGCAGGGTCAGACCGGCGGCCTGCAGCTCCTCGACGGAGGCGTTTTTAATCTTAGTTAAAGATCCGAACTTGCGCAGCAGTTTGTTGCGGCTCTTAGGGCCGATCCCCTTGATCTCGTCCAGCTTGCTAGCCAGCGAGTTTTTCGCGTGCCGCTGGCGGTGGAAGGTGATCGCAAAGCGGTGGACCTCATCCTGGATCCTGGTCATGAGGTAAAAGCCCTCGGATTTGGGATTCATCGGGATCAGGCGCGGCGGCTGGCCGAACAACAGGTGGTTGGTCCGGTGCTTATCGTCTTTGACCATGCCGGCGACGGGGATGTGCAAGTCGAGCTCGTTGAGCAAGACGTCTTCGCAGGCGTCGACTTGGATCTGGCCGCCGTCCATCAAGATCAGGTCCGGCATCGGCTTGTGTTCTTTTAACAGCCGGCTGTAGCGCCGTCTGACCACTTCCCGGGTGTTGCCGACTTCGTCGGCCCCGTTTTGGTGTTCGACTTCGCCTTTCAGCTTGTACTTGCGGTAAGAGCTCTTGTCGGGCTGGCCGTCGCGGAAGACGACTAAGGCCGACACGGGGTCGACGCCCTGGATGTGGGAGTGGTCGAAGCTTTCGATGACGTGGCCGTAAGGCAGGCCCAACGCCTTGAAGATCTCGGCCTGGGCGCCCTTGGTCTTGCGGTTGCCCAGCTCCAGCAGCCGGAATTTTTCATCCAGCTTCAGCTTGGCGTTCGACCGTGCCATCTTAAGCAGCGACGCCTTCTGCCCGCGCTGCGGCACCCGGACCGGCACCTTCAGCAATTGCGCCAAGCTTTCGGTATCGGTGCCTGCCGGCACCAGGACTTCTTTAGGCAGCACCCGGTTTTTTTGCGCATAAAACTGAACGATGAAGGAGGCAAACTCGGTCTCCGGCTCGTCTTGGTCAGTCAGAGGAAACAGTCTGGTCTCCCGGCGCAGCAGCTTGGCCTGGCGCAGGAAGAAGATCTGCACGCTCAGCCAGGAGTGGTCGACATAGTAGTTGAAGATGTCGCGCTGAGTGTAGTCGTGGGAGATGATCTTCTGTTTTTCGACGGTCTCTTCGATGTAGTGCAGCTGGTCGCGAATCTCGGCGGCCCGCTCAAACTGCAGCTGCTGGGCGGCTTCTTCCATCTCCGCGGTCAGCTGCTTTTTGGCTTCCGCCACATCCCCATTTAAAAAAGACTTGATCTTCTTAATTTGGGCGGCATATTCACTCTTAGGCACGTCCCTAAAACAAGCGCCCAGGCACTGGCCCATGTGGTAGTACAGGCACGGCCGGCCCTGCTTGCCATGGCAGCGGCGCAGCGGGTAGACTTTTTGGATAAACTTCAGGGTCGCCTGGGCCGCATAGACGTTGGGGTAAGGGCCGAAGTACCAGCCGCGGTCCTTGCGCACAGTCGAAGTCAGCCGCGTTTGGGGGTCGCGCTCATTTGTTATTTCGATGTATGGGTAGCCGGTCCCCTGCTTTAACTGGACGTTGTAGTAAGGCTGGTATTTCTTAATCAGCGTGATTTCCAGTAAAAAGGATTCCTTGTCCGAAGACACGGTGATGATGTCGAAGTCGGCGATGTTTTCGACCAGCTCGGCGCGCCTGCCGACCTGCTTGCTCTTAAAATAGGAACGGACGCGGTTTTTCAAGTTCTTGGACTTGCCGACGTAGATGACCTTGCCGTTGATGTCTTTCATCAAATAGCAGCCCGGCTTTTCCGGCAGCAGCTTCAATTTCTTTTCAACCAGTTCGTTAGCCATCAGCACTCTCCCCTTTTCTTGACCGTGCCATTTTACCACTAAAACACCGGCGGCTGGCCTTTTTTGCATCGATAAGCAAAAAGCATTGTTTCTTATCTATTATAAGTATTTTACATCTGTCTCTTTAGAGCTTAAATTTAGCTTATAAAAGCAAAAGGAGCTGATTCAAATGAAAAAAATCGTCATTCTGACTGGCAGTCCCCATAATCCCGGCGCTTCCAAGACCCTGGCCGATGCCTTTGAAAAAGGGGCCCGCGAAGCCGGCAACGACATCTACCGCTTCGACGCCGGCCTGCAAGGGGCAGCCGACCCGCACTTTTTACAGCTGGACAACCGCAACAATGGCGGCATGGAAGTCGGCATCCCTGATACCGACATCTACGAAGAGGAGGTCATCCCTAAATTGCTGGCAGCCGACATCGTCGTCCTCGTCTCTTCTCTTTACTATTTTGGCATCAACGCCCAATTAAAAACGGTGATTGATCGTTTTTACAACTACAATCACCGTTTAAAGGATAAGCATTCAATTGTCCTGGTCGCAGGCTACGGCAGCCAAGATGACCTGGCCGCGATCAAGCTCCACATGAAGATCTTGCAAAACTACATGCGCTGGCCAAGCCTGGGCAACATCTATGCCGATGATTCCTGGAACTTCGGCAAGCTGCAGCGCTTTGCAAAACAGGCCTACGACTTAGGCAAGAGCCTTAATTAAGCCGGCCTTCGCGCCAGCCTTCTTTAACATCGCCCCAAGTGGTGCGGTGTTTTTTTTCGTCAAAAATATTGATGATGCCGACCACGCCGTCGCAAATCCGGCTAAGCCAGCGAAACAGCGTGACAGCCGCAAAGTAGAGCACGACCAAAAGGAAGATCGTGAGCCGGCTGATCATCTGCAGCTGGAAGAAGTGCGGCAGGAAGATGATTGCCAAGGCCAAGGCGACGATGGTCAAGGCCAAGACCCCTGTCCTGAACTTGTTCAATGGCGCCGAGATGTGGTAGAGCACGAGCAGACCGACTAAGACCAGCAGCAGGGTTGCGCCCGTGCCGATGTCGCCCTTGCTCAGGTGCACTAATTGGCTGGCCAAGACTAGGATGCTGACGGCGAGCATGTCGCAGATCCCGCCCGGCAAGGCGCGCGCCATGACGTTTGGAATAAAGCGGCCGCGGATGATCTTGTGGTTTTTCTCAAGCGCCAGCAGGAACGACGGCATCCCGACGGTCAGCCCCGAGATCAGCGTGATCTGGGACGGCTCCAGCGGGTAAGTCAGCGTCATGAGCAGGCTGAACAGCGCCATCAGCAGCGAGAAGATGTTCTTGACCAAAAACAGGCTGGCAGAACGCTGGATGTTGTTGACGACCTGGCGGCCTTCATTGACGACCTTCGGCATCCGGGCAAAGTTGGAGTCCAGCAAGACGACCTGGGCTGCTTGCACGGCCGCCGCGTTGCCGCTGGCTACCGCGATCGAACAGTCCGCGGTCTTCATGGCCAAGATGTCGTTGACCCCGTCGCCGGTCATGGCCACGGTCTTGCCATTATCCTGCAAGGCCTGGACCAGCGCTTTTTTCTGGTTCGGCTTCACGCGGCCAAAGACCGTGTACTTTTTGACGGCTTCTGACAAGTCGCCTTCTTGCAGAGTCGAGGCGTCGACATACTGGTCGCTGTTTGGGATCTGTGCCTGCTGGGCGACGCGGGCCACCGTGGCCGGGTTGTCGCCGGAGATGACCTTGACGGCCACGCCCTGGTCGGCAAAGTACTTGAAAGTCGCCGGCGCCTGCTCACGGATCGGGTTGGCTAAGCAGACCAGCGCCAGCGGCACAGGTGTCTCAGTCAGCGGCGTTTTTTCGTCGGCTAAGACCTGCTCAGTTTTAGCAAAGGCCACGACCCGCATCCCCTGCTGGGCATACTTGGCCACTTCCTGGCTGACTTTATCCGGCATGTCTTTTAACACAAATTCGGGTGCGCCCAGCAGGTAGGTCTGCCCGCCCATGACGCAGCCGGCGTATTTGTTGACTGAGGTAAAAGGAATGATGCGCTCGGCTTTGGGGAAGTCGCCGGCGCCGGCATACTCGGCCAGCGCCTTGCCGGTTTCGTTATCGGCCGGCATGTTGCGGATGTAGCCTTTCAGCAGGTCTTCGGCGTTGTCAGCCAAGCTGACCACTTTTTGCACGCTCATCTTGTGTTCGGTGATGGTCCCGGTCTTGTCGACGCATAAGACGTTGACTCGGGCTAAGGTTTCCACCGACTTCATGTCGTGGAGCATGACCTCGTTTTTCGCCAGCCGCATGGCAGCCAGGGCCAGCGCAATCGTCGTCAGCAGGTAGAGCCCTTCTGGGATCATGCCGATGATCGCGGCCTCCATGGTCGTGATGCTGCTGGCAAAAGACTGCTTGTTGACCCAAAAGCTCTGTGCAAACAAGGCGATCCCCAACGGGATAATGATGATGCCGACCCACTTGATGATCTTGTTGATGGACCGCACCATCTCGGACTGCTCGCCGGCACCCATGGCCTTGGCCTGGGCGGTCAGCTTGGCGATGTAGGAATCGTTGCCGACGGCCGTCAGCCGCGCGTAGGCCTTGCCGGATACGACAAAGCTGCCCGACATCAGCTTGGCATCTTTTTTCTTGGTGATTTCGTCGCTTTCACCGGTCAGAAGCGACTCGTTGACGCTGAGCTGCCCTTCTGCGACCACGGCGTCGGCCGGGATCTGGTCGCCGGTCTTCAAGACGATCAAGTCGCCCAAGACCAGCTCGTGCACGTCGATTTTCTGCTCCTTGCCGTCCCGGACGACCAGGCACTTGGCCGCGTGCAAAACCTGCAGCTTGCCTAAAACATGTTTGGCCCGGATCTCCTGCACGATCCCAATCACGGTGTTGGCGATAATGACCGGCAAAAAGGTCAGATCACGCCAAGCCTGAACCAGGACCAAGAGCAGGGCCAGCACCAGGAAGATCAAGTTGAAGTAGGTAAAAGTATTTTCCTTGATGATATCCTTGTTGCTCTTAAAATTGTCGTCGACAGCGCTGTTGACCTGGCCGGCCTGCTTGCGCTGGGCAGCTTGCTGACTGCTTAAGCCCTCTGGCATGCGGCATTCCCCTTTCGTTTTTAGTCTATTCTACAATACGAGAGCACACAAAAACCCGGTAAACACCGGGCTTTTTTAATTACAGCAATTGGATGTGGGCTGCGGCACACTTTTTCACCATGTCGTCCGGCCAAACGCTGGCTTGGACTTCGCCGACGTGGGCCTTGCCAAGCAGCAGCATGCACAAACGCGACTGGCCGATGCCGCCGCCGATCGTGTACGGCAGCTCGCCGTTCAACAGGGCCTGGTGGAACGGCAATTTAAGCCGGTCTTCGGCGTGGGCGAGCTTTAACTGCTTGCGCAGGCTTTCCGGGCTGACTCTGATGCCCATGGAAGAAATCTCAAGGGCGCACTGCAGCGGTTCGTACCAGAACATGATGTCGCCGTTCAACTCCCAGTCGTCGTAGTCAGGGGCGCGCAGGTCGTGCGGCTGGCCGCTCTTCAAGTTGCCGCCGATCTGCATGATGAACACGGCCCCTTCTTCTTGGCAGATCAGGTTTTCGCGTTCTTTTGGCGTCTTGTCCGGCCAGCGGTCTTCAAGCTCTTGGCTGGTGACGAACTTGATCTGCTGCGGCAGGTGGTAGACAGCGGCCGGGTAGCGGTACCAGACCTCGTCTTCCATGTGCTTGATGATCTTGAAGATCCGGCGCACGGTCTTTTGCAAGGTCGTGATGTTGCGCTCGCTTTTGGCGATGACTTTTTCCCAGTCCCACTGGTCGACGTAGATCGAGTGCAGGTTGTCGAGTTCTTCGTCTTTTCTGATGGCGTTCATGTTGGTGTAGAGGCCTTCGTGCATGCCGAACTTGTACTCGGCCAGCGCCATCCGCTTCCACTTGGCAAGCGAGTGGACGACTTCGATCGTTTCAGTCGGGTCGGCCTTCATTTTAAAAGAGACTGGCTGGGCAATGCCGTCTAAGTTGTCGTTTAAACCGGACGACTTTTTGACAAACATCGGCGCGCTCATCCGTTGCAGGCGCATCCCCTTCCCAAACTCGTCCTGGAAGGTCTCTCTGATGTAGCGGATCGCCTCTTCGGTTTGGCGGATCGACAGCTTGGGGTCGTAGTGGTCAGGAATAATCAATTGAGTCATAGTAAATCCTTTCAAACAAAAAGAAGCCTTTTCATCTCTAATCGGGACGAAAGGCTTCTCTGGATCCGCGGTGCCACCCTCAATTGCTCATTGTGCTGAGCCGCTTGACTGGACCCTAACGCGGTCGAAACGGCTGGCATTTCTGCCAGCGGCATGATGAGAAAAGCGTTTTTCTAAATGGCAGCTCGATCGGCTTCCCACTAGCGCCGACTCACTGTACGGCGGCTGACCACTTATACTGGTTCTTTTCCTAAGCTTTTAATTGGTCATTATTTTAAGTTATTTTTCATAAACATGCAAGCAATTTTTGCTATAATATTTGCACAAAAGGAGTGAAAAACATGGGCTTAACTTTTAAAAAGCAAGACGACTTGGAAAAGATGCTCGACAAGTTTGCCGTGATGCCGGATGACTTTAAGAAAACGGGCGGCAAGCCGAAAGACAAAAAAGACGACAAGGACAAAAAAGAGCAAAAAAAATAAAGCTTGGTTAAACACCAAGCTTTATTTTTTTATTCATCGCTGAAATGGTGGGCGTCTTCTGACAGCTTGTAGAATATATAAGCGATCAAACCGAAGACGATCGGCCCCATCGCCGTCCAGAAGGCGGACATGTAGTCGCCCTGCAGGATCGGCTCGACGATCGTAAACACGATGCCGGCGCCGATGACAGCTTCCACCAAAATGACCAAGGCCACGGTCCAGCCGTAGTTCTTGAAGATGCGGAACTTGCGCTCCGGATCCTTTTTAATAAAGAAAGGAAACGCGCCGATGATGAAAATATAGGACGCAGCCGATGACACGTTGACCATGTTCTGCAGGATCTGGTAAAAGCCCTTGGCTGCACTGCCGCCGAATGCGACAAAGAAAATGATGAGGCAGACAAAAATGGCCTGGGCCCACATCGCAGTCGTCGGGATCCCGTGTTCGTTCAGCTGCACCAGCTTTTTAGGCCACAGCCGTTCGTCAGAGCCCAGGATAAAGGACTTGATCGGCGAGTAGATCACGACGAAGAACGCCCCGATCAGACCCATCAAGGCAGCCAGCGCAACAAAGCGCACAAAGTAGGCGCCGATGGCGTCGCTGGCCGCAGCCGACAAGCCTAAGCCCTCGCCTAATGCTTGCCCCAAGCGGTGGAAGATAACATAGGTCATGTTGCCTAAGTTTACGCCCTGCCGTGCCACGTCGTGCTGGTAGTTGACGGTAAAGCCCGCCATAAACAGCGACAAGACGTAGCTGATAATGGTAAAAGCAGTCCCGAAGATCAGGCCGCGCGGGAAGTCCTTTTCAGGGTTTTCCATGCTGTCGCTGACCCCAGACACCGTCTCCATCCCGCCGTAGGCAAAAATTGCGTAGACGATAAACGAGATGACGGCCAAGGGACTTTGGAAGGCCGGGTTTGGCGACTTCAACAGCGAACTGGCGCCGTGCAGCGGCTGGGCCAGCTGGCCGTGGTTCAAGCACAAAACCCAGATGCTGACGATGATAAACAGAAAGTTCTCGCAGATCAGGAACACGCCGCCTAAAGACGACATGGCTTTAATCCCCTGAATCCCGCGGGAAGTCAAAAAAGTGACCAGCAAAATGAATAAAATGGCCAAGAGACCGACGACTTTCGTCGAGTTCAGGCTGCCCAGGTGCCAGCTTTGGGTCGTGTCCTTGCCGAACAGCAAGGATGAAAATGAGATCCAAATCTTAGAAGCAGTGGAAACCAGCCAGATTACCCAGTTCGCCAACCAGATAAAAGTACCGATAAAGGCCCACTTTTCACCGATGGAATTGGCCAGCCAGGTAAAAATACCCCCCTTGGCATCGGGGTAGGCTGAAGAATATTCAGCCATCATCAAGCTGCTAGGGATCATGAAGACAATGCCCGCAAAAATGTACCAAATAATGGAGGCATAGCCCATTTGGAAGTATGAAACGGAAACATTACCAAAGCCGTAAACTGAGGTAATGATCATCAGAATCAAACTGCCAGTAGTAATCGATTTAGCAGTTTTATTATCCGACAAAAAATCAACACCTTTCAAAAAAACTAGCTTATATTCTATCTGTTTTTTCCTATGAACACACTGTTTTTAATGTTGCTCTCATCAAAAAAAGCCCCCCTTGCAGGGGGCTTTTTTTATGCTTGCATTACTGCTTCCAGCCAGTCTAAAAGTTCTGTCCTGTGCAGCTTGGTCTGAGCGCTGAAGGTCAGAAAGTCGACATTCGGCTTGTTCAGATCAAAGGTCTTTTTCAGCAATTGGATGCTCTTGTTATATTGGCTTTTCTTAACCTTATCCATCTTGGTCAAAACGACCATGATCGGCAGCTTCAAATACTGCGCGTAGTCGTACATGGCCTGGTCGTCTTTTGTGGGCGCGTGGCGGCCGTCGACTAAAATCAGCAGGCCGCACAGCTCGGCGCGCGTTTCCAGGTAGTCCTGAATCATCTCGCCGAATTCCTGCCGTTTTTGGCGGGAAACTTTGGCGTAGCCGTAGCCTGGCACGTCCACCAGGTAAAAGTCGTCATCGTTGACGCTGTAAAAGTTTAAAGTCTGGGTCTTGCCTGGGGCCGACGAGGTCCGCGCCAGGTTCTTGCGCTGCAGCAGGCAGTTGATCAAGCTGGACTTGCCCACGTTGGAGCGGCCGGCCAGAGCAATCTCCGGCCGGCCCGCAGCTGGGTACTGGCTTTCTTTTACCGCACTGGCCGCATAGGCGCTGTTTTTAATGATCATTGGGCTTCCTTTTTCTCATCCTTGGCCCGGCTGACCCGCGGACGGGCGTGCTTGGTGATGACGTCTTTGGTGATCTCCACCTGCTCAATCGAGTTGTCGCTTGGCGTTTCGTACATGATATCCATCATCGAGTTTTCAATAATGGACCGCAAGCCACGCGCACCCATGTGGCGGGAGATGGCCACGTTGGCGATTTCCTTCAAAGCAGCCGGCGTAAACTTCAAGTCGACGTGGTCTAAGGACAGCAGCTTTTGGTACTGCTTGACCAAAGCGTTCTTCGGCTTGGTCAAAATTTCAACCAGGTCGTCGGTTGTCAGCTTCTCCAGGCTGGCGATGATTGGGATTCTGCCGACAAATTCTGGGATCATGCCGAACTTGACCAGGTCGCCCGTAGTCAGGTAGCGGTTCCAGTGATTCAATCCGTATTCGCTGCTTTCCATTTCAGCGCCAAAGCCGATGACACGCTTGCCCAGTCTTTGTTTAACAATCCCTTCGATCCCGTCAAAGGCACCGCCGACGATGAACAGGATGTTCTTGGTGTTGATCCGGATCATCTGCTGTTGCGGGTGCTTGCGGCCGCCCTGCGGCGGTACCGAGGCAATCGTGCCTTCCAAGATCTTAAGCAGAGCTTGCTGGACGCCTTCGCCGGAAACGTCTCTAGTGATGGAGACGTTTTCGCTCTTTTTGGCAATCTTGTCTATTTCGTCGATGTAGACAATGCCCCGCTCGGCGCGGTCGATGTCGTAGTCGGCGTTTTGCAAAAGCTTCAGCAGGATGTTTTCGACGTCTTCGCCGACATAGCCGGCTTCAGTCAAGGTCGTGGCGTCTGCGATGGCAAACGGCACGTCCAAGATGCGGGCCAAGGTTTGGGCCAGGTAGGTCTTGCCCGAACCGGTCGGCCCGATCAAAGCGATGTTGGACTTTTGCAGCTCGGTGGAAGAGTCGACATCCATCTGGCTGATCCGCTTGTAGTGGTTGTAGACGGCGACCGACAAAACCTTTTTGGCACGGTCTTGACCAATGACGTACTGGTCGAGTTCGCGCTTGATTTCCACCGGCGTTGGCAGCGACGACAGCTCTTGGACAGCTTCGTTGGCCAGCTCGTGGTCGATCATTTCCTTAATGCGGTTGATACAGTCGTTGCAAATGTAGAAGCCGTTGACGAAAGCCATCTTGCGCACTTCCGCTTCGGTCCGGTTGCAGGATGTACAACGAATCACATCATTTGCAGCAGCCATTTTATTAAAAGCCATTTAATAATCCTCCCTTTGTCTAAGAGGTAGATTAGCATAAAAACAGGCAGAACTTTAGAGATTTGCACTCAAAAAAAAAGCGGCAGAAGCCGCTTTTTAGTTTTTAGCGCAAGAACTTGCTTACTTGTCAGACTTCTTGTCGGACTTCTTAGCGTCCTTTTCAGCCTTCAAGTCCTTCTTAGCAACTTGCTTAGCGTTGTCAGTTACTAAGTCCATGGCCTTGCGAACTGAGATGTCGTGGTTCAACATTTCGTCAGTCAAAGTCTCACGAACAGTCTTTTCGTCCATGTTGTATTCAGCAGCCAGGTCCTTGATTTCTTGTTCTCTTTCTTCCTTAGTCGGCTTGAAGCCTTCCTTGGCAACGATAGCTTCCAGAACCAGGTTGGTTGCGACACGGTCCTTGGCACCTTCAGCGATTTGCTTGCGCAAAGTGTCTTCGTTAGTCTTAGTGATTTGGAAGTAAGTTTGCGGGTCGATGCCTTGACGGCGCAGGTTGCCCAAGTATTGGTTGAGTTGGTTGTCAACGTCTTCTTGGATCATTGCGTCAGGAATTTCGTCGATCTCAGCGTTCTTAACGGCACCGTCGATAGCAGCTTCTTGGATTGCGTCCTCAGCAGCAGCTTCCTTTTGCGCCTTTAATTGCTTCTTGATCTTTTCCTTCAATTCGTCAAGAGTGTTAACGTCTTCGTCCAGGTCCTTGGCAAAGTCATCGTCAAGCTTTGGCAGTTGCTTGTGCTTTACTTCGTGCAGCTTAGTAGCAAAGTGAGCTTCCTTGCCTGCTAAGTCCTTTGCGCCGTAGTCCTTTGGGAAGGTAACAACTACGTCGATGTCGTCGCCTGACTTGTGGCCGATCAGTTGATCTTCAAAGCCAGGGATGAAGCTGCCGCTGCCCAGTTCCAGGGAGTGGTTCTTAGCTGAGCCGCCGTCAAATGGCTTGCCGTCAATAGTACCTTCAAAGTCGATAGTGACAGTGTCGCCCTTTTCAGCAGCACCCTTCTTCAAAACGAGTTCTGCGTTGGCCTTGCGGCGTCTTTCGATTTCAGCGTCAACATCCTTAGCGTAAACGCGGGTGTTTTGACGAGGAACTTCGATACCCTTGTACTTGCCTAATTTAACAGCAGGTTCAATAGTGACAGTGGCCTTCATGGTCCAAGCCTTGCCCTTGTCCATTGAAACTGGCTCAACTTGCGGTTGACCAACGGCCTTGATCTTAGCTTCCTTAACAGCTGCGCTGTAAGCGTTTGGCAGAACTAAGTTTAAAGCTTCTTGGTAGAGAGCTTCTTCGCCGTAGAATTGGTCGAAGATAGTTCTGGAAACGTGACCCTTACGGAAGCCTGGTACGTTCAAGTTCTTTTTTACACGATTAAAAGCTTCATTTAAGCCTAAGTTAACTTCTTCAGTTGAAATATCAAAAGTAAGTTCACCGGTTGTCTTACCGGTCTTTTCCCATTTTACAGACATTAATTAAATACCTCCGCTGTCTAAATTGGGCTGCTAAATAGCACACTTGTCCATTTTACCTTAAAGAAAAGCAAAAAACAAATCAGCGTGCACAAAAAAAGACACGCTAAACGCGTGTCTTTTTGGATTTTGAAGATTAGTCCAAAATGTCAGTTACCTGGCCGGCACCAACAGTTCTACCACCTTCACGGATAGTGAACTTAGTACCCTTTTCAATGGCAACAGGCTTGATCAGCTTAACAGTGAATTCAGTGTTGTCGCCAGGCATAACCATTTCAGTACCTTCTGGCAGTTCAATTTCACCAGTTACGTCAGTAGTGTGGAAGTAGAACTGTGGACGGTAGTCTGAGAAGAATGGGGTGTGACGGCCGCCTTCTTCTTTCTTCAGGACATAAACTTGGCCCTTGAATTCCTTGTGGGTTTGGATTGAGCCAGGTGCTGCCAGAACTTGACCACGAACAACTTGGTCACGGTCAATACCACGAAGCAAGATACCAACGTTGTCGCCGGCTTCACCTAAGTCCAGAGTCTTGTGGAACATTTCCAAACCAGTTACAACTGACTTCAGAACGTCGTCTACCAGACCAACGATTTCAACTTCGTCGCCAACCTTAACAGTACCACGGTCGATACGGCCTGAAGCAACAGTACCACGACCAGTGATAGTGAAGACGTCTTCAACAGGCATCAAGAATGGCTTGTCAGTGTCACGTTCTGGAGTTGGGATGTATTCGTCAACGATTTCCATCAGCTTCAGAATGTTTTCTTGTTCCTTCTCGTCGCCTTGCAGAGCCTTCAGAGCTGAACCACGAACGAATGGAATGTCTTCGCCAGGGTAGTCGTATTCGCTAAGCAGGTCACGTACTTCCATTTCAACCAGGTCGATCAGTTCTGGGTCGTCAACCAGGTCACACTTGTTCAGGAAGACAACGATGTATTCAACACCAACCTGACGAGCCAGCAGGATGTGCTCACGAGTCTGTGGCATAGGACCATCAGTTGCGGCAACAACCAGGATGGCACCATCCATTTGTGCGGCACCGGTGATCATGTTCTTGATGTAGTCGGCGTGGCCAGGAGCATCCATGTGAGCGTAGTGACGGTTTTCAGTCTCGTACTCAACGTGGGCAGTGTTGATGGTAATACCACGTTCCTTTTCTTCTGGCGCAGCATCGATTTGTGCGTAGTCTTCCTTCTTAGCTAAGCCCTTCTTAGCCAAAACAGTGGTGATAGCTGCCGTCAAGGTAGTTTTACCATGGTCAACGTGGCCGATGGTACCAATGTTTACGTGCGGCTTAGTTCTAACATACTTTTCTTTTTCTGCCATTAAAATGACCCTCCTGTAAATTTGCAAGAAGTCCGTCGAGAAAATAACGGATAATTCTCTGTCGCATATTGTACTACTTTCCGGACTAAAAGCATAGCACTAAGCACAGCTTTCAGCCTCAGAAAATATCCTCTGTAATTCTACCAAATTAGTTATAAAAGTAAACCTATTTTTACTTTTAACGCCGTTTCGGCAGCTGCTTGAAAGCTTTTTCAAGCAGGTCTTGGTTTAAGCCGCCGTCGCGGGTTGAGATAAAGTTGTCCAAGTCGTGCGCAAAGCCCTCTGGGTCGGAAACGTACTTGTCCAGCTTCGGGTAGATTGCAGCCAGGATAAAGTTGGCCTCGCCTAAGATCAGCGGCAGGCGGCTTGGGTTGTCGCTGTAAGAAGCAGCAATCGTATGGACGACCTTGCTGTAGACCTTGTCGTGGCTGAGCAGCGGCGTCTGGCTTGGGTTAAAGCTCTCCTGCTTGCCTAAGACCAGGATGTTCAAGTCTTGGTCGACAGCCATTTTTACCAGGTCCTCGGTCAGAGCACTGTGGACCACGAAGTCGCAGCTTGGGTCCAGCAGGCAGCTTTGAGCAAAGCGGACAAAGTTGTCCTCGCTTAATTGGTAAAGCTTTTGGTAGTCGCTGCTCTTGACTGCCTTCAGCATCTTGAACGCGCCCATAATCTTTTCCTGCTCGTCTTCTGAGACAGGTTCAACTTTGACGGCGAGCTCGTGCCCTACCAGCTGCTGCAGCTGCAGGAATTCAATCCGGTAGTGCATGGCAGCCAGCACTTCCAGGTACTTGGCAAAGACCTTCTTGTCGCTGAACAGGTCTTTTTCTTCCTTGATCAGTGCGTAGGCTTCCGCCTTTTCGCCTAATTCCAGGTCGACGTCGACTAAGGCCAGTGCGATTTCCTGGTCGTAGCCGCTGCGCAGAGCTTCGCCCAAGTATTGGGCGCTTTGCTGCAGGTTGCCTTTGGCCTTTGCTTGTTTAGCTAATTCCAATAGATTTTTTTGACTCTGGTTTGCCATTATTTGCTGCCTTTCTTTTCTTCCTGCTTAGCTGGCTTCTTATTGTCAGCTGCCTTTTTCTTGCCGCCGCGGTGCCGGTTTTGGTTAACTTCCATGATGACCGGCATGACCACTGGCCGTCTGTTGGTACGCTTGTATAAAAGCTTCTCCAAGTCGTGGCGCACGTCGCTCTTTAATTCCGACCAGTCAAACTTCTTGTGTGCGAAGTTGTTGGCGATCGACTTTTCGACACAAGCGACGGCGTCGTTTAAGAGCTCTTTGTTTTCCTTGATGTAAACAAAGCCGCGGGTCGTCACTTCCGGAGCGGCAATGATCTTCTTTTTCTTGCGGTCGATCGTCACTACCGCGATGAAAACCCCGTCGTCTGATAAGACTTCGCGGTCGCGCAGGACGATGTTGCCGACGTCGCCGACGCCAGAACCATCGATCATCGTCGCGTTGCCCGGCACTGGGTCAGTCAGGTGGAAGGCACCCTTTTCATAGGCGTAGCAGTCACCGTTTTTGCCTAACAGGACGTGGTCTTTCGGCATCCCTGCGGCAACGGCCAGCTGCTTATGAATATCCATCTGGTGGTATTCGCCTAAGACTGGGAAAAGGTATTTCGGACGCAAAGTCGTGATCAGCATCTGCAAGTCCTTGCCAGTGGCGTGGCCGCTGATGTGTTTTTGCTGGCCCAGCTGGATGACGCTGCCGCCGGCGCGGTAGATCATGTCGCTGGTTTGCGCCACCATGGTCTCGACTGCGTGCGATGGCGTCGTAGCGATAAAGACGAGGTCGCCTTTTTGGATCTTGATGGTGCGGTGGCGGTTAGTCGCCATGCGCTGCAGCGATTGCAGCGGCTCGCCCATGCGGCCGGTCTCTAAGATCAAGGTCTTTTCAGGGGCCAGCTTCTTCATGTCCTTTTCATAGGCAAACAGGTCTTTTGGCACCTTCAGGTAGCCCAGCTTCATCGCTGCCTTGACGACGCGGTTGACGTCGCGCCCAGTCAAAATGACCTTGCGGCCGGCCTTGTGGGCGGCGTTGAAGATCTCCTGCATCCGGGTGAGGTTTGACACCTTGGCAGCGACGATAATGCGCCCTTCTTGGTTGAAAAAGACATCCTGGATGTAGTCTTCGATGTCGCGCTCAGAGGCGTTGGCAAAAGCAGACTCGGCGTTGATTGAATCGCTGAGCAGTGCGATGACGCCCTTTTGCCCGATTTCGGCCAGGCGGATCATGTCGGTCTGGTAGCCCTTGCGTGCAGACGGGTCCAGCTTGAAGTGGCCCGTGTAGACGATCTGGCCTGCCTTAGTCGAAACGACGATCCCCAAGCTGTTTGGCAGCGAGTGGGTCGTGCTGAAAAACGACAGCTCGGCGTTGTTGAAGTGCAGCACCGTGTTCTTGTCGATTTCGTGGAAGAGCTTGTTGTTGACGCGCTTGTTTTCACGCTGAATAAAGATCTTGGCCAAAGCGATAGTGAGCTTAGAACCATAGATCGGGATGCGGTGATCGCGCAGGATAAACGGCAAGGCGCCGACGGCATCGGCGTGTCCGTGGGTCAAAAAGATCCCCTTGACCCTGTCGCCGTATTCCTTGAAAAAGTCTAAGTCGGGGATGACGACGTCGATCCCGAGCAGTGATGAGTCCGGGTACATCAGCCCCGCATCCATGACAAAAATTTCGTCGTTAACTTGAACAGCGAACATGTTTTTGCCGCTTTCGCGGGCACCGCCCAGCAGCATTATTTTTATTTTATCGGCCATAGCCAGCAAAACTTCTTTCTATTACTTAAATTAAAAATGGTTAGTCTTAAATATCTTGTTTTTAAACTTGTCCCATACGCAGGTTGGGAAAAATACGCTCAAAAAGCGTTAAGGATTGAGGCGATTTTAAAAAAGCCTAAATCGATTTAGCAAGAAAAGCTGTTTTCATTATAACTTAAGGGCCAAAAAAAGAGAACTACCAGGCGGGCAGTTCTCTTAATGTGTGAGTATTTAGCAAAATTAATGAAATTATTACCGACGAAGACCTAATCTCTTGATCAAGTCACGGTAACGGTTAACGTCCTTGTTCTTCAAGTAGCGAAGCAAGTTACGACGGTGACCGATCTTCTTCAGCAGACCAACGTAAGAATGGTGGTCTTGCTTGTTTGCCTTCAAGTGGGCGTTCAGATTGTTGATATCTTCAGTCAAGACAGCAATTTGGACTTCTGCAGAACCGGTGTCGCCTTCGTGGCGAGCGTATTCTTTAATAATTTGGTCTTTCTTTTCCTTTGAAATAGCCATTTTTTCACCTTTCATATAAAAATTGCCATTGACAACGTTAACCGCTGGTGGAGCATGAAAACAGCGCCAATGGTTCACGACCTCAATATTTTACTTGATCGCTAAGCAAAAAGCAAATCTATTTGCTCTTGCACTAGCGCCGCAGTTTCATTATACTTAGTGAGTATCATTTAGTTCAATGGAGGTGAATTTTAATGCCACAAATCAAATCAGCTATCAAGCGTGTTTCAACTTCTGCAGCCCGCAGAGACAAGAATGCTGCTGAAATGAGCAAGTTAAGAACTGCTGTTAAGAAGTTCAAGACTGCCCAAGCTGCTGGTGCCGACAACGCCTCCGAATTGCACAAGGAAGCTGTTAGAGCTTTGGACAAAGCCGCTTCTAAGGGCTTGATCCACAAGAACAAGGCCAGCCGTGACAAGAGCCGTCTGGCTAAGCTTGCCAAGTAAGCATTTTGCTTAGATCTTTTTGTAAATAAACTAAAAAAGCAGACCTGCTAGCAGGCCTGCTTTTTTATTGTCTTAAAAGAAAGTTCTGCAAGAACAATGCGCTGGTGTAGCGCCCTGTCTTGTAGCCGTAGTCCAGCTCAATGGCCTCCAGCAGCATGTGCTTTAACTGCGAAAGCGCCGACCGGTTGCGCAGAGCCAGCTTCACCCGGTAAGGGTGGATGCCCAGGTCCTGGGTGATCTGTTCGGGGCTGCGCCCTCTTTGAGCCAGGGTCTTGACGGTGACCAGCAGCTCCAGCTGGCTGGCAAAAACGGCCAGCAGCCCGACCGGGCTTTGCCCCTGCCGCAGCTGGTCGTCCAGCCGGTGCAAGGCGGCCTGGTAGTTGTGGTGCAGGTCGTCTTCTAAGATCGCAAACACGTTTTGGGCCAGCGACAAGTCGATGTGCTCGCTGACGGTCTGCTTGCTGATGGTCTTGCCGGCCGTGATGGCTTTTAAGGTGTTGTAGTTGCCCAAGGCCGTCTCCAACACCTGGTCGCTGCGCTCTAACAGCAGCTTGAAAGCGCCCGGCTCAAACGAATAGCCTTCCAGCTTGGCCAGTTCGCCCAGCAGGTCGCCAGTCTGGTAAGGCTTGACCCTTAAGTCGACAATCTCGGCCCCCTGCTTTAAGAGCTTGGTCAGTTTTTTACGCTGGTCGAGTTTTTCATAGTCGGCGACAAAGACCAAGGCGTCGGTGAGCTCTTGCAGGTGTTCAAAGATAGTTTGCAGCTCTTTGACATTCTTTTTTTCTGTGGCCGGCACCTTGCTGGTCAGGAAAAAGGGATTCTTGATGATCAGCAGCTTTTGCGCGCTGAACAGCGAACTTTCGGTCAGGGCGGCTAACAGTGCGCCCAAGCCGTCTTCCTGGCAGTCAATTGTCTGCAGGTCGCAATCTTTAAACTGGGCCTGGCTGGCGTAAAACTTAGCCAGGTAGTCGTTCAGCAGCGCGTGCGGGCCTAAAAAGACCACCGCCTGCGGAAGCGGCTTTTTATTAAAAACCGAAAGAATCATGTACCCCATCCTTTAAAAAATATGTGAAACGGCTTTTGCCAAAATAATCATACTTCCAGCTAATCATACCATAGTCGGCGGTATTGGCCGCGGGCAGTCCGAGCCGGCGCAGGGTCGCCAGGGTCTCCGGGTGCGGGTGGCCGTAGCGGTTGTTGACCCCGGCCGAGATAAAGACCTGCTTGGGCGCCAGCTGGCGTAAAAACTCGGGCGCAGACGCAGTCTTGCTGCCGTGGTGGCCGAGCTTTAAATAATCAACGCGCAGCTTTTGCTTTAACAGCTCTTTTTCGCCGGCCTGGTCCAAGTCGCCGGTAAACAGCCAGTTGGCAGGGCCTGCTTGAACCAGCAGGCAGAGCGAGTCTTCGTTTTTGCCAATGCCCGGCTTAGTCGGATGCACCGCCTGAAAAGTCAGCGGCCCGTCTTTCACGACTGCTCCGGCCAGCAGCGGTTGGCAAACCGGCTTTTGTTTGATGGCCGCCATTTTTTTGCAAAAAGCAGGATTTTTCTCCAGTCCTTTTGCAAAGTAAAGCTTTTTAGCCGGAATCTTGTTGAGCAAAGGCGCTAAGTCGCCGATGTGGTCGGCATCCTGGTGGGACAAAAACACGCCGTCAAGCTTGGTGATCCCCTGCGCTTGTAAAAACGGCACCGTGATGTAGTCGGTCTGCGGCGTCGTCTTTTGCTTCTTGCCAAAATGCAGCTTGCCGCCCGTATCGATCAGGTAGCTGTGCCGCCTGCCGGGCGTCGTCAAAAGAATGCTGTCGCCCTGCCCCACGTCGATGAAGGTGACTTGTCCCTGCCAAGGGCAGTTAATGGCCAAAAAACACAGCAGGTAGGCAAAACAGGTCAGCTTTAAGGCCAGCTTGCTTGTCTTTTTTCCTGAGGTTAAGAGCCACAGGGTTAAAAGCAGGATGATTAAGGTCTGCTGCCAAGACAGCTTGCCAAAATGCATGAGCCCCAGCCCGCCGCTTGCTAACCGTGCCAGCAGGCCTTCGCTTTTAAAAAGCAAGCAGTCGCAAAACTTGGCCAAGGGCCTGCAGACAGTGCCGGCAAAAGTCAGCGGCATGACAAAGAAGTTGAAGTACGGCACCAGCAGCAAACTGAAGACGCTGGTCAAGACATTGAACATGTAAAAATTGCTCAGCAAGACCGGCGCAATCAGCCAGTTGAGCCGCCAGCCCGCGGCCAGCTCCGACCGGCCCTCAACCAGCTGCAGCCCCCAATAAAGCAAATACGACAGCTGGGCGCCTAAATTCAGCAGCAAATTCGGCCGCAGCGCCAAATGGACCAGCAAGGTTAAACCCAGACAGTCATTGGCAGTAAGCGGGATTTTTTTAAACTTTGCAATTTTTCGAAAAGCAAAGGCCAGACAGGCCCGCACAAAGCCGGGTTGAAAGCCGCTGCAAAACAGACCAGCGACTAGCACGCAGCTGATCAGAGCAAAGCTTTCCTGCTCGATCAGGCGCGCCCGCGCACACAGGCCTTCCAACAACCAGCAGCAAACGGCCACGTGTAATCCCGAGATGCTGAGCAGGTGGATCACGCCCAAGTCGCGGTAGTTGGCCATGATCTGCTTGCTGGCGCCATCCCCGCTATTTTGCGCCAAGATCAGTTCTTGGCTGAAAAAAGACAAGGTAGGCGGCAGCTTTTGCAGGTAGCTGGCCAGCGCAAAGCGCAGTCCATGCAGCCTGCTTTTCAGGTCATTTTGTGAGGCACAGCGCAGCTGCGCTTTTTTAAAACTGACCTCGTAATAGATGTCGCGGCTGGCATAGTAGCGGCGGTAGTCGGCCTGGCCGAAATTACGGGCCGGCGGAATTTTTTGCCAGTTGCCGTCTTCCGGCAGCAGCCACAGGGGCTGGCCGGCCGCCAGTTTTGCCTGCTGCTTTTTCGTGACCGGGCCGCGGACGTAGACGCGGCTGGTCCCGCACTGGGCCGGCGCCATGAGGTAGTTGTTCGTGACCCGCACTTGGTCGGGGTAAACCAGCAAGGCGCTTTGTTTAGGCGCAGCCTGTTTGGACCAGCAATTGACAGATGCCAAGGCCAGCACAAGCCCAACTAGAAGCAATAAGCCGTGCTGCTTAAAATTTTTCAAATAAATTGCCGCCAGCAGCAAGCTAACCACCAGCCCGCAGGCAAACCGGCCGCGGTCTTGGCAGTTAAAAAGCGTTAGCGTGCTAGCCGCCGCAATGAGCGCGAGCCAAAACAGCGCGCCGTTTTTAAAGGGCCACTTGGTCTTTGAAGCCTGCAAAGGTCTTCTCCCCAATGCCGGAAACCTGCATCAGCTCTTCGATTTTCTTAAAGCCGCCCTTTTCTTCGCGGTAGGCAATGATCTGCTCGGCCTTTTTTTCGCCGATGCCGTTCAGCTTTTGCAGTTCTTCTTTTGTAGCCGAATTGATGTGCACCTGGTCGCCTTGGGCCGCAGAACCCGCAGCTTGGCCGCCGGCAACCGTCGCCGCGCTTTGCTGGGCCTCCGCTTCGCCTTCAAACGGGATGTAGACTTTGTCTTGGTCTTTTAAGACCGTCGCGCGGTTGACCGCCTTCAAGGCCGCTTTGTCCTGCAAGCCGCCTGCCGCCGCGATCAGGTCATCGATCCGCGCCCCTCTTTTTAACGAGTAAACGCCCTGGTCATGGACGGCCCCCGCAATGTCGCAAGTGATAAAGGCCGGCTCTTTTTTGTCAGCCTTGACCGTTTTTTGCTGGACTTGGACCGGGGCCGGCGCCGTTTCCTTCTTGTGTCCCATGAAAAAAGCCCCTGCAAGCAAGACCGCGGCCAGCAGCAAATAGACCGCCTTTTCTTTGATAAATTCTTTGGCTTTTGCAAGCAAATCTTCAATCTTCATCTTTTTCACCTCAAAGCTAGATACGCAAAAAGCCGGCCCTTTTGGGTCGGCTTTTTTTATGAGCTTTCTTATTTCTTCAAATAATTCAAGGCGTCGTTGAAATCAGCCACCGGCACAATCTTCATGTGCGAGTGGATCTTCTTGGCGGTGCGCACAGCCTGGGCGTAGTTCGTCTGGCTCTTCTTCATCCCCGGCAGCTTTTGGGTCGGAGCAAAGAAGATCTTAGCGCCCTGCTTATTGGCCGCAACGACCTTTTTGTCGATGCCGCCGATGATGCCGACGTTGCCGTCTTCGTCAATCGTGCCCGTGCCGGCCACCTTGCGGCCGCGCGTCAGCTTTTCGTGCGTCAGCAGCTGGTAGCAGGTCAGACTGAACATCAGGCCCGCTGACGGGCCGCCAATCTGGCTGGCGTTGATCTTGATCTTCGGCTTAACCTTGACCGCGTTGTGTTCGACCAGCGTGATGCCGATCCCCATGCGGCCGGTACCCTTGACCTTGACGATCTTGCCGACCGCCAGGCCGCTTTTGCCGTCGCGCAGGCGCGTGATGACGACGCGCTCGCCCAGCTTTTTGTGGTGCAGGTAGCGCATAAACGCCGCCGTCGACTGGAAGCGCCGGCCGTCGACGGCCACGATGTTGTCGCCGACTTGCAGGCTCTTTTTAAAGCTGGAATTTTTCATGACGTCCATCACGTAGATGCCCTTGTAGAGCTTTTGCGGGTGCTTGCCGGCGCGCTTAGCCGCGTAGTAGATCGCGTTGTTTTGGCTGGCTTCCATGTAGTAGTGCTGGAGCGTTTCGTAGTCTTCCGAGCTCTGCCCTTCCAGCAGCTCTTTGGACGAAACCCGCGTGTCAAAAGGCCGCAGGTAGCTGGTCAGGTAGTCGATTAAAACCGCCGGCCGCTCAGACACCGTCACCAGGTAAAAGTGCGGGTCGGCCTTGCCGGCCGTGCTGCTGATCATCGGGCTGATCTGGCTGGCCGAACCGGGCGACTCGATAAAGTAGTCAGTCGGCCACAGGCAGACAACCGCCGCGACGATGACGGCCAGCCCGGCCAGCAGCCACTTTTTTAGTCTTGACCGCTTTTTATTTTTCATGCTGCACCTTCTTTTTGGTAAAAGCGGACGGTGGTCCGCCCTAAGGTATGCGTTTTAAGCAGCTGGTAGCCGGCAACCTCGCCCAAGTCGGTCCCGGCATCGGTTTCGGCAACCACAAGCCCGCCAGCGGCCACTAGGCCCTCCGCCAGCATTTTCTGCATGACCTTCACGATCTTTTGCTTAGCGTAAGGCGGGTCCAAAAAGATCAAGTCGAACTGCTTTTGCTGCTTGCTTAAAAGCTGGATGGCCTTTTGGTCCGGCATCCGCAGCAAGGTAAAGTTTTCCGGGTGTCTAGTCGCCTCAATATTTTTCTTGATGATGCGGCAGGCCTGGCCGCTGATGTCGACTAAGGTCGCATGGTCAAAGCCGCGCGAAACGGCCTCTAAGCCCAAGGCGCCGCTTCCTGCGTACAGGTCCAGCACCTGGCCGCCGTTAAAAAACTGGCCCAGGCTGTCAAAAAGCGATTCCTTAACCTTGTCGCTGGTCGGCCGCGTCAGCCGGCTGTTTAAAGTCGCCAGGCGCAGCTTGCCGTACTTTCCTGCAATAATTCTCAAACTCTCAGATCCTCGTTTTCAGCCCGCAAACGCTCGGCTTCTTCTTTTAAATGCGCCATCATGTTTTCCTGGTAGGCCGCGTCAAAGTGCAGGTCGTCGCGCTGGGAGACCACCGCTTTTTTGACAAAATTCTGCTTGCGCAGCCGGTCGCAGATCTTTTCGGCCTGGGACGCGTCGACGTACAAGATGGAATAGTGCATTTTTTTAGAAAAATAAACGACATCGCCGTAGGACAGCAGCTTGTGCTGGTTGCTGTTGCGGTCGACCCACACAATCAAGTTCTTGCGCTGGGCGATCGGCGTTTGGGCAATCTGTCTGTTGATTTCGCTCATTATAATCCCCCATTCTCCAGGCGGTTGCGTTTTTCATTGGCGGCGATATTCAAGACCAGGGCCACCCCGAAGGTCAGCACGATCATCGACGAGCCCCCGTAGCTGATAAACGGCAAGGTCACACCGGTGATTGGGAGCAGGCCCAGCACGCCGCCGACGTTAAACAGCGTTTCGGTAAAGATAATGGTAGCAACGCCAAAGCAGACCAAGGCGTTGAACTGGTCCTTAGCGTGAACGCCGACTTCCATGATCCGGTACATCAGGAAAAACAAGGTGCCCACGACGAGGATAGCGCCAAAAGACCCCAGCTCTTCTGAAATGATCGACAAGATGAAGTCGGTGTAAGGCTCCGGCAGGTAGCCGCGTTTTTGCATGCTGTTGCCTAAGCCCACGCCCAGCAGGTGGCCGTTGTGAATGGCGTAGTAGGAGTTGACCAGCTGCGCGCCGCCTTTTCTTTCCAGCTTAAACGGATGGACAAAGGCCATCAGTCTTTGGAACTGGTAGGAATTGCGTAAAAAGGCCGGGTTCCACAAAATGATCAGGCCGGTCAGGGCAAAGACCAAGACCAGCAAGACTAAAAACCAGCGCAAGACGATCCGGGCCGGGATGCCTGAGACGGCATACATGACAAGCACGATCATCATCAAGATCGCAGCCCCGCCGAAGTCAGGTTCGACGATAACTAAGAAGATGACAAAGCCCGACAAGATGGTCGGCCCGGACAGGTTGGTCCAGATCTTGCCCGGCACAAAGCGGCCGTCCCGCAGGGACAGGACCATCGCCAGGTAAAGCACCAGCGCAATCTTGGCCACTTCCAGCGGCTGGATTCTGATAATGCCTAAGTTCAGCCAGCCGACGGCCCCGTTGACGGCAGCGGCGTCGCCCCGCACCAGCCGCATCCCGATCAAGATCAAAAGCATGAGGACCGCCAGGCCTAGAAAGCCGATGACGAACTTCTTGCTTTTAAAAATATCGAGCTTGATTTCAAAGGGCAAAATGCCAAACAGCGTGACGGCAGAGATGAAATAAGCAGTCTGCCTGATCGCATAGGTGGCCGGCTTAAAGCCGTTGACCAGCAAAATAGTCGATGAACTGGAATAAACCATGATGATGCCAAAAATGGATAACAGTAAATAAGGCGCCAAGATGGTCCAATCCAAATATCTGTTTTTCTCGCGCACTTCCCTCAATGCCCCTCTCAGTAATGTTTAAAGTATTATACCACTCGCCTCAAATGCGCTTGGCGTTTGGCAAAAAAATAGCAGCATCGCTTGATGCTGCTATTTTTTAACTAAGTTCGAAAGACTAGTTGTCGCCCTTGTTGCGGCGCTTGTCAGCTTTCTTTCTTTCGTTAGTGTTCAAGATCTTCTTGCGCAGACGGATGCTCTTAGGGGTTACTTCACAGTATTCGTCTTCGTTCAAGAATTCGATGGCCTCTTCCAGCGTCAGCTTGCGAGGCGTCTTAATGGCGGCAGCGTGGTCCTTGCCGGCTGCACGCGTGTTGGTCAGGTTCTTGCCTTTAGTGACGTTAACGGCGATGTCGCGTTCACGGCTGGATTGACCGACAATCATCCCTTCGTAAACTTCAACGCCGGCGCCGATAAACAGCTCACCACGCTGTTCAACTGATTGCAGCGAGTAAGTAGTTGATTGGCCTTGGTTGATTGAAACTAAGGCACCGTTGCGGCGGCCTGGGTTCCAGTCCTTAATAACCGGCTTGTATGAATCAAAGGTGTGGTTCATGATACCGTAACCGCCGGTTTGTGACAGGAACTCGTTGTTGTAGCCGATCAAGCCGCGGGTTGGCACCAGGAAGTCAATTCTGGTTTGACCGTTGCTGTCGGTTTGCATGTTCTTCATCTCGCCCTTTCTTTGTGACAAGGAGTCGATGACAGAACCAACGTATTCGTCCGGCACGTCAATTTGCACTGCTTCAAACGGTTCGCATTGCTTGCCATCTACTTCGCGGTAGATAACCTTTGGGCGGCCTAATTGCAGTTCGAAGCCTTCGCGGCGCATCTCTTCAACTAAGATTGACAGGTGCAGCTCGCCACGGCCGGAAACAGTCCAGGCGTTCAGCTGGTCGGTTTGTTCAACCTTCAAAGAAACGTCGGTTCTGGTCTGTCTGCGCAGACGTTCTTCCAGCTTGGCCGGAGTAACTTGGTCGCCTTCACGGCCGGCAAACGGCGAGTCGTTGGCAACAAAGTCCATTTGCAGAGTTGGCGGATCGATCTTCAAAAGCGGCAGCGCTTCTGGGTGTTCGGCAGAAGCAATCGTTTCGCCGACGTAAATGTCGTTAATCCCGCTGATGGCGATGATGTCGCCGGCCTTAGCGGTCTTAATTTCATTTCTCTTCAGACCGAAGAAACCAAACAGCTTGGTGACGCGGAAGTTTTGCGTCGAGCCGTCACGCTTCATCACAGTGATGTTGTCGCCGACACTAACTTGGCCGCGGTAGATCCGGCCGACACCGATCCGGCCAACGTAGTCGTCCCAGTCCAGCATGGTGATCTGGAATTGCAGCGGCTCGTCAGAGTTGTCGATTGGCGCCGGAATGTTCTTCACGATCGTGTCGAAGATCGGCTTCATGGTGTGCTTTTGAGAAGCCGGGTCTGCGTCGTAGCTGGAAGTACCGTTCAAGGCACTTGCGTAGACAACTGGGAAGTCCAGCTGTTCGTCGTTGGCACCTAATTCAATGAAGAGTTCCAGAACTTCGTCCAAAACTTCTGCCGGACGTGCGCCCTGGCGGTCGATCTTGTTGATGACAACGATTGGCTTAACGCCGGCTTCCAGAGCCTTCTTCAAAACGAATCTGGTCTGCGGCATCGTACCTTCGTAGGCGTCAACCAAAACCAAGGCCCCGTCAACCATGTGCATAACACGTTCAACTTCGCCGCCGAAGTCCGCGTGGCCTGGCGTGTCCAAGATGTTGATCGTGGTATCGCCGTACTTCACAGCAGTGTTTTTAGACAAAATGGTAATCCCGCGTTCACGTTCAATGGCGTTGGAGTCCATTGCACGGTCTTGCAGTTCCATGTGTTCTGGCAAAGTGTCAGATTGCGCAAGCAGCTGGTTAACCAGAGTAGTTTTACCGTGGTCGACGTGAGCGATCAGCGCAATATTTCTAATATCCTCTCTTCTCTTTGGCAAGAAAATCCCCCCGATTGAAGTCACATAAATTACATCTGCAAGATTATAGCTAAAATAATTTGGCTAGTCAATAAGAAGACAGGCGCGCAGTGCCGGTCCGCATGTGCTATTATTTTGTTAACCAGATAATAATAAAAGGAGTTTTTTATTGTGATTTTAATGCATGATATCGTCAGGGATGGCGACCCCGTTTTGCGCCAAGTGGCTAAGCCCTTGACTTTCCCGCTTTCGGAGCACTACCAAAAGCTCGCCAAAGACATGATGGAATACCTGATCAATTCCCAGGATCCAAAAATTGCCAGAAAACACCAGCTGCGGGCCGGCGTCGGCTTAGCTGCACCGCAGGTCGGCGAAGGCGTCCAAATGGCTGCCCTGCTCGTCCCAGACGACAAAGGCAACATTATCTTTAAGGAAGTCTACGTCAACCCGACCATCGAGGCCGAGTCAGTGCGCCAGGTCTGCCTGGAAGAAGGCGAAGGCTGCCTGAGCGTCGACAAGGAAATCGACGGCTTTGTTCCGCGTCCTGACAAGCTGACCATCCACTACTACACCGTGGACGGCGAAGAAAAGACCATCAAGCTGAAGGATTACCCGGCCATCGTGTCATCCCACGAAATTGACCACTTGAACGGCCACCTCTTCTACGACCGGATCAATTCTCAAAACCCGTTTGACCTGCCGGAAAACACCAAGGTGATTTCCTAGTCAAAAAGCCGTTCCGCCAGCCGGAGCGGTTTTTTAATTATCGTCATTTCCTATCTTATGGTAGAATTTAACCATCTGTGAAATAACTTCGCGATACTTCTTTTTCGCGCTTTAGATAATAAAAATATAAGGAGCTTAATTATGATTTATAAGGTTCTGTACCAAAAAGACAAGATCGTCAATCCACGCAGAGAAACTACCCAAACTCTCTACATGGAAGCCGACAACATGGTCGAAGCCCGGAGCTTGGTTGAAGACAACACCCCCTACAACATCGAACTCATCCAAGAACTGACCGGCAACTCTTTGATCTATGAAAAAGAACACGCCGACTTTAAACTGACTAAATTTGATGGCGAGAAGTCCGAAAGTGAAAATTAAAAATAATGAAGTTGCCATTTACGCCATTGGGGGTTTAGGCGAAATCGGCAAAAACATGTATTGTGTCCAGTTCCAAGATGAAATCATCATCATGGACTGCGGCATCAAGTTCCCGGAAGATGACATGATGGGAATTAACTATGTCATCTCCGACTACTCTTACCTCGTCAAAAACCGCAGCAAGATCAAGGCCTTAGTCGTTTCGCACGGCCACGAAGACCACATCGGCGGCATCCCTTACCTGCTGGAAAAGATCCCGGAAATTCCTGTCTACGCAACACCTTTTGCCCTGGCCTTAATCAAAGGCAAGCTGGAAGAACACGGGATTTTGCAAAAGACCGAGCTGCACGAAGAGCACGAAGACACCGTCTTGAAGTTCAAGAAGCTGTGGGTCAGCTTCTTCAGAACGACCCACTCCATCCCTGACACCTTGGGGATTGCGGTCCACACTCCGTTAGGCGCAGTGCTGTTTACCGGCGACTTCAAGTTCGACCTGACGCCGGTCATGAACCAGCCTGCCCCAAACTTTAACCGGATGGCTAAGCTGGGCGACGAAGGCGTGCTGGCCCTTTTGGCCGACTCAACCAACGCAGAAGTCAGCCAGTTCACCAAGTCAGAGCGCTTTGTCGCTAAGTCCCTGCACAACATCATTTCCAACATCGACGGCCGGATCATCTTTGCCACTTTTGCTTCCAACCTGTACCGTGTTTCTACTGCCATCCAGGCAGCCATCGATACGGGCCGCAAGGTGGCCATCTTCGGCCGCAGCATGGAAAACGGCGTGCAAAACGGGATTGACCTGGGCTACCTGCACGTGCCGGACGGCTTGATCGTTGATGCCCACACCATCAACCACACTCCGCCGGAGAAGGCCATGATCTTATGTACCGGTTCGCAGGGTGAGCCGCTGGCTGCCCTCTCCCGGATCGCTAACGGCACCCACCGTCAGATCAAGATCCAGCCGGGCGACACGGTCATCTTTTCATCCAACCCGATCCCGGGCAACACGATCAGCGTAAACCACCTGATCAACCAGCTGGATGAAGCCGGCGCCCACGTCGTCCACGGCCGCATCAACAACGTCCACACTTCCGGCCACGGCGGCCAGGAAGAGCTGCGGCTCATGGTGCGCTTATCCAAGCCGAAGTACATGATCCCTGTCCACGGCGAATACCGCATGCAGGTGATCCACACTCACCTGGCCCAAGAAGCCGGCGTGCCTGCTGAAAACACTTTTGTTTTGGAAAACGGCCAAGTGCTGGCGCTGTCTGAAAACGGCTCGCGGATCGCAGGCCGCATCCCTGCCGGCGACGTTTACGTCGACACTTCGGGTGCTGCTGATGTCGGCAACGTAGTTGTCCGCGACCGGCAGATCTTGGCCGACGACGGCTTGGTTGTCGTCGTAGCCACGGTCGACTACAATAAACAAAGAGTCCTGGCCGGACCGGATATCTTAAGCCGCGGCTTTGTTTACATGCGCGAGTCCGAAGACCTGATCAAGGAAGCGCAAAAACACGTCTACCACGTCTTGAAATATCAAATGTCGAAGAAAAACAAGCCGAAGAACAGCTATCTGCGGCGCGCAATCATCGACAACCTGCAGGATTACCTCTATTCGCAAACTGAAAGACGACCGATGATCCTGCCAATGATTATTGAAAAGAAGTAATAAGGATTCCTCGCAAGAGGAATTTTTTATTTGAGCAAACCCATGAGAGTCCACTTATTAGTCAACCCTGTCGCAGGCAAAGGCAAGGCCAAAAAAGCCCTCGCCCGCCTTTTGACAGTCTTGGATGAAAAAAACATCTACTACTTGATCCGCTATTCTGAGTTTCCCGGCGAAATGACCGAGCTCGCCAGAACTTCGGCTAACTTGCTGGCCGGCTCAAAAGATGAAAAGCTGCTGATCGTCGGCGGCGACGGTTCCTTGAACCAGGCCGTCAACGGCGTAAAAAAATCAGACTACCCTGACCAGCCGCTGTGCTACGTGCCGTCTGGCACCGGCAACGACTTCGCCCGGGCGATCCGCCTGCTTTTTGACCCGGAAAAAATCGTCGCCCACCTGCAAAAACAGACCTACGTGCGCAACGTTGTCTGCGGCCACTACGTCAACTTAAAAGACAACTCTGAGCGCTACTTCATCAACAACTTGGGGATCGGGATCGACGCCAACATTGTGTAAAAGTCCAACCACTCCAAGCTGAAAAAGTACTTGGGTTCGATGATCTACGTCTCAAACGGCCTGTCGGCTTACCGTGAACAAGACCAGTTCCCGATCGCGGTGACCGTTGACGGCGTCACCCACCACTTCGAACACGGCTTCTTGCTGTCGACGACCAACCACCCTTACTGCGGCGGCGGGGTTCCGCTTTTGCCGCAGGCTGACCCGTTTAATGACGCGCTCGACACGGTCGTCGTCGAAACGCCGAAGACGAAGCAGCTCTTCCGGGCCGTTTACGAGCTGGTCCACGACGGCAGCCACGTCAACGAGCCTTTCTTCCATTATTACGAAAGCAACCGGATCGAAGTGCAAAGCTTTGCGCCTGAATACGGGCAGCTGGATGGCGAAGAATTAGGCCGCCACCCCTTCCACTTCCTGTTTACTACTTCTTCTTTCAAACTCATTGTTTAAGACAAACAAAAAAAGCAGTTTGCTTCATCGCAGACTGCTTTTTAATTGGTGTAACTTATAATTAAGCTATCTAAAGTAAGCAGGTGAATTACATGATTATCTTGATTGCTGGTGCATCCCATACAGGGAAAACTGTCTTAGCCCAGAAGCTGTTAGAAAGGTATAAGTTTCCTTATTTATCAATCGATCATTTGAAGATGGGCTTGATTCGCAGCCGCAAGACAGCTTTAACGCCTGCAGATGATGAGCAACTGACTGCTTATTTGTGGCCGATTGTGCGTGAGATGATCAAGACTGCAATTGAAAATGATCAAAACCTGATAGTTGAAGGCTGTTATATTCCTTTTAATTGGAAAGCTGATTTTGATAAAAGATATCTGGAGAAGATCAAATATTATTGTCTGGTCATGACGCCCAATTACATTCAAAAGCACTTTTCTGACATCAAGAAATACGCCAATGTGATTGAAAAACGGCTTACTGATGATTTGAAAATTGCTGACGTCTTGCAAGATAATGCAGAGGTCTTGCAATTAGCAAAGCAAAATCATCTGAATTACATTCTTATTGATCAAGATTATGCTGCGGATCTTGCTATTGCAAAGTTAAATAGCAAATAACGATGGCAAACAAAAAAACGCCCCCTTTTAGGGGCGCTTTTTTTATTGCAAATGAACCGGTTTCAAATCGGCCATGCCGATCATCGGGTCAATGCTGCCGTCTTTGATCTTGTGCGGCGTCAGCACATAATCTTCTTTTTCTGCTGCCGGCCCCATGACCTTGACCAGCTGGGCCACCAGCCCGGTCTGCCGGTCGTTGCCTGGGGTGTGCAGGGCTTGGGCAAAGGCCTCGGGCTGGCCGACCAGGACCAGGTTGTCAGCCGCACGCGTGATCGCCGTGTACAGCAGGTTGCGCCGCAGCATCAAATAGTTGCGGCGGGTCAAAGCCAAGATCACCAGTGGGAACTCCGAGCCTTGGGCCTTGTGGATGCTGATGGCGTAGGCGTGGGTCAAGTCGAGCAGGTCTTTTTTGTCAAAATAGACATCGCGGTCATCAAACTCAGCGATCAGACAGTCGCGGCTTTGGTCGGGCTCTAAACCGACGATCTTGCCGATCTGGCCATTGTAGACGTTTTTCTCCGGGTTGTTTTGCAGCTGCAAGACCCGGTCGCCGATCTTAAAGACCTCGTCGTGGGCCTTGAGCTCTTTGTCTGAGTGCTTGTCGTTTAACACGTCCTGCAGGGCGACGTTTAACTCGTTGATGCCGCCGGGGCCCTGGTACATCGCGGTCAGGACCTGGATGTCGTCTAAGGCAAACTTGCGCGCGGCCAGCTGGCTTATCTTGACGACGGCCTCTGTCACCTGCCCCGGCTGAGCCGGGATAAAGGAGTAGTTCGCCGTTTTTTGAAAAAGGCTTTGCTCGCTCTGGCCGCTGTTGACGGCGTGAGCCAGGTCGATGATCGTCGAGCTGCTCTCCTGGCGGTGGATGTGCGTCAGCTTCGTCGTCGCAAACTCCCCGCTGGCGATCAGGTCTGCGAAGATGTTGCCGGGCCCGACCGACGGCAGCTGGTCCTTGTCGCCGACAAAGACCAGGTGCTTAGTCTCGTTGATCGAATCGACCAGTTTTTTAAACAAAAACATGTCGACCATGGACATCTCGTCGACGATCAGGATGTCGCCGTTCAATTCATTTAAGTCGTCCAGGCTGTCGCCGTCAATCCCGATGCCCAGCAGGCGGTGGATCGTCTTGGCCGGCAGCTTGGTTACTTCGCTCATCTTCTTGGCAGCCCGGCCGGTCGGCGCCGCCAGCAAAAACGGCGTCTGGTCGGCGTCCAGCGCGGCCGCCGGGATGTCGGCCAGCTCGCGCAGGCACAGCAGGATCCCGTTGATGATCGTGGTCTTGCCCGTGCCCGGGCCGCCGGTTAACAGCGAGATCCGGTGCGTCAGCGCATTCTTAATGGCCTGTTTTTGCGTGTCGTCGTAGCTGATCCGCAGGCTTTTTTCGGCGTGCGCAATCGCTTCTTGGATCTCGTCATCTTTAAACTTGCTGTGCTCTGCCGCCTGCTCCAGCCGGTTCAAGCTGGCCGCAATGTCTGCTTCGTCTTGGTAGTTTTGCTGTAAAAAGACGCGTCCGGAATCGACCACCAGCCGGCCCTTTTGCACCAGGTCCTGCAGGCACTTTTTTAACAGCTCGTCTTCTTGGGCAGCAAGCAGCTGGCCGGCGCTGGCCAGCAGCTGTTCTTCAGTCAGGTAGGTGTTGCCGTCTTCTCCTAAAGAATGCAGCAGCACGGCCTGCAAAGCGCCCGCCAGCCGCCGCGGGTCGGTTGCTTCAATATTTAAACTTTCCGCAATCCTGTCGGCGGTCTTAAAGCCGTAGCCGCTGACCTTGCCCAGCGGCTCATATGGGTTGGCCTTGATCTTGTCGCTGGCCTGGTCGCGATATTCGTGGTAAAGCGCGTTGGCGGCGCGCTTGCCGACGCCGAACTTGGCCAAGCTCAAGACAAAGTCGGAATAAGAGTCCATCTTGGTCAGCCCGTTTAACAGCGAGTCTTTTTGCTTGCGGGTAAGCGACAGCGTGGCAATCTTGCTGGGCTTGTTTTTTAAAATATTCAAGGCGTCGGGGCCCAGCTCGGAGACAATCTTTTCGGCGGCCTTGGCCCCAATCCCCGGGAAGGACTTGCCCGCCAAAAAGGCCCGGACCGAACTGGCCTCTTTAGGCAAGACGGTCTGGTAAGTATTGACCTTAAACTGCAGGCCGAACTTCGGGTGGCGGACCAGCTCGCCCGTAAAGCGGTAGCTGGCGCCGATCTTTAAGTCGTCGAAGTTGCCGGTCACCCGGATTTCGGGTTCGTCATAGCCGGCCAGCTCGCCGACAATGGCGACCGACAAGATCTTAAACATGCTGGTGTCGCTTTGGAAGACTTCGCCTTCCAGCTCACCGACAAAGCTTTGCGTCATGAATTATTTTTCCTCTTCTTCACTAACTGCAGCAGGCCGTCGTATTGCTTTTGCGCCCGTAAAAAGTAGTGCTCGTCTTTTTTCCTGCTTTGGGCAAAATATTGCTCGGCCTGGGCGCGGTCGCGCGTCAGGCTGCTGACCCCTAGCAAAAACCAGACTTTGGCTGAACGACTGCTTTCCGGAATCTGCAGCAGGCTGCTTTCAGCACGCTCCAGGTCGCCTTGGGCTAGCCAGAGGTCGCCGAGCAGTTCCTTGGCATCGTTGTCAGGATGCTTGATGGCCAAAACGTGCGCCAGGCCCTGGGCCGGCTGGCCCAGCTTCAAATAGACCAGCCCTTTTTGGTAGAGGTTGGCGTCATCGTTAGGCAGCTTTTTCAAAAGCCCCAAGGCCTTTTGAAAGTCGCCCTGGTAGTAGTAGCAAATGGCCAAGTTGTAGTCGAGCAGCTCGGGCTTTGCGACCAGGTGCTTGGCCTTAGTCAAAAGCTCTGCGGCCTGATCCGCACTGCCCTGCTCAAGCAGGTAGGTCGACAGCTGCAAATAATTGTCGAGCTGGCGGGGGCGTTTATCGATTGCGGCCACCAAGACGTGAATGGCCTCTTTGACCTGGCCTTTTTCATAAAGTTCTGCGCTTTTTTCGTTCATTACAATAAGTCCGTCTTTGAAAGCTTGCGGCCCAGAAAACTCGTGTCGTTCCATTTGACAATGTGAAAAGTCTGGCCGCCGTCATCAGTTTCTAAAATCGTCAGGCTGGTGTTGCCCAAACCGCCGTTTTTACGCAGCTCAGCTAACGGGTAGCCCAGCAGGCCGCCCATCATCGCACTCAAGGCGGCGCCGTGGCTCACTGCTAACACCTTGTCGTCAGGGTCAGAGTATTGTTCTGCCGCCTGGCGCGCAAACTTTTTGCCGCGGGCAATCACGTGCGGGTAGCTTTCGGCGTGGAAGACGCTGGCGTCGTAGCGGTCGGGGTGGTTCCAGAAGTTATCCATTTGGACTGGCTCCTGTTTAGCCACCTCGTCGAAGTGGCGGCCTTCCATGTCGCCCAAGTCAAACTCGCGCAGCAATTCTTCTTTGTGCACGGGCAGCTTGGACCCCATCGCATCCCTGATGCCGCAGGCGGTGTGGTAGGCCCGGGGCAAGGGACTGGCGTAAATTGCCTGAAAGTCCGTGCCCTGCAAGTGCTGGCCCAGCTTTTTAATGTCGGCCAGGCTTTGAGGCAGCAGCGGCGAATCGCCGTGAGCGCCTTGAAAACGGCTGGCCAAGTTCCATTCTGTTTTACCGTGTCTCACGAAATAAATCTGCATTGTAAAAAACTCCTTAGTAACAATTATGAATTGTTGGCCGCCCCTATGCAAACAAAAATAGACCCCTGAATGTCTTCAGGGGTCTTTATTTCGTCAATTAAACCAGTTGCAAAGCCTTGGCGTGGCGGTAGGCACGGTCGATCGTGCCGCCGCCCAGGCATTCTTCGCCATGGTACAAGACCAGGGCCTGCCCTGGCGTCACAGCGCGCGCCGGCTCGTCAAAGTCGATCGTCGCCGTGTTGTCTTTTGCGTGGTAGTGCAAAGTGACGCCGACGTCAGGCTGACGGTAGCGGAACTTGGCTGAGCAGTGCAAGTCGAAGTCGTGGTCCGGCTGGCCCGTGAAAAAGGACATGCCGCTTGCGACCAGCTGGTCGGAGTAAAGCAGGTCAGAATCGTAGCCCTGCTCGACGATCAGGCGGTTGTTCTTCAGGTCCTTGCCGACGACAAACCAAGGCGCAGTCGACTCTTTGGTTGAGCCCAGTCCTAAGCCTGAACGCTGGCCGATGGTGTAGTACATCAAACCTGCGTGCTGGCCGACCACTTTGCCGTCGGGCGTGACCATCTCGCCGGCCTTGGCCGGCAGAAACTCGGACAAGAACTTGTTAAAGTTGCGCTCGCCGATGAAGCAGATCCCGGTGGAATCCTTCTTCTTGGCAGTGGCCAGGCCGTATTTTTCAGCAATGGTGCGCACTTGCGGCTTGGTCAAGTCGGCCAGCGGGAAGATGACCTTGCTCAGCTGTTTTTGCGACAGCTGGCTCAAGAAGTAGGTCTGGTCCTTGTTGCCGTCTTTCGGCCGCATCATGTGCACGATGCCGCGGTCGTCTTTGTAGGTCTTAGCATAGTGGCCCATCGCGATGTAGTCGGCATCAAGTTTCATGGCAAAGTCTAAAAACGACTTGAACTTGATCTCCTTGTTGCACATCACGTCCGGGTTCGGCGTGCGGCCTTTTTTGTATTCGCCTAAGAAATATTGGAAAACGCGTTCCCAGTATTCTTTTTCAAAGTTGATGGCGTAATAAGGGATGCCGATCTTATCAGCAACCTTTTTCACGTCCTCGTAGTCTTCGGTGGCCGTGCACACGCCGGAGTCGTCGGATTCGTCCCAGTTTTTCATGAAGACGCCGACGACGTCATAACCCTGCTGCTTTAAAAGCAAGGCGGAGACACTGGAGTCAACGCCGCCACTCATGCCGACGACAACTCGGGTCTTGCTGTTGTCCTTCACTGCTAATCATCCTTTACTTCAACGATAATTTTACGTTCTTCTAGGTCTTTGATGATGTAGTCGAGCAGTTCAACGGTCTTAGCCAGCTGCTTGTTTTTAAAGATGTTCACCTTTTGCAGGCCGTTGCGGTCGGTAACGACCATGGTCAGGTGGTTTAAGTCCTTGTTGATGGTAATCTTCAGCTCGGTCGGCGCGTCGTAGGGCGAGTCGTTGTAGAGCGGGTGCTGGTAGTTGAAATTGCCTAAGCGGGTCTTGTTGAAGCCCACGTCGGTCAGCGCGTACAGCTTTAAATCAGGACTTAAAGCAAACTTCCGGGTATCACCGTTAATCTTGACAATGTTGCTCATTTCAAAAGCCTCACTAACAAATAATAAGCAAAAATGATAAAAAAGACAACTATTTAACCAGGTCCTGCATGATCGCGCACAAGGCATCCGCAAACTTTTCAACTTCAGCCGCGGTGTTGTAGCGGCCAAAACTGATCCGGATCGATTCGCTGACGCGCGGCGAGTCTGCCCCGTACATCGCCGTCAGCACGTGCGACGGTTCCAGCGAACCGGCCGTGCAGGCCGACCCGCCCGAAACGGCAAAGCCGGCCAGGTCCAGCCTGGTCAAAAGCACATAGGTGGTCACGCCCGGCAAGTGCAGGTTCAAGACGTGGTGGGAAACGGACCCGGTCAAGCTGCCGTTGACCTCAAATTTGACGCCGGCCGCAGTCAGCCTGTCTAAAATGATTTGCTGGAAAGACTTGTACTTGTCTTGCAGTGCGGTCTTATCGATTTTGTCCAGCTCGCTGACGGCTTCACCAAAGCCGGCGATGCCCGGCACGTTCTCGGTGCCGGCGCGCCGCTTCAGCTCCTGCTCGCCGCCTAAGATAAAGCTTGGCAGCTGGCAGCCGCTTCTGGCGTACAAAAAGCCTAAGAGCTTCGGACCGTTGATCTTGTGGGCCGAAGTAGACAAAAAGTCGATCTGCATTTTTTCAACGTCAATGTCGATATTGCCTAAGCCCTGGACGGCGTCGACGTGGAAGTAGGCGTTGGTCGGCTTGACCAACTTGCCGATCTCGGCCAGCGGCATGATGCTGCCGACTTCGTTGTTGACGGCCATGACTGACACCAGGATCGTGTCCGGCGTCAGCTCGCGCTTTAGCTGGTCCAAACTGATCTGCCCGTTTTCATCGACGTCTAAGTAGACGACGTTAAAGCCCTCTTGCTCGAGCCGGTGCATGGGGTTTAAGACGCTGGGGTGTTCGATCTTGGTCGTGATGATCTTCTTGCCGATTTCCCTGCGCGCCCGTGCGGTCCCGAAAATGGCGGTGTTGTTGCTCTCGGTGCCGCCGGAAGTGAAGATAATTTCACCGGGCTTGGCCCCGATGGCGTCGGCGATCACGGCCCGGGCCTTTTCAACCGCGCTGCGGGCCTTGCGGCCGATGGCGTGGGTGCTGGAGGCGTTGCCGTAGTCGTGCGCCATTTCCTCGCTCATGACCTTGACGACGCCGGGCGCCATGGGTGTGGTGGCGGCGTTGTCTAAGTAGATTTCTTTCATTGCTTGTTCATCTTCTCAGTCTGTAAAAATTCCACGATCAGCTTGGCTGCCTTGGCGCCTACTTCTTCAACGAACTGGTCGAAGTTCATGTTGGCATCGGCATCCCCGTTGTCGGAGACTGCGCGCAGGCCGATCAGCGGCTTGTCGAAGTGGTAAGCGACTTGAGCCAAAGCGGCCCCTTCCATCTCGGCTGCTAAAGCAGTCGGGAAGTCGTTTTCGATCGCTTCTTTTTGGACAGGACTGGCTAAGAAGCTGTCGCCGGTAACGATCAAACCCTTTTTAAAAGCTACGCCTTTTTCCGTCAAAAAGTCGGCAAAGGCGGCAGCGTATTCGTTGTTGGTCGGGAAGCTGGCCGGTTCGTGCGGGATCTGCCCTACTTTGTAGTTGCCCGCCGCCTGGCAGTGGACGTCGTAGTAGGAAAAGCCGTCGGCCAAGATCAGGTCCTTGAGCTTGACGTCTTCAGCCAGAGAACCGGCAGAACCCGTCATGATGACCAGGTCGATGTCTTCACAAGCAAGCAGGCTGGCCAGGTTCATGGCCGCTTGCCCCTTGCCGATGCCGGACAGGCCTAAGAAGATCTCGTTTTGGCCCAGGTGGAACAGCCGGTAGCTGGTCACCCCGTATTTTTTAATCCGTTCGGCCGGAAAACGCTGCAGGTAGAACTGCGCTTCGACTTCCATCGGGACAATTAAAGCAATTTTCATGACAAAGCCTCCTAAAGCTTGAATAAGATCAGCAACACCAAGGCCAGCAGACACACCGTCACGATGATGGCGATGTTTAAGCGGTGGCGCATGCGGGCCGTTTTTTCCTCCACCGTGTTTTCGTGCTCTTGGGCGGCGTACTCTTGGCGCGTCTGCGGACGCTCTTCGTTATTCTGCATCGTGCTTGCCTGCCGTGCCCGTCATCAGCATGTTCTCCCACAAGGAGATGGCCAGGATGGTCTTGGCGTCGACAATCTTGCCCTGGCTGAGCAGCTGCTTCATTTCGTCCAGGCTGTACCACTGGCGGGTCAAAAACTCGTCGTAGTCAAGCGGGCGCTTGTCGGCCAGCTCGGTTAAAGTGTCGCAGTAATAGAGGTACATCTTTTCGTTGCAAAAGCTGGCGGAAGAATAGAATTCCGAAACCTTTTCCCAGTATTCGGCCTTGTAGCCGCCTTCTTCGTTCAGCTCGCGCTTCATGGCTTCCAGCGGACTGGCGTCTTCGGGGTCAACCAGGCCGGCCGGGATTTCCAGGGTCACCTGTTTGATCGCTTCGCGCCATTGTCTGACCAGGAGCATCTTCTTGTCGGCGCTGACGGCGATCACGCCGCTGGCAGCCGGGTGGTCGACGACCTCGCGCGTAGCCGTTTCCCCGTTAGGCAGTTCAACGGTCCGGACGTCGACGTTGATCAGACGGCCGGTAAAGATATGTTTATTAGAAATTTCAGTCTCTTTGAGGTCCATGGTGCTCACCTTGCTTTTGCAAATAAACGTTGACGCACTGCAATCCCTTTCTGCCCTCTGCCAGCTGGTAAGACACAGCCTGGCCGGGCTCAAGCCGGGTAACGCCCGGCGTTTGGATTGCGGTCTTAAAAACGAAATAGGAAGAATGAGTCAGATCATCTTCGATAAAGCCAAAGCTTTGATCATGATTGAACTGTTTAACAATGCCGGTTCGCATTACTTTTCCAAACCCTCCTGAACAGCACTTGGGTAGTTGTCAGCAACGATCTTGGCACAGCGTGCGCAAAGTTGCGGCAGTTGCGGGTCGCTGCCTACGTCTTGCTTGATCATGCGGCAGCGTGGGCAGACTTTGCCTGCAGCCTTTTCGACCTTGACGCCGGCGGCAGCCAGTTGCAAAGCGTCGCTTGGTGCAGCATCCTTGCTTACTTCCAGTTGGGACACGATCATGATCTGAGCCAAGTTGACTGACAGCTTGTCGAGCACCGCACTGGTTTCTTCGTTTGGATACAGAGTGACCTTAGCTTCAAAGCTCTTGCCGATCAGCTTTTCATTTCTGGCTTCTTCCAAGGCCTTCAAGACGTCTGAACGCAGCTTCAGCAAGACTGCCCAGTCGCTCTTCAATGCACTGGCGTTGGCAAAAGTCTTGGCTTCTGGCATGTCAGACAGCTGGCAGTACTTCTCTGGTTCGTGCAGGTAGCCCCAAACTTCTTCCATGGTGTGCGGCAGGATCGGTTCCATCAGCTTGGTGATGGCAACTAAAGCGTCGTAGATCACGGTCTGCATTGAACGGCGGGACTTGCTGTCTTCTGGGTCGATGTACAAAACGTCCTTGGCAAAGTCCAGGTAAAAGGCACTCATCTCGTTAGTCAGGAAGTTGAAGACCATCTTGAAGACGTCGGTGAAGTCAAACTTGTCGTAGCTTGCCCGGCACTTGGCGATTAATTCGTTTAAAAGAACTTCCAGGTATTGGTCAACGCTGGCCAAGTCTTCGTAAGCGACACGGTCCGCTTCCGGATCAAAGTCGGCGGTGTTGGCCAGCATGAAGCGCAGCGTGTTCCGGATCTTCCGGTAGCTTTCTGCTTCCTGCTGGAGGATGCCCTTAGAAACAGCCACGTCAGAAGAAGTGTCGGCTGAAGCCACCCACAGGCGGATGATTTCGGCACCCATCTGCTTGATGACGTCGTTTGGCAAAATGACATTGCCTAAGGACTTGGACATCTTGTGGCCCTTGTCGTCTAAGACAAAGCCCTGCGACAAGATCTGCTTGTAAGGCGCCTTGCCGGTCACAGCGACGGCGGTGATCAGGCTGGAGTTGAACCAGCCGCGGTACTGGTCGCTGCCTTCCAGGTAGAGGTCGGCCGGGTACTGCAGTTCTGGCCGCTTTTGGACAACGCCGGCCCAGGTCGTACCAGAGTCGAACCAGACGTCCAAAATGTCGGTTTCCTTCTTGAACTTGCCGTTTGGCGAGTGCTCAGACTTAAAGCCTTCCGGCAGCAGTTCTTGGGCGCTGCGCTTGTACCAAGCCATCGTGCCCTCTTTTTCAAAGATGTCGGCGATGTGGTCGACGGTTTCCTTAGAAACAATCGGCGTGCCGTCTTCGGCGTAGAAGATCGGCAAAGGCACACCCCAAGCACGCTGACGGGAAATTACCCAGTCGCCGCGGTCCTTGATCATGTTGTACAGACGGGTCTTGCCCCATTCCGGCAGGAACTTGTCTGCTTCGATCTGGGCCAAAATCTGGTCGCGGAACTTGTCGATGGAGGCAAACCACTGCGTCGTTGCCCGGTAGATGACCGGCTTCTTGGTCCGCCAGTCATGCGGGTAAGAGTGCGTGAAGAAGCTCAGCTTCAGCAAAGCGTTTGCTTCAGTCAGCTTCTTAGTCACGATCTTGTTGGCATCGTCGTAGAAGACGCCGACTAAGTCAGGGTCCTTGACGTCGGCAGTGAAGCGGCCTTGGTCGTCCATTGGGCTGAAGACCGGCAAACCGTAGCGGCGGCCGACGTTGTAGTCGTCTTCGCCAAAGCCGGTGGCGTTGTGGACTAAGCCGGTACCGTCATCGGCGGTAACGTAGGTGTCGTTCATGACCAGGCTGGTCCGGTCGTAGAGCGGGTGTTGCACCGTCATCTTGTCAAAGGCGTTGCCCTTGATGCGCTTAACTACTTCGTAGTCTTCCCAGCCCAGGTCTTCGGCAACGGCCTCCAGGCGGCTGTCAGCGATGACGTACTTTTTGCCGGCAACTGCAACGACGTCGTATTCAAACTTCGGGTTGACAACGATGCCGACGTTGGCCGGAATGGTCCAAGGGGTAGTCGTCCAGATTACCAAACTGGTGTCTTGGTCTAAGACGCCCTTGCCATCTGCAACCTTAAAGGCCACGTAGATGGCCGGGGCCTTGACGTCGTGGTATTCAACTTCGGCTTCGGCCAGGGTTGATTCGCTGGACGGTGACCAGTAGACAGGCTTTAAGCCCTTGTAGATGTAGCCCTTGTCGACCATTTCGCCGAACACGCGGATTTCGGCAGCTTCCAGCTCGTGCTGGTAGGTGATGTATGGGTGGTCCCAGTCGCCTAAAACGCCCAAGCGCTTGAAGTCGGTCCGCTGCTTGTCAATTTGGCCCTTAGCGTACTCGTAGCAAAGCTTGCGGTATGCAACCGGGTCCATGGTCTTGCGATCGACGCCCTGTTTAGCCAATTGCTGTTCGATCGGCAAGCCGTGAGTATCCCAGCCTGGTACGTAAGGTGCGTAGAAGCCGGCCATATTCTTGTAACGGACGATGATGTCTTTAGAAATCTTGTTTAAAGCGTGGCCCATGTGAATGTTGCCGTTGGCAAACGGAGGGCCGTCGTGCAAGATAAAGCTTGGTTTGCCTTCGTTCTTCTTCAAAATTTCTTGGTAAAGACCATCATCTTCCCATTGCTTTTCCCAAACTCCTTCTCTAGCCGGGAGTTTGCCGCGCATTGGAAACTTGGTCTTGCCTAAATTCAGCGTGTCCTTAATTCTCATGTGCTTTCCTTTCTAGCAAAAAAAGCCCCGCCCTAATCTTAGGACGAAGCTTGCCGTGGTACCACCTAAGTTGGGTCCAATGACCCCACTTGTTGCCGAATATCGCTCGGCGCGCGTTTAAATAAGTCTGGGGCTGATCAACCTCTTGTGAGCCTGCTGGTCTTCCACCGTCACCAGCTCGCTGATTTGCTCGAGTTCTGCCTCAATTTAAAAATTATTTGTGATCCTTGTAATCGTCTGGGAAGACAATTTCCGGACCCTGCCCTGCTACCGTAGTCGTCGGTGCGGCCTGGCCACTTTCGTGGGAAGGACTGTCACCGGTCAGAATTTGCGGCTGGTCAGATTGGTTAGATTCTAAATCAGCGGCTTGCTCTTTGTCAACTTCCGCCTTTTCCTCGGGAGTCTTCGGAGCGGCTTCGGCGTTGACTTTTTCAACGTCGACCGGTTCGCCGTCGGCTGGGTACAACCGGTTGCGGCCGTAGTAGCGGTCCAGGAAGTATTGCCAGTCGTCGTCGCCCAATTCCTTGGTCTGCTTTACCAGCAGGTCTTGCAGCTGCTGGCGGAAGTCGGCAACCTTGTTCTTCAGCAGTTCGTAGTCGCTTTTCAGCGTGTCGTACTGCTCTTGCATCTCTTTGGTCTTTTGCTCAGCCTTTGCGTCAGCGTCGGCCAAAGTCTTTTCTGACTTAGCCTTGGCGTCGGCCAGGATCTTGTCGGCTTGGGTTTGGGCTTGTTGTTTAACTTCACGAGCACTCTTTTGTGCTTCGATCAGAGAATCGTTCAAATTATCCTTGATGCTGTTGTAGTGCTCAACTTTTTCTTCAAGCTTGTGGTTGGCATTTTTCAGATCCACAACTTGATCAAGCGCGTCGCCGTAAGCGTCAACGACCCGGTCCAAGAAGGCATCGACTTGATCGGCATCGTAACCCCGCATTTTACGGTCAAATTGCTTGTTGTGAATGTCCATTGGGGTTAAATTCATGATTTAATTTCATCCTCTGTAAAAAATAGTATCCGGGTCTAATTATAGTAAAGTTTCACAACGATTGCTAGTTGTGATGCGACAGCCAGGCCTGCCCTGCAACCCGCACGCGGCCTTTGCGCGTCGTCTGCACACTCTGCAGCTGCCAGCGGCCGTGGTGGCGGATTGACAGCGTGCTGCTGGCAGCAACCGTTGCGTCAGGCTGCTTGACCGGCAAAAAGTCGACCTGGACCAGGCCCTGGCTGATCATGGCCTTGGCCTCGGCCCGCGGCAGGCCCGCGAGCTTGCTGACGAGGCCGTCGAGCCGCAGGCTGGCGCCGACGATGTCGAAGTCCTTGCTGTCGTCAAAAACCGGCACCAGCTCGCGCAGCGGCAGCTCGTTGATTTTGACGGCGGCGCGACCCACGCGCTTGATCTGGCCCGTGAAAAAAGCAGCCAGTTCCTTTTTGCCAAAAAACTGCCAGCGGCCAGCCCCGTCGGTCACGATATCGCCGAAAGTGGAAGTCTCCACCCCGCTGTTGGCCAGGCTGCCTAGGATCTGGCTGTGCGTCAGCTTGTTGAAGCGGCGAGGGTAGTCGATTTCAAACAAGGCCAGCTGGAAGTCAGCCGGCTGGGGTGAAAAGTAGTCCGGGCTTAAAAAGGCCCGCTTTTTTTCGCTTTCGGCATAACCGCCAAAGGCCGTTGCCTGCCCCGGACAGAGCTTTTGCAAAAGCGCCAGCTGGCTTGGCTGCAGAAAGTCTGTCAGCACCGGCCGCTGCTGTCCTAAAAAAGTCTTTGCTTCGTTAAACACCTCGTCAAAGCCCGGCAAGTCGCCGTACTTTTCCTGGTACCATTTCATTGTCTGCATCATAATTTTTCCAAATAAAAAAGCAGGACTTAAATCCTGCCTTTACTAATGAGTTACTAATTTCAGCAAAATATTGAAAAGCCAACGCAGAACGTAGTTTTCCAAAAGATAAATGACTAGCAGGCCCAGCACCGGCGAAAAATCGAGCCCCCAGACGTCAGCCCTGTGAAAGATCTTTTCAAAAAGATCGCGGAAGAGCTGCAGGTAGGGGTCGACCAGCCGGGAAAAGAATTGCCCGACTGCTGAATTGATCAGTGCTGGCACCCAGGTCATGATGCAGTAGATCACGATGATCAAACTGTAGATGTAGATGACCCAAGTGATGACCTGCCAGAGGCCCAGCAAGAATGACACCATTAACCGAGGTTGTCCTTCTTGCCGACCAATTCAGAAACCTTGCCGTCAGTTTCAAACTTCGGCGGGGTTGCCAAGAAGATCTTGTCGCCGACTCTTTGGATTTCACCGCTCAATGCGTAAACGGTCCCAGTAATAAAGTCAACGACTCTTCTGGCAGAAGCGTCGTCCATTCTGCTGAAGTTAATGATCGTCGCCTTGTTGTTCAGCAGGTTCTGCGCTACTTCTTTGGCATCTGAATAAACACGTGGTTCGTAAATCACGATCTTGCTTGTTGGCTTTAAGCCAGAGTCAATAGAAACCACATTGTGACCTCTTTTCATCGGCTTGCTGTCGAGATCAGATTCTCGCGAACTGGTATCAGCAACAAAATCTTCGTTTTCCGGGGCCTCTTCTTCTTCGGAAATGCCGAAAAACTTGCTCAACTTATCTAATGCCATTTTAATTCCTCCTGCCTAGCGCTTACTTGCGGTGCTTGAAGAATGGCACATCGTCGTCATCGCTATCGGAAGCACTAGTTTCAATCTGTGAAATATTGTCTTCTTCGTCAACGTCAGCAGCTAATTGCTGTGACTGGTCTTCTGCAGGAGCTTGCGGACGTCTGCTCTGGGAACCGTCGTTGTTCAGGTTCCAGACAGAGGTCGGGTCAACCATGTTTTCTTTTTGCTTCGGGGCTTCGTCTTGCTCAGCCGGCGCTTCTTGCTGACTTTGATGCGCTGGCGCTTGTTGCTGAGTGCTGCCGGCTGCTTGCGGGCGAGCCTTGACTTGCTTGCCGCGGCCAGGCAGGACCTTTGAAGCCTTTTCTTCAGCCGCTGAGTCGATGCCGGTTGCGATCACCGTGACAACAACTTCATCGCCTAAGTTTGGATTGATTGCGGTACCGAAGATAATGTTGACGCCTTCGCCGGCTGCCTTAGAGACAATTTCGGAAGCATCCTGTGCTTCGAACAGAGTCAGGTCAGGTCCGCCAGTGATGTTCAACAATACCTGCTTGGCGCCGTCAATCGAGACTTCCAGAAGCGGTGATGAAATCGCGGCTTTGGTTGCTTCAACGGATCTGTTTTCACCGTTGGCACGGCCAATACCCATCAGAGCAGAGCCTTGGTTTTGCATAACAGTCTTTACGTCGGCAAAGTCCAAGTTCACGTAGTCAGTTGAAGTGATCAGGTCAGAAATGCCTTGCACACCCTGCTTCAAAACGTTGTCGGCTTCCTTGAAGGCGTCCATCATTGGGGTCTTCTTGTCGACCATTTCAAGCAGACGGTTGTTGGCAATGATGACCAGCGTGTCTACGTATTGCTTTAACTGGGCAATCCCTTCGGCTGCATTCTTTGAACGCTTAGGGCCTTCAAATGAAAATGGCCGGGTGACAACTCCTACAGTTAATGCGCCGCTTTCGCGGGCAATTTTGGCAATCACTGGCGCAGCACCGGTCCCGGTACCACCGCCCATTCCGGCGGTAATAAAGATCATATCTGCGCCCTTTAAGGCATCCTCAATCGTCTGCTGACTTTCCTCAGCAGCCTTTTGGCCTACCTCCGGGTGAGAACCTGCACCTAAACCTCGCGTCAGTTTAGGCCCCAATTGAATTTTGCTTTCGGCTTTATTGCTGTTCAAAGCCTGGACATCGGTGTTGGCTGCGATGAACGAGACGCCTTGAACGCCGTCGTCAATCATTCTGTTGACAGCATTGCCGCCAGCTCCGCCAACGCCAATCACCTTGATGATTGCGCTTTTGGTATCATCAGAATCAAACGAAAAATCCATGTTAGTGATCACCTGTATTAGTCAAAAAATTTCTTAAAGAAATTTCTGACAGTATTTTTTTCTTTTTTAGCTTTTGCTTTTGAGCGGCGCGCAGGCTCTGGGCGTGCGGCCACTTGCTTGTTATTATAATCTTCTTTGGCTTCTATTTCATCCTCCAGCGCGTGTCTTTTGAAAATATTTGTGCTTTCTGTTTCACGCTTGCTGGTGGTGGCGCCGCCGTAAATCACGCGGTTGGCCAGGTAGTCGATGTCGGCCAGGTTAAAGGCATAGTTGGTAATCCCGTAAGCCGCGGCATACATGGCATTGCTGAGGCCGAATTGGTCAGGTCTGTAGATTCTGACCTTGACGCCCAAATCTTTATTGATTAAATCGGCAATGCCCTGCAGGTTGCTGGCCCCGCCGGTGATGACAATACCGCCCGGCACCTCGAAGCTGTTGTGGTCGCTCAAGCCCTTGCCTAAACGGCCGATGATGCGCTCCAAGCGGGCGTTGATGATCTCGCTCAGGTGGTGCTCGTCGACCATCTGCGGCTCTGATTGGCCAACCACGTTGACTGGGAACTTCTCGGTTTCGGAAGTAAGGTCGGGCTCGGCAAAGCCAAAGTCGAGCTTGACGTTTTCGGCGTCCTTCAAGGACGTGTTCAAGGCCACCGAGATGTCGTGGGTGACGTTGTCGCCGCCTTCGGCATCGATCTTGGCGTAGACGATCTTGTTATTTCTGATCACAGTGGTCGTTGAAGTGCCGCCGCCCAAGTCGAGGATGATGGCACCAAAGTTGGCTTCTGCTTCGTCCAAGGCCACGCTGGAGATCGCAAGCGGTGCCGGGATAAAGAAGTTGTTTTGGTAGCCGGCCCGTTCCAAGGCCTTGCGGATGTTGTGCAGGTCGTTTTCAGGCGCGGTCAAAAGGATCCCGTGCACTTGCAGCGAGTGGGCAAGCATCTTGCGCGGATCGTGCACTTCAGTCTGGTTGTCGAGCAGGAACTTGCTTGGCAAAAAGCTGATGGCTTCTCTGCCCTTTTGCAGGGAAGAATTGATCGCCTTGGCGATGACTTGTTCCACATCCTGGTCGGTAATCTCGCGGCCCTTGCCCTGGTCGGAAATGTTGAGCTGACTGACGGCAGGCTGCAGCTGCAGCAGCGCGATCGGAATCCCGGTCACAACCCGGTAGATTTTCATATTGGTCTTGGCACTCAGGCTCTTCAGCGCCTTGCTGATGCTGTCGGCGGTTTCGTCGATGTCGACGATCTTGCCGTGCCGCATCCCGCGCGTTGGTTCATCAGCGCTGCCGATGATATGCATCGAAGAAGCAGATGTGTCGGCAACGACTGCCTTGATGCGGGTGGTCCCAATGTCCAAACCCACTAAAAGATTTGAGTTATTCAAAATTAGCCTCCAAATTTTGCTGTTTTTTTGCTGTTATGAAAATGATAGCACTTTCAGTTTACTTGCTAAGCCCGTACTTGGCTTTTTCTGCCGTCGTCAGCGGCCGGCTGAAGCCGCCCAATTCCAAGTCAACCAGGCTGTCTTCATGCAGATAAGGCTTAATTAAACGATAGTACTTGAATTTGTCTTGAATGGTCCGCACGTTGCCGACGATGACATTGTTATCTTTCATGACGAAGATAATCTGCGTTGGCCGCTCGGTCTCGCCGCTGAGCATCTTAATGTCGTGCTGGTCGGATTCCGGCAGCGCCGACAAGATCTGCAGGTCTTTTTGCAGGGAGACTTTCTTGCTGTAGCCCACAAAAAGCGGCTTGCTCTTGTCAATCATCGACAAAGGCAGTTTCTGCGAGCCGACCTTGCCGTTTTTCAAGATCATGCGGCAGACATTGCCGGTGCGGATATAGGCGATGATCGGCTTTTCCTTGAGCGTAAATTGCAGCTGGTTGGTGTTGTACACGCTGATCCGGCTGTCTTTAATCTCAGGAAAAGCGGCGGCCAGCTTGTGCGAGATCTCGCTGCGCCGGGTTAAAACGCCCAGCACCTTGTCGCTGGCGGTGACGCCGGAGGCCCGCACCAGCTCAGTGCGCGGGATCTCGGCGGCCCCTTTCACCTTCACGCTTTTGACGTTAGCCTTAGGCGAAATGTAGTAGCCCGAAATCATCAGCCCGCAGACGGCGCACAAAACGAGGCCGCCCAGCTTGGTAAACAAGGCCCGGCGGCGCTCCTGGTGCAGCTTGGTCAGTGAATCACTTGCCTTTTGAACTTGGCGCGGCTTGTTGTTGCGCGATTGGTAGTTGACCCAGCTGGAGATTTCTTCGTCGGGATCCTTTTTCGTAATTTTACGTTTTGGCAAGAAAAACACCTCCCCTGCTCAGACTATTTGATAAGGTCTTGCATCACCGCAATGACGCGGTCAGAAGAATCGACCATGCCCAGCTTCTTGGAAGCGGCGCTCATCTTTTGTGCTGAGTTTTGATCCAGCAGGATGTGGTCGATGGAACCGACAAAGTTGTTGACGTGCAGGTCGCTTTCGGAAAGCACCAGCGCAGCCCCGGCCTTTTCCAGGTCCAGAGCGTTCTTCATCTGGTGGTTGTGGGTGACGTTCGGCGACGGAATTAAAATCGCCGGGCAGCCCAAGGCCGTAAACTCGGCAATGCTGGTGGCGCCGGAACGAGCGACCACGCAGTTGATCTGCGGCAGCAGGCCCGGCATGTTATCGATGTAAGGCACGATGCGCATGTTGGCCGGGATCGGCTTGCCGTTTAAGTCGCGCTTAACTCTGCCGTAGTAGAACTGGCCGGTGGCCCAAATGACCTGGTAAGGCTTTTTGCCTAAGATGTTCATGCTCTCCAGCATGATCTTGTTTAAGGCCAAGGCCCCGCGGGAGCCGCCAAAGACCAGCACCGTCGGCAGGCTGTTGTCTAAGCCCCACTTTTCGTGCAGGTCGATTTGGTCGGAGTGCAGGCCGATGATTTGCTGTGAACGCGGGTTGCCCGTCTTCACCAGCTTCTTTTTTTCAGGGAACTGCTTGGCAGCGTCGTCAAAGCTGTAGCAGATCTTGTCGACATAGTGGCCCAAGAACTTGTTGGCCAGGCCGACCACGGAGTTGGACTCGTGGATGACGGTCGGGATGTGCATCTTGGCCGCTTCGTAAACCAAGGCGCCGGAAACATAGCCGCCGGTACCCAAGACCACGTCCGGCTTGAACTCTTTCAAAATCTGCCGGGCCTGCTTGGTCGCAGCCATGAACATCTCGATGGTCTTAAAGTTGCGCAAGGGGTGCTTGCGGTTAAAGCCTTGGATGGCCAGGGTCTTGAACGGGACTCCTGCCGCCGGCACAATCTTGGACTCTAAGCCCTTTTTGGTCCCCACGAACAAAAGGCTGTCGTTATCAACCAGTTCGCGTTCTTTTAAGCGGTCAATTAAGGCCATGATCGGGTAAATGTGGCCGCCGGTGCCGCCACCTGTAAAAATAATTCTCATCTTATGCCTTTAATTCCTTTACATATTCGATAAAACGGTCGCCGCGCTGCTCAAAGGTCTTGAACTGGTCCCAAGAAGCGCAGGCTGGTGAAAACAGCAGGACGTCGCCAGGCTTGGTCAGCTTGAAAGCAGCTGGCACGGCCTCGGACAGCTCGTCGACGATGACGATGTCCTTGATGCCGGCCTTGCGGGCGCTGTCTGCCAGCAGGTACTTGGTTTCGCCGTACAAGACCATGGCCTTGACGTGCTCTTTGAAGAGGTCGACCAGGCTGTCGAAGACAAAGCCGCGGTCAAGCCCGCCCGCGATCAGCACTTCCGGCTGCTTGAAGGCCTTGATGGCCACCGTGGCAGCTTCAATGTTGGTCGACTTGGAGTCGTTGTAGATCTTGACCCCGTTCAAGCTGGTGACGTATTGCAGGCGGTGCCGAGCGCCGCTGAAGGTCGACAGCACGGCCTGGATGTCGTCTTTGCCGGCCCCCATCAGCGTGGACAGGCCGATGGCAACCAGGCAGTTTTGCAGGTTGTGTTCGCCCGGCAGCTTGATGTCGGCGATCTTCATCATCGCGTCTTTGCCGTGGTAGAGGTAGTCCTTGCCGATGTAGTAGTCGGCGTCTGGGCTGACCTCGCTGAAGGTCAGCATTTTAGCAGGACTGGCCTTTTTTTCTTGAGCCAGGATATCCTTTTGGTCGAAGTTTGCCAAGAAGTAGTCGGACGCAGTCTGGGTGCGCGTGACGTTTAACTTGGCGTTGACATAGTTTTCAAAAGTCTTGTGATAGTCCAAGTGAACGTTGTGGTAAATGTCAACGATCGCAGCGGCCTTAGGGTCGATGTCGGTGACCCCGAGCAGCTGGAAACTTGAAATTTCGACCACTAGAATATCATCTTTGCTGACTTTTGGCGCCACTTCTGAAATCGGCACGCCGATGTTGCCGACAGCGTAAGCGTGGTGGCCGCTCTTGGCCAGGTAATGGTCCAGGATCTGCTGGGTCAGCATCACAGTCGTGGTCTTGCCGTTAGAGCCGGTGACGCAGACGTAAGGCGCCTCGCTGACGGCCAGGGCGATTTCCGGTTCGGTGATGATCGGCACTTTGAGTGCTTCAGCTTTTTGCACCATCGGGTTTTCGTAAGGGATGCCCGGGTTTTTGACCAGGTAGTCGAAGTGTTCTTGGTCAAAAAGCTCGACCGGGTGGTGGCCGCCGATCACGCGCACGCCGTCTTTTTGCAATTCTTGCGCGTGCTCATTTTTAGACAAGTCAGCCTTGTCATTGATGGTCACTTTGGCGCCCAGCTTTAAAAGCAGCTTGCTGACGGCAAAACCGCTCTTGCCTAGGCCCAGCACCAGCATATTTTTATTTTGATAAGTATCGATGTTTTTCATGTTTTATCTCCAGATCAACAAGTAAACAGCACTGCCCAATAGACCTACCAGCCAGAAGACAATGTCGACCTTCCATTCAGACCAGCCCAGCATCTCGAAGTGGTGGTGGATCGGGGTCATCTTAAAAATGCGCTTGCCGGTAGTTTGGAACGAAATTACCTGCAGGATGACGCTTAAAGTTTCTAAGACAAAGACCAGCCCGACGAGCAGCAGCGACCACGGTCTGTGCAGCATGATCGCAACTGCGGCCAAGCCGCCGCCCAAAGCCAAGGACCCTGCGTCGCCCATGAAAATTTTAGCCGGTTTGTGGTTGAAAATAAAGAAGGCAAGCAGACCGCCGATGACCGCCATGGTGAAGGCTAAAACGACCTTGTTGCCGTCTTGCCATGCCAGGTAGGCATAGCATCCGTAGGCGATGATGGACAAGCCCGTTGCTAAGCCGTCCAAACCGTCGGACAAGTTGACGGCGTTAGAAAAGCCGACCAGCCAAAAGGCGACAAACAGGATAAAGAACCATAAAGCAGCGTATTGGCCGACAAAAGGAATAAAGATTGACAGGTCAAAGTGGTCGCTGACCGCCAAGACGATGATGACGGCCGCGATGATGATCTGACCCAGCAGCTTTTGCCAAGCGCGCAGTCCTAAGTTGCGCTTGTAAAACAGCTTCAAGCCATCGTCCAAAAAGCCGATGATGCCGTAGCCGATGAAGGCGACCAGCAAGATCCACATTACTTTAGTTGCCTGCTTTTGCCAAGCTAAGACCCACAGCACTGAGATGATTTCGGCCAGGACAAAGACCACCCCGCCCATCGTTGGGGTGCCGGCTTTTTTAGCGTGCCATTTCGGCCCCTCTTCTCTGATCTGCTGGCCTTCGTGCTCCATGCGCATGAAGCCGATGAACAAAGGCAGGACGATTACTGTCAGCGCAAACGCGCTCACTAATGGAATTAAAGAAAACTGCATATTTACTCCTCTAGATTGACTTTTAAAGTACTGCCGGCTGAAAGACTGCTGCCTGCCGCAATGCTTTGCGACTTAACACGCCCCTTGCCGGAGATGGCGACCCTGATCCCGGCCGCTTTGGCGAAACTCTGCACGGTTTGCTGGTCCCAGCCGGCCATGTCCGGGGCCTTCATGCTGCCGCCGGTGTTGACAAAGAGCCGGCTGCCGCTGTTGACCTCGCTGCCCTGCGGCAGTGACTGGCTGAGCACGGTTTGACCGTTGCCGATCACTTCGACGCCCAGGCCCGCCGCTTGGCTTTTGACCTCGCTGGCCTTTTTCCCGACTAAATTCGGGACCTTGACCTTGCTGTCGACGCCGACAGCGTTCTTGGTCGAAGACAGGATGATTCTGTTCATCATCGGCTTAAAGATGGAAGCCAGGATCGTTTCGGCTGGCGCACTCATCTTCTGCGGCTGCTGCATCGTGATGTACAAGCAGTAGCGCGGACTGTTCAGCGGCGTGACGCCGACGACAGAGAAGATGTAGTTGCTGGCCCCGGTCAAGTAGCCGTGCCGGCCCGCGATCTGGGCGGTACCGGTTTTGACGCCGATGCTCTTGCCCGGCATGCTGTAGGCATTACCAGTCCCGATTTCAGGGTCCAGCACGCGTTTCATGTTTTGCAGGACCTGCTGGCAGGTGTTGGCATCGTAGACCGGCTGCCCTACCTTTTCGCGGTGGAAGCGGCTGATGACCTTGCCGTCCGGACTCACAATCTTGTTGACGAACTGCGGCTTCACCATCTGGCCGTTGTTGCCCAGCGAGCTGAAGGCCTGCATCATCTGCATCACAGTGACGTTGACGCCCTGGCCGAAAGAAGTGACCGCCTGGTCAGTGCTGCTCTTAAAGGATAAGATTCCCGGCACTTCGCCAGGCAGCGTGACGCCGGTCTTTTCGCCGATGTGGAACTTGTCTAAGTAGCTGCGCCAAGTCTTAGCGCCCATCTTTTGTTCCAAAAAGGACATCCCGACGTTGGAAGACCGCGGGAAGGCCTGGGAGAACGGGATCATGCCCCAACCAGTGTTGTTCCAGTCGTGGATCGTCGACCCGCCGATGGTCACAGAACCGGACTTGTAGAGCTCGTTTGGGTTGTAGTGGCCGCTTTGGATCGCAGCAGACAGCGACAAGATCTTGAATACAGAACCTGGTTCATAGGAGTCCTGCACGGTCGCGTCGCTCCAGGACTTGTTCAGCCCCTCTTTAGTCTGCGGGTTGAAAGTCGGCCGCTGGGAGATGGCCAAGACCTTGCCGGTCTTGATGTCTTCAACCACCGCGGTCAGCTTCTTCGGTTTGTAAGTGTCCTCCACTTGGCTCATCAGCTGCTCTAAGTAGCTCTGCATCTGGAAGTCGAGCGTCAGGTACATGCTGTCGCCGTCTTTTTGCGGCCGGCCTGAATTGCGTCCTAAGGCCGAGTTCGATGAATCGACGATGCTTTCTTCGTAGCCGTCCTTGCCCGACAACTGCTGGTTGAAGTATTTTTCAAGCCCCATCGTGCCGACCAGGTTGGTGGACTGGGTCTTGCCGCTCACCTGCTGGGCCAAGCCGATCGTATGCGAGGCAAAAGTGCCGTTCGGGTACAGCCGCGCAGGTGTTTCGACGAACTTGATCCCCGGCAGGTGGAAGGATTCGATCTTCTTTTTCTCCCGGATGGTCAAGTTGCTGCCGCCCGTCCCGAATTCGACCTGATAGCTCTTGTGCTTGGGGTTCAGGTAGCGGTAGATCTTGTCTTCGCTGATTGGCAAAACCTCAGCCAGTTTCTTAGCCGTCTTGTCCTTGTCCACGACGTACATCGGCTTGTTGTGGTAGTCGATGGCTGAGTGGTCCAAGATCGCGTAGACGGTGAAGGCGTGCGAGTCTTCTGCTAAAGTAATGCCGTTGTGATCATAGATCGTGCCGCGGGTGGCTTTTAAGACCTGCCGCTTGCGGTAAAGCTGGTTGGTCCGTTCGGCCAAGTCCTGCCCGTCGACGGTCTTAGAAATGCTGATATATAAAAATCTTCCTGCAAAAACAAGAAAAACCAAAGCCAAGACTATTTGGAGAACTCTCCCCACCGTAAAGCGGTAGCCGTGGGCTTTGGATTTATTTTTCATCAATCTATTAAATTGTTTCATTAATGAATGTTCCTAATGTTGCTTTCGATTAAGCTTAATCCTTCTTTTTTAGCAACTTGGTTCAAATGAGTATTAGAGCTCAGCTCGCCAATCTCTTGTTTAAGATCCGCATTGCGGTTCTGCTCGCTGACCACCGCCTGCTGCTGCCCTTCCAAATGCCGCTGGGCATTGGTTTGGGAAACACTGGCTGCAATCAGCATTGCCATTAAACAAGAGGCAATGAGAGTTCCAGCAGCAATTAAAAATTTCTCTGCCTTTGTCAGAGGGACTTTGCCGGGATCAAGAACGATCCGGGCTTCAGAGACTTTGCTGCTTTCCTCCTCTGCATATCTTTTTCTTAAAGTATCTGCCATGCTTTGCCTCACCCTAATTTTTCTGCAACTCTTAATTTGGCACTGTGTGAGCGGTTATTCGCACTGAGCTCGCTAGCCTGCGCCGTGATCGGCTTGCGGTTAACCAGCTTCAGCGTGGGGGTTTCATCAGCCGGAGCGGCTGGCATGCCTCTGGGGATTTTCACTTCAGACTTTTCTTTGAAAAGCTGTTTGACAATCTTATCCTCATTGGACTCGAAAGTAATCACTGCGATCCGGCCTCCCGGCTTTAAGATCTCGATTGCTTCCGTAAGTGAATCACGCAGCACTCTTAATTCGTCGTTCACGACAACCCTGATCGCTTGGAAGGTCTTTTTGGCGGGGTGCCCGCCGCTGCGTCTGGCAGCAGCCGGAATCCCGGCTTTGACACAGTCAACCAGATCAAAGGTCGTCACTATCGGCTCTTCTTGACGGCGTTCAACGATTCTGCGCGCGATTGACCGCGCAAACTTCTCGCCGCCGTATTGGTAAAGGATTCTGGCCAAGTCATGCTGTGACCAAGTATTGACGACCTGGTATGCATCAAGATCCTGCTCTTGATTCATTCTCATATCCAGCCGTGCATTAAAGCGGTAGGAAAAGCCGCGCTCAGCCTGATCGAACTGGGGCGAAGAAACGCCCAAGTCGTAATAGATGCCATCAATGCCGTCCGTCAAGCCCAGCTCTACCAGGTCTTGCTTCAGGTTGGCAAAGTTGTCATGCACTAATTGCAGGCGAGGCTGATGTCCGGCGGCAAGCACCGTGGCAAAATTCTCGCGTGCAGCTTTAATTGCAAAGGCATCTTGATCAAAACCGACGACTAATCCTGACTGCAACTTGCTCAACAGGTAATGCGCGTGACCGCCTCCGCCAAAGGTTGCGTCAACATAAATGCCATCGTCCTGAACTTTTAAATTATCAATAGTTTCATGCAAAAGTACGCTGGTGTGTTCGAATTTCAATTGTTAAAACTCCATGTCATCCAGTTCTTCTGCAATGTCATCATAATTTTCATTGGCATCCTCCTCGTATTGTTCCCATTGGTCCTGTGACCAAATCTCAATTCGATTGTAAACACCAACAATGACACAGCTCTTGCTAAGTTTAGCATGCTCTCTCAATGTCGTGGTCAAAGTGACACGTCCTTGCTTGTCAAACTCAGCTTCCTGCGCACCTGAATAAAACATCCGGGTGAACTTGCGAGCTGACCTTTTGGTAAGTGGAAGACGAGCTAGTTTGTCCTCAATTTTCTGCCACTCTTCTTCGGAGTAGCCGAAAATGCAGCCTTCCATGCCGCGGGTGAAAATCATCTTGTCACCAACTTGGTCGCGCAACTTAGCCGGGATAATCAACCGGCCCTTGGCGTCCAAATTGTGATGATATTCGCCCATGAACATGGTTAGCCCTCCTTCCACCATTAATTTACCACAATTACCCACTTCGCTCCACAAAGTTCCAACACTTAATATAACTTTTTGACCATACAAAAAAAGCCCTCGCAAAGCGAGAGCAAATGACTTCTTACATAAAAGAAATAACTACAAGCCCCAAGAAGCTGAAGACCGAAGTCAGGGACAGGAAGTCCAGCAACTTCAGGATTGTGCGGCCCAAGGAGATGTTCTTATTCTGTAACGCTGTCCGGAAGGCAACCACCAAAATCAGGATGCAGAATGAAAAACACAGGTAAGGCAGAAACGACGGCAGGTTGCGCAGCCGCGTCACCATCTGGCAGGCTGGCAAGAAAAACAGCGGCAGGATGATCGTGGCGTTGAATTGCGCCTTGGGAAACAGCCTGGCCAATAGCCAGGTGCAAAATAAACCTGCGACAATAATAAGGATAATATTGATCATTTTTGCTCCTTTGCTAGCCTGTGTTGAATTCTAACTTGCTTTTAGTCTAAAATAAAAAAATGTAAATGAAAAACGGAGGCTGAACGCATGGCACATAAGAAAAAATCGAAATTCCAAATCTTGACGATTGTGATGGCAATTCTGATGGCAGTCGTTACCTTAGCTGCTATCATCTTACCAGTTTTAATCCACTAAAAAAGCTGCTTTTAAAAGCAGCTTTTTTTCTTTGCCTAATAAAGATCGTCGGCACGGCTCAAGAACGGGAACTTCTCCGTCAGGGCCTGCCACAGCCAAAAGGTCAGCAGGATCCATAAGACCCCGCTCCCCAGGTTTGCCAGCAACCCCAGCATGAAGCTGTGGCCGCTGATGCTGGCCAGTCCTAAGCCGCGCATGACCAAGCTGGAGTAGATGTACTGCAGCAGGTAAAGGCCCAAGATGAACAGCATCTTGACCCAGGTGACTTCCGGCAGCACGCGGGCCGTCCGCTGGGCCAGCAGGACCAGCAGCGGGAACGAAACCAGGCTGACGCCGATCACACCTAAATAGTAGGAATCGGATAAAAAGCCCAGCACGCCGGCCAGCCAGAGCAGGCTTTGGTCGCGCGGCTGGTTCAAGCCGGCGATCCCCAGCCCGATCAGAGTCAGGTAGTAGCTGGCTCCCTGCCACAAGACCGGGTGCAGAAATCTGGCCAAGGATCCTTCTAAGACCAAGGCGATCAGCAGAAATAAGGCAAGCAGCCACTTGCGCACGTTAGCCATTATTTAGCGACCTTTCTTTCAATGACGGTGACAACAGACGGATCATTGAGTTCGCCAGCAGGCTTGATTTGCACCAGGTCTGACAGACCAAAGCTGTCCTTGGTCGTCTTCAAGACCGTGCCGACCAGCAAGCCCTTCGGCGAGTTGCCGCCCAGGCCGCTGGTGTAAACACGGGCACCCTTTTTCAACTTGTTAGTCTCGGATGCTTGGGTGAAGGCTAAGGTGTCACGGCCGGCCACGGTGATAATCCCGTGCACCATCTTGCCGTTGGCGCCGCGGGCCTGCACTGAAAAGCGGTTGGCCTGCTTGTCACTGGTAGTAATCAATTCAACCTTCGAAGTCGTCTGGTCTGCTTCCAAAACGCGGCCGATCAAGCCGCCGCCAGACATCACGGCCATGTTCTTGCGCACGCCGGCGCTGCGGCCGCGGTTGATGGTCAACAGGTCTGACCAGGTATCAGTCGACCGGCTGATGACAGAACCGGGAATGCCAACGTAGTCGGTCAGCGTGTCTTGCAGCTTCAAGGCGCGCTTCAGCTGGGCGTTTTCAGCACTCAGGCTGCTGTTGCGGGCCTTGGTTTGAGCCAAGTCGGCCACTTGTTTTTTCAAGTGGTCGTTTTCTTCTTGCGCCTGTAAGACGTCGTGCACGCTGTTGGTCCCTGAACTGATCAAAGACAGCGGCCAATCCAGCAAACGCCCGCTGGCGGCCAGGGTTTCGTTGCCCACCTTTTGGACCAGCCAAGGGGTCTGCCGATTATTCCGCACTCTGACGGAGACCGTCAAGGTGCCCAAAACAAGAATTAAGATCAGAAGAGAAACCAGAATAGACTTGTTTTGAAAGAATTTCTTCATAGTGCCCTTCCATGAAACAAAAATAAAGGCCGGCTCCAGGGCCGGCCTGATCTAATTAGCGCTTTTTACGCATAACCTCAATGTTCTTTAGTGACTCACCGGTACCGATAGCTACACAATCAAGCGGATCCTGCGCAATAAAGACTGGAACTTTCGTGGCGTCTGAAATGACGTCAGGCAGGTTCTTGAGCAATGCGCCGCCGCCAGTCAAAACGATCCCGTGGTCGATCACGTCAGCAGCAATTTCCGGCGAGGTCTCTTCCAAGGTTTCCTTGATAGCCACGATGATGTCATCAACGACTTCTTGGATGGCCTTGGCAACTGCTACGGCGTCAACGTCAATTGACTTCGGCAGACCGGTAACCAGGTCACGGCCTCTGATGTTCATTGATTCGATGTCCTGAGCCTTTTCAACTGAGGCAGAACCGATTTGAATCTTGATGTCTTCGGCAGTTCTTTCACCGATCAGCAGGTTGAAGTTTTGGTGAATGTAGCTGGCAATTGCGCTGTTGAAGCGGTCGCCGGCGCTGCGGGTCGAACGTGATGAAACGATGCCGCCTAAAGAAATAGTGGCTACGTCGGTCGTACCGCCACCGATATCAACAACCATTGAACCAGTTGGATCCATGACAGGCAAACCGGCACCGATTGCGGCTGCAAACGGTTCTTCGATTACGTAAGCTTCACGGGCGCCAGCAACTCTGGAGGCGTCGATGACAGCTCTTTTTTCAACTTCAGTTACGCCAGATGGCACTGAAATCATGGCTGCCGGCTTTGAGTTGCCAGCGGTCTTTTCGATGAAGTACTTCAGCATTGCAGCGGTAGTGTCATAGTCTGCAATAACCCCGTCCTTCATTGGTCTGATAGCTACGATCGAACCAGGCGTACGGCCGATCATTTCCTTGGCTTCAGAACCAACGGCAATTACTTCATTAGTTTTAGTATTCTTGGCCACCACGGAAGGCTCGCGCAAAACGATGCCCTTTCCTTCCATGTAGACCAGGGTATTAGCGGTACCTAAGTCGATACCTATATTTTTACTACCAAATCCAAACACGAAAATTCTCCTTAAATTCGTCACTAAAGTCTTGTTTATTATATAGCAACGTTCTGGCCATTACCAGCGGGGGCAGGAGAATTAAACTTTCTTAAAAAAATTCCAGTTCGCGAAAACTGAGATATTCCTTCTCATTCACGATGAAGTGGTCTAAAAAACGGATGTTCATCAAGTCGGCGAGTTTGTTCAGCTTGCGGGAAAAAGAAAGATCCTGCTCCGAAGGCGTCAGCCTGCCGCTGGGATGGTTGTGGGCCATGATAAAGCCGGCCGCGTTGTAGTAGACCGCCCAGCGGAAAATGTCGCGCGGGTGGGCCGTCGTCTTGTCGAGCGTGCCGACAAAAATCGTCTTTTGGGCGATGACGTGGTTGCGGCTGTCCAAGTAGACTGCGACTAAGCGCTCCTGGTCATAGCTGCCCAGCTGGTCGGACAGGTAAAAGCCAGTCTGGCTGGACGAGGTAAACTCCTGCAGGCTCCGGAAGCGCAACTGCTTCACGCGCAAAGCCAGGTCATCCCACAGCAAAGACAGCTTGGTCGGACAGTCCGGCCCCGCAGTGTAGGCCTGCAGGTCCTTGAGGCTGCCGATGCCCAGCTGGTCCAGCCGGTCAAAAAAGGCCGCGCTGCTGTCGACGCCGTGCTCGTTTAAATAGTCTGCCAGCTCGGCCAGCAGCTGAATGTCATTTTTCAATAGATAGTGGTTTTGGGCAAGTTCCATAATGATGCTCCTCTCACCACTAACTACGTTAAAAGGACGGCTATTTTTCTGCCAGATCCAGGAAATCGTTAAAACTGCCGACAATCAAGCTGGCTCTTTGCCGGTCGAGGTCGGTCGGCTGCTTCAAGCACGGGATCATGACGCTGCGCAAGCCGGCATCGGCCGCTGCGGCAATCCCGTTGCCGGAGTCTTCAAACACCAAGAGCTGGTCGTCAGGCAAGCCGCTTTTTTCAGCAGCTAGCCGGTAAATGTCGCCGTTAGGCTTCGGGCGGACGTTTTGCCCTTCCAAGTCGACGTCGCTCAAGGTGAAGTCAAAGTAGTGCTCGGTGTGGGTGATGGCCAGGTTGTGCTTGATGACCCGGGCGTAGTTGCTGGACGCAATCCCCATCTTCAGGCCCCAGTCTTTGAACTGGTCCAAAGCACGCGCGACGCCCGGCATCAGTCTGACGCGGCCTTCTTCAGCCCACTGCCAAACCAAGTCGTCGGTTCTTTTAATAAAAATGTCGCGGGCCTCGGTCGTCTCAAAGTATTTTTCAAAAAAGGCTTGGGACTGGGCCACGGAAGCGCCGTTTAATTGCAGGTAGGCGTCGTCTGGCAGGCCAATGCCCTCTTCGTGGGCCGCCTGGATGTTGGCTTCGTAGTAAAGCCGCTCCGTATTGACCAGCAAGCCGTCCATGTCAAAAATAATGCCGTTGATTGTTCCAGTTAAACCTTTAACTTTCATGGTTCCCCCTTCAATCTATTCAAAAATGCACCAACCAGGTAAAACGAACCTGTCACCAATATGATATCATGCACGCCCGCTTTTTTTACCAGCCGCTGGTAGCCTTGCCAAAAGTCGGGCTCATACGGCAAGTCCTGGTATTTAGCAGGAAAGTCGACTTTTTTGGCGACGCGCGGGTAAGCCAGCGTCGTCAGCGTGATTTTTTCTTCATTAAAAAGGTCTAAGACCTGGCGCAAGTCCTTGTCCTTCATCATGGTGAGCAAGACGTAGACCTGCCCGCCCAGCTGCTTTTGCTTGTTTCGGACCACTTGCAGCAAGTTGCGCATGGCCTGCTGGTTGTGGGCGCCGTCGGCGATGACTAGCGGCGCGCGGTTTACGACCTGTACGCGGCCCGGGATGCGCGTTTCATCAATTGCCCGCTCAACGCCCGGCTTGCTAAGTCCTAAGCCCAGCTGGTTAAACGCGGTCACCGCGACTGCGATGTCGTAGCCTTCTGCCAGCGGCCGGTCTGCAAAACTGTAGTCCTGCCCTTCTTTTTGGTAGACCAGCTGCTCTTTTTCTTTTTTAATGGAAAAATCGCGGCCTAAAAGCAGCACCGGGCTGTCTTCGCGCTCAGCCTTTTTCAAAAAAATACTCAGCACGCTGTTTGGAATATTGCCTAAGACAACCGGGCGCCCGTGTTTAATGATGCCGCTTTTTTCTTGGGCGATGTCTGCCAGGTGCGGCCCCAGCAGCTGTTCGTGGTCGAGCCCGACGGTAGTGATGCAGCTGACGGCCGGCGTGATTACGTTTGTTGAATCATGGGTGCCGCCGATGCCGACCTCGATGACGGCATAGCTGCAGCCGGCTTTTTTAAAGGCCCAAAAAGCGGCGGCCGTTTCAAACTCGAAGATCGTGACTGAAAATGCAGGATCTTCTTTTTTAATGGCCTCTAAAGCATCCCTCACCGCAGAAAAGGCGGCCAGCAGCCCGGCGTCTGAGATGTTGCCGCCGGCAATTTGGATGCGTTCGTTAAACTGCTCGACATACGGGGACACAAAAAGGCCGGTTTTTTGACCGGCCTCTTCCAGTAGAGCACGCAAGTAATAGCAGGTTGAGCCCTTGCCATTAGTGCCCGTGACGTGGAGCAGCTGCAGGCTGTCTTGCGGGTCTCCCAGCTCGCGCAGCAGGCGCTTGATATAAGTCAAGTCGCCGCGCGGGTGGAAGTGCTGCAAGCCGTAGAGGTAAGTCAGAGCCTCTTTTTTACTTGTAAACTTGCTCACTGTTATTTACTTTCTTTCAATTCTTGGATGCGTTCGCGCACGCCGGCCAGCTGGCTTTCGTAGTCAGCCTTCTTAGCCTTTTCCTTGTCGACAACGGCAGCAGGTGCGTGGGCAACGAAGCCTTGGTTGGCCAGCTTCTTTTCGCTGCGCGCAACTTCTTGTTCCAGACGCTCTTCTTCCTTGGCCATTCTTGCCAGCTCTTCGTCGATGTTGACCAGTTCGGTCAAAGGTACAAAGACTTGGGCACCCGGCACAACCGCGGTCTTAGCAAGTTTTGGCGCGTCAACGCTACCGGCCACAACCAGTTTCTTCGGGTGCAGGAAGTTTTCAACGTAGTCGGCGTTGTCCGTCAGGATGTGCTTGTCTTTTTCGTCATCCAGCTGAACCAGGATGTCGATCTTAGAAGACAGCGGTGCGTTGACTTCCATGCGGATGTTGCGGACAGCCTTGATGACTTCGATCAGGAAGGCCATGTCGCTGTCGGCTTGCTTGTTTTCGAACTCCTTGTGGGTCGTCGGGTAAGAAGCGATCATGATGCTCTTGCCTTCGTGCGGCATGGACAGCCACAGCTTTTCGGTGACAAACGGCATGATCGGGTGCAGCAGGCGCAAGGTCTGGTCCAAAATCCAAGTCAGATTTTGCTGCTTTCTGGCCTTCAATTCCTCGTCGCTGCCGTTTAAGACAACCTTGGAAATTTCGATGTACCAGTCGCAGAAGTCGTTCCAGATGAAGTTGTAGAGCTCACGGCCGGCTTCGCCAAACTTATATTCGTCAAACAGGCGGGTTACTTCGCCGACCACGTGGTTCAGACGGTCAAAGATCCAGCTGTCGGCCAGGTCGAACTTAGAAGCATCCGGCATCGTTGCAGACTGGGCGTCTTCCGGCAGGTTCATAATGACAAAGCGGGAAGCGTTCCAAATCTTGTTGATGAAGTTCCAGGCTGCGGCCAGCTTCTTTGGATCGTAACGAGTGTCTTGGCCAGGCGCAGTCCCGTTCAAAAGGAACCAGCGCAAGGCGTCGGCACCGTACTTGTTGACGACATCCATCGGGTCGACCCCGTTGCCTAAAGACTTGGACATCTTTCTGCCCTGCTCGTCGCGCATCAAACCGTGGAGCACGACGTCTTTAAACGGACGCTCGCCGGTAAAGTGCAGGCTTTGGAAGATCATTCTGGAAACCCAGAAGAATATGATGTCGTAGCCGGTAACTAAGGCGTTGGTTGGGAAGTAGCGCTTGAAGTCGGCGGCATCTTCGTCAGGCCAGCCCAAGGTTGAAAATGGCCACAGAGCACTTGAGAACCAGGTGTCCAGCACGTCTGGGTCTTGTTCCCAGTTTTCGGCATCCTTTGGCGCTTCCAGGCCGACGTAGGTTTCGCCGGTTTCCTTGTTGTACCAGGCCGGGATGCGGTGGCCCCACCACAGCTGGCGGGAAATTACCCAGTCGTGGACGTTTTCCATCCACTGTTCCAGGGTGTGTTCAAACCGTTCTGGGACGAAGTTGACCTTGCCGGCAGTCTTTTGGTTTTCCAAAACCTTTTCTGCCAAAGGCTTCATCTTAACGAACCACTGCTTGGACAGGCGCGGTTCAACTTGCACGCCGGAACGCTCGGAGTGGCCGACTGAGTGGACGATTGGCTCGACGCTCACAAGGTAGCCGGCTTCGTCCAAGTCGTGGACCAGCTGCTTGCGGCAGTCGAAGCGGTCCATGCCGGCGTACTTGCCGGCCTCTTCGTTCATCGTGCCGTCGTCGTTCATGACGTTGATCCGCTTCAAGTCGTGGCGGTTGCCGACCAAGAAGTCGTTCGGGTCGTGGGCTGGTGTAATCTTTACCAGACCGGTCCCAAACTCTGGGTCGACGTGCTGGTCTTCGATGATTGGGATGTGGCGGCCGACCAGCGGCAGGATCAATTCCTTGCCGACGATGTCTTTGTAGCGCTTGTCGCCAGGTGCCACAGCGACGGCCGTGTCGCCGAACATGGTTTCCGGCCGGGTCGTAGCGATTTCAACTGAGCCGCTGCCGTCAGCAAACGGGTAGTTGATGTGGTAGAAGGCGCCCTTGTCGTCTTTGTGGATGACTTCAATGTCTGACAGAGCAGTTTCCAGCTTCGGGTCCCAGTTGATGATGTATTCGCCGCGGTAGATCAGGCCTTCGTTGTAAAGCTGGACGAAGACTTTTCTAACGGCCTTGGACAAACCCTTGTCCAGGGTAAAACGCTCGCGGGAGTAGTCCAGAGACAGGCCCATCTTAGCCCACTGGCCTTTAATGATGTTGGCGTATTCGTCTTTCCAGTCCCAAACCTGCTTTAAGAACTTTTCGCGGCCCATCTGGTGCCGGTCTAAGCCCTGCTCGCGCAGCCGGGCCTCAACTTTGGCCTGGGTGGCGATGCCGGCGTGGTCCATCCCCGGCAGGTAAAGGGTGTCATAGCCCTGCATTCTCTTAAATCTGATCAGGGTGTCCTGGATGGCGGTGTCCCAAGCGTGGCCCAGGTGCAGCTTGCCCGTCACGTTAGGCGGCGGAATAACAATAGAATACGGGTGGGCCTTTTTATCGCCTGACGGCTTGAAGAGATCTTCATCAAGCCAAGTCTGATATCTGCCCTTTTCAACCTCATTCGGGTTGTATTTCGGTGCTAAATCAGTCATTAAAATCCTCCTATAAAAAAAGTCCTAGACAAATGTCTAGGACGAATGATCGCGGTACCACCTAACTTGAGCAGGCCAAAAGTCTGCTCACCTCATTGGCAGCGATAACGGAGCAACCGAATTAATCTACTAAAAGTTCAATTAATTTGCAGCCGAGCTACTTATTGCGCTGCCAGCCTCTCAGCATCATGGCCTTGTCTCTGTTAAGGGCAGCTTTTTCCTCTCGGCTATTGCTTTTGCAAAAAAACTATAGCATTAAATTTTAAAGCAGGCTAGTATCTTCTGCTTCATCGCTATCTAAGAATTTCTGGCCCGGGTAGATCGGGGTGATCTCGATGCCGGCCAAAGCCCGTTCGATCAGCCCGTCGACGTCGAGCTGGGCTTCTAATTCGCGTGCTACTTCCAAGCGCGGCTTGGTCTTAGGACGCGGCGGCGCAAAGATGGTGCAGCAGTCTTCAAACGGCTTGATCGACAGCTCGAAGGTGCCGATCTTTTCGGCCAAAGCAATGATCTCGGTCTTGTCCATCGTGGCCACCGGCCGGATCACCGGCGTCGTCGTCACGTCGTTGATGGCAACCATCGACTCCAAAGTCTGGGAAGCCACCTGGCCGACGGATTCGCCGTTGAAGATGGCTAAACCGCCGCGCTTTTTCCGGATGATGTCAGCCAGCCGCAGCATGAAGCGGCGCTGGATCGTCATCAAGTAGCCTTCCGGCAGCTTTTCCTTGACCGTTTCCTGGATTTCGGTAAAAGGCACGGCGATGAAATTAATCTTGCCCGAGTATTGAGCCAAAATCCCGGTCAATTCCTTGGCCTTGGCCAAAGCCTTGCCAGTCGTGTATGGCGGGCTGAAGAAGTGGACGATGTCGACGTCGACGCCGCGCTTTAAGGCCAGGTAGGTCGAAACAGGCGAATCGATCCCGCCCGACAGCATCATGACGGCGCGGCCGGCAGTGCCGACCGGCATCCCGCCGGCGCCCTTGATCGTCAAGTCGGAAATGTAGATCGCGTCTTGGCGCACCTCAATGCGCAAGACCAGGTCCGGGTGCTTCATCTCCGCTTTTAACCCGTTCATGTTGCTGAACAGGTAGTCGCCGACCAGCTTGTTCAACTGGTTGGTGTCGTATTCAAACTTGTGGTCGCTACGGCGGGTGTTGACCTTAAAAGTCATCCCCGGCTTGAAGGTTTCCTTCAGCAAGGCCAGCGAGGTTTCTTCGATGGCCTGCAGGGTCTTGGCGGTTCTGACTACCGGCGAGTAGGTTTGAATGCCGAAGACCTTTTTCAGCTTGGCATCGATCTCGTTGAAGTCGGCGCCGTTTAACACGATGTGCAAGCGGTCGTGCTTGGGGTGGATCTTGACTTCCGGATAGTCGCGCAGGACCTTTTCAACATTGCCCGCCAGCCGGCCGATAAAGTCGCGGCGGTTTTTTCCTTTCGTGGACAGCTCGCCGTAGCGAACCATCACTTCCGTGTATTTCATCGCTAATCTTCTCCTAAATGGTTAACCTGGGCAAAGTGGCGGTAGATCTTGTCAAAGACCTTGATAAACTCGTCGGCTTCCGCCAGCGTGTTGCGGTCGTCAAAGCTGAGCCGGATCGCGCTGGTCGCCAAGTCGTCTGCCACGTGCATGGCGTGCAGGGTGCCGCTTTCTTCACCGCTGCGCGAAGAGCAGGCCGAAGTCGTCGACACGAAGATGTCGTGGGCTTCCAAGGTGTGGACAAGGGTTTCGCCCCGAATGCCTTCCAGGCTGAAGCACAAAATGTGCGGCGTAAAGTCTGGGCTGACCGGTGAAAAGATCGTGATCCCCGGCTTGCCGGTCAGGTAGGCGACGATCTTTTGCTTGATGGCCGCTTGTTTGGCCGCCTTTTCTTTTTCGTCTGCTAAAAGCAGCCGCATGGCCTTGGCCATCGCCGCAATGGCCGGCAGGTTCTCGGTCCCAGACCGCATCCCCTTCTCCTGGCCGCCGCCGTCGTGCAGCGGGGCCAGCGTGCGGCCGGTCTTTTTATAGAGCAGGCCGATGCCGCGCGGGGCGTGGAACTTGTGGGCTGAAAAGCTCATCAAGTCGACGCGCGGGCACCAGACCTTGTCCCAGAGGTCCTTGCCCAGCGCCTGGACGTTGTCGACGTGGAAGTGGACCGTCGGGTAGTTGCTCAAGATGTCGCCGATTTCCGGGATGGGCTGGATCGCGCCGATCTCGTTGTTGACGCCCATGATGGACACCAAGATGGTGTCGGAATCCAAGGCGTTCTTCAGGTCGGCCGGGTTCACCCGCCCTCTTTTGTCGGCAGGCAGCACGGTCACGCGGTAGCCGAGCTTAGTCAGCGCCTGGCAGGCGTTGGCCACGGCGGCGTGTTCGACACTGCTGGTGATGATGTGGCGGCCGAATTCGCGCTTGGCAAAGGCAGTGCCCTTGATGGCCCAGTTGTCAGACTCGGTCCCGCCGGAGGTAAAAAAGATCTCCTCTGGCTTAAAGCCCAGCAGGCTGGCCGCTTGGCGCCGGGAAGCCTCCAGGAGCTGGTGGGCGCGGTCCCCCATCCGGTGCAGGCTGGACGGGTTGCCCCAGATCTCCGTGGCCACTTTGTCGTAAGTCGCCAGGACCGGCGCACTGATCTGCGTCGTCGCGCTATTATCGAAATAAATCATGCTTTTCACTCCTATAAAAAACGGCCACTATCATCAGTGACCGTTATCAACGCAACAAGTTTAGCTTAATTCTGTTTTTAATTCAACGATTTGTCCTGCTCGGCGTAGTAGTTGCTCTCGATGCGGTTGTAAGAACCGGGTTCGATGTGCTCCAGCGCCGTGGCGATGACGTCCAAAGCTTCGGAATAGTTGTAGTCTTCCTGGTAGAGCTTGACCGCCTTGGCCCGCGCCTTTTTGATTTCGCCGTAGTTCAGGTAGCGGTTTGAGTACTGCAGGGCCAGCTGGACCAAGTCCGCTGAGCTGATGATCGAGTCGGCTTCCTTGTGCAGGCGGTTGACGTCTTGCTGGATCTGGATCAGCTCTTGGGAGATTTCTTCCATATTAATTCTGACTTGGTCTAACTCTTCGGCAATCTTGCCGACCTCGTTGACGACCAAGGTGTACATCTGGACAAAAGACTCAGGCTTGCCCGGCAGCTGCTTGCGCTGGACTCTGCGGTACAGCAGCGAGATGTCCTGCTTGAAGCTGTCGACTGACGAACGAGCAATCTTTTCGGCGTCAAACAAGCCGTCGACGTCTTGGCTGATCTTTTTCTGCCGGTCGGCAATCTGGGCCAGCTCTTGCGTCATGAGCAGCCAGCGGTCCTTGATCTCGGAGTAGACGCCCTCGCCTTCGGCCAGGTCTTGGACGTCTTTCGTGTATTCGTCGTTAAACTCGGCGACGCGCTGGGACAAGTCCAAAGCTTCCTTTAACTCGCCGTGCGTCAGCTCGTAGCTTTCGTCGATATGGTGCAGCTTGTCGATCAGCTGCTGGGACGAATGGGTCATGTCGCTCAAGACCCGGACCAGCCGGTCTTGGTTCTTAGTGACAAACGGCCGTGCCTTGTATTCGAGCGTCAGGATGTTGTACAGGCGGTCGATCTGGTCGGCGATCTCCTTGTTTTCCTTGCCGAAGTCTTCAGTGGCCAGCTTTTTCAAGTCCTCCTGGCTCTTGTCCACGGCCGAATACAGCTTGCGGATCTCGGCCAGCACGTTAACTTGCTTGATGCAGTACTTGTCGGCGACCATCTTCTTATAAACCGAAGACAGCTCTTCCAGCTGGGCGGGGAAAGTTTCTTGCAGCTGCTTCCAGCCGGTCTTGACCTGCTCCAACTGCTTGTTTAATTCGGCCTGCTTACTGGCAATGCGGGTCAAAACGCGCTTGGCTTCCACGTGGTCGCCCTGGTTGGTCAGGTTCTTCACGTTTTGGAAGTCGTTTTCCAGGCCGGTCAGGATGTCTTCAATCGCATTGAGCGCCACGCCGTACTCGAAGGAATTGGCGAGGATGTCTTTGCGGGTGGCCTGGTAGTTTTTCAGCAGGGATTCGTATTGGATGCGGTTGTCGCGGTTTGAATCAAGCAGCTGCTTGAACACCGCCTTGCTGTCGTGCAGACTCTCCTGGTCTGTTTCTACCTGGCTGGTCACTTTCTTGATCAGCTTGTTTGCTTGAAAAAGCTTGTATTTGTCATTGAGCTCCGCAGCCTGGGTCAGCTCTTTTTTCAGCTGCTCGTGCTCAGGACCTGCCAGCTTTTGGTAAGTGTCGCGCCACTTGGTGAAGGTATCCAGGCTTTCGCCGGCCAGCTCCATTTTTTCCAGGCGGCTGATTGAATCGGCGGCCGCGATATCAGCTAAGCTGTCAGCCTTTTTATCCAGATCGCCAATCAAGTGGATGTTGCGGCGGTTGAGCCCGACCACAATCCCGATCAGCAGCACGATCAAAATTAAAACGCTAATAATAGCTACTGTAATTCCTGAAGACATCTCGATCCCCTTTCCTTTACTAAAAACATTATAGCAGACCAGCCCCCGGCTAGCAGGGCAAACTCGGCGTCAAAGCTTGCTTTTGCCGGGCAAACAAAGTACAATGAATTTCGTGTAAAATATTTGCAGCAATAAGTGACAAAAACGTCAACATCTTAGGACGCAAAGTGAACGAGTAGCCAGTGCTGCACTGAGTGAAAGTGTCAACCCAAGATGCACGAATGTTGAGCTTATTTCTCATATTTTACTCCAAAAAATTACTATATTTTATGGAGGATTTTTTTATGTCAAGATATACTGGTCCATCATGGAAGCGCTCAAGACGTTTAGGCATTTCTCTTTCCGGTACTGGCAAGGAATTGTCACGCAGAAACTACGCCCCTGGCGATCACGGTCCTAACCACCGCGGCCGTCTTTCAGAATACGGCGAACAGCTGCACGAAAAGCAGAAGCTGCGTTGGATGTTCGACATGAACGAACGTCAATTCAGAAACCTCTTCCTGCGCGCCGGCAAGATTCGTGAAGGCCAACACGGTACCAACTTCTTAATCCTGTTGGAACGCCGTTTGGACAACATCGTTTACCGCTTAGGCTTTGCTACTACCCGTGCTCAAGCCAGACAACTGGTTAACCACGGCCACGTCTTAGTTGACGGCAAGCGTGTTGACATTCCTTCTTACGAAGTTAAGGTTGGCCAAACTATTAGCTTGAAGGAAAAATCCAAGAGTTTGCAACAAGTCAAGGATGCCCTTGATGCAGTTGTTTCTCGTCCGCCATTTGTATCATTTGATGACAACAAGCTGAGCGGCAGCTTAGTTCGTTTGCCAGAACGTGACGAAATGGAACCTGAAATTAACGAAGCCCTTGTCGTTGAATTCTACAACAAGTTGCTGTAATTCTTGGTTTTTTATCGCAGCCCCCTTCCCCTTTAGGAAGAGGGCTTTTATTGTAACGAGGAGAAAATGACAGAAGATTTGAATACGAGGCTCCAGCAGGAAGCCCAAGGTATTACGCCCCAGACTAAGCCCGACGAAAGACGGCGCTATCTGGGCTCTTTACGCGAACGGGTCTACGTGCGCATGACTAACAAGGAATGCCGCGACCCTGAGTGCCAAAAGGCGTTTTTACAGCACGTGAAGGACTACCGCCCTTACACCGTCCTGATCAACGCCAACATGCCGCAAACCAGCTTTGTCGACGACGTCATCGCGTCTTGTGCCGGCCAAAAGGTCAACTTCACCTATGTCAGTGACCAGACGGCCAAAAAAGACGACGACGCCACCGGCCTGCTGGTTGTGTCCGCCCAGGCCATCAACCGCACGCGCATTGAGATCTTGCAGGTCTATGCACCGGAGATGCGTAAGGAAGAACTGGCCCAGCCGAAGAAGAAGGGCCTGTTTGCTCGAATCTTTTCACGCAAAAACTAATTCAGCTGTAAGCGTTATCATTTTAATTGACAATCGACTATGGTTTGCTAAAATATAGTTGATTCGAGTTGATCGCAAGCAATATGTAATGTTGACCGATCAAACCATACGACGTTAGGGTCTGTAAATAACTACTGAATCGGAAGACTGGTCGCGCCAGGATCCATATTCACTGCGCTATGGGCCCATTATTTGAACACTGCGGGTTCAACAACGTCATGATGCATATCAACTCGAATTTCTTTAGCAAATTAAGGAGCGGTCTCCTTCCCGGAGGCCGCTTTTTTTATGGAAATTTTGGGGAATATTATGGTCATAAATATCTTTATGGCAGTCTTTATCTGCCTGCTGCTCGTCACTGCCGCCTACCTTTGGCTCCACCGCAAGACCCTGTCTCTGGGCACCGGCGGCAACCACGAAGGACTGCTGAAAAAAACAGCGCTTGCCCTGCTGGTCGTCTCCTTAATCGGAATTTGCATTCTGATTTGGGGCGACAAGCTGTTAAACGTCGTCACTTTGGTCTTAGCCTGCTTTGTCATCATGAATCTGGGTTTGCGACTTGGGCGTAAATGATTCGGCCAGCTCGCCTTTTTTTGTTAAAATAAAGGTGTAAGAAAAACAGAGAGGTGGCAAACATGTTTTCAAATTACAAGCACATCCAGGTATCCGTCGATGGCTCAAAAGAGGCGGATATGGCCTTCAGCAAGGCCGTCTCGGTAGCGGTTAGAAACCACGCCAGCCTGGAGGTCCTCCACGTCATCGACACCCGGGCTTTCCAAAACGTTTCCAGCTTTGACTCTGAGATGGTCGAACAAGTTTCTTCCGACGCTCAGACCAAGATGGAGCGCTACGCAGACCGCGCCAAGGCTGCAGGCGTAGAGAACGTGCACTACTCTATCGAGTTCGGCTCTCCAAAAGCCATCATCGGCCACGACTACCCGGAAAAGCACCACGTCGACTTGATCGTGATCGGCGCCACCGGGCTTAACGCCGTTGAAAGAATGCTGATCGGCAGCGTTACCGAATACGTAACCAGAACCGCCAACTGCGACGTTTTGGTCATCAGAACGCCGCTGCAGAGCCAACAAAAAAAGGACTAGTCTGTTTTTGCCAAAATAAAAAAGGGTTCTCAGATGAGAATCCTTTTTTTATTTGCTTAAAAGTCGCCGGCCGTCGAGAAGATGTAGTCCTTGTGGTGGAACTTCATCGACAAGATCAGGCCGATGCCGATCATGTTCCCGATCAGGGCTGACCCGCCCTGGGAGACAAACGGCAATGGAATACCGGTCAGCGGCAGCAGGTCGATGCCCATGCCGATGTTTTCAAAGACGTGGAACAAGATCATCATGATAATCCCGGTTGAGATGTAGGAATAGAAGTTGTTCTTGGTCTCCATCGTGATTTGGACCATCTGGCCGATCAGGTAGGCGTAGATGCCGATCAGCACGCAGCTGCCGACAAAGCCGAAGGACTCGGCGATGACGGAGAAGACCATGTCGGACGTTCTAACAGGAACGTAGACCGACACGTGGCCAAAGCCGCGGCCGAACAAACCGCCGCTGCCGACGGCCTTCATGCTCTGCCAGAGCTGGTAGGCGCCGCGCGAGGTGTCGCTGGACGGATCCAGCCAGGCGTTGATTCTTTCGAACTGGTAGGCCCGGAAGAAGACGCCTAAGATGTTCTGCCCCCAAGACGTCGTGACCAGCAGGATCGCGACGGCCCCGAGCAGGATGACCGCCCCGTAGAGCGGGATGATGATCTTCCAGCTGATGCCGGACACCAAGACCATCCCGGCAACGATCGCGATGAAAACCAGCATGGTCCCGAAGTCGTTTTGCAATTTTAACAAAACCAGCATCGGCAGCAGCCATAAAATGACTTTGCCCAGCAAGAGCCAGTCGGTGCGGATGGTATGGCCATAGCGCCTATTATGGTCGTAGATCACGCGCGCCAGCATCAAGATAAAGGCCGGCTTCATGATCTCCGAAGGCTGCAGACTGAACGGGCCGAACTTAAACCAGGACTTGGCCCCCGTGCTGTCGAACATGCTGCGGCTGTAGAGGAACAGGACCGCGATCAACAGCAGGGTCCCCAGCGCAAACACATAAGGCGCTATTTTATACAGCTGCTCAGAGTCAAACTGCATGACCAGGATGACAATCCCGGCCGAGATCAGGTACCAGATTGCCTGCGTCGCGACCAGCTTGACCGGCGAACCCATGTTGGCGTCGTTTTTTGCGGCAAACCAGATTCCGTAAAAACTGATTAGCGACAACAACAAAACAGAGCCGACGACGCCCCAGGCGATCCGGTCGACCCAATTTTCTTTATTCTCTATTTGTGGCAAGTGAAAGTCCCCTTACGGATTATTTCTCGTGCAGTGCGTAATAAGAGAGCAAGTCGTTGATTGCTGCTTCTAAGCTTTTGGCATACAAAACATTGTTGCTCTTGGCGCTGGTTGCCTGGAAACGGCCCTGGCTCTGCTCGATCAGGCCAATCCGTTCCTTGCCGGGAATGACGACTTCCCAGGTCGGCTTGGACAAGCCTTCGCGTTCGTTAACTTCAACTTCAATATTTTCTAGGTTTTTAGACATGCGAAACTCCTATGAACCGGTCTCTCTTTTTTCGTGATTGCGCAACAGAGTAAAGTGATCGGGAACGTAATCGATCCCGCCCCTGTTAAAAGGGTTGCAGCGTAAAATCCGGGCCAGCCCCATCAAAAGGCCCAACAGCGGGCCAAACTTTTGTAGCGCGGTTACCATATATGCCGAGCAAGTCGGGTAAAAGCGGCAGCTTGGGGGCAAGAGCGGCGAAATAAAGCGCTGGTAGCCGTGGACCAATGCAATTAGTAATTTCCTGATCAACTTAAAAACTGGAACAGGTGCACCCAGCTGGTTGGGAAAAAGATGGCGAAGGGATTGCCGCTGGCAAAGCCGCAGCCGATGAAGGCCCCGATCACGATCGTCAAGATCAACCAGCCGATAATGCGGAAAATCTTCCGGACATAGCCGGCAACGATTGAGCTATCAAAATGCTTCATATACTAATGCTTCTTGTGACTTTCAATATTCTTCAGCAAGACACCGGTCCCCATGGCGACAGCCTCCAGCGGCTTGTCGGCAGTCAAAACCGGCACTTGCAGGTAGTATTGAATCAGCTTGTCGATGTTCTTGAGCAGTGCGCCGCCGCCCGTCAGCATGATGCCGCGGTCAACGATGTCGGCTGACAGCTCAGGCGGAGTCTGTTCCAAGACCTGCTTGGTGGCAGCCACGATTGACATCAGGCCGTCCCGCAAGGCTTCTTGGATCTGCGGTGCCGAGATCGTGGTCTGCTTCGGCAGCCCGTCGACCATGTCGCGGCCTCTGACCGTGATGGTCTTTTCCGGGTCAGCTTCAAAGGCGTAGCCGATCTGCATCTTGATCTGTTCGGCAGTTCTCTGCCCGATCAGCAAGTTGTTGTTGTTCTTCAGGTAGGTCATGACCGCCTGGTTCATCGCGTCGCCGGCCCAGCGGACTGAGCGCGAGGTCACGATTTCGCCCATCGACAAAACAGCGATGTCGGTCGTGCCGCCGCCGATGTCGATGACCATGTTGCCTTGCGGTTTAAAGATGTCGAGGCCGGCACCAACTGCAGCGACCTTTGGCTCAAAGTCGAGGTAGACGTTGCCGCCGCCCGACTTTTCAGCGGCCTGGATGATGGCCTTTTGTTCAATTGAAGTGACGCCGGTCGGGGCGCAGATCAGGATGTTTGGCTTTGACAAAAAGCCTTTGACGTCGAGCTTGTTGATGAAGTAGCTCAGCATCTCCTCGGTAATGTCAAAGTCGGCGATCACGCCGTTTTTCAGAGGACGGATAACGCGGATGTTGCCCGGGGTTCTGCCGACCATTTGGTAGGCCTCAGTCCCTACAGCCACAACTTTGTTTGTCTGAGTGTTGACTGCCACGACGGAAGGCTCGTTTAAGACGATGCCCTTCCCTGACAGGTTGATCAACACGTTAGCGGTCCCTAAATCGATCCCTATATCTCTTGCCAAGATTATTAACCTCCATGCATTTATCAGATGCTTATTATACCACAGAAAGCTTTTAAAAAAGGTAAAGCAGTGCCTGCGATTGGTCAATTAGGGCAATTAAAAACTGGCCCACCAGGTAGCCCAAAGCGATTGCCAGGAACAAGAGCATGACCTGGTTTTCAAAGACGTGTCCTTTTTTGAAAAAACGGTCGATCTGCAAACCAGTCACCGCCTTAAAGGACAAACCGACGGTGATCAGGTAAGTCAGCAGGCTGACCAGGGCGTGGACGCCTAAATTTTTCATAAAAATCCCCCAGCTAAATAAAAATAGACAAAAAAAGCGGCAGGCCTAAACCCGTCGCCTTTTTTTGATTGCTTTAATTGTTGCGATCATTGTAAACGTTGATTCTGTTGAGGGCACGCCGCAGAGCAATCTGGGCTCTTTGAACCGTCACCTTGTCGTGCTTTTGCTGTGCTTCTTCAAGCATCTTTTCAGCACGTTCACGGGCCGATTCGGCTCTCTTAATGTCAATGTTCCGTTCTCGTTCAGCAGAATCGGCAATAATCGTGGCTTTGTTATTGAGAAACTCAATATAACCGCCATTGACTGCTAATAAGTCGATCCGGTCATTCATGGCATGCTTGCGCCGGACCCGCACTTCGCCGATCCCCATTGGGGTGATCAGCGGCGCGTGGTTGTAGAGAAAGCCTCTGCCACCATCGATCGCTTCGATCTGCAGATAAGAACTGTTGTGGGAATAGACAATCCCCATGGGAGTGATCACAACCACCTTAAACAGTTTCTCTTCTTCTGCCATAAACAGTCACCTTACTTATTGCCGCTTAAAAGTGCTTTCGCTTCCGGATCACTTGGCTCAACGCCCATGTTCTGTGCCTTGTGGAGTACGTCTTCAATTGGGCCAACCATTCTGAAGGCATCTTCTGGAATATCATCCAGCTTGCCGTCCAGGATCATCTTAAAGCCTTCGACAGTATCCTTGACTGGGACATATGAACCTGGCTGACCAGTAAACTGTTCAGCAACGAAGAAGTTCTGTGACAGGAAGAACTGAATCTTACGAGCACGCTGCACGATCAGCTTTTCTTCGTCGGACAGTTCGTCCATACCCAAAACGGAAATGATGTCCTGCAATTCGTGGTAACGCTGCAGAACGTGCTGAACCCGGGTCGCAACATCGTAGTGTTCTTGGCCGACAACTTCCGGCGACAGAGCACTTGATGACGATTCCAGCGGGTCAACGGCTGGGTAAATACCTTGCTCAACTAAGCTACGCTCCAAGTTGGTAGTCGCGTCCAAGTGGGCAAAAGTAGTGGCAGGAGCCGGGTCAGTATAGTCGTCGGCAGGAACATAAACGGCCTGGATCGAGGTGATTGACCCCTTCTTAGTCGAAGTAATTCTTTCCTGCAACTGACCCATTTCAGTGGCCAGAGTCGGCTGGTAACCAACGGCACTAGGCATCCGGCCCAGCAAGGCTGAAACTTCTGAACCAGCCTGGGTAAACCGGAAGATGTTGTCGATGAAGAGCAGAACGTCTTGGCCTTCAACGTCACGGAAGTATTCGGCCAGAGTCAAACCAGTTAAGGCAACACGCATTCTGGCACCAGGCGGTTCGTTCATCTGACCAAAGACCATGGCAGTCTTGGCCAAAACGCCTGAGGCTTTCATTTCAAAGTAAAGGTCGTTACCTTCACGAGTTCTTTCACCAACACCGGTGAAGACTGAGATACCATTGTGCTCTTGGGCGATGTTGTGAATCAGTTCCTGAATCAAAACGGTCTTACCAACACCGGCACCGCCGAACAGACCAACCTTACCACCCCGGACATAAGGGGCCAGCAGGTCGATAACCTTGATCCCGGTTTCCAGGATTTCGGTACTCGTGCTCAAGTCGTTGTACTTCGGAGCTTCTTTGTGGATGCTGTCGCGTCTGGCGTCAGGGCCAAAGGCCGGGCCGTCGTCGATCGGCTGGCCTAAGACGTTGAACACACGGCCCAAAGTCTTGTCGCCGACAGGAACGGAAATTGGCGCCTTGGTGTCGATAACCTTCATGCCGCGCCGCAAACCGTTGGTTGATTCCATGGCGATAGTCCGCAGAACGCCGTCGCCCATTTCCAGGGAGACTTCCAAGACAACTTGCTGGTCGTCTGATACTTGCACCTTTAAGGCGTTGTTGATATCAGGCAGCTCGCCGTCGATTGGAAAGGCGACGTCCACGACAGGACCGACGACTTGGACAATCTTTCCTTCGCTCAAAACATCTACCTCCTTTTCTATTAGTTATTATCCTGCAAGGCATTAGCACCACTGATGATTTCGGTGATCTCAGTAGTGATTTGCGCCTGTCTTGCACGGTTTAATTTCACGGTCAAATCAGAAACAATTTCGTCAGCGTTGTCAGAAGCAGCCTGCATCGCAGTCATTGAGCTGGCGTGCTCTGCAGTCTTGGCATCCAGGATCGCGCCGTAGATCATCGTCCGGGCGTATTGCGGCAAGATTACCCGCAAAACGCTGTCGATGGAAGGCTTGATCAAGAATTCCTGTTCCTTTTCGCGCGTTTCTTCGTTACTGATGGCAATTTCGCCGATTGGCAGCATTCTCTCTACTCTGAACTTGGAAGTCAGCGTGTTGACATGGTGGGTGTAGCAAACGTACAGCTCGTCGAAGACGCCGTCCAAGTACATCTTGATGATGGTAGAGACAATCGGTCTGATTTCGTTAAAAGTAGGCACGTCTGAGATGCCGCTGTATTGGTAAACGACGTTCAGGTTGCGCTTTTTAAAGAAGTCAGCCGGCACTGACCCGACAGTCAGCAGCTTCACGTTGTCGGTCGGCTTTTTCTCAAACAGGCTCATCATGTTTTTAATGATGTTGCTGTTGTAGGAGCCGACCAGACCGCGGTCGCCGCCGATCACCAGGTAACCGACGTTTTTAATTTCTTTGCGCGGCTGGATCAGGCTTTCGACCAGGCCCAGGTCAAAGATCTGGGTGTAGTCCAGGTTTTGCAAGTTAGCTCTGTTCAGCGACAAATTTTCCTTGGCCAGGTGGGCAACAACCCGCCGGCTGACCAAGTGCGACAAAGTCTCGCGCATTTGCGATGAAAAGTAGACAAAACCCTGGTCGATTTTTTCGCTCTGACTCAGCTTGGCAGCGGAAACCATGCGCATGGCTTCCGTAATTTGACCAGTTTGGTTAATTGAAGCAATCTTTCTTTTCAAATCAAGTAAAGAGCCAGCCATAAACTACCTCCTATTTCTTACTTGTTGAAAATCCATCCGAAAATGCCTTTAAGGCATGCTTGAGTTTATCTTCATCTGGCAGATTGCCCGTGTCACGAATGGTCTGCAGCAAGTCTGGGAAGTTGCTGTCGAAGTACTCCCCGACTTCTTGCTCGTAGCGCTGGATGTCAGCAACTGGGATTGGGTCCAGGTAGCCGTGGGTCAGGGCGTACAAGATCAGAACCTGTTTTTCAACAGGCAATGGCTTGTGCAGCGGCTGCTTCAGAACTTCAACGGTTCTGCGGCCACGGTTCAACTTAGCCTGCGTTGCTTGGTCCAGGTCGCTGCCGAACTGAGCGAAACTTTCCAATTCACGGTATGAAGCCAGGTCCACACGCAAAGTACCTGCAACCTTCTTCATCGCCTTGATCTGGGCGTTACCACCAACACGAGAAACAGAAGCACCCGCGTCGATGGCCGGACGAGTACCAGCAAAGAACAAATCGCTTTGCAGGAAGATCTGCCCGTCAGTGATGGAAATAACGTTAGTCGGAATATATGCAGAAATATCGCCGGCCTGGGTTTCGATGAATGGCAGAGCAGTCATCGAACCGCCGCCCAGCTTGTCACTCAGCTTAGCACTGCGTTCCAGCAGTCTTGAGTGCAAGTAGAAGACATCACCTGGGTAGGCTTCACGACCAGGCGGACGACGAAGCAGCAAGGAAAGTTCACGGTAAGCGACAGCCTGCTTGGACAGGTCGTCGAACACGATCAAGACATCCTTGCCATTGTACATAAACTCTTCGCCCATCGCGGTCCCTGCATAAGGAGCGATGTACAGCATTGGAGCTGGTTCACTAGGGCCGGCTTCCAAGACAATGGTGTAGTCCATTGCCCCGAACCGACGCAGCGTTTCAACCTGAGCTCTAACAGTTGACTCCTTCTGGCCAATGGCAACATAGATACAAATCATATCTTTGCCCTTTTGATTGATAATCGTGTCAATCGCCAGAGAAGTCTTACCAGTTTTACGGTCACCAATAATCAGTTCACGCTGACCACGGCCAATTGGTACCAGAGCATCAATGGCCTTGATACCAGTTTGCAGAGGCTGCTTAACACTTTGTCTCTGCATAACGCCAGGTGCCTTTGCTTCGATTGGGCGCGTTTTATCGGTCTTGATTTCCCCTTGGCCGTCAATAGGCTGGCCCAGTGGGTTGACCACGCGTCCGATTAAGGCATCGCCAACCGGAACTTCCATGATCCGGCCAGTTCTTTTAACCTGGTCGCCTTCACGGATGTCGTCGAACTTACCCAAAATGATGATACCAACATCGTTGCTTTCAAGGTTCTGGGCGATGCCGTAAGCGCCGTTGGCAAATTGTACCAACTCGTTTGACATAACGTTGTTCAATCCGTGAGCTCTGGCAATACCATCGCCGATGTAGGTAACAGTACCGACTTCGTCGATGTTCAGCTTGTCATCGTAGTGCTCAAGCTGCTTTTTAATTAAAGAACTGATTTCTTCCGCTTTAATGCTCAATGGCTTCACCTCTTTTATTCTTTAATAGTTAAATGCGCACGGATTTTTTTCAGCGTAGTCTTAATTGAACCGTCGATTAACCGGTCGTCAACTTTCAAGATTACGCCGCCTAAAATATCCGGATCTACCTTGTTAGTGAGCTTCAGACCCCGCAAGCCATACTTTTTAGCATAGGCTTGCCCGATTCTGTCCAGCTGGTCGGCAGTCAGTTTAACTGCCGAGGTCACTTCGCCGCGCCACACATTTTGCTTGCGTTCATAGCGCAGTTCAAAGTTGGCCAAAATCGGAAGAATCTCGCTGAAGCGGCCGTAAGCCAGGATGAGCTTTAAAAATTCCTGCATTTGCGGCGAAAATTGGTCCGCCACGGTTGCCAGCAATTTTTCCTTCTCATTGAGCTTGATAATCGGGTCGCTTAACAGAGAAACAAAATCTGGGTTTTCTTTGATGGCTGTCTGCAGGGCACTAACTTCATCGTGCATCTGTTCCAGACAGTTGTTGTCCTGAGCAAAGCCTAACAAGGCAGAACCATATCTGCTTGCTATCTCTTCTTTGCTCAAAGCCATTAGTCGTTCAACCCCTTAATAAATTGGTCAACCAAGTCCTTTTGGTCGTCGGCTGACAAATTCTTGGCAATCACCTTGCCGGCGATCGTTACCGAGAGGTCTGCAACTTGCGACTGGGCTTCGGCCAGGGCTTCTTGTTTAGCCTGGGCCGCGTCAGTCTTAGCTTTTGCTTTGATAGAGGCAGCTTCATTATCGGCATTATCGATAATCGATTTTCTTGTTTTTTCAGCGCTCGTCTTGGCCTCAGACAAGATTTGGGAAGCTTCTTGCTTTGAGTTCTTCAAAGCGGTTTCCCGCTGGTTGGCAAGCAATTCAGCTCTCTTGCGATCGCTAGCGGCTTGATCCAAGTCGTCAGTTACTTTCTTGCGCCGCTTCTCCATCATCTTGGTGACTGGGCCCCAAGCATAGTGCTGGACAACCCAGAGCAGAATCCCAAAGACAATCAAGTAGTAGAGCAAGTCGCCTAATTCCAAATCCAAGGCTGCAAACAATGGTTGAAATGTCATTTACTGCCCTTCTCTCTATTCAATAACTAAAGCTTTAATTACAGGAAGAGAATCAGGAAGGCAACAACGACAGCCAGGATAGGAACGGCTTCGATCAAACCAACACCGATAAACATAGTTGATCTCAAATTGCCAGCACTTTCAGGTTGTCTGGTAATACCCTTAATCGTTTCGGTGATAACTTTACCGTTACCCCAAGAAGCGGCTAAAGCAGCAACAGCGGCTGCAAGAGCAGAAGCGATATATTTCATTTAAAAAAACCTCCAATTATTCTTGTTGGACCTTGCGACCAATGTAAACCATCGACAAGGTCACGAAAACATATGCCTGGATAGAGCCAATGAAGACGGAGAATCCTTGCCAAATAAAGGCGAGCGGAGCCGATGCAAGCACGGTAATCCAACCTCCGCTGTGGCCTAATTCGTGGCCGATCAAAGTCAGCAAGACTTCGCCGGCGTAGATGTTGCCGTACAGACGCAGAGAAAGGGTCAAGAAATTAGTGAACTCTTCAATCATGTTGATTGGAGCTAAAAAGCCCACAGGTGCTGCGTAGTTTTTCAGGTAGCCGCCTACGCCGAACCGCTGCATCCCGAAAGTAAATGACAAAAGCAAAGTCATCATCGCAAATGTCATGGTAATCAAGGGACTAGCGGTTGGCGACTTGATCAGGATCTTTCCGTTAATGGTCAGTTCCAAGAACAAACCGAGCTGGTTCATCATAAAGATGAATAGGAACAGGGTAAATGCATAAAGCGACAAGTGCTTTCTTGCATCTTCATCAGGCACATTATCGCGGACGATGCCGTCGGTAAAGTCGATTAGGTATTCCAGCACGTTTTGCTTTTTATTCGGCCGCATCTCAACCTTACGAGCCAGCCAGATGACGAGCCAGGCGACTAAAATCGCCATCAAAGTCCCGCTCAGGTCGTTCGTAATGTTGAAGTTCAGGCCGTGGAAACTAACCACGTATGGTGTTTCTCCCACTTCGTGACCTCCCTTCATTTAAATGTTCTAACATGTGTTTAAACAAACACACCAGCATAATAACATAAATTCAAAAGCGGCCCAAAGTCTTATTTGGTGCCAAAGATCCGGTCACCGGCGTCGCCCAGACCTGGGAAGATGTAGCCGCTTGGCAGCAGCTTTTCGTCCTCGGCAGCGGCGAAAATGTCAACGTCCGGATTTTCCTCTTGCACGGCCTTGACCCCTTCCGGAGCAGCGACCAGCACGGCCAGGCGGATGCGAGTTACACCGCGCTTTTTAAGGGCGCTGATCGCCATGTTGGCAGACCCGCCCGTAGCAAGCATCGGGTCGACGATAATGCACTCTCTTTCAGCAACGTCTTGCGGCATCTTGCAGAAGTACTCGTGTGGCTTTAATGTTTCTTCGTCGCGGTACATGCCGATGACGCCGACCTTAGCGGACGGCACCATTTCCAAGACACCGTTGACCATCCCCATCCCAGCACGCAAGATCGGGACGATGACCAGCTTTTTGCCGGCCAGTTCCTTTTCAGTAGCTTTGCCGATCGGAGTCTCAATGTCGACGTCCTTGAGCGGCAGGTCACGCGTCATCTCATAGGTCATCAAGCCGGCGATTTCACTGACCAGGCGGCGGAATTCATTAACACTGGTCTCCTTTTTACGCATGATCGTCAACTTGTGCTGGATCAGCGGGTGATCTAAAACTACGAACTTTCCCATAGCAACCTCCTTGAAAAGTAAACATATTATCGCTAACCATTCTATCACGCAAAGTACAAAAAAACGGGCCTGTGCCCGCTTATTTTTTAATTATTCAGCTTGAAAATGGTGCCCGCCGGCAGCCTTGCCTAAACGGTTCATGTAAGCCAGGCTCTCCTGGCCGTCGTTAAAGCCTTGGACGTAAATCTTGCTGATTTCCTTTTCCTGGTCAAAATGGCGCAAAGCGTCAAACAGACGGTGGTCGGCAGACAGCAAGCTGTCGCCCAAATCATAAGTATTTTCCGCATCCAGCTTGTTTAAAACGCTGGTCAGGGCAGCGACGCCGACGTGCGGCCCCAATTCGATCTTGGCAAAGTCTGCCGGAGAATCGACGATCAAGACCGGAGCGCTTGGCGCGTAGTGGCGGTATTTCATGCCCGGCGCCTTCGGCACGCCCTTGGTCTCTTTTTTGCCGTTGTTGATCAGAACTTTTTCGCCTAAAACTTGGCTTAACTCGTCTGGCGTAATCTTGCCCGGCCGCAGCACGATCGGCTGGTCGACCGACAAGTCGATGATCGTTGACTCCAGGCCAAAGTCCGTTTCCCCGTTGTCGACGATGGCCGCGATCTTGCCGTGCAGATCATGGTAGACGTGTTGTGCAGTAGTCGGGCTCGGCTTCGTCGACGTGTTGGCCGACGGGCCCACGATCGGGGCGCCGAGCTTAGCGATCATGTCGTGAGTCAGCGGGTCGTCCGGGCAGCGGAAAGCTGCGGTCTTCAGCCCGCCGGTCACAGCGTTTGGCAAAGCGCCCGGCTTTGCAAACAGCAAGATCGTCAAAGGACCCGGCCAAAAGTGGTCGATCAGCTTTTGCGCGCGTTCCGGGATCTCCTTGACGTAGCGGCGCATCATGTCTTCATCCGCAACCGTGACGATCAGCGGGTTGTCGCTGGGCCGGCCTTTAGCCGCGTAAACATTTTTGACGGCTTGTTCGTTGGTGGCCAAAGCCCCCAGCCCGTAAACAGTCTCCGTTGGAAAAGCGACCAGCTCGCCTTTTTTCAAAAGCGCAGCTGCTTCGTCCAGCTGATTTTTATGCAAAATTTTTGTTTCCATTATTTTTGCCATTTTCCTTGGACCATGCGCGGTTTGCCCGCTAAGTCTTCTCTAAACTCAAAATCAAAGTCAGGCAGGCTGTCGTTCAGCAGCTTTTGCAGCTCGTCTTTTTGGTCAAAGCCGAACTCCAGGTAGAAGCTGCCGTGGCTATTCAAGTGGTCTGGCACCTGCTTGACGAATTTTCTGTAAAAGTCCAGCCCGTCGGCGCCGGCAAACAGTGCGCCTTCCGGCTCGTTGCGCAGGACGTTTTCGTCCATCACGCCGCGGTCGCCGGTCTTAATGTAAGGCGGGTTGGAGATGATCAGGTCGAACTTTTCCAGCCCGATCAAGCAATTAGCCTTGCGGACGTAAATGTCTAAGCCGTAGTCTAAAAAGTTTTCTTCGCAAGTCCGCAAAGCCTGGTCGGTCACGTCGCTGGCGTAAAAAGTCAGGTCCGTGATGCCCTGTTTGGCGGCTTCCTTGGCCAAGGCCACGGTGATGCAGCCGCTGCCGGTGCCCAGGTCTAAGATCTTCATCCCCGGCTTTAAATTGTCTAAAGCCCACTTGACCAGGTTTTCAGTGTCAAAGCGCGGAATCAGAACCCCGCTTTGCACCTGGATCTTGTAGCCGTAAAACCAGGCGTAGCCCAGGATGTACTGCGGCGACACCCCGCGCGCCAGCTTTTTGAGGTCGAGCTTAGCCTGCTTTTCCTCGTCTTCCGTCAGCTCGCGGTCTTGGGCCAGTAAAAACTGGCTGGGGGTCATGCCCAGCCGCTCGGCTAAAACGTAGTCGACGTCTTCCGGCCGCGCCTCCGGAGCCCGCTTGCGGCCCCACTGGCGCATTTCTTCTATTTTATGCATTCTCGTCTGCCAACTCCTCCAGCTGCTTAGTCTGGTAGTGCAAAATCAGAGCCGAGATGATTTCGTCCAGCTCGCCGTTCATGACCCGGTCCAGCTTGTTGATGGTCAGGCCGATGCGGTGGTCGGTCACCCGGTTTTGCGGGTAGTTGTAAGTTCTGATTCTTTCGGAACGGTCACCGGTCCCGACGGCGTTTTTTCTCTTGGCGTCGTACTTGGCCTGGTTTTGGCTTTCGTAGTAGTCGTAAACACGCGACTTCAAAATTTCCATGGCCTTGGCGCGGTTTTGCTGCTGGGACCGCTGGTCCTGCATGGCCACGACGATGCCAGTCGGCAAGTGGGTCATGCGGACGGCACTGGAAGTTTTGTTAATGTGCTGACCGCCGGCACCAGATGAACGGTAGACGTCGACTCTGATGTCCTTCGGGTCGAGGTCGATGTCGACTTGCTGGTATTCCGGCATCACGGCTACCGTCGCGGTGGAAGTGTGGACCCGGCCCTGCGACTCAGTGACCGGCACCCGCTGGACGCGGTGGGCGCCGTTTTCATACTTCAGCTTGGAGTAGACCTTGTCGCCCGTGATCATGATGGCCACGCGCTTGTAGCCGCCGACTTCGGTCGGCTCGCTGTCGACGATGGACACTTGCCAGCCTTGGCGTTCAGCGTATTTTTCGTACATTCTGAGCAGGTCGCCGGCAAACAAGGAGGCCTCGTCGCCGCCGGCAGCCCCGCGGATTTCCATGATGATGTCTTTGTCATCGTTAGGGTCTTTTGGCAGCATCAAGAGCTTGATGTCGTTTTCCAGTTCCGGGATCTCGGCCTTTAATTCTTCGTTTTCGGCCTTGGCCAGTTCGGCTAAGTCGCCGGAGTCGGCCTTGATGATCTCTTCGTTGTCCGCGATTTCCTTTTTATCGGCGCGGTACTTCTTGTACTTTTCAACGACCTCGCGCATGCCGGCCTCTTCTTTAGAGATTTCCATGTAGCGCTTGGTGTCGTTAATGACCTCAGGGTCGGACATCATTTCCTGGAGTTCTTCGTAGCGCGCGATCAGCCCTTCCAGCTGAGCCATAATTTTATCCATTGCTATCCCTCTTTATTAAAAATTAGTTGCCTGGGTGAAAATAGTGCCAGCGGCAAACCGGCCGGTAAGACTCGTTGCCGCCAATTTGAACCTGGTCGCCCTCGTAAACGGCCTGGCCGTTGTGCAGGCGCAGGTTCATCGTCGCCTTGTTTGTGCAGTAAAAGCAGATCGTCTTAATCTCGGTCAGCTTGTCCGCATACAGCAGCAGGTACTTGCTGCCCTCAAACAAATGGTTTTGGAAGTCGTTTTTGAGGCCAAAGGTTAAAACGGGCACGTGCAGCTCGTCGACGATCTGCGCACACTGCAAGACCTGGGCTTTAGTCATAAACTGCGCTTCGTCGATTAAAACGCAGGCGAGATTCTCATCCTTTTTGCCCTTGATGTAGGCAAACAAGTCCAGGTCGTGGTCGATGCCGACGGCCGGCCGCTTCAAACCGATGCGGGAGGCGATCATGCCCTCCCCGGACCGGTTGTCCAAACTGCTGGTCATCAGGGCAATGTTGCGGTCCTGGGCCTGGTAGTTGTGGGCCACTTTTAAGATCTCGATCGTCTTGCCGCTGCTCATTACGCCATAATTAAAAACAAGCTGCGCCATTTTTACCTTCCTTTGTCAAAACACTTGCCTTAATAGTATAGATGAAAAAATCCAAAAGATAAAAAATCTTTTATTAGACAGGTGTATGCTAGAATATTGACAGATTTTAAGGTGAAGGAAGAAGCAAATGAGTATTAAATCAGGTTTTTCAAAAGCTGTCGGCAAGTCTTCTTACTGGTTTCTGCACAACGTCTTAAAGGGCGGCACCAGTTTTCCCGGCAAGTTGGCAATGAAAATGGACCCGGCAGTCCTCAGCAATTTAAGCAAGGACTACCAGACCATCATTGTCACGGGGACGAACGGCAAGACGATGACGACTTCCCTGATCGCCAACATTTTTGACAAGGCCGGCTGGGACGTGTTGACCAACCCGTCCGGCTCCAACATGCAACAAGGCATCGTCACGGCCTTTTTAGCCCACGGCAAAAAGCGCGGCAAAAAACACGTGGCCGTGCTGGAAGTCGACGAAGCCAACGTGCAGCTGGTGGCCAGCCTGCTGAAACCCAAGGCTTTTGTGCTGACCAACATTTTCCGCGACCAGATGGACCGCTACGGCGAAATCTACACCACTTACGACAAGATCGTCGCCGGCATCAAGGAAGCGCCGCAGGCGAAGATCATCGCCAACGGCGACTCCAGCATCTTCCAGCGCGTCAAGCTGCCGAACCCGCAAGTCTACTACGGCTTTGAGCCGGCAAGCGACCAGGCCAACAACGACCAAAAAGCGGCCGTGAACACCGAAGGCGTGCTGTGCCCGCGCTGCGACCACATCCTGCACTACCACTACATCAGCTACGCCAACTTGGGCGACTACTTCTGCCCGAACTGCGGCTTTGAACGGCCAAAACTGACCTACAAGATGGAAGCAATCGAATCCGAAACTCCGAACTCCATCCGCTTCCAAATCGACGGCCACAAGTTCGGCCTGGAGATCGGCGGCCGCTACAACATCTACAACGCTTTGGCTGCTTACGCCACCGCCGTTGAATTCGGCATCAGCCCGGACGAAGCAGCAAACGCCTTAGGCCAAAGCAAGCGTGTGTTCGGCCGCCAGGAACTGATCAACTACGCCGGCAAGGAGATCGACCTGATCCTGGTCAAAAACCCGGTCGGCTTAAACACCGTGCTGGCCATGCTGAACACCGAAAAAGACGACTACACCCTGGCATGCCTGCTGAACGCCCACCACGCCGACGGCATTGACACCAGCTGGATCTGGGACGCCAACTTCGAAGACCTGGATAAAAGCAAGATCAAAAAAGTCATCGCCGGCGGCGAGCGCTGGCACGACATGGGCTTCCGCATGGAAGTCACGGGCTTTGACCCCGGCACCATGAGCATCACGCCAGACGACGAGACCCTGCTGCGCGAACTGCGCACAGCTCCGACCAAGAAGGTCTACATCCTGGCCACCTACACTTCGATGCTGGCTCTGCGCCAAACGCTGGCTAACCAAAAAGTCTTGAAGAGAAGAATCAACTAGCAAATAAAAAGCCTGCCTCTGTTGAGGCAGGCTTTTTTTATTCGTCGTTTTCTTTTAAAAAGGCTTTGATGATCCGCGACCGCATCGCGATAAACAGCTGGTTGTGGCCGTTGGGGTAGACGCGGTTGGTCAAAAGGACCAGGCCCGATTTTTGCACGCGGTCGAAGATGATCATGGTGCCGGTAAAGCCGGTGTGGTAGATGATTGGGTAGTGCCAGCGCGGGTCAAAGAGCAGGTTCCAGCCCCAAGAGCGCGGCTGCACGCCCCGCGGCGTCTTGACGTCGTATAGGTCGGCCACCGTCTGCTGACTGAGAGCCAGATTTTCCGGAGCGATGCCCAGGTAGCCTTCGGCCAGCTTTAACAGATCAGGCATGTTGGAAAAAAGGCCGGCGGACTCGCACCGGGCGCCTAACTGGCGGCCCTTGGGGTCGTGGACGGTCCCCTGCAAAATTTGGCCTTCGACAAATGCGGTCGGCACGCAGTCTTCTTTTTGCGGGTGGTAGCTGGTAGCTTGCAATGGCTCTTTAGCCAGCACGCGGTCTTGGACCAAGTCTTGGATCGGCTGGCCTAAGATCCGCTCCAAAGCTAACCCCAGCAAGATGAAGTTGGTGTCGGCATAGCGCATCAGCTTGCCGAATTCCTTAGTCACCGGCAGGCCGACAATCGCATGCATGAGCTGGTCGCCATTTAAGGAGTTGCGGTGCGGGATCCAGCCCTTAATGCCGCTGGTGTGCGTCAGCAGGTGAAACAGCCGCACGCGGGAATCGCCAAACTCCGGCACAAACTGCGTGAGCGGTTCGTTAAAGTTCAGCCTGTCCTCTTCGCGCAGCTGCAAGGCAACATTCAAGGTGCCCAAGACCTTGGTGAGGCTCGCCAGGTCGTAGACCTCGTCGGGCCGCAGCTGCTCTGGCGCCGGCAGCCAGCGGTCGTCGCCGATCGTGGCGCGAAAGATCCGGCCGTCTTTTAACAGAGCGTAGTTGACGCCCGGAACGACCCGTTCAAAAACCATGTCTTCAATCAGGGCCTTTGTGTACGCAAAGCCAGCCATCTTGCCACCTCCAATTTTTTGCTAAAAAAAAGCCGCTAGAAAATCCTAGCGGCGGCGATTGGGATGTTGGGGCTCGAACCCAAACATCCAGGAACCAGAATCCTGTGCCTTA
>CAJMMO010000002.1 GCA_905214545.1 uncultured bacterium
TACACGCTCTTGCCCGAATCGTCAAATGTTTTTTGAAACTTTTTTATAAGTCGTACTATTCTTTTCTATATCTGATTTTCATTCAAGATCTCCTGACTCTTTACCCTAAAATCAGGTATCTGGCCGCGTTAGTGTTCGTGAATATTTTTAAGGCAAAACATGATAAAGTGTTTTATCAGAAAGGTGGATTTAAAAATATATGGAAGAAAACTACGATTTGGCCATCGTGGGCGCCGGCCCAGTCGGCCTTTTTGCCGGCTACTTTGCCAGCCTGCACGGTTTAAAGCCGCTGATCTTAGAGTCGCTGGCCAGTCCCGGCGGCCAGCCGCAGATGCTCTACCCGGCTAAAGACATGCTGGACATCCCCGTCTTTGCCAAAATCAAGGGCACGGACTTGACCCGGCACCTGCTGGCCTGCTGCCGGCAGCAAGGCGTCGCAATCATCACGTCCTGCCCCATCAAGACCATGGCTAAAACTGACGCCGGCTATCTGTTAAACGGCCAGTACCAGGCGCGCAGCGTTTTGATTGCCACGGGCACGGGCGCTTTCAAGCCGAAAAAACCGGCCCTCCGCTTAGATGAAGAAACTGCCGCCCGTATGCACTATGCTTTGCCCGACCCGGATCTTTTTATAGGAAAAAAGGTTGCGGTGCTGGGCGGCGGCGATTCCGCTTTTGACTTTGCCCTCCAGCTGGCCTCAGTTGCCGAAAGCGTCACCCTGATCCACAGGCGCACGGCCTTCCGGGCGATGGAGTCGAGCGTGCAAAAAGCACAGGCTGCAGACAACATCAAGATCATCACGCCTTACCTGCCGAAGGCCGCGCAGCTGAAAGACGACCAGCTGCAGCTGTCCTTAAAAGAAGTCGGCGGCGAGCATAATATAGAAGAAAACTTCGATGAGGCCCTGGTCGCCTACGGCTTTTTGGCCAACAACCGCTTCTTGCGCAAGTGGGGCGTTGAGTTAGAAGACGGCTTAATCAAGGTCGACCGGCAGATGCAGACGAATTTGCCGGGCGTTTACGCCAGCGGCGATAGCTGCGGCTATCCCGGCCGCGTGCCCGTAATCGGGCTGGGTTTTGGCGAGGCGCAGATCGCAATTTTGCAAATCATGCAAGAACGCTTCCCGGAAAAACAGCTGACGATCCACTCCACGGCCATCGGTCACGGCAAACCATAAGGATTTATGAAGAATTAGGCAAATAACTTGCCGCAGTCCTGATCAGCATGAGAAAATCACACAAGTTAACATTGCTGAAAAGGAGAACTTATGGGCCTTATTGACTTTGTCTTGCATATCGACCAGCACCTCGTTGGCATCTTAAACCAATTCGGCGGCTGGACTTACTTGATCTTTTTCCTGATCGTCTTCATCGAAACGGGTTTTGTCTTATTCCCGTTTTTGCCGGGCGACTCGCTGATCTTTGCCAGCCTGGCGCTGGCGGTCAACCCGCGCTACAGCCTGAACCCCTGGCTGTGCATCTTAATCTTTATCCTCGCCGCGGTCTTAGGCGACACCGCCAACTACGAGGTCGGGCGCTGGTCGGCCAAGGCCGGCAGCCAGCATAACTGGTTCAATAAACTGATCGATAAAGATAAGCAGCTGGCGGCCGAGCGCTTTTTTGAAAGGCACGGCGGCAAGACAATTGTGATCGGGCGCTTCATCCCCTTCATCCGGACCTTTGTGCCCTTTGTCTCCGGCGCGTCCAGCATGCACTACGGCCGCTTTATTTCCTACAATATCGTCGGCGGGATCGGCTGGGTAGCCCTGTTCTCCTGCCTGGGCGCATTCTTTGGCAACATCCCGGCCGTGCAGGAACACTTCTCCTTCATCGTCATCGGGATCGTGTTAGTGTCAGTCGTCCCAATTATGGTCGTCTGGCTGCGCAAGAAATTGGCGCTGCGCCGCGAAGAACAACTGTAAAATAAAAAAGCTGTCCACTAAGTGGACAGCTTTTTTTTGCTCTATTTATTTTTCACAAGAAAACGGGCGAAGTAGAGTTCGTAGATGACGCCGAAGACTGCAAAGCAGGCGGCAAAAAAGCCTTCGGTCAAGACGTTGATGATGGGGTCTGTCGCCGGGTCAAACAGCCAGTTGGAGTTGTGGAAAAAGATGTGGTGGAAAATCACAAAAAATTCGTCGAAATCCACAGCGGCAAAGGGCAGGATGATCACCGGGATCAGCATCATGGTGAGCGCCAAGGACTTGTTCAGCGTCATGAAGTGCTTTTGCTTGCGCCACTTGGCGTAGCACGACAAGATCACGCCGATCAAGAACACGATCACGGCTAAGATAAACAGCAGCTTGCACTCGTAGAAGTGTTCGGCCGCGTTGGCCGAAGTCGGAAAGTTCGTCATGTGCAAAGTGTTGTTAAAAGGCGACAAGAGGTAGCCGAGCAGTTCCCAATAGTTGTGCATAATGACGTGCAAAGGCTGGTGGACCAAGGCGTCTGTTTTTTGCAGCTTGACGAAAATTGCCAGCAGCGGGCCGCTGGCTAAGATCGCCCCTACTACCCCGCTGGCGACCGCCAGCAGGAAATTATAAAGCGTTACAACAACAGGATTTTTCCGCATTACTTCCACTCATCCAAACTCTCGACCACATAGGTTGGCTGCACTGCCTCGGCAATGTCGGCGCGCTGGGTGATGCCCGTCAGGGTCAGCAGGCTGTCGACACCGGAGTTTAAGCCGGCACAAATATCGGTTTGATAGTTATCGCCGACAATTAACGTTTCTTCTTTTTTCAGGCCGTAACGCGCCAGCGCCATGTCTACGATGATCGGCGACGGCTTGCCGATGTAGAGCGGGTCTTGCCCCGTGGCCGCCGTCAGCATCGCACACTGGCTGCCGTTGCCGGGCACCAGTTCGTCGCCCAAGGGCAGGTTCATGTCTGCATTGGTGCCGATAAAGCCGGCGCCGGACCGGATCGCGCGCGTCGCCACCCGCAGCTTATGGTAGGTCAGGTCCGTGTCCATCCCCACGACGACGTAGGCGGGGTCTTGGTCGGTGATGTAAAAGTGCGGGTCGTTTTGGAAGGCCGAAAAAAGCCCGGTCTGCCCGATCAGGTAGACGCGGATTTTCTGCTTGTCCGGATTTTGCGCCCGCAAGTAGGCCACGCTGGCCAAGGACGGCGTGTAGACGTGGTCGATGTCGGTGTCTACCCCGTGGCCTTTGAGCTTCGCCACCACCATTTCTGGCGTGCGCGTCGTATTGTTAGTTAAAAAAATGCACTTGGCGCCCGCTTGCTGCACGCGCTTGACAAAGCGGACCCCGGAAGCAACCGTGTCGCTGCCGCGGTAAACCGTGCCGTCTAAATCAATCAGATATCCGCCGTACTGTTTCATTTCTTGTGTGCCTTCCTTGCCGTATTCTTTGCCGTGTTCTTTTTCTGGTTGCGCCGGCCCCCGCGCTTGCCGCGGCGCGGCCGTTTGCGGCGCAGGGCCTTTTCCTTAGCCGGGTTTTTGCCCGTAAGTTCCAAGATGAAATACGGGCTGCCCGGGTTCACGTACTCGGTCAAATAGTCGGCAATCGTTGCCGACTTTTGGTCGATCTTCACGCGCTGGCTAGTCTTGTAAAAACCCTTAAAGCGCAGGTGGCCGCTGGCCACGTCGCCGACCAGCAGGTCGTATTGGTCCAAATATGGGTCGTATTTTTGCGCCAGCAGCTCTTCGTCTAAGGCGTCTTTGGTGTTCACCAAGACCTGGTAGCGCCGGCCGTTAATGACCACCGCGTCGTCTGCGATCGCAACTTGGGCTAAGTCGTGGTAGAGCTTGGGCTCTTCCTGCTCAGTCTTTTTTACTTCGTCATCAGCCACGCGGGTCAGCCTCCTTTTGCGGCAGCGGGTATTTCTTAGTCAGGTAGTCGCCCACGACCTCGCGCAAGAACTTCGGCGCCAGGATCGTGTTGTTGCCGGCAATCGCCAGGGTTGGGAAAAACGGCACCAGGATATGGTGGTCCAGCACCGCGATTGTGTATTCCTTGTCCCTGTCGATCTTGTGGCCGTCGACGTAGACCTGGCGGTCATGCTTGCTGTACTTTAAGCCCTTGTAGTAGATGTCGCCGAAGATCTTGCCGCGGAAGCTCATCTCCCGCAGCGGGAACTTGTGCAGGAAGTGGCGGTTTTTCTCGACTTCCAAGACCAGCCGCCACAAGTCGCTGCCCTGCAGGCGGGCCCGCGCAACGTGCATCGGGTGCGGCAGGCTCTTATGCAAGTCGGCACGCGTGATCAAACCCTTTTTAAATGGCGCTAAAAACAGGCCTGAGTTTAAAAAGGCCAGGTCGGTCTTGGCAAAGTTCGCCATCGCATCTAAGGACACCTGCACGGCCGCAATGGTGTCGTCGTCAAACTTGTCGGGCAGCCAGGCCACCTTGTCGCGCTCAAGCAGCTGGTAGCCGTGGTTCCACCAGTCGGCGATCAGCTCTTCGTCGCCCGGCATCTCCGGTCTTTCCTTCATCTCGACCGTCTTAGGGCTGATTGCAACCAACTTGTGGTCGTCGTCAACTTCCACCGTCACGTCGCCGACATAACGGCCCCACTTGCCGGTCTGCACGATCCAGGTGCGGCCGTATCTTTCGCCGCCCGGCAGCAAGGTGTGCGAGTGGCCGCCGATGATCAGATCGATCTGCGGGAAGCGTTTTGCCAAAAGCCGGTCCTGGCCGATGCCGACGTGCGTAAGTAAGAACAGCAGGTCGTAGTGGCCAGCCAGCTCTTCTAGGATTTTGCCAAGCAAAAGCAAAGGCGACTTAACTTCCCAGCCGTTGGGGTTGTAAGTCATCGGGTAGGCGGCCGTAAAGCCGACCACCGCGATGCGGGTGCCCTTTTTAGTTGTGATGATCTTGTAAGGCTTGGCCCAGTCAATTGGGCTGCCGTCTTGGTTAAACACGTCTGCCAAGACCACGTCAAAGTCAGCCCTGTCAAACAGGTGCTCTAAGACCTTGTGGGGGTTGCACACGCCCTCGTTATTGCCGATCGTCACGGCGTCATAGTGAAAAGAATTCATGAAGTCGATGTTGACCTGGCCGTCGGTGGCCTCAGTCAGAGGATGCGACCGGTCCATGAAGTCGCCGGCGTCAAAGGTCAGCACCTGGTCAAAACTTGTGTCTTTTTGGGCCTGGGCGATGAAGCGGCCAACCTTGGGAAAATTCTCAAAGTGGGAGTGAAGGTCATTAGTATGAATAATGCGCAGCTTTTCCATTGATACTCTTCTTTCTGCTAGCCGATCCGATTAGCTTTCAACACCGCATTAAAAGCGTCTAAAATTTTGCCTTCCGGCTTTTTCCATTCTTCCCATTTGGTGAGGTTAGTCAAAGTCGGCAGGGTGTAGTTTTTGTTGACGTAGTCTTCGTAAGTCTCCAGCGCCTTGGTGCGCGCGATGTTGAGCTGCAAGATGCGGACGCCTTTGATGTAGCCGCGGTCTGCAGCCAGCTCCGCGATGCCATTTTGGTCGACGTTGGAAATTTCATAGTACTTTGAGCCGTCATTGCGTGTGATCTGTTCAATCAAGTCAAAACGGGCAGCCTGTTCTGCCATCTCCATCACTCCTCATGTGCCTGGCCTGCATAGAAAAAAAAGCCGTTCCATGCTATTGTAGGTTAGAAAAACTTACAGTTAGGTCTAACATTATAATGAAAAAAATTTCGAAATTAATCTTAGGATGCGCGCTGATGGCCATTTTTGCCTTCAACAGCGGCTTTTTAGTCGTCGGCCACCGCGGCGATCCTACTAAGTATCCTGAAGAAACAATCCAAAGCGATAACTCTGCCTTTGCCTCAGGAGCCGATTACGTTGAGCTGGACGTGCACCTGTCAGCCGACAATGTCTTGGTCGTCTCCCACGACCGCGACCTGGCGCGCGTCACTGGTATAACGACCATTGTATCACAAAATAATTTCGCCACTTTAAGCCAGTACAGAATGGCCAACGGCGAACACGTCATGAGCCTGGACCAGCTCTTTTCCTATTATAAGGACCGGCCCAATACCAAGTTCGTCATCGAGACGAAAAAAACCAAGCATAACAACCCGAAAAACATGGAACAGCTGCTGGCCGACTGCATCAAGCGCCACAACATGCAAGACCGGGTCATGATCCACTCTTTTTCAGCGCCGAGCTTGAAGACCTTGAGCCAGCTGCTGCCGAGCGTGCCCCGCATCTTCATCGTGGGCTCCTTAAAGCGGATCAACTTTGAGGTTTTAAGCTATGTCAACGCGGTCAACATCTCTTCTGACCTGATTAAAAAGGATCCGAACCTGATCCACGACCTGCACGCCATGGGCAAGAAAGTCTTCGTCTGGGCGGAGATGGACGAATCCCCGCGCCTGTGGAACTGGCTGATCAACAACAACGTCGACGGCGTCGTGACGAACTACCCGGCCTTGGGCTACCGCTACAAGCTGGCCAAGGAAGGCTCGCACGAATACCGCATCGACCAGGACGGCTACTACCTCTGCCGCTACCCGACCAGGGTCGTCGAAAACCCTTACCTGCCGGTAGCCACTAAGCAGCTGGTCCAAGCAGGCCAGCAGGTCCACGTCGAAAACGCCGTCAAGGCCGGCGGCATCCACTACTACCAGATCGCTAAAAACCACTACGTGCCGTCCGGTTACGTCAGCTTCTACCTGCAGGCTGGCCAGGTCTTCCCATACTGGCACAAGACCGTCAGCCTGAAGCCGGGCTGGCCGGCAGCTTCTTGGCAAGAGCCGAGCTTCAAGTACAAGCCGACAGGCAAGTCCCGCCACAACAAGCGCTATGCTGTTTGGGGCTTCAACGGTTCCACCCAGAGCATGTGGTTTTTGACGCAAAAAGGCTGGCTGCCAAGCCGCCACGTCCTGCTGTCTGCTTTTGACAAGGGTGAAGTCGGCGCCTGGTACTACAAGCAGCTGCCTGAACGCGACCGCCAGACCAACATCAGCTTGTTAGACTACGACCCGCTGCAAGCGCAGATCAATTTGCCTTACCAGCGCCGCCTGCAATTAACCGGCGAAATATTGACGGGACAGCCGCAAAGCCGGATCTCAGATTTGGTATAATAGACTTTTGAAAAACTTTATGGCCAGTAAAGGAACTTTCTAGTGAAAAAATTAATCCATAAATTCAAATCATTCCTGCAGGCCGGGCCCAGCATGACTGAGCTGAAACGCGAGGCCGGCAGGAAGCAGAAACAGTTTTACACCGGGACTGCCTACTTTACCATTAAGCGGATCTTCTACTACCTGATTTTAGTGCTCTTGTTCATCAGCTTTTTGGGCCTGGGCTTTGCCGGCGGCTACGCCTTGGGCATCGTCCGCAAGGAACCGATCCCCAGCGTGACCGAGCTGCGCCGCGAGCTGCACGACAACGCAACTTCCAGCAGCTACTACTACGCCGGCGGCCAGCGCATCGCCAAGGTCAAGGCTGAAAACACTATCCAGCCGGCCAAGGACAGCGATTTGAGCCCGCTGGTCAAAAAGGCCGTGATCGCCACCGAAGACGAAAACTTCTACCAGCACAAGGGTGTCTTGCCTAAGTCCCTGCTGCGGGCAGTTTTGTCAGAAGTGACCGGCGTCGGCGTCCAGACCGGGGGCTCGACTTTAACCCAGCAGCTGGTCAAGATGCGTTTTTTGACCAACCAGACTACCTGGCGGCGCAAGGTCATCGAAATGTGCTACGCCAGAAAGATCGAGCGCTACTTCTCTAAAGACGAGATCCTGCTGTCTTACCTGAACGCGGCGCCTTACGGCAAAAACAATGCCGGCGAAAACATCACCGGGATTAAGACGGCAGCCCGCGGCATCTTCGGCAAAGACGTCAACGACTTGACTCTGCCGGAAGCCGCCTTTATCGCCGGCCTGCCGCAGAGTCCTTCGACTTACACGCCCTATAATCTGCACGGCCACGTCAAAAAGGACCTGTCTTGGGGCATCGCCCGCAAGAACGTCGTCTTGTTCCGCATGTACAGAAACGGCGACATCACTAAGAGCCAGTATGATAAGGCCCGCCACTATAACTTGCGCCAAGACCTTTTGCCGGCCAGAAAAGTCAAAAACAAAAAGCCGGCCAACAACTACCTCTACAACTTGGTCAACAACAAGACCGAGCGCCTGCTGGCCAACTACTTGATCAAGCAGGACGGCTTAAAGGTCAGCGACGTGAAAAAAGACGACCAGCGCTACCAGCGTTACCTGACTAACGCCGACCAGCTGCTCCACCAAAAAGGCTACAAGGTCGAAACGACCATCAACAAACGCCTCTACCGGATCATGCAGCAGTCCCTGGCCCAGACGCAATTGGGGCAAGACCACACCAGCCGCGACTTCGACACCAGCAAGAACCGGATGATGAACGTCACGGAGCATGTGGAAAACGGGTCCGTCATGATCGACAACAAGACGGGCAAGATCCTGGCCTTCACCGGCGGGACGGACTTCAAAGACTCGCAGATCAACCACGCCTTTGACACCTACCGTTCGCCTGGTTCTTCGATCAAGCCTTACCTGATCTACGGCCCGGCCGTAGAAAAAGGGCTCATCGGCAGCCGCACCCGGCTGGCCGACTTCCCGACCCACTTTGGCAAGTACATCCCGACCGACTACAACCAGACGGTCGAAAACAGCTTCATCTCAACCCAAGAGGCCCTGCAGATGTCTTACAACCTGCCGGCCGTCAACTTGTACAACTACCTGCGTCAAAACAAGGTGGCTGTCCGTCCTTACATGGACAAGCTGGGCTTAAAGCTGTCAAACAGCGAGTACGGCAAGCTGGGCTTGGCGCTGGGCGGGACCGACTACGGCTTCACCGTGGCCGAAAACGCCTCGGCCTTTTCAACCTTTTATAACGAAGGCCGCCGGGCTGATCCTTACTACATCAGCAAGATCACGGCGCCGTCGGGCAAGGTCGTCTACCAGCACAAGCAGCACTCGACCAGGGTCTTCTCCAAAGGCACCGCCTACGTCATGCGGCACATGCTGCACAAGGTCGTGTCGCAAGGGACCGGTTCTGCTTTAAACGGGACTTTGCAAGTCAGCCGCAAGAACATCATCGGCAAGACCGGGACCAGCAACGACTACCGCGACATCTGGTTCAACGGGTCGACGCCTGGCGTGACGATCTCCAGCTGGATCGGCTACGACAACTTCTACGGCCACAACTACAACCTGGACCAGAACTCATCCGACGCCAACTTAGGCCTCTGGTCGACGATGGTCAACGAGATGTACAAGGCCGACCCAAGCGTCTTCCAGCTGCACAAGAAGATGCCGCGGCCAGCAAGCGTCCGGGCCAGCCGGGTCTTGGCTAAGACCGGGACCAAGCCGGGCACGATCAGCTTTGAAGGCGACACCATCAACTTGCAGGGCAGACGCGTCACCGACTACAGCCTGCGTGAGGCACCAGCGGCAACCGCCCGCTTTGCGATCGGCGCTAAGACTGCCGACTACCGGCTCTACTACGACTACCTGCAAGGCAAGCAAAACCGCTACGGCCAGCCGCTGACTTACACCGGCAAGACGATTTCCAAGAAGCGCAACCTGTCCAAGCTCTTTGTCTTGGCCAACGGCGACTCCAGCTTTGAAGAATACTACGGCCGCAGCGGCCGAGCGAACAGCTCGCAGTCAGCTGCCGGCAACAATGAAAGAAACGTCGGCGCAAACGACCAGGCCGCAACTACGACTGGCGCGGCCGGCGCAGGCACTGGCAACAATACCCTGCCTGGCGCCGACGCTAACGCTGGCGCAACGGCCGGGGCCGATACCGCGGGCGGTAATACCGGCGCAAGCACCGGCGCTGATACGACCGGCGGGGCAGCCGGCGGTGAGGAGGCCGGTCAATAATGCTGACCTATTTGCGTAAAGCAGAAGCTGATGACTTGCCTCAAGTTATGGCAATCATCAACCAGGCCAAGGACTTTTTAAAGGCCAGCGGCTCGACCCAATGGCAGAGCGGCTACCCTGACGAGGCAGCTATTTCTGCTGACATCAAGGAAGGCAACGGCTGGGTGCTGGTCTGCGAACGCAAAGTCGCAGGCTATGCGGCCATCCCGCTGGGCCCTGACCCCCACTACGCCGCAATTGACGGCGCCTGGCACAATGAAGCTGACCCTTACGCAGTCATCCACCGGATGGCGGTCAGCTCGGCAATGCGCGGCCAGCACTTATCCGACGCGCTGGTCAACCAGGCCATCGCCATCTTTGTCAGCCACGGCGTCAAGAACTTCCGCATCGACACCGGCTTTGGCAACAAGATCGTCCAGCAGCTGGCAAAAAGCCACGGCTTTGAAAAACGCGGGATCATCAAAGTCGACGACCCCATCGAACCGCGGCGCTTTGCATACGAGCTCAATTTATAGACAAAAAAAAGAGTCCTCTCAATTTGAGAGGGCTTTTTTATTTAGCCTAAAGTCGTTTCATTGTTGTAGAACTTGTAAGGCAGGATGACGTTGCGGTGGGTCAATTCCTCGTCGCCCATCAGCTTCGTCAGCATACGCATGGCCACGGCACCGATGTCGTAAAGCGGGCTGCGGATCATCGACAAAGTCGGCCGCACGATCTGGCTGACCGTAGTGGACCCATCCGAGATGATCTCGAAGTCGTTAGGAATATCTACGCCCTGCGCGACGGCTGCGTTGATAATCCCGGCAGCAGCCATATCGCTAGTCACAATCACGCCGTTGACTTTTTCTTGCTGCAATTGCGCAAACAGGTTGTAGCCATCGCTATAGCTGCCGCAGTTGCGGTACATTCGCGGAATTCCGAGCTGGTGTTTTTTGACAAAGTTTTCAAAGATCGGCCGGTTCAACTGGGAGTTGACCGTGGCGTCAAAGTCGTCGACGACCAGGGCCAAGTTCTTCTTGCCGTTCTTGTACAGCAGGTCCAGCATTTCCTTCATGGCCTTGCTGTAGTCGATGCGGACGCTTGGCAGCGAACCGTGGGTGTCAATCGTGCTGGCCAAAACAACCGGGGTGCGCGACCGGTTAAACAGCTCTTCGACCTCTTTTGACATGTAGTCGGACATGTAAATGATCCCGTCGACCTGTTTATTTAAAAGGCTTTGGATCATATCTTTTTCCGCCATCAGTTCGTTTTCGACGGTCGATAAAATAATATTGTATCTGTAAATGGTGGCAATATCGTTGATGCCCTGTGAAAGCTCGGCAAAAAACATGTTGGTTAAGTCCGGCAGGACCAAACCAACAGTCGTCGTCTTTTTAGATGCCAGGCCCTGGGCCACAGAGTTGGGCTGGTAGTGCAAACGGTTAATCACGTCAAGCACACGCTGTCTGGTAGCTTGGCGAACATTGTTGTTGCCATTTACCACACGCGAAACAGTCGCCATTGACACTTTAGCTTCACGGGCGACATCATAGATCGTAACTTCTTGTTTATGCATTTTATTACTCCTTACATTGAAGAAGACTGTGACTCATCATACCACAGTTTTCATAGCATCTGCAAGCGTTTACATTACAAATCGTATACTTTTGCCAATATGGTATACTTCTATAAAAAACATTAAGGAGAAACCGACTATGAATCTCGACAAACTGCAATCATACTTAGGCAGTCATAATCTCGACGTGGCCTACATTTCCAACCCGATGACCATCGCCTACTTCACCGGCTATGAGATGGAACCCCACGAGCGGATCTTTGCCCTGCTGGCCTTTAAAGACGCAGCGCCGTTTATCTTCGCTCCGGCCTTGAACGTCGAAGAAGCCAAGGCCTCAGCCTGGAGCGGCGACGTCTACGGCTACTTAGACCACGAAGACCCGTGGGCTTTGATCGCCGACCGCGTAATGAGCCGCATCGGCCAAGCGCAAAACATCGCCATTGAAAAAGACCACCTGACGGTCGACCGCCTGCAAAAGCTGAAGAGCGCCTTTCCAAACGCCAACTTCGGCGCCGACCTGTCTGCTTTTGTAGCCCAGCTGCGCTTAATCAAGACTCCGGAAGAAGTTAAGCACTTGAAGGCTGCCGGCGCCGAGGCCGACTTCGCCTTCCAAGTCGGCTTTGCCGCTTTGAAGACCGGCGTCACTGAACGTGCCGTTGCCAGCCAGATCGACTACCAGCTGCAGATCCAGCACGGCATCATGCACACCAGTTTTGAGTCGATCGTCCAGGCCGGCGAAAACGCCTCTAATCCGCACCTGGGCCCGACGATGACCAAGATCAAGCCAAACGAGCTGGTCTTGTTCGACCTGGGCTTCATGGCCGAAGGCTACGCCTCCGACTCCAGCCGCACGGTTGCCTTCGGCGAACCGTCCGCTAAGATGCGCGAAATCTACGAAGTCGACCGCGAGGCCCAGCAAGCAGCCTTAGACGCTGCCCGCCCAGGCATCACCGCCGAAGAGTTAGACGAAGTTGCCCGCAAGATCATCGCCAAGGCCGGCTACGGCAAGTACTTCATCCACCGTTTAGGCCACGGCATCGGCAAGGTGGTCCACGAAGAACCGGCCATCATGCAAGGCAACAAGCTGGTCTTGCAGCCGGGCATGTGCTTCTCCGTTGAGCCGGGCATCTACATCCCGGGCGTGGGCGGCGTGAGAATCGAAGACTGCGGCGTTGTCACCGACAACGGCTTTGACACCTTCACCCATACCGACAAGAGCTTGAAGATCATTCCGGCCGACTAAAGCAAAAAAAGCCCTGAGCAAATGCTCAGGGCTTTTTTATTTTGCGTTTAATACTTTTCTTGGTTGTCCAAGTCGGAGATTGCGTCGTCGTCATCTTCTTTGTCTGGCTTGGCAGGCTTGTCGTCTTCTTGCGGCTCTTCGTCGCGTTCGTCGATCACGATGTCGTCAAAATCCTTGATTTCGGAGTTGTCTTCGACCGTCTTAGGAAAAGAAGTGAGCTGGTTTTTCAAAAGCTCAGTACCGTTGTCGTACTTTTTCTTCAAGTCCTTCAGAGTATCGTTACCGTCGATGGTCTCCGCAATCTTTTTTTGCATATCATCTGATGCAAGCAGAGAAGTCGCAAGCAAGGTGACTCCGGCGCCAAACAGCGTCCCTAAAATAAAACTACCTGTCTTTTTCATAATTGTAAGACTCCTTTGCTTAATCCCGGCCCTTGCGCCGCAGGCGGCGTGAAAAGGCACTTACAAGCAGGGTTGACAAGAAACTTGGTCTTGGCGCCTTGGCAACTTTAGAGGCCATCTTGCGGGCGGAAGCGTTGATGTCGGACACGCTCTTGCCTAAGTCGGCGGCTGCGTCGACAACCGGGTCCAAATCCTTGGCCTTGGCGTTGACATCTGCCATCAGCTCGTTAGTCTGCTCTAAAATCTGCTGGCTGCTCTTGAGCAGCTCATCGACGCTTTCGTTGACCTTAGTCATGGTCTCCTGCGTCTGCTTTGTGGTTTCCTCCAGGTTCTTCAGATTTCTGCCTAAGCGAACCAAAACCGGCAAAGCAAATAAAACTAAAACGACTAAGGCTCCGGCGGCGATCAGGCCTGCCAAAGCACCATAAGACAAATTCATCTGTAACCCTCCCATGTTCACAAGCATAGCATGAATGGCAGTCCTTAGCAATCACGAGCCGCTTTTGCTATACTTAAAAATAGTTTTAATAAAGGACATTATACAATGAAAACAGCGCAGGCTACTTCTAACATTAACTGGTCGCATTTTTTAAACAACGCCGGCGACACCCTCATCCGGCTGGCCATTTTGGCGGTCATTTTCTGGTTCTGCTGGCACTTTGGCTTAAAGGCCATCAACCGCTACTTTGTGAAAAAAAACAAAGCGAAAGCTTCCCAGCGCGAGCTGACGATTGCCAAACTGGCGGAAAACTGCTTCCGCTACCTGCTGAGCTTTCTCTTCTTCTGCCTAATGCTTTCGGTCTTAGGCGTGTCCGTCGGCGGCCTGCTGGCCTCTGCCGGGATCGTCTCTTTAGCCCTGGGCCTGGGCGCCAAGGACTTTGTGTCAGACCTCATCGGCGGCTTTTTCATCTTGAGTGAAAACCAGTTCAACGTCGGCGACTTGGTCATGATCGGCACCGAGACCGGCACGGTCGTCGAACTCGGCATGCGGACGACCAAGCTGCGCGACGCCAGCGGCAGCATCAGCTTCATCCCCAACCGCAACATCGCGATCGTCAAAAACATCACCAAAGGCGGCGTAGGGGTCGACATCGACCTGCAGCTGGCCGGCAGCAATGATTTTGCTTTAGTCAAAAAAACGCTGCGCCAGGTCAACGCAGACCTGGGCAGCGCGGAGCTGAAAACTGCTCCCGTCATTGCCGGAATTATTAAGCAGGCCGGACATAATGTCCTCTACCGGGTCCACTTCCAGACTAAGCCCGGCGCCCAGCAGGCGGTCCGCGACAAGTTCACGGCCGCCTACCTGCAAGCCCTGCAGGAAAATGGCATTGCGTTGAGCGATGCCAACATCATTTAAACTGCTGCCACCAAGCAGGCAGTTCTTTTAACAATTTTTGCAACGCGCGTCCGCGGTGGGACAGCGCGTTTTTTTGTGCTGTGGTCAGCTGGGCAAAGGTCTTGCCGAGCTCCGGCAGATAAAACAGCGGGTCGTAGCCGAAGGTCTGCGGGCCCGTCAGCTTTTCTGCGATGAGGCCGGGACATGCACCTTCGACGACCAAGTCGTCTGCAAAGCGGTTTGGCCAAGACACCACCATCACGGTGTGGAAGCTGGCCGTTCTTTTAGCCAAGGGCACGCCGGCCAGTTCTGCCAAAAGCTTGGCGTTGTTGGCGGCATCATCGTGGTCTTTGGCGTAGCGGGCAGAGTGCACGCCGGGCGCACCGTGCAGGTAGTCAACAGTCAGGCCGGAATCATCTGCTAAAGTCGGCAGGCCGGAAAAAGCAGCCAGCGCGTGGGCCTTCAGGGTCGCATTTTCCTGAAAAGTGGTCCCGGTTTCTTCGACCTCTGGTGCATCCGGAATCTCGGCCGTCGTCAGCAAGTTGATATCCAAGCCCGCCTGGGCAAACTCAGCCCGGACTTCGCGGGCCTTATTTTGGTTCGTCGTCGCAAACAGCAAATCAGGCATCGCGGTGCACCGCCTTTAAGTTAGGTTCGGCCAGCCACTTGCTGGCCACTTCGGCAAAACGAATTGGATCGCCGGTCGTCACATACTTGTGGACAGCATCCCCGCGCCAGTCGGCCAGCAGGCCGTCGCGGCGCAAGACGTTGTAGGTATATAACGCCACCTGGTCGGCCGGGTCGACGATGTTGGTCCCCTGCGGCACGCAGGCCGCGATGCTGTCTTGGATCAGCGGGTAGTGAGTGCAGCCTAAGACCAGGGTATCGAAGTCTTGGCCCTGCAGCGGCTGCAGGCTTTCTTTGACCACGCGGTCGATTTCGGCTTGGCCCGGCTCTTTTTCAACCAGCGGCGCAAGTTTTGGAGTGGCCAATTCTGTGACCTGAATTTCCGGGTCGCGGGCCTGGATGTCGTCGCGGTAGCTGTGGGCAATTTTGGTGGCCTGCGTCGAAATCGTGGCCACTTTTTTATTGCGGGTGGTCTTTGACGCCAGCAAGGCGCCTGATTGAATCACCCCGATGATTTGCCGATCGGTCTCTTTTTGCAGGGTCGGCATCGCCATCGCCGTGGCCGTGTTGCAGGCAAAGATGATGACCTTGACGTCCTGGCTGAGCAGGTAGTCCATGCTCTTTCTGGTCAGGGCGATAATTTCTTCTTTGCTGCGGTCGCCGTAAGGCATGTTGGCCTGGTCGCCGATGAAGACGGTCGACTCCCACGGCATCGCCTGAATCACCTTTTTAACGACGGTCAGGCCGCCTAAACCAGAATCTAATAAGCCAATTGGACGTGAATCCATATCTTTGCAACTCTTTTCGTTTCTAAATTAATTTTCCACTGCTTTTCATTTTAAGGTAAAATATTGACGATGACAAAAGGAATGGAAGGAAAAAATGACAGAGAGCTCTGAAAAACTTTACTTTCTAAACCAGTTATACCGTGATTTCATTCTGCCTGATATCTTAGGCAGCGACACCGCCGAGATCCTTTACTGGTCCGGCAAACACGTCAGCCGCAAGTACGACTTGAGCAATGAAGACGACTTAGAGGAATTCTTCAACATGGCCGGTTTTGGCGAATTGAAGCTGGTCAAAGAGACCCGGCGCGAGCTGGTCTGGACTTTGGGCGGCCAAAACATCGTCGACCGCATTGCCAGCGGCGCCAAGGAATTCTCCCTGGAAAGCGGCATCATCGCCCAGGCGGTTCAGAATGAAAAAGAACGCGATGCAGAAGCAGCTGCCGTCATCAGTAAAAAAGGCGACAGCGTCCAATTTACTGCGCGTTTTGACTAAATAAAAAAAGCCCAAGGCTGAATGCCTTGGGCTTTTTTGTGCAGGAGTTAAATTAATCAGTGTACTGGTCCAAAATTTCGTTCAGACGTTCTTTTGGGGTGTAACCAGTCAGGCGGTCAACGATTTGGCCGTCTTTTTTAATAATTAAGGTTGGGATGGCCATGATGCCCAGGTTTTGGGCCGTGGTCTTGTTTTCGTCGACATCCATCTTGGTGAAGTGGACGTCTTGGCGCTCTTCAGCCAGTTCTTCGATGACCGGGCTCTGCATCCGGCAAGGGCCGCACCAAGTTGCCCAGAAGTCAGTCAGCGCAACGCCGTCCTTAGTTTCCTCGTTGAAAGTCTTGTCAGTTACTTCATCAACCATATTGCATACCTCTCGTTTCGTAGATCTTTATGGTTTGATCATATCATATAGCTTACTTTTTACAAGTATAATGCCTACTGAAGCTGGACGATCGTCGCGCCGTTGCCGCCCTGGTTGGCCGGGGCGTAGTTAAAGCTCTTGGCGTGCTTGCTTGCGCGCAGGTACTTCCAGACGCCGGTGCGGATGGCGCCGGTCCCGATGCCGTGGATGATGGTCACCGTCGACAGGCCTGCCAGCAGGGCCGCGTCGATGTAGCGGTCCAGGTCCGTCATGGCCTCGTCGTAACGCTCGCCGCGCAGGTCGAGTTCGCCGCGCACGCTGCTGCGGCGCAAACCGCGGCTGGAGCGGACCGCCCTGGTCTTTTTCGGGGACTGGCCGGAATCTGCGCTGATCTTTTCGACCTCGCGGTCGGAGACTTTGACCTTCAAGATGCCGATCTGGACTTCGAAGTTGTGGTCGGAAAGCTTGCTGGTGATCACGCCGGTCTGGCCGTAAGACAAGACCTTGACCCGGTCGCCGACTTTGACGTGGTGGCGTTTTCTGGCCTGCTTCAAGACCTTGTTGTGGGCGAGGTTTTCGGTCTCCTGCTCCAGCTTGTTGAAGCGGCCCTTGGCGGCGATCACGTTGTTCGTCTGCAGGTTCTCTTTTTGCAGGTCGGAAATGATCTGGTCGGCCTGCTGGCGCTTTTTGGCCACGATCTGGCTGGCCCGTTCGTTGGCTGCGTCCAGCATCCGCTTTTCCTTTTGCCGGAAAATGTCTAGGCCGTCCTGCAGCTGCTTGGCCAAAACTTCGGCTTCGCTGGCGGCCTTGGCCAGCTCGCGGCGGTGTTTGGCGGCCAGGCGGGTCTGCTCGTTCAAGCGCTCGATCATGTGGTTTAAGTCCGAGTCCTCGTCGCTCATCAAGCTCTGGGCCTGGTCGACGACGGCGCTAGCCATACCTAAGCGCTTGGCGATGGCAAAGGCGTTGCTTTGGCCGGGGATCCCGATCTGCAGGCGGTAGGTCGGCGACAGAGTGTGGAGGTCAAACTCCATGGACGCGTTGATCGTGCGCTCGCGGTTGTAGCCGTACAGCTTCAATTCCGGGTAGTGGGTCGTGACCATGATCTTGCAGTCTTTGGCCCGCAGGCTGTCCAAGATGGCGATCGCCAGGCTGGCCCCTTCTTCGGGGTCGGTCCCGGCGCCCAGTTCGTCGATCAAAATCAGGCTGCGCCGGTCTGCTTTTTTCATGATGGCCACGATGTTGTCGATGTGGGAAGAAAAAGTAGACAGGGACTGTTCGATCGACTGCTCGTCGCCGATGTCGGCAAAGATCTGGTCGAAAATGCCCACGCTGCTGCCCTCTTGGGCCGGGATCAGCAAGCCCGCCTGGGCCATCAGCTGCAGCAGACCGACGGTCTTCAAGGTGATGGTCTTACCACCGGTGTTGGGCCCCGTGATCAGCATGGTGTCAAAGTCGGTGCCTAACTCGATGTCGTTAGCGACGACTTTTTGCGGGTCAATCAGCGGGTGGCGGGCCTGGCGCAAGACGATGCGGTTGTCAGGGGCCAGTTTCGGCACCGACGCGTGCATGTTTTTGCCTAAGCGGCTCTTGGCCGTGATGAAGTCTAAGCGCGCAATCGCAGTGGCGATCTGGTCTAGCTTGGCGCTGTGGTCGCCGGCCATGGCCGACAGGCGCTTCAAGATCCGGCTGATCTCCTGTTTTTCGTCGGCCAGCAGGTTTTGCTGGCGGTTGTTCAAGTTGACGATCACGGCCGGTTCGATGAACAGGGTCTGGCCCGACGCACTTTGGTCGTGGACGACGCCGCCGAACTTGCCGCGGTATTGCTGCATGACGGGCAAGACGTAGCGGCCGGCCCGGATCGTGACGATGTTTTCAGACAGGTACTTGGCGCTATTGCCTGACAAATAGCCGTTCATGCGGGTCTTAATCTCGGTGTTGTTTTTGGCAATCGCGGTCCGAATTTCGGACAGCTTGTCAGAGGCCGTGTCCAGCACGGTGCCGTCAAATTCGACGGTGCGGCGCAGGCGCTGGTAGAGCTCTGTCGGGACAGCTAAGTCAGCAAGCAGCGGTGCTACGGCCTGCAGGTCGGCGTCGCTGTCTTTGACAAAGCTGTTGATTTCGTCAGCGATCGCTAAGACCAGGCGCAGGTTGCCCAGTTCAGTTGCCGACAAGGCCGCGTGGACGGCCAGGCGGCGCAAAGCCGGCTTGATGTCGGCAAAGTCCGCTAATGGCAGCCGCCCTTTTAACCTTTCTAAGTTAGTCAGCGCCCAGGTCTGGTCCAGCATCAGCTGGATGTCGTTGACATTACTTTCCGGCTGCAGCTGCAGCGCCAGCTCGCGGCCGGCGCCAGTGGTGGTCAGGTCAGCCAGCTGGGCGACAATTTTTTCAAATTCCAGTGTTTTTAAAATTTTATGATTCATGTTCTTTTTTCTAGCAAAAAAGCCCCGCGAAAGGGCTTTTCTTTTTTTAATCAAATTGCAAGGACAAATAAATTAATGAAGTAGCGGGAAATAAACGGTGAATTGCGCAGAAGCGCACTCGCCAAAATTGAGTGGCCTAATTGGCTCTGCAAACCCGGCACCGGCAAGGTCGCCAGGATGAACAAGAATAAGACGCAGCCGACCTGGGTCACAACGACCGAGATCAAGACGCTGGCCCACTTGTCAACTTGGGGCTCGCCAGTCACGAACTGCAGCTCGCGAAAGCCGGTCATGAGCAGCCGCCAAAGCAAGAAGCAGATCAGGGTGACGCCTGCAAAGGCAAACGCCGCGTAGAAGCTCTTGTCCAAAGTCAGGCCCGCGGTCTTGTCAAAAAAGGCAAAGGTGCTGGCCCGGCTGGCGGACGGATACGGGATCCACAAGGTGATCGCACGGCCGACGCCCTTGTAGCAAAGCCGGGCGATCAGCAGTGAAACGACAAAGCCAAGCGCCGTCAAAGCTTCCACCGCTAAGCCGCGCCGGTAAGCTGCATAGCCGCTGTATATAAAAACTAAAAGCAATAAGATTGTAATCATTCTGTCTCGCCGTTTAAGCGTTCATCCGACATGATGGTGTTCAAGACGGCCTCGACCATGTTCCATTCTTCGTCGGTTTTAATCTCGTGCAGGTCGGACTGGGCTACCGCGCCCTCGTCGTCAGAATCAAAGCTGAAGGCCTGCACGCCGATGTCTTCTTGGTCGGCCTCGTCTCTTGGGTACAGCAGCACGTAGGACTTGTCGAAGGCGTCGGAATGAAAAGTAAACAGGACGTCGAAAACGGCCCGGTTGCCTTCTTCATCTACTAAAACAATCTCGTCTTTTCCAGAGCTCTCGGTCATTGCTGCTCCTTTTTTTGTTCATCAAGGTAGGTTTGCAAAATCAGGACGGCCGCCATCTGGTCGACGACCTTTTTGCGTTCGTGACGGTCGTGGACGCCGGCTTCTTCGATTAAGATCCGGTTTGATTCCACCGTGGTCAGCCGCTCGTCGCAGTAGTAGATCGGCAGGCCGTACTTGTCAGCCAGCCGCTGGCCGTAGGCCTTGCTGCGGGCGACTGAGCGGCCGTCTTCGCCGCTCATCGTTTTGGGCAGCCCTAAAACAAAACCGTCCGCCTGATATTTGCGGACGATTTTGCGCAAAGGACGCATCCCGAAATTGCCTCTTTTTTCATCGACGGCAATGGTTTCTACCGGCTGGGCAATGACGCCCAAGGGGTCGCTCACGGCCACTCCCACGGTCTTAGAACCAATGTCGAGTCCAATCAGACGCATCTATTTGTCTTTCCCTAAATAGCTTTTTACAAGCTCTTCAATAATTTCGTCGCGCTCGTGCTTCAAAATCAAGTTGCGGGCATTGTTATGCCGAGGAATATAGGCTGGGTCACCAGATAACAGGTAGCCGACAATCTGGTTGATCGGATTGTAGCCCTTTTCCTCTAAGGCGCTGTAGACGTCCTGCAGGGTGTCGTACACATTTTTGCCTTTGTTTTGACTGAAATCAAAATGCATCGTCTTATCTAGCGAACTCATGACTGCTTTCCTCCTTTATCCTTTAATTTTACTTTAAAAAAGGAAACATCTCAATTAATTTTGGCCGTTAAGGATTGCGACTGCCTCGTCAATGGCTTGTTCCAGACCAGCTGGGTTCTTGCCGCCGGCTTGGGCCATGTTTTGCCGGCCGCCGCCGCCACCGCCAAAGGTTGGGGCAACTTGCTTGATCATGGCACCGGCCTTAAAGCCTGCCTTCAGAGCCTTGTCGCCTAAGGCAATGACCATGTTGGCCTTGCCGCCGATTTCAGCACCTAAGATCAAGACGTCGGACTTGCTGCCTGACTTCCAAGTGTCGGCCAGTTCACGCAGGTCGTTCATGCTGCCGGCTTGGACCTTGTGGGCAATGACGGTCAGCTCGCCTGCAGTTTCAGGATTTGCAAACAGGTCAGCGGCCTTAGCCTGGTTCAAAGCCAGCTGCATCTTGGCGATCTGCTTGCTTTGCTCGTGAACAGTTTCGTTCAAGGAGTTGACCTTGTCTTCGATTTCTTCCGGCTTCGTAGCCTTGACGTCGCTTTGGACTTGGTCGAGCAGGTTGGAGCGGTTAGTCAGGTATTCGTAGGCTCTTCTGGAAGTTACGGCCTCGATCCGCCGCATCCCGGCACCGACAGCGGACTCGGAGATAATCTTGAAGATCCCGATCTGGTCGGTGTTGGCACAGTGGGTACCGCCGCAGAATTCAATTGAGAAGTCGTCGACTTGGACCACTCTGACCTTATCGCCGTACTTGCCGTTAAACAGGGCCAAGGCACCCATCTTCTTCCCGGTCTCAGGGTCGGTGACGGTGGTCTTAACCTCGATGTTTTCCCAAACCTTTTGGTTGACTAAGCGTTCAACGGTCTTCAGCTCGCGTGGGGTCATCGGCTCAACGGCGGTGAAGTCAAAGCGCAGGTAGTCTGGTTCAACCAAACTGCCGGCCTGGTGGGTGTGGGTGCCCAGGGTCTTACGCAGCGCAGCGTGCAGCAAGTGGGTTGCGGTGTGCGAGTGGCGCAGGCCTTCGCGGCGTTTTTTATCAATCTTTAAAACATATTCGTTGCCCTTGACCAGCGGCAGGACGATTTCAACATAGTGCATGTTTTGGTCGTTTGGTGCGTGCTGGACGTCGACAACCTTAGCGACTAAGTCGCCGTTTTGGTCATAGATGCTGCCGTGGTCGGCTACTTGGCCGCCGCGTTCAGCGTAAAACGGCGTCTTGTCAAAGATCAAACGGGCGTGTTCGCCGTCGGCGCGGTCGACAAGCTTGTCGTCGACGATGATGTCGATCAGCTTGGCGTGGTCTTCTTCGTAAACGCCGTATTCGAATTCGCTCTTATCCTTGATGTTCATCAAGGTGACGTCCTGGCTGCCCATGGATTGCAGGTTGCCGCGCGCCTTGCGGGCCCGTTCCTTCTGCAATTCCATTTCGTGGTCAAAGCCCTTCTTGTCGACCTTCAGGCCCTTGTCGGAAGCTGCTTCAAAAGTCAGCTCGTATGGGAAGCCGTAGGTGTCGAACATCTTGAAGGCGTCCTTGCCGCTGATGGTCTTGTCGCTGCTTTCTTGAGCCTTGGCGATCAAGGAGTCCAGCAGGTTCAAGCCGGTTGCCAAAGTCGTCTGGAATCTTTCTTCTTCGTTTCTGATGACCTTAGCGATGAAGTCCTTTTGGTCAATGACTTCTGGGTAGTGGCTTTGCATGATTTCGCCGACTACTGGCACCAGCTTGTATAAAAAGGCATCCTCAATGCCCAAACGGCGGCCGTTCAATTCGGCCCGGCGGATTAAGCGCCGCAAAACGTAGCCGCGGCCTGAGTTAGATGGCAGAGCGCCGTCGGCAATCGCGAAGCTGACCGCACGGACGTGGTCGGCGATGATCTTGAAGGCAACGGTGTCATCGTGGTTTTCGCCGTACTTTCTGCCGGCGCTCATCTTTTCGGTGGCGTGGATGATCGGCAGGAACAGGTCGGTTTCAAAGTTGGTTGGGGCGTCTTGCAAAATGGAAAGCACACGCTCTAAGCCCATCCCGGTATCGATGTTCTTGTGCGGCTGGTCGACGTAGCGGCCGTCTGGCAGGTGGTTGTATTGTGACAGCACAATGTTCCAGATTTCCAGGTAGCGGGCGTTTTCGCCGCCAGGGTAGTTTTCTGGGTCGTCTTCGGCCACGTCGTTGTTTTCTTGGCCGCGGTCGTAGAAGATTTCGGTGTCAGGGCCGCAAGGACCTTCGCCGATGTCCCAGAAGTTGTCTTCCAGCTTGACGATGTGGTCAGCAGGCATCCCCGCCTTAACCCAAACGTTGAAGGAGTCGGTGTCCTTCGGGTAGACAGTACAGTAGAGCTTGTCTTTTGGCAGGTCGAGCCACTTCGGGCTGGTCAAAAATTCCCAGGCCCAAGGAATAGCCTGGTCTCTGAAGTAGTCGCCGACTGAGAAGTTGCCCAGCATTTCAAAGAAAGTCTGGTGCCGAGCGGTCTTGCCGACGTTTTCGATGTCGTTGGTTCTAATCGACTTCTGGGAAGAAGTAATTCTGTGGTTCTTTGGTACGACGGAACCGTCGAAGTACTTCTTCATGGTGGCAACACCGGAGTTGATCCACAACAAAGTCGGGTCATCCTGCGGGATCAGCGAAGCCGAAGGCATGACCATGTGGCCGTGTTCCTTAAAGAAGTCGAGGAACATTTGTCTGAATTCAGAACTGGTTAATTTTTTCATTTTTATCTCCCGAAAACAAAAAACACTCCTGCAAAAAGCAAGGACGCAACGCATGCGCGGTACCACCTTGTTTGCAACAGTGTTTGTTACCTCTTTATTATTAACCTGAATTAACGCAAAGCAGCATCTGCTGCCGGCTTTTCGGACGCTCTCAGCTCATTGCGCCCTTCTCTTTAGGAAAGCTTGCAGCAGCAGACATACCTTTGACCCGAATATAATAACCGCAAATCAACTATTTGTCAAAGCGTTTGCGGCGGGCCCGGCCTTGGCGCACGGCCTGGCGGATCTTCTTCTTGTAGCCCGGCTTGCGCTTTTTCTGCTGTTTCTTGATAAAACCGCGCGTCTGCCCGCTCAACTGGCCTGAGTGCTGGCGGCGGCTGGTTCTGGCGTGGTAGTGCTTGCGCTCAACCAAGGCGCCGTTTTTCAGCTGCTTGAAGTCGAACTTCACGCCCATTTTTTCCAGCTGGAGCACACGCGGCATCTCTTCTTCGACGATTAAGGTTACAGCGTGCCCGTCTAGGCCGTTGCGGCCCGTGCGGCCGATGCGGTGGATGACAAATTCCAGGTCGCGCGGCAGCTCGTAGTTGATGACCAGGCTGACGCCGGCGATGTCGATGCCGCGGGCGGCCAGGTCGGAAGCGACGACGTACTGGTACTGGCCGTTTTCGACTTCGCGCAAGGTGCGCCGGCGCTCGCGCTGGGTGATGCCGCCATGGATCTTGGCGGTCTTCAGGCCCTGGGCGTTCAGGTAGTCCGTAATTTCGTCGACTTTTTCCTTAGTGTTGGCAAAAACCAAAGCCAAGTAAGGCTGCCCCATCGTCAGCAGCTGGTAGAGGACTTCCTTGCGGTCGCGGCTGCCGATGTCCAGCAGGTCGTTTTGAATCGTCGGGGCGATCACGGCCGGGTTGTCGATCACGATAAATTGCAAGTCGCGGCGTGCTTTTTTCAAAAAGTTGCGCAGCTTGACCGGGATCGTGGCCGAAAAGGCGGCGAACTGGTAGCCCTGCGGGAAGCGCTGCATGATCTGGCCCAGGGTGTTTAAAAAGCCCATGTCCATGGTCATGTCGGCTTCGTCGACGACGAAAAAGCGCAGCGCGTCAAAGTTGAGCAGCTTCTTGCCGGCAAAGTCGGCCAGCCGGCCCGGCGTGGCCACGATGACTTGCGGCTTGCCGTGGGCGAGCTTGTCTTCCTGGCGGCCGCGGTCGCTGCCGCCGGACATCTTTTCGATTCTAATCTGCAGCCCGCTCTTGTCGCGCAGCTGGCGCGCTGCCTGGTAGAGCTGTTCGACTAATTCGCGCGACGGCGCGGTGATGACGGCCTGGACCTGCTCTAAGTCAGGGTCGACTTGGTTGAAGACCGGCAGCAGGTAGGCGTGGGTCTTGCCCGAGCCCGTCATGGCTTGGACGACGACAGATTCGCCGTCCAGCAGCTGCGGGATCACCTGGGCCTGCACAGGCGTTGGGTGGTCAAAGCCGATCTTTTTTAAACCGGCGCGCAATTCCGGCTTGATTAATTGGTCTTGAAAAAGGTTAGTGGTCATGATTCTCCTTATATGCCTTAGTGGCTGCTACCAGCTCGGCAAAGATCTCCTCGATTTCTTGGCGGTCTTTGGCCTGAGCGCCGCTGGCCAATGCGTGGCCGCCGCCGTGGTGGCGCTGGGCCAGCTTGTCGATTTCCGGACCCTTGGAACGGTAGTGGACGCGGAAGGTGCCGTCTTCTTGTTCAATGAAGACGTTCCAGGCGATGATGCCCTTGATCCGGCCTGGAGTGGACACGGTGACTGAGGCCTGGCCTGCTGCCACCCCGGCCTTTTCCAAGTCGGCGGTGGTCAGGATGGCGTAAGCGGCCCCGCAGGCATCCACGTGCATCCAGTTTAAGACCAGGTTTTGCAGCTTGGCTTCTTCCAGCGTGACTTCGCTTAACTGACGGGCAATCGCGCTGATGTCGATGCCTTGTTCAGTCAGCTGGCGGGCCACGTCAAAGGTGTGGGCGCTGGTTTCCTGGTACATGAAGCGGCCGGTGTCGCCGATGATGCCGGCGTAAAGCGCGGTCGCGATCTTCTTATTCAGCGGCAGGTTTTCGGCCTTTAAAAAGTCGAAGACGATCTCCGAAGCAGCTGGGGCTTGCGGGTCGACAAACTGCAGGTCGCCGTAAGGGTCGATGTTGGGGTGGTGGTCAATTTTGATGATCTTTTCGCCGTCTTTAAAGCGCTGGTCGGACACCCGCGGCTGGTCGGCGCTGTCGGTCGTGATGACCAGGGCCTTTTCATAGTCTGAGTCCTCGACTTCGTCCATCGTGTTGATCCAGTCCAAGTCCCCTACCGGGCCGCCGGCACACAGGATCTTTTTTCCCGGGAAAGCCAGGCGCAGGCTGAGGGCTAAGCCGGCCTGCGAACCGATGGCATCGGGATCCGGATGGCGGTGGCGGTGCAGAATAATGGTTTGGTAGTTCTTTATTTCAGTGAAAATTTCGTCAAAACTGTTCATACTAAGCCTCAATCAAATAAATTTATTTCCTGGGTAATGCTGCCGGCGGGCACGACGTTCACGCCTAAGCCCAGCAGGCGGACGCCGCGGTCGGCAAAGTCCGGCACCTTGGCCAGCAGGGTTTTGGCCGGCGGGAAGAGCTCGCTGGCCGCCCTGGTCGGCTGACTAAGCCGCTGGCTGCGCGTGATCGTCACAAAGTCGCGGTCGCGGATCTTTAAGACGACGCCCGTGGCCAGCAGCTTGTTTTGCTCCATATTGGCAGCCAGCTGCTTGCTGTAGCTGCGCAGAGCCGTCAGCAAATTTTGCTCATCAAAAATCGCCGGCTCAAAGGAGCGCTCGATGCTGATCGACTGGTTCTTGGGGTTGTGCCCCACCGGGCTGTTGTCAATGCCGTGGGCGTGCAGGGCCATGGCGTATCCTGCCTTGCCGAATTGTTTAGTCAAGGTCAGCACCGGGCATTTTTGCAGGTCGGCCCCGGTGGTCATCCCCAGCTGGGCCAGCTTTCCCTGGGTCGCCTGGCCGATGCCGTGGAAGGCCGCTAAGGGCTTTTTTGCTAAAAAGCTCTCTGCTTCTTCGGGCAGCACGACCGTCCGGCCAAAAGGCTTGGCGGTCTCCGAACCCATTTTGGCCAAGAACTTATTATAGCTGAGGCCAAACGAAGATGTAATGCCGATTTGCCGATAAACCTGCTGTTGCAGCCAGCAAGCCTGCTCTAAATACGGACGTTCGCTTTTCCCGGCCGTCAGGTCCAGGTAGGCTTCGTCCAGCGCCACGCTCTCCAGCCGGTCTGTGAGCTGGTGCATCAGCTCGTGGATTTGGGCTGACACCGCCCGGTATTTTTCAAAGTGCGGCTCGACAATCGCCAGCTTATTGGCCGGGATCAAACGCAGCGCCTGGACTGCCGGCATCGCCGAGTGCACGCCATAGCGGCGCGCCTCGTAGCTGGCCGTGGCCACAACGCCGTGGCCGTTGTGAGTGCGCGGGTCTTGGGCGATGATCACGGCCTTGCCGCGTAGCGTGGGGTCATCCCGCATCTCAACGGAGGCGTAAAAAGCGTCCATGTCGAGGTGGAGGATGCGCCTGCTGGTGTCGCGCGGCGGCAGGTACTTAGGCAGCATTAGGAGTAGATCCAGTGGTCGCTTGGGTCTTCAAAGATCTCGCCGCTTTCTTTCGGCCCCAGCTTAAACGGCTGGTACTGCGGGATCTCGACGCCCTGGGCGTTTTGCGACAGCCAGGCATCTTCGACGGTGTCGATGTACTCCCAGAATTTTTCCAGTTCGCTCCAGCGGGAGAAGTAGGTGTGGTCTTCGACAAAGGCGTCGTGGAGCAGGCGCTCGTAGCCGTCCGGCACCGACTTGATCTCTTCGGGCGTGAACAGGTAGTCCAGGTCCTCTGAGCGCAGGCCTTGGCCGCGGATCTTCTTGCCGTTGATGGTGATGAAAAAGCGCATGTTCGGGTCGATCACGACGGAGATACTGTCTGAAGCCGCCTGCCCGTACAAGTTGGTCATGTCCTTTAAGACGATATCGATGCGCGAAACCTTTTCCCTCAAACGCTTGCCGGTTCTAAAGTAAAAAGGCACTTGTGCAAGCGGGCCGCCTAAGAACTTCACTTCGCCGGCCGCAAAAGTTTCGGTGGTCGACTCAGGGTTGACGTTTGGTTCGTCCAAGTAGCCGAAAGTGCTGCCGGAAGCCAGGTACTGGCCCCGAGTGTAGTTTCTGGCAACCATCGCGCTGGATGGGAAGACGACGCTGTCCCACAGCTGTTTTTTGGCCTCGTGGATGGCGTCTGACGACAGCTCGCTTGGCTCCGGCATCGCCAGCAGCGTGATGATCTGGAAGATGTGGTTTTGCACCATGTCGCGCAAGGCGCCCGAAGTGTCGTAGTAGCCGCCGCGGGCTTCGACACCCAGGCTTTCGGCCAGGGTGATCTGGACGTTTTTGATCGACTTGCTGTTCCAGATGTTGCGGATCAGCGGGTTAGCCAAACGGAACGGCAGGATGTTTTGAATCATTTCCTTGCCCAGGTAGTGGTCGATGCGGTAGACGTCTTTTTCAGCAAACGACTGGGCGATCTGGTTGTTGAGCTTAGTGGCAGAAGGCAGGTCGCGGCCAAAAGGCTTTTCGATGATCAGGCGGTTGAATCCGTCGCCTAACAGGTGCTGGTCGTAGATGTGTTCGGCGATCATCCCGAAAAAGCGCGGCGCCATGGCCAAATAGAAGATGCGGTTGCCGTGGGCCTGGTACTTTTCACTCAGCTGGTCGGCTTTTTGCTTCAAGATCTTGTAGTGGTCGGTCTGCGTTACGTCGTGGCTTTGGTAGTAAAAATGGCTGGCGAAGTCGTGCAGCAGTTCTGCATTTTGTTCTTCGTCAGGAGCAGCTTCGTGCACGGCGTCGCTGATCTGCTCGCGCAGGTAGTCGTCGCTCCAAGGCCTACGGGCAGTCGCAATGACCGCAAAACGGTCGTGGATCAGCCCCTGCTTGTAGAGCTGGTACATTGCCGGGTAGAGCTTGCGGTGTGCCAAGTCGCCAGTAGAACCAAATAAGATCATTACCATTGGTAAATTTTTAACTGCCATGGTCTTTTTCCCCTTCAAACAAAAAAAGGCGGTGCTGACGCACGCCTTTACGGATTATTTATCCTCTGCGGATGACTTTTCGTCTTTGCCGTCAGCCTCAGTTTCTTCTGCAGGCTTTTCAGCTGGTTTTTCGACAGGTTTTTCAGCCTTTGCTTCTGGCTCTGCAGCTTTTTCTGCAGGCTTTTCAGCTGGCAAAACTTGTCTGATGGCATTCAAAGCAAAAGTCAGGTAAATGCCGTCGGCGTCGATCACCACAGTCTTGTTTTCGTTGTCGACACGGTCAATCTTGCCGTGCATCCCGTCGATCAAAACTACGCGGTCGCCTTTACCTAAGGTTGAAACCATCTTCTTGTGCTGTTCCTGCTGCTTTTTTTGCGGTCTGATCATGCCAAAGTAAGTAAACAGGATCAAAACGATCAGCATCACTACAACGAAGATGCTGTTGCTTGCACCTGCTGCTGCATTGCTTGCTAAAAATAACATCTAAACTCTCACCTTCTAAAAACTCTTGTCTAGGATATTATACAGAAAAAATGTCCTTATTAAAACGACTAATGCTCCGGCGCAATCCCCAATTGCAAATAAGCCTTGCGGCTGGCAATGCGGCCGCGCGGGCTGCGGATCAAAAAGCCGTGCTGGAGCAGGTAGGGCTCGTAGACTTCGGCGATCGTCTCCAAGTCTTCGCCCAAGTTGGCCGCCAGGGTCCGCAGGCCCACCGGCCCGCCGCCGTACTGCTCGATGATCAGGCGCAGCAAGGCGCGGTCGGTGCGGTCTAAGCCGGCGTCGTCGACTTGGAGCTGGTCAAGTGCCTGCTTGGTAGTTGCTAAGGAAATCGTCTTTTCCCCTTTGACTTCGGCAAAGTCGCGCACGCGTTTCAACAAGCGGTTGGCAATTCTAGGCGTGCCGCGCGAACGGCGGGCAAGCTCGCCTGCGGCGTCGCTGTCGATTTGGGTGCGGAGCACGCGGCTGGAGCGCTCGATGATTTTTTGCAGGTCTTGCGGCTTGTAAAACTCCAAGTGCTCGATGATGCCGAAGCGTTCGCGCAAAGGCGCTGACAGCTGGCCGGCCCGCGTCGTCGCCCCGATCAGGGTAAAAGGCGGCAGCGGCACGTGAACGGCGTGGCTGGTCTGGCCTTCGCCCACGACGATGTCGACGTAAAAGTCCTCCATCGCCGAGTACAAGATTTCCTCAACGGGCTTCGGCAACCGGTGGATTTCGTCGATGAAAAGCACGTCGCCTGGCTTTAACTCGGTGAGCAGGGCCAGCAGGTCGCCGGCTTTTTCAATCGCCGGGCCGCTCGTCGTCTTCACGCCGACTTTTAGTTCGTTGGCGATGACAAAGGCCATGGTCGTCTTGCCCAGGCCCGGCGGGCCGTAAAGCAGGACGTGGTCTAAGGCTTCTTCGCGCTTTTTCGCAGCTGCAATATAGACTTCCAGCTCTTTTTTGACCCGGTCTTGGCCGATGTATTGGGCTAAAAACCGCGGCCGCAGGGTTTCTTCCAAGCTTTCTTCCTGCTCGTCTTGGGGCTGGCCGTCCATGAGTCTTTTTTCAGTCAATCTTTAACACCTGCTTCCTATTTTTTCAGCAATAAGTTCAAGCCTTCCTTGATATACTGGTCGGCCGTCATCTTGTCCATTTTAGCAAGCTTGGGGCTGACGCGGTCGATTTCGCGCTGGGAGTAGCCTAAAGCGGCTAGGGCCAGCAGCGCGTCATTCAGCTCGGGGCTGACGGCGAGTTTCGGCTTTTGCGCCAGGGTGTTCAGCTTGCCCTTTAAGTCCAAGACAATCTGCGAGGCGGTCTTTTTGCCCACGCCTGGAAAACGGGTCAGGTACTTGACCTCGCCGTTTTCGATGGCCGACGCCAGGGACTCGGTGTCTTCGGCGGCCATGATGGCTAAGGCCGACTTGGGGCCGATGCCGCTGACCGATAAGAGTTTCAAGAAAAGTTCCTTGTCTTGCGCGCTGGCAAAGCCGTAGAGGCTGATGCCGGTGTCGCGCACGACTTGTTCGACGTAGACGCGGCCTTTTTTGCCTTCCTCAAAGTCAAAAGGCTTGGGGCAGTAGACTTTGTAGCCGACGCCCCCGCATTCCACGACGATGTAGGCGGGCTGCACGCTGGTGACCAGCCCTGCTAAGTATTCAAACATTTATCTGTCCTTTTTAAATAAGTGGTTCAGCTGGCTCTTCGTCAATTCGACAATGATCGGCGCCCCGTTTTGGTCGTAGTATGGGTCGCTGCTTTTAGCCAAATCGGTTAAAAGCTTTTGCAGCTCGGCTGCTTTTTTCGGAGCGCGGACGTTGCTGGTCAGCTGTTGGGCCAGCAGCTTGCGCAAGCTCTTAATGTCAAAATGGGCCTGGTGGATAAAGGCCGCCAGGATCTTCTGGACGCTGCTTGCGCTGTCATCATGCAGCCAGACCGGCACGCTCTGCAGCAAGACCGTCTGCTGGCCGAAATCTTCGGCAAACAGGCCGACGGCCTGCAGTTCTGCCAGGCGGTTCTTGACGGCCAAGTAGTCGCTGTTGGCTAATTCGACCGTCAGCGGTGCCAGCAAAGTTTGCTGGGGGCTGTCGGCACTTGCCATTTTAGCCAGCAAGTCGTCATAGGTCAGCCGCCTTTGCCCGGCCACCGGGTCGGTCAAAAACAGGCTGTCCCCATTTTTAGCGACCACGTAGCTGCCTGCTTGGCCCAAATAGTCCAGCTGCGGCAGCTTCAGTTGGGGCTTAGCGCCAAACGGGCCCAGTTTTTGCTGGGCGGCCACGGTCTGCTCCCAGGTCGCGGTGACCAAATAGCGGTCGTTGTGCATGACTTGGTCCAAGCTGACGATTTCAGGTTCAACTTTTTCAGGTTGAACCGAACGCTTGGTGTTGACCGCGTCCTCGTTTAAAGTCAGCGCCAGCTGGTCTTCAAACTGCTTGGGCTTTTTGCTGGCAAAAAGGTCGCCGCTTTCTGCCTGCGGCGCAATGGCCTCGCCCACCGCCTGGGTCAGCAGCCGGCTGAGTTCGCTTTCTTTTGACAAACGCACCTCGCGCTTGGCGGGGTGGACGTTGACGTCGACGAGCAGCGGGTCGAGCTTGATGGCGATGACCGCCAAGGGGAAGCGCCCGCTGGCCAGCCGGTTGCCCAGCCCGGCCGTCACGGCCTGCGTCAGCTGGAAGCTGCGCACGTAGCGGCCGTTCAGCAGGAAAGTGATGTAGTTGCGGCTGCTGCGGCTGATGTCGGGTGCCGACACCAGGCCGCCGACTTGGAAGTCGGGGCTTTCACCCTTGAGCTCGCGCATGTGCTCGGCGGTGCTGACGCCGTAGATTTGGGCAAAGACCTGGCGCAAGTTGCCGTTGCCGGCGGTCTTTAACAGCGTCCGATTTTCATTTTTCAATTCAAAACTGATTTCCGGGTGGCCTAGGGCCAGGCGGTTGCAGACGTCGACGATGCGCAGGATCTCGGTGCGCGGCGACTTCAGGTATTTCAGCCGCGCCGGCGTGTTGTAAAACAGGTCGCGGACCGTCAGGACGGTGCCCTGCGCGGCCGCTGCCGGCTGCACGTTTTGCGGCTGGCCGGTCGCAAGGTCGGCGCTGACGCCGCCGCTGCCAGCATTAGTCACAATGTCGGTCTTGCTGACGGCCGCAATGGAGGCCAGCGCCTCGCCGCGAAAGCCCAGGGTGTGGATTTGTAACAAGTCGCGCTCTGAGCTAATCTTGCTGGTTGCGTGCCGGCGGAAGGCCAGCGCCAGCTGGTCGGCCTCAATGCCGCTGCCGTCGTCTTGGACGCGGATGGCGCGCAGCCCGGCGTCTTCAAAAGACACCAGGATGCGTTTTGCGCCGGCGTCCACAGAGTTTTCACAGAGTTCTTTGACGACGCTGGCGGGACGGTCAATCACCTCGCCGGCCGCGATTTGGTTGGTTAAAGCTTCCGAAAGCTCATGAATTTTCGCCATCACGGCCCTCCTTCAGGCTCTTTTGCCAATCAGCCACCATGTCAAACACCTGCAGCGGCGTCTGGCTTGGCAGATACAAACTCTTGATTTCGTCTAACACGTCGCTGACGGCCGGGTCTTCTGCCGGCTCGTTTTCGCTGAACAAGTCCAGCTGCTGGCTTGCCTCCTGCAAGCTGCCGGCGCCTTGGGCCTCCAGCCGCTTCAACATCTTGCGCGCTTCGCGCAAAACAGGCCGCGGCAGGCCCGCCAGCTGGGCGACGTGGATGCCGTAGGACTGGTCGGCGGCACCCGGCATGATCTTGTGTAAAAAGACCAGCTGCCCGTTTTCCTCGGTCGCGCCGACGTGGATGTTTTTCAGGTGCGGCAGGGTCTGGTCTAAGTCGGTCAGCTCGTGGTAGTGGGTCGCAAACAAAGTCTTAGCGTGGACCTTGTCGTGCAAATACTTCACGATGGCCCCGGCCAGCGCCATGCCGTCGTAGGTCGCAGTTCCGCGGCCGATTTCGTCAAAAAGAACCAGGGAGTTCTTCGTGGCGTGCTGCAAGGCTTCGTTGGCCTCGCTCATCTCGACCATGAAGGTGCTTTGGCCTGAGATCAGGTCGTCGGCGGCCCCGATTCTGGTAAAGATCCGGTCAAAGATCGGCAAGTCGGCGCTGTCGGCCGGCACAAAGCTGCCCACCTGCGCCATGACGGCGATTAGGGCCAGCTGGCGCATGTAGGTGCTCTTACCAGACATGTTCGGCCCGGTGATCAAGAAGATGTCGGTGTCGTCGTCCATCTTGACGTCGTTTGGAATGTAGTCGCCTTCGGCCATCACCTGTTCGACGACGGCGTGGCGCCCGTTTTTCACCATGATGGCTTGCGAATCGGTGTGCAAGGTCGGCCGGCAGTAGTTGTTCTGTTCGGCAGTATCCGCAAATGAAAGCAAAACATCCAGTCTGGCAATTTGGCCCGCTAATTTTTGCAAGGGGGCCGCATACTTTTTCACAGACTCGCGCAAGTTGACAAACAGATCATATTCCAGGCTCGTCGACTTGGTCTGGGCCTCTAAGATCAAGGCCTCGTGTTCTTTTAATTCCGGCGTGATGTAACGCTCGGCGTTAGTCAAGGTCTGCTTGCGGTTGTAGCGTTCCGGCACCTTGTCGCGGTTAGAGTTAGTGACCTCGATGTAGTAGCCGAAGACCTTGTTGTAGCCGACCTTCAAGTTGTTGATACCGGTGGCAGCGCGTTCTTCTTCCTGCATCTTGGCCAGCCACTGGCGGCCGTTCGTCATGGCCTCGCGGTAGCGGTCGAGCTGGGCGTCGACGCCCTTTTGGATCACGCCGCCTTCGGTTGTGAGCACCGGCGGATCCGGCACGATCGTCTTGCAGATCAAGTCGGCTACGCCTGCCAAGGGATCCATCTCGTTGGCCGTGGCAGCTAAGACTTCGCTTTTTGAGTCGATGAGCGCTTGCTTAATTTCCGGCACCTGCTGCAGGGAGTGGGCCAGCTGCAGCAGCTGGCGGGCGTTGACGTTGCCAAAGGCTGTCTTGCCCGTCAAACGCTCCAAGTCGTAGACACCCTTTAGAGCAGACTTGACTTTTTCCCTTGTGAAAAAGCTGTCCAGCAAGGCTTGGACGACGTCTTGTCTTTGCTTGATTTTGTCAAAAGACAACAGCGGCCGGGTCAGCCAGCGCTTTAACAGGCGGCCGCCCATCGCCGTCTGGGTCTGGTCGAGCAGCCAGAACAGCGAGCCCATCTTCTTGCCGGTCTTGGCCGACGACAAGATCTCCAGGTTGTTTTGCGACACGTGCGACAGCTGCAGGTATTGGCTGGTCTCATAGGACTTGGCCAGCTGCAGGTGGGCCAGGCTGCGTTTTTGCGTCACCAGCAGGTAGGCGACCAGCTGGCGCGTCGCCGCCTTTTCCAAGTTATTCGCCAGCTTTTGCACAACGTAGGAAACTTCGGCGTGTTCTTCGGATAATTCCACAGGCTTAGAAACCGTGATCCCGGCCTTTTCAAAAAATTCCTTGCGCAAGCGCGGCTCCGGGCCCGCAAAGACTACCTCCCGCGTGCGCAGCGAGAGCAGCTCGTTTTCAGCCTGTTCAAAATTCAGCAGGTGGGTGGCAAAGATTTCCCCAGTGGATAAGTCGCTGTAGGCCAGCCCCCACTCGCCGTGCTCGGCAACCAGCGAAGTCAGGAAGTTCGAATCCTTGGCCTGGTCGGGGCCTTCGTCCATCATGGTCCCCGGCGTCACCAGCTGGACAATCCCGCGCTTGACCATGCCGGTGGCCTTGGCCGGGTCTTCCAGCTGTTCGCACAAGGCGACCTTATAGCCTTTTTCCACAAGACTGTTCACATAAGAGTTTACCGCCAGGTGCGGCACCCCAGCCATTGGGACCGGGTGCTTGGTCTTGTTTGAGCGGTGGGTCAAAGTCAGCTCTAACAGCTGGGCGCCCTTCACGGCATCGTCTTCAAATAATTCGTAAAAGTCGCCGACACGGTAGAACAAAAAAGCATCCGGGTATTGCTTTTTAATGTCGTAGTACTGCTGCATCATTGGTGTGCGTTTTTCAGCCATAATTTCCCTCTTTCAACTGTTTCTTATTATAACTTGAAAGCTGCAGCAAAAAAAATAAACAAAAAAGGAAGGCAGCAGAGCCTTCCTTTTGGATGTTCGTTTTAAGATTGGAGATTTTACATACCCATAGCTGGGGCACCGGCACCGGCGCCAGCTGCAGGCTTGTTGTCGTCATCAACGTCAGCGACAACAGCTTCGGTAGTCAGCAGCAGAGCTGCGATGGAAGCGGCGTTTTGCAGAGCGGAACGGGTAACCTTGGTTGGGTCGATGATGCCGGCTTCAACCATGTTTTCCCACTTGCCGTTAGCTGCGTTGTAGCCAACTTCGTTTTCTTGGTGCTTCATCTTGTCGACGATGACTGAGCCGTCTTCGCCGGCGTTTTCAGCGATTTGGCGAACAGGTGCTTCCAAAGCCTTGATGACGATGTTGACACCGGTTTGTTCGTCGCCTTCGGCTTGGACCTTCTTGACATCGTCCAAAACGTTGATCAAAGCGGTACCGCCACCGGCTACGTAGCCTTCTTCAACGGCGGCACGGGTAGCGTTCAAGGCGTCTTCGATGCGGTACTTTCTTTCCTTCAATTCGGTTTCGGTAGCAGCACCGACGCGGATGACAGCAACGCCGCCAGTCAGCTTAGCCAGACGTTCTTGCAGCTTTTCACGGTCGAAGTCGCTTGAAGCGTCTTCAATTTGCTTTCTGATTTGGTCTTCGCGTTCAGCCAAGGCTTCCTTAGAACCGGCACCTTCGGTGATCGTGGTGTTGTCCTTAGTGACAGCAACGCGGCCGGCAGTACCTAATTGGTCTAATTGGATGTCCTTTAATTCCAGGCCCAGGTCGTTGCTGATGACAGTGCCGCCAGTCAGAACGGCGATGTCTTGCAGCATAGCCTTGCGGCGGTCGCCGAAGCCAGGAGCCTTAACGGCAACAACGTTCAAAGCGCCGCGGATGTTGTTCAGCAGCAAGCTTGGCAGAGCGTCGCCGGAAACGTCGTCGGCGATGATCAGCAGTGATCTGCCTTGTTGAGCGATGGTTTGCAGGATTGGGACAATGTCTTGGATGCTGGTGATCTTCTTGTCGGTGATCAGGATGTATGGGTTGTCCAGGTCAGCTTCCATCTTGTCGTTGTCAGTTACCATGTATTGTGACAGGTAGCCGCGGTCGAATTGCATCCCTTCAACGACTTTCAGTTCGGTTTCGATACCTTTTGATTCTTCAACAGTGATGACACCGTCGTTGCCAACCTTTTCCATGGCGTCGGCAATCAATTCGCCGATCTTGTCAGAAGCTGATGAAACAGAACCGACTTGGGCGATTTGGGACTTGGAGTTAACTTCGTGGCTGATCTTCTTCAGGCCTGCGACAGCTGCGTCGGTAGCCTTTTCGATCCCGCGGCGGATGCCGACTGGGTTAGCGCCGGCAGTGACGTTCTTCATGCCTTCGCGTACGATAGCTTGGGCCAAAACAGTAGCAGTAGTGGTCCCGTCACCGGCGATGTCGTTAGTCTTTTGAGCAACTTCGGAAACCAGCTTTGCGCCCAGGTTTTCGTAGTGGTCCTTCAATTCAATGCTCTTAGCGATGGTCACACCGTCGTTGGTGATCTCAGGAGAGCCATAAGTTTGTTCCAAAACAACGTTTCTGCCCTTAGGCCCCAAAGTGGTCTTAACGGTGTCAGCCAGCTTGTCAACACCCTTGAGCAGAGATCTTCTTGCGTCTTCAGAGAATTTAATATCTTTTGCCATAACTAGCATGCCCTCCTAAATTATTTTTCGATAGCTAAAACGTCTTGTTCGCGCAATACCAGGTATTTCTTGCCTTCGTATTCAACGTTGGTGCCAGCGTACTTGTCGTAGACAATCTTGTCACCCTTGGCCACAGTCATTGGGATCAGCTTGCCGTCATTTGAGTACTTGCCCTTGCCGACTGCAACAACAGTACCTTCGGTCGGCTTCTGCTTTGCGCTGGAAGCAACGTAAATGCCACCGATATTTGCATCTTCGTCTTTTTTAACTTCAACGATGATTCGATCACCAACTGGTTCTAACATGGTGAGTCCCTCCTAGTATCTTATTGTCCGTTCTCAATCTCTTTTAGCACTCTTTAATGGTCAGTGCTAACTTACAAATATGATACTAACCTCTTTTAAAAAATTATGCAAGCAATAATTAGCACTTTTTTACTCTTAGTGCTAAAAATACAAAAAAAGACCCCTGTCGCTTCAACAGGGATCTCTTTTTCTATCTATCTTAACGGGCTATTTCTTGCCCTTGCGCTTCTCCTCGCTGTGCAAGAAGTAAACCAGGGTCTGCAGCTCGGTGGCCAGGTCCAAGGTCTGGATCTGGATGCCGGCCGGGGCCGACAGCCGCGTCGGCGTAAAGTTCATGATGCCCTTGATGCCGGCGGCGATGATTTCGTCGGTGATCTTTTGGGCCACCGGTTCCGGAATGGTCAAGATGGCGATCTGGATCTGCTGCTCGCGGATCTGCTGGTCCATCTCCTTGACGTCGTAAACGGGCACGCCGCTGACGATCGTCCCGGTGATCTTCGGGTTGATGTCAAAGCCCGCGCTGATCCGGATGTTAGCCGAGGACTTGAAGTTGTAGTTCAAAAGCGCCTTGCCCAAGTTGCCGACGCCGACTAAGGCGACGTTGGTCAATTCGTCCTGGTTCAGGATCTTTTTGAAAAAGGCCAGCAGGCTGTCCACGTCGTAGCCGTAGCCGCGCTTGCCTAAAGCCCCAAAATAAGAAAAGTCGCGCCGGATCGACGCACTGTCAACCTGAACGGCCTCGGAGAATTCAGTTGAAGAAACTTTCTTCTTCCCGGCGTCGTGCAGGATTGTCAAATAACGATAATAAAGAGGCAAACGCTTAGCTGTTGCCTTTGGAATTTCCACTTGCTCCATGTCTGCTCCCGCTTTGTGAATGTGAACTAATTAACAATTCGTCTTCATAATACACTACCCGCCGGCAAAAAATCAAGTCTTCCCCTTCACAAGTAGGCAAACTCTAATAATTTTTTCACAAGGGATTGTCTTTTCGCCTATGCTAAAATAGCTTCAGGTGAAAATAATGATTATAGCTCAAGGGCACGAGCTGGCCCAAAGTTTCGGCGGCAACGTGCTATTTCAAAACGTAAACTTTTCAATCGACCAAAAAGCCCGCATCGGTTTAGTCGGCCCTAACGGGGTCGGCAAAACCACCCTGCTCAAGATCATGACGGGGCAGCAGGAGCCTAGTGCCGGCAGCTTCAGCATGAACAAGGACGTCAGCTGCGGCTACATCGCCCAGGAAAACGACCTGGACCAAAACAAGACCATCTTCGACGAGATAAAGACGGTCTTTGCCGACCTGATCAGCCAAGGCAAGCAGGTCAAAGCCCTGCAGCAGGAACTGGCTGACCACCCGGAAGATGAGGCCCTGCTCAAGCGCTACGACCAGCTGTCGTATGACTACGAGCAAAAAGGCGGCTTTACCTACCAGACCGAGATCAAGACGCTGCTCAACGGCTTTAAGTTCGGCGAAGAGCGCTGGGACCAAAAAATCAAAGAGCTGTCCGGCGGCGAAAAGACCCGCCTGGCCTTTGTCAAACTGCTGCTGAAAAAACCGCCTTTGCTTTTGCTCGACGAACCGACCAACTACCTGGACTTGGAGACTCTGAACTGGCTGGAAAACTTCCTGCGCAGCTATGAAGGCGCCATCGTGGCGGTTTCCCACGACCAGTACTTCTTAGACCACATGGCCCAGCAGATCTTCGAGCTGCGCTTTGGCACCCTGACTGTTTTTACCGGCAACTACACTTCCTACCGCGAGCAGCGCAAGCTGCGCGACCAGACCCAGGAAGCGGCCTTTGAAAAACAGCAGGCGGCCATTAAAAAAGACGAGGAGTTCATCCAGAAAAACCTGGTCCGGGCCTCTACTACCAAGAGAGCGCAGAGCCGGCAAAAGCGCCTGGACAAGCTCGAGCGCATCAAGCCGCCAAAACGCGGCCAGCGCGTACGCATCAGCTTTAAAGAAGACCGGCCTTCGGGCAAGGAAGTCCTGATTTTAAAGGACCTGACCGTCGGCTACGACCAAGACCAGATCATCGGCAAGATCTCGCTGCAGGTCAACCGCGGCGACCGCGTGGCCATCATCGGCCCCAACGGCATCGGCAAGTCGACCCTGGTCAAGACGATCATGAAAAAGCTGCCGCCGCTGGCCGGCTCCATCAAGTACGGCGCAGGTCTGAGTATTGGCTACTACGACCAGGAATTAAAGGCGCTGCCTGCCGGCAAGACCGTCCTGGACACGGTATGGGACGAACACAAGGCCATGCCGGAAAAAGACGTGCGGTCGATTTTAGCCAGCTTCCTTTTTACGGCCAAAGACATCGACAAGACTGTCGGCCAGCTGTCCGGCGGCCAAAAGGCAAGACTGACGCTTACCCTACTTTCCTTGCAGCACGACAACCTGCTGCTCATGGACGAGCCGACTAACCACTTGGACATCGAGGCCAAGGAAGTCTTAGAACAGGCGCTGTCAGACTTTGACGGCACCCTGGTCTTCGTCTCCCACGACCGTTACTTCATCAACCAGCTGGCCACGAAGATCGCGGTCGTCGACCACGGCACGGCCAAGCTGTATGACGGCAACTACTCCTACTACTTGGACGAGCTGCAAAAACAGCAGCAAGCTCAAGAAGCAGAAACTCCCGTTGCCGAGAAAAAGCAGAGTGCAAGCAAGCTGTCCTACCAGGAACAAAAACAGCACGACTCGCAAAAACGCAAGCTCGAACGCGCCGTCAGCGACGCCGAAAAGGCGATCACCAAGCTGGAAGAAAGAGACAGCCAGCTGCAAGAGCAGATGGCCCAGCCCGACGTGGCCACCAACTTCGACAAGCTGGGGCCCCTGCAAGAAGAGCTGAGTGAAGTCCAAAAAGAGCTGGAAAAGCAAAACCAGGCCTGGGAAGACGCCATGGAAGCTCTGGAAAATTTTGAATAAAAAAAAGCAAAAAAAATAAGGCTATTGCATCTGCAATAGCCTTTATTTTTTTAGTTGTAAATGACGACTGGTTCGTTAGTCGAAACGACATCCCAGACGGACTTGATCTCGCTAGGACGGACGTTGACACAGCCGTGCGAGCCGCCCTGCAAGTAGGCGGTCTTCGACCAGTCGGTCCGCCAGCTGGCGTCGTGGAAGCCGCAGCCGCTCAAGGTAAACGGCATCCAGTACTTGACCGGCGATGCGTAGGACGAGCCGTCGTCGTTTTGCCCCCGCAGGGTGCTTGGCGACTGCTTGTACATGATGTAGAACACGCCGGTCGGCGTAGCGTCGGCCGTGCTGGAGTCCTGCGTCCCGGTGACGACATCGGTCAAGTGCAGGACCTGCTTGCCGTCGCGGTAGAACCAGGCGGCCTGGCGGCGAATCGAGACCACGATGTAGGTCCGGCCCACGCCGTGGTTGTCTAAGCCGTAGCCGTGCTGGTAGGTGTTGTAGCCCTTGCCGTAGAGGTAGTCTTTGCCCTCCACGCTCTTTTTGCCGTCGGCAAAGGCGGTCTCGACAGCCGGCAGCGCCTTTTTCTCGTAGACGCCCCAGCCCCAGGTGTCGTTTTTAACTTTGACGCGGCCGTCAGCCGGCGTCTCAAAGTCGTAGCTCTTGTCAAAAGTGGCCACTTCGCCGTTGATCTGGCGCAGTTTTTGACGCAGGCCTTCTTTTTTCAGGAAGCGGTAGCGGCCGTCGCTGTAAGCAACTTCTTCAAAGGCATCGCTGGCCTTGATCTTAAAGGTCTTGTCGGCGATCAAAAAGTCCACGGTCCGCTTGTTCAAGCTCTTCAGCTTGGCCTTGACCTGAGCCAGCGAGCCCGACTGGAAGACGTAGTTTTTCTTGCTTGGGAAAAAGTGGTACTGCTGGTCAAAGAACGCGTTGACCTGGCTTTGGCTGATGGCCTCGTGCGTTTTGTCCTTGCGCGTCACGATCTTGCCGTCGACCAAAAAGGCCGTGTTCTTGCTGCGGGAGTTGACCTTGGCCCGGGCCTGATTTTTAGTCAGGCCGCCGACAGAGACCCCGTAGATCGTCACGTTTTTGTTAAAATGGCCGCGCGTGTAGCTGTTCACGTGTGCGCCGTAAATGAGGAAACCGACAATAACCAGCAAGACCGCTGCCAGTGAAAGCAGCCAAGCCGTGTAATTGCGGCCGCCTGTTGCTAAATGCTTGCTCACGGTTTATCCCTCCAACATGCTGTTTGCGTAAGGCAGCTCCAGGGACGGGTCTGCGTTTAAGCCCAAGTCGGCAAATTGGCCCGCCTCAAACTTGTTGTAGGCGGCAGCCCCGATCATGGCCGCGTTGTCCCCGCAGAGCTTTAAGTCAGGAATGATGACCTTCGGGTTGATGACCAGCTTTTTAATCTCTTCCTGCAGGCGGGTGCGCAGGCCGATGTTGGCCGCAACGCCGCCGCCCAAGACGAAGGTCTTCGGCTTGTACTGCTTCAAGGCCTTGATGGTCTTAGTTACCAAGACGTCGACAACCGCGGCCTGGAAGCTGGCGGCCAGGTCGTACTTGTTCAGCTTTTCGTGGATCTGGTCGGAGTGGTGGGCGGTGTTGATGAAGGCACTCTTCAAGCCCGAAAACGAGAAGTCGTAGTTGTCTTCTTTGATCATCGCGCGCGGGAAGTTAAAGGTGTCCTTGCCCTGCCGTGCCCAGCTGTCGATGGTCTTGCCGGCCGGGTAGTTGACGCCCAAGACGCGGCCGATCTTGTCGTAGGCCTCGCCGGCGGCGTCGTCGCGGGTGTCGCCGATGATTTCAAAGTTCAGCGGGTCGTGCATTAAGACCAGCTCGGTGTGGCCGCCGGAAACCTGCAAGGCCAGCGCCGGGTAGATGATCTCGTCGGTCAGCTGGGCAGCCATGATGTGGCCCATGATGTGGTCGACGCCGATCAGCGGCAGGCCGGTCGCCATGGAGGCGGCCTTGGCGGCGCTGACCCCGATCAGCAGCGCGCCGACCAGCCCGGGGCCGTAGGTGACTGCGATCGCGTCCAAGTCATCCCAGCCGACGCGGGCTTCGCTCAAAGCCTCTTTCGTAATCTGGGTGATGACTTCGATGTGGTGTCTGCTGGCCACTTCCGGCACGACGCCGCCAAAGCGCTGGTGGCTTTTAATCTGAGTGGCGACGACCAGCGATTCGATCTCCCGGCCGTTCTTGATTACGGCCGTGGAAGTTTCGTCGCAGGAGCTTTCGTAAGCTAAAATACGGACATCTTTTTTGGCTGTCAAAACAATTTCTTCTTTCTATCAGCTTTTAAATTCAGAACCATTTCCAATCCATCATGATTCTTGTCATAGTAACCAGGCCGCACAAGCGCGGTCTTAAAGCCAAAGCGCTTGTAAAGCCGCTGGGCGCCCTTGTTATCGGCCAGCACCTCTAAGCTGACCTCGCGGCAGCCGGCACTTTTGGCCTGCTCGATCATAAAGCCCAGCAGGTAGGTGCCGATGCCGCGCTTTTGGTAGTCCGGCAGCACCGAGATGTTGGTGATGTGCGCGTCTTTGGGCGTAATCCGCATCCCGATAAAGGCCGCCAGCCGGCTTTTGTCATAAAGCGACAGATAAAGCGAGTCGCGGCGTTCCAGCTCATTTTGGAAGTCGCGCTGGCGCCAGGGCATCTGGCCGTCGTAGATCTGCCGCTCCATCTCAAGCAGCGCCAAGATATCGCTTTTGTCGGACCTGATTACCTGCAGGTGCAGCCCGCCGATGTCGGCCAAAAAGGGCTGAAAGGCGACGGGGCGCGGCCCGTGCAGCAGGTCGTTAAACTTCTTCCACATAGTCGCTGTCGGGCGCAAAAGGCTTGCCCGTGCGCTTGTGCCAGTCCATCTCGGCCTGGGTGCGGCGCAGGTATTGCGGCACCAGCTTGTCGGGGTCGACCGGCTTGGCGGTGACAGCAAGGCGGCCGATCTGGCCGGCGTGGACGCGGTTTTCGTCCTCGGTGGCCAGCTGCCACGGCATCTGCAGCTCGTCTAAGAGCTTGGCCTGCTTGGCAAAGCCGGTGCCGGCAAAGATGATCCGGTGGATGCCCGGCTGGTTGGCCGCGATCTTGACCTGGTCGACCAATTTGGTGATGTGGTAGTGGCCGTCTTGCATGACGTTGACCGGCTGGCCGTTCTGGTTGACGTAGCCGCCGGCAAAATAGTTGTCGTTTCTGGCGTCTAAACCGGTGACCAGCAAGGCGTCGGTCTCAGAAAAGTTGGCGGCGATGGCCTCCAGCGTCGGGATGGCAACTAAGTCGCCCGGCAGAATTGAAGCAAACATCTTGGCCGTCGTGACGCCGATCCGCAGGCCGGTGTAAGAACCAGGGCCGCTGGCCACGGCAAAACGGTCGATGTCTTTCAACTGCCAGTACTGGTTTTTCAGCAAGCGGTCAATGGTGGGATCAAGCTTTTCGCTGTGGTTGCGCTGATCTTTTTCATTAGCCTCTTCGACTACTCTTTCGTTTTCGTTTAAGGCGACGCTTAAATAGTTCGTCGCTGTCGACATGCTTAAAATCTTCATGCTAATCCCTTTTCAGCAATTTTTTAGTGTCAATTTGGGCTAAAGCTTGCAAAAGCAGGTAGCTGACCGCGATCTGAATCCACGGCACCACCAATTCTTTGGGCAGGCGGGTGATCAAGGCGGCCTTCCAGGCCAGCCCGTACATCAGGTGCAGCCAGAGCGTGTTGAGCAAGATGTTGACGATGACGGTCACCAGCAGCGTGGCCGCCGCAATCCGCCAAATTTTGACGGGCCGTTCATAGTAAAAAGCGCCGTAGATCGCTGCCGCTGCCATGGCCGAGATGGTAAAGCCGATGAAAAAACCGCCCTCTTGGCCAAACAGCGCCGAGCTCAGCAGGTCGCAGGCCAAGGCCCCCGCGCTGGCCCACCACGGGCCGAAGAAATAGCCCAGCAGGCTGGCGCCGATAAAGCCGAAGCCGACCTTGACCATGACGGGGCCGAAGCTCAGTTTTTGCAAGACGATGTCGACGGCCACCAAGATCCCTAAAAAGACGGTCTCCTGCAGGCTCAGCCTGCGCAGTCGCAAATTATCAAAAATTGCTTTTATTCATCCTCTCTCCAGTCAATCACACACAATGCCGCTTGTTTTGTGCCCGCGGCAATTTTGAAAAAGCTTTTGGTGCCCTCTTGCTGCATTGCGGTTAAAACATTGTCACCATATTTAACTTCTTCGTCAAACTGGATGTCAATTGTTTTAACTTCGTGGTTATCGACAAAAGCCCGGCCCGGCAGATCGAACAGCCAGTTGAAGTAGCGGGCGTTGTCGACGTGGCGGTTGGTGTCCAAGTCGTAGTAGCGCACCTTTTGGGCAAGTGTTTTTTCATATTCAGGCAGGGCGTGCAGGCGGGCAAAGCGCTGGACGTTCTGCGGGCCGGCGTCGGCAATTTTTTCACCCAAGGCTTCCGCTGGCGGCACCATCTTGCGCTTGGCCAAGTCGATGATGACCCACTGGCTGGTCACCTTGATGATCGACTCTCCTTCTGAAGTCTCAACGCCAAAGTCGCGGTAGCAGAAAAAGCGGTTGTGGCCGCTGGCCTGGGTGGTCAAGACCACCTTGTCGCCTGCATGCGGCATTGCTTTTACTTCAAAGTGGTAGCGGACCACGACCCAGCCCATATTTTTGGCCAAAAGGTCTGAGATGCCTACGCCCCAGCTGGTCAGCTGGCTGTTTGAAACCTGCATCATTAAGTCCAGCAGGCGCGGCCAGGTCAGCCGTTTTTGCTCGTCGCAGTCGGAAAAGACGATCTGATATGGAAGCTTAAACATTATTTTTTCCTCTGGTAGTAATCATAGAGCTGGTTTTTGGCGACACCGCTGGCTTTCGCCACTTGCTTGATCGCGTCCTTGGCAAAGGCGCCTGAGGCCACCAAGTCCTGGACCTGGGCGACTAAGTCGTCTAAGTCGACTTCATCCTCTTCATCAGCCTTGGCCGGTTCCACCAAGACGACGTACTCGCCGCGCGGCGCGTGGTCTTGCAAATAGGCGTTGACCTCTGCAATGGTGCCGCGCAGGTATTCTTCGTGGACCTTGGTCAGCTCGCGGGCCAGCACGATCTTGCGGTCCGGTTCAAAGACCGCTGCCATGCTGGCGACAGTTTTGACCAAGCGGTGCGGCGCTTCGTAAAAGATCGCCGTCGTCGGCGTCTTTTTCATCGTCTCAAAAACCGCCCGCTGGTCTTTTTTCTTTTTCGGCAAAAAGCCGTAGTAGGTAAAAGGCTGGTTGAAGCCCGAGGCAATCAGCGCGGTCGCAAAGGCCGAAGGGCCCGGCAGGGCGACCACCGGGATGTCGTTTTTAATGCACTCTTGGACCAGGATATAGCCCGGGTCGGAAATGACCGGCATCCCCGCGTCGCTGATTTCGGCAATCGTTGCACCCTTTTTCAACAGTTCAATCATTTCGGGTGCCTTTTGCTTGGAATTGAACTTGTGGAAAGACAGCATCTTGTTGCTGATGCCGATTTTTTTCAGCATGATGCCGGACGTGCGCGTGTCTTCGGCCGCAATGTAGTCGGCCTCTTGCAGAATCCTCTTGGCACGCAGCGTGATGTCTTCCAGGTTGCCGATCGGCGTCGGCACCAGGTAAAGGCGGCCTTCGTCTTTGCCAAAGCTAGTTTGTTTTTGCATCGCTGTCCCCCGAATCAACGAAATTGTCCAGAATATCCAGGCAGAACATGCAGTCGTTGCCGGCTTCGCGGTGGGAGCCGTAGTACATGTTGCAGATGTGGTAGCCGGAATTATAGATGGAACGCAGCGACTGCAGGCCCGGCTGGACCTTTTTGGCAGCTTTAGGCGACTTGGTCAGCTTGTTCACTTTTTCGCGCAGCAGCTGGTTTTCCACCTTGAGTTCCGTGTTTTCTTTTAAGGTCTCTAAAATATCGTTTTCCAGCTTGGCCACAGTCTTGGTCATCACCGTCAGGCTGTGGTGCAGGTCGTCTAATTGTGAGTACGGATCCATCTTGCTTACCTACTTCAGTTTCAATACCAAATAATCCAAACAGTTTTTCATATTAACATTACTATACAGCATCTGGTCGACCTTGAGCAGGAGCGCCAGCAAGTTTGTGTTTTTGTTCACATCTTTGCCGGCTGCTAGCTGCTGCTCGCACTCCTGCTTCAAGCGGATGAAGACCAGCTTTTCCTCGGCCTTGTTTTTCACCAGACCGGCCAGCCGGTGCACCCGTAAAAAGGCCAGCTGGTCATGCGCCAGCAGTTCCTGGTGCAAATAGTGGGATTCTTGGGTCAGCTGCTCGCTTTGGCCGATTGCCGCCAGCTCGTCGCTGGCCAAACCGTAAGCAAGCAGCTCGTCTTGTGCTTCGTCCTTAAAGTTCACGATCTGGGTGCGCGAGCGGATGGTCGGCAAAATCTGGGCGCGGTTGTTGGCGATCAAGATCGTGACGACCGGGGCCACCGGCTCTTCGAGCAGGTTCAGCATGGCGTTGGCAGCCGACTGGGTCAGCTTTTCCGCCTGTTCGATGATAAACACGCGCAGGTCGCTTTCGTCAGGGCTTTTGGCCAGCTCTTCTTTTAAAGGCCGGATCAAGCTGATCGACAGGCTGTTGCCTTGGGGTGCCACCCGGACGACGTCCGGAAAGTCGCCGCGCAAGATCCGCAGGCAGTGGTTGCAAGTGCCGTCGGGCTTGTCTTGGCCCAGGCAGTTGACGTAGCAGGCCAGCCACAAGGCGGTGATCAGCGCCGTTTTTTCATTTAACCCAGCGAACAGGTAGGCGTGGGCCAGCTTGCCTTCGCTGGCTACCTGCGCCAATTTCTTTGTGACCGCAGGGTCTGCTTTTTTCAGGTCAAACATGGCTAGTAGCGCTCAAACTGGTCGACGTCGACCACAAAGACGGTGGCGCCGCCCACGTCGACCTTCACTTCGCCGTCGAGCTCTGCGGCATGGGCCAGCTGCTGGCTGCGGTGCGAGGAGACCTTGATGATCTCTAAGACATCTTCCACGTCGCGGTCTTGCACTCCGATCAAAAAGGTCGTGTTGCCGGCTCTTAAAAAGCTGCCGGAAGTGGTCAGCTTCGTGGCCCGGATGTTGTTTTTGACCAGGGTCTGGTTAAGTCCCGCGGCGTCTTGGTCCTGGACGATGGCAATTATCAGTTTCATTAGTCCTCCCCCTTGTTAAAAAAGCTGTGGTGCGCACTGGTGCAAAAGCTGGTCGCATTCCGCAACGACTTGGGCCAGCGGCCGGCTGGCATCGATCAGCTTGATGCGGTCCGGTTCTTTTTGCGCCAAGGCCAGGTATTCGGCGTAGACGCGTTCGTGAAAGGCCAGCTTTTCTTGTTCCAAGCGGTCTTCTGCGCCCGGCCGCTCTTTTTCAATCCGCGCCAGGCCGATTTCAGGCTCGACCATAAACAAGATGGTCAAGTCCGGCTGCAGGCCGCCGGTGGCAAAGCGGTTTAAGTCAGCCACTTCTTTGACCCCCAGCTGCCGGCCGGCGCCCTGGTAGGCCAGCGAGCTGTCCACAAAGCGGTCGGAGATGACGACTTCCCCGCGGTCTAAAGCCGGCAGCACGTCATCGTGCAGGTGCTGGGCCCGCTGGGCCGCGTAGAGCAGCGCCTCGGTCCGGCTCGTCATTTCCGGTGTGGCCGGGTCTAAGATCAGCTGGCGGATTTTTTCGGCGATCCGCGAGCCGCCAGGCTCCCGCGTCAAAAGCAGCGGGGCCTGCATTTCTTTTTCCCAGCGCGGCGCAAGCTGGGCTAAGACTGACGACTTGCCCGAGCCGTCCGGTCCTTCAAAACTTATAAAAAAACCAGGCATGAACAGATTCCTCCCTAGTTAAAGATTATACAAGACGATCCCAGTCAAAAAAACAAGACCCCCCCGGTTTCCACCGGAGCGGTCTTGAAAATTACTCGGTAATCACGCCGTCAATGTTAGTGGCCCGGGCGTGTCTGTAACGAGCTTCGTTGTATAAAAAAACGTACTTGGCTTGCAGAATCTTTTCCGCGACTTTGTTGTCTTCGGAAAAATCCAAAGCGTTCATGTCCAGCACTTGTTCGCTGGCCCGCTGGGCCTGCAGCTTGGCAACAGTAGCCAGCAGGCGCTCGTCTTCTCTTTGCTTGATTCTGTTTTTTCTCATAGTGATCGTCTCCCTTGCACGGCTCTTTGCAGGGTAATGGAGTTGGCGTATTCGATGTCGCTGCCCACGGACAGGCCCGAGGCCAGGCGGGTGACCTTGATGCCGGCCGGCTTGATCAGCTTGGCCAGGTACATCGCGGTGGCCTCGCCTTCGGACGTCGAATTCAAGGCGACGATGACTTCCTTGACCTCGTCGCTAGTCTGCAGGCGCTTGATCAGGCTCTTGATGTTGAGCTCTTCGGGGCCGACCCCGTCGATTGGCGACAGCACGCCGTTTAAGACGTGGTACAAGCCGCCGTAAGCGCCCATGTTTTCAAAGGCCATGACGTCTTTTGACTGTTCGACCACCATGATGGTCGAGCGGTCGCGCGTTTTTGACTGGCAGATCGCACACGGGTCGACGTCGGTGATGTTGCCGCAGATTGAGCACGGCTTCAGCTTGTCTTTGACGTCTTGCAGGGCGCTGGCGAAGTCGTCGACGTCTTCTTTAGAAAGGCGCAGCGTGTAAAAGGCCAGTCTGGTCGCCGTCTTTTCCCCGATGCCCGGCAGGCGCATGTAGTTTTCAATCAGCCGGCTGATAGGCAATGGGTACTGCATTAGTTGAGACCTTTAGTGTACTTGCCCAAACTCTGCTGGGTTGCTTCGTCGATGGCAGCCAGGCCCTTGTTGACGGCGTCGATGACCAGGTCTTGCAGCATGTCCGGGTCGTCTGGGTCGATAGCTTCCGGCTTAATGGTCAGGTCGGTCAGCTTGCGGTCGCCGGTGAAGGTGGCCACAACCATGTCGTCGGCCGACTTGCCGGTAAAGCTTTGCTTGGTGATGTTGTCTTGTTCTTGTTTCAACTGTTCCTGCAGCTTTTTAGCCTGCTGCATCATCTGCTGCATGTTCATGCCATTCATGCCGCCCATGCCGCCAAAGTTTGGTCTTCTGCTCATAATCTATTCCTCACTTTTATCGTGTACGTGAACTAATTCTTTGCCAAAAAGGTCTTGTGCCTTTTTAACGACTTGCTTGCTGTCATCCGTCTTGGCTGCCGCGGGCTTTTTCTTGCGGGCCAGCAGCTCGTCTTTGTGGGCCGCCAGAAAGCTCTTTCTGACTTGGAGCCAGGATGAATCGGCTACTAAGACGATACCATAATTGTGCTTGCACATGCGGCCCAATTCGGCTTCCAGCCGCTCCACCAGGTCGGTGTTTTTGTTGGCCCGCTCAAACCAGAGCTTGTACTTGCACTTTAAGACCACCTGGTCGGGGCTGGCCGCCACGGGCTCCAAGACGCCGGTCAGGGCGCGCTCAGACACGCTGAGCTTGGAGACCGCGTCGCCCCAGACTTCGCGCACGGCCGCCAGGTCTTCTTTGGTGGCGTTGGCCAGCACGTGATAGACCTGCTTGCGGTTGTCGGGGTCGGCCGGCGCCGCCTTCTTTTTCGCAGGCGCTGGGGCCGCCGGCTGGCTGTTAAGCCGATCTTCTAATTCCTGGACCTTGTTTTGCAGCGCAGTCAAAGCAGTCTGGTCGGCAGCGGGCTTGCTGTCAGCCTGCTCCTGGCTGGCCTGGACGATGAACACCGTTAAGGGCAGCTGCTGCTGGTTGGTGTAGCGCAAATCGTGCAGGCGGTCGTTGGCCAGATCGATGAGCTTGAACATCCGGCTGGCCGGCAGCCCGCTCATTTTTTCGGCAAAGTCAGGGCTGGCAAAAGGCTCCTGCTCGCCGGTTTTTTCAACCAAAAGCAGGCGCGAGAGCAGCTCGATGATCTCGGTCAAAACGTTCTGGGCCGTGGCGCCGTCTTTGAGCACGCGGGCGGCCTGCTGCAAGGCGTCTGCCGACTTGTCTTGCGCAATCAAGGCCAGCAGCTGCTCGATGTCGCCTTGGGCCGCAAAGCCCGTGACTTCCAAGGCGTCTTGATAGTTGATCTTGTCGTTGTCCAAGGCCACCAGCTGGTCGAGGATGGAGAGCGCGTCCCGCATCCCCCCGTCGGCCACCTGGGCAATGACGGCCAAGGCCTCGTCATCGTAGGCAATCTTTTCGGCCGCCAGGATCTTTTCCATCTGGGCCAGCAGGTCCTTGTTCTGGATCCGCTTGAAGCGGTAGCGCTGGGTCCGCGAGATGATCGTGGCCGGCACTTTTTGCAATTCCGTCGTGGCCAAAATGAAGACGACGTTGGCCGGCGGCTCTTCCAAGGTCTTCAGCAAGGCGTTGAAGGCCCCCATCGACAGCATGTGGACTTCGTCGATGATGTAGACCTTGTACTGGCCCTGAGTCGGCGCGTACTTGACCTGGTCGCGGATGGTCCGGATCTCATCGACGCCGTTGTTGGAAGCTGCGTCGATCTGGATGATGTCCGCTAAAGCGCCCTCGTCGGCCGCCTTGCAGTTGGCGCACTCGTTGCAGGGCTCGCCGTCCTGCAAGTTCGTACAGTTCAAGGCCTTGGCCAAAATCAAGGCGCAAGAAGTTTTCCCCGTCCCTCTGGGTCCGGCAAAGAGGTAGGCGTGCGAGACCGTGCCGCGTTTTAAAGCATTTTTCAACGTATCCGTTATCGCCTTTTGGCCGACCACATCGGCAAAAGTCTGCGGCCGCCACTTGCGGTAGAGAGCACGATATGACATTAAAAATCCCCTTGATTTAAAAAACTCTTAGCCGGGAAGCTAAGAGCAGTTACTGTCAAAAAAAGGCACATGCCCTAGCTGCCTTAGTGCTGCTACCTTCCGGTCCTGACACGGTTCAGCAGAAGAACATTGCCTGTTTATTATGATAGCTTATTTTCCTTTTTTTGGCCAGGTTTTTGCTGGCGGCCAGCCCGAATTGCCCGGAAAAAATCTTTGAGCAGCTGGCTGTTTTCCTCGCGGTAAAAGCCGCGCACGACGTGCGGGTGGTGGTTGAATTTTTCAACGGCCATTAAGTCGACGACGCTGCCGCAGGCGCCGGCCTTGGGGTCCAGCGCCCCGTAGACCAGGTTTTTGATCCGCGCGTTGATGATGGCGCCGGCGCACATGGCACACGGCTCCAAGGTGACAAACAAGCTGCAGTCGATGAGCCGCCAGGAATTAAGCTTCTGGCAGGCCTGCCTTAGTGCAATCATTTCCGCGTGCTGGCAGGCGTCTTGGTCTAACTCGCGGCGGTTGTAGCCGCGGCCGATGATCTGGCCGTCCGGGTCAACTACGACAGCGCCGATGGGGATTTCGTCTTGTTCTTGGGCTAGGCGCGCCTGTGCCATCGCCGCCTGCATGAACTCTTTTTTCTGCTGGCTGGAAAACATCACTGCACCTCGCTTTTGAGGATGTAGTAGCCCTTGTCGCGTTTGACGATAGTGCAGTTGCCAAAAGTGGCAGTAAGCAGCTTGCGGGCACTTGGTTCGCCCTGCTTTTTCTGGATGACGACCAGCAAACAGCCTTCTGGGTTCAAGTGGTCTTTAGCCACGCTTAAAAAGGCGCTGACGGTCTTTTTGCCGGCCCGGATCGGCGGGTTGGTGACAATCAGATCATACTTGTCTTTGACCTGCTCGTAGCCGTCGGACGCAAAGATGGTCACGCCTAAGCCGTTGGCGCGGGCATTTTGCTTAGCCAAGGCCAGGGCGCGTTCGTTGACGTCGACCATGTCGACTTGGATTTTCGGCCACATTTTTGCCGCAAAAAGGCCTAAGGGGCCGTAGCCGCAGCCCAGGTCTAAGACGCTGGCCGGCTTTTTTTCCAAATCATTCATCACACTCAGCAAAACACCGGTCCCGTAGTCGACGCGCTGTTTTGAGAAAACCCCGCTGTCGCTGATAAAAGACAGGGTCTGCCCGCCGACCGTGTAAGACAGGCGGTGTTCGTCGTGGGCAGCAGTAGGGTTTTTAGCGTAGTACATTTCACTAGCCATGGTTGTTCGTCCTTTCTGCAGGCAAAATAAAAAGCCCCCTGCGGGGGCCTTTTATGATGGTAACTACTTCAGAGTTACAGTAGCGCCAGCTGCTTCCAGCTTGCTCTTAAGGTCGTTAGCTTCGTCTTCTGAAGCGCCTTCCTTAATGATAGTAGGTGCGCCGTCAACCATCTTCTTGCAGTCCAGCAGACCCTTGTTGGTGATTTCACGGACAACCTTGATAACCTTAACCTTTTCTTGGCCAGCTTCAGTCAATTCAACGTCGAATGATGACTTAGCAGCTGCGTCGCCGCCAGCAGCACCGGCTGCAGCAACAGGAGCAGCAGCTGAAACGCCGAATTCGTCTTCGATAGCCTTTACCAGGTCGTTTAATTCAAGAATTGAAGCACCCTTCAGGTCTTCAATAATCTTATCTTTATCTAAAGCCATTATTTAAATCCTCCGAAATTAGATAAATTGTAAAATTCTAAAATGATTAGTCTTCGTCTTTGCTGTCGGCAACAGCCTTAACAGCATAAGCGAAGTTGCGTACAGGTGCTTGCAATACTGAAACAAGCATTGACAGCAGACCTTCGCGGCCAGGGATAGAAGCCAATTCCTTGATTTCTTCCTTGCTGGTAACTTTGCCTTCCAGCATACCGCCCTTGATTTCCAGAACGTCGAAGTCGTCTTCGTACTTAGAAACGATTCGAGCTGGTTCAGTAATGTCATCTGCGTCAGCAGTGTAAACAACAGCAGTTGGGCCGACAAAGGTGTCGTCCAAACCTTCGATGCCGGCCTTTTCAGCGGCACGACGCAGGTAGGTGTTCTTGATAACCTTCATCTTAACGTTGTTGTCACGCAATTCCTTACGCATGTTGGTAACTTCTTCGACAGTCAAGCCCAAGTAGTTGATGACTAAGATCGCCTTAGCTTCCTTTAATTCGTCAGCAAAAGCGTTAACCAACTTTTCCTTTTCAGCGATAGCAGCTTTACTCAAAATTTTCACCTCCAGATAAAAGATTTGTAATTCTACGGGTCAAATAAATACTCCATGCCAAAAAGACATGGAGTTTAAAGTTCTCTCATTATCTTCTGGCCTCGGCGGGATTTTGAGGCTGTGCGCCACCCGAGTCTTAGGTAGAATTTACGCTAATAATAGTACCTGCCCTCACCTGTAAAGTCAAGCACTGGTAATTGACAATTGTGGCAGAACGTAAATTTTTTTATAATGAAAATAACTGCAAACAGAAATGAGGAGAATTATGGATAATTTTAGACGTGACGCCTTTTGGAGCGTCCTGTTCACTTTTTTGTTTATCATCGCAATCTACGCTCTGGTCAAACACTTGACGGTGCCCCACATTAACACTGGCAGTGCGGTCTTAGGCGTGCTCTGGGTCATCATCACTGGTGCTTTGCTGTTTGACTACTTACACCGCGCTATCAAGGAATACAAGGCCAACAAAGCCAACAAGCAAGAGTAATCATTCAAATATATTCAAATATAATTTGAATAGAAACAAAAAGAGTTTTCTCAATTGAGAAAACTCTTTTTTTAGACCTAAATTTTATCTAAACCCGCATTCTTCCGCCCCCGGTTAAACCAAGGCGAAATGGTAAAAGCCAAGACATCGTTGGCGATGTAGATCAAGGAGTTGACGGCCATGGCGATCGTAGCATCCCCCTGCGCGAAAGTAATAGCCCACAGCAAAAGCTGGAAAAGGCCGCTGGCCAGCCACCAGTAAAACTGGTTGTTGTAACGCATGAAGCACATGATGCCGGCAGTCAGAGAAATGGCAAAAGACACAGCGTCAATCCACGGCCGGGGGTCGTTGGTTAAGTGCCCGATCAAATAGCCGGAAACCAGGTAGACGGCTAAAGTCCCGATAATAGCGATGACCCACTCACGCTTGCCAAAAGTGCGCAGGTGGTTTTTGGTATCCTCGTTCCAGCTTTTGACGGCAAACAAAACTGGCAGGTCCAGCGTGGCGATGTAGGCCAGCTGTTCGAAGATCGCTAAGTAGTTTTTAGCGGACCAGCTGGCGAAGATGAAGCAGGCGGCAGACAGCAGACCGAGCCAGCCGTTGACGGCTTTAGCGGCGTTGATCGACAAAACGCACAGGGTCCCGAGCAGCGTGCCGATGAAGGTGACGACCGTGACGGCTGTGATCTTGTTCGACAGCAAAATGGCTAGCTGGAAGCCAAAGGCGAAAAACCAGAGGCAATAGTTGGCGGTTGGCCAGCCCTGCAGTTGCGACCATAACCATTTAAAGTAGCTTACGTGTTCTGTTTGTGTAGCTTGCAAAAAAACAATCCCTTCCTAGAAATCAACTCAATACATTTTCTAGATGCCATTCAGAACGGCATCGTTACATGCTATTGGATTTTCAGAAAGAGATCAATGGTTCAAGTGTAAAAGTTAAAAAAAGAGCAAATGAAAAACTAGTCTTTGCCAGTTTTCGGCGAGGCAAACATCCAAATAAGGATGTCGATGCCCAAAATAACTAGGACCACAATTGGCTGCCAGTTAATGACCACCGCGCCGACCAGCAATAAGATTGCCTGAATTAAAATCCGTTGGCCGTTAGTCACCTGTTTTAAGCGAGCAATGTCGTCTGGATTGTCTGTGGCTAACACTTTGGCCAGGAGATGGAAGGTGATGCCCCAGATAAGGTACATGATGAGGTAAAAGTAAGCCGCGGCTTTTGACTGCGGCTCTTCGCTGAGCCAGCCGGTGCCCACGGGCGCAAAGGACATGAAAAACAGCCAGAGCATGTTTACCCAAAAGGCTTTTCTAGAAATATGAGCGGCATTTTCAAAAAGATAGTGGTGGTTGTACCAGGCTGTAGAGATCAAAAAGAAACTGATCAAATAAGCTAAAAAGTAAGCCCGTTCTTGCAGCAGGGCAGCCCAGTTGGGGCCATGTGGGATTTTAATTTCAAGCGCCATGATCGTCATGATGATGGCAATAATGGCATCGGTAAAGGCTTCGACGCGAGATTTATTCATTGTGCTTCTCCTTTACAGTTTCTTCAGCAGCAGCCAGTCAATCTGCGGGTCGCTGCCGACCTGGTAGACGTGCTGGCTAACCTTGTGAAAGCCATGCCGCTTATAAAAGTGCTGGGCGTTGATGTTGTGCTCATAAACACCTAGCCAAACATAGGCTTTGCCCTCTTTTTTGGCAATATTTAAGGCATAGTCAAATAAAACGTTGCCTAGGCCCTGGTGCTGAAATTGCGGCAAAAGATAAATTCGCTCTACTTCCAAAGCATTTTCTTGCAAGTGCTCGGTTTGCGCAGCACCCTCATTAATTTTCAGATAACCAGCCACTTCGCCGACTTTAATTAAAAAGAAAAAGCGGCTGTCAGGGTTGTTAATTTCATCTAACAGCTTGTCTGTTGCATAATCTTCGTCTAAAAATTTCTGCATATCGGCAGGCTTTGTGTAAGGATCAAAGGTGTCCTTAAATGTGATTCTAGAAATTTCCTGCAGTTTGGCAACATCAGCAGCTGTCACCGGTCTAATTTGGTAGTCCATTAATACTCCCTCCTGCCACCATTTTTAACAAAGCGCCAGTTGGCACTGGCATTTTCCTCAACGGTCTTTAATAAAATGGCTAACTGTTTTGTTTGCTCTTCGTTTAAGCCCGTGAGGACTAATTCATTTGAATAGCGATTTTCTTTTTCAATTTTGCTGGCTAATTCTTGCCCCTGCGGCGTGACAAATAAATGCCTTATTTTTTTATTCGCCTTATCCGGTCTTTTTTCAACCAGACCGTCTTTGACTAATTTTTGAATGCCCCGCGCCGTCGTCGTGCGGTCCACATTCAGCAAATTAGCCAAATGATCTGAGATAATGCCTGGGTTTTCCTTAATCCGCGTCAGGTACAAATACTGACCGCGACTGAGTTGCATGTCCTTAAACTCGCTGTTGGCAATTGAATCAAGCGCGCGGGCAATCGTGCCGATCTGGCGTAAGATATCTTCTTTCATAAACTCACCGCTCATAATATATAAAAGTAATGTTGTAATTGCAACAATATATTTAAACAAAAAAACAAGCTTAAAGTTAGTCTCTATAAGCTTGCCTTTTTGTCTTAAAGCGTCGTATTTTCCGTCGGATTGGTTAATTCCGCCAGTTCGCCCGTCGTCTTAAACACGACCCAACTTGCCAAATTCACAATGTGGTCGCCAATCCGCTCCAACAGCCGCGTGACTACAAAATAACTCGAAGAAGCCGCAGCCTTAGACGGGTCCGCAGCAATCCCCTCCACAATCAGTTTGCGAGCGCGCACATAGTCACGGTCAATAATCACGTCGCGACTGGCTACGTCCCGCGCCATTTTCTCATCGTCTTGGACATAAGCCGTCAAAATCTGGATCAGCATGTGCCGCACGTTATGCGTCATCCTGGAAATGATTTCTTCCACCTCAGTAATCCGCGGGTTGCCCTTCACCCGGATGGTTTCCCAAGCAATACTCATAGCGTTTTCACCGATTCGTTCAAGGTCGGTGGTTGCTTTCAAAATACTGATCACAACCCGAAAATCCGTCGCGACCGGCTGCTGCAGGGCCATCAGCTTTAAGGCCTTTTTTTGAATAGCTAATGATTCTGTCGGAATCTTTTCCTCATTGTCGACCATGTCCTGAGCGGTCTTTTTGTCGTGATCGACGAACGCGCGCGTCGCCTGGTCGATCTGATCGTTGACAAAAACACCCATCTCCATAAATTGCGTGTTTAACTTTTTTAATTCGTCTAAAAATATTTCGTGCATCTTTGTTACCTTCAGATTTAACCAAAACGACCGTTCAGGTAGTCACTCGTCACTTGCTTGTGCGGGGCGATAAACAGCTCTTCCGTTTTGCCTGCTTCGATCAGATTGCCATTCATCAAAAAAGCAGTTTGATCAGAAATGCGGCCCGCCTGCTGCAAGTTGTGCGTCACCATGATAAAAGTGTATTGCTGTTTTAAAGCCATCAAAGTCTCTTCGACTTCACTGCTGGAAATGGGGTCCAGCGCACTTGTCGGCTCATCAAGCAGCACTACTTTGGGCTGAATGGCCAGCGCCCGCGCGATACAAATCCTTTGCTGCTGCCCACCAGAAAAGGCCTGCGCGTTGCGCCTCAAATTATCTTTTGTCTCTTCCCAAATAGCGGCTTGCTTTAAACTTTCCTCTACGCGCTGATCAATTAATTCTTTATCTTTGACGCCGGCAATTCTCAAACCATAAGCGACGTTGTCGTAGACCGAAAAGGGAAAAGGCGTGGGCTGCTGAAAGACCATCCCCACGTTTTTACGCAAGGCAACCAGGTCCATCTGCGGGCTATAAATGTCTTGGCCCTCGAATTTGATCTCACCGGTAATTTTGATCTTTTCGATGTCGTCGTTCATCCGGTTCAAGCAACGTAAAAAGGTCGACTTGCCGCAACCCGACGGGCCAATTAGCGCCGTCAACTGCTTTTCTTGAAAGTTCAGGCTAATGCCGTGCAGTGCTTCGTAAGCGCCATAGCTTAAATGGACATCTTTTGCTGACAGAATTGTTTTCATTTTTTAACCAAAACTTCCTTGAATATAGTCTTCGGTCAATTGGCCCTTTGGATTCGTGAAAATTTCCGCCGTGGCATTATATTCAATGACGTGGCCCAAATGGAAAAAGGCCGTGTAGTCGCTGATTCTAGAAGCCTGTTGCATGTTGTGCGTCACCATGATCATGGTGTACTTGCTGCGCAGCTGCTTTAAGGTGTCCTCTAGCTTAGCAGTTGAGACGGGGTCCAGGGCACTGGCCGGTTCATCTAGCAGCAAAATCTGTGGTTGGACAGCCAAGGCCCTGGCAATGCAGAGACGCTGCTGCTGGCCGCCGGACAGGGCCAGCGCGCTTTGGTCCAATTTATCTTTGACCTCATCCCACAAAGCGGCCGCCCGCAAGCCTTCTTCCACGATTTGAGCTAGTTCCTGCTTGTCGGTTTTGCCGTGGGCCTTTAACGCGTAGACAATATTTTCCCTAATTGATTTTGGAAAAGGGTTTGGCCGTTGAAAGACCATGCCGATACTTTTTCTCAACTCATACACGTTGATGTTGGGGCGGTTCACATCCAAACCGTGGAACCAGATCTCGCCTGTCACAGTGGCCACCCGGTCGTTCATGCGGTTCAGCGACCGTAAAAAGGTGGACTTGCCCGACCCCGACGCGCCAATTAAGGCGGTGATCGTGTTTTTCTTAAATTGCAGGCTGGCGTTGAACAATTTTTGCACTTGGCCACCATACAAAACGCTTAAATTCTCGGTCGCCAGCGCGCTTTCGTCTTGGTCAAAAGTTTGGAGATAACTTGGTTTTAATTCTTGCATTAAGTCCACCTACTTAGCTGCCGTTAACTTGCGGTACAACTTATTGCCTAAGTAGCGGGCCCCTAGGTTAAAGACAATGACCACAATGACCAATAAAGCGGACGTCGCCGCGGAGACAATATTGGCGTCCGGAATGATCCCTTCCGTGTTGACCTTCCAAATATGCACGGCCAGCGTTTCGGCCGGTCGCATGACGTTTAAAGGACTAGTCGGACTAAACGGATTCCAGTCCGCGTAGTTGACGGTGGAGCCGCTTTGGCCGGCCGTATAAATCAAGGCCGCCGCTTCACCAAAAATCCGGCCCGCGCTTAAAATCAGCCCCGTTAAAATGCCCGGCAAGGCTGCTGGCAAAACGATGCCACGAATGGTCTTCCAATTCGATAAACCCAAGGCCAGCCCTGCTTCGCGTTGGTCTTGCGGTACGCCCTTTAGCGCTTCTTCAATATTGCTGGTCAAAATTGGCAAGTTAAAAAAAGTTAGGGCCAAGGCACCGGAAATAATGGAAAAGCCCAGACCAAATTGCACAACAAACAGCAGGTAGCCAAACAAGCCAACGACGATTGACGGCAACGAACTTAAAATTTGAATGGTCGTCCTGATTAAATTGGTGACCCAATTATCGCGCGCGTATTCTGCCAAATAAATGGCCGCTCCTAAAGCGATCGGCAGGGAGATGATAGTGGTTAAGACCAGTAGGTACAGCGAGTTGAATAATTGATCGCGCACCCCGCCGCCGGCTTGGTAAGACGACGCTTCCGAAGTCAGAAAGTGCCAAGACAAGTGCGGCAAGCCAGTCACTAAAATATTGCCTAAAATCCCGACCAGGATTAACACGACGACGGCCACGAAGATGTAAATAATGGTTGTGGCGACTTGATCTCTTTTTTTGGCATCCATTTTACTTGGCCCCCTTTTTGCCAACTAGCTTCACTAAAAAATTAAACAGCAAAGACATAATTAACAGCAGCAGGGCTAGTGACCATAAAGCGTTGTTCGGCAAAGTCCCCATCACGGTATTGCCCATTTGGCTGGTCAATTGACTAGTCAAAGTAGCCGACGGACTGACCAGGTTGTAAGGCATTAGCACAGCGTTGCCGATAACCATCTGCACGGCCAGCGCCTCGCCAAAGGCCCGGGCCATCCCAAAGATTACCGCGGTTAAAATTCGGGGCGTGGCCACCCGCAGCACGACGTGGTAAATGGTTTGCCAGTGCGTGGCCCCCATCGCCAGGGAAGCTTTTCTAAAATGGCTGGGGACAGCTTTTAAACTATCGACGGTTAAAGAAGTAATCGTCGGCAAGACCATCACGAATAAGACCAGGGTGGCTGCTAAAATGCCAAAGCCGGTGCCCCCAAACAGATGTCTAATTGCCGGCACAATAATCGTTAGTCCTAAAAAGCCGTAAACGACCGAAGGGATGCCGACTAATAATTCGGTCACTGCCTGTAAAAAGCTAGCCCCTCTTTTTGACGAATACTCGGTCATAAATAAGGCAATGGCGATGGCAAACGGGGTCGCCAGCAAAGCAGCCAAGAGCGTCACTGCAAACGAGGTCACAATCATCACCGCGGCCCCGACGTGGTTTGAGCCCGCGCCTGGATCCCAGTCAGTCGAAGTTAGAAACTGCCAGATATTGACGTGGTCTTTGGTAAAAGTAGCTAGGCCGTGATAACCTACAAAGCCAATGATGGAGACAACCAGTACGATAATCAGCCCCATCGCTAAATAAGTGAGGCCCTTGCCCCAATACTCCTGGCGAGTTTCTTTAGACGGCTTAGTCAGCTTAGCCAAGTCGACATCAGCCGGGCCAATTTTATTTAATTTGACGTGGGGCACATGCTGCTCAGCAATCGCTTTGTTGACAACTTCTTTTAATTGGTCGTTTTTAGCCATATTATTGTCCTACCCTGCTAATTTGATTGTGACTATTGCGAGTAACCTTCATGTCATGAACACTCAGATAGCCAATCTTAGGAATTAACTTTTTTTGCACATGTTGGCCCAGCATGTAGTCAATAAAGGCTTGCACCCTTTTGCTAGGCTGGCCCTTGGTATACAGGTGCTCGTACGACCACAGCCGCCACTTATTAGTCGTGATATTTTGATTTGTTGGCTGGACATGATCAATACTCAGTTTTTGAATGTGGGTATCTTTGGCGTATGGAAAAGACAAATAGCTAATCGTGCCCGGTGTGGTATTCACAATCTTTTTAACTGTCCCGTTAGAATCTTGTTCTTGCGCCTTCAGCGGCTTTTGCCCTTGTAAGATCAGGTCCTCAAAAGTGGCCCGGGTCCCACTGCCTTTAGAACGGTTAATGACAGTAATGGCCTCATTTTTACCGCCCAGCTGGCGCCAGTTGGTCAGCTTGCCCGTGAAAATGTCCGCTAGCTGCTTTTGCGAGACGTTTTTCACGCCGACGCCCTTATTGACGATGGGTACGATGCCGACAACCGCGATTTTGTGGTCACGCAGTTTCTTGGCGTTAATCCCTTTTTGTGTTTCGGCAAAAACATCTGAGCTGCCGATTTGGACAGCGCCTGCTTGCACCTGACTAAGGCCGGTACCGGAGCCCCCGCCTTGGACAACGATATTGCTGTTGGGGTGGTTTAAACGATAGTCGTTGCCGGCTTGTTCAGCTAACAACTGCATGGCGCTGGAGCCAACGACAGTGATTCTTGAGCTTTGGCTGGCACAGCCGGCAGTAAGGGCCAGCGTGAACAGCAGCAAGAGCAGTATTTTCCCGAGGGGCTTTTTTTTCATGAAGTTATTCCTTCAGCCAATTAAATCTGTAGAGAGTTGAGTTAACAATACAGTATAAAAAAAGGCCCCGCAATACAGCGGGATCTTTTTTAAAGCTAATTTAAATTAGTTCAAGTTCATTGGGTCCAAGTGGATGCCAGGGCCAAAGGTTGCGCTAACTGCGCAGCTCTTAACGAATTGACCCTTAGCAGCAGCTGGACGAGCACGTAAAATAACGTCTCTCAAAGCGTTGAAGTTTTCAACCAGCTTGTCAGCGTCAAATGAAACCTTGCCGATTGGGGCGTGGATCAAACCTTGACGGTCAACACGGTATTCAACTTGGCCGGCCTTAACGTCCTTAACAGCCTTGGCAACGTCCATAGTAACAGTACCAGTCTTAGGGTTTGGCATTAAGCCCTTAGGCCCTAAGATACGGCCCAAACGGCCAACCTTAGCCATCATCATTGGGGTTGCAACGACAACGTCAAAGTCTAACCAGCCGTCTTGTACCTTTTGTACCAGGTCGTCTGAACCTACGAAGTCAGCGCCGGCTTCCTTAGCTTGGTCAGCTTGTGCGCCTTCTGCGAAGACAACGACTCTTTGGGTCTTGCCAGTACCGTTAGGCAAAACCATAGCGCCACGAATCTGCTGGTCGGCCTGCTTTGGGTCAACTGACAGGTTGTAAGCTACTTCAACAGTTGCGTCAAACTTAGCGTAAGAAGTTTCCTTAACCAGCTTCATTGCTTCAGCAACTGAGTAAAACTTCTTGGAATCTACTTTTTTAGCAGCGTCAATATATTTCTTGCCATGCTTTGGCATGTGAGTTCCTCCTTTATGTGGTCTAGCGAGCTTTGCAGCTCTCCCACTTAATCATCTACCGAGTTTAGTCAGTTACTTCAAAGCCCATTGATCTGGCAGTGCCTTCGATCATTCTCATGGCAGCTTCTACGTCGGCAGCGTTCAGGTCTTTCATCTTGGTTTCAGCGATTTCCTTAACTTGCGCCTTGGTTACCTTAGCAACCTTCTTGGTGTTAGGTTCGCCAGAACCCTTTTCAACCTTGGCAGCCTTCTTAAGCAGAACGGCTGCTGGAGGAGTCTTGGTTACGAAGTCGAATGAACGGTCTTCGTAAACAGTAATAACAACAGGGATAATCATACCCTTGTCTTGCGCAGTTCTAGCATTGAATTCCTTAGTGAAGCCAACGATGTTGATGCCGGCTTGACCCAATGCAGGACCAACTGGAGGTGCTGGAGTTGCAGCACCTGCAGGAATTTGCAATTTAACTACATTAACTACTTTTTTTGCCACGGTCAAAACCTCCTTGATTCCGTGATGCGGTTATAATGGAGAATTTTCCTTCTTCTCCTCCCACAGTAATAAGCATACCGTGTTAGTTTACCACCGAAGGGCAGCCTATTCAACGGCTTTTTTAGCCTCGTCGAAGTTCAGCTCGGCAGAAGTAGCACGGCCAAACATGTCGATGGAAACGGTGAGTTTGCCCTTGTCTTCTTGGATGCTGGTGATCTTGCCGGTCAAGCCCTTGAAGGCGCCGTCAGTAATCTCAACGGTGTCGCCCACCTTAAAGTCGGTGGCCGGCGTCTTCATCATGGTGCCTTGGCGTTCTAAGATCGCCTTGATTTCAGAATCCAAAAGCGGAGCAGGCTTGGAGCCGCCGCCGTGGGCGCCCACAAGGCCGGTGACGTTTGGCGTGTTGCGGACCACGTACCAGCTTTCGTCAGTCATGACCATTTCGACCAGGACGTAGCCTGGGAAGGTCTTTTCTTCCATTTCCTGCTTCTTGCCGCGGTACATGCCGATCTTTTCTTGTTCTGGCACGACAACGCGGAAAATGTAGTCTTGCATCCCCATGGACTGGGCACGAGAGATCAGGTCAGATTTAACCTTGTCTTCGTAGCCTGAGTAGGTGTGCAGGACGTACCATCTTTTTTGAGCCGTTTCTACCATGTTAATCTCCTTTTTTAAAGCAAACAAAAAACCTCTGTGACAGAGGCTCGCTTCTTGTCTAATTATAGCACATTTTCTTACATGAATGCCCTGATTAATGTGCTGAACAACCAATCCAGGCCGCCCAAAAACAGGGCAAACAGGATTGAAGTTACCACAACAATCGAGGTATCATGACGATTTTCCTTGGCGGTTGGCCAAGTGGTTCTGCGCATTTCTGCGTTGACACCCTTAAAAAACTTAATCATGCCTACTACCTCGTTTCTTTGTGCAAAGTCATCTTGCCGCAGTGCTTGCAGAACTTGCGCAACTCAAGGCGCTCAGTTCTGGTCTTGCTGGCCGTGATTGAATAATTTCTGGACCCGCACACGCTGCAAGCCAAAGCCGCTTTTTTGACAGCCATAGAATCACTCCTAAACTCGTGTAATTTTAGCACAATAAAAGCTGTTAATTCAAGGCGCGCTGACCCTGTATAATTAACTTGCAATCTAAAAACAGGTGAAAAATTATGCCACATCCCATTTTAACCACATTTTTAATCTTTCTGCTTTTTTTAGGGCGCTTTGTCTGGATCATGCGCCATGACAAAAGGTCGCTGCATACCGGCACCAGCCTGGTCTTCACGGTCTTTGCCCTGGCAATCTTTGTCGCCACGGTTTTGCTCAACATCGCAGACATCGACCCGCACTATAAAGACTGGATCCTGCCGCTGTTTGTCGGCGTCTTTGTCCTGCTCTTAGTTGCCATGGCCGCCTTTGCCCTGACCTTGATCGTCATGTTCATCTACAACGGGATTAAATTGATTAAAAAAGAAGGCAGCTATTGGACCAACTACCTGTCGCTGGGCATGGGAATCGCCATCATCTTCTTTTTGTTTTTATACCCGCAGCTGGGCAAGCTAAGCCGCAACAGCTGGCTGACCTACCCCTACCTTTTTTTATGGCTGGTCATCGTTTACCTGGTCGTCATCATGATGATTTACACTTTGACGGCCTGGCTGAACCTGCTCAACTGGAAGACCAAGCCTTTAGACTATGTAGTGGTGCTGGGCGCAGGCATTTTAGGCAAAAAGGTGACGCCGCTTTTGGCAGCAAGGATCAAGCGCGGCATTGAAGTCTATAAGAATAATCCCGGTTCAAAGCTGATTATGTCGGGCGGACAAGGCCGCGGCGAAGACATCGCAGAAGCCGAGGCGATGGCGGCCTACGCCGAAAATTTAGGCATCCCTGAAAGCGACATCCTTGTCGAAAACAAGTCCAAGACCACCCAGGAGAACCTGCGCTTTTCCCGCGCCTTGATGGAGGCCGGCAGCAATTTTTGCATCGTGACCAGCTCCTACCACGTCTACCGCGCCCTCATTTTGGCCAAAAGGCAGGGCCTGGACTGCATCGGCTACGGTGCCAAGACCAAGTGGTACTTCACCTTGAACGCCTTTATCCGCGAATTCATCGCCTACCTGGTCATCACTAAAAAGATGCAGCTGACGGTCATCGCCATCTTGGCGCTGCCCTTTGTCGTCGGTGCTTTGCTTAATTTGCATTAAAAAAACAGCCCTGGCAGGAGAGCTGTTTTCTCAGCAACCAAACAATGCGTGGCCGCCGTGCGTAGAATTATATAACTTAGTTGGCGTTACTTCTTAAGATTTTCGTTAACGAAGGCTTCGATCTTGTCGTCAGAGTCTTTCAAAAACGGAAGCATATCTTCTTCAGTTTTCATGGTATCTCTACCATTCTTCTCCATGAAGTAGTCCCAAAGGGCATCTCTAACTGGAAGGTTTGAGTCGCTCCAGTCAAAAGCTTCCTTCATGTGACGATCCAACAAAGCGGTCTTAATAACTTCTGCCATCTTAAATTACCTCCTAAATAACTCTACAAAGCTAATTATAAACTATTTTTAATCTGCTTGCCATTCTGAAAACCCTTTAATCAAGCAATTCGGCCCGCAGCTTGCGCTTGCAGCGCTGCTGGGCCTGCTGAAGCTGGGTGTGGCTGCAGGCCGCCTGGTCGCGGCCCTCTGCTTCACTCAGCCGGCCGATCTGGACGAGCAGGGCCACGCGCTCGCGGTCTGATAAGCGCACCCAGCAGGATTAATAGGCCTCGGCCCAGGGCTGTTCGCCGATGGCATCCTGGCTGGCGGGTTCGGGCAGGCCGGCGTCAACGGCTGCTTCGTACGATGCGGCCGTGGCGTCTTGGGCGCGCCGCGCCGCCATCTGGTAGCGCAAAAGACTGCGGGCGTGGTTGTACAGGCGCATTTTGAAAAAGCCGCCAAAAGTCATGAGCTTTTCTTCATCGTAAATTAAGGCCGTCTCATAGCAGACCAGCATCGCTTCTTGGCGCCAGTCGTCTTCGTCGTAGTCGTGGAGCCAGTAGCGTTTTTTCACGGCCATAATCAAGGGCAGGTAGCGCTGGCACAAGGTCGCTAACGCTGCGCTGTCTTTTTGTCTGACTAAAATTAAAAGTTCCTGTTCGCTCATCATAATCCCTCTTTTCCTGCCTTCCAGCATGGGCAAAAAAAGAGGCCCGCATAAGCGAACCTCTGTTCCAGTGCAACAAAAAAACTTAACTGTCCTGCTTTGCCGCAACAGTTAAGTTTTTTTGTTCTATTTTAAGGGGTGGCGGCTGTTGAACATCTGGTAGAGCAGCACCGCCGTAGCCACGCTGGCGTTTAACGACTGCACCTCGCCTATCATCGGGATGGTCAAAGTTTCATCCATCTCTTTTAACAGCAGGCGCGAGACGCCCTTGCCCTCGTTGCCGATGACCAGGCAGGTCTTGCCGGTGGCATCCCAGCGGCGGCAGTCGGTGCCCTGCATGGCCGTGCCGAAGAACCAGTAGCCGCGTTTTTTCAATTTCTTCACGGTCTGGGCCAGGTTGGTCACCCGGGCGACCGGCACGTGGTCGATGGCCCCGGTCGAAGTCTTGGCGACGACCGGCGTCAGGCCCGTGGCCCGGTGCTTAGGAATGATGACCAAGTCGACGCCCGTGGCATCGCAGGTCCGCAAAATCGAGCCCAGGTTGTGCGGGTCTTCGATTGAATCCAGCATCAGTAAAAACGGCGCGTGACCGTCTTTTTCCAGCTCGGGCAGGATGGTGTCCAAGTCGGCGTAGGCGAAGCTGGCGATCGTGACGAGCAGGCCCTGGTGGTTGCCGTTGTTAGTCAGCTGGTCGAGCTTTTTGCGCGGGACGCGCTGGACGAACAAACCCTTTTTCTTGGCCAGCTGGAGCACTTTTTGGGCAAACTCTTCCTGCACGCCCGTCTGCAGCATGACCTTATTGATCTTGTCGCTGGGCTGGGTTTCTAAGCAGTCGAGCCCGGCGTGGCGGCCGAAAACAAAGTCTTTATTCGAAGTCATACTTAGCAAGCTTTCCTTCCTCAATCTGCTTGACGCACCAAGCGCAGAGTTCGTCTACGCGCTGGCGGTCATTTTTTAATTCCAGGTAGCCGATGACGGCCTCAAAGCCCGTCGACAGCTTGTAGGTTGCTACCTTGGTGTTTTTGGCGTGCGTGTGGCTGTGGGCGTTGCGGCCGCGGCGGAAGATCTCTAGCTCTTCGTCGGTGAGCAGGCCGGTTTCCTGCATCATAGTGATGAGGCCGGCCTGGGCCTTGGCCGACACGTAGTAAGTGGCGTGGCGCTGCAGGCTCTGCGGCTTGGCTAAACCGCCCAAGACCAGGTGGCGGCGGATGTAGAGCTCATAGCTGGCATCCCCGACGTAGGCCAGGGTCAAGGCTTTGACTTGGCCGGGGTCGATGTTTTGTTCTGCCAAAGGTTTAATCTTAATCACGCTGCCACCTCGTTCCTTGCGGCGTGTCCAGCACGGTGACGCCCATTTCTTTCAGCTGGTCGCGCAGCTTGTCGCTGGTGGCCCAGTCCTTGTTCTTGCGGGCTTCGTCGCGCTTTGCTACCAAAGCTTCAATTTCTGAATCATCGCTGTCAGCTTTTCCTAAGTCTAAGCCGAAGATTTGCAGCCAGGCCGTCAAATCTTTGACAAACTTTTGCAAGACAGCTTTGTCGACCTGGTCGCAAGCCAGGCTGTCGTTGACCTTAGTGACCAAGGCGTAGATGGCCGTCAGCGCGTTTTGTACGTTGAAATCGTCATCCATGGCAGCCTTAAAGTCGTTTTCTGTTTTGGTTAAAAAGGCAGCCAGCTCAGCGTCAGCCCTGCTTTCCGTCTTGTCGGCAATTCTAAAGTTGGCAGCCGACAGCACGTTTTTAAAGCGCTGGACGATGATGGCCGCCTGGTCGATGTTGTCTTTTGAAAAGTTGATCGGCCGGCGGTATTGCACGGACGCCATGAAAAAGCGCAGGACTTGCGGGTCGTATTCCTGCAAGGCGTCGCGCACCGTGACGAAGTTGTGCAGGGACTTGGACATCTTGGTTTCTTCCTTGCCCACCGTGACAAAGCCGTTGTGCAGCCAGTAGTTGACAAACTTTTTGCCGGTGGCCGCTTCGCTTTGCGCGATCTCATTTTCGTGGTGCGGGAAGGTCAAGTCGGCGCCGCCGCCGTGAATGTCGAGCGTGTCGCCCAGGTACTTGGTGCTCATGACCGAGCACTCGATATGCCAGCCCGGCCGGCCCTTGCCCCAAGGCGAGTCCCAGGCGATTTCGTCAGGCTCTTTTTGCCCCTTCCACAAGGCAAAGTCGATCGGGTCTTCTTTTTTGTTTTGCTCGTCATCTGCGACGCGCTCAGAAGCCCCTTCTTCCAACTGGTCCAAGTTCTGCTTGCTGAGTTCGCCGTAGTCTTTGAACTTGCGGGCGCGGTAGTAGACGTCGCTACCTGCTTGGTAAGCGTAGCCTTTGTCGATGAGTTTTTGCACAAAGGCGATGATGGCGGCGATCTCGTGGGTCGCACGCGGGTTCAGCGTAGCCGGTTCAACGTTTAAGGCCTTGGTATCTTCCTTAAAAGCCGCGATGAACTTTTCGGCCAAAGCCGGCACCGTCGTGCCCAGCTTGCGCGCCTCGTTGATCATCTTGTCGTCGACGTCGGTAAAGTTCGAGACAAACTTCACCTGGTAGCCGGAGTATTCCAAGTAGCGGCGGATCGTGTCAAAGGCGATGACGCTGCGCGCGTTGCCCAGGTGGATGTAGTTGTAGACCGTCGGCCCGCAGACGTACATGCTGACGCGGCCTGGCACTAGCGGCTTGAACTCTTCCTTGCTGCCGGTCAGTGTGTTGAAAATTTTCATGACAAACCCTCACTTACTAAAAAAGGCCACGCTTAAAACGCAGCCTTTGCAGTCTTTTATAAGCCAGCGGCAGACATTTCCTTGAGAGTCAAGGCAATGTGTCTTTGCACTTCTTCTTTGCCCATCAGTTCGACAGCTTCGCCGATGCCAGGGCCCACCATGGACCGGGTCGTAGCGATTCTGATCGGCATGTAGAGCTTGCGGCCCTTCACGCCGGTTTCTTTTCTGGTGGCAAAAATGGCGTTCATGATCTGGACAGAACTAAAGCGCGGCAGCTTCTCCAGCTGGCGGTTGAATTCTTCGATCACGGCGCGGCCGTCGTCTTTCTTGATCTCGTCGAGTTCTTCTGCGGTCAAGTCTTTTGGCTCTTTGAAGAAGATCTTAGCGACGTCCAAAATCTGCTTGGTGTAAGACATCTGAACGGCGTAGATGTTGACCAGCTGACGGACCCATTCGAGCTTTTGCGGAGTCGGGTCGGCTTCAACGTAGCCGGCGTCTTGCAGGTTGTTCAAAGCCAGGTCTAACAAGGTGTCGCGGTCGGCAGTCTTGATGTACTGGTTGTTAACCCAGTCGAGCTTCTTTTGGTCAAAAGCAGCCGGTGACTTGGACAGACGAGCCGGGTCGAATTGCTTGATGAATTCGCGCTTGGAGAAGATTTCGCTTTCGCCCTTCGGGGACCAGCCCAGCAGGGTGATGAAGTTGAACATGGCGTCTGGCAGGTAGCCCAGTTCGCGGTATTGTTCGATGAACTGCAAAACGCTTTCGTCACGCTTAGACAGCTTTTTGCCAGTAGCGGCGTTGATGATCAGAGTCATGTGGCCGAACTTTGGCGGCTCCCAGCCTAAGGCTTCGTAAACGCACAGCTGCTTTGGCGTGTTGGAAACGTGGTCGTCGCCGCGCAGCACGTGGGTGATCTTCATCAGGTGGTCGTCGACAACAACGGCAAAGTTGTAGGTCGGCATGCCGTCGCGCTTTTGGATGACAAAGTCGCCGCCGATGGTGTCTGATTCAAACTCCAGGTGGCCCTTAACGATGTCGTCCCAAGCGTAGGTCACGTTTTCAGGAACGTGGATGCGGACAACAGGCTTCAAGCCCTTTGCGCGTGCTTCGTCTTGCGACTTCTTGATTTCTTCGGCAGTCATGCCCTCGTATTCGTAAGTGTAGTGCGGGGCAATCCCCATGGCGCGTTGTTCTTCACGCTGGGCGGTCAGCTCTTCCTCAGTTTCAAATGAGTAGTAAGCCTTGTCTTCGTCTAAAAGCTGTTGGATGTACTTGTTGTAGATATCCTTTCTTTCAGACTGACGGTAAGGACCGTAAGGGCCGCCGATGTCCGGGCCTTCGTCCCAGTCGATCCCCAACCACTTCAGGTTGTCCATCTGCGACTTGGAACCGCCCTTGACGTTGCGCTTTTGGTCGGTGTCTTCAATCCGCAGCACCATAGTGCCCTTGTTGTGGCGGGCGAACAAGTAGTTGAACAGCGCCGTCCGCGCGTTACCGATGTGCAAGTGTCCGGTTGGACTTGGGGCGTATCTTACCCTGATTTTTTCTTTTGCCAATTGTAATGCCTCTTTTATTTTAAAGTGAGTTTTTAACCAATATAGTTTAACTTTTTCAGGCGCTTTTGGCTAGTCAAACAACAGATGCAGCAGTTGCGGCAGGCTGGCCACGCCTACGATCTCGATGTCGTGGCTTTTTTGCAGCTCGCGCGACACGCTGTGTTTCGGCAAAAAGATCCGCTTGAAGCCGGTCTTTTCGGCCTCGTTGACGCGCGCAGCCACCTGGTTGATCCGGCGCACCTCGCCAGTCAGGCCGATTTCGCCGGCAAAGCAGTCGGTCGGCTTGATCTCCTTATTTTTGTAGCTCGACGCAACCGCGGCGGCCAGCGCCAGGTCGACGGCGGGCTCGGTCAGCTTTAAGCCGCCGGTGGCCATCATAAAGGCGTCCTGGTTTTGCAGCATCAGGTTGCCTCTTTTTTCAAGGACGGCTAAAAGCAAGGCCATCTTGTTGTAGTCAATCCCAGAAGCCGTCCGCTTAGCGTAGCCAAAGGCCGTCGGCGTCACCAGCGCCTGGACCTGGGCCAAAAGCGGCCGGGTCCCTTCCAAAGTCGCGGTCACGGCCGAACCCGTGGAGTTCGGCAGGCGTTCTTCCAAAAAGATCGCCGACGGGTTCGTCACTTCTTTTAAGCCGTCTGAGTGCATCTCAAACATCCCGATCTCGTTGGCCGCGCCAAAACGGTTTTTGACAGAACGCAGGATCCGGTAGGAGTGGTGCTTGTCGCCTTCAAAGTACAAGACCGTGTCGACCATGTGCTCCATGATCTTCGGGCCGGCGATGCTGCCTTCTTTGGTCACGTGGCCGATGACAAAGATCGTGATCTGCTCGCTTTTGGCAATCTTCATCAGCTGGCTGGTGATTTCGCGCACCTGCGAAGCCGAACCGACCATGGAGTCCATGCTGGGCTCGTTCATCGTCTGGATCGAGTCGATGACGACGAAGTCGGGCTCTAAGTCGTGGATCTGGCCGACGATCTCCTGCATGTCGGTTTCCGGGTACAAGAGCACGCCGCTGTGCCCTGCCCCCAAGCGGTCGGCCCGCATCTTGATCTGGGCGGCCGACTCTTCGCCTGACACGTAGAGCACCTTATATTTTTCCGCCAAAAAGGCCGTGATCTGCAAAAGCAGGGTCGACTTGCCGATGCCGGGGTCGCCGCCGACCAGCACCAGCGAGCCGGGCACGATGCCCCCGCCGAGCACGCGGTCGACCTCGCTCATGTTGGTGTTGATGCGTTCTTCTTTTTCCGCCTTGATCTGGTCCATCTTGACGGGACCGTGGCTGGCCGTCGTCATTAACCGGCTGGCGGTCGCCTTGCTGGAGACCTTTTTAACTTCCTGTTTTTCGGCTACCAGCTGGTTCCAGGCGCCGCAGTTCGGGCAGCGGCCCAGATAGACGGCCGAAATATAGCCGCAGTTTTGGCAGCGGTACTGCTTTTTTGCTTTCGCCATGACTGCTCCTTTCTAAAGGCCGGACGAGCCGAAGCCGCCCTGACGTCTTTGGACCGGCGGCTCGTCTTGGTCGCTTTTCAGGTAAGGGACAAATATTGCCTGGGCAATACGGTCGCCCTTGTGGATCTTATAGTCGCGCACCCCGTAGTTGATCAGCTGGACGAAGAGCTCGCCTTCATTTTGCTCGTTGTCGTAGTAGTCGGCATCGATGACGCCGATGCCGTTGGGCAAAGTCAGCCGCCGCTTGACGGTGTTGGACGAGCGGTTGGCGATCAGCAGGACTTCGTCTTCCGGCATGTAGGCGCGCACGCCCGTCGGCACCAGGGTCGGCTGCAAGGCCTGGTCGGCCTGGCGGCAATCGGTCTCGTTTAAAAAGTTATGGTTTCTGATCAGCCGAAAAATGCGGACAAAGCGCAGGTGCCAGATGCTGGGCACCGTAATGTCTTCGGCCGCTGCCAGGTCGTAGCCGGCGCTGGCCACGGTCTGCCGCTGGGGGAGTTTCAGCCCCTTGCCGCGGTAGCGGCTGCAAATTTCAAAACCACGCGTCTTTTCTGCCATTTTCTTTCCTCGTCATTTATCCTAGTTATAATGAATTTACGCAAAGCAACATTATTTTAACCTGCAGGCGAGCACTATGGATAACAAAACGATTTCTTTCAATAAAAAAATTAACGGGCAATTGGCAGCTGAGCTGGGCGCCTTAATCATCGAGGACGGCAGCGTGCTGGTTCTAAATCATTTGATGGTCAACCCGGCCTTTGAAGAAAATGCCGAGGAGCTGGAAGACGACTTGGTCGGCCAAGCACTGGCCTTTGCTCAAGAACACACTTTAAAAATTTGGCCGCTGGGGCCGTTAGCACGCAAAGCCTTTTTTAAAAGAAAAGACGGGCAGGCCTACCTATATCATAAAGATGAGAAATAGTTTAGAATTGTAGTTGAGACCATTTTTTGCAAGGAGGATTTACTGAATGGTTAAAGAAATCACGAATGACACCATTGCCAGCTTTGAAAAAGACTTCAAAGACAACAAGGCAATGCAAATTGCAGCTAACGCTGCCCAAGAAAACGGCATCTTTAAGGCAAGTCAAAACACTGCTGTGAAGACTAACCTGAACCCGACCTTCTCAGTTGAAATCGAAACTGGCAAGGTTGCCGACCAGAAGCGTTCAGGCCGTTGCTGGATGTTCTCAGCTCTGAACACCATGCGCCACTCAATCCAAAAGAAGTTCTCAATCAAGGACTTCGAACTGTCCCAAAACTACACCAACTTCTGGGACAAGTTTGAAAAGTCCAACTGGTTCTTCGAAAACGTCATCAACTCAGCCGGCAAGCCATTGGGCGACCGCAAGGTATCCTTCCTGTTTGCTACTCCGCAACAAGACGGCGGCCAGTGGGACATGCTGTGCGGCATCATTGAAAAGTACGGCATCGTGCCAAAGTACGTTTACCCTGAAACTGCCAACTCTTCGAACTCATCCGCTTTAAACGACACCTTGAACACCCTGCTGCGCAAGGACGGTCTGGAATTGCGCCGGCTGATCGCTGACGGCAAGAACGAAGGCGAAGTTGAAGACAGAAAGCAAGAGATGCTGGAAGAAGTTTACCGCGTCTTAGCTGTTTCTTTAGGTGTGCCGCCACGCAAGTTCGACTTTGAATACAAAGACGACAAGGGCCAATACCACCGCGACGCAGACCTGACTCCGCAAGACTTCTTCAAGAAGTACGTGGGCTGGGACCTGTCAGCATACGTTTCACTGATCAACGCCCCAACCAGCGACAAGCCATACCACAAGGTCTTCTCGGTTGAATACCTGGGCAACGTTTACGGCGGCCGCCAAGTTCGCCACCTGAACCTGCCGATCGACGAAATGAAGTCCTTGATCATCAAGCAGCTGGAAAGCGGCGAAGTTGTCTGGTTCGGTTCAAACGTCGTTAAGGATTCCGAACGTCAACTGGGCTTTTTGGACACTGACCTCTACCAACGCAACCAGCTGTTTGACGTCGACTTCTCAATGTCAAAGGCTGACGCACTGGACTCAGGCGAAAGCATGATGGACCACGCCATGGTTATCACCGGTGTTGACCTGGTAGACGGCAAGCCGACTAAGTGGAAGATCGAAAACTCATGGGGCGAAAAGCCTGGCTTCAAGGGCTACTTCGTCATGAGCGACAAGTGGTTTGACAGCTTTGTCTACCAAGCAGTTATCAACAAGAAGAACATGCCAGCTGAACTGGTTAAGACTTTTGAAGAAGGCGCAAAGAACCCTATTCAATTGCTGCCATGGGACCCAATGGGTGCTCTGGCTAAGAACTATTAATTAGCTGCACACAAAAAAAGCCGCGCGTTTGCGCGGCTTTTTTGTTTACCAAATATGCAGATTTCTGTCAGGGGCCAATTTGCTCAAATTAAACTGGCGCACATGCGGGTGCTTGCTTTCCGGAAACTCTTCCAAAAAGTCGGCCACATTGTACAAGCCGGTTGAGTAATACCAGACCCCTTTTTCCTTGCGGATCGGGTCCAGCATCTCGTTTCTGATCGGCTTGGCCGACACCAAGAAGTGCTTGTGGTGGAACTTGAACACAAAATAAGGCAGGCGGAAGTCTTCCACCACCTCTTTTTTCGTCTTGCCCAGCTCAATCACGTTCGAGTAGCTGCCGAACTGCTCGTTGAAGGCGTCGTTAAAAGACAAGTAGAAGTTCTTGATGTTGACGTGGGGGAAGTCATCCGGCTTCACCTGGTCTGGGATGCAGTAGACGTGCTCAAAGCCCGCCAGGTCTTTTTCTTTTTGGGAAAGCGAATAGCGCATCCCGTGCGGGGAGATGACGTGGGCCCAGCCGGGCACGCGCTTGTTTTTTTCATAGTCGGCGTACATCGCCTTGATGACGCCGGGCTTCACCCAGTCGTAGTGCATCCGGACCTCGTTGCGCTTCAGCAGGCCCTGCAGGCTGGCATTTTTCATCAAGTCGACCACGAAGAGCTCGTAGTGGTACTGGCGCACCCAGTTGTGGAAGTGCTCCACGGCGTCGTTCGTCACGTGGGTGCCGTCGACAATCACGGTTTCGCCGCGCTGCATCTTCGCTAAGACGAACTTATCGACGAGCTCGGTCGCAGCTTTAGTTTCTGTATGGGGAATCACCTGGTGCAGGCTGTCTTTGCCGGCTTCATAATACACGGTCAGGTCGGACAGCAATAAGCGCACTGCGTCGCGGCTAATCGCGTACGGAAGCAAGTGGTGCCGGGCGATAAAAGACGACTTGCCCGAACCAGGTACACCCCGTAGCAAGTAAATTTTTCTCATAAAGCAAACATACTTTCAATTAGCAGATAGTGTAAAACGTACGGGTTTAATCTTATACCAAAGTCTAGCACATTTTGCCAGCCAAAAAAATAAAGACCGGTTGGGGTCTTTATTGGTGCTTGGTCTGCACCAAAGCGATCATTAATAAGACAAGCGCTGCCGTCGTAAAAATGATGCCGAGGATCAAAAATGCCCAGCTGATCTTATGCTGTTTAATCTTTGTTCTGATGGTAAAAAACAGGTCATAGCCGCCGACTGCTGCAAACAGCAGGGCGTACCAAAAGTTGATGTTAATGTTTCCCATGTCAATCTTGCTTTCCAGGCGCAATCATATCTTCGCCAAGGCCGCGCTTGTGCTCGGCTTGGAAGGTCGTGTGGTTGATGCCTAACGGCCGCAGCTTGCGGTCCAGCTTGTTGTAAAGTTCTTCCAAATCGTCCATGCTCATGTCGCGGCGGACGTTGATGTGGGCGTCGAAGTTGACGACCTTGTCCGAGTAGCGCCAGATGTGGACGTGGTGGACGTTTTCGATCTCGGGCACGCTCCGCATCAGCTTTTCCACTTCCGCCAAGTCGATGTCCGGGTTGCTCTCCATCAAGACGTTGCCGGCCTTTTTTGTGACCTCGATAGCCTCGCGCAGGACGAACAGCGAAATCAGCATGGTGCTGATCGGGTCAAGCCAAGGCAGGTCCGCAAAGTTCAAGACGATGGCCACGACGACGACGGCGACGCTGGACAAGGCGTCCGACAGCATGTGGATAAAGGTCGACTTCACGTTCAGCGACTTTTGGCTGTCAGAGCGCATGAGCAGCATCGAGATGAGGTTGGCGACCAGGCCGATGACGGCCACGATCAGCATGATCTTGCCGCGGACCGGCTCCGGATGTTGGAAGCGTTGAATGGCTTCGACGAACAGCAGCACGCAGATCACGATCAAGATGACGCCGTTGGCAAAGGCCGCCAAGGTTTCCGAACGCTCGTAGCCGAAAGTCTTGCGCCGGTTTTTGTCTTTTTTGCTAAAAAGGTGAGCGGCAAAGGACAGCAAGATCGCGCCGACGTCGCCCAAGTTGTGGAAGGCGTCGGAGATCAGCGCTAACGACCCCGCGACCAGCCCGCCGACGAACTCGGCGATCGTAATCACAATGTTCAGCAAGGACACAAAAACATACTTTGCAGTAGTTTGATCCTTCATCAAAAAGCCTCCTAACTGTCTTCAGCAGTTAGTTATTCTACCATACTCAAAGCTGGTCTTGCGTGATGTCATAGTCGGTGATGACGAAATTATCATCGGTCAGCTGGCCGATGGTCACGCTGCCGTTGTCCGGGAAGACGATGTCGTGGAGGTGGTCCGACTGGGTCCAGTATTTAATCGCGAGCGTCTTAATAAAATCCCCGTGGGAAACTAGCAGAACCCGCTTCATACCGCGTGTTTCACGCCGCAAATCGTTGATGGCTTTTTCGGTCCGCCGGTCGAGCTGAGCCGCATCTTCTGCCAGGTGGCGCGGGTCGGCCTTCTTGGTGGCCTCGCGGAAGTCGTAAAGACCGATGGCGTTGACAATATCCGCTGCGTCATAGTAGGTCGGCAGGCCCGCCTGCTGGGCAATCAGCGCCCAGGTCGAGTCGACGTCGTCGCCCTCAAAGCTGCCGAAAAAGACTTCCCGAAAGCTCGGCAGCTTCGGGATCTTCGTCGTCAGCGACTTGCGGTTGGCATCCTGCATCAAGTGGACCGTGTCGATGGCCCGCTTCAAGTCCGACGAATACATCTTGTCGAAATGGATGTCGGCCAGCTTGGCGGCAGTTTTCTGCAAGTCTGCAATGCCCTTGTCTGTTAAAGGCGAGTCGCACCAGCCCTGCATCTTGTTCAACTGGTTGAACATCGTTTCGCCATGACGGATTAGATATACTTCTACTGTCATCAGTCTTCCTCCTCTTTCTAGGTCAAAATAGTATTTTTAACAAGATACCATTAATGAGCCAGGTACGCAGTATAAAAATAGTATCCGGCCTGGGCAAAAGCCAAAATCGCGATAAAGATCTTAACTTTGTGGGTGTTCAAGTGCCGCAGGAGGCGCGGCCCGCACCAGCCGCCGATCAGCATTCCGACGGCCATCGGGATGGCGCGGTCCCAGTAAATCCGCGTAGTGAAGAGGAAGATAAAAAAGGCAGTGCCGTTGGCAAAAGCACAGACGACGTTTTTCATCGCGTTGACGACGAGGAAGTTTTCCTTTTTTTCCAGGTAGGTCAAAACGATCAAGACGACGACCCCGCTGGCGGCGCCAAAGTAGCCGGCGTACATCCCCATGATGAGGAGCAGCGCCAGCCAGAGCAGCTTGACCGGCAGGCTGTAGTTTTCTTTTATGTCTTTTTTCGGCCGGTCGGAGACCAGGATCATCACCCCGGAAAAGGCGATGAAGAACGGGACGACCTTGGTGAAGATCTTGCTTGGGAAGGCTAACAGCAGCCAGCAGCCGATGGCCGAGCCGATCGTCGTGAATAATGATAGAATTAAAGTCCGGCGCCAATGGCCGCGCAATTCCTTTAAGGAAGAAGTCGTCGAGCCGATCCCCGTCCAAATCAAGGCCGCGTCGTTAGTGACGTTGGCAAAAAGCGGCGGGACCCCGCTCATCAGCAAGACCGGGTAAGAAACCAGCGACGCCATGCTGGCGATCGACGAAAGCAGGCCGCCGGCGATCCCGCCCAGCAGCATGAAGAGATTTAACCAGATAAAGTGCATGATCACAGTCCTTTTTCAATTAAAAAGATTTTATCTTCCATTCTAAACTCGCAGGCGGCGGTTGACCAGTTTTTAGGAAAAAGGTTTAATTACTTAAGTATAGAAAGGGAGGCAGTCCGATGATTCAAAGAACTTCACTGAACGAGCACAGCCACTGGCTCAGCATCACCCAGCCCACCAAGGAAGACATGGCCGAGCTGGTCCATAACTACGGCGTCACGCGCGAGCTGTTGCGCTATGCGCTCGACCCCTACGAAAAAGCCAGAGTTGAAATCGAAGCTGAGGCCAAGGTGACCTTGTTTATCTTTGATGTCGTCCTGCCCAGCCACAACGTGTCGGAAGCCGAGACGGCCCCAATCGGCCTGATGGTCGCACGGAAGAACCTGCTGACTTTTACCACTGAAAAAACCGAATTCGTGAACGACGAATTAAGTGCCCGCCTGGCTCGGCTCAAGGCCAACGGCAAAAAGACGAGCTGCATGGACTTCGTCATCGGCATCATGTACGACTTCACGACCGCTTACTTTACCCCAATCCGCCACGCCGACGGCGAACGCCAGCGCCTGCAGCGGAACCTGCAAAAAAACATGGACCGGTCAGCCATCACCAGCCTGATGGAAATCGAAACCGGCCTGGTCTACATCCTGTCTTCCATCACCGGCAACATCTCCTTGCTGCAGGAATTCAAGCACCGCCTGCGCAATATTCTGACCGATGAGCAAAAGGAAAACCTGGACGACGTCATAGTCGAAGCCCAGCAGGGGCTGGAAATGGCGCAGATATCGTCGACGCTGGCCCAGCGCGTGTCTTCGGCCTACAGCAAGGTCTTGGACAGCAACTTGAACGAAACGATGCGGTTTTTGACCGTCTACTCGATCATTCTGGCGATCCCGCCAATCGTGTCGGGCTTTTACGGCGAAAACGTGAAGCTGCCCGGCGCCGACCTGGAGTGGGCCTGGCAGCTGACGATCGTCATCACCTTGATCTTGATCGCCTTGTCGATCTGGGTCATCTTTAATAAACATAATTGGAAATAAAAAAAGCCGACTCTTGCGAGTCGGCTTTTTCTTATTCTGGCAGCGGGCTGTTGTCCCTGCCCTCCTGGCTTTGGCGCACGTGCTCTTGCGCGATGGCCACCAGGGTCTCGGCCAGCTTGTCGAGCTGCTGGACCGTGACGTATTCGTAGCGGCCGTGATAGTTGCCGCCGCCGTTAAACAGGTTCGGGGTCGGAATGCCCTTTTGGCTGATGAAGTTGCCGTCGGTCCCGCCTCTAAAAGGAAGAGGTCTAGGAGTCAGACCGATGTTTTTATAGGCAGCTTCGGCTAAGTTGACCACGTACGGGAACTTGCGCACGCTGTTCGCAATATTTTCATATTGGCGCCGCATGGTCAGCGTGAAACGTTTTCCGTACTTTTTATTCAGCTTGGCCACCAAATCTTTGACGAATTGCTCCTTGGCTGTGAATTTGTCCCAGTCAAAGTCGCGAATAATAAACTCGGCATCGGCGTGGTCAACCTCGCTGGAGGTCTCGATCATCATAAAGAAGCCTTGTTTATCTTTGCTTTTTTCCGGAACTTCGTCTTGTGGAAAAGCAGAAAGAAATTCATTCAAAAGGGTCGTGGCGTTAACCATCAGGCCGTAGGCGTTGCCGGGGTGGACCAGCGTGCCCTTGATGTGGACGTGAGCTTCGGTAGCGTTAAAGGTCTCGTACTGCAGCTCGCCGACCTGGCCGTTGTCCAGGGTGTAGGCGAACTCAGCGCCTGGAAAGTCGGCAGGGTCAAAGCGGGTGCCGCCCAGGCCGATTTCTTCGTCAGGGCCAAAGCCGACGAAGATGTCGCCGTGCTTGACGTCCGGGTGTTCGACCAGGTACTTGATGGCCCCGATCAGACCGGTAATGCCGGCCTTGTCGTCGACGCCCAGCAAGGTGGTGCCGTCGGTGGTAATCAGGGTCTGGCCCTTCAGCTCTTTCAAGGGTGGGAACTCTTCCGGGTCCAGGTCGATGCCTGGGCTCAGGGTCAATTTATTGCCCTGGTAATTTTTGTGGACTTGCGGCTGGACGTTTTCGGCGGAAAACTCCGCGGTGTCGACGTGGGCCACGATGCCAAACGGCGTCACCTTGGGGTCGCCGCAGTTGCTGGCCAGCTTGCCGATCGCAAAGCCGGACTTTTCGTTGTAGTAGGCCGGCAGGCCGAAGCTTTTCAGCAGGTCGACCAGCTCCAAGGCCATTTTCTTTTGGTTGGGCGTTGACGGCACCTGGTCGTGGTGAGCGTAGTCAGAGCGCGTGTTTTCCTTGGCGAGCTTGACGAACAGGTCCTCCAAGTAAGATTCATCTGTAAAGGACATGGAATTCCCCTTTTCTACTTGTTAGCAATGTAAGCAGACTTGAAGTCGTAAGGAACGCCGTTCGGGTTGAAGATGACGCCCTTGACGTTAGTTCTGACCAGTTGCGGGTTAGCGGTCTGGATCAAAGGAATAGTGGCTTGGTCTTCCATCAAGACCTTTTCAGCCTTGACTAAGCGGTCCCAACGCTTGACCGGCTGGTTGCCGTACTTGTTTTCGGCTTCGTCGATCAGCTTGTCGTATTCGGCGTTCTTCCAGCCGCAGTCGTTGTAGGAAGAGTCGCTTTCAAACACGTCCAAGAAGTTGATTGGGTCGGCCAAAATTGACTTCCAGTTGTCGACGGCTAATTGGTAGTCCTTTTTACCTTCACGAGCGATCAGCTGGGTGTAAGGAATAGTCTGGACTGAGATCTTGACGTTTGGCATTGCGGACAGCTTGCTTTGCAGGAATTCTGCGATCTGCTTGCCGTTGTCGTCGTCAGATGACAGCAGGGTCAAGTCTAAGCTCTTGACGCCGGCTTCCTTCATCCCTTCCTTGAGGAGCTTCTTAGCCTTCGGCAGGTCGTATTCGACGCCGGACTTCACGTAAGCTTCCTTGTAGAATTCTTCGCCGGTCTTCGGGTTCTTGCCCATGCCTGATGGCACGAAGCCTTGGGCGGCTACTGAGCCATTGCGCAAGACGTTCTTGGCCAAGGTTTCCTTGTTGATCGCCAGTGAAAAGGCTTGGCGGATCTTCTTGTTCTTAAAGGCTGGCACAGTCGTCTGGTTCAGCTCTAACCGTTGCAGTGCGGCGGCGTGGCGGGCGTGGAAGCCGGCCTTGCCCTTGTTAGCGGCAACTTGTTCACCGGTCAGAGGCGTTTCGTCGGTCTTGTTAGCGGTGTAAAGGTTGTAGCTAGTAGTAGAAGTTTCTGAAACTTGCTCGTCAACTTTTTGCAGCTTGACGTGCTTTGCGTCCCAGTAGTTCTTGTTCTTGACCAAGGTAAAGGTCTTGTTGTTGCCGGTCCACTTGGTCATCTTGAAGGGGCCGCTTGCTAAAGTGTATTGCGAAGCGGTGCCGAACTTCTTGCCAGCCTTTTCCACAAACTTTTGGTTTTGCGGGAAGTACAGCGGGAAGGCCAAGAAGCGCTTAAAGTAGCTGACTGGCCGTTCCAAGACGACGTGCAGGTGGTACTTGGATGGCGCAGACACGCCTAAAGTGCTTGGCGCCTTCTTAGAAGCATTGATCGCTTCGGCATTTTTCAGGTAGTTTAAGTAAAAGGCCATCGTGGACTTAGTTGAAGGGGTGACGGTCCGGCGCCAGGAGTAGACGAAGTCCTTGGCGGTCAGCGGGTCGCCGTTAGCCCACTTTAAGCCCTTGCGCAGAGTAAAGTCATAGACCCGGCCGCCGTCTGATACCTTAACGCTTTTGGCTAAAGCCAGCTTCGGCTTGTTGTTTTTATCCAGTCGATACAAACCTTCTTGGGTGTTGACTTCGGCCTGGAAACTAGTTGAGTCAGTAGTCAAACTCGGGTCCTGGGTCGAGATCTGGGCCGTCTCGGTCCAGCTGAGTTCTTGTTTGTTACTTGCAGAATTGTTGTTTGAGCACGCCGCCAGCAAGAAGCTCACACTTGCCAAGCAGGTGCCTAAAGCTGTTAATTTAAGCTTATTCATTCAAACCCCTCCTCAAAGATTAAAACCGTTATCAATCTTTTCATAATGTTTTAATAAAGACAATACTATTTTAATTTTCACTGTCAAGCATCAGAATAAATTTAGTAAAAAAAGCTGTTATGGTCTAAAATGGAATGATTAGTTTGAATCAGAAAGGATGGATCATTATGACATCAGTTGCAGTAGTTTTCGCAGATGGCTGTGAAGAAGTAGAGGGCTTGAGCGTCGTCGACGTTTTGCGCCGGCTGGACATCAAGTGCGACATGGTCGGTTTGGGCAAGACCAAGATCATGGGCGACCACAAGATTGAGCTCAACTGTGACAAGGTAGTTGATGACTCCCTGCTGGACTACGACTTGGTAGCTTTCCCTGGCGGCATGACCGGGTCCGCTAACCTGCGCGACAGTGAGGAATTAAAGAAGCTGATGGTTAAGCGCCACGAAATGGGCCGCTGGGACGCCGCCATGTGTGCTGCCCCGCGCGCGCTGGCTCGCTACGGCTTGTTGGCCGACACCGACTACACTTGCTACCCGGGCATTGACGAACAGACCAAAAAGGATGCGCCGACCGGCCGCTTCCACGAAAACATCGTGGTCAGCGACAACGCGCAAAAGATTTTGACCAGCCGCGGCCCGGCCACTGCTTGGGCTTTTGCCTACGCCATCGCCGAGACCGTCGGGGCCGACACCAGTGCTTTGCAAAAAGGGATGCTCTACGACTTTTTAAAGGAGCATATTAATGACTAAGTACCGCTTGCGCGCAATCCTGTTTGTCTTCACGGCTTTCATGCTGGGCTGCAACGAGTACATGATCGTCGGGGTCTTGCCCGACATTGCCAAGGAGTACCACGTCAGTTTGACGACGCTGGGCTACCTGGTCACGATCTTCGCGCTGGTCTACGCGGTGACGACGCCGTTAGTGACGACGCTGGCTAACTGCTGGCCGCGCCACAAGGTCCTGCTTTTCTTAATGGCGATCTTTCTGGTGGCCAACACCTGGTCGGCACTGGCAACGAGCTACGTCTCTTTGCTGTTGTCGCGGATCGTGACGGCGTCGGTTGCCGGTGCGATCATTTCGCTGGTCTTGGTCTTGGCCAACTTCATCGCCCCGCTGTCGAAGAGAGCGTCTTTGCTGTCGTGGGTGTTTGCCGGCTTCAGCCTGGCTTCGGTCATCGGCCTGCCGATCGGCACCATGATCAGCACGACTTTTTCTTGGCACGACAGCTTTTGGGCCGTCAGCGTGATCGGCATCATCGTGTTTGGCCTGCTGGTCTGGCTGGTGCCCCGCAATTCGCCGCAGACGCGCGGGAAGTTCAATACCCAGTTTGCCCTTTTTAAAAACAAGGTGATCTACTCGGGGGTATTCTTCATCGTGTGTGCGATGGCGGCGGATTACACTTTTTACACCTACATCCGGCCGATTATCACGAAGACGATGGGGCTGCCGAACGGCCTGCTGAACTTCATCTTGTTCGTGCTGGGCGTCTGCTTTATCTGCGGCAATAAGATCGGCGGTGCGATCGCTGACCACGGCGGCATGAAGACCATTACCTGGATCTTTGCCGGCTTGACCCTGCTGCTGCTCAGCTTGGGCAGCTTGTGGCAGATCCCGTGGCTGGCCTGCATCGTGATGGGCATCATCTGTGTCTGCCTGGCCACTTACGGTGCCACGATCCAGGTCATGTTCTTGGACGTTGCGGAAAAACACTACCCGCAATCCATCGACCTGGCTTCGTCTTTGAACTCGATTTTCTCAAACGTCGGCATCTCACTGGGTTCGCTGACGGCGGCGGAAGTTGCCGGCTTTGCGGGTATCAGCAAGGTGGGCTACTTTGCGGCCATCTACGGCCTGCTGGCAGTGCTTTTGACGTTGGTCTTGCGCAGAGCAGCTGCGAAAGATTAAAAAGTTAGAAAAATAAGCAAAATAAAAAAGCCTTCCGAAACGGAAGGCTTTTTTTAACGCTTTAATTGCAGGCGGTCGTTGAAGTAGTTGCGGTAGGCCAAGTAGGTTGCGATGACTGAGCCCAGGCCGGAAGCCGCCAGCAGCATGAACGACACCATGATCTGGTACTTGATGGCCAAGACCGGACTGACGCCGGCGAAGATCAGGCCGGACATCATGCCGGGCAAGTTGACGAGGCCGACGGTTTTGACGGAGTCGATGGTCGGCTGCATCCCCGTCTTGATGCTGCGCTGGATTAAGAGCCGGCTGGCGTCAAAGGCTGAGGCGCCTAAGGAGAGGCGTTCTAAGACGGCCTGGCGCTGGTCGCCGAAGCTGTCGTAAAGGGCCTTGTAGCACAGGCCTAAGGCGACCATCTCGTTGCCGGCGATCATGCCGGTGATGGGGATGACTTGGGTGGGCGTGGGCTTGATGGCGCCAGAGGCCATGAGGACGCCTAAGACAAGATAGGTGCCGACTGCTTCTGCGACAAAGGAATTCCACCAATGCCGGCGCGGGTTGGGGTCGCGCTGGTTGGCATTCCAGGACGCGTTGAAGACGATAACCAGGGTCAAGGCGGCGTTCAACCAGAGGTAGTTGGCCTTGAAGATGTATTGCAGGGCGTAGCCGACGATGACTAACTGGATGATGGCCCGACCGATTGCGATGAAGATGTCTTTAGTGAGTTTTAAGTGCTGCTGCCAGCTGATGACGACTGAGATCATGACCAGCAAAAAGGCGAGCAGCAGCGATTGGTTGCTGACGTAGACTGAATTATGCATCTGCTTGTCCTCCTAAGGTAAATAGGTGGCTGGCAGCACTGAGTTCTTGCTGGTTGTGGGTGACGGACACGATGGTGGTGCCGGCCGCGTGCACTTTTTTGATGGCCGCGAGGACGGCCTTTTCATTGGCGACGTCTAGGCCCGTGGTGATCTCGTCTAAGAGCAGGACTTTAGGCGCAAACAATAAGTTGCGGGCTAAGGCGACGCGTTGGCGTTCACCGCCGGATAGTGCGGTGATCTTTTTGGTTAAGAAGTCAGCGTCGAGGTTGAAGTCTGCTAACGCTGCTTCTGCCTTGTCCTGATCAAAGCTCTGCTTGCGGATCTCAAAGGGAAAGGCCAGGTTGTCTTGGACGGTGGCGCCGAACAAGACGGGCTGCTGGAAGCAGTAGGACACCTGCCGGCGGTAGAGGTTGGCAGGCAGCTGCGCGATGTCTTGGCCTTCGAAGAGGATTTGGCCGCGGTCGGGCGAACGCAAGGCGGCGAGCAGCTGCAACAGGGTGCTTTTGCCGCTGCCGGACGGGCCGGAGATGGTGAGCCAGTCCCCTTTTGCAATGGTTAAGGAAAAGTCCTGCAGGATGGATTTGTAGGACACGTTGATTAGTTCGAGTTCTTTCATAGTTTTTTCACCAAGGCAATGATAGCAAAAAAACATCCCCGGTGAGTGGGGATGCGGTGTTTATTTCAAATCCAGCACCAGCACAATCTCTGGGCCATCCATTTCGCCGTTAGGAGCAAAGCCGGCGTCTTCATACAGCTTGGCCCCGCGTTTATTTCCCGGGACATAAGACAGGTAAATTTTGTTGCCCTGGCCTAACGGCATCGTCTTCACGTAGTCGATCACTTTCGCCAAGGCCTTTTTGCCTAAGCCCTGGCCCTGGTAATTTTGATCGATCATAAAGCGCCACAGGCAGTAATTGTGGCGGGCGACGGCCGGTGCGCCCTCCCAGTAAGCGACGTCGAAGTTGATCATAACAAAGCCGACCAAAGCGTCTTTTTCGTAGATGGCGAAGGCTTGCACTTTGCCGCCCTCGTTCTGGGTCGCATAAGCTTCGAGCAAGCTGACCGTGTTGTTGGCCACAAACTGGCGCTGGTCTTCTTTGACTTGCAGCTTGACGACGTCCCAAATGTTTTCGTTGGTAATCTTTCTGAATTCCATAGCGCACCTGCCTTTTTAAAAAAGTTTTAATTATAATTCTGAGTTTAACCCGCTTGGCAGTTTAAGACAAATGAATCAATAACTTGTACAATCTACATATAAACAGACGGAGGTTTATCTCAACATGACTACAGTTGACTTCAACTCTTTCAAAGACAATCAGGATGACTATGACTCATTAAAGGAAACACTCGCTATCCAAACCAACTCATACTTAATGGACAAGATTAATGCTGGCCGCAAAGAGGTCGCCAATAATCAACTGTCGCAACACAAATTGATTGATCCTGATCATAATGCATAAAAAAAGCTAATCACAAGGATTAGCTCACACAAACAGTCATTCTAAGTTAAGATCGGGGCTAGTGACTCGCACTCACTAGCTCCTTTTCATTTGTCATTATATCGTATCTCAACTTCTTGAGCAATTTGCCGCCCAACACAAAAAAAGAGCCCTTCCGCACGGAGGGCTCTTTTTTGGCTTCTCACCCCAATGGGCAGGGTGAAAATCAAAACTAGCTAACACAACAGTCATAATACTTACGGTTGGAGTTAGTGAATGACAATATCGCTATCTCTTTCCATGTATATTATATATCAATATAAAAGCGCTGACACAGCGAATTTATCACGCCATCAAAAAAGCATCCCCATAATGGAGACGCTTCTTTGAGTAAAGTGATTGTGGTATCTGTAATATAGTATAATTAACGTTTTGAGAATTGTGAAGCCTTACGGGCCTTTTTCAGACCAGGTTTCTTTCTTTCCTTCATTCTTGGGTCACGGGTCAGCATGCCAGCCTTCTTCAGAACGCTTCTGAAGTCTGGGTCGACTTCCAGCAGAGCGCGGGCAATACCATGACGGATTGCGCCGGCTTGGCCAGAAAAGCCACCGCCGTTAACATTAACGTGGATGTCGTATTGACCGTCAGTCTCAGTCAAAGTTAAAGGCTGCTTTAAGTCCTTAACTAAGCTTGGGTTTGGAATGTAGTCATTAACATCTTTGTCGTTGATAGTAATTTGACCGTTGCCTGGTACCAAACGAACACGAGCAACAGCATCTTTGCGACGACCAGTACCTGCGTATGCAGCTTGTTGTGCCATTATTTAACCTCCTAGATTAACTTATTGATGTCCAATTTTTCAGGCTTTTGTGCCTCGTGCTTGTGGTCTTCGCCTGCGTAAACATGCATCTTCATGAATTCTTGGCGACCCAAAGTGTTCTTTGGCAGCATGCCCTTAACTGACAATTCAACTAACTTAACCGGGTTTTCGGCAAGCAATTGGCCAGCAGATACTGACTTCAAACCGCCACGGTAATCTGAGTGGTGGTAGTAAATCTTGTCGGTAGCCTTGCGGCCAGTCAGCTTCAGCTTACCTGCGTTGATGATGATGACGTTGTCACCAGTGTCAACGTTAGGGGTGTATTGAGGCTTGTTCTTGCCTCTCAAAATAGTGGCAACAGCAGTTGACAGACGACCTAATGAAATGTCGGTAGCGTCGATCAAGTACCATTTACGCTTAATATCACTAGACTTAGCTAATGGGGTAGTACGCAATTTTAATTCCTCCGTTTTTGTTTGAAAACAATAAGTTTCCGGGGCCTATCGTGGACAAACAACACTATATAAATTTAGCTTGTTTCACAAAAAAAGTCAATTCTTTTTCAAGTCCATGCGCAGCTCAGCCGGCACCTTTTCATAAAAGACCCGGTAGAGATAAAGCCCGCTGGCCGGCGCCGTAAACCGCACCTGTTCGCGGTCGCGCGCCGCAATCACCCGCTGCAGGTCGTGCACGGGCCGCGTGCCCCGCCCAATCTCCAGCAAGGCGCCTACCATGATCCTGACCATGTTGTACAAAAAGCCGTTGCCGACAAAGTCAAACACGACTTCTTGGTCTTCCGGCTTCGGGGTGACACGCACGTAGTAGATCGTGCGCACCTTGTTTTTAATCTGGCCGCCGCTGGCAGCAAAGCTCGTAAAGTCGTGCTCGCCAAGCAGGTCTAAGGCCGCCTCCTGCATCTTTTTAATGTCGAGCGGGTAGCCATAGTGGCCTGTGTAAAAACGCTTGAAGGGGTTGACGAAGTGCTCATTAGAAACGACGTAGCGGTACCACTTGCCCTTGATCGAATACTGGGCGTGGAAGCTGTCGTCGACAATTTCACAGTCCGTAAACAGCATGTCGCGCGGCATCATTGAGTTCAGCGCCAAAAGCATGTTGCGCGGCGGGATTTGCTTGCCCGGGTAATCAAAGTGCAGCACCTGGGCGTAGGCATGCACGCCCGCGTCGGTGCGCCCGCAGCCGCGAATCGGCACCGGCGTGCCCTTCGTCATCTTGCACAGGGCGTCTTCAATGCAGCCCTGGACGGTCCGCTGCTGAGGCTGTTTTTCAAAGCCGTGAAAGGCGTGGCCGTCATAGCTCAATGTCATCTTGTATCTTGTCGTCATTTATCTCGTCCTAAATATTGCCAAAAGCAAAGTCAGCGTGGCGAAAAAGCCGAAGTTCCACCAGTCATAGCGGCTCCACTTCAGCTCGCGGTAGTGGGTGCGCCGCATCCCCTCGCGGTAGCCGCGCGCCTCCATCGCCAAGGACAAATCCAGGGCAATGTTCAGCGAACTGATAAACAGCGGCACGATGACCGGCAAAAAGGTCTTTGCGCGCTGCACCAGCCCGCCGGCGTTGAAGTCGGCCCCGCGCGTGCGCTGGGCATTCATAATCTTGACGGTCTCGTCCATCAGGGTCGGCACAAAGCGCAAGGCAATGGCGAGCACTAAAGAGATCTGTTCCACCGGCACGTGCAGATACTTCAAGGGCTTTAAGAGCGAAGCCATCCCGCGGGCGATGTCTAGCGGCATCGTCGTCAAGGTCAAAACCGTCGAGATCAAAATCACCATCAAAAAGCGCAGGAAGATGAAGATCGCGTTCTGGATGCCGAAAGCCGAGATCACAAAGATGCCCCAGCGCCAGTAGACGTGGCCGCCGGGCGTGAAGATCAGCTGGAGCAGCGAGGTGAACACGATCAGCCAGACCAGCGGCTTGACCCCGTCCCAGAGCACCTTGGGCTTCAGCCGGGTCGCAAACAGCGCCGCCAGGCAGTAGATGCTGGCGATCAGGTAGGTCTGCCAGTTGTTGGCTAAAAAGATAATCGCAATAAAAACAAAAGTGGCAAGCAATTTCCCGCGCGGGTCGAGCTTGTAGATCAAGCCGTCGCCGGGCACGTACCTGCCGATTAAGATTTTGCTCATAGGCTGCTCCTCAGCTGCTCTGCCACTTGCTGGGCCAAAGCGGCGGCTGTCAGCGGCAGCTTGTCAAAGCGGTAGCCGCCGGCTACCAGCTTGCCTGCCAAGGCCGCTGCCTGCGGCTGGCCCAAGGCATGGCTTTGGTCCCAACTAGCATCTTTAAACAGGTCAGCGGGTGCTGCCTGCTTGAGCAGCCGCCCTTTTTCCATGACCAAGACTTCGTCGGCAAAGCGCGCGACGTCGTCCATGTCATGGCTGATCAAGACCACGGTGTGGCCTGCTTCTTGGTAGTCTTTAAAAAGGCCCAGCATCTCGTTTTTGGCGTGCGGGTCTAAACCCGCTGCCGGCTCGTCTAAGCACAGGACGTCCGGCTCGCTGGCCATGATCCCGGCGATGGCCACGCGGCGCATCTGGCCGCCTGACAGCTCAAACGGCGAGCGCTTGGCGATGCTCTCCGGCAGCCCCACTTTGGCCAGCCAGCGGTGGGCGGCCCCCATGGGGTCGTCAATGCCGAAGTTCTTCGGGCCGAAGGCGATGTCTTTTTCCACCGTAGCTTCAAACAGCTGGCTTTCCGGGAACTGGAAGACGATGCCGACGTGGCGGCGCAACTCGCGCAAGCCCTTGTTGGTCGTCTCCGGCGTGATCGTGTAGCCGGCGATGTCAACTTCACCGCTGGTTGGCTTTAAGAGCGCGTTAAAGTGCTGCAGGAGCGTCGACTTGCCGCTGCCGGTGTGTCCGACGATGGCGTAGAATTTGCCCTCAGCGAGCTTAAATGACACGTCCTGCAGGCCCATCCGGGCTAAAGGCGTGTCTGGCGAATAGACGTAGCTTACATTTTTGAATTCAATCGGCACAGCTCGCTCACCAGCTCCTCTTCACTAGCTATTTCCCGTGCAATATTTATGCCCTGCTCGGCCAAGGCCTCCTTGACCTGGTAGACAAAGGGCAGCTCCAGCCCCAAGCGCGTGATCTGGTCGGGGTCGGCAAAGATCGCCGCCGGCTTGTCCTGGGCCTGGATGCGGCCCTGGTTTAAGACCAGCACCTGGTCGGCGTCATTGGCCTCATTCAAGTCGTGGGTCACGGCCAAGACCGTCAGCCCCTCTTCTTTTTGCAGCTTGCGGACCAGGCTCAGCAGCTGCTTGCGCCCGGCCGGGTCCAGCATGCTGGTCGCCTCGTCTAAGATGATCAGCTGCGGCCGCAAGGCGATGATGCCGGCCATAGCCACGCGCTGCTTTTGCCCGCCGGACAGCAGCTGGGGTTCGCTTTCCTTGTAGGCGCTCATCCCAACCTGGTCTAAGGCCCAGGCAACCTTTTTCTTCATCTCCGGCAACGGCACCTGCCGGTTTTCCAGGCCAAAGGCCACGTCGTCTTCGACGGTCGCGCCGACGAACTGGTGGTCGGGGTTTTGGAAGACAATGCCGATCTGGTCGCGCACCTGCCACAGGGTGTCAGGAGTCAGCTTGACGCCGCCGACCACAATCGTGCTTTTGTCATTATCGGGCGTAATGAGGCCGTCGAGCAGACGCGTGATGGTCGACTTGCCGCTGCCGTTAGGACCGATCAGAGCCGTCCACTGCCCGCGCGGCAGGGAAAAAGACACGTCGGACAAGACCGGCTTGTCTGCGTCTGAATAAGTGAACTGCAAGTGGCTTACTTCCACGAGTTTGTCCATCATTGGCCTCCTTTTGCGCAATCCCCATTATTGTAACCTAGGCCAAAAAAATGCACAAAAAAAATCTCCATGGAGAGGGACGATTGAACGTCTAAGCTAGACTAGGCATTAGCCACCATCATCACGCTTATTCTCGCTTCCATGAAAGATTTATATAATAGCTATTATAATTTACTGTTTAAAATTTATGACTAAACTAATTCCAAGATAACCATTGGAGCTGCGTCACCGCGACGAGCCTTAGCCAGCTTGTACATTCTAGTGTAGCCGCCGTTGCGATCCTTGTAACGAGGAGCAACATCTGAGAAGAGCTTTTGCAGAGCTGACTTAACAACTACTTCGTCTTTTTCTTCCTTGACGTCGGCGATTTCGTTGGTAATGAACTTAGCAGCTTGTCTTCTAGCAGCCAGGTCGCCACGCTTGCCCAAAGTGATCATCTTTTCGGCAGTCTTGCGGATTTCCTTGGCACGGGCTTCAGTAGTCACAATACGTTCGTTCATGATCAGTTGACTGGTCATTTCACGCAGCATTGCTTTTCTTTGTGAAGAGTCCCAACCTAATTTACGGTATGACATTTGTTTTTTCCCTCCTTGATTGTGTGAAATTAATCGTCTTGGCGAAGTGACAAACCAAGATCAGCTAACTTGTTTTTCACTTCTTCCAAAGATTTGCGTCCTAAATTCCGAACACGCATCATGTCTGCTTCTGTCTTGTCGGTCAACTCTTGCAAAGTGTTGATGCCGGCACGCTTCAAGCAGTTGTAAGAACGAACGGAAAGGTCCAGCTCTTCGATAGTCATCTTGAGCTTCTTTTCCTTTTGATCGTCCTCTTTTTCGACCATTACGTCATTGAATTGGGTGTCGATGTTCTTTGAAAGGAAGACCTTGAAGTGTTCGATCAGGATCTTGGCTGCGAAGCTTAAAGCATCTTCCGGCTTGATTGAGCCGTCAGTCCAGATCTCTAAAGTCAACTTGTCAAAGTCGTCTCTCTTGCCGACACGAGTTGATTCAACTTGGTAGTTTACCTTTTTAATCGGTGAAAACAGGGAGTCGACTGGAATCACGCCGATTGGCATGTCGTCTGACTTGTTTTCGCTGGCGGCAACATAGCCGCGGCCCTGCTTAACTGCCAAAGTCATGTGTAAGTGACCGCCTTGAGCAATGGTGCAGATGTATTGGTCCGGATTTAAAACTTTGACTTCTGAGTCAACCTTTAAATCAGCCGCAGTCACTGTTGCTGGGCCTTCCACGTCAATCTCTACTTGCTTGACGTCCTTTGAGAGTGACTTCAGTTCCAGTTTCTTCAAATTGAGGATAATCTTAGTGACGTCTTCTTTGACGCCAGGAACAGTAGAGAATTCGTGCAAGACGCCATCGATCTGAATGTAAGAAAGTGCCGTGCCTGGAATGGAGGTCAGCAAAACGCGACGGAATGAGTTACCTAAAGTAGTCCCAAAACCGCGTTCCAGTGGTTCGACAACAAACTTACCGTAAGATTCTTCTTGATCTACAACGGTAATATTTGGCTTTTCAAATTCAATCATTACTTAAAACGGCCCCTTTCAAAACGTAATGTTCTGGACGGCAATAATTAGACACGACGGCGCTTTGGTGGTCTAGAACCATTGTGTGGCACTGGCGTAACGTCACGAATAGAAGTGATCTCCAAACCAGTTGCTTGCAATGATCTGATCGCAGCTTCACGACCAGCACCAGGGCCCTTAACAGAAACTTCAACGTGCTTCATGCCTTGGTCCATGGAAGCCTTAGCAGCAGCTTCAGCAGCCATTTGTGCAGCAAATGGAGTTGATTTACGACTGCCCTTGAAGCCTAATGCACCAGCAGAAGACCAAGCAACAGCGTTACCTTGCACATCAGTAATCATGACCAAAGTATTGTTAAAAGTTGAGTGAATGTGAGCAACACCGCTTTCAACATGCTTCTTTACACGACGCTTGCGTGATGTATTTGCAGCCATTTTTTAACCTCCTTAATCCTTAATTACTTTCTCTTGGTGCCCTTGCGGGTACGAGCATTATTCTTAGTGTTTTGGCCACGAACAGGAAGGCCGTGACGGTGACGCATACCTCTGTATGAGCCATTGTCGATCAGACGCTTAATGTTCATGCTTACGCTACGACGCAAGTCACCTTCTACAGGGTACTTGTCGACTTGTTGACGCAGTTTTTCCTGGTCTTCTGGAGTCAGGTCCTTTGCACGGACATCTTCAGAAACGCCGGCATCTGCACAAATCTTTTCGGCAGTTCTAACGCCGATACCGTAAATGTAAGTTAATGCAATTACGATTCTCTTTTCACCTGGTAAGTCAACACCAGCAATACGTGCCATTTTGCACCTCCTAAAAAACTAGTCTACTAACCTTGACGTTGCTTGTGCTTTGGGTTTGCAGAGCAAATAACCATCACACGACCATTTCTCTTGATAACCTTGCAGTGTTCGCACATAGGTTTAACAGATGGTCTAACTTTCATGTTTGCCTCCGTTACTTGATAAAACGATACGTTATTCTGCCTTTGGTCAAATCATACGGAGACAGTTCCACAGTTACGCGGTCGCCAGGCAGAATGCGGATGTAGTGCATCCGGATCTTGCCGGAAACGTGCGCAAGAATGGTTGCCCCGTTTTCCAATTCAACTTTAAACATAGCATTTGGCAAAGAGTCTACCACTTTGCCTTGTACTTCGATGACATCTTCTTTAGCCACAATGTTCCTCCATCAGACTAATCAGAATACCAAAAAATTATAGCACGTTCGCTTTAATATACAAAGCGGCTTAATTTTGGCTTAAAATTTCATCGATTTCGGCGAAGACTTCGTCCGGAGTCTTGCGTCCGTCGACTTCTTTTAACAGGCCTAATTTACGGTAATAGTCGCGCAGCGGAGCGTTCATCTTTTCGTTGACTTCCAAACGGCGCTGAACCGTCTCAGGCTTGTCGTCTTCTCTTTGGAAGAACTCGTGGCCGCCGCAGCGGTCGCAAGTGCCTTCCACTTTAGGCTTCTTGAAAAGCTTGTTGTAAGTAGCACCGCAGTTCTTGCAGATGAAGCGGGCTGAGATTCTTTCGACCAGGTCGCTTTCTGGGACGTCGATCGAAATGACTTGGGTCAGCTGCTTGTCAAGACGCTTGGTAATGTCTTGCAGCATGTCAGCCTGAGCGGTAGTTCTCGGGAAGCCGTCCAAGATGTAGCCTTGGTCGGTGTCCGGCTTTTGCAGCCGTTCATCAACCAGCTTAGCGGTGACTTCGTCGGGAACCAAGTTGCCCTTGTCGATGTAGCTCTTTGCTTCAAGACCAACCTTGGTCTTGTTGGCAATGGCTTCTCTGAACATATCACCCGTTGAGATGTGGGCAACTTTAAACTTATCAACGATTTTTTCTGATTGGGTACCCTTGCCGGCACCTGGCAATCCTAACAAAATTAAATTAATCATTTTAATCCTATCTAATGAATCCAACATATTCGCGTTTCATGAGCAAGCCGTCGATCTGGCGGGACAGTTCAAGGACAACCCCGATGACGATCAGCAAACTCGTACCACCCAAACCAATTGAGCTTGGCAGAGACCAGATATTGGTTGCAAGCTGTGGGAGCAGGGCAACCAAACCCAAGAAGACGGACCCCACAGTCGATAAGCGCATGAGCAGTTTTGAAACATAGTCTTGCGTATCTTTACCTGGCCAAACGCTAGGAATATAAGCGCCTTGCTTCTGCAAATTCTCGGCAAGTTTTTCCGGATTAACTTGGACGAATGCATAGAAGAAAGTAAATAAGATGATTAGCAAGGTGTAAATGATTGAACCTGCCGTGGTCTGCATTGAAAAGATGTTTGAGCAGACCTTGAACCACTGGTCATTACCATGTGATTTTTGGAATGCCATTAAGATGGTGGCCGGCGTCATGATAAAGGAACTGGCGAAAATAACAGGAATAACGCCAGAAACGTTAACTTTTAGCGGTAGAAAACTTTCGGACCCGCTGACTGTTGCACGCCGCGTGTATTGAATAGGAATGCGGCGCTCAGCCTGCTGGACCCAGGTAACGAACTGAGTCACAGCAAGGATGATAATAATGATCCCGATGAAGAACAGAATCCCTTTCCACCGATCTGCGGCAGAAGCATCGATAATTTCTTCTCTGTAAAGGCTGACCAAGCCGCGCGGCAGGCGGCAGATGATGCCGGCAAAGATAATAACCGACACACCGTTGCCTAAGCCTTTATCAGTAATTTCATCACCAAGCCAGGTCAGTAACATCGTACCACCGGTCATGATGATGCCGATTTGAATGTAGGTCATTGGCGTTTGATTTTGCACCAAGCCCATTTGGGTCAAGACGTTGAAGCCCAGCGTGATCCCGATGGCCTGTACAAAGGCAACCGCCAAGGTCAGGTAGCGGGTCAGCTGGTTGGTCTTGCGCCGACCAACTTCACCCTGCTTGCTCCATTCAACCAGACGGGGAACAATGTCCATTTGCAACAGCTGGACCACGATCTGCGCCGTGATGTATGGCGAAACACCCAATGAAAAGATTGAGTAGTTGTCCAAACCACCACCGCTGACCAAGTCAAGCATCGGCACCAAGCCGGTTTGCGCAACCGTATTGATCGCCTTGGCATTGATCCCAGGTACCGTGATATTGGCACCTAAGCGGTATAACAATAGGATAAAAAGGGTAAAGAAGATCTTCTTGCGGATCTCTTTATCCTTAAAAGCGTTCTTCAGGGTCGAGAACATTAAATCACCTCAACAGAACCGCCAGCAGCTTCAACAGCCTTCTTAGCAGCTGCAGAAACCTTGTTGACTTTAACTGTTAACTTAACATTTAATTCGCCTTTAGCCAGCAATTTAACGCCGTCCAGTTGCTTCTTAACCAGACCTGCTTCTTGCAAGCTGTTCAAGTCAACTTCGCTGCCTGCTTCAAACTTGTTCAAGTCTGACAGGTTTACGATAGCGTATTCCTTGCGGTTGATGTTCTTGAAGCCGCGCTTAGGCATTCTTCTGAACAGAGGCATTTGGCCACCTTCAAAACCTAAACGGGTCTTGCCGCCTTGACGAGCTAATTGACCTTTTTGGCCACGGCCAGAAGTCTTACCGAAACCGCTGGAAGTACCACGGCCGACACGCTTTCTAGCGCGACGTGAACCTTCTGCTGCTTTCAATTCATTAAGCTTCATTAGTGCACCTCCCTATTACTTGTTAACTTCTTCAACAGAAATCAGGTGGGCAATCTTCATTAATGCGCCACGAGTTTGGGCGTTGTCTGGTAAAACAACACTACTGTTTACCTTACCTAAACCAAGAGCCTTAACGACTTTTCTTTGATTAGGGATACGGTGGGCAACGCTTCTAATTAAAGTAATCTTTAAATCAGTCATTTGCTATCTCCTTAATCTTGTAAGCTCTTTGCTTTGCCACGAAGTCTTAAGACGTCTTCCTTGGTTTGCAGTTGCTTTAAGCCGTCAATAGTTGCGCGAACAACGTTGATTGGGGTGTTAGTACCCAAAGCCTTTGAGGTAACGTCGCTGATACCTGCCAAGTCCATAACGATACGAACGGCACCACCAGCAGCAACACCAGAACCAGCTTCAGCAGGCTTCAGCATAATGTTGCCTGAACCGTAGTGGCCGATTACTTCGTGAGGAATAGTCGTACCAACGATTGGCACCTTGATCATGCTCTTCTTGCCGGCTTCAACAGCCTTGCGGATAGCTTCTGGAACTTCTTGAGCCTTGCCAGTACCAAAACCAACATGACCCTTTCTGTCGCCAACAACTACCAGAGCTGCGAATCTCATCCGGCGGCCGCCTTTAACAACCTTGGTAATCCGGTTGACAGCAACTAATTGGTCTTCGATATCGTCTTTCTTGCGATCTCTGCGAGAGTCGTTACGGTTGTTTGCCATTAGTTAAATCTCCTTTCCTAGAACTCTAATCCGTTTTTACGAGCAGATTCTGCTAAGGCAGCAACACGGCCGTGGTACAGGTAACCGCTACGGTCAAAGACAACATTCTTGATGTTCTTCTTGGCAGCTGCTTCAGCTAACTTCTTGCCGACTTCTTCGGCTTGCTCAGTCTTAGTCTTGTTTGCTGAATCATCCATTGATGAGGCGCTTGCAAGCGTTACACCCTCTACATCATCAATTAATTGAGCGTAGATGTTTTTGTTTGAACGAAAGACACTTAAGCGTGGGCGCTCAGCAGTACCAGAAATTTTACCGCGAATACGTTTATGACGCTTTAAGCGTAACTTGTTTTTATCTGGTTTAGAAATCACAATTTCACCTCAAAAATTCTAACTATTACTTACCAGTCTTACCTTCCTTGCGACGTACGTGTTCGTCTTCGTAACGAATACCCTTGCCCTTGTAAGGTTCTGGGGAACGTACGGCACGGATTTCAGCTGCGAATTGGCCGACAGCTTGCTTTGAAACACCTGAGATGGTGATTGAAGTACCCTTTTCGGTTGAAACTTCGATACCCTTTGGCGCTTCCATTACAACTGGGTGGGAGTAGCCAACGTTTAAAGTCAGCTTGCTGCCTTGAGCAGTTGCAGTGTAACCAACACCGATCAGCGTCAATTTCTTGGTGTAGCCCTTTGAAACGCCTTCAATCATTGAAGCCAGGTTAGCTCTTTCGGTACCGTGCAATGCTTTGTCGTTTTCACTTGAACGTGAGAAACGAATTTCCTTGTCGTCTTGTTCGAACTTGATCTTTGGATCAAAGTATCTAGTCAATTCGCCCTTAGGACCCTTAACAGTGATGTCGTCACCTTTCTTGGTAACAGTGACTGAGTCAGGAACCTCGATAGGCTTTAAACCAATACGGCTCATTTAATTTCTCCTTTCGTCAATATTACCAAACGTAAGCGATAACTTCGCCGCCGACGTTCTTGTCTCTAGCTTCCTTGTCGGTAATCACGCCAGCAGAAGTTGAAACAATAGCGATGCCCAGGCCGTTCAAAACCTTTGGCAGGTTGGCAGCATCAACGTAGTTTCTCAAGCCAGGCTTAGAAATACGCTTCAGACCGGAAATGACGCGTTCGCCGTTAGGGCCGTACTTCAAGTCGATCTTGATGATGCCTTGCTTGTTGTCATCAATGACTTCGTAGCCGTTGATGAAGCCTTCGTTCTTCAAAATCTCTGAAATAGATTTCTTGATGTTGGATGCAGGAACTTCGACTGAATCGTGCTTTGCCATGTTGGCGTTTCTGATTCTAGTCAAGTAGTCTGCGATAGGATCAGTCATGACCATTGATATGCCTCCTTCTCTCGTGAATTACCAGCTAGCCTTTTTCAAGCCAGGAATTTGACCCTTGTGTGCCAAGTCTTTCAGGCAGATACGGCACAAACCGAACTTGCGGTAAACAGAGTGAGGTCTGCCGCAGCGTTGGCAACGGGTGTACTCACGACTAGAGAACTTAGCCGGACGACTGTTTCTAACTTTTTGTGATGTCTTAGCCATTAGTGTCCTCCCAATTACTTAGCAAATGGCATGCCTAATTCTGACAGAAGTTCATGAGCTTCTTCATCAGTGTTGGCAGTAGTAACGATAACAACGTCTAAACCACGAGTGCGGTGAACCTTGTCGAAATCGATTTCAGGGAAGATCAATTGCTCTTTGATACCCAGAGTGTAGTTGCCACGACCATCAAATGATCTTGAGCTAATACCGCGGAAGTCACGTACTCGAGGCAGTGAAACGTTGATCAGCTTGTACAGGAAATCGTACATTCTTTCGCCACGCAGGGTAACCTTGGCACCGATTGCCATACCTTCACGCAGACGGAAGTTGGCGATTGACTTCTTGGCTTTAGTAACGAGCGGCTTTTGACCTGAGATCAGAGTCAGTTCTTGAACGGCTTCGTCCAAGTTCTTTGAGTTGGAAACTGCGTCACCGACACCCATGTTCAAAACGATCTTGTCAATCTTTGGAATTTGCATAACTGACTTGTAGTTGAACTTCTTAGCCAGTGCAGGTGCGATTTCTTCATTGTATTTAACTTGTAAAGTGTTTGCCATGTTAATCCTCCCTTCTCTTATTTGTCGATAGCCTTGCCGCTAACCTTAGCGACGCGAACTTTCTTACCGTCAACTACCTTGTAGCCGATTCTGGTTGGCTTGCCAGATTCAGGATCAATCAGCATCAAGTTTGAAGCGTTGATGGTGCCTTCTTTTTCTACAACACCGCCGTTGGTATTGCTTTGGGAAGGTTTTTCATGCTTTTTGATCATGTTTACGCCTTTGACAACGACACGGTTGGTCTTACGGTTGATTGAAAGAACGTTGCCTTCCTTGCCTTTGTCCTTGCCAGCGATAACTCTTACTTTGTCGCCTGTCTTAAGAAACATCTGTGCACCTCCCTAAACAATTACAGAACTTCAGGAGCCAGAGAAACGATCTTCATAAAGTCGTGTTCACGCAATTCGCGAGCAACAGGCCCGAAGATTCTAGTTCCACGTGGGGTCTTATCTGCGTTGATAATAACGGCTGCGTTTTCGTCGAACTTGATGTATGAACCGTCTTCACGACGTGAACCTGACTTAGTTCTTACGATAACGGCCTTAACAACGTCACCCTTCTTAACAACGCCACCTGGTGTTGCTTGTTTAACAGCTGCAACAACGATGTCACCGATGTTACCAGTCTTGCGCTTTGAACCGCCTAAGATCTTAATAACCAGCAGTTCTCTAGCACCAGAGTTATCAGCGACTTTTAAACGAGTTTCGTGTTGAATCACTAGTATATCCTCCTCTCGCTAAAACCTGTCAATTAAACAGATCTCTTAACGATCTCAACTAAGCGATAGCGTTTAGTACGTGATAATGGACGGGTTTCCATGATACGAACGATATCGCCAACTTTAGCTTGGTTTTCTGCGTCGTTTGCGTAGTACTTCTTTGAGTACTTGATACGCTTCTTGTAGACTGGGTGGTTCTTGTAAGTGTCGACAACAACGACAATGGTCTTGTCCATCTTATCAGAAACTACGCGGCCTTGGTAAACGTGACGATTGTTTCTTTCGTTAGTTTCGCTCAAAGTTATTTCTCCCTTCCACTACTCTTAATTGTTCTTCAACGCATCTTCGCTCAGAATGGTCTTGATTCTAGCGATGTTTTTGCGAACTTTCTTCAAACGAGCGGTGTTCTCTAATTGACCCGTTGCCTGTTGAAAACGCAGGTTGAACAATTCTTCTTTATATTGCTTTTCCTTTTCCAACATTTGGTCGGTGCTGAGTGCTCTGATGTCCTTAGCCTTCATTAGATTCGCCACCTACTTCCGCAGTTCTCTTAACAAACTTGCATTTGATTGGCAGCTTAGTTGAAGCTAATCTCAAAGCTTCACGAGCAGTTGCTTCGTCAACGCCGCCGATTTCAAACATAACTTTTTCTCTCTTAACGACTGCAACCCAGCCTGCTGGTGCACCTTTACCGGAACCCATACGTACACCAACACCCTTAGCAGTGTATGACTTTTGTGGGAAGATTCTAATCCAAACCTTACCGCCACGCTTCATGTAACGAGTCATCGCAACACGGGCAGCTTCGATTTGCTTGTTAGAAATCCAGTGTGATTCCAGGGCTTTCAAACCATATTCGCCGAAAGCAACGGTCTTGCCGCCCTTGGCTTCACCACGCATCTTGCCGCGGAATTCGCGACGGTGCTTAACACGCTTTGGTACTAAAGGCATTACTTGTTTCCTCCCTTCTTGTCATCCTTGCGCTGTGGCAAGATGATGCCGCGGTTGATCCAAACCTTAACGCCGATTTGGCCGTAAGTAGTGTTTGCTTCAACCCATGCGTAATCAATGTCAGCTCTCAAAGTATGAAGAGGAACACTGCCTTCAGTGTGCCATTCTCTGCGGGCCATGTCAGCACCGTTCAGACGGCCAGAGGTTTGAACCTTGATACCCTTGGCACCTTGTCTCATTGATCTTTGAGCAGCTTGTCTGGTTGCACGACGGAAAGCAATTCTAGCTTCCAATTGTTGAGCGATGTTTTCGCCAACCAGTTCAGCATCCAGATCTGGCTTCTTGATTTCAACAATGTTGATGTGGACTTGCTTGTCAGTTAAAGCGTCCAGTTCTTTTCTAAGGGCTTCAACTTCTGAACCACCCTTGCCGATAACCATACCAGGCTTGGCAGTGTGGATTGAGATGTTGATGCGGTTGGCTGCACGTTCGATTTCAACAGTTGAAACTGAAGCGCCAGCTAATTTTTCAGAAATGTATTTTCTAATTCTTAAGTCTTCGTTTAAGGTGTCAGCGTAGCCTTTGTCAGCGTACCACTTAGCTACCCAATCGCGATTGACGCCAAGACGGAAACCAATAGGGTTAATTTTTTGACCCATTCAATTTACCTCCCTAATTGTTTCTTTCAGATACAACAACTACTACGTGACTGGTTCTCTTATTGATCGGAGAAGCAACACCCTTGGCACGAGGACGGAATCTCTTTAAGGTTGCGCCTTCGTTAACGTAGGCTTCAGAAACGTACAGGTTTGCGCTTTCCAAGTCATAATTGTGCTCTGCGTTAGCGATTGCTGAACGAAGAACTTTTTCAACGATTGGAGAAGCAGCTCTAGGGGTAAATTCCAGAATTGCTAAAGCTTCAGCAACGCTCTTGCCGCGAATTAAGTCAACAACTAAACTCGCTTTTCTAGGAGCGATGCGAACCGTTCTTGCTTCAGCTTTGGCTGAGGTAATTTGTTCTGCCATTTAAAATGTCTCTCCTTCCATTAACGTGCAGCTGGTGCGGCGCCAGTTGCCTTGTCAGCACTTGATCTGTGACCGCGGAAAGTTCTGGTTGGAACAAATTCACCAAGCTTGTGACCAACCATGTCTTCAGTAACGTAAACCGGGACATGCTTTCTGCCGTCGTAAACAGCTATGGTCAAACCAACGAAGGAAGGGAAAATAGTTGAACGACGAGACCAGGTTTTAATGACTTGCTTCTTGCTTGCGTTTTCTTGCGCAGCAACCTTCTTCAGAAGGCTTTCGTCAGCAAAAGGTCCTTTTTTAATACTACGACTCATTTATTTAACCCTCCTTTATTTGCCACGGTGACGGATAATCAGCTTCTCGGAAGCTCTTCTGCTGTTTCTGGTCTTGATACCACGAGCCTTCTTGCCCCATGGAGTCATAGGTTGTGGACGACCAACAGGAGCTTTACCTTCACCACCACCATGTGGGTGATCGTTAGGGTTCATTACAGAACCACGAGATTGTGGACGCTTGCCCAGCCAACGCTTGCGGCCTGCCTTACCTAAGTTGATCAATGAGTGTTGACCGTTGCCAACTTCACCGATAGTTGCGCGGCATGATGACAAGATCTTGCGAACTTCGCCGCTTTGCAGCTTGATCAAAGTGTAGTTGCCGTCGACACCTAAAACTTGTGCTTCAGTACCGGCACTTCTTACCAATTGACCACCCTTGCCTGGCTTCATTTCAATGTTGTGAATTGAAGTACCGGCAGGAATGTTTGCTAATGGCAAAGCATTGCCTGGCTTGATGTCGGCATCTGCACCTGATGAAACAACGTCGCCTACGTGCAGGCCTTCTGGGGCCAAGATGTAGGTCTTCACACCGTCAGTGTAGTGCAGCAGTGCGATGTTGGCAGTTCTGTTAGGGTCGTATTCAATGGCCTTAACGATAGCCTTGACATTGTCCTTGTTACGCTTGAAATCGATGATACGGTACTTTTGCTTGTGACCGCCGCCACGGTGTCTAACAGTGATGTGACCGTATGAGTTGCGGCCAGCAGTGTGGCTTTGGGATTCAAGCAGGGAACGTTCCGGCTTCTTCTTAGTAATTTCTGCAAAATCGGAAGAAGTCATGTTACGTCTACCATTGCTGGTTGGCTTGTATTTAATGATCGCCAATTGACTAACCTCCTATATTATTTGTCTTCTTTGTTGTCTTGGTCGCCGAAGATCTTGATGTCGTTTGAATCAGCGGTCAAGGAAACGATGGCCTTTCTGGTGCGAGCGGTCTTGCCGGTGTAACGGCCAACACGCTTGTCACGGCCACGTACGTTCATGATGTTGACTCTCTTGACCTTTACGTCAAAGATTTCTTCAACAGCGTCACGAACTTGCATCTTGGTGGCGTCAAGAGCTACATCAAAGGTGTACTTCTTGCCGTCCATCAGATCAGTACTTTTTTCGGTAATAACTGGACGTAAGATAATGTCACGTGCATCCATTATGCCAAAACCTCCTCAATTCTCTTAAGAGCGTCTTGAGTTAAAACAAGTTTGTCATAGTTGACTGCATCGACTACGTTCAAGCCATTTACTGGAACAACCTTAACGTTGCTCAAGTTTCTAGCAGAAAGTTGGACGTTCTTGTCATCTGATACGATCAGAGCTTTGCCGTCAATCTTCAAATTGTCTAAAACAGACTTAAATTCCTTAGTCTTTGGAGCAGACATGGTCAGCTTGTCAACAACTACCAAGTTTTCGTCAGCAACCTTTTCAGATAAAACTGACTTGATAGCCAGACGACGAGCCTTGCGGTTCATGTCAAAGGCGTATGAACGAGGGGTTGGGCCAAAGACGGTACCACCACCGCGCCATTGCGGAGCTCTGATTGAACCTTGACGAGCACGGCCAGTACCCTTTTGTCTCCAAGGCTTCTTGCCGCCGCCGCTGACAGCTGATCTGTTCTTAACAGCGTGAGTGCCTTGGCGCTTGCCGGCTCTTTGTCTCAAGATAGCTTCAAATACAACGGCATCGTGCTTTTCTACTGCGAAAACAGCATCGTTTAATGAAACTTGACCAGCTTCTTTGCCGTTTTGATCCATAAGTTTAATGTTAGCCATTTGCGTCCTCCTTCCTAGTCTTGACCTTTAGCAGCTGACTTAACAACGATCAATGAGTTCTTGGCACCAGGAACGTTGCCCTTGATCATCAAGACGTTCTTGTCAGCAACGACTTTTTCGATTACTAAGTTTTCAATGGTAACTTTCTTCACGCCCATGTGGCCTGGCAAACGCTTGCCCTTTGGTACACGGTTAATGATGGAACCCATTGAACCTGGAATTCTGTGGTATCTTGACCCGTGGGTTTCAGGACCTCTGGATTGACCCCAGCGCTTGATGTTACCTTGGTAGCCATGACCTCTCGAGATACCGGTAACGTCTACGACGTCGCCTTCATTAAATGTATCCACAGTAACAGTTGCGCCGACTTCATAGTCCTTAAGCTCAACACCGCGGATTTCCCGAATGAAGCGCTTAGGCGAAGTCTTTGCTTTAGCAGCATGACCCTTTTCTGGTTTGTTGCTCAAAACTTCACGCTTGTCTTGGTAGCCAAGCTGAACAGCTTCGTAACCGTCGTTTTCAACGGTCTTGATCTGCATAACTACGTTCGGATCTGCTTCAACAACAGTAACCGGAACCAGCTTGCCTTCCTTAGTGAAGATTTGAGTCATCCCAACTTTTCTTCCTAAGATTCCTTTGGTCATGATTACACCTCTTTCTATCTATTTAAAACTACAGCTTAATTTCAATGTCCACGCCACTTGGCAGGTCTAACTTCATTAATGAATCAACCGTCTTAGGGGTTGGCTTCAAAATGTCGATTAAACGCTTGTGGGTGCGCATTTCGAACTGTTCACGTGAGTCCTTGTTCTTGTGTGGTGAACGCAACACCGTGAATAAAGTTCTTTCAGTTGGCAAAGGAATTGGGCCTGAAACTTTAGCACCAGTTCTTTGCGCAGTTGCGACGATCTTAGTAGCAGATTCGTCGAGGATACCATGTTCGTATGACTTTAATCTGATACGAATTTTTTGACTTGCCATTGAAAAACCTCCTTCGTCTTCCTTTAAAAAGTTGACTAGCTCGGCAAGAATTACCGGCGCGCCACTGTGGCAATGCAGCCTGGCGTGCCGCAACCTCTTGTGTCAGCGCTGAATAATTTGTCGTGCGGAGGGCGCACTGCACCCTCAAATCACACAAAAGTTAGTATACTTGCTAAAGCGCACTAAATCAAGCGTTGAGGGCAAATCATGAAAAAAAGAGACACCAGATTTTTACTGGTGTCTCTTTTGGAAATTACTAGAAAAAACTAGTCGGTTTCACCGCTGCGCTTTTCAATAATTTCTTTTTGAATTGACTTAGGAGTTGGTGAGTAGTGGTCGAAGACCATCGTGAAGGTACCACGGCCCTGAGTTGATGAACGCAGAGTAGTTGCGTAACCAAACATTTCAGACAGTGGAACCATAGCGTTGATCACCTTGGCACCTGAACGGTCTTCCATACCGTCCATGTTACCGCGGCGAGCAGTGATTGAACCCATAACGTCGCCTAAGTAGTCTTCTGGGGTGATGACCTGAACCTTCATGATTGGTTCCAGGATAACAGCACCGGCCTTAGGAGCAGCGTTTCTCAATGCCAGAGAAGCGGCAACCTTGAAGGCAGCTTCGGATGAGTCGACTTCGTGGTAAGAACCATCGTACAGCTTAGCCTTAACGTCGATCAATGGGTAGCCGGCCAGAATACCGTTCTTCATAGCTTCTTGCAGACCTTGGTCAACTGAAGGAATGAATTCGCGTGGTACGACACCACCAACGATGGCGTCTTCGAATTCGTAGCCCTTGCCGCGTTCGTTTGGAGTAAATTCAATCCAAACGTCACCGTATTGACCTTTACCACCTGACTGACGTACGAATTTACCTTGAGCCTTGGCAGGCTTGGTGAAGGTTTCACGGTAAGCAACTTGCGGTTCACCGATCTTAGCTTCAACCTTGAATTCGCGCTTCATACGTTCAACCATGATGTCCAAGTGCAGTTCACCCATGCCGGCGATCAGAGTTTGACCGGTTTCGGCGTTGGTTTCAGCCTTGAAGGTTGGGTCTTCTTCAGTCAGCTTCTGCAGAGCGACGTCCATCTTGTCACGGTCAGCCTTTGACTTAGGTTCGATGGAAACTTGGATAACTGGGTCTGGAACTTCCAGGCTTTCCAGGATCAGCGGGTGGTCTGGGTCAGTCAACGAGTCACCGGTAGTGGTGTTCTTCAGACCGATAGCACCGGCAATGTCGCCTGAGAAGACTTCTGGGATTTCCTTACGGTCGTTGGCGTGCATTTGAACCAGACGACCAATACGTTCACGCTTGTTCTTGGAAGCGTTCAGAACGTAAGAACCTGATGCTAAGGAACCAGTGTAGACACGGATGAAGGTCAGACGGCCAACAAATGGGTCAGTAGCGATCTTGAAGGCCAAGGCAGCAAATGGCTTGCTGTCGTCAGCCATCAATTCAACTTCGTCACCGGTCTTAGGGTCGTGGGCAACGTATGGCTTAACGTCCAGTGGTGATGGCAGGTAGTTGATAACACCGTCCAGCATCATCTGAACACCCTTGTTCTTGAAGGCTGAACCAGCAAAGACTGGGAAGAACTTCAAGTCCAGGGTAGCCTTACGGATGGCAGCGATCAGTTCGTCGTTGGAGATTTCTTCACCGCCGAGGTACTTCTCCATGATGCCATCGTCAACGTCGGCAACAGCTTCGATCAGCTTCTCGCGGCGGTTTTGGGCTTCTTCCTTGTATTCGTCAGGAATGTCAACAACATCCCACTTTGAACCAAGCTTGTCTTCGTCGTAGATGTCGGCCTTCATGTTGATCAGGTCGATAACACCTTCGAAGGTGTCAGCGGCACCGATTGGCATTTGAACGGCGTGGGCGTTAGCGCGCAGACGTTCGTGCAGTGATTGGACTGACATGTCGAAGTCGGCACCAACCTTGTCCATCTTGTTGACGAACACGATTCTTGGAACACCGTAGGTTTCAGCCTGACGCCAAACGTTTTCAGTCTGAGGTTCAACACCGGCCTGGGCGTCCAAAACAGTTACGGCACCGTCCAGAACACGCAGAGAACGTTCAACTTCGATAGTGAAGTCAACGTGTCCCGGGGTGTCGATGATGTTGATTCTGTGGTCTTTCCACTGAGCGGTAGTCGCAGCTGAGGTAATGGTGATACCACGTTCCTTTTCTTCTGACATCCAGTCCATTTGGCTGTCACCCTCGTGGGTTTCGCCGATCTTGTGGATCTTGCCAGTGTAGTAAAGAATACGCTCAGTTACAGTAGTTTTACCGGCATCGATGTGGGCCATGATACCAATGTTACGTGTTTTTTCCAGAGGGAATTCACGTGTATTAGCCATAAAATTAAATCTCCTTTATTGCTAGTGGAAAAACTATTAGAAGCGGTAGTGAGCGAAGGCACGGTTGGCTTCAGCCATTCTGTGGACATCTTCACGCTTCTTAACTGATGAACCAGTGTTGTTGGCTGCGTCCATGATTTCGTTGGCCAGACGTTCGTCCATAGTGTGTTCGTTACGCAGACGTGCGTATGAAACGATCCATCTTAAAGCCAGAGTAGTTCTTCTTTCTGGACGAACTTCAACTGGGATCTGGTAGTTAGAACCACCGATACGGCGAGCCTTAACTTCCAGAACTGGCATAACGTTGTTCATAGCTTCTTCAAAGACGTCAACTGGGTTCTTGTCAGTCTTGTCCTTGATGATTTCAAAGGCGTCGTACAGGATTGAAGATGCCTTTGCCTTCTTGCCGTCGATCATCAAGTGGTTGATCAACTTGGTAACTAATTTTGAGTTGTAGATTGGATCTGCTAAAACTTCTCTTTTAGCGATGTGACCTTTTCTTGGCATTCTTTATTCCTCCTCTTTAGCCTTTCTTTGCACCGTACTTAGAACGGCCTTGCTTTCTGCCGTCAACACCGGCAGTGTCCAGAGCGCCGCGGACGATGTGGTAACGAACACCAGGAAGGTCCTTTACACGGCCGCCACGGATTAAGACAACGGAGTGTTCCTGCAAGTTGTGGCCAACACCTGGGATGTAGGCAGTAACTTCGATCAGGTTTGACAGACGTACACGGGCGTACTTACGCAAAGCTGAGTTAGGCTTCTTTGGCGTCATAGTACCGACACGAGTAGCAACACCACGCATTTGAGGTGCTGGGTTGTAGTTCAATTCCTTGGTCATGCTGTTGTAAGCATAGTTCAAGGCTGGTGATTTTGACTTGCCGCTCTTGGAGTGACGGCCTTTTCTAACCAGTTGGTTAATGGTTGGCATTAATATTTCCTCCTAAAACAATTACTTTTGTTCACACATCCGGGAGTTTCTTTTTAGGCTCACGGGTTCATGTTCAATATGCACGAGCATTATGTTACCACCATTTTCAGGACAAAGCAAACGCCTTTTGCGTAGTCTTAGGCAGGAGGAAAAAGCCATGTCCTCATTCATCCATGTCCTGGTCGGCGCTTGTCTTGGTTCCCACGCAGCTTGGCTGGCAGACAGTTTTCGAAAAAACTGTCTGCACTGGCGCTCGCGCTGCAGCTATTGCGGACAAGAGCTGAGCTTCGCCGACGAAATTCCCATCATTTCCTATCTATATTTACATGGGAAGTGCCGCTACTGCCAAAGCGGCATCCCCGCCAGCTTGTTTTATACCGAGATTTGGGGTGCGCTCAGCTTTTTGCCTTTTTCTTTCAATAAAAAGAGCCTGGCAGCGGCCATCATCGCTTTCTATTTTTTGACCTTGGCAATATTGGATTTGCAAACAGAGACGATTGACCTCAGGCTGCTGGTCGTGCCCACCTTTGCGGCTATCCTGGCCTGCGGCCTCAACCACCTGCTGCCGGCGCTGGTGCTGTGCCTGCTCTTAGCCGTGTTTGCAAAATGCGGCCTGTTGGGAAGCGGCGACGTCTACTGCCTGGCCGTGCTGGGCCTTTTTTGGCAGCAGCGCCTGCCCCAGCTCCTGCTCTTAGCCTGCCTTTTCTGCTTAGCCAGCCAGCTTTTATTAAAAAGCAGAAAAGCGGCCTTTGTCCCCTACCTCTACCTGGCCCACCTGTGTTTTTCCTGGGTCTATTTTTACGCATAAAAAAAAACAGCTCCAAATATTTGGAGCTGTCTTTTTTGCAGAAAGAAATGTTTGCTGATTACTTGTCAGCAGGTGTTTGACTGTCGGAGTCCATCTGCTTTTCGATGTCGGCGATGGAGTAGACAGAAGTTGGCTTCTTCACAGCACTGTCGGGTTCAGCTTGGTTGTAAACTGACATCCCGGTCCCGGCTGGAATCAGCTTGCCGATGATGACGTTTTCCTTCAAGCCCAGCAGCGGGTCGTTCTTGCCGCGGATTGATGCATCGGTCAGGACACGAGTAGTTTCCTGGAATGATGCGGCGGACAGGAATGAGTTGGTGTTCAAAGCGGCCTTGGTAATACCTAAGATGACGCTTTGAGCAGTAGCTGGGATCCCGCCGGAAATGATGACGTCGCGGTTGCGGTCGCGGAATTGGGCAATGTCCAGCAATTCGCCCGGCAGCAAGTCGGTCTCGCCTGGGTCCAGGATGCGGACCTTTTGCAGCATCTGCCGAGCCATAACCTCGACGTGCTTGTCGGCGATTTCTACACCCTGCATCCGGTAAGCCTTTTGAATTTCGCTCAGGATGTAGTTTTCAGTAGTCAGGGTGTCGCGAACTCTGATCAATTCCTTCGGGTCGATAGAACCAATGGTCAGCTTGTCACCGCGTTCAACGTGGTCGCCTTCGGCGACGGCAACAGAAGCGGTGTAAGGCACGTCGTAAGAACGAGTGTCGGTCTTGCCCTTCACAGTGATCTCACGGGTGTGTTCAGCTGGGTTTTCTTCGATGGCAGTAACTTCACCGGCAACTTCGGTGATGACCGCACGACCTTTAGGGTTGCGGGCTTCGAACAATTCTTGCACACGCGGCAGACCTTGCGTGATGTCTTCACCGCCGGCAACACCACCGTTGTGGAAGTTACGCATAGTCAGCTGAGTACCAGGTTCACCGATTGACTGAGCGGCAACAGTACCAACGGCTTCACCGACTTCAACGGTTTCACCGGTAGCCAGGTTCATGCCGTAGCACTTGCGGCAGACGCCGTGGACGGCGTTGCAAGTGAAGACTGAACGAATCGTGACGCCGGTGACGCCTGCGTCGACGATCTTGTGGGCAGTCTCTTCGCTGATCATCACGTCGCGCGGTACGATGACTTCGCCGGTCTTCGGGTCGCGCACGCTCTTAGCGGTGTAGCGGCCAACCAGACGGTCGAACAGCGGCTCGATCATTTCGTCGCCTTCATTAAAGGCGTGGACAGTGACACCGCGGTCGGTACCACAGTCGTCTTCACGAATGACCACGTCCTGAGCAACGTCGACCAGACGACGGGTCAGGTAACCTGAGTTGGCGGTCTTCAAGGCCGTGTCGGTCATACCTTTACGAGCACCGTGCGAGGACATGAACATTTCCTGCACTGACAGACCTTCACGGAAGTTTGAAGTAACAGGAATTTCAATCAAACCGCCGTTAGGAGCGGCCATCAAACCACGCATACCGGCCAGCTGGGTAAAGTTGGAAATGTTACCACGGGCACCGGAGTCTGACATGACTGAGATTGGGTTGCGTGGGTCGAAGATGCCGGACAGCTTCTTTTGAATCTTGTCCTTGCATTCGTTCCAAATGGAAATTACGCGGTCGTGGCGTTCGTCGTCGGTAATCAAACCGCGGCGGTACTGCTTGGAAACCAGGTCAACCTGGTCGTGGGCAGCGGCTACGACTTCGTCCTTATCGGTCATGATTGGAATATCGGCAATACCCATGGTCAGACCGGAAGTAGTACAGCTGGTGTAGCCTAAAGTCTTCAGGTCGTCCAGGAAGTCGGACGTTCTTTGAACGCGGTAGTCCTTGTAGATCTGCGCGATGGAGTCTGACAAAAAGCCCTTCTTGAACGGAGTGCCCAAAGGCATGTCAGCCAGCTTTTCGTGAATGTCTTCGCCAGGCTTCAAGAAGTACTTTTCAGCCAACGGGTGCGTTAAGTTCTCGGCAGTCGGGTCGTTAACGTAGAAGAAGTCGTGCGGGTAGATCTGGTTGAACAGCAGCTTGCCGTAAGTCGTGACAAACACGCCGTGTTCGCAGCCCTTCGGCCATGGCTTGTCAGGCATTGAGTCCGCAGCCACACCGATTCTGGTGTGGTAGTGGATGTAGCCGTTTGCGTATGCGACGTCGGCTTCGGCAGGAGTGTTGAAGATCATGCCTTCGCCTTCGCGGCCGCGTTCGGCTTGGGTCAGCCAGTAGTTACCCAAAACGATATCCTGTGATGGCGTAACGATTGGCTTGCCGTCCTTAGGAGCCAGGATGTGGTGAGCGGCTAACATCAGCAACCGTGATTCGGCAACGGCTTCGTCTGACAGCGGCACGTGGATGGCCATCTGGTCACCGTCGAAGTCGGCGTTGTAGGCTTCACAGGCCAGCGGGTGCAGACGGATCGCCTTGCCTGGAACCAAGATCGGTTCAAAGGCTTGGATACCCAAACGGTGCAGAGTAGGTGCCCGGTTTAAAAGGACTGGTCTTTCCTTAATGACGTCTTCCAATACATCCCAGATGTCATCGTCTTCGCGGTCGATCTTGCGCTTGGCTGCCTTGATGTTGGAAGCTAAGCCGCGCTTAACCAGCTGGTGCATGACAAATGGCTTGAACAATTCCAAAGCCATTGGACGAGGAACACCGCATTGGTAGAACTTCAAGTGCGGGGAAACGTCGATAACGGAACGGCCTGAGTAGTCGACACGCTTACCTAACAGGTTTTGACGGAAACGGCCCTGCTTACCTTTCAGCAGGTGTGACAGAGACTTCAAGGCTCTGTTGCCTGGGCCGACAACCGGACGGCCGCGGCGGCCGTTGTCGATCAAGGCGTCGACGGCTTCCTGCAGCATTCTCTTTTCGTTTTGAACAATGATGCCTGGGGCATTCAGGTCCAGCAGACGCTTCAGACGGTTGTTTCTGTTGATAACACGTCTGTATAAGTCGTTCAGGTCGGAAGTGGCGAACCGGCCGCCTTCCAGTTGCACCATTGGCCGCAAGTCAGGCGGAATGACCGGGATACAATCCATGACCATCCATTCAGGCTTGTTGCCGGAGTTTCTGAAGGCGTCTAAGACGTCCAGACGGCGGATAGCCTTGGTTCTCTTTTGGCCAGTAGCAGTCTGCAGTTCCTTCTTCAGCTCGGTAACTTCTTTGTCCAGGTCTACTTGCTGCAGCAGTTCCTTAACGGCTTCGGCACCCATCTTGGCTTCGAAGCGGTTGCCGAACTTTTCACGGGCGTCGCGGTATTCGGCTTCAGTCAAAAGCTGTTTTGGCTCTAAGTCGGTGTCGCCGGCGTCGATGACAACGTAGGCAGCAAAGTAGATAACTTCTTCCAAAATCCGTGGGGAGATGTCAAGCACGATCCCCATGCGGGAAGGAATCCCTTTGAAGTACCAAATGTGAGTTACAGGAGCGGCCAGCTCGATGTGGCCCATCCGCTCTCTTCTGACCTTGGATGAGGTAACTTCAACACCGCAGCGGTCGCAGACGATACCGCGGTAGCGGATGCCCTTGTACTTGCCGCAGGCACAGGACCAGTCCTTGGTCGGCCCAAAAATCCGCTCATCAAACAGACCGTCTTTTTCTGGTTTCAAAGTACGGTAGTTGATCGTTTCAGGCTTTTTCACCTCGCCATAGGACCAGCTTCTGATCTTGTTGGGAGAAGCGATCCCAATGGACATACTTTCAAACTTGTTTACGTCGATCAAAAGTCTAACCTCCTAATTACTTAGAAACCTGATCATCTGATGGTTTTTCATCGCTTGGAGCTTCGCTGCCCTCGGCATCATCAGAAGAAGTCTCTTCTTTCTTTTCTTGTTCAGCTAGTTTCTTTTTCTCTTCTTGTTCAGCCATCCGCGAGATCGAGTCGATGTTGAAGTGCTCGTTGGTGTCGTTCATGTCGCGCAGGTCGATGTCGTGGTGATCCATGTCCAAAACGCGCAGGTCCAAGCCTAAGGCTTGCAGTTCCTTAACCAAAACGCGGAATGATTCTGGGACACCAGGCTTAGGAATTCTTTCGCCCTTGACGATCGCTTCGTAAGCACGAACACGGCCGACAACGTCGTCAGACTTGTAGGTCAGAATTTCTTGCAGCGAGTAAGCAGCACCGTAGGCTTCCAAAGCCCAAACTTCCATTTCACCGAAACGCTGGCCACCGAACTGAGCTTTACCACCCAGCGGCTGTTGGGTAACTAATGAGTAAGGCCCAATTGAACGAGCGTGGATCTTGTCGTCAACCATGTGAGTCAGCTTCAGGTAGTTCATGATCCCGACTGAAACTCTGTTGTGGAATGGTTCACCGGTCCGGCCGTCGTAGATGACGGTCTTGCCGTCCTTGTCGACGCCGGCTTCACGAACCATCTTCCAGACGTCGTCACCGGTTGCCCCATCAAAGACAGGGGTGGCAACGTGGATCCCGAGGTTCTTGGCTGCGGCACCCAAGTGCAATTCCAGCAGCTGCCCGATGTTCATACGTGATGGCACACCCATTGGGTTCAGGCAGATGTCGACTGGCCGGCCGTCTGGCAAGTAAGGCATATCTTCTTCTGGCACAACAGCAGCGATAGTACCCTTGTTACCGTGACGACCAGACATCTTGTCGCCGACCTGGATCTTTCTCTTCTGGACGATGTAAACGCGGACCATGGTGTTGACACCAGGTGCCAGCTCGTCGCCGGCTTCGCGGGTGAAGACTTCAACCTTCTGGATGATCCCGCCGCCGCCGTGTGGTACACGCAGCGAGGTGTCGCGGACTTCTCTGGCCTTTTCGCCAAAGATAGCGTGCAGCAGACGCTCTTCGGCTGACAGCTCAGTCACACCCTTAGGGGTAACCTTGCCGACCAGGATGTCGCCGTCGCGAACTTCAGCGCCGACACGAACAACACCGGTTTCGTCCAATTCCTTCAAAGCGTCTTCGCCGACGTTAGGAATTTCCCGGGTAATTTCTTCCGGCCCCAGCTTGGTGTCGCGGGCTTCTGATTCGTAGTCCTCGATGTGGATTGAGGTGTAGACGTCGTCCTTCACCATACGTTCGGAGATCATGATGGCGTCTTCGTAGTTGTACATGTTCCAAGTCAAAAAGGCGATCAGCGGGTTTTGACCTAAGGCTAACTCGCCGTGGTCCATGGAAGGACCGTTGCCGATGACTTGACCGGCCTTGATCTTGTCGCCGGTTGAAACGTTAGGCGTCTGGTTGTAGTTCTTAGTCGCGTTTGAACGGCGGTACTTTTCAAGCTTGTACTTGTCTAAAGTGCCGTCTTCGCGTCTGATGCGGATTTCATTGGCATCGACGTATTCAACAGTACCGTCGTACTTAGCCAGCAAGGCGTCGCCTGAGTCGTGGGCTGCCCGGTATTCCATCCCGGTGCCGACGATGGCTGCGTGCGGGTTGATCAATGGTACGGCCTGACGCTGGTGGTTGGCCCCCATCAAGGCACGGTTGGAGTCGTCGTTTTCCAGGAATGGGATACATGCGGAAGTGACAGAGACGGCCTGCTTTGGAATAACGTCCATGTAGTCGATCTTGTCAGGCGAAACTTCCAAGTTGACATCCTTGTGCCGAACCAGGACCAGCTTGTCCTTGAAGCTGCCGTCCGGGTTCAAACGGGCGTTGGCGCCGGCAACGGTGTAGTTGTCTTCGACGTCGGCAGTCAGGTAGTCGATCTTGTCGGTAACTTTGTGGGTCTTCCAGTCAACGCGGCGGTATGGGGTCTCGATGAAGCCATACTTGTTGATGATGGCGTAAGTGGCCATGGAGTTGATCAGACCGATGTTCGGGCCTTCAGGAGTTTCGATAGGACACAGACGGCCGTAGTGGGTGTAGTGAACGTCACGGACTTCATAACCGGCACGGTCACGAGACAGACCGCCAGGCCCCAAGGCTGACATACGGCGTTTGTGAGTCAGTTCGCCCAATGGGTTGTTCTGGTCCATGAACTGTGACAGCTGGGATGAACCGAAGAACTCACGGATGGAAGCAACTACCGGCCGGATGTTGATCAGCTGTTGCGGAGTGACCGTGGAGATGTCTTGGATAGACATTCTTTCACGAACGACTCTTTCCATTCTGGCCAAGCCGATTCTGAATTGGTTTTGCAGCAATTCGCCGACACGGCGGATACGACGGTTACCCAAGTGGTCGATGTCGTCAGCTGAACCAATGCCTTCTTGCAGTGCGAAGAAGTAGTTGATGGAAGCTAAGACGTCGGCTGGGGTGATGTGCTTGACATCAGCGCCGATGTGGCCGTTAGACATCAATTTAACGACGCGGTCTGGGTTGTTCTTGGAGTAAACCTTGATTTCTTGAACGCTGATCGGTTCGCCGACAACGCCTTCCTTTGATGGTTCGTAAGTGACCATCTTGAAGTCGTCGCGGTCCAGGTACTTCTCCAATTCGTCGAGGACTGCGTGGGTCAGCACCGTGTCCTTTTTAACGATGATTTCGCCAGTGTCTGGGTCAGCCAGAGTTTCTGCCAGTTTTTGGTCAAAAAGTCTGTTCTTCAAAGACAGCTTCTTGTTGATCTTGTAGCGGCCAACCGGTGCCAGGTCGTAACGACGCGGGTCAAAGAAGCGGTTGAACAGCAACTGGCGTGAAGAATCAGTGGTCTTCGGCTCGCCTGGACGCAGGCGTTCGTAGATGTCCTTCAAGGCTTCGGCCACACGGGAGTCGGCAGGGTTCTTGTGCACGTCCTTTTCCAAGGTGAAGCGCAGAGAGTCGCTGTCGCCGAACATGTCGGTGATCTCGGTGTCTGAGCCAAAGCCTAAGGCACGGATCAGAACGGAGATCGGCAGCTTGCGCGTCCGGTCGATTCTGACGTAGGCCAAGTCCTTTGCGTCAGTTTCATATTCCAGCCAAGCACCCCGGTTAGGAATCACAGTGGTGCCGTAAATCGGCCGGCCATTTTTATCAAAGTCAGCGTGGTAGTAGACGCCAGGCGATCTAACCAACTGAGAAACGATAACTCTTTCGGCACCGTTAATAATGAAGGAACCAGATTCAGTCATTAACGGCAGGTCGCCAAAGAAGACATCCTGGGTCTTGATTTCGCCAGATTCGTGGTTGGTAAGGCGCAGGGTGACGTGCATCGGTGCTGAGTAGTTAGCATCGTGCTGCCGGGCTTCTTCGACAGTATACTTCGGCTTTTGCAGCTGGTATTTGACAAACTCCAAGGACAGCTTGCCTGAGAAGTCTGAGATTGGCATGATGTCGTCAAATACTTCGTTGATCCCCTCGTCCAGGAACCATTTGTAGCTTTGAGTCTGCACATCAGTCAGATTTGGCAGCGGCAGGATCTCCTTGATCTTGGAGAAGCTCCGTCTCGTCCGACGACGGCCGTAGTTCACAACGTGTCCGAGCAAAGAAAACATCCTTTCTGCAGAAAAGAATAAATATTACAATTGTGTTACAAATTCAAAAAAACCGGAATTAGAGCATAAAAAAACAAAAACAACGCGAAGTCGTTTTTGTTTTTATCATCGTACTGGACAATAGATCAGCACGATCCTGAATTTCAGCCTTTTAAACGCCCTATAATGTAGCGCATTTTACAGCTTTTGTCAAAGCTTACGCTACCGGCTTGCCTGCGCTGATCCGGAATTTCAGCTTGCCGTTGCGCGCCCCGACTTGCAGGGTGGCGCCGGCTTGCAGGCGGCCTTCGATCAGCTGGTTGGCCAGCGGGTCTTCGACCTCGGTCTGGATCGCGCGGCGCAGCGGCCGGGCCCCGTTTTCAGGGTCGTAGCCGTCGTGCGCCAAGGCGTCAAGCGCAGCCGTGGTGAATTTAACGGTAATGCCTTTTTCAGCCATCCGGCTGACCAGCTTCTTGGTCATCAAAGCGACGATTTGGCGCAGCTGCTCTTTGGTCAGCTCGTCAAAGACGATGGTCTCGTCGATTCTGTTCAAAAACTCCGGTCTGAAGAAGCTCTGGGTTGCGGCCTTGACCTTTTCGGCCCGCATCTTGTCCTGGTCGGCTAAGTCAGCTGCAAAGCCGACGGTCTTTTCGTCGCGCATTGCGCGGCCGCCCAGGTTGCTGGTCATGATGATGATCGTGTTGCGGAAGTCGACCTTGCGGCCCTTGGAGTCGGTCAAAAAGCCTTCATCTAAGACCTGCAGCAGCAAGTTGAAGACATCCGGGTTGGCCTTTTCTACTTCGTCTAGCAAGACGACTGAGTAAGGGTTGCGGCGCACCTGTTCTGACAGCTGGCCGCCTTCTTCGTAGCCGACGTAGCCTGGCGCCGACCCGATCATCTTGCTGGTGGCTATGGAGTCCATGTATTCGGACATGTCGACGCGGACCATGTTGCTTTCCGAGCCAAAGACGGCGGCAGCCAGCGCCTTGGCCAGCTCGGTCTTGCCGACGCCGGTCGGGCCTAAGAACAGGAACGAGCCGATCGGGCGGTTGGTGTCCTTGATGCCGCTGCGGGAACGGCGGATGGCCTGGGCCACGGCCTTGATGGCCTGGTCTTGGCCGATGACGCGCTCGTGCAGGATGGCTTCGAGCTTGGCTAAGCGCTTGGTCTCGCTGGCCTGCATCCGGGTGACTGGCACGCCGGTCCACTCAGACACGACTTGGGCGATGTCTTTAGGCTCAACCACACGGCTGGCGAAGTTGGCAGCGGAAACTTTTTCCTTTAATTCGGCCTGCTTGGCCTTGGCCTTGTTTTCCTCTTGCAGCAATTGCGCAGCCTGACTGAAGTCCTGCTGCTGGACGGCGCGCTCTTTTTGCTTGCTGAGCTTTTGGATCTCGTCGCCGAGCTTAGTCAGCTTGGCATCAGGCTTGTTGTCGCCCTTGATCTTGACGGCAGCGGCGGCTTCGTCGACTAAGTCGATGGCCTTGTCCGGCAAAAAGCGGTTGGCGATGTAACGGGTGGACAGGCGGATGGCCGCTTGCAGCGTCTCATCAGGGATCTTCACGTGGTGGAAGGCCTCATAGCGCGGCCGCAGCCCCTTCAAGATGTCGAAGGTGTCTTCCGGCGTCGGTTCGCCGACTCTGACTTGCTGGAAGCGGCGGGCTAAAGCCTGGTCTTTTTCAATGTATTTTTGGTATTCGTCAAAAGTGGTGGCGCCGATCATCTGCAGGTCGCCGCGCGCCAAAGCCGGTTTTAAGATGTTGGAAGCGTCGATGGCGCCTTCGGCACCGCCGGCCCCGATCAGGGTGTGCATCTCGTCGATGAACAGGATGACGCCGCCGTCGGTTTCAATTTCCTTGATGATCTTTTTCAAGCGGTTTTCAAACTCGCCGCGGTACTTGGTGCCGGCCACCAGCGAGCCGATGTCTAAGGACATCACGCGCTTGCCCAGCAGGTCTTGCGGGACTTTTTGGTGGACAATGGCGGCGGCGATGCCTTGGGCGATGGCCGTCTTGCCGACGCCGGGTTCGCCGATCAGCACCGGGTTGTTCTTGGTGCGCCGGGACAGGATCTGGATGACCCGGTTTACTTCTTTTTCCCGGTCAAGCACGGGGTCGATGCTGCCGGCGACGACGCGCTGGTTCAAGTTGACGGCCACTTTGTCGAGTTCCGGCGTGGTTGACTTGCCGTCGGGCTCGGTGGTCGTGCGGGCTGTGCCGGTTTGGGCGTTGGCGATGTCGTGGACCACTTGGTGGGCGTCAAGGCCCAGGTTGTGCAGGATCATAGATGCCAAGACTTGGCCGTTGGCCAGCAGGCCCAAGAGCAGTTCGTTAGTGTTGACCTGGTCGCTGCCCATGGATTGGGCCTGGCGCCGCGCGTAGTCTAAGACCCACTGCAGGCGGGGAGAATACTCCATGTAAGTCGGGTTTTGGTCGGAGCCGTAGCCGGTGTAGCGCTCGACTTCTTCGCGCACAAGGGTCGGTGTGATCCCGCGGTCGCGCAGCAGCTTGCCCGCCTGCCCTTTTGATTCGATGACGAGGGCTAACAACAGGTGTTCGGTGCCGACCATGCGGTGGTTGAAGCTTTTAGCCTGCTCACGCGCAATCTGCAGGACTTTATTCGCATTTTCGCTGTATGAATTTTCCATATCTTCCCACCTCTAAGTAAAATCGTGACTTATATTTTAAGAACTTTCACAGGCTTTGTAAAATATTTAGTATCGTTAAAAAAAGAGCACCCCGAATGGCAATGGGTGCTCTTTTTTTGCCTTTGTTTAGAAATTAATTTTTGTGAACGAAGAAGTTTTGCGGTGACATTAATTGGTCGAATTCTTCTTCTGGGATCTTGCCGGCAACTAATTCTCTGATTGGCTTGCCGGTAGCTAATGCTTCCTTGATCAGCTTGGTGGTTGCTTCGTAGCCCAGAACTGGTGCTAAAGCGGTAGCAACTTCAGCTGAGCCTTCAACTTCCTTGCGGGCCCGTTCAGTGTTGACGGTCAGGCCGGTCAAGGCGTTGTCGTTCAAGGTCTTCAAAGCGGCGGTCAGGTAACGCAGGTCGCAGAAGATGTTCATGAATGACAGCGGTTCCCAAGCGTTCAGTTCCAGCTGGCCGTGGTCTGCACACAGAGCAACGGTGGCAGCGTGGCCGATAACTTGGAAGCAGACCTGGTTGCAGACTTCTGGGATAACCGGGTTAACCTTGTTCGGCATGATGGAAGAACCAGCCTGCTTGCGCGGCAGGTTGATTTCGCCGACACCGTCTTGCGGGCCGGAGTTCATGAGCCGCAGGTCGTTGCTAAGCTTGGACAAGGTAGCAGCCAAGGTAGTTAAAGTGTTGGAAACTTCTACGTAGACGTCGGAGTTTTGGATGGCGTCGATCAGGTCGTCAGCTTGCTTTAATGGCAGGCCGGTTACTTCAGACAGCTTTGGTACGATCAAACGCATGTAGTCCGGAGTAGCGTTCAAACCGGTACCAATAGCAGTCCCGCCCATTGGGATAACCATCAAGTCGCTGATGGCGCGGTTGATTCTGACGATGTCGCGTCTGAATGCGGAAGCGTAGGCGTGGAATGAGTGGCCAAAAGTAGTAGGAACGGCATCTTCCAGCTGGGTTCTGCCCATCTTCAAGTCGTTCTTGTGCTCGTCAGCTAATCTTTCCAGGCTGTCGATGTCTTCTTGCAGCTGGTCTAACAGCTTCTTGGAGTACTTGATGATGGCCAGGTGGCCGGCAGTTGGGTAAGTGTCGTTAGTTGATTGCGACTTGTTGACGTCGTCGTTTGGGTGAACGATGGTGTAGTCGCCCTTCTTGCCGCCGAGCATTTCGATGGCTCTGTTGGCAACGACTTCGTTGACGTTCATGTTGCAGGAAGTGCCGGCACCGCCTTGGATGGCTGGCAGTTCGAATTCTGGCTTGAACTTGTCGAAGTTTGCGTACAGGTCGTCGCAGGCCTTGATGATGGCGTCAGGAATCTTGTCGTCCTTCCAGCGGCCGGCTTCTTTGTTGGCCATCGCACAAGCCTTTTTAATTTGCAGGTAGCTCTTGATCAGCTCGTCGTCTTGGCGCAGGCATGGAATTGGGAAGTTTTCTCTGGCTCTTTCAGTGTGGACGCCGTAATAGGCATCGTCTGGAACCATTTTAGTCCCGATAGTATCAATTTCTTTTCTCATTATTTCATGTTCCTCCGAACTAATTGCTTAATCTAACTCGTATTCTGGCAAAGACCGGCGGATAATGCAAGCACTTTCACAAACTTTTAAGGAAGCCTTGAAATCGGTCCCAACCAGTTGTGCCAGCGGTTGCAATTTAGGTAAATATTTTATGCCAGGTGAGAAAAAGCCCCTAGTTTGTTCATTTGTATACATGATTTTTTAGGCAAAAAAAGACCCTGGTGTTGAAACCAGGGTTTGTTGGTCGGGAAAACAGGATTCGAACCTGCGACCTCTACGTCCCGAACGTAGCGCTCTACCAAGCTGAGCTATTTCCCGTAAAAAAAAGACTCACCGCAGTGAGCCTGTGTTCTCGCTGGAGCGGAAGACGGGATTCGAACCCGCGACCCCCACCATGGCAAGGTGATGTTCTACCACTGAACTACTTCCGCAGAACAATTAGTATTATAGCAAACACACCTTGCTTTGCAAGTAGTTTTCAAAAATTAATTGCAAAAAAACTAGTTTTTCTTGAACTTGGCTTGGTAAGCCGCCCTGCCGCCAGCCTCTTCCAAAGCATAGCGCTCCGGATCTTTTTTATAAAAGTCCTGGTGGTAGTCTTCCGCCGGGTAAAAGGCCGAGGCTTTTTCAATCTTGGTCACGATCGGCTTGTCAAACAGCCCGCTTTGTTCCAAAGCCTGCTTGGATTTTTCCGCAATCCTTTTCTGCTCTTCCGAATTGTAATAAATCACCGGCCGGTACTGGTCGCCGCGGTCCTGGAACTGCCCCATTGCGTCGGTAGGGTCTGCCACCTGCCAGTAAAGCTCGACGAGTTTTTCATAAGAAAACTTGTCCGGGTCAAAACTGATCTCGACGGCCTCGGTGTGGCCCGTCGTGCCCGTGCAGACTTCTTCGTAGGTGGGGTTTGCCACGTGCCCGCCCGTATAGCCGCTGACTACTTTTTCAATGCCCGGCAGGCTGTCGAAAGGCTCGACCATACACCAAAAACAGCCGCCCGCAAAAATTGCCGTGTCTAACATGCTGCGTCCTCCTTGTTTTTTATAAAAAATAGCACAGCTGTTAAAAAACACCGCTAATTTTGCTCAAACAAAAAAAGCTCTGGCATTAGCCAGAGCTTTTTAAAAGTTATTAGTCCTTCTTAGCCTTTTTTGCCAAGTCAGCCTTCACTTCTGCATCAACGTCAGCAACCTTTTCAGGACGCATCGTTGGGAACAGGAGCACGTCGCGAATCGCCGGGGCGTCAGTCAGCAGCATGACCAGACGGTCAATACCGATGCCCAGACCGCCTGTAGGCGGCATGCCGTATTCCATCGCACGGATGTAGTCTTCGTCGATCATGTCGGCTTCGTCGTTGCCGGCTTCACGTTCTTCCATTTGTGCTTCGAAACGGTGGCGCTGGTCAACCGGGTCGTTCAACTCGGAGAAGGCGTTGCCGTATTCTTCGCCCAGGATGTAGATTTCAAACCGATCAGTGAAGCGCGGATCGTCGTGGTTCTTCTTAGCCAGCGGTGAAATTTCTACCGGGTGGCCGTAGACAAAGGTCGGGTTGACGATGGTTTCTTCACAGTACTTTTCAAAGAAGGCGTTGATCACGTGGCCGACCTTCCAGTAGCTTTCGCAGTGGATGTCGTGTTCTTCAGCGATCTTCTTGGCTTCTTCGTCAGTCATGTGCTGCCAGAAGTCGACGCCGGTCTTTTCCTTGATCAGGTCAACCATGTGGACACGGCGGAACGGCTTGCCCAAGTCTAAGTCGTGGCCTTGGTAGTTGATCTTGCCGTCTGGGGAAACAACCTTGGCAGCGGCACGGATGATGCCTTCTGCTTCGTCCATGACGTCGTGGAAGTCCCAGTAAGCGGCGTAGGTTTCCAGCTCAGTAAATTCTGGGTTGTGGTGAGTGTCCAAGCCTTCGTTTCTGAAGACACGGCCGATTTCGTAGACACGTTCCATGTCGCCGACAATCAGACGCTTCAAAGGCAGTTCCAGGGCAATCCGCATGTACAGGCTGATGTCCAAAGCGTTGTGGTGGGTAATGAACGGACGCGCTTCGGCACCGCCTGGGATGTTGTGGAGCACTGGGGTTTCAACTTCCAAGAAGTCTAAGCTGTTCAGATAGTCGCGGACAGCTTGGATGATCTTGGTTCTGTTGGCAAAACGCTCGTAGCTCTTGCGGTTAGTGATCAGGTCTAAGTAACGCTGGCGGTAAATCGACTCAACGTTCTGCAGGCCGGTCCACTTGTTTGGCAGCGGACGCAGCGCCTTGGACAGGAAGGTGACGTGAAGTGCACGGATCGTCAACTCGCCGGTGTCGGTCTTCATGACCTCGCCTTCGATACCTAAAAAGTCGCCCAGGTCAGATTTCTTGAAGATCTGGTAGTTGTCTTCGCCTACGATGTCTTTTCTGACGTAGATCTGGATCTTGCCAGTGCGGTCGTACAAGTCGGCAAAACCAACCTTGCCCTTGCCGCGCTTGGCCAGCATCCGGCCTGCGATCTTGGTCTTCGGCATGTCGGCGTTTAATTCTTCCTTGTCTTCAGCGCCGTATTTTTCTGCCAGGGTTTTAGCCAGGTCTTGGCGGTCAAACTTGGTCCCAAAAGGATCGATCCCGTTTTCCCGCAGCTCGTCCATCTTCTTATGGCGGTTGATAATCTGGTCATTTACTTCGTTCTTTGCCAATTTCTTCTTCCTCTCCTATTTGTCACGCGACATCATCTTCAGCGCGGCCAGCTTTTTCTGCCGCTTTTCGTAGTCGCTGACGAAATTATCCAGCAAATCATATACTTCCTGCCGGGTCCAAACTGAGTTTATTTTAGCACGGGTTCTGGCTGAATGCGGCAATCCTTTCAGATAATATGCCGCCTGCTGGCGAAATTCCGGCACAGCCACCTTTTCGCCCTTAAGCTTGACCAAGCCCTCAAGCTGTTCCTTAGCCGTGTCCACGCGCTCGCGCACGGTCTGCGGCGGCAGCAATTCGCCCGTGGCCAGGTAGTGCTCGACGTCGTGCAGGATCCAAGGGTTGCCCAAGGCGGCGCGGCCGATCATGACGGCGTCGGCGCCGACTTCGTCCAGCATCTTTTTGGCCAGTTCCGGACTCGTCACATCCCCGTTGCCGACAAACGGCACCGTCAAGGCGTTGGCCACCTCATGCAAGGTCTCCCAGTCGGCGTGGCCGGCGTACATCTGCTTGCGCGTTCTGCCGTGCATGGCGATGCTGGAGGCGCCGGCTTCTTGGGCCGCCAGGGCGTTTTCTACTGCAAAAATGTGTTTGCGGTCCCAGCCGATGCGCATCTTCACAGTGACGGGCTTTTCGACGTTGCGGACGACGGCGTGGACCATCTGGTAGATCTTGTTGGAGTCCAGCAGCCACTTGGAGCCGGCCTCAGTCTTCGTGACCTTCGGCACCGGGCAGCCCATGTTGATGTCGATGATGTCGGCGGCCGTGTGCTGGTCGACGTATTGGGCCGCCTGCACCATGGTCTCTTCGGTGCCGCCGAAGATCTGGATGCTCATCGGGTGTTCACGCGGGTCGACTTTTAACATGCTCAGGGTCTTTTTATTGCGGTAGATGATGCCGTGGTCGGAGATCATCTCGCAGTTGACCAGCCCAGCGTTGAAGTGCTTGCAGACTACGCGGAAGGCGGCGTTGGAAACACCCGCCATCGGGGCCACCACGACGCGGTTGGGGATGGTGATCTCTCTGATTTTCCAGCTGGTGTCCATTACTTGTCCTCCTGGGCGGCGATGAGCTCGCGCAGCTCGTCTTCGGTGAAGCGGTACTTTTCACCGCAGAACTTGCAAGTCAGCTCGCAGCCGTGGTCTTCGTCGGCCATCGCCTTTAATTCTTCCGGCTTCAAGGTCATCAAAATCTTGGCGTACTTGGCCTTGGAGCAGTCGCACAGGTACATGACCGGGTCTTTTTCCAAGATCTTGCAGTCATCGCCTAAGATGCGCTTAGCCAAGTCTTCCGGTTTTTCCCCGTCTAAAAAGAGTTTGGAGAGAGCCGGCAGCGTTTGGATTCTGTCAGTCACCTTGGTCAGCAAGTCGTCGCTTGCGCCCGGCAAGGCCTCTAACATGAAGCCGCCGGCAGCGCCGACCGTTTCGTCGGGGTTGACAAAGACGCTCAGGCCCGTAGCAGACGGGATCTGCTCGGACTTAGCCAGGTAATAAGTAAAGTCTTGGGCAATTTCGCCGGAGACCAGCGGCACTTGGCCGGTGTAAGGCTCTTTTAAGCCCAGGTCCTTGGTGACTTCCAGAAAGCCCTTTTTACCGACGGCCCGGCCGACATCGATGTGGCCCGGCTTTTTAGCAGGAAGCTGGACGTGCGGGTTTTGAATGTAGCCCTTGACCGTGAAGTCGGCCTTGGCGGTGGCGATGATGCCGCCGACAGGACCATTGCCCAACACGCGGGTAGTCAGCTCTTCCTTGCCGGTCAGCTCTGCGGCGGCCAGCAGCAGGGTCCCGATCAAGGTCCGGCCTAAGGCTGCGGTACTAGCCGGCCAGGTGTTGTGGCGCAGCTGGGCTTGGTTGGCTAAGTTAGTGGCGCTCACCGTCAGCAGGCGCAGCTTGCTGGTGGCGTCAATTGCTTTAACTAAATAATCGCTCATTTTTGCTCCTAACAAAAACGGAGCCATGGCAGCTCCGTCTTTTAACTTGCAGTGTTATTTGTGCTCGTTTGGCAAGTCAGTGTTGCCTGACCAGCCGCGCGGACCTTCATCATCCTTGTGGTCGTCTTCTGCAGACTTTGACTCAGGTTCATCAGCACTTGCCGGCTTCTTAGCGGTCTTCTTGTCGCGGTGTTCCATGGCGGCTTTAGCTTGTTCGTAAGTCAAAGCGCCGTGTTCGGTCGGAAATTCGCTTTGTTCTTCGTCCGGCATCTTGCCCTCTTTGTACAAGGACATGATCTGCTTTTCGTTCAAGGTCTCGTACTTGAGCAGGGCTTCCGCGATCAGCTTGTGCTTTTCACGGTTTTCTTGCACGACCTTGATGGCAGTCTTGTGACCTTCGTCCAAGATCTTGCGCACTGCCGCGTCAATTTGGGCAGCAGTCTTTTCGCTGTATGGCTTCGTGCCGTACTGGTCGACGTTGCCGCCCTCTTTTTCGAGTTCGACCATGCCGACTTCGTCGCTCATGCCGTACATCGTGACCATCGAGCGGGCGATCTGCGTTGCCTGCTCAAAGTCGTTGGAGGCCCCAGTGGATTGGTCGCCGACGACGACCTCTTCACCGGCACGCCCGCCCATCAGGCCGGCTACTTGTTCCATCAGCTGTTTTTTAGTCAAAAGGTATTCATCATCTTTTGGCAGCATCAGGTTGTAACCGCCGGCGCGGCCGCGCGGCACGATCGTAACCTTGCGCACAGTCCGCGAATCGCTCAAGACCAGGCCGACGATAGCGTGGCCGGCTTCGTGGAAGGCCACGCGTCTGCGCTCTTTCGGCGAGATGATCCGGTCTTTTTTGGCAGGACCGGCGATCACACGGTCTTCGGCTTCGTCAATGTCGGAGGCGTCGATCTGGGTTTCATTGCGCCGGGCAGCGACTAAGGCAGCTTCGTTCAAGACGTTCTCCAAGTCGGCACCCACAAAGCCAGGGGTCTGGCGGGCGACTTCTTTCAAGTCGACGTCAGGTGCCAGCGGCTTGTTCTTGGCGTGGACGCGTAAAATAGCTTCACGGCCCTTGACGTCAGGCGCACCGACCAGGACTTTCCGGTCGAAACGGCCTGGCCGCAGCAGGGCTTGGTCTAAGACGTCGGAACGGTTGGTAGCGGCGATGACGATGACGCCTTCGTTGCCGGTGAAACCATCCATTTCAACCAGCAACTGGTTCAAGGTCTGCTCGCGCTCGTCGTTGCCGCCGCCCATGCCGTTGCCGCGCTGGCGGCCGATGGCGTCGATTTCGTCGATGAAGATGATGCTTGGCGCGTTCTTCTTGGCCGTTTCAAACAGGTCACGGACACGAGAAGCACCGACACCGACGAACATTTCTACGAAGTCTGAACCAGACATGGAGTAGAATGGCACGCCGGCTTCACCGGCAACCGCCCGGGCCAGCAAAGTTTTACCAGTGCCCGGAGGGCCTTCCAGCAAAACACCGGCCGGGATGCGGGCACCCAGCTTCAGGTAGCGCGTTGGGTTGCGCAGGAACTCGACGACTTCGACCAGTTCCTGTTTTTCCTCTTCTTCGCCGGCCACGTCGTCGAAGCGGACCTTGTTCTTGCTTGGGTCCTCAGGTTTGACATGGCTCTTGCCGAAGTTCATGACGCCGTTGCCGCCGCCGCGGCCGGTCTGATTCATCATCATCCAGAGCATGACGATGAAGATCAGAGTCGGCACCAGCATGACCAAGGTGGAGATCCAGGTGCCTGATTGCGACTCGCCTTGGGAAGTGATGGTGGCGCCGTGCTGCCGGCCCAGGTTTTGGACTTCTCTGACGGAAGAATCGTTAGTCAGCATCGTGGTGGAGAAGTGGCTCACCTTGGCGCTGCGGGCGTTTGCGCCGCCCATGTTCAGCAAACCGGCATTGCCGCTCTTCACGGTTTGAGGCTTGCGGTAAGACCCGGTGACAGTGTAGACGCCGTTGGCCGGCTGTACGCTGAAGCTCTTGATCTTATCGTTTTTCAGCTGTTTGACAAATTTCGAATAGCTGATGGTGGTCGAGCCGTTGTCGTTGGAGCTCGAACCGCCTAAGGCCCAATTAATACCGGCGAGAAGAAGCACAAAAACAACAATGTAGAAAAGGCCGTTTGATAAGAGCCGATTCCGTCTATGCTTCATACTTTACCTCCGATTAATTATTTCCTAGTAGTTAGCAAGTCTAACACTTTTAAAATTAAAAGACTATTAACTAGACTGTCCTATTCTACCAAAGCCTGCAAGGAATAGCGAACAAAAGCCTGGGAAAATAGCTGGTTTTGGTAGGCGCCCAGCACTAAGACGGGGTCGTCTTGGGCAAAAATGGTCAGGCAGTACCGACTGAGTTTGCTGGGGAGATGCGCCTGGGCTAAAAACTTCTTGGCCTTGGCGTGCTGGCCGGAGGCCAAAGCCAGGCGGCTGCCGGCGGGCAGGCCGCCAAAGCGCAGGCTGGCATCAGAAGCCGCATAGAAGTGCGCGACTTCTAAAGCAGTTTTGTCAGTCCGCAGCACATACTTTTTTCCATTAAAAGAAAAAGGCTTGTCGACTTTAATGGCACCTGCATTAGGAGCAGCCAGCTCTTTTTTATTGATTAAAAACACGCGGTGGGGCTTAGTCAGAAAGTAAAAACCGCGGGTTTGGCCCTGGTCGTTGAAGTGCACGCGCACGCCCCAGAGCTGGAAAGTTTGCCAGGCTAAAAATGAGGACAGCTTGTGCCCAGTCAAGCTGGTTTCAAAAGAAAAGATCCCCGGCGCAAAGTAGCTGGCTTCAGGATAAGAAGCGAACAGCTCGCTTTGCTCACTTTCTAATTCACCCATGCTCTGGCAAAAGCGGTTAGCATGGGCCAGCAGCTCCGGGTTTTCCTTTTTTAAAAGCGGGACGACGTGGTGGCGCAGCCGGTTGCGGACCGTGCCGTCTTCTGCGTTGGTGGCATCCCTGATGTAGGAGATGCCGTGTGCTGCATCATAGTCAGCTAGTTCCTGCTTGCTGCAATTCAGCAAGGGACGCACAAGTGTGTAAGAAGCACGATGTTCTACCGGCTTCAAACTCGCCATCTCAAAGGGTGCGCCCGACCGGATCAGCTTCAACAAGACATTTTCCAGCACGTCGTCGGCCTGGTGGGCCGTCGCCACATACCGTGCGCCATATTTTTCCACTAATTTTTTAAAAAAGGCGTAGCGCACCTTTCTGGCAGCCGCCTCAATTCCGACGCTGGCCGGGCTTTGCCAGACGTAGTTTTCAAAAGTTAAGCTGTGTTCATTGCAGTATTGCTCTAACAGCTCGGCTTCCTTGTGCGAGTCCGGCCGCAGGCGGTGGTCAACGTGGGCCACGATGATCTCAGCCTCCGTTTCCTGCAGCAGCGCCAGCAAAGCCATCGAGTCCGGCCCGCCCGACACCGCCGCAACCACTGTTTGCCCAGCCAGCGGCAGTCCTTCTTTTTTAAAAAAAGCAGCGATTTGGTTCATGATTCCTTCAAAAAAAATACAGCCTTTACAGCTGCATTTGTTTAAACTTCTTGATTTTCTGATCAGCGTCTTGAGTCAGCTTCGTCAGCTGGTCCGCCAGCTTGCCGTCCGGCACCGCGCTATATTCGTTGGTCGGGTCGACCAAGTCCGGGTCGCCGACCCTGGTCAGCGACAAGACGATACGGCGGCCGCGGTGCTGGCTGATCACAACTCTGACCTGGTCGCCGGCCCGGTAGCGGTGGCGCATCGTCGCCCAGCTGCTGCCGAAGTCTTGCGGCGGCACCAAGCCGAAGCGCTTGTTGGGCAAGCCCACGTAGATGCCGGCATCGGTGACTTTCTGAACGTCGCCGTCAAGCCGCAGTCCTACGGGCAGTCTCATTGGTCATCCCCCGCCTTTTCCGGCACGTTGTAGATCGTTTCGCCCGGCTTTGAGTAGTAGTACTTGTAGCGCACCATCTTAGCCAGGTATTCCGGGTCGTTCAAGTCGGAGACCTTGCCCTTCAGGGTGTTGTTGGCCTTGCGCAGCTTGGTAGCCTTGGCCCGGGTCACTGCGGCCTGCTGGTTGATCTGGTTTGTCTGCACAATCTTGATCCCCAGCTGGATGCCTAAAAGTCCGATGAGCAGGGTAAAACCGGCGATGATGCGGTTGCGGCGCACACGTCTGACCTCTTTGGCATGACGTTTTTGTTTTTGTAAAAGGCGCTGCACCCGCGCTTCGTCGCTTAATGCGTTATAAATTCTCGGCTCTTGCATTGATCTTACCCCTGTTTCACGCAGTCTTCGTTATCATAATTATAACAAGCACGCCGCCCTTTGTCATCAGGGCTTAAGATTACAAAACTGTTTCACGTTATGAAAAAAGGGCTAGTCGATCAATTCGTAAAGCTGGCTTGCTTCAGCCTTTTTGGTCGTGTCGCGCAGCTCTAAAACCCGCGCCTTAATGGTCTTGTTGCCCAAGCTAAGAGTCAGCTCGTCGCCGATCTTCAAGTCATAGCTCGACTTGACCGGGCGGCCGTTGACGCTCACGCGGCCTTGATCAGCCATTTGCTTAGCCACCGGGCGTCTTTTTACCAGTCTGGATACCTTTAAAAACTTGTCTACTCTCATTGTTTGCTCCTTACCGCTGCATGATGTCTGCAGCACTGCCTAAAAATTCGTTTAGTTCGTTAAACAGCTGCCTGTTTTTGACCTGGTCGGGCAGCTCCAGCAAGATGCTCAGCCGCTTGGCCTGATCTAGACTAACTCGGGCGCGCCAGCTGACGTGTTCCAAGGCCCGGAAGATGTTCGGCCCCTCCAGCTCGCGGCTGGCCCGGTTGTTGAACAAGACCGCGATCTTGCCCTGGTTTTGGCGGACGTGGAGCACGCCCGCACTGTCGGCAACCGTCTTCAGCTTGGCCGCGTCCAGCAGGTTTTCCACGCTGGCCGGGTAGTCGCCGAAGCGGTCGATCAGCTCGTCTTCGACGTCCTGAGCCTCTTCCTCGCTGGCGATGGCCTTGATCCGCTTGTAAAACTCGATCTTCTGCTCCTGGTCAGTGATGTAAGTATCAGGGATATAGGCCTCGATGTCCAGCACGATCTCGGAGTCTGACCGGTGCTGTTTTTTGGCACTGCCCTTGCGCTCTTTGATGGCGTCGGCCAGCATCTGCGAGTACAGGTCGTAGCCGACGCTGTTGATAAAGCCGTGCTGCTGGGCGCCCAGCATGTTGCCGGCCCCGCGGATGGCCAAGTCGCGCATGGCGATCTTAAAGCCGCTGCCCAGCTCGGTGAAGTCGCGGATCGCGTTCAGCCTTTTTTCGCCCACCTCGGTCAAGACCTTGTTCGGCCGGTACAGGAAGTAGGCGTAGGCCAGCCGCGCGCTGCGTCCGATGCGGCCGCGCAGCTGGTAGAGCTGGCTTAGGCCGTAGTGGTCGGCGTTTTCGATGATCATCGTGTTCACGTTCGGCATGTCGATGCCCGTTTCGATGATGGTCGTCGTCACCAGGATGTCGAACTCGCGGTTCATGAAGCTGTAGAGCACGTCCTCCAACTGGTTTTGGTTCATGCGGCCGTGGATGTATTCGATCTTGGCCTCGGGCACGAGCTTTTGCAGCCGCTCGGTCGTTTCGTCGATGTCGTCGATTCTGTTATGCAGGAAAAAGACCTGGCCGTCACGCTGCAGCTCGCGCAGGCAAGCCTGGCGCACGACGCTTGGCACCTCGTCCATGACATAGGTCTGGATCGGGTAGCGGTTGGCCGGCGGCGTCTCCATGACCGACAGGTCGCGTGCGCCCACCATTGACATGTGCAGCGTCCGCGGGATCGGCGTCGCCGTCAGGGTCAGCACATCCACGTTGGCCTTCAACTGCTTCAATTTTTCCTTGTGCTTGACGCCAAAGCGCTGCTCTTCGTCGATGATGAGCAGGCCTAAGTCCTTGAAGCGGATGTCTTTTGACAGCAGCCGGTGGGTGCCGACGACGATGTCCAGCTGGCCGCTGGCCAAGTCGGACAAGATCTTCTTGGTCTCAGCAGCCGTCTGGAAGCGCGACAGGATCGCAAACTTCACCGGGAAGTTCTTAAAGCGCGCCTGCATGGTCTCAAAGTGCTGCTGGGCCAGGATCGTGGTCGGTACTAAAAAGGCGACCTGCTTGTTGTCCTGGACTGCCTTAAAGGCTGCCCGCAGCGCGACTTCGGTCTTGCCGAAGCCCACATCCCCGACGAGCAGCCGGTCCATCGGCACCGGCTTTTCCATGTCGGCTTTGACCTCTTTGACGGCCTGGAGCTGGTCAGGCGTTTCCGTGTAAGGGAAGCTGGCCTCAAACTCGTGCTGGAGTTCGTCGTCAGGCGAAAAGGCAAAGCCTTTTTCTGATTCACGCTGGGCGTAGAGCTCGATCAGGTCGTCGGCGATGTCTTCGACCTTGCTTTGGACCCGGCTCTTGGTCTTGGCCCACTCGCTGCCGCCCAGCTTGTTGATGTGCGGCTTGTGGCCTTCTGAGCCCGTGTATTTTTGCACTAAGCGCAGCTGGTCGGCCGGCACGAAGAGCTGGTCGTGGTGCTGGTAGGTGATCGTGATGTAGTCGCGCTTTTTGCCGTCGACTTCTAAAGTCTTGATGCCCTCAAAGCGGCCGATACCGTGGTTGACGTGGACGACGTAGTCGCCGGGCTTCAGCTCGGTGTAGTTGCGCAGCCGCTGGGCGTTTTCCAAGGTCTTGACGCGCTTTTTGCGCTTTTGGACGCTGTTGAATAATTCGCGCTCGGTCAAGTAAACCAAGTTGACGGTTGGCAGGCTAAAGCCCTGGGCAAAGCCGCCGACGACCAGCTGGGGCGAACCTTGCATCAGGTTGTCTAAGCTGGTCTCGGGCGTCGCCAGGCCGTATTCGGCAAAGCTCTGGCTGATCTGGCGCAGGCGCTTGACACTGTTGGCCTGGAAGATGACCGTCTGGCCCGTTTTCTGCCATTCGGCCAGCCGGTTTTTCAGCATGTTCAGCTGGCTGAAGAACTGCTCGGCTTCTTGGGTCGGCCAGTTGTATAAGCCGGCGAGCTTCACGCGCCCGACGCCTTGCTGGAACATGGACAAGTAAAGTTTTGCGTGCGTGTCTTTTTTTAAGACCTGGCTGAAAGGCAGCCGCAGCTTCTGGTCGGGCAGCCAGCTGCCTTGTTCAACGGCCTCTTTTAAAAAGGCTTCGTTGGCCGCATCCACTGCCTTAGTCTCTTTTTGGATCTGGGCCCAGTCGTCAAACAGCAAGACGCCGTCGTCTGCCAAATAAGAAGCCAGGCTCACTGGCTTTGGCAGCAGGAAGTCGATCAAAAAGGCGTAGTCTTGCGGCAGCTGGCCCTGCTCTAAGGCCGCCAGGCTGTCGGCATAGCGCTTGGCCGCAGTCGGCGTCTTCTTCAAGGCCGCCTGCAGCCGCTTGCCAGCCTCAATCAACTGGTCCTCAGTAAAGACCCGGTCTTGCGCAGCCCCAATGCGGACCTGTTTTAAAGCTTCCCCGCTGCGCTGCGTGCTGGGGTCAAACTCCTTGACCGTGTCGACCGTGTCGCCGAAGAATTCCACCCGCACCGGGTTTTCCCGGTCCAGCGGGTAGACGTCTAAGATGTCGCCGCGCTGGGCGAATTCGCCGGGCCGCGCCACGATGTTTTCGCGCTGGTAGCCTAAGGCAGCCAAATGAGCTGGCACTTGTGCCAGCTCTTGGTCTTCATCAGGGATAAAGGTCAAACCGCCCTGGTTGAAGCTGCTAGCAGCCGCCAGCTTGTACTGCAGGCCCTGCACAGTCGTCACGACCACGCCGCGGCCAGAATCCAGCAGCTGCAAGGCAGCCAAGCGCTGGCTCAGCTCGTCGGCCGACGCAAACGAAGCCTGCGTCGAAATCGTCGGGTCGACCGGGAAGTTCTGCACCAGGTCGTCGCCCAGCAGGCTCGTCAAGGCCGCGTATACGTTTTGCGCCTTGTTCTCGGTCGGTTCAACTAAGATTAAAGATTTATGAAAATGATTATTTAAAAAGTAGACCAGCGCGTTGAGCACGCCAGCGCTCACACCCGTGAGCAGGAAGTTTTTGTTTTTTTCTAATGAGTTTAAAAAATCAGTCAGTTGTTCATCCTGACTGATCAATTCTGAAAATTTCATCTTTAATTGTACTTGTTCATCAAATACTGGGCGTCTTTACCGGCCACAAAGTCGGCGATGGCGCCGCTGGCCTTTTCAAAGGAGGCATCCATCAGCTTTTGTTGCTCGGCGTCAAACGGGGTCAGCACCCAAGAAACCACCGTCGTCTTGCGCGGGTGGCGGATGCCGATCTTCAAGCGGTTGAAGTCGCTGCTGCCTAAGTCGGCGATGATCGACTTAATGCCGTTGTGGCCGCCGGACTTGCCCCCGGCGCGCACGCGCAGCTTGGCCAGCGGCAAATCCATGTCGTCGTGGATGATCAAGATATCGTTTGGCTTAATCTTGAAAAAATTGGCGAGCTGGGCGATGCAGCGGCCCGAGTCGTTCATGTAGGTCTGCGGCTCGACGTAAATGGTGTCGCCGTCCTTGACCCACAGGCCGTCGAACTTATTTTTATTAAGTTCCAGGCCCTTTTTTGCCAAATAATAGTCCAAGGTCATAAAGCCCGTGTTATGCTTAGTGCGATCGTACTTTGCGCCTGGGTTGCCCAAGCCAGCGATTAATTTCATGCCTTCTCCTCTTTTCACGTTTAAAAATTATAGCACAGATAAAAAGCAGACCTTATTGCAAGCTTTTGCAAACAAGATCTTTTTTATTTTTCGAAGAATTGTTAAAATAGAATTAAAAAAACAAATCATTTGGAGGATTGCCTATGCTGATTAAACCTTTAGTCCTTAAAAAGGAATTCTTGACTACAGTCAACGAAAAAGCAACTCTTGCGGAAGCATTGAAGATCCTGGAAGAATCGGGCTACCGTTGTGTGCCTATTTTGGACGACACCGGCACCATCTTCCGCGGCAACATCTACAAGATGCACATTTACCGCCACAAGTCCCAGGGCGGTGACATGGACTTGCCTGTCACTTACCTTTTAAAGAATGCGACCAAGACGATCAAGGTCAACTCGCCATTCTACCGTGTCTTCTTCAACATCAAGGACCTGCCTTACATCGCAGTGCTTGATGAAGACAACAAGTTCTACGGCATCTTGACCCACGCCAGCCTGTTGCGCATGCTGTCCAACGCTTGGAACATCAACGACGGTTCTTACGTCCTGACTGTTTTAAGCGACAACAGCCGCGGCAATCTGACCAAGATCTGCAAGGCCATCTACAAATTCTCCAACCTGGCCGGCTGCCTGACTTTGGATGTCGGCAAGGGCGAATTTGTCAGACGGACCCTGTTCACCCTGCCAGCAGGCGTCTCCAAGACGACTATGGAAAACATCGTGAACCGCATCCAGCGCAAGGGCTTTGTCGTAGCCGAGGTTGAAGACCTGCAAGCAGGCGTCACCTTGATGAGCGATGAAAACCCAGGCAAGTTTTTACAGTAAAATAAAAAAGCATAAAAAAAAGCAGCTTGAAAGCTGCTTTTTTTGTTTCCTAAAATTTTGCCGGCAGGTAAACACGCGGCAGGCGGTCGCTGAGCAGGCAGGCGATCTCGTAGTGGATCGTGTTGGCCTTGTCGGCGGCTTTTTTGATGCTGTTTGGCGCCTTGGCGTCAGCAGCAATCAATTCGACCTTCGTGCCGACCGGGTAGCGCTTAGGCAGCTCGACCATGAACTGGTCCATGCAGACGCGGCCGACGATCGGGCAGTAGTCGTCGCCGACCTTGACCTTGAAGCCCTGCAGGCTGCGCTGCCAGCCGTCCGCATAGCCGACTGGGACCGTGCCGATCCAGCGGTCTGAGTCAGCTTTGTAGGTGGCACCGTAGCCGACGCCCATGTCCTTGTGAATTTTTTTGACAAAACTAAGCTCAGACACAAAAGACAGGGCCGGCTTTAAGGCGATCTCGGAGTCCAAGTCCTTAGTCGTCGGGGTGCTGGACGGGTTCAAACCGTAGATGCCGATGCCGAAGCGCACGATGTCGGTTTTGACCTTGCGGCCGAAGATGCTGGCGGCGGTGTTTTCGCAGTGGATGTAGCGCGGCTTGATCTTCAGCAGGCTCTTCATGTGGTCAAAGCGCTTGACCTGGTAGTCGAAGTAGGCCGGGTCGGCGCTGTCGGCGGTCGCAAAGTGGGTGAACATCCCCTCGACGTCAAAGGACTGATTGTCTTTTAAGAAGTCGTTGGCGGCTAAAAATTCGTCGTCCTCGCTAAAGCCGATGCGGCACATCCCGGAGTCGATCCCCAGGTGGATCTTCAAGGTCTTGCCGGCCTCTTTTAACAAGCTGTCAGCATTTTTTAACCAGTCTAAGTCGCCGACGGTCAAAGACACGTCAAAGCTGCTGGCCAGCACTGCCTCTGAGGCAGGCGTGATGCCCAGAACCAAGATCGGGCAGGTGATGCCGGCGTCGCGCAGCTGGAGTGCTTCATCCAAGACTGCGACGCACAGGCCCTTGGCGCCAGTCCGCAGTGCAGTCTTTGCCACTTGCACAGCACCGTGGCCGTAGGCGTTGGCCTTGACGACGGCCCACATTTGGCTGCCGGCATCCATGTGCTTTAATTCGTTGGCGATGTTTTGCCGAATGGCATCTAAATCAATTACTAGTTTTGCAGGACGATGAACTGCAGGAACCATTTTTCTCCCCTATTCTTCTTCTAAAATCACGACCACGACGGTGTAGTCATGGTCATCACTGATCGAAGTCGACACGCGGCCGGCAAACTTAGGTGAAGTCGTCACAGGCTTGCCCAAGGGGTCGGGCAGAGTTTCGACATCTTGCCAGGACAGGTACTTGCCGATCCCAGTTCCCATGGCCTTGGAAAAGGCTTCTTTGACGCCAAAACGGCCGGCTAAAAATTGGACGCGGCCCTTGCCGCTTGTCTTTTGATAAAGTTCAAATTCACGCGGAGTCAACACGCGCTTGGCGAACCGGTCGCCTTTGGCCACGATCTCTCTGACGCGCGGCAAGTAGACCAGGTCCGTGCCTAAGCCTTTAATCATTTGCGCTTCTTTCTCTTTGACCACTTCGGCGCGCGCTTGTAGTGGTGCTTGTTCTTGTTATCGGTGCGCTTTTTGCCCCGCCACGGCCGGGCTGCTTTTTTCGGCAGCGGCTTTTGCGGCGAGATGTGGACCTTGACCTGGCTGGAGTCTTTCGACATCACCTTGACTAAGGCAGACGCCAAGTCCAGCGCGGAGTAATCCTCCAGCAAGGAGCTGGCGGCCTGGGTGTACTTCGACAGGTCCGAGTTGACCAGCTCTGCGATCTTCTTTTCTTCTGCTGCCAGCTGGCCCTGGAAGGCCTGGCGGCCGGAAGGCGGACGCAGCGGCTTCATCTTTTTCTTGGTGAGCCGCTCGATCGTGCGCAGGTAGCCGATCTCGTCAGCCGTGACAAAGGTGACCGACAGGCCGTCCTTGCCGGCGCGGCCGGTCCGCCCGATGCGGTGGACGTAAGAGTCGGGGTCTTGCGGGATGTCGAAGTTGTAGACGTGGGTCACGCCGCTGATGTCCAGCCCGCGGGCCGCCACGTCTGTGGCCACCAAGATGTCGATCTTGCCGGCCCTGAAGCGCTTCAAGACCTGCATGCGCCGCTGCTGGGTCAGGTCGCCGTGGATGCCGGCGGCATTGTAGCCGCGCGCCAGCAGGCCCCGGTTGACCTCGTCGACCCTTTTTTTCGTCCGGACAAAGACCAGGGCCAAGTCGGGGCTTTGCACGTCGAGCAGGCGGCAGAGGAGGTCAAACTTTTCCTCGTCCCGGCAGCGCACAAAGTACTGGTCGATCAAGTCGGCCGTCAGGTTTTTGCTCTTAATCTTGACGAGCTCGGGGTCCTTCATGAACCGCTCGCCGATTTTCAGGATCGGCTTAGGAACAGTCGCTGAAAACAGCAAGGTCTGGTGGTCTTTTTTGACAAAGTTCAGAATTGCTTCGATATCTTGGATGAAGCCCATGTCGAGCATTTCGTCGGCCTCATCCAGCACAACAGTCTGCACTTGGTCGAGTTTGACCGTCTTGCGTTTCAGGTGGTCAATTAAACGACCCGGTGTCCCCACCAAGATCTCAGTAGGCTGCTTTGAGGCCTTGATCTGACGGGCAATATTAGCGCCGCCGTAGACCACTTGCACGCGGGCTTTTTCATCGCAGCCTAACCGGAACAATTCTTCCTGGGTCTGGATCGCCAATTCCCGCGTCGGCTCAATGACTAAGGCTTGAATGTGGTGATTGTTCAAATCCAAGCGCTGCAAAAGCGGCAGCCCGAAAGCTGCCGTCTTGCCTGTACCTGTTTGTGCCTGGCCGATAACGTCTTTGCCTTGCAAAACCAGCGGAATGGTCTGCGCCTGAATCGGCGTTGCCTCTTCAAAGCCGGCCCGCCGAATCGCCTTGAGCAAAGCAGGATTTAAGTTTAATTCAGTAAATTTCAAATTCTTCCCCCTATACCAGCTGTGCTAGTACTTTTTCCAAATGCATGCCGTGGGAGCCCTTTAAAAGAACCAAGTCGTGATCTTTTAAGTCAGCTGCCAGGTCAGCAATTAAAGTGGCCATGTCGTCTTTAGCATAGTAGTGCAGATGCTGGGCATCATACTTACCGGCTAAAGCGTCAGCCAGATTCTTCATTTCAGTGCCAAAGAGGTAAACTTCGGACACCTTCTGCGGGTCTAAGACACTCGCCAGACTAGCATGCAACTCTGGGCCTTTTTCACCCAATTCGAGCATGTCGCCTAAGACCACGATGTGGCGGCCGCCGTGCGTGGCGCGGGCGTGGGCAAAGCTGGTGATGACGGCCTTAGCGGCAGTCGGGTTGGAGTTGTAGACGTCGTCCATGATGTCGGCGCCCTGCTTGCCGTGCACCCATTCCATCCGGTTGGCAGTCGGCGTGAAGTCGGCCAGGGCTTGGGCGATCTGCTTGTCGCTTTCGCCGAAGCGGTGGCCCACGCTGATGGCAGCCAAGGCGTCAGAGACGTTGTGCTTGCCGATCATCGGGATGCGGAACTTCTGCTCGGAGTTATTGATAAAGAATGTTGCGTGGTGTTTGTATGAAGAAAAGCGGGTGGCGTAGACGTCGTCATTTTCTTCAAAACCAAAGGTGGCTTTTGCCTGCTTGATATTTTCAGCGCGTTCGGTCAAAAGCGGCTCGTCGCCGTTGAAGATGAATTCGCCGTCTTCTTTCAAAAAGTCGGTGATCTCCATCTTGGAGTCCGCAATCTTGGCGCGGGTGCCGAAGAATTCTATGTGGGCTTCGCCGATCATGGTAATGACCGTCACGTCCGGTCTGACCAGTTCGCTCAAGTGGTGCAGCTGGCCGGCGCGGTCCATGCCCATCTCCAAGACTAAGATCTCGGTTGACGGCTTCATCGACATGATGGTAAACGGCACGCCGATCTGGTTGTTAAAATTGGCCTGCGTCTTGTAGACGTTGAAGCGCTTCGACAAGACGGCTGCGACCATGTCCTTGGTCGTGGTCTTGCCGTTGGAGCCGGTGATGGCGACTACCGTTGGGTTGACCTTGTTTAAGTAGTACTGGGCCAAACGCTGGAAGGCAGCCAAGGGGTCGTCCACCAAGATCAGCGGCAGGTCACTTGGCGCACCCTCGTGGTCTTTTTGCCACAGAGAAGCGGCGGCGCCGTGATCAATCGCTGACTGAATAAAGTCATGTCCGTCGCGAGCGCCCTGCAGCGGGATAAACAGCCCGCCTTCTTTAATCGAGCGCGAGTCAAAGTCAACTGAAGTGATAGTTGCTTCTTTTTCATTTACGACTTCGGCAGACAAGGCTTTCGCGATTTCTGCTAATTGCATCTTCATATATCTTACATACTCCCATGATTAAAGCTTAATAACTGGTATTATACTGAATAATATCGCGGCTTTAAAGCTAAACCAGACGAACAAAAAAGGCAGTCCGCGCGGCGAACTGCCATTGCAACAAGAAAATTACTTGTTGGAAAGACCGTACTTCTTGTTGAACTTTTCGATACGACCATCGGCTTGAGCAAACTTTTGCTTGCCAGTGTAGAATGGGTGCGAATCTGATGAAACTTCAACTCTGATCAGCGGGTAGGTCTTGCCTTCGTAATCAGTGGTTTCCTTGGAAGAAACAGTTGAACCGGCCAAGAACTTGGCACCGGTAGCTGAGTCCATGAACACAACTTGTTGATACTTTGGATGAATATCTTTTTGCATGCTTTAAATCTCCTTTGCCATAGCCAATCTCTCAGGCCATAGATTTTATTCGACCCGCTTATCATAGCACCTGCAAAACCTTTTCGCAATACTATGCTTCCAAGTGGGCGAATTGGCTGTTGTAGAGCTTGGTGTAAAAACCGTTAGCCGCAAGCAGGGTGTCGTGGGTGCCCCGCTCGATAATCTTGCCGTCTTTCATGACGATGATGACGTCGGCCTGGCGGATCGTCGACAGCCGGTGGGCGACGACAAACGAGGTCCGCCCTTCCATCAGCTTGTCAAAAGCGTCCTGGATCAAAAGTTCGGTCCGCGTGTCGATGCTGGAAGTGGCTTCGTCCAAAATCAGCATCGGCGGCAGGGCCAGCATGACCCGGGTAATACAGAGCAGCTGGCGCTGGCCCTGGCTGAGAGAGTCGTTGGTCAGCTCGGTGTCTAAGCCCTGCGGCAGCTTTTTAATAAAGTCCCAGCTGCGGGCGTGCTTGCAGGCGGCGATGATTTCGTCGTCGGTGGCATCTTCCTTGCCCATCAGCAGGTTTTCGCGCACGGTCGCGTCCTTGATCCAGGTGTCCTGCAAGACCATGCCGTAGTTTTTGCGCAGGGAATGGCGGCTGACTTCGTCGATCTGCTGGCCGTCGACTGTGATGCGGCCGCTATCTGGATCGTAAAAGCGCATGAGCAGGTTGATCATCGTGGTCTTGCCGCAGCCGGTCGGCCCGACTAAGGCGACGCTCTGCCCCGGTTTGACCTGCAGGTCGAAGTCTTGGATCAGCTTGGCATTTTTAACATATGAAAAGTCCACGTGGTCCAAAGAAACTTGGCCTTGGGCTTGCCCCATGTCCGGCAGACTGGCAATTTTTTGCTCGGCAAAAGACTTGAGCGCTGCTTTTTGGGCAGGCACTGGAACAGCAGCCGGCTCAGGCTTGGCCTCAATCAAGGCAAAGATGCGGGAGGCACAGGCCAGGGCATTCTGCAGTTCGGTGACGACCGAGCTGATGTCGTTAAACGGCTTCATGTACTGGTTGGCGTAGTTGAGCAGCACGCTTAAGCCGCCGACGGTCAAAGTCCCCAGCATGATCGTCCAGGACCCGGCCAAGGCTACCAAGGCGTAGATGACCGCGTTGACAAAGCGCGTGGACGGGTTGGTGATGCTGGAGTAAAAGATGGCGCGCTGGCTGTATTTTTGCAGCTGCTCATTCACCTGGCGGAAGTTCCCGCTGGCCCTTTTTTCATAGCCAAAGGCCTTGACGACGCGGGCGCCGCCGACCATCTCTTCGATTAAGCCGGTCAGCTGGCCGCGGGTCTGGGTCTGCTTGTTGAACATCTTGTAGGAGTGGTTGGCGATAAAGCGGGCCACGCCAAAGCTCAGCGGCGTCAGGACGACGACCAGCAGCGAGATCTGCCAGTTGACTGAGAACATGAAGATCAAGGTGGCGATGATCGTGACTACGCCGGAAAACAGCTGGGTGAAGCCTAACAGCAGGCCGTCAGACAGCTGGTCGGTGTCGGTTATTACCCGGGAAACGATGTCGCCGTTTGAGTGGCTGTCCAGGTAGCCGACCGGCAGCAGCTGGATCTGGCGGATGGCCTTGCTGCGGATGTCGCGCACGATTCTAAAGGTCATCTGGTTGTTGATCAGGTTCATGAGCCAGGTGGCGCCGGCCGCCAGCAAAATCAGGACCAGGATCTGGCCCAGGTAATGGCTGACTAGGTCAAACTTGACGCGGTGGGCAGCCACGATGCCGTCGATGGCGCGGCCGAACAGAATCGGCACGTAGAGCTGGAGCACGGCCGCAAGAGCCGCCAGCAAGGTCGACAGCAGCAGCAAGAACTTGTAGCCGCCGATGACGCGCAAGACCTTTTTCAGGGCGGACATGTTGCTGCCGCGGTCGCCGGCCATCAAAACCTGGTTGTTGTTTTTCTCAGCCATTAGTCTGCCTCCTTTGCTGGTCTTTTTTCAGGAAACTGCGAGTAGAAGATTTCTTGGTAAACGGGACAAGTCTGCATCAAGTCGGCGTGGGTCCCGATGCCGGCCACGGCCCCGTCGTCTAAGACGATGATCTGGTCGGACCGCATGATGGAAGCCGCCCGCTGGGAGACGATGAAGGTTGTCTTCTTCAGCTTGGCCAAGGCTTGACGCAAGGCCGCGTCGGTGGCAAAGTCCAGCGCCGACGCGCTGTCGTCTAAAATGAGGAACTCGGGCTTTTTCACCAAGGCCCGGGCAATCGTCAGCCGCTGTTTTTGGCCGCCGGACAGGTTTTCGCCGTTTTGCTCAATAGCAAAATCGAGCTGGCCGTCCTTTTTCTCGACCACGTCGGCGACTTGGGCCTGGCGCAGGGCCTGCCACAAGTCCTCGTCGGAGGCGTCCTCGTTGCCCCAGCGCAGGTTTTCACGCACGCTGCCGGCAAACAGCTGGGCTTTTTGCGGCACGACGCCGAATTTTTGGATCAGCTGCCCGGCCGGGTAGTCTTTGACGTCGACGCCGTCGACTAAGACCTCGCCCTTCGTAGCGTCGTAAAAGCGCGGCAGCAGGTTGACCAGAGTCGACTTGCCGGCGCCGGTCCCGCCGATGATGCCGATGGTTTGGCCGGGGCTGGCCTTAAAGCTGACGCCGGTCAGGGCCGGGGCGCCGCCGCCTGCGTAGGCGAATTCGACGTTGGCCATCTCGGCCGTACCAGTTTCGTCAGTTTTAACCGGCTCGCTATTTTCATAGTCCAAGCCGGCAGGCAGAGCTAGCAGGTGTTCCAAACGCTGGCCGCAGGCCACCGACCGGTTGATGGTGATGATAAGTGAAGCCAGCTTGATCAGCTCGATGATCATCTGGGCCATGTAGTTGTACAAGGCCACGACCTGCCCCTGCTGGAGCGCGCCGATGTTGACCTGCAGCGCGCCTTGCTGGATCAAGACGATGGTGGCGATGTTGATCAAGGCATAGGTCAGCGGGTTTAAGGCCGCAGACAGCCGCCCGACGAAGATGTTGAGCTTGGTCAACGCGTCGTTTTTTTCATCAAAATCGCGCACTTCGCTGTCTTCCTTGCGAAAAGCCCGGATCACGCGCACCCCGGTCAGGTTTTCTGTCGTCGCCTGGGTGACGGCGTCTAAGCGGAACTGGACTTTTCTAAACAAAGGAATGGATGCCAGCATGATGCCGAAGACCACGGCCATCAAAATCGGGATGGCCACGACGAAGACCAGCGCACAGCGGAAGTTGATGGTAAAAGCCATGATCATGGAGCCGAACACGACAAACGGCGACCGCAAGAGCAGGCGCAGGGCCAAGTTCAGCCCGGTCTGCACCTGGTTGACGTCGCTGGTCAGCCGCGTGATCAAGGTGCTGGAGCCCAGCTGGTCGAGTTGGGCATAAGACATGTTTTCAATGTGGTCAAAGCTGGCCTGGCGCACCTGGGTGGCGCAGCCGACGCTGGCCTTAGCCGCAAAGTACTGGGCCACGATGCTGGCCGCAAGGCCTAAGACAGCCAGGACTAACAGGACCCCGGTCTCGCGGCCGACATAGGCCAAGTCGCGGTGTTTGACGCCGACGTCGATGATCTGGGCCACGACCAGCGGCACCAGCAGGTCGAAGAAGGCTTCAAGCAGCTTGAACAGCGGGGCCAAGATGCTTTCCTTTTTATAGTCTTGCCAGAGATATGTTTTTAGCAGTTTCATCCTTTTTCCTCATCAAAAAAGCCCGCACAAGGCGGGCTGAGCAGTTTCTATTTTGCAGGCGCATCGACAATCTTGATGTCTGCTCCTAATTGGCGCAGCTTCATCTCGACACGGTCGTAGCCGCGCAGGATGTTGTCGGCGTTGTCGATTGTAGTCGTTCCTTCCGCCATAAGCCCTGCGATCATCAGACAGGCCCCAGCGCGGATTTCGTCAGCGCTGACGCGCGCGCCGTGCAGCTTTGGCGTCGGGTGGACCAGGATGATGTTGTCCTGGGCCGAGATGTTGGCGCCCATCTTTTGCAGGCCGGCTACGTGCCTGATGCGTTTGGGATAGATGTTGTCAATGATCACGCCTTCGCCGCTTTTCGCTGTCAAAAGCAGCGGGGTCAGCGGCTGCTGCAGGTCTGTCGCAAAGCCCGGGTAAGGCTCGGTGCGCACCTGCACCATCTTCAAGTCGCCGGCCGGGTAAACGTAGAGCGAATCTTCGTCAGAATCGATCACCACGCCCATTTCTTCGACCTTGGCCAAAAAAGAGTCGAGGTGTTCGGTAATGATGTTGTGGATCCGGACGCCGTTGCCGATGCAGGCCGCCAGCGACACGTAGGTCCCGGCCTCAATGCGGTCGGGGATAATCGTGTGCGGGTGCTTGGCGGCCAAGACCGGCACGCCGTCGATTCTGATCGTGTCGGTGCCGGCGCCGCGGATGTGGGCGCCCATGTTGTTCAAAAACGTCGCCAAGTCGATGATTTCCGGCTCTTTGGCGGCATTCCGAATCACCGTCTGCCCCTGGGCCGTCACCGATGCCATGATGATGTTGACGGTGGCGCCGACGGACGGCATGGCCAAGACGATGTGGGCCCCGTGCAGGCCCTCTGGCGGGGCCTGGATGATGATTTGGTCGTCTTCGTTGTCGACGCTGGCACCCAGGGCCTCAAAGCCCTTGATGTGCTGGTCGATCGGCCGCGGCCCGATGTCGTCGCCGCCTGGGAAGCCGACGACGGCCTGGCCGAAGCGGCCAAGCAAGGCGCCCATGAAGTAGTACGACGCCCGCATGCTCTTGATTTTATCGGCCGGCAGCTCGTGCATCTTGATGTGCGACGGGTCCAGCTTTAAGGTCGTGTTTTTAAACTCGCACGACACATTCATCAGTTTGACCAGGTCCATCAAGTTATCGACATCAGAAATACGCGGTACCCCCTCTAAGGTTACCGCTGTCCTTGAAAGTATTGATGCCGGGATCAGCGACACGGTTGAGTTCTTTGCGCCGCCAATCCAGACATCCCCTTGCAGGGGTTTTCCGCCATGAATAATCAGTTGTTTCATCGGGGACCGATCTGTGCCTCACTTGTATGGTCAAAAGTATCACAAGTTATGTTATAAGAAAGAATCGTAAAAAACAAGAGCCGCCCGCGGGCGGCTCTTATTAAATTTATTCAGCGATTGGTTTTTCAGGCAGCTTGCTTGCAGCGCCGATGAAGGCTTTGAACAGCCCTTCCGGACGCAGCGGCCGGCTCAAGAATTCCGGGTGGTACTGGCAGGCGATGAAGAAATCGTTTTGCGGGTATTCCACAATTTCGACCAGGCGGTTGTCTGGCGAAACCCCGGAAAAGACCATTCCGTTGTCTTTAAACTCTTCGCGGTACTTGTTGTTGAATTCGTAGCGGTGGCGGTGGCGCTCCTGGATGACCGACTGGTTGCCGTAAGCAGCCGCGGTCTTAGTGCCCTGCTGCAAACGGGCCGGGTACAGGCCTAAGCGCAAGGTGCCGCCGATGTTTTCCTGGTCGACTTGGTCGGCCATGAGGTCGATGATGTTGTCCGGCGTGTCCGGGTCGGCCTCAGTTGAGTTGGCTTGCTTCAAGTTTAAGACGTCGCGGGCAAATTCGACACAGGCCATCTGCATCCCCAAACAAATGCCTAAAAACGGCAGGTTGTTTTCGCGGGCGTACTTGATGGCGGTGATCATGCCTTCCAGGCCGCGGGTGCCAAAGCCGCCCGGCACCAGCAGGCCGTCGCAGCCGGCCAGCAGGTCGGCGACGTTTTCTTCCGTAACGTTATCCGACTGGATACGCTTGATTTCGACGTCGGCGTCATAGGCAAAGCCGGCGTGCTTTAAGGCCTCGTTGACGGAAATGTAGGCGTCTTGCAGCTCGATGTACTTGCCGACCAGCGCAATCTTTACCTTGTGGTGCAGGCTGTGGACACGCTCGTCGAGCTTTTCCCAGCGGCTCATGTCGGCAGGCTTGTCGGCTGCCGGCAAGTGCAGGTGTTCGCAGACAAACTGGTCCATGCCCTGTTTTTGGAAGCTCAAAGGCAGGTCGTATAAAGAAGCCGCGTCGATCGATTGGATGATGGCGTCGACCGGCACGTCGGTGAAGGTCGAGATCTTGTCGCACAATTCTTGCGGGATCGGCTGTTCAGCACGCAAGACCAGCATGTTCGGCTGGATCCCGATGCCGCGCAGGGTCTGCACGGAGTGCTGGGTCGGCTTGGTCTTCATTTCGCCGGCAGCGTGCAGGTAAGGCACCAAGGTCACGTGGATGTAGAGCACGTTTTCTGCGCCTACTTCGGCCCGCATTTCGCGGATGGCTTCCATGTACGGCGTCGATTCGATGTCGCCGACGGTGCCGCCGATTTCGGTAATGACGACGTCAGAGTCGGTCGTCATCCCGGCGCGCATGACGTTTTGCTTAATCATGTTGGTGATGTGCGGGATCACCTGGACGGTGCCGCCGTGGTAGTCGCCGCGGCGTTCCTTGCGCAAAACTTCGGAATAGACCTTGCCCGTAGTGACGTTTGAGTACTTATTCAGTCTGGCGTCGGTAAAACGCTCGTAGTGGCCCAGGTCCAGGTCGGTCTCAGTGCCGTCGTCGGTCACAAAGACTTCGCCGTGCTGATAAGGATTCATCGTGCCCGGGTCAATGTTGATATAAGGGTCGAACTTTTGCAGAGTGATCTTCAGCCCGCGGTTTTTCAGCAGCCGGCCCAGGGATGATGCTACGATCCCCTTGCCCAGAGAAGAAACAACGCCGCCAGTTACGAAAATATACTTAGTCATTGCTTACCAGCCTTCCTTTTTTTAAAAAAACAAAAAAAGCTCCCAAGAAACTTGGGAGCTTAGAAACACACTTGCCGTGCCCACGCAACATTCTAGCAAACGTTGCAGGAAGGTCAAGAGTTAATTATTCGTCATCGTCTGAATCGTCGTCTTCGTCGTCCAGTTCTGACAGCTGGCCTTCGATGCCGTCCGGCAGGTCATCGTCGTCGTCAGCGGTGTTGTCTTCGTCGAAGTCGTCGGCAGCATCTGCCTCGTCTTCGTCCGTGTCTTCGACGTTCAGGTCTTCGTCTTCAGGGTCGTCTGAGTCGTAGTCGATGATGTCGTCATCGTTGTTGGACTCTTCGGCCAGGAAGGCATTGACCTTCTTGTGCGCCTTGCGCGGCGATTCTTCTTCGTCTTCGGGGTGGTTGACTTCTTCGTCAACTGATTCGTATGGGAACCATGACCGCAGTGCCCAAACGTTTTCACCCATTGAAATGAATTCGCCATCGGTATTTAAATCGGTATAGAATTGCGGCAGCCGGTCGCGGATTTCTTGGTCGCTTTTGCCAAGGTACTTTTGCACTTCGTTTACGAGATCTGCAAAGGCCATCCGTTTGCCCCTGTCTTGCAAAATTGCCCGGGCAACTTCAATCATTGATAATTCTTCGCGGCTTTCGCCTTTGAAATCATCTAACCCCACAGTGATACGTCCTTTCAAAAATCAGTCTTTGTTAATCATACTAGGCTGGGCATTAAAAAGCAATTTAAGCTCGTAACGGCCGACCAGCACGCTGCCGCTCATGAGGCTGTAGCTGGCGGTCAGCTGCCCGTCTGTGAAAGCCAGCTGCTCGGTCTCGCTTACCAGGTCCATCGTGTGACCGCTGGCGGTGTAAGAACACGGCAGCTGCTGGCATGCCTGCAAGCGCAGCAGGGAGTAGTCGTGCGGCTGCTGGCCGCGCAGGATCGTCAGCCGGTCGGCCTTCAGCAGCATTTTCACAGGGATCAGCCCGTCTTCGTCATAGTGAATGCGGGTCAGCAAGCCTGATTGTTCCACACGGCCCGCGGCCTGTTTGTGGAACGTTTGCGTTTCGCCTGCCTGCTCAATTTTACTGTAAAAATCTACCAAAACCCGCGCCAATCAATTCACCTGCCCGCTTTTCTGCTTGCCTAATTTGCTATAATTGTCATGTTAATCCATACTTATTTTAGTATGAAACAAATGAAAAGACAAAGTTTTAGGTAAAGAAGCAATCATGGAACATTTTTCTAGTCCGCAATTATCCCACGACAAGGTCCTGCGCGACCCAGTCCACAGCTATATCCACATCCGCGAGCAGGTCATCTTCGACCTGCTAAACGCCAAGGAATTCCAGCGCCTGCGCCGCATCAAGCAGCTGGGGCCGGCCAGTTTCGTCTTCCCGGGCGCAACCCACACCCGCTTTGAGCACAACTTGGGCGTCTACGAGCTGACCCGCCGCATCTGCAACCTGTTCAAGCGCAAGTACCCGACCAAGGAGCCAGGCGACGGCCTCTGGGACCCCAACAACCAGCTGCTGGCAGAATGTGCCGCCATGCTGCACGACGTCGGCCACGGTCCTTTTTCCCACACCTTCGAGCACCTGTTTGGCACGAACCATGAAAAAATCGGCCAGCAGATTATCACCGATCCCAGCACCGAGGTCAACCAGGCCCTGCGCAAGGTCAGCCCGAACTTCCCGGAACAGGTCGCAAGCGTCATCGCCAAGACCTACCCGAACCCGCAGGTCGTAAAGCTGATCTCCAGCCAGGCCGACGCCGACCGGATGGACTACCTGCTGCGCGACGCCTACTTTACGGGCGTCACCTACGGCAGCTTCGACTGGAGCCGGATCATGCGCGTCATCCGGCCTTATAAAGACGGGATCTGTTTTGAAAATAACGGCATGCACGCCGTCGAAGACTACATCGTCAGCCGCTACCAGATGTACCAGCAAGTCTACTTCCACCCGGCCAGCCGGGCCGTCGAAGTCGGCTTGCACCAGCTGTTAAAACGCGCCCAGTTCATCTACCAGCACGGCGAACTCGACGTCAGCCCGCACCTGGCCGCCTTTTTGGCCGGCGACTGGGAGCTGTCCGACTACCTGGCTTTAGACGACGGGGTCTTAGAGACCAACTTCCAGCGCTGGACGCAGAGCAGCGACCAGATCCTGGCCGACCTTGCCCAGCGCTACTTGTACCGCCAGCCGCTGACGTCCGTCAAAATCGACAGCGAGACCGAGAACCTGCTGCCGAAGATGCGCAGCCTGATCAAGCAGGCCGGCTTTGACCCCAACTACTACACGGACGTGCGCTCGGCCTACGACGAACCCTACGACGCCTACAAGCCGACCGGCAAGAACGCCAACAGCCAGATCGAGATCCGCCAAGACGACGGCAGCCTGATCGAGCTGTCCGAGCTGTCCCCGCTGGTCAAGGCCTTAAACGGCACCTTCCAAGGCGACCGCCGCTTCTTTTTCCCAAAGACGATGCTGGCCAAGTCCAAGGACTTGCAGCTGTTTGACCCCTTCTACCAGGAGTTTCAAAAGTATATTAAAAATGGCGCCCTGCACTACTTGCGCCAGCCCCGGAAAAAACACTAGCCGCTTTTAATTGACGCTTTTGTCTTTTTCGTCAATTAAACGACACCTGCCGATTTTCTGCTTATTGTCTCTTCTCGTCTGCTAACTACAATGAGTTTTAGATTATATGAGAGGAGATAAGAATATGTTTAAAGTAATGTTTTGGATTTTGCTCATCTGGCTGCTCGTCAACGGTATTTGGATGTGGTTCCAACTCAGCAACCAAACCCTGCAAAAGACCTTTGCCTGGATCAATGTCGTAGCCGTCATCGTTGGCTTTTGGGTCTTCTACGGCGTTGCTCACGACCCAGGCACCATGGCAACTTGGTTCCTGATCATCAACTGGGTCAACGTTGTCTTGGCTATCCTGCAGTTCTACTTCGGCTACCGCAAGCAAAACTAATTGACAATTCCGAGGAAGCTCCCAAGCCGCGCAGGTCTGGGAGCTTTTTTTACAGAAAAATGACTAAACAAGATTTAAGAAGTATTCGCTCAACTAGAAAAATCCAGCAAGCCTTCATCGACTTGCTGCAAGAAGAAAACTTTGACCAGGTCAAGGTCAGCGACATCGCCCGCCGCGCCGAAATCGACCGGCAGACCTTTTACCTGCACTACGTCGACAAATACGACCTGCTGGCCAAGATGAACCAGGCCTTTTTGGAAGACCACTTCCGCCCGGTCGTGTTAGAGCGGCTGGCAGGCGGCAACACCTTCTCACTGGAAAAAGTCGAGAAGATCTACCAGGAAAACCTGCCCTACTTGAAGGAAAACCGGCAGAAGATCTTAAGCCTGCTGGCCATCGACACCGGCCGCATCTGCTTGAAGCGCGACCTGAAAAAATACATGATCACCAAATACCAGGAGGCCATGCACGTCGAGCTGACGAGCTTTCAGCGCGAAATCATCGCGACGATCTATGTCGAATCGTTCATCACGGTCATCAAGGAAAACCGGACGATCACCAGCGCCGAGATCGAGCAGCTGCTGCAATACTTGCATGATTCAATTGCTTAAACAAAAAAAAGCCCCGCTTTTGCGGGGCTTTTTTTTGATTAAACTTATTCGGTGTAGCGGTTGCTGAACAGCGGGCTGACCGGCTGGTTGTTTTGGATACGCTTGATGGCGTCCCCAATCAGCGGACCAACTGACAGCAAGACCATCTTGTCGAGCTTCTTTTCAGCAGGCTGGTTGATGGAGTCGGTCAAGACCAGGGTCTTGATCGGCGAATCGTTCAGACGCTTGATGGCTGGGCCGGACAGGATGGCGTGGGTCGCAGAAGCGTAAACTTCGGTGGCGCCAGCGTCGATCAAGGCTTGAGCAGCCAAGGTCAAGGTCCCGGCAGTGTCGATCATGTCGTCGATGATGATGCAGCGCTTGCCTTTGACGTCGCCGATGATGTTCATCACTTCAGCAACGTTGGCCCGCGGTCTTCTCTTGTCGACGATGGCGATCGGCGTGTGCAGGAACTCGGCCAGCTTGCGGGCACGCGTTACGCCGCCGTGGTCTGGGGAAACAACCACTGCGCCTTTTTCCAAGTGGTGGCGCAGGAAGTAGTCGGCCAGAAGCGGGGCACCCATCAAGTTGTCAGAAGGAATATCAAAGAAGCCCTGAATTTGGGCTGCGTGCAGGTCTAAGGCCAGCACCCGGTCCGCACCGGCAGTTTCCAGCATGTTGGCAACCAGCTTAGCGGTAATCGGTTCACGCGCCTTGGTCTTGCGGTCCTGACGAGCATAGCCGTAGTAAGGCATCACGACGTTGATCTTGTTGGCCGAAGCACGGCGCACGGCGTCGATCATGATGAGCAGCTCCATCAAGTTGTCGTTGACAGGGTTGCTGGTCGATTGAATCAGGTAAACATCGCAGCCGCGGACGGACTCGTCGATGTTGATTTGAATTTCGCCGTCGCTGAAACGCGTCACGCTAGACTTGCTCAATGGTACGCCTACACGCTCTGCAATCTTTTCTGCCAGCGGCAGATTAGAGTTTAAAGCAAACAGCTTCATTTTATTCTCTGCGGACATGATTTCCTCCTAAAAACAGTTACAGGAATATTTTAACAAAAAGGCGACCAATTGAGCAGTCCGAATGCTAGTTTAATCATGTTTTTAGAACCAGTATTGCAAGCCCTCGTCATTCGGGTAGCTGCGGCAGAGCTTGACGTCGCGGCCGCAACATTCGCGAGCCCACTTGGCAAAATTGGCGTCGACCATGTTGTCCAGGTCGGTTGAGGTGTAGAAGTAGGCCAGCTTGCCGTTAAAGTGACCCAGCTTCTTTAAAAAGCTGTAGACAGGGGTTGCCGGCGCGTTGTTCCAAACGGGCGCCCCGACCAGGACGTAATCGTATGGTTTGTGCGGCACGTCGCCGATAATTTCAGGGAAGTCCTTGTCCTTAATCTGCTTTTTGGCAATGTCGGACGTTGTGAACATGTCCTTTGAAAAAACCCCGTTGGCAACTTGGATTTCAAATCCTTCGCTGTCAGGCAGGTCGCGGAGCATCTCTTCCGCGACCGCCTCAGTGTTGCCCGACCATGAATAGTAAGCAATTAGAGTCTTAGCCATGATAAAATCCTTTCTTTGAAAGCGCTATCTTCACTTTAATTGTCGTCTTATTTCCAACACTTGTCAAAACATGAGCAAAAAAAAGCAGCCTTTTGACAGGCTGTTTTTTTCTAAAATTATTGCCATTCTTTGTCTTGGGACAGCGGCAGTTTGTGCCAGTAGTCTTCCTTGTTGACCTGGCGGCCGCGGGCAATCGCCATCTCGTAGCGCTTGACGTCCTTGGTGATGGTGGAGTCAGCGGCGACAAAGGCGTGGTCGGCAATGTTGATCGGGTTGATGATCGTGGCACCAGCGCCGACAAAGGCGTGGTCGCCGACGTAGGAGTGGAACTTCTTGACGCCGTCGTAGTTGGAGAAGATGACGCCGCAGCCCACGTTGATGTCCTTGCCTAAGGTTGCATCCCCGATGTAGGTCAGGTGGCCCACCTTCGTGTTTTCGCCGATCTGGGCCTTTTTAATTTCGACAAAGTTCCCGATGTGGGCGCCTTGCATGATCTCGGCTTGCGGACGCAGGTGGGAGTTCGGGCCGATGTCGGTGTTGTCGTGCATCACGGCCTCTTGCAGAGTTGAGGAGGTGACGGTGACGTGGTCGCCTAAGGTCGAGTCGACGATTCTGGAGCCGCTGGTGATCAGGCAGTCGCTGCCGATCTTGGTCTTGCCCTTGATCACAACGTTGCCTTCGATGACAGTGTCGTTGCCGATCTCGACGTCGGCGTCGATGTAGGCGGTGCTTGGGTCGATGAAGGACACGCCGTCGCGCATGTGGGCTTCGTTGATCCGCTTTTGCATAATCTTCGTGGCTTGGGCCAGCGCGATGCGGTCGTTGACGCCTAAGCTTTCGCTGAAGTCAGGCATCTTGTAAGCGCCGACGCGGTCGCCCTGGTTGCGCAGGATTTCCAAAACGTCGGTCAGGTAGTATTCGCCTTGGGCGTTGTCGTTGCCGACGTGCTTCAAAGCGGCAAAGAGCTTCTTGTTGTCGAAGCAGAACACACCGGTGTTGATCTCGTCGATCTTGCGCTGAACGGGGCTGGCGTCTTTTTCCTCAACGATTCTCAAGACATTGCCCTGGTCGTCGCGCACGATGCGGCCGTAGCCGTAAGGGTTTGGCGCGGTAGCGGTCAGAACCGTAGCGGCGTTGCCCTTTTGGGTGTGGTAGTCAAAGAGGTTGTTGAAAGTCTCGGTGGTAAACAGCGGCGTGTCGCCGGTTACAACCAAGGTTGCGCCTGCCTTGTCTGCCAAAAGCGGAGCGGCGGTCAAAACGGCGTGGCCGGTGCCCAGCTGCTTTTCTTGAAAGGCAAAGTCGCTTCTGCCCGCCAAGACCGTTTTCACATCTTCGGCCCCATTGCCGACGATCGTGACTACTTGGTCAGGGTGCGTGCCGCGAGCGGCATCAACGACGTGTTCTACCATGGCCTTGCCGCAAACCTTGTGCAGGACCTTGTAGAGCTTTGACTTCATCCGGGTACCCTTCCCGGCTGCTAAAACGACAACAAATTTATTCATTTACTTTCCTTCTTCATCAATAAGCTAACCGTCAGTATATCATTTTTGAAAGTGATCAAAGTCGGTTTTTGCCAAGAAATTGCCTGGCTGGGCGCTGAGCTTATTGTTTTCGGTGTCGATCTTGCTGATGGAGATCAGGGACAGGTAATCGTCGACCATGCGTTTGTGCGGGTAGTAGGCCTCGCACAGAATGCACATGCCGTTGACGGTACACTTGAATTCTTTGACCAGCTGGCGCATCCCGTTCAGGGTGCCGCCGCCTTTGACGAAGTCGTCGACGATCAAGACGGAACTGTTCGGCTTCAGCATGCTGTTAGCCAGCTCCATCTTTTCGACGCGGTCGCTGGAAGAGGCCACGTAGTTCACAGACAAGGTCGCGCCTTCGGTGACCTTCGGCCGTCTGCGGACAGTGACAAAAGGAATGTTCAGATACATGCTGACGGCTTGGGCCAAGCTGATCCCCTTAGTTTCGATGGTCATGACGTAGTCGGGGTGGCTGTAGGCGTAGCGGGTCGCGATCAGCTTGCCGATCTGGCGCAGGTGCTGGGGCGAGCCTAAAATGTCCGACATGTAGACAAAGCCGCCCGGCAGGATCCGGTCCGGGTCCTGGATTTCTTGGGCCAACTGGGCCAGGTAGGTGCGGGCGTATTGTTCGCCGCAGAAGGGAATGTAGCGGACGCCGCCGGCAGCCCCGGCGACAGTTTCCAAGACGCCGTCCTGCTTAGCGGCTAAAGTCCGTTTTAAGATCCCCAAGTCTTCTGAGATGGATGACTTGGCCGCATCGTACTGCTGGGCAAAAAAAGGCAGCGGGATCAAGGTATGCGGACGAGCCATCAAGTATTTGGTAATATTTACCAATCTTTCTGAACGTTTCATGTTTATTTCCTCTTAAAAATTTGTGTTTCAAACCAATACTTTTAATATAACGCAAAAAAGGCGCAAAAAAAACAATCGCCATGATTTTTAAGCGATTGTTCATAATTACGTGAATTACGCTTCGGCAGCATCGTCAAATTGCAATTCAATGTTTTTGGTTAAAACGTCGGTGTAACTATAAGAAACGCGGGCGATCTTATTTTCCTCTTGGTCCAGCTTCACTACGAAAACTGCGGGAAATGTGTTTTGCAAAACACCTCTGCGTCTCGTGACTTTTTTCCGGCCCACTTGCGCTACGACGACCAGGCTGTCGCCGACGTGGTCTTTCAGATTCTCTTTGATATCAGCAATTGTTCTTGGCAATGAGCGTCACTCCTTTGACGCTTTATTGTAACACAATTGTTTCACAAATGCAAACTAAGGCAGAGCCGCGATCAGCTTGATGAATTGCGGGATGGTCAGCTCTTCCGGCCGCGCCGTTGGTTTCACGCCCAAATCCGCCAGCAGTTTTGCCCGTTCGTCTTTGTCCTTCACAAAGGCCTTCAAGTTATTGTTCAAGGTCTTACGCCGCTGGGCAAAGCACATCTTGACGTAGCGGTTGAAGCGCTTGGTGTCGGCTGGGGCCACCAGCGGCTCAGCCAGCGGGGCCAGCACCAAGACGGTGGAGTCGACCTTCGGCTGCGGCCAAAAGCTGGTGTGGTCGACCTCGATCGTCTGCTTGACCGCCATCTGGGTCTGCACGGCGATGGTTAACGGGCCGTAGGCCTTGCTGCCGGAGTCAGCCGCAATCCGTTCTGCGACTTCTTTTTGCATCATTAAAGTCAGGCTGGCAAAGTTCAGGCCGCTGGCCAGCAAATTAAAGATGATCGGCGTCGTGATGTAGTAAGGCAGGTTCGCCACAATCTTCAAAGGCTTGCTGGTGTCAAAATAAGCGGCCGTGTCTTTGGCCAGGTCGGCTTTTAAGACGTCCTGCATGACCAGCTTGAAGTTTTCCTGCTTGGGCAATTCGTTAGCCAAGATTTGCTGGAGCGAATCGTCAACCTCATAAGCCAGCACCTTGGCGCCGGCCAAAAGCAATTGTTCGGTCAAAGAGCCGATGCCGGGCCCGATTTCGATGACCTGGTCGCCCTCTTTGATCTCAGCCGCAGCGACAATGCTGCGGACAGCCTCCGTGTCGATTAAGAAGTTTTGGCCTAAGTTCTTGTGCGCCTGCACCAAGTAGCGATTGACGATCGCCTGGGTGCGCACGCGCGAAGCTATTGGCAAGTCATGTTTCATTATTCAGCCACCGCCTTTTTCAATTCTGATAAGCTCACGCCGAACATGTGCAAGCGCCGGTAAAAATGCTTGCCGTTGCCATAGCCCACGCCCAGGCGCTGGCCGGCCAGCTCGCGCAGGTGCTTGCTGTCGGTCCTGCCGACTAAGCCTAAAGCGGCGTAGGCCTCCCAGCTCAGGTCGCTTTTTTCAGGCTCGGCCTTTTTCAAGTCGGCCAAGGCGCGCTGCAGGGCCTCTTTGGACGCGTGCTCCACGCCCAAACTGCCCTTTTTATGCGGCTCAGCCTCTTTGCGCGTCACAAAGGCCTGCTTGGCGTCCGGCACGGCCCGCGTCACGATTTTGCGGATGCGTTCGCCGTTAAAGTCGGGGTCGGTGAAGACGATGATCGGCCGCGTCTGGCTCAGCTTTTTAATCTCGGCTAAGCATTCATCCGACACCGCCGACCCGTTGGTTTCGATCGTCTCGATGCCTGGGAAAAATTGCTTTAAGCGCTTGGTGTCGTCTTTGCCTTCGACGACCACGACGGCGTCAAACCTAGTTTTCTTTGATTCCATAAATCCTCATCGCGTTTTCATAACTCGCCTGGGCAATGACCTCAGGCTCTACCCCGCGCAGCTTGGCAATGGCCTCGACCACGTAGCGGGTGTAGCCCGTCTCGTTTTGCCGGCCGCGGTAAGGCTTAGGCGTCAGGTATGGCGCATCGGTTTCTACCAAAATTCTGTCTAACGGCACCTTTTTAGCCGACTCGTGGACCAGCGTCGCCTTGGTAAAGGACACGACGCCGGAAAAAGAGATCATGAGGCCCAAGTCCAAGAACTTGTCGAGCCAGTCAACGCCGCCGTTGAAGCTGTGCAGGATGCCGCCGTATTCGCCGACCTTGCTGTCTTTTAAGATCTGATAGCTGTCTTCAAAGGCATCCCTGGTGTGGATGGACACCGGCATGTGCAAATCGTGGGCCACTTCCAGCTGGCGGGCGTAGACCTTGCGCTGCGCTGGGCGCGGCGAAGCGTCCCAGTAATAATCCAGGCCGATTTCGCCGATGGCGACGGTCTTGTCCTGCTTGCACTGGGCGATTAGTTCATCTTCTGCTTTTTGGTCGTAGTCTTTAGCCACGTCTGGGCAGTAGCCGACGATGGCGTAGACATTTTCAAAGCGCTGGGCCAAGTCGACGGCCCGGCGGTTGAAGTCAGGGTCTTGGCCGCAGCAGGCGACCTTGGTGACCCCTAGCTCTTTAGCGTGCTGCAAATAAGCCTCTTCCTTGCCGCGGAAGGGTTCGTCATTTAAGTGGGTGTGCGAGTCAAAAATTTCCATTAGCCTAACACTGCCCCGTTGGCGTGTTCGTCGCCGACTAAGGCCAGCTTGATCTGCCCGTCTTTTTCAGACGACAGCAGCATGCCTTGGGAAACGTGGCCCAGCATCTTGCGCGGCTTGAGGTTGGTCACCGCCAACACCTTTTTATCAAGCAAGGAACTGGTGTCTGGGTAGGCCTTGCGGATGCCGCTTAAGATTTGGCGCGGGCTGCCTTCGCCGAAGTCGACTTGGAAGGCCAGCAGCTTGCTTGAGCCCTGCACTGGTTCCACGGACAGGATTTGGCCGACTTGGATCTTGACCTTGTCAAAAGCAGTGATGTCGATTGCGTCATCCTGTTTTTGCTGGCTGCGGGTCTGCTTCTTCGGCTTCGCCTTAGCCATTTCGGTCTTGATGTAGTCGACTGCTTCCTTGTTCTTCAGACGCGGGAAGATTGGGGTCGGCTTAGCGGTAACTTGCTTGTCCCAGCCAAAGCCGCCAAAGCGCAGTTCCTTTTCGTCTTCGTTGTTAAAGTCCAGGCCTAATTGTTCAAACATTTGCACTGGGCTCTGGGTCATCACCGGCGCAATCATGATGGCGATCAGGCGCAAGCTTTCTGCCAAGTTGGTCAAAACGCGGCTTAATTCTTCCGTCTTGCCCTCCTTGTTCAAAACCCAAGGCTGAGTTTCGTCGATGTACTTGTTGGCCCGGCCGACAAAGCTCCAGATAGCGTCAAGCGCTTGTGAGAAGTGCAGGCTGTCCATTTGCTCGTAGTAGGTCGCAATGGTGTCAGAAGCGGCCTTTTCCAGGCTTGCGCCCAGCTCGTCTTGGTCGGCGACAGGATCCACGTGGCCTTTTTGGTATTGGTTGATCATGGACACCGTTCTGTTTAAAAGGTTGCCCAGGTCGTTTGCCAGGTCGAAGTTGATCCGCTCAACGAAGTCTTCTGGTGAAAAGCTGCCGTCGGCGCCAAACGGAATGGCCCGCATCAGGTAGTAGCGCAGGGAGTCTAAGCCGAAGCGGTCGACGATGGTTTCTGGGTAAACGGCGTTGCCCTTGGACTTCGACATCTTGTCCTTGTAGATCAAAACCCAGCCGTGGCCGAAGATCTGCTTAGGCAGCGGCAGGTCCAAAGCCATCAGCATGATCGGCCAGTAGATGGTGTGGAAGCGGACAATTTCCTTGCCCACCAGGTGCACGTCGGCCGGCCAGTACTTCTTAAACAAGGAGTCGTCGTCTGAGCCGTAGCCTAAAGCGGTGATATAGTTGGACAAAGCGTCGATCCAAACGTAGACCACGTGCTTAGGGTCGCTTGGCACAGGGATGCCCCAGTCGACAGTGGTTCTGGTGACGGACAGGTCTTCCAGACCGGGCTTGATGAAGTTGTTGATCATCTCTTTTTCACGAGAGTGCGGCAAGATGAAGTCCGGGTGGTCCTTGTAGTATTGCACCAGGCGGTCAGCGTACTTGCTCATCCGGAAAAAGTAGGATGGCTCTTTGACTAAGCGCACGGTGTGGCCAGACGGCGCAATCCCGCCTGTCACGTTGCCGTCGTCGTCTTTAAAGACTTCCTTCAGTTGGGATTCAGTGAAGTATTCTTCGTCTTCAACTGAGTACCAGCCGGTGTATTCGCCTAAGTAAATGTCGCCCTGCTTGAGCAGCTTTTCAAAGATCTTTTGCACGGCTTGCACGTGTTCTTTGTCGGTCGTGCGGATGAACTTGTCGTAGGAGATGTCCAAACGCTTCCACAGCTTCTTGTAGGAAGCGGCCATCTTGTCGACGAATTCTTGCGGGCTGACGCCGGCTTTTTCGGCCTTTTGCTCAATCTTTAAGCCGTGCTCGTCGGTCCCTGTCAAAAAGAAGGTATCGTAGCCGCGGCTGCGCTTGTAGCGGGCCATGCTGTCAGCGGCAATCGTCGTGTAGGCGTTGCCGATGGTCAACCGGCCGGATGGGTAATAAATCGGAGTCGTGATATAGTAAGTTTTTTTGTCAGACATCAAATCCACCTCTTAAATAGTTCTTAAAATTTAATTTTACACCTTTGCGGGCATAATAAAAAAGCGCCAGTAGGCGCTTTTTTGCTTTTCATTAAATAAGCCAATCTTCATTTTTCAGGTAGAAGTGCTTGACGATGGTCGTCAGCAGGATGTACAAAACCAGCAAACCTAAGACCATGAACAGGAAGTAGGCTGGCAAAGGACCAAACTGCATGACGCCGGCCAGCGGTGAAAACGGCAGGATCGTGCCGATCACGGCCGTGCCCAAAGTTGCCAGGGTGACTGGCGCGGTGGCGTGCTGGCCGATGAACGGTACCCGCCGGTCGCGCAAAGCTTGGATGACCATTTCCTGCGTCCATAGGGATTCCACAAACCAGCCGGTGTGGAAGACGGCCATAAAGAGCGCCTGCTGGCTTGCGCTCAAGGCGGTGTAACTGCCGCCGGCAACGGCCGGGCAGACTACGAAGTACAGCAGTGCGAAAGTGGCGATGTCGAAGATGGAAGAAGTCGGGCCAAAGTAGAACATGAACTTCGGCAGCTTCTTCGTAGACCAGGTCCGCGGCACTTCCAGGTATTCCTTGGACATCATGTCAAACGGGATGGCCAGGCAGCTGGTGCCGTAAAGCAGGTCCAAGATCAGCAGCTGCAGCGGCAGCATTGGCAAGAACGGCAGGAAGCTGGAAGCCACCACGATCGACAGAATGTTGCCGAAGTTGGACGACAGCGTGATCTTGATGTACTTCATGGTGTTGCCGAAGACCTTGCGGCCGATCCTGACCCCTTTTTCCAAAATCCGCAGGTCCTTGTGCAGCAGGATAATGTCGGCGGATTCCTTGGCGATGTCGACGGCGGTGTCGACGGAAATGGAGACGTCGGCAGCCTTCATGGCTGGGGCGTCGTTGATGCCGTCGCCCATGTAGCCGACGGTGTGGCCGTTCGCCTTTAACTGCTCAATGATCTTGGTCTTGAGCTCTGGCGACAGCTTGACGAAGATGTTGCATTCTTCAACGGCCTTGGCGAGCTCTTCGTCGCTCATGTCGTTTAACTGGTTGCCAGTGTAAACGTTGTCGACGTTCAAGCCGACCTGCAGGCCGACGGCCCGGGTGACGGCCTCGTTGTCGCCGGTCAAAATCTTGACGGTGATGCCGTCGCGCTTCAGGTTGTCCAAGGCTTCCTTGGCGCTTTCTTTAGGCGGGTCCAAGAAGGCTAAGAAGCCGACCAGGGTCAGTTCCTTTTCGTCTTCGACGGAAAATTCGCCGACCGGGGCTGGGTTCAGCTTGTAGCCCAGCAAGATGACCCGCATCCCGTCGTCGTTCATGTCGTTGATGTTGTGCAGGATCTGCTTTTTAATGTCGTCAGTCAGCGGAACGACCTCGCCGTTGACTTCGGCCTTGGTAGAAACGTTCAGCATTTCTTCGGCCGCGCCCTTGGTGACCAGCAGGCGGTTGCCGTGCAGCTTGTCGTTGTTTTCAACCACGACGCTCATGCGCCGGCGGGTGAAGTCAAACGGGATCTCGTCGATCTTGGCGTAGTCGCGCTGGATTTCGGTGACGTTCAGCTCGTCGCCGGCTGCGTCGATGACGGCCTTGTCGATCAGGTCCTTCATCCCCGTCTGGTAGTAGCTGTTCAGGTACGACAGGCGCAAAACCCGCGGCGTTTCCTTCAAGTCCAGGTTGTAGTGGCGCTCCAGAACAACCTTGTCCTGGGTCAGGGTCCCGGTCTTGTCGGTGCAAAGGATGTCGGCGCTGCCGAAGTTTTGGATGGAGTTCATCCGCTTGACGATGGTGCCATGCCGCGACATCTCAACTGAGCCCTTGACTAAGTTAGTGGTGACGATGACCGGCAGCATTTCCGGCGTCAGGCCGACGGCCGTAGCGATGGCAAAAGTCAGCGCTGAAATCCAGTTGCCCTTGGTCAGGCCGTTGATCAGCAAAACCAGCGGGGCCAGGATGGCCGTCATCGTGATCAAGAGCTTGGAGACATTCTTGATCCCGGTGTCAAAGGTCGTCTGCTTTAATTGGGTGCCGGCGATGTCTTGGGCCAGCTTGCCGAACACGGTGTCGCTGCCCGTGGCAAAGACGATCCCGCGGCCGGAGCCGGACACGATGGTCGTGCCCTCGTAGACGACGTTCGGGTAGTCCAGGTAGGAAGCCAGCTCTTTTTCGTCCGGAGTCGCGCCCGCAATTTTTTCAACAGGCTTGGACTCGCCGTTTAAGGACGAAGAAGAACAAAACAGGTCTTTGGATTCGAGCAGCCGCATGTCGGCCGGGACCATGTCGCCGGCTGACAGGTTGATCAAGTCGCCGACGACAACCTGCTTAGTCGGCAGCTCCTGGTCCTTGCCGTCGCGGCGGATGTTAGTGGTGACGGACACCATCCCCAGCAGGTCGGCCACGGCGTTGCTCGTCTTCACGCTCTGGATAAAGCTGGTCAGACCGGAAATCAAGACCATGATCAGCATGATGACCACCGTGCTCAGGTCCTTTTGGCTGGCCGGCACGAAGATGTAGTCGGTAAAAAGGGAAATCGTGGCCAGCGTCAGCAGCACCAGGGTAAACGGCGTCAGGAAGGCTTCGGCCAAAAAGTGCAGCTTGTTATTGTTGTTATTGTGGGCAATTTCGTTTGCGCCGTACTTTTCGCGCGCCTTTTCTGCCTGCGCGCTGGTCAAACCGTCCGTGCTGGTGTTGAACTGCTTGCACACGGTCTGCTTGTTTTCCAAGGCTACTTGCTGGACCAGCTTGATGTTTGCCGGCGTCTGCTTTTTCCTTGTTTTCTTCAAGTTCAGCATTGCAAAATTCCTTTCTCAGCTTCAGCAAACAAACAAAAAAGCCCTGCTGTTAGCAGGACTTCTCAATATAGCCGAGGAATACTCGTCGTTCAGTTTTAACACTACGTGACGTAAGCACATGCTAGCTACCTGGTCGCCGCCTTAAGTCGACAGCAACTATTTAACCCGTTGGCATCTCTGGATGTTTCCGGGCGGTAGCCTGTGTTCACGTAGGAGTCTCACCTAACAGTTCATTTGCTTTCTATCAACTTTTCAAAATGTATTTTAACGCTTAGCTTTGGCTTGTCAAACAGGTTAATTTACTGACACTTCATCGGCATAAACAAACTGGTTGCCGCCAACGCCAATAGTTGGCACACCATGGTTGACACCAGTAAAGGCACGCCAACGGCTACCATAAGGTAAGACCTTGCCAGTTGCTTTTTGCAAGTAACCATCAAAACTATACACTTTGGCTCCGTGACGGTTAGTAACTGTGGCAACCGATCCGGCTCTCACAGGAAATGATGCAAAGCCGATTTGCGGATCTTGGCCAGAGTTTACTGAAAATTGTGGCACCCATTGACTGCCGCCTAAGTTGTACCACCATTGATGACTGTTGTTATCATAACGGGTAGCAAATGAACGCCAATAACTATCAAACGGCAAAATACGACTTGTTATTTTTCCATTGGGACTAGTATAAACATTAACGGGCTTAGTGATTTGCACAACCTCATAGAATGTGGTCCTGGATGTGTTTTCTGATCCTTTTTGTCCATTAACAGTTACATACTCAGCTGGGACCCATTGCTGTCCGCCTAAATTGTACCAAACCTGTCCTTTTACTTCAGCAATACGGAAATAGCGCCAAGCAGTGTGATTTGCTAAAGTTTTACCTCGAATGGTATTACGTCCAGGCTCACGCCAAACTGCAATCGGAGTTTTGTAGTTGACAGTGACAACACCAGTTGATGATGCTGCTTTAACAGGTGTAGCAAATAATAACAAACTTACAGCACATGTAGTTAATGCCAAAATCTTGTTTAATTTCATAATAAAGCCTACTTTCTAGCGCCCCATTGAGTATATTTCTTTGGAATGTATTCATTATTCCCAACTAAATAACAGATTTGATTATTGATCTCTGCTACGCCACTAACTTTCCAACGAGTTCCTGTCTTAAAAATTGAATTACTGCCTTGAATCATTGAACCATCTTTTCTCAAGGCATTTACTCCGTAATTGGGAGCATAGTGAATTGTAATAATCCCATCGTCATAGTGGTCAGTGTAACGTTTCGGAATATACTCGTCATTACCCACAAGATACATTTCTTCGCCATTTATAACTTTGGAGCCAAAAGTTTTCCACTTAGTGCCATCCTTAAAGACACTATTGCTGCCCTTAATAGAAACACCTGATCCTCTAAAGCCTAATACACCATATCCAGGAACATAAACAATAGTGGCAATTTTTTCACTTTCTTGAGTTAAACTAGTTCCTTTATCCCAAGCAGCTAACCCATTCGCATCAATAGTGGCAATTAATTTGTTTGCATAACTAGGGTCAGTAGCATAATGATCTTGTTGTAATAATCGAGCAACTATGTGGTAATCAGATTGATTTAACAGATTTCTAAAATTTTTTTGATGAAGAACATTAATATGATCTTCAAAAGATGCTGCAATATATGCATACGACCTGAAACGAGCTGTAGTCTTGTAGCAATAGCTCCCGTTACATTCTGTGGTTCTAGACGTATAGTATGGATATCCACAGCCAGGCGTCCATTTAACGCCAAAATAGTTATTATGGAAAGCACTAGACCCCCAACCACTTTCAATAGCTGCCTGAGCGGCTACGATAGAAGGTAAAATGCCTTCAGCTTTAGCCTTTAAACAATAAGGCTTGATTTTATTCAAAAAGGCACTTTGTGCAGCGTTGGTATATAAGCTCAAAAATGGTGAATTCTGACCGATCTCATTATATTCATCAATAGCCTGCTGGGTGTAATAACCAGGTCCCATAGCAGGATATTTAGATCTTACCTGATCTGTCTCTTTATCTTGTTTAACCTGCGTTTGTGGGTATTCTTTTATGGAACTTGCATAAACTGGTGATGAAATATTTCCAATTACCGGTAACGTTGCTAAAAATGCTAAAGTAACGTACTCAAAGCTTTTTTTCATAAACTCATCCCTCTTAATCTTCATTACACCGTCATCATAACACCTAAATTGTAAATGTTAAGAAGACCTAGCACTTTAAACATAAAAAAGCTGTTCATTAGCTATTAACCAATAAACAGCTCAAGTTTTATTTCTTTAAAGACAATTTTTTGCGTTCCAGGTAGGTGAAAGCCACCATGACCACGACCGCAATTCCCAACGCAATCGGCAATTTCACCGAGTGCGGGCTGAGCAGGTGCTTCAATTCGCCTGTCTTCAGGCTGTAGGCGTCGGCTGGGAAGCCGTAGCGGTGCTCGATCAGCGTGCAGGCGCCGGCGATGACCTTCTGCAGGCCCTGGTTGAAGTCAAAGTTCTTTTTGGCCCGCAGGCTTTTCACCTGGCTTAAAACCAGGTTGTCGCAGCGTTCTTTGGTCAAAGTCTTCTCCAGATCGCGGCCCGGGAAAAGACGCACGTTGCGTTTTTGACCGGAGACACCCACGATAATGGCCAAATCTTTATCTCCGACAGCAGGCTTTTTGATGCTTAAGCCTTTCTGCGTAGTCAGATAAACCTGGGGCTTCACGCTGTGCTGGCGGTAGTGCATATCCTTGTCGTTGACAATAGCCACGCTGCCCGGTGTAAGCACATTGGCTTCGTCGCGCACGTGCTGCTGGCCGGCAGCTGTCAGCACTGCTGCCATTGCCAATGCGATGAGCAATGAAAAAAGTTTTTTCAGTTTCATTTTTCAAAACGGTCGAAATAGTTCAGGCCAATAGCAGATCTAACTTGCTGCAAGGTTTCATTAGCGACTTCATTCGCGTGCTTGGAGCCTTCCAGAAGCATCTCGTAAACGGCAGCCGGGTCCTTGGCAAATTCCGCTCTGCGTTCGCGGATCGGGGCCAGTTCGGCTTCCAGGACCTTGTTCAGGTAGCGCTTGATCTTGACGTCGCCTAAGCCGCCTTTTTGGTATTGGGCCTTGAGCTCGGCCACCTTTTCCTTGTCCGGGTCAAAGACGTCGATGTAGGTGAAGACGGTGTTGCCTTCGACGTGGCCTGGGTCGGAAACCTTGATGTGGGTCGGGTCGGTGTACATCGACATGACCTTCTTTTGGACGGTCTCCTTGTCGTCGGACAGGTAGATGCAATTGCCCAGCGACTTGCTCATCTTGGCGTTGCCGTCTAAGCCCGGCAGCCGGCCTGAGCCCTTAGGCGGGAAAATGCCTTCCGGCTCGACTAAAATGTCCGTGTCATAGACGCGGTTAAAGGTGCGCACGATCTCGCGGGTCTGCTCCAGCATCGGTTCCTGGTCGTCGCCCACCGGCACAACGGAGGCCTTAAAGGCCGTGATGTCGGCTGCTTGCGAAACCGGGTAGGCTAAAAAGCCGGCCGGGATGGACTCGTTGAAGTTCTTCTGGGCAATCTCGCTTTTCACAGTCGGGTTGCGTTCCAGCCGGGCCACAGTCACGAGGTCCATGTAGTAGCTGGTCAGCTCAAACAGAGCCGGGATCTGGGACTGCACGAAGATCGTGCTTTTGGCCGGGTCAATCCCTACGGCCAGGTAGTCTAAAGCAACCTGGATCAGGCTGTTGCGGATTTTTTCAGGGTCGCGGGCGTTGTCGGTCAGAGCCTGCGTGTCGGCGATCATGATGAACGGCTCGTAGTCGCCCGTGTTTTGCATCTTAACCCGGGTCTTCAGCGAACCGATGTAGTGGCCGATGTGCAGCTTGCCGGTTGGCCGGTCCCCGGTTAATAAAATCTTTTTTTCCATAATTTTTTCCTCTATATGCAAATTACTATCTTGTTTTAGTGTAAACTAATCGTCCCTTGAGTGCTAGTTTTGCAAATGCTGTTGGAAATGCCGGCATTCCATGCTAAAATAAAGGACGTATTGCGGGTATAGTTTAATGGTAGAACGCTAGCTTCCCAAGCTGGAGATGCGGGTTCGATTCACGCTATCCGCTTTTTTTATGCAAAAAAATAAAACGCCTCAATTGAGGCATTTTTTGTTGTCTAAAAAAGGATGACCTGCAAGACCCCGTTCAGGATCGCCAGGTACAGAGGATAGGCGATGCTGTGGGTGTAGAGGTAGGACCAGGCAAACAACACGCCCAGCAGCGCGTTGAACACAAAGCCGGACACCGACGGCACGAAGTTCAGCAGGCTGAAGACCAGCGAGGAGATGATGAGGCCTGCCACCCCGCTTTTTTGGCCGCGGAAGAAGTAGTTGAAGAAAAAGCCCGTCGCGATGTACTGCTGGCAGCCGGCCATGAGGCCGCCCTTGGTAATCAGCAGCAGCCAGAAGAAGACCGCGTTTTCGTGGTTGTTGTAGTTCAGCTGCAGCCAGCCCTGGTGGAGCTTGCCGTTGATCTGCAAATACGCCGTCGCCAGCCGGACCAGCGTGATTAAGATGGTCAGCGCAAAGACCAGCCAGAAGTCGTCCAGCATGCGCCGGTCGTGCGACCGGTCGAAGTAGACCTGCTCGCGGTTAAAGCGCCGCAGCAAAAAGTAAAAGACGAATAGAGCCAAGAGCAAGTAAAAAGCCATGCCCCAGACGTTGCCGTGCCAGATGCCGACGGCCAAATGCTCCCAGCCGACTAAGAGCAGGTACATGACTAAGTAAATGCCATAACGGACCAGGTTGCCTTCGCGCGAAGCGGGCGTATTCATGACCAACACCTCCAAACTAATATTTGATTATACCAAAGCCTAACAGAGTGTGACATGGTTAATCGCGGCCAGCTGCACGCTCTGCCCTGCCACCTGGATGCTTTCTTCGGTGTAGCCTTCGACAAAGCCGCAGATAAAGGGCAGCTGGTTGCCAGAAGAGTCGACTTCCTTGCGCTGGATCTGCACGGCGCGGTGGTTGGCAAAGGCCGTCATTAGCACTTCCCCGACCTCTTCTTGGCTCATCTCAGTCAGCTTGGGGTAGACGACGCGGTCTGCTGCGTCTTTTTTATTAATCTTCAAGGTGTGGTCGCTTAAAAAATAGCCCGCCCACTTCTTCATCCCCCGGTCGTGGTAGTTTTTAAAAAAGGCGGTGACGCGGTCGTCAAAATCACTCATAGGCATTGCCGCCGTTGTGGCCGCCGACCAGGTTGGCGCGCTTGATGGCCGTGCCGCCCGGCAGCAGGCTCGAGGCCTTAACCAAGCTGGTGAAGCCGTAGCGCTGGCGCAGCCGGTCGACGGTGTAGTCAAAGCGCCGCTGCTTGATTTCGGCACCGGGCTTTTTAAATAAACTCAGCTGCTGGCTGGCCGCCGGCCGCAGGTCCCCGTAGGCGACGCCGACTTCGCGCACGGGCCGGCCGTCCCAGTTTTTACGCAAGAGGGCTAACAGCTCGGCGACCAGGTCATCGTTCAAATTTGTCGGGCTGATCTTCTGCCGGGCCGCAAAGCCGTGGCGGCTGCCTTCTGCGCGCAGCGAGTAGCCGATAAACAGGCTGACTCTTCCGGCCTGAAAGCCGTGGGCCCGGATCCGGGCGGCAGTCTGCTCGCCGATCTCGCGCACCACGATGGCGAGTTCGGAATAGCTGCAGTAGTCGCGCGTTAAGACTTGGGAGTTGGAGTAGCTTTTGTTTTTGGGAAAATACTTCTGGCTGATGATGCTGCGGTCGACACCCCAGCTCATGGCAAACAGCTGCTCGCCGATCACCCCGAATTCGCTTTTTAACAGCGCGGGGTCGCTGTGGGCCAGCTCGTACATGTTGTTGATGCCGATCCGTCTCAAGTGGCTGGCAATGCCCTTGTTGATGCCCCAGACGTCTTCCAGGTTTTTAACCCGCCAGATGGTGTCGGGCACGTCAATGTAGTGCCAATAGGCGATGAGCGAGCGCCGCTTTTTGGCCGACAGGTCCATGGCCAGCTTGGCCAGCAGCGGGTTTTCGCCGATGCCGCAGCTGGTGTACAGGCCCAAGGTGTTCCGGATGTCTTTTTGGATGCGGCGGGCGACCAAATAAGGGTCGTCGCCAAACAGGCGCCAGGACTTAGTCATGTCGATCATGGCCTCGTCGATGGAATAGACGTGGATGTCTTCGCGCGCGGCGTATTTTTCAAAAATGGCCAGCACTTGCAAGGACCGCTTGATGTACAAGTTCATGTGCGGCTGGACAAGCAATAAGTCAGGCCGTTTGCTCTTAGGCGGCAGCGCCCGGCCCCGCATGACGTTGGTCAGCCCGTACTTGGCTTTGGCCATGGGCGACGCCGCCATGATCAGCCCGCTGCCAAAGCTGGAATTTTCCGGCCGCGACATGACGGCCAGCACCGCCTTCATGGGGTTTAAGCCCAGCCGCAGGGCCTCACACGACGCGTAAAAGGACTTGTTGTCGATCATGAAGATCAGCCGGTGCGGTTCATAGCGATAGTCATACATTTTCCAAAGGCCTCCCTTTTTGTGTCTATTATACGAACTTATGTTCGTATTGGCAATAAAAAAAGAAAGCCAGCAAGGACTGACTTTCTTAGTCTATTCAACTTTTAAGATTTGCACTGTGTAATTCCCTGCCGGGGCCTGCACCGTCACGGTCGCGCCGGCCTTTTGCTTCATGACTGCCTTGCCCAGCGGCGAGTCAAAGGCCAGCTTGCCGGCAGCCAGGTCGGCCTCCATGCGGCCGACGACCTGGTAGTGTTCGGGCTCGGTGTCGCCCTCAAACAGCAAGTCAACTTGGCTGCCCAAGTCGACGAAGCCGCCGGCTTTCGGCTCCACGATTTCGGCTTAGCGCAGCTGCTTGTCTAGATAGCGCAGCCGGCTCTGCAGGTGGCCCAGCTCGCGCTTAGCGGTCGTGTATTCGGTGTTTTCCGACAGGTCCCCCAGGCTGCGGGCTTCCTGCAGCAGTTTGATGCGGCGCGGCCGGTCCTTTTTCAAGGCCGCGATCTCGTCTTTAATCTGCTGGTAGCCGGCCGGGGTCATCTTTTGATAGTAAACCATTATTTAACCGCGGTCTTCGTGCCGTCAAAGTTCAAGTAGTAGAGCTGGTCGTTTTCCAGCTGGTAGTGGGCAATCGTCGGGGCGACGTTCGGGTCGGCGTTTTCGGCCTTCATGTGCTCGGAGTTGTGGTTTTCCCGCACGCTGATCACGCCGTTAGTCTGTTCAAAGCTGAAGTCGCTTTGGTCAAAATAGCTTGGGTAGCCCAAACGGCTGACCACGTCTTTTGCAATTTGCTCGTGCAGGCTGGCGTTGTCGACGGCCTGGTTTGAGTCCTGATTCTGCTTGCCAGTCTGAGTGCTGGTTTGCGTTTCCTTGTTCTCAGTATTGGCCTTAGCAGCAGTCTTTTTAGCAGTCTTTGGCGTCTTGTTTTTGTCGACTTCCTTGTAGCGCTTAGTCGTCTTGCTGCTGGAAGTCTGCGCCTTGGCGTCCTCGCCGCTCTTGGCAGTCGTACTGCAGCCGGCGGCCAGCAGCGCGATGGCTGCCAACGCTAACCCTGCAAAAACTTTTTTATTCTTCATGATAACCATCCTTCAATACATGTGACTTCTGTCTGTATTTTACCACCTTGTCTTTTTTTAGAAAAATTAAGAGCATATAATAGTAGTTAATGTTTTTTTAAAAAAAGGAGACTGACAATGTCACATGAATTAAGCCTGCAAGAAATCGCTGATTTCTCAGCAGATTTCAATGCCAACAAGCAAAATGCCGTTGTCGCCCGCGCAGCTAAGAGAAGCGGCGTGTTAGAAGCCTCATTTAACGACCGGGTTTCCGGCCGCCTGAACCAGGTCTTCTCAACCGAATTGCCGACCGACAACGTAACTAACCAGCAACGGTCTGGCCGCTGCTGGCTGTTTGCGACCCTGAACATCCTGCGCCACAACTTCGGCAAGAAGTACAACGCCAAGAACTTCACCCTGTCGCAAGCCTACAACTTCTTCTGGGACAAGATCGAACGCGCCAACATCTTCTACGACGACGTGATCGCCTCAGCAGACAAGCCGCTCGACGACCGCGCCGTCCGGGCCCTGATGGAAAGCGCCGGCGAAGACGGCGGCCAGTGGCACATGGCCATTTCCCTGGTTGAAAAGTACGGTGTCGTACCAAGCTATGTCATGCCTGAAACTTACAACACCAACCACACGGCCGACTTTGCCGCAGCCTTGGGCCGCAAGATGAAGAAAGACGCCTTAGTACTCCGCAAGCTCGCCCAATACGGTAAAAAGGACGAACTGGAAAAGGCCAGAAAGCAATTCTTAAACGAAGTCTACCGCATGACCGCCATTGCTGTCGGCGAACCGCCAAAGACCTTTGACCTGGAATACAGAGACGACAAGAAGGGCTACCACCTGGACAAGGACCTGACCCCGCTGTCGTTTTTCCACAAGTACTTCAACGTCGACTTCGGCGACTACGTAGTTTTGGCTAACGCCCCTGACCACGAGTACAACAAGCTCTACTCCCTGCCGTTCCAAGACAACGTCGAAGGCGCCTACCCGATCACCTTCTTGAACGTGCCGATGGAATACCTGAACCGCGCAGCTGCTGCTCAGCTGAAGGACGGCGAAGGCGTTTGGTTCGGCAACGACGTTGACCGCCAGATGGACCGCAAGACCGGCTACCTGGACTTAGACTTGTACAAGATGGACGACCTGTTCGGCATCGACACGCACATGACTAAGAAAGAGCGCCTGGAAACCGGTGTCGGCGTCGTCTCCCACGCCATGACCTTAGTCGGCGTCGACGAAGACCAAGGCACCATCCGCAAGTGGAAGGTTGAAAACTCCTGGGGCGACAAGACCGGCGCCAAGGGCTACTACACGATGACCAACGACTGGTTCAACGAATTCGTCTACGAAGTTGTCGTGCACAAGAAGTACCTGACCGCTGAGCAAGTCAAGCTGGCAGAAGGCAAACCGACCCCATGCCAACCATGGGACTCAATGCGCTAAGCATTTTTCAATTAAAAAAAGCAAACAAAAAAGGCATCCCTCGCGGGGTGCCTTTTTTGCACAGGTCTAATCAATGATTAATTTTCATAACTGGCGGCGACCTGTTTGTAGTGCGCTACCTCATCGTCAGTGCAGCGCACGAAGTGGCCAGGCACGATTTCGTGCATACTTCTGGCTTTGCCGTCCATCTCTTCTGACTTGGCATCGTAAGGAATTCTGTGGGACTTCTTTTCGATTTCAGGGTCAGGAACAGGGACGGCGGAGATCAGACTCTTGGTGTAGTCGTGCAGCGGCTTGTCGTAGACATCGTCAGCCGGGCCGACTTCCAACAGCTTGCCGTAGTGCATAACGCCGATTCTGTCAGAGATAAATTTAACCATGGACAGGTCGTGGGCGATAAAGAGGTAGGTCAAACCCTTTTCTTTTTGCAGGTCAATCATCAAGTTGACGACCTGAGCCTGAATAGACACGTCCAAAGCGGAGATCGGTTCGTCGGCTACGATAAAGCGCGGTTCTACGGCCAGAGCCCGGGCAATCCCGATTCTCTGCCGCTGGCCGCCGGAGAACTCGTGTGGGAACCGGCTCGCGTGGTTTTTGTTCAAACCAACAGTTTCCAGCAAGTCCTCGACGCGCTTTCTGCGCTCTTCTTTGCTCTTCACCAGGTGGTGGATGTCCAGGCCTTCGGCAATGATGTCCTCGACCGTCATTCTAGGGCTCAAGGAAGCGTATGGGTCCTGGAAGATCATCTGCGCCTGACGGCGGAATTTCAGTTTTTCGTCACGGCCGTGAAGCTTGGCGACATCCTTGCCGTCAAAGATCACTTCGCCGCTCGTCGGCTTGTACAGCTGCAAAATGCTGCGGCCGGTCGTGGTTTTACCTGAACCAGACTCGCCAACCAGGCCGAAAGTTTCGCCTTCGTAAATATCAAACGAAACGTCGTCGACAGCCTTGGTGACATCCCGGCCAGACTTGAAGTATTGCTTTAAGTGCTTTACTTGCAAAAGCTTTTTCTTTTCTTCTGGCATCCTAATCCTCCTTAACTGTCTTTTTCGGCTTGTAATTTCTTGTATTTCGCCCAGCGGCGCTGGATTTCGGCAGGCGGCTCAACCTTAGGAGCACGCGGGTCCAGCAGCCAGGTGGAAGCGTAGTGGGTTGGTGAGACCTTGAAGAACGGCGGCTTGGCTTCGACGTCGGCCTTTAAGGCGTACTTGTTGCGCGGTGCAAACGGGTCGCCCTTTGGCGGGTCGAGCAAGTCAGGCGGGGTGCCCGGAATTGACTCCAGCCGGTCTGAGTCCAAGGTAGGCATGGAGTTGATCAGGCCCCAGGTGTACGGGTGTTGCGGGTTGTAGAAGATTTCGTCCACGTCGCCGTATTCCAGCAGTTCGCCGGCGTACATTACGGCCACACGGTCAGCCATCCCGGCCACGACGCCTAAGTCGTGGGTGATGAAGATGATTGAGGTCTTAACCCGCTTTTGCAGGTCCTTCATCAGGTCCAAAATTTCAGCTTGGACAGTTACGTCCAGCGCGGTCGTTGGTTCGTCGGCCAGCAGGATTTCAGGTTCACAGATCAAAGCGATCGCGATGACGATTCTCTGTCTCATACCACCTGAGAACTGGTGCGGATATTCGTTGATCCGCTCTTCGGCGTTAGGAATACCAACGGCTTTCATCATTTCCAAAGCTTTTTCCCAAGCCTGCTTCTTCGGCACACCCTTGTGCTTGATTAAAGGCTCGGCGATCTGCTGGCCGATCTTCATGGTCGGGTCCAAGGAAGTCATCGGGTCCTGGAAGATCATGGAGATCTTGTCGCCCCTGATGTTTTGCCAGTCGTGCTCGGAGTTGTTCAGCATCTCGCGGCCGTGGAACTTGATGGAGCCCGAGATAATCTCGGCGTTGTTAGCCAGCAGGCCGATGATGCTTCTAGTCGTAACGGACTTGCCCGAACCGGACTCGCCCACGATGGCCAGGGTTTCACCTTCGTCCAAGTGGAAGGACACGTTGCGGATGGCCTTAACTTCACCAGCGTAGGTGTGGAAGTCGATCTTTAAATTTTCAACGTCTAAAATTCTTTTAGCCATATTCTGTGCTCCCTCCTACCGTTGGCTCTTAGGGTCAAACGCGTCACGCAAACCATCGCCTAACAGGTTGAAGGCAATCATCAGAACACAAAGGACAATGGCTGGGTACCACATTTGGTAAGGCAGGAACTGGAAGTTCTTTTGACCTTCGTTAAGCAGAACACCTAAGGAAGTTTCTGGTGCGGAAATACCGATACCGATGAAACTCAGGAAGGCTTCGAAGAAGATTGCTGATGGGATGGTGTACATCGTCTGAATAATGATAATACTTGAAAGGTTTGGAATCAGGTGCTTCCAAGCGATCTTGCTTGAAGACTCGCCCAAGGATTGTGCGGCCAGGACGTATTCCTGGTTCTTGAGCGAAAGCGTCTCGGCTCTGATCTGCCGGGCCATCGTAGTCCACGATGAAAAGGCAATGGCTAAGATAATTGACTTCAAGCCTGGCTTTAAGATAACCAGCAACAGGACGGCGATAACCAAGTTAGGAATCGATGAAATAATCTCGATTATTCGCTGCATCACGTTGTCTGTCATTCCTCCGCGCCAGCCGGAGATAACCCCATATATGACCCCGATCGTTAGGTCGAAGAACGCGGCCACTAGGGCAACAATCAGTGAAATTTTAGTACCGTAAATAATTCTTTGGCCTAAGGACCGACCAAGGTAGTCGGTACCTGCGATGAAGTACTTGTCCTTAGGGATGTTGTTTTTAGCGTATTCATCAACCCAAACGCCGTTTTGCTTGATCTTGCCGTTCAAGCCGTTGACGCCGTCCAGGCCAGGCACTTTGGCCGGCAGGTTAGCGTAACGCGGTTGGGACTTAACCAAGGTTGACTTGTTGATAAAAGGCGTTGAGCCGAAGGCCACGACAACCATCAAGATGATAATGATCGCGGAAACGACTGCAGAAGTTCTCTGCTTGAACCGGATCCATACGTTTTGCATGAAGGAAAGCGATGGGCCGGCAATGTTTTCAGCGCTTTGCGCTTCGTCTTTCGGCAAGCTTTCAAAGGCATCTTGGGAAAGGCTTTGCACTTGCGTTTCTTTTTGCTGTTCTTGTGCTAGTTGTGCTTCTTGCGCCATAACTAAGCGTCGCCCCCTTGCAATCTAATTCTTGGATCGATTAAGCCGTAGATAATGTCAGTGATCAGCAAGGCGATAACCAAGCCGACTGAGAAGACCATCGTGGTCCCCATGATGGTTGGGTAGTCGTTAGTCAGAATTGACTTAACGAATTGTTCACCGATGCCTGGGACGTTGAAGATGTTTTCAATAACCATAGAACCGGTCATCAAAGATACGGTGTAAGGCCCAAGCAAAGTTACTAATGGAATCAAGGAGTTACGCAAAGCGTGCTTGCGGACAACTTGTGACCGGCTCAGCCCCTTGGCCTTTGCCAACTCGATGTAGTCGGAAGTTAAGGTGTCGACCATGCTGGTTCTGATGAACCGGGCAGTTTCGGCCAGCGGCCCTACGCCTAAGGCGATGGTCGGCATGATGGTTTGTGAGAACGAACCCCAGCCGGCGATTGGGAACCAGCCTAACTTTAAGCCGATGTAGTACTGGAGCAAGACGGCCAAAATGAAGTTTGGCACGGACTTGCCGATGATAGAAATAACAGTGGCAGTGGTGTCAACCCAGGTACCACGCTTGATAGCGGCGATGGCACCGATGATGATCCCGAAGAAAACGCCGAAGATCATGGCTTGCAGCCCCAGCTGCATTGATGCGCCCAGCCGTGAACCGATCAGGGTTGCAACTGGCTGGTTGGAGTATTGGAAAGACACGCCCAAATCACCGTGGAGCATCCCGCCCAGGTAGATCAGGTATTGCTGCCAGAGCGGCTTGTTCAAGCCGTACTGTTCATTCATGATTTGGATTTGCGCGTGGGTCATCTTGGCCTCGTTAGTGTAAGGCGACCCCGGCATTAGCTTCATTAAGAAGAAAGTGGCCGTGGCAACGATCAACAAGGTCAGAATCATGTATAAAATTCTTTTTAATAAGTATCTGGCCATAAGATATGTATCCTTCTTGTTTTTTCGTACCCCTAATCTCAAAAATCGGGCAAAGCCCGATTTTCAAGCTAATCATTAGAGATTAATTATTTAACGTATGCGCTCTTGAAGCTGTAAGCAGCACCGGCACCGTTGTAAACGATACCCTTGATGTTAGGGTTTACCAGCCATGCTTCAGTCTTGTGGTACAGAGGAGTGACACCTTGGTCGTTCATCAAGATGTTTTCAGCTTGGCTCATTTCGCTGAAGCGCTTGTCTGAGTTAGCTTCGGTCTTGGACTTAGCGATCAATTGGTCGTATTGAGTGTTGCTCCACTTACCGTTGTTTTGCTGGTTGTTAGTAGTCATCAGGTCCAGGAATGAGATTGGGTCGGCGAAGTCAGCGCTCCAAGCGGAGATAACCATGTCGAAGTCACCCTTGGTTGACCGGCTCAAACGAGTCTTGAATGGCACGTTTTGAACTGAAACCTTAACACCCTTCAGGTTGCTTTCCAGTTGACTTTGCAGGAATTCAGTAGTCTTTTGACCACCGTCGGTGTCGTCTGAAAGCAGGCTCAAGTTGACGGTCTTAACACCTAATTCTTGTTGAGCTTTCTTCCAGTATTCCTTAGCTAACTTAGGGTCGTACTTGGAGTATGGGTCCTTAACGGCGTCCGTGTAGTCCTTGCCGTTGACTTGAGTCAGGTTAGCAGCGGTTAATGAGTAAGCTTGCTTGTTCTTGCCGCCGACAGCTGCGCCCAGCTGCTTTCTGTTGATAGCCAGTGAGATGGCCTTACGCAGGTTGGCGTTTCTCAAGTTCTTGTCTTTTGCTTCGTTAAATTCGATGTAGAAGGTTGAAGCAGTGTCTCTCAGAGTGAAACCAGCTTGGTTTGACAAGTTCTTGGTTTCTTGAGCGTCCAAGATAGTTGCGTCCAGCTTCTTTGATTGGTACAGGTTGTAAGCAGTTGAAGGAGTCTTTTGAACACTGTAGTTGATAGTGTCAAGCTTAACTGCCTTCTTGTCCCAGTAGTTAGGGTTCTTCTTCAGCTTCCAGCTCAAGTTAGAACCGGTCCAGCCGTTTTGGGTGAATGGGCCGTTGTAAGCTACGTACTTAGAAGCAGTACCGTACTTGGAGCCGGCCTTTTCAACCATGGCCTTTTGTTGTGGGAAGAATAATGGGAAGGCCATTAACAGTTTGAAGTAAGGAATCCGCTTGTCCAGGCTGACAACCAGCTTGTACTTGCCTTGTGCCTTGATACCCAAGGAGCTGACAGGCTTCTTGCCGTTTTGGATAGCGTCGGCGTTCTTGATGCCTTCAAACAGGTAAGCGTATTGTGAGTTGGTCTTCGGGTCTATGGTTCTTTGCCATGAGTAAACGAAGTCCTTAGCAGTTACTTGCTTGCCGTCTGACCACTTGGATGGGCGAAGAGTAAAGGTATAAGTCTTGCCGTCCTTTGAAACAGTGGTCTTCTTGGCCAGGGCTGGTTTAGCCTTGGCGTGTTCGCCCAGACGGTACAGACCTTCTTCAACGTTGTTCAGTTGAGTGAAGGAAGTGGCGTCAGTGGCCTTGGAAATGTCCATAGTAGGAATTTCGGCACTGTCCATCCAGGAGATAGATTTCTTGTTGCTGCTGCTTGAGCCATTGTTCGAGCAGGCAGCCAAGCTGATGGCTGCCAGTGAAACAACACCTGCAGCGAGGAATTTCTTAAGTTTCATTGATAATACCGCCTTTTCATGAAAATTAAATTAAATTTTTCATTTGAGATTATTATATTCTGCCTTTGCCCAACATGCAAGGCCTTTTTTCATAAAAAATTAATGCGGTCAAATCGTTGATCTGACGGCATTTGTGGTGGGTATTTATCCAACTTTTAGATATTTATTAAAAAGAATAAATAATTAAAAGTGCTTTAGTTAAGAAAAAAGAACGTACCAAAGCACGTCCTTTTCTAAGCTTAATTACTATAGTAGAAACTGTTTTATTTCCGAGGAAATAGGGTTGCAACAAAAAAGGATGCAGTGTTTGCATCCTTTTTAATTAATGTTTTTTGATTTTTCCAAATGAGCCTAACAGCAAAGACCCCGCAGCCAGGGCTAAGCCGGCCAGCCCAGCCTTGTTTTGCTCGTTGCCGGTCTGCGGCAGTTCGGCTGCAGACTGCTTTTCTTCATTATTAACGTTCAATTTAGCAGCAGGCTTTACAGCAGCCTTCTTTACTTCCTTATGAGAAGTTACGGCCTTGACTGCTACAGCTGGTCTAGCCGCCAGCAGCTCAATAGCCTCTTTAGGTGCTTCTGCATGAGCTTCGTCTTTAAGGTCGATAAACTCGATGGCGTGCACCGGGGTGTCTTTCACGGTCTCAGCACCTTCAGGAGTGAGCACTACTTCGTTTTTAGGAGCAGGAGTTTCATTTTTAATCACAATCTGCTCTTGCTTTTTAGAATGCTTAGCAGCCTTTTTAAGCTTGGTGTAGACAACCTTCGTATTAACTTGGCCGTCTGTTAAGTCGCTTAATTTGCCATTAACTTCTGCCACTTCAGCCTGACCTGCTTTGTAGCCTTCAACTGTTGGGCTTTTGACTGCGGCAAAGTTAAAGACCGGGTCGTTTTGCCAAGTGGTCTCCCCTTTTTTATTTAAGAAGCTTTCGCTGGTGACGTCTTGGCTGGCTTTAACAGGCTTGGCCACGGCGTTGCCATTTTCGTCAACGTAATCGATGACTTCGTGCACGTGCTTGGTCGTTGTTTTCTTAAAGAAAGTGTCCTTAGGGATGTCGGTGGTCATTCTTACCGAAACGTCTAAGCTTTCCGGCTTTGCGTTTTCGCCCAAGCCGAACTCGTATTCAATGGTCGACTTGTCGAGTTCGACCAAAGCAGAGTTTACTGCCTGTTTATTGTTGACCCCGTTTAAGACCAGATAAGCCTTCTTGCCATCGTTGCTTTCGAAAGTGACTTGCTCTTTTTGGTCTGCGTCGTAGAAGTATTTCACTGCCAGTTTGACGTTTTTGACATTGTGCAGGTCAAAGCCGGCCAGGATGTTGTTGGCCAAGTCCAGTGTCATCTGCTTTTCTTCGTCGTAAGGAGTGAAGTCAGAGAAGGTGTAGCTGGCACTTTGGATCGGCTTGTCAGCAAAAGTGCCTAATTGCGAACCTGGAAGCACGTTGAGGTAGATGGCTTCGACTTGGCTCTTGTCATCAACGTTGGTCTTCAGGCCGTAGTAAGACCGCACACCATTATGCTTCTGGCCTTTGTAAGGGTGCTTGGTGCTATTTTTAACATCAAGGCCGCTGCGAGGCTGATCAGTGATTTTAAAGTCGTTCTGCATTTTTTCAGGATCAACTGCTTCGATGGTCGTCTCCTCTTTATTGTCAGAGACATCAGCTTTGTCTTGATCCTTAGTTTGCTTTTCTACCTGTGCAGGATTTTGGTCAGCAGACACCTTGGTGGTGCCCAGGGCAGCAAACATAGTTACTCCCAGCAATACTGAAACTACCCCAACGCCTAATTTTCTCAAACCAAAGCGTTGTACTTGTTTTGTCTCATTGAAATGACGGTTGTTGGCTGCCATTAATACTTCCCTCCACAGATAAATTTCTAATTGCCAAAATCGAAGTATACTATATGCAAAATCTACTGACAATTACTTTTTTACACAGTTCATTTACAAATGAATCTAAAGTAGGCAGATCTGTTATTTAATCTAAAAAGAATGTGCGCGCAGCACATTCTTTTTTGCTTTAATGATTAGTCTTGTTTGCGTTTGCCGAAGGCGCCTAACAGCAGGGATGCGGCAGCCAGTACTAAGGCAGCAAAGCCAGCCTTGTTTTGCTTGTCGCCAGTTTGCGGCAGCTTTGCGCTTTCAGCCTTAGGTGCAACTGCAGCTGAAGCTTTGACGGCTGCGGTTTCCTTAACAGTAGCAACTGCTGATTGCAGGTTTAATTCAGCTCGCGCAGCGTCTTTAGTTTCAACATTAGTTTTGTCAGCTACTACAATTGGCTTAACCAAAATAGCAGGTTTAACAACTTCCATCGGCAAGTCGATTGGTTGGACAGGGGTCTTGCCCGGTGCTACTGCAGGATTGGTGTCGTCGCCGTCGATGATGGTGGTGGTGCCGCCATTGTCGTCGGTCTTGCTACCGTCGGTTTCAGTCTTGTCATCGATCTTGTCACTATCGGTGTTGTCACCGTTAGTGTCAGTGTCCATGTCATCGTCAGTATCAACGTCTACACTGTCGCCGCCCTTGTCACCATCAGAAATTACAAATTCGTCATGCTTGTCGTTGTGCGCCTCTTTAGTGTAGTAAACCGTCTTCGTGATCACGTAGACGCCATCTTTTTCCTCAACAGAAATAGTGTCGTCTTTGTCCAGCTGGTCTAAAGTACCAGAAATCGTCACAGCGTCGGTATCAGTCGTATAGCCTTTAATTTCTGGGGAATTAACAGTATTAAAGTTAACAACTTCTACCGTCTTGAATTCGCCGTCTTTTGGATATGCACGCTCAATGACATCTTGTTCATCAGAGTTGTATTGATAATTGTCAAAAGGAATTTCTCTTTGACCGTCTTTGCCAACATAGTTGACGACGATCCGGGCCTTCTTTTCTTCCTTGGTTTTATCCCCTGGCTTGTCCTCTGGTGCGTCAGGAACTGGGAAAGTGTTCTTCGGCAGCACAGTTACCAGGCGGGCCCAGTTCCACAAGTACTCTGGGTTTTGGGAGGCATCCATCCCAAATTCAATTTCCAGGTGTGACTTGTTTACTTCGGCCAAAGCTGAACCAACGTAGGTCCCTTCTGCGTTGCGGTCCCAGTCGCCATTTCTCTTTTTGGCGTTAGTCCACTTCTCGTCTTTTGCGTTATACCAGTCGATGTTTTCGATATCTTTATCAGCGTAAATGTAGCCGTCTTCGTGGAGTGCGACTTCACTGCCGGCCAATTCCAGCACCTTGGCGCTGTCGTTTAACACTCTGACTCTTTCAACGTGGCTGCCGCTGCTATGTTCATTTTTGTAATTGTTCAGTGAACTGACTACAAAGTAGCCTGGTTTGGCAGCAGAAAATTGAATTGGCGCTTTTTGATCGTAGTCAGAAAACAGTTGTACGTCGACCTTAACGTTCTTAACGTTGTACATGTCAAAGCCAGCGTTGATGTTGTCATGTACTTTCAAAGACATACCTTGGTTTTCGTAGCACGGCTCAAACTTAGAAAAGGTGTAGGTCGCGCTATGGATGTCTTGGCCGTCAAACTTGCTTTTTTCCAGATCGGTGTAAGTGACCTTGATCACGCTGTCTTTGTCGACGTTTGTGTTCAGAGTAAAGTCAGTCTTTACACCGTAGTGATCGTCGCCTTTGTGGAAGATTTTGCCAACATTGTCGCTGCCTTCCAGCTTGATGCGTTTTTCAGGATCAGTGCCGTTTAATTCGTCCTGGATCTCTAAGTTCTGCTTCAAGTCTTCAGAAAAGACTTCGGATTGAGATTTTTCTACCGGCTTGTCTTCTTTGACTTCAGCTGCCTTGTCATCTTTTTCGGTTTGGTCAGCGTCTTTTTTGCCACCCTCGTCAGTGGTTTTGACGTCTTGAGCCTTAACTTCAGCAGTTTCTTCAGTCTTAGACTCGTCCTTCGCTGACTCTACTTGTTCAGTCTTAACCGACTCTTGCGTATCAGCTTGGACCGGGTTAGCACCCAGGACAGTAAAAAAGGTCGTCCCCAGTAGTACTGAAACGACCCCAACGCCCAATTTTCTCAAGCTAAAGCGTTGTACTTGTCTCAATTTGTCAAAATGACGGTTAGCAGCCATTAGATCCTCCACGGAATAAGTGATTTTTGGTTGTAGGTTATGGATTTATCAAGTTCAGGAACGGCCTATTCCTGAACACTGAAGCGCAGTTTACTATACAAAGAAATTGCCAGCAACTTTTCCCACCGGCAATTCAACAACTAACCGTTATTAATCGAAAAGTAATGTACGGATTTATGTGAACTTTTTTGCTTTACTTACTTTTTATCGTACTCGTTTTTCTCAGGCCCGCACAAATAGATTTATGCACAAGAGGCATAATACTATCTGCTTTTATAAAACATATAGTATTACTATTGGGTCACCCCAATTGCCGTCGCCATGCATCCCAAATACAACAAACTACCGTTACAATAGTTATTCGTGCATCCTTCTGCCCTAATACCCGCAGACTGGCACAGTACGTTTATTTTCTTTATAGAATGGTATCGCCTTATTTTTTGCAAAATGACAATTTACAGATATTTGTTCAAAATGAAAACGCTTAGTTCAGATTTACAATTTTCCAGTTTCACGAAAAAATTATTTTAATTTACTTATCTTAGGAGGGCTTTTCATTAAATTTCAAGCTAGACAGGCTGTCCATTTATCAATGAAAACTGCAGCTTTTTATGGATTAACTTTTCATAGCAAAACTATTTTTACATATGTTTGCTCAATCCTTTCAGAGTAAAATTGAAGTGTAATCATCAATCAAAACGCAGAGGAGTTAATAATGATGAATAGATCAAAAACGTTGAAGCATTTATCGATGACTGCAGCGGCCAGCGCCCTGCTTTTGTGCGGCGGCGCTCTGACCACCCAGCAGGTAAAGGCAGCGCCGGTACAGGAACCTATGGGGATCGCTCGCGTCAGTTACAACGGCAAAGGCAAGGTTCGTTTAATGGACGTTAGCGGCTACTTTGTAAACCAATACGTCTCACCGAATTCATCCTGGAAAGTCTTTGAAAAACAAATGGTTGGCGGAGAGTACGCTTACCGCATCGGCAATAAGCACCAGTGGTTGCCAGTCAAATACGCTACGGTCAAATGGCTGCATGTTACCCCACTCACCTCACCTGCAAATAACAGAACTGCAGTGAGCGGTGTCTTACGCGTCAGCTTTAACGGCAAAGGCCGTGTCAGATTGTTCAACTCAGACGGCCATTTTGTAAACCAATACGTAAGCCGCGACTCCCAATGGCGCGTCTTTGAAAAGGCTACGATCAACGGCCAGGTTATGTACCGTATCGGCAACCAAAGCCAATGGATTCCGGCCCAATATTCAGCAGTCCATCTTGCTGAGCAACAGCCGAGTGCTCCAGCTAAAAAGACAGATGCAAGTCAACTAGATTACACTAACACCAGTGTTTGGACTGATGATCAAGAGGCAGAAGCTGAGAGATACTTTATCAACTACGTCAACGCATGGCGTACTAAGGAAGGCCTAACTCCATTCACCCAAGATCACTACTGGTTGCAGGCAGGTGCGGAATACCGTTGTAATGATAACCTGGAACTGTTCAACAAGACTGGCGACATCAGCCACACCCGTCCAGATGGGTCGAGCTTTGACACTGTATTCAGCAGCCCTCGCGGCCACGTACACGGTGAAAATATCGGCTACATCGGCAACTCCAACGGCTTGACGCCAAAACAAGCCGCCGAAGCAATTGCTAAGGGCTTCATCGATGAAGGCCCAACCGGCGGTCACTACGCCATCTTGCACGCCAACTATGGCAAGCACCCTCTGATCGGCGTTGCCTTCAGATCAACTTACCGCAACGGCATGTGCTACTACATCATGAACATGGAAACTGGTACTAATAACTAGCAAATAAATAATTGCACACAAAAAAAGCCGTCAGCCAATTGCTGACGGCTTTTTTCTCTTTCATTATTTACACAAAAGCTGTTTTTATTTTCTGTTTTTTTCAGAAATTAACTGTTCTCGAATACGGTTCTCATACATTTTTCGGAGTAGAATTGAGGCGGAAAATGGGTTTAAAGATAGAGGAGTTAATCCAATGAATAAAACTTTAAAGCATTTATCAATCACTGCAGCCGCCAGTGCCCTGCTTTTATGCGGCGGCGCCCTGCTTTCCCAACAGGTACAGGCAGCACCGGCTTCCGGCGTCGTCCACGTCAGATACAACGGCAAGGGCAAGGTCCGCTTGCTGGACGCTAACGGCCGCTTCGTCAACCAATACGTGAGCCGCAACTCAGCCTGGAAGGTCTTTGAAAAAGCCACGGTCGGCGGCAAGGAAGCTTACCGGATCGGCAACAACCGCCAATGGCTGCCGGCCCAATACGCAGCGCTCAGCGTCCAGCAAAGCAGCTCAAACGCTTCAGTTGCAACGAACCGCCAAAACGTAACCGGCGAACTCATCGTCACTTACTACGGGCCAGGTCAAGTAAGACTGCTGAACAGCAACGGTCACTTCACCAGCCAATACGTCCGCGGCAACTCACGCTGGTACCTTTATGAAAAAGCGACGATCAACGGTCAGACCATGTACCGGATCGGCAACGACAGCCAGTGGATCCCGGCCAAGTATTGTTCAACGATCTTTGGGTCGATCTATGATCCTGCCAAGGAACAAAAACAAGAAAATCAGGACAGCTCGCATACTGCACATCTTTGGTCTAGAGCACAAGAACAAGAAGCTGCCAGAGACTTTATCAACTACATCAACGCTTGGCGGGCAACGCAAGGCTTGAGACCGTTTGCCCAGGACACCGGCTGGTTGCAAGAGGGGGCCGAAACTAGAGGCGACGACAACCTGCAGCTGTTCAACCAAACAGGTGAAACCAGCCACTATAGAGCAAATGGGCGAGACTTTGACGATGCCTTCCACACCAACACTGGCAACCTTGGCGGTGAAAACATCGGCTATGTTGGCAATTCAAATGGTCAGACTCCAAAACAAGCCGCAGAACGAATTGCGATTAATATTATCAATGAAGGCCCAACCGGCGGCCACTATGCAGTCATCCACGCAGGGTATGGCGCACATCCATTGATCGGCGTTGCCTTCAGATCAACTTACCGCAATGGCGAGTACGTTTACATCATGAACATGGAAACTGGCAGTAACGATAAAGTTGACCCAGTAGGCGTCGTTTTAAACCTTTCAAGTGAATTACACGGAGCTGGCTGGGCAGAACAATGGAGAGGCAAAACTGCTCCTAGCCTGATGCAATACGTCTACAAACAAGGCGGCCGTGTTCACGTCAGACAATCAGACTTCCCAACTGACACCGGCATGGAAAATGATGGCCGCGACGTAAACGGCATCTCCAACGCCGACCTGTCAGCATATGAACAAGCCTTCGTTAACTACATGAAGAAGAAATACAACGCAATTATCGAATAATTGCACACAAAAAAAGCCGTCAGCATCCCGCTGACGGCTTTTTTTCTTTACACATTCCACTCTTTCATAAACTCAGCCACAAAACCGTGCATATAAGCAGTCCGCTTCTGCGCCTCCCGTTTTCCGGCCTCCGTATTCATCAAGTCCTGCAAGTGGAACAGCTTCTCATAAAAGTGATTAATCGTCGTCTCCTTATGCTGGCGGTACTGGTCATGACTCACCAGCTGCACCGGCTTCAGCTCCGGGTCATAAATCAAGTTCCCGTGCCGCCCGCCATACGTAAACGCGCGCGCAATCCCAATCGCACCCAGCGCCTCAATCCGGTCCGCATCCTGCACATACTGCCCCGTCAGCGGCAACTGGTAATGGTGCTCAATATTTTGTGAAAAAGACAGGTGCTGGATCGAAAACAAGATGTCCTCAATCTCCAAATCCTCAAACCCGGCCTCTTTCAGCAAGACCTTGATCTTGGCAACCACCGCTTCCGGATCTTCGCAGATCTTCTCGTCAATCGTGTCGTGCAGCAGCCCGCCCGCCTGAATAATCATAGCCACGCGGCTCGTCGACTTGGCCTGCGGGTGGTCTTCCAGATACATCCCCAGCGCCAAATGCGCCACACGCTGGCCATGGTAAAAGTCGTGGCCGGTCGTCTCGTCTTTCAGCTGGTCTTTAACAAAGGCAGTAATCTTTTCCAGACTTGGCATCTTCAATACCTCACTAAAAATCTCTGATAAGCCACTTGTCAGATTTGAACTGACGACCTCCTCCTTACCACGGCGGTGCTCTACCTCCTGAGCTAAAGTGGCGATTTTATCTTATCATTTTTTGAGCAAGCAAAAAAAGGGCCCGTGCTTAGTTGCACGAGCCCTTTTGCCTATTTAACTTTGTAAAAACTCTTTTGATTTAACGAATAACCCTTGCCCTGGGTCAGGTCGTACTGGACTAACTGGAAGTCGGCCAGCAGCTTGCGCTGACTCGGCGTCAGCTTGCTTTCCGGAACCAGCTTGCCGGTCTTTTTATCGACCAGCTCAAAGCCCTTGCCGCCAAAGTAGTTGACGGTGATCGTCGGCAACTCTTCGTGGACTTTGGTGAGCAGCGCCTCGTAGGGGCTGACCTTGGCGTTTGCTTGTTCTAGCGCCATCGCCGCAAAGTCGCTGGTGTTGACCGTAGTCGGCAGCCTCCAGCTTGCTCTTAGCCCCGTGCTCGCGGGCGTACTTATTCGAGTAGATGAAGTAAGTCGTCTCGTGGAGCTTTAACGGGTACTTCTTCACAAAATTCTGGTTGATAATCGCCGGGTAGTGGTCGCCGTAGAACACGAAGATTACCGGCCGCTGCAGGCTGTACAGGTAGGCCACGAACTGCTTGACGGCCTCATCTGTGTAGCGGACGCCTTCGGCATAGGTTGCAAAATAGCTCTGGTTAGTGACCGGCGCCTTTAAGCTGGCGCGGCCCTTGTAAGGGTTGTGCGGGTACCAGTCGTTATAAGGCAGGTGATTTTGCATCGAGATCAGGTTGATGAACTGCCCCTGCTTGTATTGGGCCAGCTGGCGCTGGGCGTTGTCATACAAGGTTTCGTCTGACAAGTAGTAGTCGCTGCCCAGCTTTTTTTGGTCGTAGATCTTGTACTTCGACCCTAAATAAGCGAACTTGTCGAATTTGAAGATCTGGTAGGCCTTCTTGCGGCCGTAGTACTGCCCCATGAACGGGTGGATGGCAGTCGCATATCCGAAGTTCAGCCCGATGTTCGGGTAGCTGGCGTAGTTGGGCACGATCTGCTGGTAAGGCGTGAGCTTGCCCTCCAAAAAGGCCATGTTAAAACCGGTCAGCGACTCGTACTCCATGTTGGCGGTCCCGTCGCCGTAACCGGCACTCATCATCCAGCCGCTGGTTGAGTTCTTTGACACTGACCGGATGAAGCTCATCGGGTCCGGGGTCTTGGCGCCAAAGTGCGCGGTCGGAAAGGCCTTGGGGTCGGTAAAGCTTTCGCTCAAGTTGAAGATAATCGTCTGGTCTTTTTGAGAAAAACGCCGGTGGGCATTGATCTGAGCAGCGCTTTTTTCTGACTCAGCGATGACCTTGTCAACGGCCGCCTTGGAATAGCCCGCCGGCTTAGCCATCATGCGGGCTGAGCCGTAGTCCATCATCATCAAAAGCGGGCCGTTAAACTGCAGGTCGGCCACGGGGTCGCTGCGCGTGACCTTGTTGTTGAAGGCCTGGCTGACGTAGTAAATCGGCGAGGTCGGGTCGGAGAACTTCAAAGGTGTCGCCCACACCAATGCGCCAATGAGGGCAAAGATGATGCGCTTGCGCCAGGATGGCAAAGTTTGCGGGTGCTTGATTTCCAAATACAAGACCAGCGCGACAATTGCCAGCAAAGCAGCAACGATGCCAATCACTACTTTACTGTCCAGCATCCCCAGCAGGCTGTCAGCGTTGACGACCTCTTTCAACTCGATCGGGTAGATGGGTTCGCCCCGCAGGCCGATCTTCAGCTTGTCGGCAACCCCCAGCCCTAAGTCGATCAGGGTCGGGATGGCCAAGCTTACCCAGTAGCGGGTCGTAAGCAAGGCGCAGAGCTCGTAGGCCGCATACAAGAAGATGGCGGTCAGCCATGGCACAAACATGCGGTCGATTTGCAAAAAGGCCAGCACGTTGACGTCGTTTAGCTGGGTGACCTTGAAATTGTCGGCCACGATGATAAAGGACAGGTAAGACACGGCTAAAAAGTAGAGCCAGGTGAGCAGCGTCCGCTTGTGTTTTTTGGCCCAGGCCTTAGTTTTGGCAAAGGTCTGCTCTAAAAAGGCGATGAAGTCGGCCGGCGCCGGCTTTTCTTTTTTCACCAAGAAATAGTCTGCGACAAAGACGTAGACGATTAAGCAGACTGCGGCAGCGGCTACCGCCGCCAAGGCCAGCTTCTTTGAGTGTTTTAACAGCGATGGCGCTAACCGCAAGACCGGCTTTGACCAGGAAACTGCTGCCGCTGCTGTCATCAGCACTGCTCCGCTTTCCGGCAGCTGCACTAGCAAGTCCTTGAACAGGTAGGCCAGAGCAACTGCCCCAAGCAGCACAAAGACAGACAGCGGGTAATTGAAGTAGCTCAGCCCCCGCTGCAGCATGAACAGCTTTTCGGGGAACTGCTGCCACAAGGTGTAGTCGAAAAACAAACAGCAGGCTAAGTCCAAGATAAAAATGGCTAGGCTCAGCCAGCGGCCCTTGCTGGTCGTCTTCACCTGGGCCAGCCAAAGGCCCCAGCCGCCCAGCACGGACATGAGCGCCCCTAAGGCGTTGCTGGTCAGCGGCAAATTGTTGCCGGAAAAAGCCCAGGCCGCAATGCTTAAAACCAGTAAAACTAGTGCACTAGTTTTATTGCTGTAATTGGCCACCAATTTTTCGTAAAGGGGCTGGCAGGCCAAAAAGACCATGATGGCCGTAAACAGGGGGCTGACGCCGGTAATGACCGGCAAGACCATGCCAAAGCCGCCCCACATCATGAAGGTGGCGTAATTTTTAACGGCCAGAGCCAGCTGCAGGACAAAAAGCGCCAGGTAAGCGATGAGGTAAGCCCTTTTTACAAAATTAAAAGACTTCTTATGGGCAAAGACCCCCACCGCGACAAGGACAAAGGCCTGCAGCAAAGACAGCAGGCAGTGCAGGGCACTGTTTGTACGCGCAAAGGCCTGAGCATCCCCGTAAAACAACCCGCTAAAAGCAACTGCGCCGGCAAGTAAAATTGCCAACGCAGTGCTCAGCTTTTTTGCAGATGCTTTCATGACCCGCCTCTAGTTGACGTGGACCAGAGTATACTTGCGCTTGCCCTTGCGGATGATGACGTACTTGCCGTCAAAGGCTGCGCCTGGGTCAACTTCAAAGTCCAAGCTTTGCTGACGGTCGCCGTTGACGTAAATGGCGCCGTTTTTCACGTCTTCGCGGGCTTGGCGCTTGGACGGTTCAATCTTGGTGTCAACTAAGAAGTCGACGATGTTCTTAACTTCGCTGCCAGCGGTTACGCTTGGCGCTGACTTCAAGCCTTGTTCGATTTGGGCCACGGACAAGTCCTTGATGTTGCCGGAGAACAAAGCCTCGGTGATCATCTTGGCTTCGGCTAAGCCGGCTTCGCCATGGACGAACTTGGTAACTTCTTCGGCCAGCTTCTTTTGGGCTGCGCGCTTCCAAGGCTCTTTTTTGGTCTGTTCGGCCAGGTCTTCGATTTCTTCGCGGCTCAAGAAGGTGAAGTACTTCAGGTACTTGACCACGTCGCGGTCGTCTTGGTTGATCCAGAACTGGTAGAACTCGTATGGGCTGGTCTTTTCCGGGTCGAGCCAAACGGCGCCGCCGGCGGACTTGCCGAACTTGGTGCCGTCAGACTTCAGCATCAGCGGAATGGTCAGGCCAAAGGCCGGCCGGTCTGCGCCTTCCAGTCTGTGGATCAGGTCGATGCCGGCCGTGATGTTGCCCCACTGGTCGCTGCCGCCGATTTCCATCTGGACGCCGTAGTTCTTGTTCAGGTAGTGGAAGTCGATGGCCTGCAGGATCTGGTATGAAAATTCGGTAAAGGAAATCCCGTGTTCCAGGCGCTTAACCACGGATTCCTTGTTCAGCATGTTGTTGACCTGGAAGAGCTTGCCGTAGTCGCGCAAGAAGTCGATCAGGTTCATCTTGCCCAGCCAGTCGGCGTTGTTCATGATTGAGAAGTTCTCGGTGCCAAACAGGCGCTTCATTTGGGCGGTCAGGTGCTCTTCGTTGTGCTTCATCTGCTCTTTAGACTGCAGCACACGCTCAGTGGAACGGCCGGACGGATCGCCGATCATGCCGGTGCCGCCGCCGATCAAGATGACTGGGTGGTAGCCCGCCATCTGGAAGCGTTTCAAGATCATGAACGGGATCAGGTGGCCGATGTGGAGCGAGTCGCCCGTCGGGTCGGTCCCGCAGTACAAAGCCAAGTCGTCATGTTCTGCCAGGTACTTGCGCAGGCCTTCTTCGTCGGTTTGCTGGTTGATGGCGCCGCGCCACTTCAGGTCCTCCAAAATATCAAACTTTGCCATTTTATCCTCCTAAATAAAAAAAGTCCCTAGTGCAATCTGCACTAGGGACGACTAATAATCTCATTTAGCCGTGGTACCACCCACGTTCGCGCCAAAAAGGCGCCTTATCAAGGGCTGCTAAGGGTGCCCAACCCATCGGTAGTTCGCCGCGTCTGGACCTGCCTAGCTTCCACCGACCGCTAGTTCTCTGTGACGCTGAGTCCAGGGGCTACTTAAGGCTTATAGTACTGAATTAACTGTGGCGAGTCAAGCGGCGCCAACCGGCCCCGATTGCTAGAGCAAGCCAGGAAATAAGCGCTAAGTAGATCGAAACTACTATGCTTTTTGGCGTCTTGAAACTGAGGACGGCGGAATTGCTCCCTTTGTGTTCGCGCACCGTCGGCACGCCGATCGCACTTTTACGCAGGACCGGCTTGGACAGCTTTGATTCGCTGTACATGACGATCGGCAAACGGGTCTGGCCTGCCTTGCGGGCTGTCCAAGTCAGCTCAAGCCGCCCGTGCGGCAAGACCTTTTTGGCAAAAAGCGGATTGCGCAGCATGACCTCCTGGCGGTAGTCTTCGCGCACGGCTAGAGGCCGTTTGTGGTGAGGATTTGGCAGGTAGTCGCAGTAAGGCTTGACGATCAGCTGCGGCAACAGCGCCATGTTGCGAGACCGGCCGGCCTTTACAATTTGCTTATTCTGCACACCTAAGTTGGTGTAATAGGCAATCAAGTTCGTGCTGCGGCCCCAGCCGCTGGCCAGCAGCATGACCAGCACAGTCAGACCACAAATCCGCCCGGCCTTTTTCTTATTCAGCTGCCGCCAGGTCAGCGCCATGCTGGCACACAGCAAGGCGATGGCGATGGGGTCAAGGCGCCGCGGCTGCTGGAAGCTGGTCCGGAGCACCGGCAGGGCGTGCTCAATGGCCGCCCAAGGAAAGTAGCTGGAGGCCGCAAACAGATAAAAGCTGCCGGTGAGCGCCAAGGCATTGTTGACGGTGCTCTGCTTCCAATGACAAAGTACATAAATCAAGTTTGCTGCTGATGCTGCCACAAAGACCACCGTGATCGTATCGCTCAAGTACAAGTACAAAAGCTTCAGGTTCCAGGTGCTTTCGGTCAAATGCCACGGGCTCGGCGTCGCCATGACGTCGGTGTGCATGAAGTGCAGGACCGGCAGCCAGACGTTGACCGTTAAAAGGGCAAAAAGGGCGACTGCTCCTAACAAATTGAACAGCATCCCCTTCTTATGGCCGGTGCGCACAAAGCCGCTGATGGCAAAGATGAACAAAACACTAGCAAAGATCAGGCAGTCCAGCAGGTGCATCTGGGCAACCGCCGCCATGAAGGCCCCTAAGCTGAGCCAATCAATAGGACGATCCTTATTTTCAATCATCCGCACGCAAAACAGCACCGCCCAGGGCGCCAGCGCCGCCGACACTGCCTGAAAACTAGCCATGGTCGGCCACGACGTCAGCGGGCTGAAGGCTATGTAGCACAAGGCAGCCAGCGTGCTCAAGATCTGCTTGCCGGTCAGCCGCAGCGCCACTTGATAGAGCCCCGCACCTGCCGCAAAGTACAGGATCAAGGCAAAGACCAGCTGGAAGCGCAGCCAGCTGTGACAGACCAGCGCCAGCAGGCCTAAAAAATAGGCCAAAGCCGGCCCGTAGACGGCGTTGACGATCCGCCCGGCCTGGTCAAAAGAATAGTTGGTAATTAGACTCCAGTTGCCCGTCCTGATTTGCCGGCTGGCGTCGTAAATCCGGCTGAAGTGGAAGTAGGTGTCGACGCCTTGCGAAGTCACCTTGTTGACAATCTGCCAGGACAATAGCAAAAAAGCGCACACTAAAAACAAAAAGTAGGGCCAGCCTTTGGCCAGCAGCTTTTCCATTCTCTTTTTCATTCTCATTCCTCAAAAAAAGCCCCTGCGGCCTTTGCGCAGGGGTTTTTGTGTTAATCGTAATTGTCGCCGTTCCAGAGCTTGCCGTTTGGCGTGTAGACGTAGTAGCGCTGGTTGCCGTCGGTACTGTGCCAGTTGAAGCTGGTGTTCATCCCGTTTTGGTAGGTCTCGTTGTTGTCCAAGTCAACTGGTTCCAGCCCCAGTTGGGAGCGGACAATCTTCGAGCAGCGGTTCAATTCCTTGTCGCTCATGACCTGGTAAGAAGCATCCCCGATCATGCAGCCGGTGCCGTGCAGGTAGTCGCTGGACGAGTTCTGCGTGCAGGAGCGGTAGTTCTTCACAATCGCCGTCATGTCGTCAAAGGACATGTTCGTGCGCACGTTTTTTTCGGCCGAGCCCAGGATCGACTCGAGGTTGCTCAAAGTCTTCAAGGAAGCTGCGTGGTTGATGATGCTGATGATGACCTGGCGCTGGCGGGCCTGGCGGCCGTAGTCGCCTTGCGGGTCGTCGTAGCGCATCCGGGCGTAGGCCAGAGCCTGCTTGCCGTTCAAGTGCTCTTTTTCGCCCTTGACGAAGTGGTAGCCGCCGTAGTCAAAAGTCAGCGGCGGGACAACCGTCACCCCGCCGACGCCGTCGACCATCTTGCGCAAGCCCCCCATGTTCAGCACGACGTAATTTTTCACAGGGACGTCCAGCACGGCCGAAACGGTCTTCATGGCCATCTTCGGGCCGCCGATGTTGTAAGCGGCGTTGATCTTATGCACGGAAAAACGCGGGGTGCCCTGCATTTCCGCCATCGTGTCGCGCGGAATCGACATCAGGGTAAACTTCTTTTTCTGCGGGTTAACCGTGGCGATGATCATCGTGTCGGAGTTGCCGCGCACGGCCTTGCGGCCAAACGCCCCGGTGTCAGTCCCCATCAAAAGCACTGAGAACGGGCGCTTGCCGTCGTAGTTGACGTTAGCGGCGCGGTTTTGCGCATCAAAGGTAAAGTTAAAGGCCTGCTTGGTGCGGCTGTAGACGTAGAACGCGTAGCCGCCGACCCCTAAGATCAAGAGGACGAGCAGGAGCAAGATGGAATTGCGCACGGGGTGTTTTTTCTTTTTCGAATAGCGGTCCATGCGCGATGGATATTGTTCACTCATAGTGGTCATAGCCCTTTGCTAAAAATTCCCTTTATTATACCACCGCCTGCAAGCATTGCCGGTTTTTGTAATGAATTTAAAACAGACTGGTCAAAAAGGCCCCGCTGATGATCAGGAACAGGCCTGCGGCAGTAGCGGCGTAGCCCAGCCGGGTCTTTTTTTCATGCAGGAAGATAAAGCCCGAAAGCGTCGAGATGACGACGGACAGCTGGGAGAGCACGAAGGCCGTGTTGACGCCGGCGTTTTTGATGCTTAAGACGTAGGCCACGGATGCGAGCGCGTAGATCGCCCCGCCGCCGGTACACAGCCATGACGGCCGCTGCCGCCAAGCCGCCAGGTCTTTTTTGGCCAGGGTGTAGAAAAAGGCCATGACGATCATGCCGACGCTTTCGCCTTCAAAAATCACGATGCTGTCGCCGTGCAGGCCGCGCGGGATCAGCGAAGAGGCCACGTAGCCCAGCGCGGTGACGGTCAACAGCAAGAAGACCTGCTTGGCCTGCTTGCTGAGACGGGTCTTGCCCTTTCCGGGGTTCAGCGAGTTCAAGAACACACCTAAGACCAAGGCCAGGATGCCCAAGGCGCCGAAGATTTTGGCCTTGGGCGTGGCCCATTCGCCAAAGAGCACGACACCGAACAGCGGCACGCCGATCAGCTGCAACGCCGTCGAATACGGCATCGTCACCGACACGCCGATCGTCTTGTAGCCGGTGTACTGGCCGACCTGGCCGATCATCCAGCAGACGCCGGCCGCGATCCCGCCGACAAAAGAGACGGTGTCAAACTGGGGCCGGACACAGATTAGCAAAATCGTCGCCATGATGAGCGAGCCTATGGCAGTTCCGACCAGCTGGTTTAACACACTGGCATTTTTGACCTTGGCCACCGACAAAGGCAGCAGGCCCCAGCCGACGGCGGGCGCCAGCAGCAGAGCAGTTTTCATTTGCGCACTTCCTTTTTTGCCAGAAAAAAACACCCCCAAGCAGGACTTGAGGGTGGTTAAAAAGCGGATTACTTGTCCAGCTTTTCCTTGTTAGTGACGTTCAGCTTGTCGTCAAAGGTGTAGACAACAGGTTCGCCAGTCTTCATTTCCAGGTTCATAATGTCTTCGTCGGAAATGTTTTCAATGTACTTGGTCAAAGCACGCAGTGAGTTGCCGTGAGCGGCGATGATGACGTTCTTGCCGGCTAACAGGTCTGGCGCAATGTGGTCTTCCCAGAATGGCATTACACGGTCCAGGCAGACGTGCAGGTTTTCTGCTAATGGGATGATCTTTGGGTCCAAGTTTGCGTAACGACGGTCGTGAACTTGGCTGTATTCGGAGTCCTTTTCGATTGCAGGTGGCAGCACATCGTAAGAACGACGCCAAATGTGAACTTGGTCAGCACCGTACTTTTCAGCAGTGTCCTTCTTGTTCAAGCCTTGCAGAGCACCGTAGTGACGCTCGTTCAGACGCCAAGTCTTCATTTCTGGAATCCAGAGTTGGCCGCTTTCTTCCAGAGCGTAGTGCAAAGTCTTAATAGCACGGGTTAAAACTGAAGTGTAAGCTTGGTCGAATTCCAGGCCGTGTTCCTTGATGAGGCGGCCGGCTTGCTTAGCTTCTTCAACGCCCTTTTCTGACAGGTTAACGTCAACCCAGCCAGTGAAACGGTTGGCTAAGTTCCATTCGCTTTGGCCGTGACGAATCAAAACTAATTTTGACATGAAAGAATCTCCTTTACAGTAACAATATCAAGTTTATTTTACACGTTTTTTTCTGGTTAAACTAGCTCTTTTGCTTATGAAAAAAGGCTACAATTGAGGAAGACATTCATTTCCAAAGGAGACAGCTATGAAATTTAGAAAAACATTTCTAGTAGTAATCGCTGCTCTGCTGGTCTTAACCGGCTGCAGCAAGCAAGGCAGCAAGAAAAAGGCCCAGCAGCCCGACTTGACGGCCAGCCAGGTGGTTAAAAAGGCCCCTGCCAGCTTAGGCGCAGGCCTGATCACCCACCGCATCAAGCTGGCCAGTCCGGACGGCACCCAGATCCTGCTGGCCAGTGCCAACTTCGGCGGCTCGCCGCGCGTGGCCCACTCTTCGGCCGGCTTTAAAAACGTCAGCGAAAACCAGGGCGTCGAGATGTGGCTGGGCGGCAACCAGGCCTACATCCACGGCAACGGCAACTGGTACACGATCGCGCCGGGCAAGGTCATTGCCACGCCGGTCGCCAGCTACTTCACGGCCATGCGCAGCAACGATGTGACCAAAGAACTGACCGCCGCCCAAATTAAAAAGGCCAAGGTGGCAAATACCGCCAAGACCGCGACGATCACCTACCAGGCAAACGACCCGGCTTTAGCCAAGAAGGCCTTTGAAAACGCCCTGGCCTCCTACCCGCTTGCTGACAACCAGCAAAAGTACTTCAACATGTTCCTGCCGCGCGCCAAGTACGACCAGGTCTCTGTCAAAGAAGAGATCAGTAAAAACACAGGCGCGGTCAAGCACATCACCATCAAGGTCCACGCCAGCGTCGACGGCAAGCTGCAGATGAACCTGACCCAGACTTACAAGGGCAAGCCGCAGCAGAAGATGCTGACGATCCCGCAAGATGTGACGAGCAACGCCAAGCCGCTGCCAAAGAGTAGAAAGTAGGTTCGCTATGGAAATTGTCTTTATCCGCCACGGACAGACAGATTTGAACAAGACAGGGAAGGTGCAGGGCGCCGAAATCGACAAGCCGTTAAACGCGGCGGGCCGGGCCGGCGCGGCTAAGAGCGCCGCCCGTTTTGACCCGACGGAATTCAGAGCTTGTTTTGTCAGCCCGCTCAAAAGGGCCAAGCAAACGGCCGCCTTTTTTACAAAAAATACCCTGCCGCTGCAATTTGACGAGCGCTTAAAAGAGATGGACTACGGCAACTGGGACGGCGAATCAGTAGCCGACTTAATGCGCAAGTACCCGGACGGCTTTGACGCCTGGGGCAACATCGTCGACGCCTACGCCAAGCACGCCACCGGCGGCGAAAGCTTTGCCGAATTAGAAGAACGCGGCTTGGAGTTCGTGCACGATCTGCAAAAAAAATACGGCCAAGACAAAGTCTTGGTCGTCAGTCACGGGGCTACGATCAGAGCACTGACCGCGGCTTTGCTGGGCAGCAGCCCCAAGGCCTTCCAGCAGATGCACAATTGCGGTCTGACTAAGTTTTCAATTAAGGACGGCTGCGCACGCCTGGTCTACTACGACAAGGTGCTTTAGTTTTTAGCGTGCAGGACCTCTTTGACGTGAGCGGCGTCTTTCACGTCGCCGGTGTAGATCACGTGGTCGCCGCGCTGCAAGACGGTAGCGCCGTGCGGCGTGATCCACTCCTTGCCGCGCCGGATCGCCGAGATCGTGATCTTGTCGATGAAGTCCCACTGCATGAGCGGTTTATTGAGATAACGCGCATTTTCGACCTGTACTTCGTACAGGCCGTTTTTGTTATCCAGCAAGATGTCGATCAGGTCAGGGGCGGCAACAAGCGAGTGCATGACTTGGGAACGGACGGCCGACATGTTGTACAGCTCGATGCTCTCTTGGGCGATGGTGTCGAGCTCCTTGGTCGTCGGCTGGCGCAGGCAGACGATGACGCGCTTGACCCCGTTTTTCTTGGCCATGCGGGCGATGTGGTAGTTCAAGTTGTCGTCGCGGCCGCCGGCTAATAGGATATCGCAGTCAAACAGGCCGGAAGCCTGGAGGACGCTTTCGTCGAAGCTGGTCAGCTTGTACAAGTTCTTGACCCGGCTGTCGTAGGTCTGGAAGGTCTGGTCGTTTAAGGCGGCGACTCGGACCAGGTAGTTTTCTTCTGCCAGCTGCTGGGCGGCAGGCACCGTGTACATGTTGGCGCCGATGACGGAGACGGTCTCCTTGATCTGGTCTTCGGGCGTCAGCACGAAGCGGCTGTTAAACACGATCGGGCTGAGCACGCAGACGATGACGGCGGCCAGCACAAAGGCGCCGGCCTGGTTGGCGCTCAACACGCGCAGCTTTTGGGCGACTTGGACGGCCGGCAAGACGATGGTGATGGTGGTGACGGTCAAAAAGCCGCCGGCCAGCGCGTTTTGCCGGTTGAAGTAGTAGCCGTAGATCAGCATGACGGGCAGCTTGGCCACGATAAAGGCGATGACCAGGATCGGCAGCAAGGCCAAAGCGTGCGGGTTGCCGAGCAGCGAGCGCAGGTTCAGCCCGGCGCCGGTCATGATAAAGAAGATCGGGATGAAAAAGCCGTATCCGATGGAAGTCAGCTTGGCGCGCGTCTGTTTTGACGGCTCCAGCAGCTTCATGACCATCCCCGCTAAAAAGGCCCCTAAGATGGACTCGGCGCCCACGCCTTCTGCCACGGCGACTAGCGCAAACAGCAGGAAAAAGGCCAAGCGGATGTCCAGCTGGGTCGTGGCCTTGCTGATCTTGTTGAACCAGGCGTAGGGCTGGCGGAAGCGCTCAAGTAAAATAATGGCGGCCAAAAACAGGATGATTAACAGCCAGAGCTTTTGCGGGTTCTTGGAGTGCAGGCCGGAATAAATAGTCAGCGCCGTCAGCGGGACGACCTCGCCTAAGGACGCCGTGAGCAAAATGGTCTGGCCGATGGGCTTGTCCAGGATCCCTTTTTCCGTCAGGGTGGCGATGACCACGCCCAAGGCGACGGTGGCCAGGATGATGGCGGCCAGGGCCAGGTCTGAGAACAGGCCGGTCAGCTTCATGACGAGGCCGATGAGGATGCTCATCACGGTGATGCCGCCAAAAGCCAGCAGCGAGATTTTTACCGGGTCGGGGCCTTTTTTCGACTTGTTTTTAAACAAGGAAAAATCGATCTCCATGCCCGATAAAAACAGCAGCATCATGACCCCGATGTTCGACAAAAAGGCGACGCGGGGCGTGCTGTGCAGGATGTTGAAGCCGCTTTGGCCCAGGACGATCCCCGTGATGATTTCGGCCACGGCGGTCGGCACCTGGGTGACGCCAAAGCGCGCCATGAGCAGCGGAATGACCAGCGCAGCCAGGACAACGATGAACAGCGAGATTAACATTTAGCTTGCTCTCCTCCCTAAAAACATAACGGCTTTATTTTACCAAACAAAAAAAGGCCCTGCCGGTAAAGGCAGGGCTTTTTATTCAAATTAGCTGAGTTGCAGGTACTTGCCGTCGGCCCATTGGTTGCCGCCGAGGTTGTACCAAACTGAACCGTTGGCTAAAACGGTCTTCTTGAACACACGCCAAGCGGTGCCGTTAGCCAGGTAGCGGCCGGTTGCGCCGCTGCCGGCCTTGGACCAGATCATGATGCCGTAGTTCGGCACGTAGTTGACAGTCCCGACAGCACTGATGTTGTAAGTGCCCGGCTTGTCGTTGTTTTGGTTGCTGTAGTCGTTGTTGTCGGTTCTTTCAGGAATCCCTGCAAAGCCGGTAACCATGACGTAGTCGCCTGGGACCCATTGGCTGGTGCCCAGCTTGTACCACCAGTCGCCTTGGATTTGGGCCTTTTGCAGAACCCGCCAAGTGGGGCCGTTGCTCAGGTAGCGGCCGGTAGTGTGGCCCTTAGGCGCATCCCACAAAGCGATGCTGCTGGTGTAGGAAACAGTAGCGATCGGTTCGCCGGAGTTGATCCGCTTGCCGCCGTTGTTGGTTGGGTAAGTCGGAGTTTGGGCGTGCGGCTTGTTGGTGGAAATAGTCTGGGACAGCGGAACGACGTTGATGTTGGCGTCAACGCTCATGCCGCGCCAGTTGGAAGTAAACTGCCAAATAGCGACGCCGTCCATGCTTGGGAAGTAGTCAAAGTCGGCACCGTAGCTGGCGGCCATGGTTGGGTAAGAAGCAACCCACAGTGAGTTTGAGAAGTTGGCGTTGATAGTCGCCGTGTTCAGGTTGTTGCGCATCAGGTAGGCGCCGGAGTAGATCAGCGGCAGGTAGCCGGCATTTCTGACCTGGCTCATGAAGGCCATGACTGCAGTGGTGTTGCGGTCGCGGTCGCCGTAAACGTAGTTGCCGTCACCGGTTTCCCAGTCACAGGCTAAGTAAGAACCGGTTGGCAGACCCATGGCGCGGGCTGAAGAAACGGCGTAGTTTGCTTCGGCCACGGCGTTTTGGGCGTTGTTGCCAAAAGTTGCAAAGTGGTAAGCCATCGGCAGCATGTCGTTGGCCTTGGCGGAAGCGATTTGGCCGGCGGCCTTCGGGTTGCGGTAGCTGGTGCCTTCGGAAACCTTGACGATGGCGTATTCTGCACCGTTTTGCTTGTAAACTGACATGTCGGTGCCCTGGTAGCTGGAGACGTCGACACCGTAAGAACGGCTTTGGACGTATTGGTTGCCTTGCGGCTTTGGTGCTACGCTTTGGCTTTGCACATTAGTCTGCTGAGCACTAGCGGTGCTTACTGAATAGTTGTTTTGTAAGTTAGTTTGGTTTTCTTGATTTGAATTATTGTCTTCTACATTCACATTGCTGTTCACAGTGCTGTCGGCGCTTTGGCCGTCAACCGTTGCGGCATCAGCGTGGCCTGCGTTAAACCAAGCCATGCCTGCTAAGGCCGCGGTACAAAACATTGCTGCTGCGAATTTATTTTTCATTAAGAATACTCCTTACTGCCTGCTGGGCTGCGAGTTGTTATCTGCTTATCTTTCTTCCATTACATAACGGGCTGGGACCCACTGGCTGCCGCCCAGGTTGTACCAGGTTTCGCCATTGACGGTCTTAGTTGCGTAAAACTTCCAGCGGCTGCCGTTAGCCAGGTAGCGGCTGGTGACGCCGCTGCCGGCCTGGCGCCAAACGGCGACGCCGTTTTGGTAGTTCATGGTCACGACGCCGGCGCGCTTGGCGCTGTCAGCTGCGGTCGTTTTCTTTTGACCGTAGTTGGGGTCAACGCTGCCGGTGTAGCTGGCCGCGATCCACTGGTTCTTGCCGACGTTCAGCCACTTTTGACCGTTGACGTACTTGTAGCCAAAGGTCTTCCAGGTCGTGCCGGCGGCCAGGTGCTGGTCGGTCGTGCTGCGGCCGGGGTCGCTCCAGACGGTTGCGCCCGCCTGGTTGTGGACTTGGACGGTGCCCTCCTGTCTGGTGTATGAATCACCAGTCTGCACCGTGCCAGGGGCGGCAGTGTATTTAGCCTGAATCCACTGGTTTTTGCCCACGTTCAGCCACTTTTGGCCGTTGACGTAGCGGTAGCCGAAGGTCTTCCAGTCGGTGCCGTGCTTTAAAACTTGGCCGGTCGTGTGGCCGTCAGGGGCGGTCCACACGGCGATGCCGTAGTTTGGCACGTAGTTGATCTCGACTGAGCCGCTTTCCTTGATGAAGTCCGGCGTGGTCTCGTGCTTTGGCTCAACGCTCGGCAGCTTGACCGTGCCAGGCGCTGCGGTGTACTGGGCTTGAATCCACTGGTTCTTGCCCACGCGGTACCACTTGGCGCCGTTGTACATCTTGTAGCCGGTGATCTTCCAAGTCGTGCCGTGTTTTAAGGTCTGGCCGGTCGTGTGGCCGCCGGGAGCGGTCCACACGGCGATGCCGAAGTCGGGCACGTAGTTAATTTGGACGGCGCCGCTGGCTGGCGTCACACCATCGTTGACTGCCGGCTTAGCCGGTTTGGCTTGATTGCTGGTATTAGTATTGCTGCTAGTACCGTTGGTAATCTGCTTAACGGCGTCTCCTAAAGCGCTGGCATCAACCCAGCCGCCGCTAATCTTGGCAAAGCGCGAGCCGTCGTAGTTGGTAATCGACTCGGTGACTTGGACGCTCTGCCCGGCCTTGACGCTGCCGACAGCCTTGGCCACGCTCGGCGCGGTCGGCCAGTTGTAAACCGTGGCGTTGCGCTTGACGGTCGCGGTCTTTTTCTGCCAGGAAATCTGCGGGTCATACTTGTTTAAGCCGTAAGCTGCGATGACCGAGTTTAACTGAGCCGCATAGTTAGGCGCGGTTGCGTAGCGGTTTTGCAGGCCCGCCGTCGCATTTTGGTAAGTGTTGGCGTTTTCCAGCCAGGTATTGATGTAATACTGCGGGTTGCCTGAAATCCCGTTGCGCAACAAGGCCCCGTTGTCTTCAAACGAGGCTTGGTAGTTCGGGTACTTTCTGAATTGGGCGTTGGTCTGGTAGGTCTGGCCATTGGAATTGTATTCCGTGGTCGACATGGTCACAGACTGGCCGTTGTAAGAGCCCTTGATGCCGAATAAGTTATTATTCGGCGCCTTGGACAAGGTCGATTGGCCCCAGCCCGACTCGATGATGGCCTGTGCCAGCATGACAGACGGGTAGACGCCGTATTTATAAGCGGCGGCCTGCGCCTGCGGAATGGCAGCAGTCAGAAAGCTGTTCTGACTGGCTGACAAGGCAGCCTGGGCGCGGTAGGTCACAGGCTGCGAAACAAAGGACGAAATCGTGTTGGTAACTGGCACAGCGGCGGTGGTCACCACGGCTGCGGTAGCAAGGCCAGTGAAAATCTTTCGCTTCATAAAATCCTCCCTAGATGCATCACATCTACATTCTAATGGGGCTCTTGTATGCGTACAACCGAACATAAGTTCTGTTATCAAATAGTAACATTTATATTATTTGTTATTTTAAGAATTAGTTTGCTTGATATCTATGCACCAACACGGCAGGCGCTGTATACTACTTAACTGACTGCATATAAATAGGAAAAGACAATGCTAACAAAGATCAACAAACTTTTAGAAAGCGAAAGCTTCCGCCAGCTGGTCATCTACTGCCTGATCGGCGTGCTGGGGCTTGTCGTGGACTTCGGCATCTTCTGGCTGTTAAAGCAGACCAGGCTGAACGTGGAAGTGGCCAACTTCATCTCGTCTTCTTGCGGGCTGATCAACAACTTCTTCTGGAACAGCTTCGTGAATTTCAAGGTCCGCGACCACTTATTTAGAAGGTTCATCTCCTACTACTTGGTCGGCCAGATCACGACGCTGTTTACGACGGCCTGCCTGTACATCTTCACGACCTTGCTGGGCTTTGACAGCTTCATCGTCAAGGTCATCTCGACCTTTATCGCGACGATGATCCAGTTCGTCATCAACAAGCTGATTACGTTTAGAAAAACTAAGGAAGCGCGCTAATGGATAAATTATCAATCATTGTGCCATGTTTTAACGAAGAAGAGGCGGTCCACTACTTCTACCCGGCCGTGGCCAAGGTTATAGCCCAGATGCCGGTCGAACCTGAATACTGGTTCATCGACGACGGGTCGAGGGACAAGACGCTAGCTGAAATCAAGCAGTTGCGCAGCCAAGACAGCCGCGTCCACTTTGTGTCTTTTTCCAGAAACTTCGGCAAGGAAAGCGCGCTGTACGCAGGCCTGCAGCAGGCGACCGGCGACTACGTGGTCGTCATGGACGTCGACTTGCAGGACCCGCCGGAGTTCCTGCCTAAGATGTACGATTTGATCAAAAATCAAGACTATGACTGCATCGGGACGCGGCGCGTGGACCGCAAGGGCGAGGCCAAGTTCAAGTCCTTTTTGTCGGACCGCTTCTACCACGTCGTCAACAAGATGTCGAAGACGCAGATCGTGCCGGGGGCGCGCGACTACCGCATGATGACGCGGCAGATGGTCGACGCGGTGCTGAGCATGACCGAGTACAACCGCTTTTCCAAGGGCATCTTCGCCTGGGTCGGCTTTAAGACCAAGTACCTCGACTACCACAACGTCGAACGGGTGGCCGGCGAGACCGACTGGACGATGTGGCAGCTGTTCAAGTACGCCCTGGACGGCATCGTGGACTTTTCCGAGGTCCCGTTAAACGCCGCAGTCTGGCTGGGCGGCGTGGCCTTGGTGGCGTCGATTTTAGGTCTGCTGTTTGTGCTCATCAGAAAGTTGATTAGGCCCGGGATTGCGACTAACGGCTGGACGTCAATGCTCTGCGTGATTTTGCTGATTGGCGGGCTACAGCTGCTGTGTATCGGGGTGCTGGGCAAGTATATTGGCCGTATTTATGAGCAGGTCAAGCATAGGCCGATTTACATTATTAAGGAAAAAGAATAGCAAGAAAAAAAGCCCCGCGAAGGGGCTCTTTTTGTGTACAAAAATAGCTTTAAAGCCTTGACACCCTAAAGCTATCCTCTAATAAAATTGTATTGGAACTTTCCAAGAAAGGCAGTGACCTTGCTTGCTAAAGTTCTTTCTGTTCACTGGCCGTTGCCTTGCTTAGGAAACAAGGTAGATACTGAAGTGAACGGGAACAACTTACGGCCTAGTCAGTATCGCTAAGTAGATGCCTATCGCCCATATATTGTAGCACATACATGCCTGCGGTAGATAGCGGCGAGTGTTTAGCTTGCCGCTATTTTGATGCTCTATTTCATGAACTGCATGAAGCTTTCAAAGGCGTGATCCAAGGCCATGAGGTCTTCAGGGCTGGCGAAGTCGCCAGTCTTCTTGTCGATCTTGTCTTGGACGTGGCCGATCAAGACCTCGTTGCCTGGCAAGACGTTAGCCGCCAGGTCTGGTGACATCAAGACTTCCCGCAAGTCTTCTTGCGCGTTGGAAGCGCCGACGGATGACAGAGCGGCACCGACGACCATGACCTTCTTGTAGTTCATGACGTGGGTGCCAGCGTGGGCCCCCAGCCACTCCAAGGCGCTCTTCAAGCTTGATGGAATGGCGCGGTCATATTCTGGCGTGCAGATAATGACGCCGTCAGCGGTTTCGACGGCCTCGCGCAAGGCAATCACGCTGTCTGGGGCGACGTTGCCGTCAAACAAAGGGATGTCCTTGATCTCCTGCACTTGGAATGAGACCTGGCCAGCGTAGCGCTTGGCGATAAAGTGGGCCAAGTAGCGGTTATAAGCAAAGTCGGCGTTCGTGCCAATGATGATTAAGATTTTCTTCATGACTGCCCCTCCTAGTTGTTAAACATGTCAAGCCACTGGCCCAGCTGGGTCATGTATTTGTCGAGTAATTTCGCTTTAGTTGGGTTCTTGAAGTTGCCGTCGTCATCGAATGTGCGCTGCTCGCACTCGACCATGAACTCGGCGGCGTCAAACATGTGGCACTGGAAGCCGCCGGCCGTCAGGATGACCTTCAGGCGGTTCTGGGCGCGCACGCCACCTTGCGGCATGACCGAAGAAGAAATGATGGCCACGCGCTTGTCTTGGAAGGGATGCTCGGCGTTAGACAGCCACTCTAAAGCGCTCTTTAAGCCAGCGGGCACGGAGTGTTGGGCTTCCGGCGTGCAGAAGAAGACCAGGTCGGCCTCGCGGATCTTTTGCGCCATGCGGTGGATCTTAGTTGGCTCTTCAGCGCCTTCCTTAAACAAAGGGATGTCGCGCATGTCATCGACTTCGATAGTGAACTTGTCGGAGTAGTGCTTTTTGATATAGTGCAAAACATGCGTGTTGATCGAATGGTCAAATGTACTGCCTGATAAAGCGTAAATCTTCTTCATAGCATGTGCCTTTCCATAATTACATTTCAGCTTATCCAGTATTTATTCTAACACAACAGTCTAGACCAGTTTAAGGATAGGTCCCGCCCAATTAGGCGCAAAAATAACAAAATTGCCATCTTTTTTAGGACGGGGATCACAACACTTAACGCTCACTGCTACTAGTCATCTGCTCGGCGACCCGCCGAGCAGAATCCTTTAACCACGCGGGTTCATTGTCAAAAACCCCCGTTTTTTAGTCCACTTTTGTTTTTGTTACTTTAGAGTTGCACAAGCGCTTGTGACATTAAAGAAGGAAACTATGTCACATGAAAATAACAAAAATGAGCTTTGAAAAAGCGTGGGCGGACCAGAAATTGGTGCACGGTGCATTGAAGGCGGCGCACGTGAAACGGATGTCGCCAGACTACGAGGATTTTTTCCAGGATGGCATCTTGATTTACGCGGAGATGCTGGCACAAGGGGAAGACTGCCAGAAGCTAGCGTTTAGGAAGATTATCTGGCGCACGACGGACCAGATGAGGCGCCAGCAGCGGGAACAAACGGAAGCGCTGGGAAACAGCGTGAATCTGTACACGCTGCCGTTTAACAACTACCCGAGTTTGTTGGCGATTAAGGAAACGGTGGCTGCTTTGCCGGGGATGCAGCAAAAGGTGTTCTATGAGCACTTGTTGGGGAATAAGAAGCTGACGGAGATGGCTGATGAGTACAAGTTAAGTTATCAAATGCTCCGCAGACAGAAAAGGAAGTTGTTAATAGTTCTTAAGAAGGAGCTGAGTAAAGAAGCCTAAGAAATAATCCTAATAAGGTCTTACCTAATAGCTAATATATAATCTTTAAAATTTGAAAAAGAGGACAAAAAAAGGGAATCAACCTTGAGGTTGATTCCCTTTTGGGGATCTAGCTATGAACTAGTCTTAAACTAATTAGATTAGTTTAATGAGAAGTACTTAGCAGGAATCCATTGTGATTGGCTACCAATTCTGTACAGGTGTTGGCCGTTAACGGTCTTTTCAGCCCATACCTTGAATGATGAACCCTTCTTTACGTATTGGTCAACGTAGTGGCCGTTAGCGTTCAGAAGTCTTACAGCACCCTTGCCGTTGTAGTTTACACGGCCAGTACCGTTCAGCTTAGTTTCGCCGTTGTTTGATGGCTTGTTTTCGTTGCTGTGGTTGCCCAAGTATTGGGTTTGGATCCATTCGTTAGAACCCTTCTTGTTAATTTCGGTGTATGAAACGCCGTTAACAGTCTTAGTGCCAAAAGTAGCTACTCTAGAACCACCTTGTACTCTTCTACCAGTGAATGAAGCAGTGTTACCAGCGATGTTCCAAACGTTTACACCGTAAGCAGCTGGGTAGTTAACGGTTTGGTAAGTAGCACCATTTTCACCAACTTGAACGATGTATTGGAATCTAGTGGTCTTGCCATTAGCCCAGTTAGTTGCTTGCAGAGTTACAGTATATTGGCCTGGAACTTGGGTGTTAACTGGGTTGCTCAAAACTGCCATGTCGATAGTTGAGCCAGTACCTTCAGCTGCAGTGGAGTCGCTTGGCTTAGTACCTGAAACATTAGCTTTGAAGCCCTTTACAGCATCGCTACTATCAAAGGTTGAACCCAGTGGAATAATTCTGATCAGTTGACTAGCATCCTTGCTTTGAGTACCTTGTGCCCAAACACCTTTAAAGTTGTCACTGTAGCCGTCTTTTGAAACTTCGTTAGAGTCAAAGGTTACAAATGGGAAGTGACTGTAGTCAGCTTCTGAACCAGCAAATGGTACAACAACGCTGGCAGTCTTGTTACTCATAAGGCTCTTAACAACCAGAGTTACGTGGAATCCGTTAGCAGGAACGTTGTATTCACCATTGGCGTTCTTAGTCAAGCCTTGGTCCTTTAATTGCTTAGCAACGTCATCAGCGTCAGTAACGTATACAGCTTCAGCTGGGCTGTAAGTTACGGCATTCTTTGCACTTGCAAAGATGTTATCTTTAGTATAACCACCAGTAACATCTTTAGCTAAAACACCTGCACCATTGTTAACGTTTGCAGTAGCACCGTTAGCTAATTGAACACCGTTACTTGCGTTTGAGAAGTAAGGCTGGGTGGCATCACCGTTTTTAGCTAAAGTAAAGGTTGCACTAGTAAAGGTACCAGCAGTTACTAATTGACTACCAGTTGCTGCGTTAGGAGTATTAGAGTCAGCACCGCTAAATTTAGTGTCCTTACCCAGGTTGTAAATTACGTTGTTGGTAAGGCCATTAATAGCCATCTCAGTAACTTGAACTCTGTATGGAACACCCGGTTGCAAAGTTGGAGTTTTAACATCTGAACCGTCAGCATTAACAATTGAAATTACACTGCCAGTAGTACGGTTAATGGTACCAATGCTTGAAGAAAGCTTTACGCTCTTAGCGGCATCTACATCACTAGTCTTGTCTGCAGTTGCGTTCAAAGTAACATTAATGTTCAGTGGAGTCTGATTTGGCTCAGCGTTGTCGTTAGCACCTGGATTGATAGTAAAGTCAGCATTAACAGTAGTTGCTGAAGCAACAACTGGAGCAACAGCTAATAAAGCAGCAGCTGCGGCACCTAAAATCTTAACATTTTTCTTCATGTGGTCTTCCTCCTTGTAAAAAACTGCGGTAGGTCCGGGCCTATTTCATGAGATGCCCATAATTGTACAAATCCTTTTAAGCTTGAAACTGTAGGTTCTATAACCTCCTACAGGGCAGTCACATCAAACAAAAGAATAGCATGCCGTACGAGCTTCACTACTCGAGGCACATCCCTATCGCTTACCACGACTCTTATTATATATGGCTTGGACCATTTTGCAAAGGAAAATGCGGCTTTTAACATTCTTGTAAAAAAAAGACGGCCTCCCCGGCCGCCCTTTCTATCAACATTTTAAAGCTGTCTCAAAAAGCTAATTACCTTCTTCACCAGCCCCCGCATCCCCTGCACGGGTTTCATCACTGCCAAACAAACTATGAACCGTCCGTTCAATATAAGCAGCAGAATCGATCGTCTTATAGAAATCACCCTCGCCATCTCCAATAACGTTCGCATCCCTGATCTTGCTCATCGCGGCCTTCACCGCTTCCGCATCCAAATTCTCAGCCGCCCCCGCAAGCAGCAGGTTCTTCTTCTTGCCCTTGTCATTCAAAAAAGTCATTCTCAAGCTCTTAGTCGTGTTCATCGTCTTTTCCTTTCCTTTATTATATAAACTTATTATTCAACCTGTTGATCATCAGAGACCTTTTGGTACTGCACAACCACCACTTCCCCAACCGTGGTGTGGTCGTACAAGCCCGCCACCGCCTCAGCAAAGCTGCACAGGTCAGCCGCCTTGGAGCCGTCTTTCACATGCTGGAAGATCTTAGTGTGTCTGTCTTTGTCGGATTCGCCGTTTTTAAACTGCACTTGCAGGTTTTGTTTAATCAATTGAGCCATTTTTTCTTCTCCATTTCTCTTCATTTAATAACGCAAAGGTGCCAGCTGCCGGCCCGCCTTGCCCTTGCACCCTTACTAACGAACAGAGGTGTCTGAATGGTCGGCCGTTTTGCTTATTTGGTATAATTTAGGCAGACACTAGCAATAAGGAGGTCTAGTCTTACCATGAAATTTAAAAAGCTTTTTGCCGTGCTGGCCGCAGTCGTCATGTCAGTCAGCGTTGCCGGCTGTGCAAGCAATAACAGCTCCAGCAAGCCGGCCGCCAGCCAGCAATCCAGCCATTACGACACTTACATGCAGGCCGGGATCGCCAGCGTAAAAAAGGCTGACTACGACACCGCCGCCGACAAGTTCGAACAAGCTTACGAAGCAAAAAAGACCGCCAAGGCCAAGGCCTACGAAAACCAGGCCGACGACTTTGCCGACGCCCAAGAAGACATTGCCGACTACGAGTTTAAGGACGCTAAGCACGCCTTAACCAGCGTCATCAATGAAGAATCCGGCTACCAGCTGATGACCAGCCGGGCCACTAGATTGCGCCGCAAGATCCAAACGGTCATCGACAACTTCCAAGAAGACATCAACCCGCTGCGCAGCCAGGCCAAGGAAGAATACGCAAACAAGCAGTACAGCCAAGCTGCCGCTACCTGCGAGCGCATCTTGAACTTGTCCTACATCAACGGCAAGTACTACCGCCGCGTCCGCAGACAAGTCACTGCCCTGCAGCAGCGCGCCCAAGAAGCAGCTGAACAAGCTGGCCAAGCTGCTAAGTCAACCACTAGCCAGTCAACTACGACCGGCAGCTACGACGGCCGCAGCTCTGCCAACACATCAGCCAGCGACGACACCACCGTCGGCGGCCAAGCCGTCTCCATGTCCGGCCGCGGCCAAATCCGCTCCCGCCTGATGGACTTAGGCTTTGACCAGAGCAAGTTCTCCGACCAGCAGATCATCGACCTCTTCCGCGTTGCTTACAACAACGGCCACCAGAGCCCGGCCGACATCACCGCTGCCGACGTCAACGAGTACCTGGGCCGCTAGTTGCTTTTAAGTCAACTTAATCGTAAAATAGCAGTTGACTTTACATTAGACGCATAAAGGAGCGGACCCAACTTGACTGAAGAAGAAAACAAGATTCAAGAAGGCCAAGAAGAAGAAAACGAAGACTTAGAAGTCATCATGCCTGAGGCCAACAAGACCGATATGACCAAGCACGAGTTCAAGGAAGAGCCCGACTACCTGGTCAACTTCGCCAACTTCTACATTGCCAAGTTCGATGAAAGCGACCTGGAAATCATCAACACCTTCGATGAACACCACGACATGGTCGACATCAACTTGTACTTGACCAACAACATCAACTTCTCACGCAAGAAGCTGATCACCCACGTCTTAGACGTACACGCAGCAAACTTCCAGCGCCTGCTGGACGAAATCAAAGCTAAAACCGGCCTCGACGCAAGCAGCCTCAAGACCTATGAGGACTGGGACCAGTGGTACACTGACCAGCGCGGCCAAATCCAGGAATCCCTGTCTTAAGATAAGAAAGCGCGAATTCCTAAAAAGAATGTCTCATGGCATTCTTTTTTTCGTACCGCAATTTGTGTAAGATAGGACTAACTTGCGCTAATAATTTAGGAGTTATTGAGATATGGACCAAAAAAGGTTTAACAGACTGTCAGCGACTGGCTTGCTGATCACCATCGGTATCGTCTACGGCGACATCGGCACCAGCCCGCTGTATGTTATGAAGTCAATCGTGGCCGGCAACGGCGGGATCGCCAACTGCAGCCGCGAGCTGATCATCGGCTCGATTTCCTTAATCCTGTGGACGATCACCCTGCTGACGACGATCAAGTACGTGCTGATCGCCCTGCAGGCAACTAACCACGGTGAAGGCGGGATCTTCGCCCTGTTCGCTCTGGTGCGCAAACGCGCCAAGTGGCTGGTCATGCCGGCCCTGATCGGCGGGGCCGCGCTGCTCGCCGACGGGACCTTGACCCCGGCCGTGACCGTCACGACCTCGATTGAAGGTTTAAAGGGCATGAAGTTCGGCGGCAACATCCTGGTGCCAAACCAGAGCGTCGTCATCATCATCACCGTCGTGATCTTGCTGCTTTTATTCACGATCCAGCGGATGGGGACCAGCATCATCGGCCGGGCATTTGGGCCGATCATGTTTATCTGGTTCACCTTCTTAGGCGTCATCGGCGTCTACAACATCGGCGGCGACCTGTCGATCTTGCAGGCCTTGAACCCGATCTACGCCATCCGGATCCTGTTCAGCCCGGCCAACAAAGTCGGCGTCTTCATCTTAGGCAGCGTCTTCCTGGCTACGACCGGTGCCGAAGCGCTGTACTCCGACGTCGGCCACGTGGGCAAGGGCAACATCATGGGTTCGTGGCCGTTTGTCTTCATCTGCCTGGCTTTGAACTACTTAGGCCAAGGCGTGTGGATCTTAAAACACCCAACCAGCAACGTCGCCAACCCATTCTTTGCGATTGTTCCTGATAATATCAGAGTCTACGCCGTCATTTTGGCAACCTTAGCCGCCATCATCGCTTCCCAGGCCTTGATCACCGGCTCCTTTACCCTGGTGTCTGAAGCCATCCAGCTGAAGTTCCTGCCGAGAATGCGGATCGTCTTCCCATCAACTCAGCAAGGCCAGATCTACATCCCATCCGTCAACAAGATGCTGTGTACGGTCACCCTGCTGGTCGTGGCTACTTTCCAAACTTCAGCCCACATGGAAGCCGCTTATGGTCTGGCCATCACCGTCACGATGCTGATGACCACCCTGCTTTTGTCAGAATACCTGGCTTCACGCAACGTGAACATTATCGGGCGGGCCATCTTCCTCGTCTCGTTTGTGTCGATTGAAGGCATGTTCCTGATTTCGTCTCTGATCAAGTTCACTCACGGCGGCTGGGTCACCGTGCTGATCGCCGGCCTGATTCTGGCTGTCATGTACGTTTGGTACTACGGCAACAAGGTCCGCGATAAGCGCGAAAACCAGAACTCCTACGTCCGGCTTGACGACTACATCGACGAGCTGACGCAGCTGTCCCACGACCCCAACTACCCGACCTACGCCACCAACCTGGTCTACATGGCCAAGGTGAAGTACAACAAGTTCATCAAGCGCGAGGTCATGTACTCGATCCTGGACAAGCGGCCAAAGCGGGCCCACGCCTACTGGTTTGTCACCGTCAACATTACTGACGAGCCGTTTACTGCGGATTACGCGGTTAACACTTTTGGCACCAAGAACGTGATCAACGTCCAGCTGTTCTTAGGCTTTAAGCAGCAGCAGCGGGTGAACGTCTACCTGCGCCAGATCGTCCACGACCTGATTAAGGACGGCACGATTGAGCCGCAGCCGCAGAAGTACACGACGACGCCTGGCCGTGATGTCGGCGACTTCTCGTTCGTCATTGTGCAGGATGTGGTGAGTCCGGAAACCGAGCTGACCAGCTACGAAAAGAGCATTATCGAAGCTCGTGTCTGGCTGCAGAACCTTTCGTCGAAGCCGGCGTCCTGGTTTGGCTTGGACTTCTCCAACACGGTGATTGAGCGCGTACCGCTGATCTTAGGGTCACGCAAGCCGTTCTATATTAACCGGATCCCGGCTGATGAATATAAGGCCATTAAGGAAAAGGTTGAAAAGAATAATACCTGGAAATAGAAAATAAGCCCCGCTAACGCGGGGCTTATTTTTTTGTGCTTAAAAAGCTCTTAGCAGACTTAATTACTGGCCTGGTCAACTATGCCTCAAGGCCTGGCAAAGCTGTCAGAGCAGCGTTCATGGCTGTTATCAGCAAGTGCTAAACAGTAGTGCTGGTTAATCGAAGATAATTGATTCTAAATCAGCGCATAAAAAAACGCCTTCCAAACGGGAGACGTTTTTTTATTCAGCTAAACTAAGCGAATTAGCTAAGTTCCTTGATGATGTTTTCAAGAGTAGTCTTAGCTTCTGGTTGGATAGTTTGAGTTGGGTGTTCCTTGTCGTAAGTGTTCAACCAGTTCAAACGGTCTTGGAATCTCTTAACCAGAGTTTCTTCGTAGTTCTTGTCGCCGAATTGTGGTTCATAGCCGTCGATTGGCAGGTATGAAACGCCCTTGAAGTTGCCAAAGGCTTTCCATTCGCCTTCTTCACCCAAAGCAAGTTCTTCAACGATCTTCTTAGTAACTTCCTTTGGAATGTCCTTGCCCATGAATGCGTCAGTGTTCAGAACGTAGCAGCCAGCGCCGCGCTTTTCAAACAGTTCCTTGAAGTCTGAGTAGTCTTCTGGAAGTGGGAATGCACGGAATGGGTCAGCAAATGGTTCGATAACCAGAGTGTTCATGTCGAAGCCCTTTGGCAGGTTTTCGGCTGAAGTTCTCTTAGTAGCCAGAGTCAAGCCCATAGTAGTAGCCATAACTGGGTCATCGATCTTCAATACTGGAGGAAGTGAACCGTCCTTCATGATCCAGAACAGAGCAGTAATAGGGGTCTTCTCGTAGTCAACACGGTGTGCTGAAGTGTAACGAGTCTTGATAACACGACCGTTGTTGTTACGCAGGTCTTCAGTTACCAGAACCTTCTTACCTTCCTTGTTCAGGGTTACGTCACAGTTGAAGATAGTAGTGTAGTACTTAGTCTCGTGGTGACCTGCTGGGTAGTCGTGGGTCTTGTCGAAGTATGAAGGCTCCAGGGCTACTGATGAACCGTCAACACGTGAAATGATGAATGCGTCGTCGTGCAAAACAGTGATGTCGTATTTGCCGTCGTACATTTCGTGAGTCAGAGTTGACTTACCTGAACCTGACAGGCCGTAGAATGCGAAGGTCTTGTCGTCTCTGTCAGTGAAGTGGAATGACTTTTCACCACCGTGGCAAGCAGCGTAGCCGTTACGGTGAGCGATAGCCCAAGCCAGAGTCAAAGTACCCTTCTTCAATTCACCGAAGTAACGCAGGCCGAAGACAGCGGCACAGTTGTGAGCAGCGTCGAATACGCCGAAGCCCTTTGGGTAGTCGTCGTCTGAAACGTTAGGGTCAAGGTAGAAGTAGATGTCACCTTCGTTGTAAGCCTTTGACTTAGCGTACATCTTAGCAGCTTCTTCATCGAAGAATTGGAAGTTCAGGATGTAAGCTAACATGTTGATAGCGTAGTTTTCTGGCATCATGATGTGGGCCTTAACAGTGAATGATGGGTCCAAACCAACCAGAACAGTAGCCTTCAAGAACTTTTCGTTAGCGCCCTTGAACAGGTCTTCACGCAGGTTAGCGTCCAAAGCTTCTGGGTCTTCGTTAGGGTTGTCAACGAAGTGACGAGCTGAAGCAGTTCTACCCAAAATCTTACCGTGGTTGAATACTAATTGCTTAGCGCCTTCTGGCAGGCCTAATTCCTTGGTGTGCAGGATTGGCAGGTCAGTTTCAACAACGCCTGATTGAGCCTTTGCCAGGTAGTAAGCTTCAGCAACTGAAGTGATTTCGTGAACATTGTTGCCGTAGAATGCACTTTCAATAGTGGCACGGGTACGGCTAAACAATGGGTTAGCTTTTCTTAATTCATCATCTGAATAAGTTTGTACAGTACTCATTAATTTCCCTCCTAGGAAAATACGGAAACGGTTTCTCGTTTACGTGTAAATAATATCACAATCTAATTTTTTAGGCAAATAAATGCAAAAAAATACCGTCCCCGGGAACCCCCGTCATGACGGTATTTAAAGCTATATCATGATTACCAGATTACAACACGCTTTTCAGGCTCTAAGTACATGCCGTCGCCCTCTTTGACGCCGAAGACTTGGTAGAAATCTTCCTGGCATTGGCTCTGCACATTAGCCCGCAGCGGACCCGGCGCGTGGACGTCCAAAGCCAGCAGCGTCTGGATAATTTGCGGCGTGTCCTTGGTGGCCCAAACCCGGGCAAAATTCTCGTAAAACGACTTAAGGTCCGTGTTTTGCTCGCCCTTCAAGGCTTCCAAGGCAACGGTCAAGCCGCCCTGGTCGGCGATGTTTTCGGACACGATCTGCTTGCCGTTCAGCTTGCCGGCCCCGTATTGGATGCCGTCGAACAAGTCGATCTCCTGCTGGGTGCGCTTCTTGAATTCGGCGTAGTCGGCTTCGGTCCACCACTTCTTCATGTTGCCGAACTCGTCAAACTGCGCGCCGTTGTTGTCAAAGGCGTGCGACACTTCGTGGCCGATGACAGTCCCGATGCCGCCGTAGTTGTCAGCCCGCGATTGGTCTTTGCTGTAAAAAGGCTTCTGCAGGATGGCAGCCGGGAAGGTCAAGTCGTTTCTAGACGGGTCGTAGCAGGCGTTGACCAGGTTGCCCGGCATTGCCCACAAGTCGCGGTCGACTTCGCGGTTCAACTGCTCGATGTTGTAAGCGATCAGCTCTTGGCTGGCCGAGCGCTGGTTGTAATAGAGACTTGCTTCTGGGCTGATTTGCAGCCGGTCGTAGATCTTTTCGATCTTGTCCGGGTAGCCGATCTTGAGCCGCAGGGCCTGCAGCTTAACGATCGCTTGTTTCTTAGTGGCTTCAGACAGCCAGTCATTTTTGCTCAAGCGCTCTTCGTAGATGGCCAGCATCTTTTTGACCATGTCTTCGACGTCTTTCTTGGCGGCCTCGCCAAAGTACTTTTGGCCGTAGTAGACGCCGACAACTTCGCTGAACATCCCGTTAGCGGTGCGGTAGGCAAACTTTTCGCGGTTCGGCAGCTCGCGGGCCCCGCTCAAAGCCTGGCGGAACGGGAAGGCAGCGTTGCGGAAGTCTTCTGACAAACTGCTTGCGGCCCCGTTGATGAAGCCGGCCAGCAGCCAGGACTTGATTTCGGCAAAGTGGTCTTGGTTGAGCAGACTGTCGGCGTTGTCTAAGTAGCGCGGATCTTCGACGATGACGCGCTCTGGCAGCTTGCCGAAGATGTTTTCCAAGAAGTACTGCATCTTGAAAGACTTAAACTTAGCCACAAAGTCGCTGGTCTTCATCGGGTTGTAAATTGCCGGGTAGTCGGCCCACTCTTCGTTGGACTTCACAAACTTGGCAATTTCCTTGTCGTAGGCCACGGCCTTAGCCGCAATGTCAGCGGCCTTGGCTTCGTCCACACCGGCTAAGTGCAAAAGGTTAGCGGTCTGTTTTTCGTAAACGGCTAACAGCTTGTCGCCTGCTTCCGTGCCGTACTGAGTAGTGTCCGGCAGCACCGTGCTTGGGCCGGCCGTGTAGAGCGCGTTGACCTTGGTGTTCTTCATGTCGGGTTCAACCGAAATGGAGAACGGCAGGCCTAAGCCGGCCTTGTAAAGGTCTGCGGCCTTCAAGTTGTAGTCGGCAAAGTCTAAGATGCCTGACAAAAGTTCAAAGTCCGGCTTAATCGGCTTGGCGCCTTCCTTGTTTCTCTTGTCAAAGTCTAAGGCTAATTTATAGAGCTCGACCGCCTTTGCAAAGTTGGGCACGTCTGGCAGCTGCTCACCCTTTGCAAAACCGGCAAAGTCAGCCATCAATTGCTTTTCCAAATCGTCGGCCATCACCTGGAAGGCAGAAATGCCCGAGTGGTCGGCCGGGATTTCGGCGTGCTCGATCCAATCGGAATTGACAGCCAGGTATAAGTTGTCTTGCGCACGCGTGTTAGGGGCAGCTTGGGTTACGTCGCCCGCGCCGCCGCGGATTTGCATCGTTTTCATTGCATTCACCTGCTTATTACTAAACGCTCCTCCCAGGCTTGGGCCTTTTTCAGGTGCTTGGCCAGCCGGGCTGGGTTTTGATTATTTTGACAGTAAATCCCATTATAGTCTATTTCGGCTTTTTCCACGCAGGCCAGGACTTGCTCCATCTCCGCGTGGTCTAAGTCGGCACCGGCAAACAGGTAAGGCAGCCGGGTGACGTCGGCCTGCTGGCGCAGCAGCCCGCAGCATTCGTTGATGTCGAATTGTTCCAGACTTGCCTGGTTAAAAGGCGGTTCGACGATCAGCACGTCGACGCGGTACTGCGGCTTGCTGAACTCCTTGACGCCTAAGATCACCTTGTGCGGCATCAGCCTCGCAAATTCCAGGCTGCGCTTGTCGGTGGCTTGTTCGTCATAGGACACCAGCTGCAGGAAAAACGGCAAGTGGGCCGCCTGCACCTCCATGCCGACGCGCTCAATCAGGGCCTGGACCCGCTCCTGCTTTTTCCAGGGGGCGTCGGGGTCGTAGTAGAGCTTGAACAACACGCCCAAGTAGCCTTCGCGCGCGATCCTGTGCACCGACAGGTTGGGCGCAAGCGCCGGCTGCTGGCCGAAGTTGTAGCTGTCGTATTCAAACAGCTGCCCTTCCATCTTCTTGACGTTCGCCGTCACAAAACTAATATTTTTATCTTCATTTTTGCCATTAGATGCTCCGAGAAAAACCCCGTCCGCATTGGCCAGCCGGCTGAGTTTTTGGGCCGTCTGGGGTGAAATTATCCTCATAGTGTCTTGTCCCAAATATATAAAGCATTACTAGTGTATATCTTTTCATTAGCGTATATCTTTTTATATTATAAGAAAAAATGAGTATATATGACAACTTATGGCCTATTTATACAGAGTTAATTTCCCCGCTAATCGTTTGTGCAGCGGCAGCAAGCAGACGATGGTCAAAAAAATTACAACCGCTGCCAGCCAGAACAGCGGCAAGTAGCCAAAAGTCTCAATAATTAAACCGCCAAACATGGGGCCAAACGCCCGGCCTAAAGACGAAGCCACGTTGGTCAGGCCCTGGTATTTGCCTTTAGAAGTCAGCGGCGACAGCTCGTTGACATAGGCCGGGATCGCCGGAAAGGCGGTGGATTCGCCTAAAGTGAGCACCGTCATCGACAAGGCAAAGTGGCCGAAGTCCTTGGCAAAAATCAAGGTCACATAAGACAGCGAAAACATCAGCTGGCCGAAAATGATCTGGTGGAAAGGCGTCTTAAAGATCTGCGGGAACTTGGCCAAGATTGCCTGGACTAACACAATAATGCCGGCGTTCAGCGTCCACAGCAGACTGTAGCGGTGGAAAGGAATGCCCAAAGAAACCATGTAGACGGACAGGTTTGATTCCCAGTTCATGTACATGAGCCAGGTCAGCCCCAGGGCAATGAAAAAGCCCATGGCCAGAATAAAGTTATTCTTCGGCATCGGCTCTTTCGGCAGCGCCCCGCCGTGCTTAACGCGCGCCTTGCGGGCCTTGTGGTATGCGATGATCGGCCGGTAGTGGAAGATCGTGTTTAAGCCCACCAAGACAAACAAGGTCCCGGCGATGCAGAACAGCAGGGTGATCGAGTAGTCGTAGAGGTAGCCCACGATCAGGGTGCCGGCCACGACGCCCAGGTTTTGGGCAAAATACAGGATGTTGAAGACATACCGGCCCGGGTACTTTTTCAGACTCGTCGCAATCGAGTTGATCAAGGTCCCGTTCCAGCCGCCTAAAAAGCCGGTGAGCGTCAGCCAGACCCAGTATTCCGGCCAGCCGTGAAAGGCCGCCAGCAGGTATAAGACCAGCGCGTCCGCAAAAGCCCCGAAGATTAAAAGCGGGTAAGGGTTGCAGCGGTCGTACAGCCGCCCCGCCAAAAAGGAGGCCGCAATGTTGGCCGCACAGTTGCAAAAAAGCACGACCCCGATCATCGACAGGCTGATCCCTAGCCGCTTGTTCAAGTAAACAGACGTCAGCGGCCAGACAAAACTGGCCCCCAGCCAGGTGATCAGCTCGCCGATGAAAAGCCAGTGCAGTTTGATTTCTTTGAGCTGTCGATCTTTTCTCAGCATGCTTGCCTCCTATAGTTTTTATTTTTAGTTTAGCAACAAAAAAAGCAAGGTTAAACCCTTGCTTAAAAAATTATTAAAAAATCTTTTTACTTCTTTTCTTCGAAGAATTGGCCCTTGTTGACCTCGAAGTATTGCTTGTAGCGGCCGTAGTAGTTGTGGAACATGTAGCGCATTAACAGCCAGCGCTTAAAGCTCATGTCCGGCTTGTAGAACACGGTCGTACCGTATTGGCCTTGGGCCAGCATCTTTTCGGCGCGGCGCTTGTCGTCGTTGTCGACGGCGTATTGCTTGAATAACTTGACCGGCACGCCCATCCAGAGCACACGGCGGCTTTCGTCTTCGTTGCCGTAGACCGTTTCCTTGTCGGCCAGGCTGTCGTCAACGTAGTCGTCGACGTACCACTTGGCCAAGTTGTAGCCGTTCAAGGTGACGTAGAAGCTTGACCGGCCCTGGCGCAAGTTGATTTCAAAGAACTTGTAGCGGCCGTCGCGGACGTCGTACTTGATGTCGAAGTTGGCCATCCCCGTGTAGTTGAGCTTTTCCAAAAAGTCTTGGACTTGCTTGTACAGGTCCATGTTGTATTCAGGCTCGATGACCATGTAGTTGCCGATCGATTGCGGGGTCGGGTCTTCCAAAAGCGGGTGGCCCAGGCACATCATCTTGACCTTGTGGTTTTTGTCCACGTAGGCGTTCAGCGTGCGCATGTTGGAGTCGTCGCCCGGGATGAAGTCCTGCAAGATCAGGTCCTCGGTGTAGCCGTGGGTGTAAATCTTGGTGACGATATCGTCAAGTTCGGCCTCGCTGCCGATGATGAAGGCCTTCTTGCGGCCCTCAAACTGGCACTTCAGCCAGGAAACGGGGTCTTCCGGCTTCAAAGCGACCGGGTAGTCGAACGGAATCGTCAGGTAGTTTTCGGCCTTATAGTCGGCCATGGTGATGATCTTGGTCTTTGGGTAAGGCAGGCCGAGTTTTTCGGCAACTTCGTAGAAGCCTTCCTTGGAGATCAGTTTTTCCAAAAGGTCGTAGTCGGTGTAAGGCACGATGAAGTCTTTGCTCAGCTCATCTTTGTGTTTTGACAAAAGCTCAGCGTAACCGTCGCCGCAGGCGATCAAGATGACCGGCTTGTGGCCCGGCTTCAAGGCCTTAGCCTTGGCCCGCATCACGTTCATAAACTCTGGGTCTTTGTCAAACCCTTGGTGCACTTCGACGTCCACGATCTTGGAATAGCGCGTGGCGGCCAGCTGGACGCTGGCTAACGCATGCACATTAATGCCGTAGGCCTCGTGGAAAGACCGGGCCATCCCGTAAACATTAATGTCGCTGCCTAATAATATCGGCGTAAAATCTGCCATAATTGTTGTCCTCTTTAATTAAACCAACTTAACCCTTAAACCAGCTTGCCCTGCTCAATCAAGGCAGCTACTTCCGGCTGTACCCGCTGGTACTTTTTGATTGTCTCGTCGTAGTCGATGAAGAACAGCTTGTACCAGACTAAGAAAGTATAGATCGTCCAAATCTGGCGCCGGGCACTGCCATCGCCATGATAGTTGTCATCGAGCAGTTTGACAATCTTTTTCTGGTCGAAGATTTCATTGACGAAGTCTTCCGTGAACAGCTCGCGGACCTGCTTGTAAAAGCGCGGTTCCTTCAGCCACTGCTTGATCGGCGTTGGGAAGCCCAGTTTTGGCCGCTTAGCCCACTCTTCCGGCAGGACGTTTTCGGACGCCTTGCGCAGGGCGTACTTGGTGTCGTGCTTGTTGACCAAGTACTTAGTCGGGATGGAGTTGGCCAGCTCGGCAATCTTTTTATCAAGGTAAGGCACGCGCAGCTCCAGGGAGTGGGCCATGGAGATCTTGTCGGCCTTTTGCTCGATGTCGTTTAACATGAAGTGGTGCAGGTCGATGTACTGCATCTGCTTGACGTTGTCGGCGTTTTTCACCTTGGCAAAGTCGTTTTGGTAGATGCCGTTGACCGTCAGATCGTTGCGGAATTCCGGCTGCAAAACGCTGTTGGCGTCTTTTGACGTAAAGATCGTCGGGTAGTCCATGTCGTAGATGACGGACTGGCCGCAGTAGAACTCGCTTGGGTCGGCCAAGTTGGTGTACAGGTGCACCTTGCCTGGGAAGTCCGGCATGCGCTTGATTCTGTGGGCCAAGTGCACGCGGCTTTTATGCGGCAGCTTCTTCAAACCCGAAGTGAAGGCCTTGATCGTGTCGGAGTGCGTGTGCATCCCGTAGTTGACGTAGCCGGCAAACAGCTCGTCGGCGCCTTCGCCGGACAGCGCCACCGTCACGTGGCGGCGGGCCAGCTTGCACAAATACCAGAGCGGGATGATCGACGGGTTGGCGTCGGGTTCATCCATGTGGTACTGCATCTCCGGGAAGTCGTGCATGGCTTCGTCGGCCTTGACCTTGTCGGAGTAAAAGGTCCAGTCGTTGATCTTGGCCAGAGCTTGGGCCTTGGAAGCTTCGTCGTAGGTCGGGTCGTCAAAGCCGACTGAGAAGACGTCGTCTGGGTCCAGCAAGGTAGTTAAGAACGATGAGTCGACACCCTCTGACAAAAAGGCGCCCACCGGCACGTCGGCGTTTCTGTAAAGATCCACCGTCTCAGCCAAGTCTTCGTTGATCTTTTTGACCGTGTCTTCAAAGCTCAAGTTGTTTTGCAGGTACTTGGCATCCCAGTACTGGTGGATGTCCATGTGCCCGTCTTTGTAGGCGAACCAGTGGCCGGCCGGTAAGCGGTAGACGCCCTTGAAGAAGGTCTCCGGCAGGTCGTTGTACTGGTTCATGAGGTAAGGCTTGACGGCCTCCATGTTTAAAACCGGCTTGAAGCCCGGGAAGGCCATAAAGCTCTTGAGCTCGGACCCTACCAGCAGGTGGCCGTCGTGGTCGGAATAATACATCGGCTTGATGCCGAAGAAGTCGCGGGCGCCGTACAGCGTCTTGTTATTGTCGTCCCAGATGAGGAAGGCGAACATGCCGCGCACCCGCTTGAGCAGGCCGGCCATCCCCCATTCTTCGTAACCGTGCAGCAGCACTTCGGTGTCGGCCTTGGTCGTAAAGACGTGGCCGGCTTCGAGCAATTCAGCCCGCAGCGGTTTGAAGTTGTAGATCTCGCCGTTAAAAATGATGGCGCGGCTCTTGTCTTCGTTGTAGATCGGCTGGGTGCCGCCGCGCAGGTCGATGATGGACAGGCGGCGGAAGCCCAAGGCAACCTCGTCGTTGGTGTAGAGGCCGTCAGAAGACGGGCCCCGGTGCTTGATGGTCGCCATCATCTTGCCGATGGCGGCTTGTTTGTCATTAATTTCTGGGTCGTAAAAAGCGACAATTCCACACATATTTGCTTAATCACCTCATAGATTGTTCAGCAGTTAAATTGGAAAAATCCGCAGCCGGCTGGCGGCGCCGTAGCCGAAGACCTGCAGCACGTGCAGGTGCAAGTCGACGTTGACCACGTAGCCGGCAAATTCGTTGACGTGGTCGATCTGGCGGTTCCAGCGCTTGTTGTAGGCCGTCGTCAGCGCGTGATTCGGGCCCATCAGCGCCGAGCAGTTGAAGAGTACGTACTGGATGCCGTTGATCCGGTACTGGTCTTCGACGTGGCGGTGGCCGCAGAAGTAGGCGATGACTTTGGCGTCATGGATCTTGGTAAAGTCAAAGGCATTGTGGAGGGCAAACTCCGCCGGGCCGTTAGCCGCGGACAGGTAGCCTTTTTCGCGCTGGTTGAAGGCCACCAGCAGTTCGTGCAGCGAGCGGCCGTTGTACTTCAGCGCGTTGTTGCCCTTGCGGTTGATCGGGTTGCCGTGGCTCATAAAGATCAGCTTTTTGCCAGACGAATGCTCCAAGATCTCGATAATTTCTTCGAACTGGTCTTCGCGCAGGCCGAGCACGAGCTTATTGTCGTACTTCTTTTTGCCGTGTTCGTCCAGTTCGTAAGGAATGTCCGAGGTATTGACGAAGACAAAGCGCACGTTGTCCTTGTCAAAATACCCGGTGCCGTGCTGGCGGGAGATGTAGTGGATCTCGGGCTGTCTGTAAAAACACGGCCACATGATATTTTCAAACTCGTTTTCCGGGAAGGACGGCTTTAAGTCGTGGTGTTCGTCAAACTTGTCGTTTTCGTCGTGGTTGCCCTTAATAATGGCAAAAGGCACGCCGCCGTCATTCCAGGCATCCCGCAGCCGGATTAATTCGCGTTCGCCGACCAGCCCGGCGTCGGACCCGTCCATCCAGTCACCCAGGTGGGCCTTGAAGTCCAGCAGCCCGGTTTTTTCCAGGTAGTTGAACTCCTTGACGTGGATCAAGCCGTTGTAGCCGTAAAAGTCGACGGCGTCGGCGTCCTTGTAGTGGGTGTCGGTCAAGATGCCGATGTTGACGGAGTCTTCGCTCGTCCGCACGCGCTTGCGCACGCGGTCGGCAAAGGCCGACAGGTACTCGTGGACGGTGTAGCGCTCGCCCGTTTTGACATTCTGAAAAGCACGAAAGCGGCCCAGCCGCTTGTCGAACTTGCGTGTATAAGTTGGCGCCAGGCTGTCGGTATCAGCAGGCGACAGCGCCTGGTAGAGCGAGCCGTCTTTTTCCTGGTAGACGGTCAAAGTGTAGGCCTTGCCGCCCGGGGTATGCTCGTTGGCTCCGACCGGGTACTCGCCCACGGTCAGGTATTTCTGCATGGCGTCAAAAGGCCTGGAAGCGTGCGCCATCTGGGCGTGGCGCTTTCTGCCGATCAGGTCGTCGAACAGGCCTCTAGTTTTGCTGAATAACCTCATAAACTAAGTCCTCTTTTGCTTTTGGACGGTCACCAATGTGGTAGGACTTCAAAATATCACCGGCAATTTCGTCACTGTAGTCCTCGTTTGAGTAAACAGTGGCCAGGCTGTCGCCAACTTCGACCTTGTCGCCCAAGTGCTTGTTGATCACTAAGCCGACGCCCCAGTCAACCTTGTCGGTCTTCTTTAAGCGGCCGCCGCCTAAGTATACGCTGACCATGCCGATTTCGTTGGTGTTGATTTCGTCAACGTAGCCGGCCTTTTCAGCCTTGACTTCGTACTTGTGGCTGGCCAGCGGCAGCAGGCTGTAGTAGTCGACAACGCGGTCGTCGCCGCCTTGGGCCTTGATCATTTCGCGCAGCTTTGCCAAGCCCTTGCCATTTTTAATGTTTTCTTCCAGCATCTTGCGGGCATCTGCCAGGTTGTCGGCCAAGTGGGCCAGAACCAGCATGTGGCTGCCTAAGACTAAGGTCAGCTCGGTGGTGTCCTTTGGACCCTTGCCCTTCAGGATGTCGATACTTTCCATGATTTCCAAGGAGTTGCCGACAGTGTTGCCCAGCGGCTGGTTCATGTTCGTGACCACAGCGACACATTCGTTGCCGTGCTGCTTGCCGATGGCCAGCAAAGTCTTGGCCAGTTTTTCAGCTTGGGCCTTGTCGCGCATGAAGGCGCCGTTGCCGCACTTGACGTCAAAGACCAGAGAGTCGGTCCCAGAAGCCAGCTTTTTAGACATAATAGACGATGCGATCAGCGGAATTGATTCCACGGTGCCGGAAGTGTCGCGCAAAGCGTAGATCTTCTTGTCGGCAGGAGCCACGTTAGTAGAAGCAGAAACAATCGCCGTCCCTACTTTTTTAACTTGGTCGATGAATTGCTCTTCGGTTTCGTCAACGCTGAAGCCCGGAATACTTTCCAGCTTGTCCAAGGTACCGCCGGTGTGGCCCAGGCCGCGGCCTGAGATCATCGGGTTCTTGGCGCCGCAGCTGGCAACAAGCGGAGCCAGCGGAATGGAAATCTTGTCGCCGACGCCGCCGGTTGAGTGCTTGTCGACCTTGATTTCAGGGATTGATGACAAGTCGAGCTCGTCGCCGCTTTTCAGCATGGAGAAGGCCATGTCGAAAGTTTCGCGGTCGTTCATCCCGTTTAACAAGATGGCCATGGTCATGGCTGACATCTGGTAGTCAGGAATGCTGCCGTCGGTGTAGCCGTCGATCATGAACTTGATCTCTTCGGTCGTCAGTTCCTTCTTATCTCTTTTTTTGATGATATTGTCGAGCATTCGCATTGTTAAAAAATCTCCTTAGTTTTTGGAATGTGCAGTTAAAGCATTCGCTGCCAGAGCAATTGACAGCACTGCGTCTTTTGACAAGACCTTGCACAGATCGTCTGACGCAATTGAGTAGACCGCGCCGATGACTTTCAGGCTGTAGGCCAAAACGTGGAAGTCGACTTCCGGGTCGTAAACGCCGTCGGCGTATGGGTCTTCGTGGTTATAAGTCAGGTGGATTTTGCCTTGGTCGACAAAACCGTCCACGTGGTTAGTCAAGATCCGGTCGTGAACGTCCTGCATTGGCTCTGACAGGTGCAGCAGATCCAGCTTGTGGTCGGATTCTTCGCTGTTGTAGTAGCTTTCTTGGCTGGCAGCCAAGTAGGATTGAACGGGCTTAGCCAATACTTTCAAGCCGTCCAAAGCTTTGTAAATTCTTTCGATATCCAAGTCTTGCTGGCCGCTTAAAATCTGCTCCTGCGACAGGGTCAGGTCATCGGCCAGGGTCATGATTGCAAATTTATCCATGTGTGCCCTCCCTATTCCGTTAATTATAACTAAATCTGCCCAAACAAAAAAGCCTAGCAGCTAAGCTAGGCTGAGGTCAGGCTTATCTTCTGCCCCGTTTTTTCTTTGGCATGGGCTTGTTTTCAAGGTCGGTGCGCACGACCAGCACGTCTGCTAAAGCATGCTGGTTGACGAATTCGGTAACCGAACCCATCAAGATCCGCTCCACAGCGGACAAACCGGTTGCGCCCATGATGATCAGATTGTTGTGGTGGTCCTTGATAAAGTCGTATGAAATGACCATCTTCGGGCTGCCATAACGGATGTGGATGTCGACCCGATCAAAGTCGTGTTTTTCTTTGGCCCACTGCTGCAAGCTCTTCAGGTACTCTTCGGAATCCTGCGTCATCTGGTAGATCGCGTCGCCCGAAATCAAGGCATCTTTGTTCTCGCCCATGAACTGCCGGGTATCGATGACGTTCAGCACATCGATGTGGCCGTGGTTTTCTTTTGCCGCCTGCACGGCCTTGTCAAAAGCCCGTTCTGCCGACTCGGAACCGTCCACCGGGACGAGGATCTTATCGTACTTTTCAGTCAATCTTGCCATCTCCTTTGCTCTACTTAGCTAGGTATATTTTATCATAATCTGGCCTGCAAAGCGGACTAATCCAAATTGGCCAGTGGGGTTAACCAAGGCAAAAGCTTATGCTAGAATTTAGTGTAAGCGTTTTGATAAAGGATAATGAATAAATGGAACAAGAAAATAAGTACAAGCTGATTGGCGTAGTCCACGGCAACAACTTCCGCGAATTAGGCGGCTACCGCACTCTGAGCGGTAAAAAGATCAAGTACCACAAATTGTTGAGAACCGGCCACTTCGCCGACCTCGACCAAAAGGATTTGGACTTTTTAAGCAACTACGGTCTGAAATACGACGTAGACTTCCGGACTAAGAAGGAAATCACCGACAAGCCGGACCGCGTCCCTGAAGGCTGCAACTATGAGTACACGCCTGTTTTTTCAGAGGACTTGACCAACTCGTCAAAGGGCATCGACGACCTGGAAACGGTCGCTAAAAACGACGGCAAGTGGGGCTACAACCACATGCTGTTTGCCTACGAAGACATGATTAAAAGTGAAACCGCCCAAAAGGCCTACCGCCGCTTCTTCGACTTGCTGCTTGCAAACGACCAAGAAGGCGAAAGCCTGGCCTTCCACTGCACTGCCGGCAAGGACCGCACCGGTTACGCCGCTTTGCTGGTTTTGACCACCCTGGGTGTGCCATTGACCACGATCTTTGAAGACTACATGATCACTAACGACGCCATCAAGGACTTCGTCGACGGCATGGTTGAAAAGGCCCGCAAAGAAGGCAACAACGACAACGTCTTAGAAGCCATCAGAGACATTCAGTCAGTGCACAAGTCTTACCTGCAGCACTGCTTGGACGTCTTAAACAAGGAATACGGCGGCATCGACAACTACCTGCGCAACGTCTTGAAGGTCACTGACGCCGAAGTCTTGAAGCTGCGCCGCATCTACTTGGAAGACTAATTATAAAAAATAAAGCTGCCAATTCGGCAGCTTATTTTTTTTGCTCATTCGGGCAAGTGTTGACAGCAAAAGCTGTAGATAAATGCCGGGTCTTTTGAATTTAAAAAGGCCCGCAGCTGTTCAGGCGGCACGGCTTTTAAAAGGCCCACGACGCGGGCTAAGAGCGCCGTGCGCGCCGGGGCGTCGGTCGTCAGCAGCAGGAAGACAAAACCGACGGGCACCTGCTGGCTTGGCGTCAGCATGTTGCCAAAGGGCACACCGTCGCAGCGGATGGGCACCAGCAAGTCGCGGTAAAAGCAGGCTTTTTGCAAGTGCGGCACGGCGATGTTGGGCAGGCGGCGCGCCACCGGGGTCGTCACGATCCCGGTCGGGGCGACAGCTTCGTGTTTAATCAGCTCTTGGCTGTAGTCGCCTTTGACATAGCCCAAGTGGCTGAGCTGTTCAAAGACTTCCGCAAACAGCGCTTTTTGACTGGTCGCCTTGCTGATGAAAACGGCATCTTGGTGCAGGATTTTTTCGGCCATGGGAATCCCCTTTCTGTTGGGTCTTATCCTAGCATTTTCGGGGGCTTGCAGTATACATTTTTTCGTTATAATGAAAGAAGAGCCATTAGATAGAAGAGATGAAGCACATGATTAAGAACAGACAATTAGGCCGCCTGTTAAAAGTCGTGAAAACTGCCAGCTGCTACCAGCTGCTTTTTGACGACGGCGTGACAGGCCGCTTGACCATCGTCAGCCCGCACATCTTCCGCCTGCAGGTCGACCCGACCGGCCAGTTTGCGGACTTAGAGCCCAGCCTGCTGACCGACTTTGAAACAGACCAAACCGCCTTTAACGAAGCCCGGCTGCTCACCACCGACGAGGCCTTTACCATCCAGGCCGGCGCCCTGGAATTGCGCCTGCAGCGCCGCCCGGCTTTGCTCAGCATCTACGACGAACGCATCCACAGGACCCGCATGGCGCAGGCCGCCCCGCTGGAGTTTACGAGCGAGACCAGCAGCGAGTTTTTAAAACAAAGCCAAAATGAGTTCTACTACGGCGGCGGGATGCAGAACGGCCGTTTTTCTCACAAGGGCCAAAAAATTGCCATCAAGAACACCAACTTGGCGGGTAATGGCGCAGTTGCAGCGCCCGTGCCGTTTTTCTGGTCCAACGCCGGCTTCGGCGAGCTGCGCAACACTTGGCAGCCGGGCCGCTACGACTTCAGCGCCAAGAACAGTCAGGCCGTGATCTTAACGCACGCCGACAACGTCTTTGACAGCTTTTATGTTGTAGGCGACACGCCGGCCGAGATCCTGCAGCGCTACTACTTCTTAACTGGCAGACCGAAGCTGCTGCCGGACTACGCCTTTGGCCTGGGCCAGCTGAGCAACTTCACTGATTACCACTGGGCAGAGGCCAAGGCGCAAGACCGCACGGCCTTGAAGTTCTCAGACGGCAAGTACTACCTGCCAGCTGCCGAGGGAGAAGCCGCTAGTTTAAACGAGGACAATCCTTTTTCAGCAAAGAGCATGCTCAAGACCTACAAGGACAACAAGCTGCCGCTGGCCTGGCTGGGCGTCGACTTCTTAAGCGATAAGCAGGCCGAGGCTGCAGATGCCGAAAAGTTTGCCAAAACAGCTAAGGATGCCGGCGTCCAAGCCGTCTTCACCGCCCCGCAGGAAAAGGCCGCAGGGCTGGTGGCCAGCCAGCAAGCAGTCAAGCCGGGCTACGCACGCATGTTCTTAGCCTTAGACCGGATGCAAAAAGAGGCAGCCGGCGACCGGCCGCTGCTCTTGTCCGAAAACGGCTGGGCCGGCAGCCAGCGCTTAGCCGCTACCACGGTCTTAGGCGACGGCGGCGACTGGGGCATCATCAAACACGGCGTCGCCAGCCTGCTCGGCCTGGCGCTTTCAGGCCAGCCGAATGCCGGCATGGCCGTCGACGGGCTGTACGGCGGCGGCAACGCCCAGGTCAACCTGCGCGACTTGGAGTGGAAGGCCTTCACCCCGCTGCTGTTCTTCGCAGACGGCAAGGGCCGGGGCGCAAAGACCGCCTACGCTTACAACCACAAGCTGACCCGCATCGCAGGGGCCTACTTGGACCTGCGCCAGCGCCTGCAGCATGAAATCTACAGCCTGGCTTTGGCCAGCCAAGCCGGCGAGTCAATTATCAGACCGCTGTTTTTGGACTTCCCGCACGAAAAGATCAACTACACCGAGCAAGTCGATGAAGAATTCATGCTCGGCAGCAACTTCTTGGTGGCCCCGATCATGTCGGGCCGCGAAGACCAAGACGGCCACGCGATCAAGGACCGGGTCTACCTGCCCGACCGCCGCACGATTTGGACCGACTTTTTCACCGGCAAAAAATACACCGGCGGCCAAGTCTACAACAGCCTGCTGTATGCCTCCTGGCACCTGCCGGTCTTCATCCCCAGCGGCGCGATCATCAAAACCGGCGCCCACTGCTTCCTGCTCTACCCGAGCCGGGCAAGCGAGCGCGTCTTTTACAATGACAACCCAGACAGCGCCGGCTACCGCGACGGCCAGCTGACTAAGCAGACCGTCACCGCCCATTTGCAAGACCGCGAATTGCGCGTCGAGCTGCCGCCGGTAGAAGGCAGCTACGAAGGCTTTGACCAAAACCAAAGCTTAGAGCTCAACATCTTGTTAGACGCTTACCCGGGAAATATTGAGTTAAAGGCCAACCAAAAGGTCATCAGCCTGCCCCACTTTGCCAACGCTGCTGCCTTTGCGGCCGCCCAAAGCGGCGTCTTTTACAACCCGGACTTCGTGCCGGCCAACGAAATGAAGCGCTTTGGCGCCCAGGCCCAGCCGGCCCTGCAGATCAAGCTGCCGCAAAGCGACTTGACCGCCACCAGCTTCGTCTTAACCATCGAAAACTGCAGCTACGGTGCCGACCTCGCCACCCACGCGATCACCGACTCGGCCCTGCGCACACCGCAAAAAGTCCGCGTCGACCCGGACAAGGTCTCAGCCCACAGCATTGCCTTGAACTGGGACCAGCAGCCGGGCAGCAAGGCCCAGCTCGCAGTCGACGGCCTGCTCTACACCAACTTGCCGGACGGCCACTTCATCCTGCACGACTTAGAGCCAGACCACGCCTACGAGTTCCGGATCCGGACCCTGCGCCAAAACAAGGTCTCCGACTGGTCCGAACCATTCCGGGTCAAGACCAAACCCGACCAGCTGAACTACGCCGTCCGCGGCATTGAGGTCACCAGCACGTACCCGGCCGCAGCCGACCACCCGCTGGCTTACTTGACCGACCTGCTCACGGCCAGCTCCTGGCTGACGGCAGATGCAGCCGATCCGAAGGCCGGCCAGTACGAAGAGCTGACCTTTGACTTGGGTGCAAGCACGCCGCTCAGCCGCATGGTCTACGTGCCGCGCAGCGTCGACCGCAGAGGCCACCTGCTCCGCGTCCAGATCGCTGTTTCGCCAGACGGCGAACACTTCGGCGACTGGAGTGAAGCCTACAACTGGCCAAACGATGCCAAAAACAAGGTCATCGGTTTGCGCGACGTGACGGCCCGCGCCATCAAGCTGCGCGTCTTAGCCAGCGAAGACAACCTGGCTTCGGCCAAGGAAATCTTCTTCTTCAAGAAAAAATAAAAAAGCGTAAAAAAAGAGGCGTCAGCCTCTTTTTTATTTTGCAGTTAAACGATGCAGCCACTCCTGGGCCAAGGTGAACCAGTGCGCCAGGTGCGGGTCGTTTTGCCAGGCCCGGTCGGCGAGCTCCAGCTCGGGCGTAGCCAGGCCGAAGCCGTGGCCGCCGCGGTCAAACAGGTGAACCTCGTAAGGGATCTTGTTTGCCTGCAAGGCTCTGACATAGCGCAGCGAGTTTTCGATCAAGACGACGTTATCGTCGACACACTGGAAGACAAAGGTCGGCGGGGTCAAGGAATTCACGCCGGTGCTGGTGTCGCGCAGAAAGTCGTCGGTTGGGATAAACTGCTTTTGGTCGGCCGGGATCTCAAAGCCCAGCAGGTCGATGTCGATCAGCGGGTAGCCCAAGATCGTGGCGTTAGCTTTGACTGTGTCGTAGTCATAGCCGTATTTTTCCTGCATTTTTTTACTACCGGCAAAAGAGTTCATCAAGGCTGCCACGTGGCCGCCGGCCGAATAGCCGGTGGTGACGATTTGCTGGGGGTCGATGCCGAGCTGGTCAGCATTTTTCCTAAAATAAGCGATGGCGGACAGGCCCGACAGCGCGGCATCAGGGTAGATGTTGCCCGGATCCTGCACCAAATTGTAGTAAAGCAGCGCGGCGTCAAAGCCCTTGTTGACGTAGGCCAAGGCGGTCGGTTCGCCTTCGCGCAAGGAGTAGTGGTTGAACGAGCCGCCCGGGATCACCAGGGCCAGCGGCCGCGTCGATTTTTTCAGCAGCTTGTTTTCGTCTCGTTTAAAAAAGGTCAGCTTAAAACTGCGGCCGTTGAAGTTTTCTAAAGTGAGGTGTTCCACCTTCATTTTTTATGCTCCTTTCTCTTGCCGGCCAGCGCCCAGGTCGTCAGCGGAACGACCAAAAGCACGCCGAGCAGGGAATAAATTACCATTAAGAAGTTGATGACAAACAGCTTGTCGTTGACCAGCTGGGCCAAGGAGTAATGCAGGCGCTGGTACCAAATAAGCAGCGGCAGGCAGCTGCCGAAAAAGCCGAATAGGATCGTGTTGACGGCGGTGCCCAGCACGTCCTGGCCGATCGCCCGCCCGCTTGCGACCAGGCTTTGCCAAGTGATCGCACTTTGCTTTTTTTCCAGGGCAAAAAGGCCGGCGCACATGGCCACGCTGGCTTCCGCGATGGCGCCCAGCGTGCTGAAGATGGCCACCAGGGTGCAGATCTGCGGGTAGGAGATTCCGACCAAAAGCGACAGCCCCACCAGCTCTTCGCCGGACTGGTCGCCTAGGCCGTGGGCCTGGGCCAGCCACTGCAAGGTGATGATGCCGCAACTGACGACCAAACTCACAGCTAAAGCCGACCAGAAGGCCTCGCGGGCCACGGCCAGGTCGTGGGTACCTAAGTAGATGATCGTGAGCAGCTTCAGTGGAATGAAAATTACCGCACAGACGATGACGTTCACGCCCCAAGAGATCAGCAAGGCTACCAGGATGATCAAGCAGGTGTTAACGACGACGCTGGCAAAAGAGCGCAGGCCGGACCGGCCGCCCACCAGCAGCATTAAGACCAAAAGTACAATTAATAAGACAGTCAGGGTATTCATGCGCTCACCTCTTTTTTATTGTAAAAAAGCAGGCTGCAGCAAGAGGCCACCGGGATGTTCAAGACGATCCCGATCGCCGACACCAGGCTCTGCAAGATGCCCAGCGAAAGCCCGAACTGGAAGGTGTAGGCCAGAGTGTTGTTGTCGCGCAGGTACAAAATCGTCATCGGCAAGGCTTCGGCCATGAAGATCAAGACCAAGACGTTGATCAAGGGCCCCATGATCTCGCGGCCGATCTCCAAACCCGAGTGAATGATCTGGCGCTTGCTCAAGCTCCCGTCGGCGCCTAAAGTCGACAAGCTGGCGATGATGTCGGTCGCCTCGTCCATCACGGCGCCCAGCAGCCCTAACATGGTCTGGGCCAAAAACAGCGAGCGCGGGCTCTGCGTGGCAAATTCGACGGATTCGTACTTGATCCCGCTTTCGTGCGTCAGGCGCATGATGCCAAAGCAGATGACAAAGGCCAAAAGCGTGCTGATGCAGGTGGCCAGCGCCGTCGCCAGCATTTTTTTGTTCAGGCCCTGGGCCAGCGCAAGAGACAAAAAGGTAAACAGCAGGCAGGCCAGTCCGTAGATGGTAAAGATCCGCGTCCCGTTTTCGGCAATGTCAAAGCGAATCGCCCCGTAAAAAAGCAGGCAGTTTAAGAGCAAAGACAGCGTCAAAAACAGCGCCTTTTTCTCCAAGACCAAGATCAGCAGGCAGACAAAGACAGTCAGCGCTAAGACCAGCACCCAGTCGCGGCGCAGTTCCACTAGCCGCGTGCCATTTTTTTCCAGCAGCACGCGGTCGTGCTTGCGGTATTTTTGCGTCAGCAGCTGGCTTTTGACGTAGGAATTTTGAAAGTGCTTTGTCTTATTTTTAGTCTGCACCGTCAAATCCTGCGTGTAGCGCTCATCTTTATTTTGAAATTCGTCGGTTGTTTTTTGGTCGAGCCGATTTTTCACAGCGGTGACCCGGCCAACCTCGTAGCCGCCCGCGCTAGGCGCAAAATACAGCCCTAGTGTTGCAACCAGCCCCAAGACGGCCACCAGCGCCAGAATGAGGTATTTAACTTTTTTCATCCAGCGATTCTTCTTTCAAAAAAACGCCATCTTTGAAGATGACGTGTTGGTTATTAATTTAAAAAGCGCTGCCACCAGTGCTGTTTTTGCGGAATCTGCATGTCAGCCAAAGTGCGGTGCATGGCCTGCGAATTTTTGTTTTCGCGGGCCTTTTCCAAAATCTCGGAGTGCAGCTGGGCCGCCGACTTCTTCTTGTCAGCCTCGATGCGCTCGGCCTGCCGCTTTTTTTCTTCTTCGCGGGTCGGCAGCTGCGTCGGCTCAACAATGCCGGAGATGTCGGGCATCGCCGCGATCTTCTCCTCGCGCTTTTTGTCAGGCTTTGGGGCCGCCAGCTCTTTTTGCTGCTTTAACAGCTCCGTATTCTGCTTTTGAATTTCCGCCACCTGCTTTTGCAAGCCGGCGATGGCGTTATTCTGCTGGGCAATGGTCTGCTGCAGCGCCTGGAGCAGCTGGCCCAGCTGGCTGTTGTCCAGCTTAGCCAGCTGTTTTGTCTGCTCAGGTTCAGGCTCTTCCTGCTTTTTTTCTTCTGCAGCCGGCGTGCTGTAGACCTGCTGGGCGGCTTCCTGCAAAGTCAAATTGCCGGACTTAGACAGTTCTTGCAGGCTCTGCAGATCTTCCACGTTGGCGTTTGAGTACAGGCGGGCTTTTTGCTTCGTGCGGACAAAGTAGTCCTTGTCGCCTGCGGCTTTTTCCACAATTAAGGAATACTTGCGCAGCGTAGCGACGCTGATCCCCAGCTTTTTAGCGACCTCCGCCGGCGTCAGCAGCTCTTGAAAATCACGATCGCGTGCCATACAGCCGCCCCTTAGTCGTGCTTAGTGAGCAGGGTTTGCTTGTGCTCGTAGCGTTGCTGGCCGTATTCGATCAGCTTGGTGATTAAGTCGCTGTAAGGGATGCCGGCGTTTTCAAACAGTTTTGGATACATGCTGATGCCGGTGAAGCCTGGCAGCGCATTTAATTCGTTGAAGACCACGTGGCCGTCTGGCGTCAGCATGGAGTCGATCCGGGCCATGCCTGAGCATTCGGTTGCTTGGTAAACCTTCAGCGCGTTGTCTCTTACTTGGTTGACGACGTCAACTGGCACTTGGGCTGGGATTTGCAGCTTAGTCGTTGAGTTCTTGTCGTACTTGTTCTTGTAAGTGTAAAAGGTGCCCTTGTCATTGATGATCTGGCCGACACCGGCAACGATCGGGTGGTCGTTGCCTAAGACGGCAGTTTCAACTTCGGTGCCTTCGATGGCTTCTTCAACTAAGACCTTGTCGTCGTACTTAAAGGCTTCGGCCAATGCTGGTGCGTAGTCCTCTTTCTTTTGCACGTGGCTGATGCCGACGGATGAGCCTTGGTTTGAAGGCTTGACGAACAAGTCGTTGCCCAGCTTGGACACAACGTAGTCGTAGTCGAGCTTTTTGTCGTTCGGGTTGTCGTAGTCGTAGCGCTTGATAGAAATCCAGTCGGCAACCGGTACGCCCGCTCTTTGGGCCAGGATCTTAGTGAATTCCTTGTCCATGGTGGTTGCGGCAGCCAAAACGTCGTCGCCGACGAACGGCTTATCCAGCAGGCGGAAGAGGCCTTGCAGCACGCCGTCTTCGCCTAAGTTGCCGTGCACGATTGGGAAGTAAACGTCAAGTTCAGGGCGGTTAGTCAGTTCAGCCAGGTTAGACAGGTTGTTCACCTTGCGTTCCGGCTTAATCTGGTAGCTTGGGTCTTCCAAGACCTTGAATGAATCTTCTTCGCTGGCCAGGTAACCCTCGTTGGTGATCCAGATTGGGTGCACCTCAAACTTGCTTTGATCAATTGCCTTAAAAATATTGCGGCCTGAAATAATTGAAACTTCGTATTCCGAGCTCTTGCCCCCGAAAATCAGTCCCACTTTGGTTTTTGCAGTCATAATCTTTCCTTCCTTTTCTCCTAGAAACTATATCATATTGCACGTGTCATGATTTAGTGTTTCTTGCCATTTTTCATCATACAAAAAAGACCCTGAGCAGGGTCTTTTTTAGTCGGCGGAAGTGAACTGCCACGGGATGGCGCAGACGACGTAAATGATCGCGCCGACCATGACTAATTCCAAAAAGGCAGCCGATGAAAATTCGAAGAAAAAGCCTAAGGCGTTGGCCGAAGACAGCGGGAAGAGCAGCGGCAGCGCAGCCAGGGCGGCAAAGATGACCATCAGCCAAAAGCCGGCCCACATCCCGGCCGCCATCGTCTCGTGCACGCGCTGGCGCGCCGGCATCTGCTTGGCCTCATCCCACAGTGAGATGACCACCATACAGCCTAAGATGATGAACAAGACGTTGATGACCATGAACAGGGTCTCAAAGTTGGCCGCCATGATCGTGTCCGACAGGCCAAAGCCGGCCTCGATCGCGTAAATCGCGTTGGCCGACCGCTTGTGCAGCGCCGACTTGACCGCCTTGGCCTCGGTCGAAGAGTCATCGTCTATTTTTTCTTCTAAGATATTCGAAATATTTTGGGCTAAAACGGTGCTGTCCGTCTTAAACCAATGGATGCCCAGCTTGTAGTCGTTGATCGCATCCGCCAGCGGGGCCGTCTGCTTCGTCGTCAGCATGTTCGTGTCGCCGGCGCTGGACGCCCCGATGATCTGGGCAAAATTATTGAACTTGCGGTTTAACACGCGCTCCACCGTCACCGAGGCGTTGCCCCTTCTGACGTAGCTGCGCATGTAAAAGGGGTTCATAAAAGTCAGGGTACAAAAAACAAGCGTAATTATGCCCAGCATAACCGCGCTCATTGACCGCTTGTAGCGGTTAGTATTTTGATGGTCGACGCGCCGCAAAGATTGGCGTGTTTCCATGGCAAATCATCCTCAGTCTTCGGTCAGGAAGAGGCCGTCAGCGGCCTTTTGAACTTCATTCATATCCATATTCGCGATGATCTGGTGGCTTGTTGCAAAATAGTCATTGATCTGAGCCATTTTTTCATCGCCAAAAGTTGACAAAAACGACACGATCATTATATCAGAAATTTCATCCGGCGTGATGCCGAGCTCGCGGCGGCGGGTAAACAGGTTAGCGCAGCCGGCGATGGCAAAGTCCAGCCCTACCTGGGCGCGCTTGGCGTCGCCGAAGTTTTTCAGCAGCTGCTTGTCTTCCAGCCACTCGTATAAGACCTGGGCCCACTTGTCGATTGCGGAAAAGTCTGAGAAAAGCGAGTCGAGCAGGCGGCCGTATTCAGGATCGCGTTCGGCCAGCTCTAAGACCATGGAGACAAAGACCTTGGTGGCGACAAAAGGATTGTCTTCTCCGTTCATCAGCTGCAAGGTTACTTGCAAAGTCTTGGTCAAAAATTGCTGCACGATGTCATTAATCAAACGCTGCTTATGCGGGTAGTATGACTGTAATAAGGATTTTGAGATCTCGGAAGCATCCGCGATCATCTGCAAGGAAACCTTGTTAATGCCGTTCTTTTTGATGAGCACGAAGGTATTTCTCAAAATTGTATTTCTTCTTTGAAAGTTTTTTCTTCTTGCCATAAGTATCAGTATCCTTTTCCGTATTTAAACACAATTTCGGGTGAATGCTCAGGAAAAAACGTTATAAAATCCCGCAAGCGGGACTTTTGAACTGCAAGGTGTCTTTTATTGCGAAACAAAGACGCCCTAAATAAAGCATTAGGCGTCTTTGTTTTTTTATCGTTAATCAATAAGTGTAACCGTTAGCCCAGGTGATTTTGTTCGTCAAAAATAGTGTGGATGGAACGGTCATTGTAGACATAGTCGATCCCCTTGGCCAGCAGCCGGTCGATGGACAGCCGTACTAAGCGGTCCGGGTAGGCATCTCTCTTAATGGAGTCGGTCACCACGATCTGCTCCAGCGGCAGCTTGTTCAAGCGCTCAACTGAGCCTTCCGACAGCACTGCGTGGGTCGCTGCGGCGTAAACTTTCTTGGCGCCGGCAGCTAAGACTGACTCGGTTGAAGAAGCCAAGCGGGTCCCAGTGTCGATCAGGTCGTCGACGATGATGCACTTCTTGCCGGCGACGTCCCCGATCATGTCGTGGACTTTTTCGTCAAAGCGGGCTGAGCGCTGGTCGACGATAGCGATCGGAGCGTTGAAGTATTGACCCATGGCCCGGGCCAGCTTGGTGCCGGCGTGGTCTGGGGAAACAACAACGACGTCGTCTTCGTCCTTGCGGGCGATGCCGTTGTCCAAGAAGTATTGGGCCAAGATCGGCATTGCGTGCAGGTGGTCGACAGGCACGTTGTAGAAACCTTGAATCTGGGAAGCGTGCAGGTCCACCGTGATGATGTTGCTGATGTTGTTAATCTGGATCAGGTTAGCAACCAGCTTTGCGGTGATCGGCTCGCGGGAACGAGTCTTGGTGTCTGACCGCGAGTAAGCCATGTAAGGAATAACAGGGACAATCTTGTGAGCAGCAGCCCGGTTCAAAGCATCCAGGACGATCATCAATTCCATGAAGTTTTCGTTGACTGGGTCTTGAACTGACTGGATCACAAAGACGTCACAGCCGCGCACAGATTCAGAGATGGAGACTTGAATTTCCCCGTCGCTGAAGTGCTTGACAGCAGTTTCCAGCAAAGGCTGGTGCAGGATCTGGGCGATTTTTTCGGCCAGACGCTGGTTGCCGCCAAGTCCGATCAATTTGATTGGGTGCAGGAGTTCGTGCAGTTCTTCCTTGTTCATCTTTAATGCCTCTTTGTATTTGTAACACTAACGTTTTTTATTATAACCAAAAAACGCACATTTTTGTAGATAAAAAAAGCACTGCTCAGCAGTGCTTTATCCTATAACCAGCTAGGTTTGTCGCCATCAGTACCCGGCTTGTCCAAACCGATGGATTCCCGAACATCTTCCTGCGGATTCTTCAGCAGGTGGTAAATGTAGGCGGCAACAGACTTTCTGGAAACCTCGGTCCCCTTGAAGTCCTCACCCTTCTTGGTCTTTTCATAGTCAACTTCGTCTTTGTCGGTCAGCCAAGCCGGACGAATAATCGTGTAGTCCAGGTCGGAATCTTCGATGACCTTGGCAGCAGCGGCGTAGTTCGTCAGGTAGTCCTGCAGCTGGGCCTTGTTCCATTCACCGAACTTGCCTGGAACTTCGTCGTAGATGCCTAAGCTTGAAACCCAGATCAGGCGCTTAACGCGGTCGTTGTGCAGGGCTTCAGTAATGCCTTGGGCCTGCAGCTTGATGTTGTCGCCGCTTAAGTTAGCGTAAACGACGTCTGCGCCCTTGGCTGCTTTTTCAACTTGCGCACTGTCGGCAGCGTCGCCGTCTTCGATCACGGCTTGGTCAGCCAGGTCGGCTAAACGCTTGCTGTTGCGCAGAAACAGAGTGACGTCCATGTCTTTGTCCGCCAGAGCAAACTTTTCTACAATGCGGGCAATCTGACCGTTAGCACCTAAAATAGTAACTTTCATCTCTCAGCTTTCCTCCTGTTTAAAAAAGTCTTTGATTAAATCTAATATCTTCAGGCTGTGCACAGCATAGCTTTCATGGCTCTGCCGCGGCATGATCACCAGCCGGCCGTGCGGCAGCAGCTGGCTGTACCATCTGACATGTTCTATTTTAACCCAATCGCGCTCGCCCACCACGCATAAACATTCGGGCTGGATTTGGCGCAGCGTGTCTTCGGACAGGTAGTTTTCAGTCAGCTCAACGCGCGAGTCGCGGTTGCGCTGCAAAAAGCGCTTGATGCCTTCTGTGAAGTAGCGGCTGGTCTTGACCCCGCCGCCGTTGACAAAAGTCCCGGCGACGATGATCTTCTTGAAAGCGTGCGGGTCTTGGGCCGCCAGCTTCAAGGCAACCAGGCCGCCGGCGCCGAAGGCAAAACAGTAGGGCTGGGCGATGCCCCAAGCCCGGATTAGGCCGGCCAGGTCAGCAACTTCTGTTTCATAGTGCGGGGCCGGCTCGCCCGAAGACAGGCCGTGGCCGCGCATGTCAAAAGTGTAGACCGTGTAGTACAGCGACAGCGGGACGACGATCTTGTCGTACATCGAGCTGTCGAAGTGGTGGCCGTGCACCAAGACTAGGGGCGCCCCCTCGCCTAGTTTTTGATAGTAAAAATCAATGCCATTGACGCGAACTCTCATTTTTACTCTCCAAATCACGCGCGGCCTTGCGCTGCCGCCGGTCGGCGCGCAAGCTGGCGAAGATCTTCTTCCAAACTATATAGTTGACCCGGATGTTGTCGGGCACAGTTTCCAGCCCGGCCTTGTGGACCAAGCTGCCCGACCGCTGGAAGTAGTGGTAGTAAGGCGTCGCGGTGTAGTAAAAGCCGCGGCTGACTGCCTCATAGTAGACGTTGAAGATCTGGTCTTCCATAAAAGGCAGGTTGTCGATAAAGTGCAGCTTGTTTTCCCGCACGACTTGGGTGCGGTAGGCCTTGTTCCAGGCGTAGCCTTTCACCGGCGAGTTGAAGACGTTGGTCATCTTCTTGTAGGTCTGCCAGCGGGTCAGGTTGCCGGACTGCGGCCAGCCCACCCGGTGTTCGTGGGTAGGGTAGCTGATGTAGTAGCCGCAGGAGACCAGGTCGACTTCGGGGTGCTGTTTAAACGCCCGCTTGAAAAAGGCGGTGTAGCCCGGATCCGTCCAGTCATCGCCGTCGTGGAAGGTGAAGAGCGGCGTGTCTACATGGGCTAAGCCTACGTTGCGCGTGTCAGAGACTCCGGAGTTGGCCTTTTCAATCAGCCGGAACCACTTGAAGCGGCCGGCATAGCTTTGGGCGACGGCGGCGGTGCTGTCCGTCGAGCCGTCGTCGACAATCAAGAGCTTGAAGTTGGGGTCTTGCTGGTTCAGCAGTGCGTCTAAAGCGCGCCCTAAATATTGAGCTACGTTGTAAACGGGCATAATAACAGTCAATTCAGGCTCGCTTTGCAAATCGTCGTCCTCCTTTTTAGTGCTTATTATAACATCTTCGCCCCTGGTCTTTTCCTTTTCTTAAAGCGCTTTGTATTTCCAAACTAATTTTTTCGATTATAATTAGGGCCAGAATTATTGGAAAATAAACTAGGAGACTAACACAATGAAAAAAATTATCACCCTTTTAACTGCAATCTTGATGACTAGCAGCTGTTGGTTTTTAGCACCAAAGGCGTTCGCCGCAGATGACTCTACTCCGGTGGTTACGCTGGGGACTTCGCTGACGGACAGCCAAAAGCAAGGCACGATCGACACTTTGACCAAGCCTTTGAACGGGTCCAACTACCAGACCGTGACCATCACGGGCAACGACTTAGTCCGCTACCTGAACCCAAGCGGCGCCAACTTCACGACCAGCTCGGGCGTGTGGTCCAGCGCGATGATCCAAAAGACCAGCTCCGGCAGCGGGATTAACGTCCGCATTTTGCCTTACAACGGCAAAAACAACATCACGACGATCACGGCCAACCAGTACCGCAACGCGGCCTTGACCGCCGGCATCTCGGACGCCAACATCTACATCACGTCTGCTGTGCCGATCGACGGCTCCGGCGCCCTGGCAGGGGTTTACGCAGCTTATGCTAAAAACGGCCAGGCCCTGAACCAAAACCAGGTCAACGCGGCCCAAGACGAGATGAGCACTTTAAGCAAGATCACCCAGGCCAACCAGAACAAAGACGGCTACTCCGACGCCCAGCTGAACAACGCGGTTGCCGGCGCCAAGTCCGAAATGGCCAAGCAAGGGCAAAACATTTCTGACAGCCAGATCCGCGACATCGTGAACAACCAGATCAACATCAACCACCTGGGCAACACGATCACGAATAACCAGAAGAACCAGATCATCAACCTGCTGATTGAAATCAGAGACTCCGGCGCTTTGAAGAGCGGCAACTTCCAGCAGCAGGCAAGCAAGCTGGGCAGCCTGATCCAGCAAAACGCCAAGGGCATCTTCTCGCAGATCAATACGCAGGAAAACCGCAACTGGCTGCAAAACATCATCGACTCGATCGCCAGCTTCTTCAGAGGCCTGTTTGGCGGCGCAGTTGTGATTACTAGATAAAAAAAGATTGCACACAAAAAAGCATCCCCTTTTGGGGATGCTTTTTTTATTAACGCAGCTGGTTCAAGCTCGAGCCAAAGATTTGTTCAATCGTCTGCGGGTCGTGGTGGTCAAAGAACTGGCTGACGTTCTTGTCCAAGCCGGCGATCTTGGCCATGTCGTCGTCGCTCAGCTCAAAGTCGAAGACGTCAATGTTTTCCTTTTGGCGGGCGTCGTGTACGGACTTCGGAATGACCACGATGCCGCGTTGAATGAGCCAGCGCAGGATCACTTGGCCGTTTGACTTGCCGTACTTTTGCCCGATTTCAGCCAAAACAGGGTTGGTGAAGATGCCGCCCTTGCCTTCTGCAAACGGGGCCCAGGCTTCAACGGCGACGCCGTCTTGCTGGTTCCATTTAACTTCCGGTTCTCTTTGGAACCAAGGGTTGACCTCGACCTGGTTGATGACCGGCTTGACGTTGCTCATGAGCTGCAAGTTCATCAGCTGGTCCGGCCAGAAGTTGGACACGCCGATGGAGCGGATCTTGCCGGCCTTTTGGGCGTCTTCTAAAGCCCGCCAGGCGCCGGCGACATCGCCGTAGGCTTGGTGCAGCAGCATCATGTCGACGTAGTCGGTGCCCAGCTCTTTCAAGTCATTGTCGATGGCCTTGCTTGCTTTTTCATAAGTGAAGTTTGAGACCCAGAGCTTGGTCGTCAAAAAGACGTCGGAGCGGTTCACGCCGCTGTTCTTGATGGCTTCGCCAACAGCTTTTTGGTTGTTGTAGGCTTCGGCGGTGTCAATTGAGCGGTAGCCGTTGCTCAGGGCAGCTTCGACTGCCTTCACGGCTTCGTCGTGGTCAGGGATTTGGAAGACCCCAAAGCCTAATTGAGGGATTTCGTTGCCGTCGTTTAACTTAATAGTAGGAATGTTTGTCATCGTGGGGACCTCCTTAAATACCTGCGCCGCCGTCAACCAAGAGGTTGGCGCCAGTCACATAAGCTGCTTGTTTAGAAACTAAGTACAAAGCGGCGTTGGCAATGTCTTCGGGCTTGCCTAAGCGGCCTAAAGAAGTGCCGGCGATTGCGCCCTGCTTGTTTTTCTCTTCGTCGCTGGCCGTCATATCAGTCTTGTACCAGATGTCGGTGTCGATCGGGCCGGGGCTGATGATGTTGACGCGGACGCCGTCCTTGCCGAGCTCGCGTGCCCAGCTCTTGGACATGCCTTCGACCGCCATCTTGGCTGCTGTGTACATTGAAAAGCCTGCGCCTGCGTGCTGGGTCGCGATGCTGGACATGTTGATGATATTGCCGTGGGCTTTTTTAATTAAAGGCAGCACTGCGATGGTCAAGGCAACCACGCCGCGCACGTCCAAGTTAAAGGCCTTGTCGTAGTCGGCCAAAGTCATGTCAGACAGCGGTTGGACTGGGCACCAGCCGGCGTTGTTGACTAAAATGTCGAGCTGGCCGAATTTGTCTTTGACAAAGGATGCAATCTTTTCGATGTCTTCGTCTTTAGTTAAGTCGGCAACGACATAGGAAATCTTGTCGTCGCTGGCAGCCGTTTTCTTAAGGGTTTCTTCGTGGCGGCCGACGATCACCACATGAGCGCCGTTTGCCGCATACTTTTCGGCGATGGCCCGGCCCAAGCCGGAGCCGCCGCCCGTTACTAATGCCGTTTGGTTTGTTAATTCTGCAGTCATTTTTTTACTCCTTAGTCATTAGCGTGCACGTCGTACTTGCTCAACATCTCTGGGACACCTGGGTCGTCGGGGTCGTGCTGGCCCTTGCCCTTGTCCAAGGCGCGGATGGCGTCCATTTCGTCGCTGGTCAATTCAAAGTCGAAGATGTCCTTGTTGGACTTAATGCGGGCTTCGTGGACTGACTTTGGAAAGACGATGACGCCTTCTTGGTGTTCAAAGCGCAGGATGATTTGGCCGGTGTCCTTGCCGTATTTGGCAGCCAGGCGCTTTAAGACTGGTTCGTTGAACAGGTCGTGGTTGCCTTCGCCAAGCGGGGCCCAGGCTTCCAGGGCGATCTGGTTTTGCGCCATGATCTTGCGCAGATCTTTTTGCTGGAAGTAAGGGTTGAATTCAACCTGGTTGACGGCAGGCTTGTTTTCAGTAAAGATTTGCTCCCACTTCTGCCAGATCTTCGGGGTCACGTTGGAGATCCCGATCGAACGGATCTTGCCGGCAGCCTTGGCTTCGACCATTGCCTGCCAAGCCTCGTCAACTTTGCCGTAAGGCTGGTGGATCAGGTAGAGGTCGACGTAGTCCAGGCCTAACTTTTGCAGGGAAAGGTCGATGGCCTTTTTGGCGTCTTCGTAGGCGTAGTCTTGCAGCCAGAGCTTGGAAGTAACCCAGATCTGGTCGCGAGGGATGCCGCTGTCGCGGATGGCCTTGCCGACTTCTTGTTCGTTGAAGTAGGCAGTCGCCGTGTCAATGTGGCGGTAGCCCAATTTCAAAGCGTTTAAGACAGCTTTGTAGGTGGAACCGTCGGCCGGGATTTGGAAAGTCCCAAAGCCAATTGCAGGGATGTTGTTGCCGTCGTTTAATTTAAAAGTTTCGACCATGATGAACGCTCCTTTTGTTTGCTTCGTTAACTTACAGCCTTATCATACGGAGTTACCCTAACCTTGAAAATTCAAACAATTGCATGATAGTATACGGTCAGCGTAAGGTGACTACTATGATCGACAACTACTTATTAGAAGAACTGGCTTCTTTTGCCAAAAACAAGACCCTGGCCAAGACCGCCGAGGAGCTGAGCCTGTCCCAGCCCGCCATCACGCGCGGCACCCAGAAGCTCGAAGATGAACTGGGCGTCAAGCTCTTTGAGCGCACGCCCAACAAGATCAGCCTGAATGCGACGGGCGAATTTGCCGCAAAAAAGGCGGCCGCCCTGCTGGCCGCTAACCGCGACTTTGCCAAGTCTGTGCAGGACTTCGACCGCAGCCAAAAAGAAGTCACGGCAGCAGCCGCTGCCCCAGGCCCCCTGCTGGTCTTAAGCCAGGTAAAGCTAGACAATGTCTCAGTGGCAGACAGCTTTCTTGCCCCTGCCCAAACAAAAAGTGCACTGCTCAACGAACAGTACACCATCGTTTTTTCAACTCAGCAGCTGACTGGGAAAGACTTTGCCAGCAGCTTTTTAGGCAGCGAGCAGCTGGTCGCCAACTTGAACGAGTTCACGCCGCAGGCCAGCCAGACGAAGGTCGCTTTTGCCGACCTCCACGGGCTGACCTTCCTAGTGCTGCAAGACATCGGGCCTTGGCGCAAGCTGATCCAGGAAAAAATCCCCGACGCGCGCTTTTTATACCAGACCAAGCGCCGCGACTTTGACGAGATCAAAAACTACTCGATTTTTCCCTACTTTACGACGAACCTCACGGCCTTTAACCAAAACCGGCAGACAGCCAGCCGCACCGACCGGGTGCCCGTGCCCATCAGCGACCCGGAGGCCAGCATGACCTTTTATGCCAATTACCTAAAGAAAAATGCGGCACGCGTCGCACCGCTCGTAGAAAAAATGCAGGACGTCTGGGCCCAGGCAGATTGAGAGGACAAGCCATGTCACACCGTAAAAAATTCACGACTAAAGAACACATCCAAAACCTGGAAGCAGACGGCGTCAGCTTCAAATACATGAGCCCGGCCGACGCGCGCTATGTCTTAAACCGGGTCAACTATTACTTCCAGGTCAACGCCTACAGCGACAACTTCGCCAAGGGCGGCGACGGCAAGTTCATCAACTTGGACTTTGCCTACCTGGCCGACTTGGCCGCCATCGACCGCCGGCTGCGCCAGTACCTGCTCGCCCTGTGCCTCGACGTCGAACAAGGCATCAAAACTTACATCGTAAACAACGTCTCCAACAACTCCAAAGAAGACGGCTACACGATCGTCCAGGACTTTAGGAAGCGCCACCCCCACTCCTACGCCGGCACCATGGAGCAGGTCAACAAAAATCGGTATCTGAGCAATTTGTACGGCAAGTACCGCAAGAGCATGCCCATCTGGGTCTTCATGACGGCCTGTTCTTTTGGCGTCCTGTCTCTTTTTGTCGACTTCTACGCCGACCGCTACCGCACGCAAAAGCTCAAGCAGATCCAGGCGCATTTGAAATTTTGTAAAAACATCCGCAACGCCTGCGCCCACAGCGACCCGTTTTTGACCAACCTGTTTGCCGACGAGGGCGTCTTGCGCCAGCCGCCTGCCGCCGTCATGTCGGTCGGCAAGGAAATGGGCATCCCCCAGACCTGCATTAAGGACTTAAAGGTCAACGACCTGATCTCGACTTTTTACCTCCACCAAAAAGTGCAGAGTGCGGAATTGGCCCAGTACCGGGTCCAGGAAGGCCGCCAGCTGCTGGACCGCATTAACAGCCACCAGGACTGGTATGAAGGCAATTCCAAGCTGCAAACTTTCTGGTCTGTCTTAAAGCAACTAATTGATTATTTGGCGCAGGCAAGCTAGAATATAGATAAGGAAATAACGGTTAGACCGTTAGCTGATCGAGGCTGCGAGCCAACATCGGTTAATTAAAAAAAGCATCCCGCAGGGGTGCTTTTTTTGTTGTTACATTTTGTCCATGTAATGGTTCAGCTTCGTGTCGACAAATTCGTTGCCGTAGTTGCCCTGGTGGCCGTGGGTCCAGGCAAAGTCGGCGTGGTCGAAGTTGGCTAACAATTTGGCAATCTGCTGCCAGCGGTCGGCATTTTTCAGCTCGCCGCCCGGCCGGCGCCAGCCCAGGCTCTGCCACTCGTTTAGCCGCTTTGACACGATCGGGTCCATGACGTAGTGCGAGTCTAAGGTAAAGAGCAGGTTTTCGTGGTTTAAGTTCAGCTCAATTAACTTTTTCAGAACCTCGATCAGGGCCTGCTGCTCCATCTGGTTGTTGGTGGCGCCAAACTCGCCGCCGCTGTCTGAGATCTCCTGGCCCTGGTACTGGATCAGGTAGGCCCAGGCCGCCTTGTCGGTCGCCAGCACGTGGCCGCCGCGGTAGTTGCCGTGGTTGCGGGTGCCGCCGTCGGTGAAGATCTTAGCGGCGTAGTCGACGTCCTCAGCCGGTTTTTGCACGTCGTCTAAAAAGGCTTGGGCGTCTTCTTTGTTGCTAAAACTGCGAAAAATAGCACCGGAGTAGCCTTTGACCTGCGCTTCGGCCTCGGCCCAGGTCTTGTAAATGCCGGGCTTGCGGCCTTTTCTAACTGCGTACAGCTTCATTTGCTCATTCCTTTTTCTAAATAAACGTTATAAGGTAAAGTATTATAGTCCTTAATTATACCAGCGCGGGAGGTGAGTATGGTGCGCTTTAGCCAGAAAAAGTACGGCGAAGAAGTCGAGCCTAAAAATAAAAAACGGCGCGGCCCGTCCATGCCTTACATGATCACCACCGGCCTGCTGGCTTCCTTTGCCCCGACGCGCGTGATCTTGCGCGCCCACAAAAAGCGCATTATCAACCACGCCAAGCGCGAACAGAGCACGGGCAAGCAAGTGCCTTTGCTGTTTTTGCACGGCTTTCGCGGCGGCGACTACACGACAAACGCCATGGTCAAAAGTGCGACCGCTGCCAAAAAAGACGCCGGCTTTTTAAAAGTCACGGCCGACCTGTGGGGCAACATCCTGCTCGAAGGCACCTGGACCGGCGACGCCCACCCCTTGGTGCAGGTCGTCTTCCGCGAGCGGATTGTCGGCGTCTACGGCATCAGCTACTACCTGCACCACCTGCTGCCGCTGCTGGCCAAAATCTACGGCTTTGACCGCTACGACGCCGTCGCCCACTCGATGGCTGCGCCCTGCCTGATCCGCAACCAGATGCAGCACTTTCACTCAAGCAAGATGCCCCGCCTGCGCAAGGCGATCTTAATCGCCGGGCCTTTTGACGGGGTCATGTTCTTAGGCGACCTGCCCAACGTCAACCAGCTGAAAGACAGCGGCCGGCCGGTCTTAATGTCGCCGACTTATTTGAGCATGCTTTGGCACAAGCACCGCCTGCCCAAGGACTTAGAGCTCATCAACATCTACGGCAACATCATGGACGCCACCAACAGCGACAAATTCATCTCGGTGGTGTCGGCCAAGTCAGCCCGCTACCTGCTGGCCAGCCAGTGCCGCTATTATGAGGAAATCGAAATGCGCGGGGAAGTCGCCGAGCACAGCGAAATGCACGACAGCCCCCTCGTCTTGCAGATCATCAATGACTTTATGGGTTTAAAAAAGGAGTAGCTAGCGTTGAACCAATTTGTGCGTATCATCCTGCTGGTCAATACGATCTTAAGTTTCTACGTCGTCTTCCACCGCAAGCGGTCGGTGGCCACGACCTGGGCCTGGCTGATCGTCTTATTGATTTTCCCGGTGGTCGGGTTTATCCTCTACGGCTTCTTAGGCCGCGGCCTGTCTCAGGAAAACCTCTTTGCCATCAACCAGCAAAACCACATCGGCCTAAACAAGGTCCGGCAGATGCTGCCGCAGCACGTACGCAAAAACGCCAGCGCCAACGACACCTCCGAAAACGCCCGCGTCTTGATCGACTACTTCAACAGCAAGGGCGACACGCCCTTGTCGAAAAACAACGCCATCCGCATTTTTACCGACGGCAAGGACAAGTTCCGCAACCTGTTTGCCGACATCGAAAAGGCCCAAGAAACCGTCAACATCGAGTACTACTCCTTCATCAACGACGAGATCGGCAACCAGTTCTTAGACCTCTTGGTCAAAAAGGCCAAGGCGGGGGTCAAAATCAGGCTGATCTACGACCCCTGGGGTTCGCCCGGCGCCAGCAAGGCCTGGTTTCAGCCGCTGATCGACCAGGGCGGCGAGGTCGTGCCCTTCATCACCTCGCGCAACATGATCACCAAGTACCGGATGAACTACCACCTGCACCGAAAAGAGGTCATCATCGACGGCCGCATCGCCTGGACCGGCGGCTTCAACGTCGGCGACCAGTACCTGGGCAAGAGCAAAAAGTTCGGCTACTGGCGCGACACTCACGTCCGCATCGCCGGCTCGGCCAGCCTGCTTTTGCAAGAGCGCTTTGTCATGGACTGGAACGCGTCCGTGCAAAAAGAAGAAGACGAGGTCATCTTCGAGCCGCGCCTTTTTCCTAAAATTGAAAAAACAAACTTGCCGGAAAACTCCGTGGCCACCCAGATCGTCAGCGACGGGCCCGACCAAGACGAGCCTTACATGCGAAACGGCATGATCCGGCTGATGATGATGGCCCGCAAGACCCTGTGGATCCAGACGCCTTACCTTGTGCCCGACGACCCCATGATCGCCACCTGGCGCATTGCCGCGCGGTCGGGCGTCGACGTCAGGATCATGATTCCCTGCATGCCGGACCACCCCTTCATCTACCGGGCGACGCAGTGGTACGCCAAGCAGCTGATGCGCGAAGGCATCAAGATCTACATCTACCAAAACGGCTTCATCCACGCCAAGACCGTGGTCGTCGACGACAAGTACAGCACGATCGGGTCCATGAACCAGGACTACCGGTCCTACAGCCTGAACTTTGAAGCCATCGCCGTCTTCTATGACAAAAAAATTGCCCGGGAAATGCAGCAGATCTTTTTAAACGACGCCAAGGACTGCATCCGGCTGACGCCGGCCATGGTCGACAACTGGTCGCACTGGCTGGCCTTCAAGCAGAGTGCTTCGCGCCTGCTGTCGCCAATTCTATAAGCAAAAAAATAAACGCACCCTTCGGTGCGTTTATTTTTTTGTCTAGACCATCGATTCAACTTCGATCTTGACGCCGCTTTGCAGCTTATTGCGCAGCTGCGACATGACCGCCTCGGCCTTTTTCGAAAAGCGCAGGGCGTACTGCTGGCGGTTCTTCGTCTGCAAGATGGCCACGACCAGCGGCATGTCAGCCGGCGCCTTGACCAGCTTGACCTCGGCGATCTCGCTGTAGGCTAAGGTGCGCTTAAAGTAGCCGGACAGCACGACGCGTTTTTCGCCAAAGCCTGATTGGCCGTCGAGCAGGCTCGCCACCAAAAATGAAGCCAGCAGCAGGGACAGGCCTTGGGCGTGCAGGTCGAAAAAGCCCGCGCCTAAGCCCACCAGCAAAAAGATGGCGGCCCAAACTACGTTCGAACTGCGGAAGCGGGCCTTCATGACAATTGTGGCCTGCCAATACCAGCTGTAAAGGATGTAAAATATAAGTAAGAGTGACAAAGCGATGTAGTAGCTCATCCAATCAGTCCTTTTTCATAAATCATAATGTAATTATAGCAAAACTGGCAGAAGGAGACCGTCATGATGATCACAGAACAAGTTGCGCAGCTGCAAGACGACCTGGACCAGGCCAAACACATTGTCTTTTTGACAGGCGCCGGCGTGTCGACGCCGTCCGGCATCCCCGACTACCGCTCAAAAAACGGCATCTACAACGAAATCAGCCTGAGCCCGGAAGAAATTTTAAGCACGGACACCCTCTTGCACCGGCCCGCCCTTTTTCACGACTTCGTCATGAAGAACATGTACTTTCCTGACGCTGAGCCCAACGTGATCCACGAAAAGATGGCGGCTTTTTGCAAGGACCGCGGCCAGCTGATCACCCAAAACGTGGACGGGCTGGACAAAAAGGCAGGCAATGCCGGCGTCATCGAGTTCCACGGCAACTTGTACGACATCTATTGCACCAAGTGCGGGCAAAAGTTTTCTTATGAAGACTACAAAAACTCTTTTGTCCACGAGCAAGACGGCGGCATCATCAGGCCGGGCATCGTGCTCTACGGCGAACCCATCGACCAGGAAAGGCTCATGCGGTCCGTGCAGGCGGTAGCCGGCAGCGACCTGATCATCATCTGCGGGACAAGTTTTGTTGTTTATCCTTTTGCCGGACTGTTACAATATAGAGATGGTGCAAAAGTATGGGCCATTAACAAGCAAGAACTGGCCCAGGTCGGCGGGATCAAGCAGATCACGGCCGACGCTGCGGCTATTTTCAAGCAATTGCATCTTGAACGGAACGAGGCTTAGTTGTGTACGACGACGACACATTTTTCTATGACTATTTTTCATATGGCAACCTGCAGCTGCGTTTAGTGGCTGACTGGAGCGGTTTGACTTTTGCCGGTATGCGCAACGAGCCTAAGAGTGCCCCAATTTTCAGTTTCTACCCGCACGTGATCATGGTCAGAAACAAAAAGATGCTGGCGCCCTATGCCCAAGAGCTGGTCGAATACATGGAAGGCACACGCCAAGACTTCGACCTGAACTTGAACTACAGCGGCTTCGGCGCGCCCTTCCAGCGCCGCGTCTACGACTTGGTCCGCCAGATTCCTTACGGCACGACCATCACCTACAGCGACCTGGCCGCAGCCTTGGACGAAGCGACCAGTACCCGCGCAGTCCAGCACGCCATCGCCTTAAACCCGATGCCGATCTTTGTGCCGACCCACCGGGTCGTCTTAGACCGGACTAACCTGGGCATCTGCCGGCTGGGCAGCGCCGTTAAAAGGGAGTTAATCAACATGGAGAAGAGCTATCTGAATGAACGTCGTTAAGCTCTACCAGCCCTTTTTTGAACTGAGCAACTGGCAGCACGTCTTGACGTCTGGCAGCGACTGGCTGATCATCTTGACCTTGATCTTGATGGAATGCCTGCTGTCCGTCGACAACGCCGTCGTGCTAGCCGCACAGACGCAGGTGCTGCCCACCAAGTCCCAGCAGCGCAAGTCGCTGGTCTACGGCCTGTGGGGCGCCTACCTCTTCCGCTTTATCGTCATCGGGATCGGGACTTACCTGATCAAGCTCTGGGAGATCAAGCTGGCCGGCAGCTGCTACCTGTTTTATTTAGCAGGCCGCTATTTTTACGACCAGCGCCACCCGGAAAAAGACAAGGGCGAAGAACACCACAAGGCTAAAACCGATAAAAAACACCACGTGTTAAGCCTGTTTTGGCGCACGGTCATCTCAATTGAAGCCATGGACATCGTCTTTTCAATCGACTCGGTCCTGGCGTCGCTTGCGGTGTCGTCAAACCCCGTCGTCGTCTTGATCGGCGGCATGATCGGCATCCTGTGCATGCGGGGCGTAGCCGAGATCATCATCAAGCTGATGGAGATCATCCCCGAGCTGCAGACGATGGCCTATGTCTTAATCGCCATCATCGCCTGCAAGCTGCTGCTGTCGCTGCCGCCGCTTAAATGGGAGGTGCCCAACGGCCTGTTTGCCGGCATTGTCTTCGGCATTTTAGGCGTCACGATCGCCTTCCACTACCTGCGCCAGGCGCGCCACGGCAAAAAATTTTAAAAATTTTCGAATCTTTCACTTGTTTTTTGTAAGTACTTTGACTATATTAAAGTTAGCTTAAACGAGAGGAGAAATTGGAAAATGATCTGTTGTAACACTTTGAACAACTTAATCTAAGAAGATCAGTTTCCATTTTTTCTATTTCACTGCGGAGCTGGTTTTCGGCTCGGCAGTTTTTTTATCTAAAAAAGTCTGCTGCGTTGTTTGCTGCAGGCTTTTTTTGCGGCCTGAGGAGGTTTTTATGGATTGGAAAATCATCAGCTCGGCCTTGCCGGTCTTTGCCAGCGGCTTTGCTCTGACCCTCGAGCTGTCCTTTTGGGGCATCTTAGGGGCCATCATCGTCGGCGGCGCCGTCAGCCTGATCGAGCACTTTAACTTAAAAATACTGAGTCCTATTGCCAAAGCTTACGTGGAGCTGGCCCGCAACACCCCGCTGTTAATCCAGCTCTTCTTTCTCTACTACGCGTTCCCGGTCATCGGCATCAAGCTGTCGGCCCGGGCCAGCGCGATCATCGGCCTCATCTTTTTAGGCGGGGCCTACATGGCAGAAGGCTTTAACGGCGGCATCGACGGCGTGGCCAAAACGCAAATCGACAACGGCCTGGCGCTGGGCATGAACCGCCGCCAGCTCGCCCGCTACGTCATCCTGCCGCAGGGGCTGGCCTTGAGCATGCCGGCACTGACAGCCAACATCATTTTTCTCATCAAGGAGACGTCGATTTTCTCAATCATCGCCCTGCCGGAATTGACCAACACGGCGCTGGACCTCATCGGGATGTACTACCGCTCTAACGAGTACCTGTTAATGCTGGTCGTGGCCTACGCCATCATCCTGATTCCGATTATTTTGATTTTAACCTGGTTAGAAAAGAGGGTCCGCTATGGTACGTTCGGGGATTAATGTTTTATTTGAAGGCACCAACATGGCGCGCCTGTTTGCGGGCCTGTGGACGTCAATTTGGATTGCGGCGCTGTCGCTGCTGTTCGGTTTATTGCTGGGCTTAGTCTTAGGCATGCTGCGGACCTTGCACAACAAGCCGCTGCGCTTTATCTTGCGCCTGTATCTGGAATTCTTCCGGATCGTGCCGACGGTCGTCTTGCTGTTTTTGGTCTACTACATCCTGCCGCGCGGCCTGCACGTCAACTGGTCGGCCAGCTGGATGGCGACCTTGGCTTTCAGCTTATGGGTCAGCGCCGAATTCAGCGACATCGTCCGCGGCGCTCTGCAGTCGGTACCCCAAAGCCAGATCGACTCCGGCCTGGCGCTGGGCTTAAACCGCCGGCAGCTCTTCCGCTACGTCCTGCTGCCGCAGTCCTTCCAGCTGGAATTGCCAGCAACCATCAACCTGGCCACTCGCGTCATCAAGACCACTTCGCTTTTAATGATGATCAACGTCATGGAGGTCATCAACGTCGGCCAGCAGATCATCGAAGCCAACAACCAAAAGTACCCGGCCGGCGTCTTCTGGGTCTACGGCCTGATCTTTATCATGTACTTTATCTTGGATTACCCGCTTTCGGCATTGTCTAAAAAGTTAACAGCAAGGAGCAAATCATGAGTGAAGAAATTTTTCGCGTTGAACATTTAAACAAGTCCTACGAGGGCAAGCAGGTCCTGCACGACATCAGTTTTTCCCTCAACAAAGGCGAGGTCTTAGCTTTACTTGGCCCGTCCGGTTCCGGTAAAAGTACGCTCCTGCGCACCCTGAACGGCTTGGAGGACTTCCAAAGCGGCAGCCTGTACTTCAAGGGCCAAAAAATTGAGCCGACTTTGAGCAACTGGCAAAAGCTGCGCCACAAAATCGGCATGGTCTTCCAAAGCTACGAGCTGTTCCCAAACATGACCGTCATGGAAAACATTTTGCTGGCCCCGACCAAGGTCCAGGGCCGGCCGGCTGACGAGGTCAGAAAAGAGGCTGAAGACCTGCTGGCCAGAGTCGACCTGTCCGACTACGTAAACGCCTACCCGCGCGAACTGTCCGGCGGGCAAAAACAGCGTGTGGCCATCGTCCGCGCTTTGGCCATGCACCCGGAGGTCATCCTGCTCGACGAAATCACGGCCTCGCTGGACCCGGAGATGGTCCGCGGGATCTTGGAAATCATCCAGCGCCTGTCAACTGAATACCACATGACCATGATCATCGTCACCCACGAGATGAACTTTGCGGCCAGAATCGCAGACCAAGTTGTCTTCATCGACCAGGGCCGCGTCATCGAAACCACGCCGGGCAAGGACTTCTTTGCTCACCCTCAGACCCAGCGCGCAAGCAATTTCTTAGAAAGCATGGACTTCTAGCATGAAAAAACACAGCATTTTTACCTGGATCATCGGCATCCTGGCGATCTTGACTGTAGGCGCGGCGGCCTTTTTCGGCTTGACCGAGCCTAACTTGAACGCCGGCACCTCCGGGTCCTGGAACAACACCAACTCTGTCAGCGCCATCAAGCGCCGCGGCTATTTGCGCGTGGCCGTCTTCGGCGACCTGCCGCCCTACGGCTGGGTCAACTCCCAAGGCCAGCGCGTGGGCTACGACGTCTACCTGGCCCACCGCATGGCTAAAGACCTGGGCGTCAAGCTCCGCTTTATCCAGGTCAACGCCAACAACCGCGTGGACACTTTAAACTCCAACAAGGCCGACATCATCCTGGCCAACTTCACCGAGACGCCCGAACGCGAAAAGGTCGTCAGCTGGGCTGCCCCTTACATGAAGGTGTCAGTCGGCGTGATCTCGCCTAAAAACAAGCCGATCACGACCGCCAAGCAGCTGCAAAACAACTCGCTGATCGTGACCAAAGGCACCACCGCCGAGACTTACTTCACTAAGCAAAAAGGCGTGAACTTGCTGAAGTTCGACTCCAAGACCCAGCAGTTCAACGCCCTGAAAAACGGCCGTGCCGCCGCCTTGGCCGACGACAACTCCTACTTGTACGCCTGGGTCAAGCGCAACCCGAAGTACACGGTCGGCATCAAGACGATTGGTCCAAACCAGTACATCGCCCCGGCCGTGAAAAAGGGCAACAAGTCCTTGCAGCGCTGGGCAAGCCGCGAAATCCGCAGCCTCAACGAAGAGGGCTTTTTCGAAAAAGACTACAACAAGGAATTGAAGCCTTACTTTGGCAAGGAAATCCGCCCCAGCGACATTATTTTGCCGCAGGGTGTTGACAAAGCCAAAAATTAAAACTATCTTAGAAGCCGATAATTAATCACACCCCAATGCAATAGAGGTTGCAGTTGTCACTGCTTCTGTCCGAGCCGGCGCAGGCTGAGAAGGCAGAACGCAAGGGCAATTGCCGAAATCCGGCGTGTGCGCCAGCACGCAGGGTTGGGCTGCAGGAGAAAATTCTGCAGACTGTCCTGATTCAGTTCAGGGAGCGCTATATGATTTGGTATTTTTAGCGAAATAACAAAGATGCCTGTTAACCTTATTGCAAGAGCAATAAGGTTTTTTGTTTGCACTCATTGTATTGGCTCAGTTTGAAATGGATTTAGGAGGTTTTTCAAATTGAAGTCCAAAATCAATCGTCTGCTAATCTGCTTAGCACTGTTCCTAGGCGTCAGCGCCTTTTGGCCCAGCCAAACGGTCCACGCCGCTGCTAAGCCTTTGAAAATCGGCATGGAGGCCAACTACCCGCCGTTTAACTGGACCCAGACCACGAATAAAAACGGCGCCATCCCGATCGACGGCTCCAAGCAATACGCCAACGGCTACGACGTCAAGATCGCTAAGCTGATCGGCAAGCGCCTGCACCGCCCGGTCGTCGCTGTGAAGACCGAATGGGACGGCCTGCTGCCGGCCTTGACTTCCGGCAAGATCGACCTGATCATCGCCGGCATGAGCCCGACGGCCGAACGCAAGAAGGCCATCAACTTCTCAGAGCCTTACCGCCGGTCAACTTACTACGTCATCACGACTAAGAACAGCCGCTTCGCCCATGCCAAGAGCCTGGCCGGCTTCAAGGGCGCGCGCTTAACTGCCCAGCAAGGCACCATCCACTACCAGCTGATCAAGCAGCTCAAGGGTGCCCACCGCGAAAACGCCATGCGCGACTTCTCAGCCATGCGCCAGAGCCTGGTTTCCGGCACCATCGACGGCTACGTCGCCGAAGACACCGAACTGACCTCGTTCAAGCGCGTTGAAAAAGACATCGTCGGCGTCAAGATTTCCGGCATGAAGGGCTTCCACGTTGCCGCTTCTGACCGCGACGTCTCCGTCGGTGTCAAGAAGGACAACGACCAGCTGCTCAGCGCAGTCAACGCCACTTTGGCCACTGTGCCTGAACACAAGCGCCAAGCCTTGATGAACGAAGCAATCAAGGAGCAGCCGCAAACCGCTGCACCAAAGCACGAAAACTGGCTGGTCACCATGCTCCACCGCTACGGCTCAATGCTGCTGGCCGGCATCGGCATGACCTTGCTGCTTGCCTTAGTCGGCACCGTCGCAGGCTTTTTCATCGGCCTGCTCGTCAGCATCGTCAGAACCATCCCGACCCCTACTACCACCGGCAAGAAGTGGGCTTTGAACTTCTGCAAGTGGCTGCTCGCAGTCTACGTCGAAGTCTTCCGGGGCACCCCAATGATGGTTCAGGCCGCAGTTATCTACTACGGCATCGCCCAGTTCTGGCACCTGAACTTGAACAGAACGGTGGCCGCCTTGATCATCGTTTCGATCAACACCGGGGCCTACCTGGCCGAAGTCATCCGCGGCGGGATCATTTCCACGCCGGAAGGACAGTTCGAAGCTGCCAGCGCCTTAGGCATGAGCCACAGCCAACGCATGTGGCACATCATCCTGCCGCAAGCGATCCGCAACTGCCTGCCTTCAATCACTAACGAATTTATCGTCAACATCAAGGACACCTCAGTTTTGAGCATCATCTCAGTTTCCGAGCTGTTCTTCGTCGGGACCACGATCGCCAGCCAGAGTTTCCAATTCTTCCAGACTTACTTCGTCATCTCGATGATCTACCTGTTCTTGACCTTCACGATCACCCGGATCTTCAACTTAATTGAAAAGAAGCTCGCGGGCCCGAAGAACTACAATTTAATGGCTAACCAAGTCCAAGTTGGCAGCCCAAAGGATGCGGAGGCAAATAACCATGCTTAGTGACAAGACAATCTTACAAATTCAAAATTTAAAAAAGGATTTCGGTGCAAACCACGTGCTGCGAGACATCTCCTTTGACGTCCACGAAGGCGAGATCTTTTCGATCATCGGCCCGTCCGGCGGCGGCAAGTCGACCATGCTGCGCTGCATCAACTTGTTAGAAGAGCCGACCGGCGGCAAGATCATCTACAAGGGCCATAACATTCTGGCGCCCGGCTACAACCGGCGCGCCTACCGGGCAAAAGTCGGCATGGTGTTCCAGCAGTTCAACCTTTTTGAAAACAAAAACGTGCTGCAAAACTGCATGATCGGCCAGCAGCTGGTCTTGGGCAAGAGCGAAGCAGACGCCAGAAAGCTGGCGCTGGCAAACCTGAACAAGGTCGGCATGGCCTCATACTTGAAGGCTAAGCCGAACCAGCTGTCAGGCGGCCAGCAGCAAAGAGTCGCCATCGCCCGTGCCATCTGCATGAACCCGGACGTCCTGCTCTTCGACGAGCCAACTAGTGCCTTGGACCCAGAAATGGTCGGCGAAGTTTTAAGCGTCATGCAGCAGCTGGCTGCCACCGGCTTGACGATGATCATCGTCACCCACGAGATGGCCTTTGCCAAGAACGTGTCTGACCATGTATTATTTATGTCAGACGGCGTCATTGCCGAACAAGGCACGCCGGAGCAAATCTTCGACCACCCGCAGTCCGAAAAGACGCAAAAGTTCCTGCGCAACTTTACTCAGCCGCAGCTGTAAGGAGGCATGCCCCATGGGTCAAATCATGCACGAAGCGCTTTTTAGGCCTTTTGCCTGGAACGCGCGCTCGCGGCGTGCGACCTTCTGGGCCGGCTTTGCAGTGTTAGAAGTTTTATCCCTGATCCCTTTTATCATGGCTTGCACTGCGCTGACCCTGCCCGCATCCAATGTCGTCAACTGGCAGGCCTACTACCTGGCTTCGCCCTGGCTGTGGGTCTACCTGCTGATTCCCTTGGCATTGTTTATCTGGTTTCGGCTGGGCATCTTAGGCCTGGCGGCCAGGCGCCTGCACGATGCAGGCTTCAGCGCGGCTTGGCTCTGGCTGTACTTGTTGCCAGTCCTCGGCCAGCTAGTACTAATCGTGCTGCTGTGTCAGCCAAGCAAGCCGGGCCCTTGGGGCGGCTACCTTTCAATAAAAAACTAAAAAGACAACAAAAAAGACCTTTGCTAAAAGCAAAGGTCTTTTTTTATGCTCTTTTGCGCAGGTGGCACAGCCAGCCGATCGCCAGCCCGACAATGCCCGGGATGACCCAAGACAGGCCGGCCACACCTAAAGGCAGCGCATCGCGAATGCCAATGAATGGCTGCAGCCAGGACCACTTGGCTGGGACCGATGACAGGCATTCCAGGATGGCCGGGATTAAAACAAAGGCCACGTTGACCTTGTAGACGATCGTGTCATTTTCAAAATAAGGCGACAGCACCGCCAAGATGATGATCACGATGGCGACCGGGTACAAGAAGTTCAGCAGCGGCCGCGACCAGGCGATGATGCTGTCGAGCCCGCTCGTCGCCGTCAAAAAGGCTGCGACGCAGACAACGGCCAGCCAGCCGTGGTAGCTGACCTTAGGGAAGTAGCGGTGGAAGTCCAAGGCAAAGGTCGACACCAGCCCCATCCCCGTCGTGATGCAGGTCGTGATAATCAAGGCCGCTAAGAGTGCTTGTCCGATATGGCCGCCGTAAGCGCGCACGACCTGGGCCAAGGCCACGCCGCCGTTGTCGGAAATGGCAAAGCGCCCCAGCGACATCGTGCCGACCGCGATCAGCAGGACGTAGATGACGGCGATCAGCGCCATGGCCGCACTGCCGGCGGTCGCCAAGGTCTTGTCGATGTTTTTAATGTGCAGGGCCGTGATGCCGTTGATGATGGCCACGCCGAAGGCCAAGCCGCCCAGCGCGTCGCCGGTGTTGTAGCCCTCTAAAAAGCCGCTGGCCAGCGCGTTGTGGTTGTAGAAGCCCTGCGCCGCCTGGTGAAAGCCGCCCAAGGGGTTTTTAAAGGCCATGAAAAAAACGGTGAAGAGCAGCAATAAACACAGCGGGTTTAAGATCTTCCCCACCTGGTTTAAAAAGGTGCTCTCCGAATAGGCCACGACAAAGCAGGCAATAAAATACAAGGCTGCAAAAGTCAGCAGGCCGACGCGCTGCAGGTGGTGCGGCAGCAGCGGCGCGATGCCGACCGTGTAAGACACGGTGGCCGTCCGCGGCGTGCCCATCAAAACGCCGATCGTCAGCTGGATTAAGACCAGCAAGAGCAAGGCCGGCTTTTTGCCCAAGGGCAAAAAGACCTCGTACATGCTGCGGGCGTGCGTGCGCGCCAGGCCAAACAAGGCTAAAAGCGGCAGCAGCACCCCGGCCAGGCAAAAGCCCCAGGCGGCTGCCGCCCAGTTATGCCCGGCCAGCTGCCCTAAATGCAGCGGGAAGATCAGGTTGCCTGCCCCGAAGAACAAGGCAAAGATCATCGAGACGATCACTAAAAAATTGCGCGTACTGCTGTTTTTTTTCATTAAACAATCTCCTGCTGGCCGCCGGCTTCGTGCAGCTTCCAGCCATTTTCAAAATAGGTCTTGCGTGCCAAACGCAAGGCGTCGTAGTCGCTTTGCAGGCTGTCGATGGCATCCTGCAGGTGCTTGTTGTGTTTGCGGATTGAGTCGAGCTCCGGGTCTTGGTAGGTGCCCTTTAAATGCACCTGCCCGGCCAGATAGCGCCGGCGTTCTTGGAAGGCCTCTTTCAAAGTCCCCAGCGCGTTTTCGTAGCGCACCAGCTTTTTGTTCACGTCGGTCAGCTGGCTGTTCAGCTTGACGAAGAGGTCAAAAGGCATGTCGGATTTGATGCGGTTGCACTCGCTGCAAGACAAAATCAGGTTGTCCATGCTGTTGTCCTGGGACAAGGACACGGGGTTTTTGTGGTCGACGCTGCGGCCCTTGCGCCCGCAGTACTGGCAGCGGTAGTGGTAGTGTGCGCGGACGCGCTCGCGGTCGATGAAGTCGACCTTGTTTAATTGGAAGGAAACTTTGATGCCTAACAAAGCCAGGTTGTCGGCAAAGGTCTTGCCCTGGTCGGGCACGACGCCCTCATCTTCGCTTTTGATAATGGCTTCGTTGAGCGTCTTTCTATCAACTTGCTTTTGGGCCACGGGGTTGCCGTCGTAGTCTTGTAAAAAGGCTTCGTAGCTCTTGCGTGTTTCACGTGAAACATTGAACTGGCTGGGCATTTCGTCCTCACTGCCGGTGTAGCTGTAAAGCAAGGTCTTGGCAAAGAGCTTGACTACCGGGTTGCCGAAAGCCTGGGGGTCTTGCCCGCGCTGGCGGCAGATATCGCAAATGCTGGTCAGGCTGGGGTTCATCAGCCCCGGCTTTTTAAAGTGGAGCGAGGCCATGCGCAGGCCGCAGCTGCTGCATTGAAATTTCATTTGCTTTTCTCCTAACAAAAAAAGAGCCACGGGAAAAAACCGTGGCTCAATTTAATTGCTTAAATTACTTTTCGGCATCCTTAGCAGCCTTGTTCAGGTAGTTAACTACGGCTGCAGCGTGAGCTACACGAGCCTTTGAGTTTGAGGCGTTGCGTGGGCGACGGTGTGGGTTGATACCAGTGTGAATATTTCTTGACATGTCTAATTCTTCCTTCCAAATTTTCGAAAATCAGTTTTTAGTATAGCACGAAAGTGTGCTTTTTCAAACCTAGCGCAGGTTGATGTTGGCCTCGGCAAACAGTTGCTGGCGCAAAGCCGCTGGGGTCATGCCATAATACTCGTTGAATTTTTTGTAGAAAAAAGACTTGGATGAATAACCCACCTGGTGGATGATCTCCTGCAAAGACAAGGCCGGCTGGGCCAGCAGGCGCCGGGCCTCTACCATGCGGCGCTCGTTGACGTGGTCCATGAAGCTCTGCCCTGTCTTTTCCTTGACCATGCTGGAGAAGTAGTTGACGTTGAAGCCAAAGTACTTGGCGGCGTCGCTCAGGCTGGCGTCGACGTAGTGGGCATCGATGTAGCTGTCCAAGGTCGACTTTTCAAACACGATCTGGCTGACGTCGGACAGGCTCATGAAGCGCTGGGCCCGCAGCGAGTAGATCCAGGCTTCCATGAGCTGGGCCTGGGCCAGCTGGGCACTAAAGAGGTCTTGGCTCAGGTAACTGTCGATGACCTGCTCCATAATTTGGGCCGGCTTCATCGCCAGCTTGTTTTGTAAAAGCAGGCAGGAGTCGGTAGACAACATGTCGTGGACACGCTGGACCATCTTTTTTTCGACGCCGGTCCAAGTCTGGGCGGGCCAGGTCAGCTTTTGGGCAAAGCGCAGCTTTAATAAGAGCGCGTTTTTGCCGGGCACGAGCTGGACGCGGGCGGAAGGAGCCAGGAAGAGCGCGTTGCCAGCCTTCATCTTCAAGGACTTGGTGCCGATTTTAACGGTGGCGCGGCCGCCGGCTAAAAACAGGAGTTCCTGCCGGTCGGTGCGGTAGCTTTGGCCGGTCTCCCGGCCTTCTAAAAAAAGTTCAAACAGCTTGAACTGACGCTGGCCGGGCTTTAAGGCCAATTCTCCGGCTTCACCGGCCCGGCTTGTCAAAATGCTTTCTAAATAACTAGTCAGAGAAAAAACAGCCATAAGTGTACTCCTTGCAATATTCCCCTGCTGTTATTATAACTTTATATCTTTGAAAAAATGCTTTTATATCCTACAATAACCAGTAGTTTAATAATTATTTGATGCATTTGGGGTGCTTTGTGCTGAGATTATACCCATTGAACCTGCTATGCTTAATGGCAGCGAAGGGAAAATGTTTTGTTTCGTGCCGCCTTTTTGCAAGGGCGGTCTTTTTTTTGCCCCAAATTAGGAGGAGTTTTTATGAAAAAGTTCAGTTTAAAAGATATTATCCTGCTGGGGCTGATCGCAATCGTGTTCGGCGTGATTTACTTTGCGGCGGGCTTTTTGTACGACGGCATCACGCTGGCGCTGACCCCGTTTAAGCTGGGGCCGATGGCTAACGACCTGCTCTTGGGACTGTGGTGCATGGCGGGGCCGCTTGCGGCCTGCCTGCTGCAAAAGCCGGGCACCAGTTTTTTGGCGGAGCTGATCGGTTCCTGCATTGAGCTGGTCTTAGGCGGCCAGTGGGGTGCGGCCAACATCATTTCCGGCGTAGTTCAGGGGCTGGGCTCGGAAGCTGGCTTTGCCTGCTTGGGCTATAAGAACTACGGCTGGGGCGGCTTGAGCCTGTCGGCGCTGACGACCACGGTCATTACCTTTGCCTACGACATGGTCCGGAACGGCTACGGCCGCTTTGCGCCGCAAGTGATCCTGCTCTACTTCGTCGTGCGCTTGGCGATGATGTTCTTGTTCAGCGCGGTCTTGGTCAAGCTGATTTTGAACTTGGTTGCCAAGAGCGGGGTTGTGAAGCATGCCTAAGGCGCTAGCGCTGCCCAAAACTGATTTCTCTTTTGGCGAAAAAATCATCTTAAAAGACTGCAGCTTAGAGCTGGATAAAGGTTCTTTTGTGCTGCTGACGGGGCCGACGGGCTGCGGGAAGTCGACTTTGCTGAAGATGCTGGCGGGGCTCATCCCCAGCAAGGTTAAGACCTTTGGCAAAACGGCTTTGCTCTTTCAAAACCCGGACCTGCAGTTTGCGATGCCGACGCTTTTTGACGAGCTGGTCTTTGCCTTGGAAAACGAGCAGCTGGGTAAAAAAGAAGCAGAAATTAGAATTAAAGAAGCAGTCCAGCTGACTAATACGGAATCCTTTTTACATAAAAAATTCGCAGACTTGTCTGGCGGGGAAAAGCAGAGAGCATCGTTGAGCGTGCTGCTAGCCATGAACGCCGACATCCTGCTGTTAGACGAGCCCTTTGCCAACTGCGACCCGGTCAACCGGCAAAAGCTGTTGGCTGTCTTGGAAAGATTGCACGCACAAGGCAAGACGATTGTGGCCGCGGACCACGACTGGCGCGGCTACGAGGGCTGCGACTTGGTTTGGCGCTGGAGAAATAAAGCAATACAAGCAGAAGAACCATCTTCTTTTTTCAAAAAGCAGAATCCTGCACACTACAGCTTTGCCCTGCCGCAAGGTGAGCATGAATTTGATTTTCAGGACTTTTCCTTCGGCTTTGAAAAAGAATTGGTGGAACCAAGCCAATTGTTTCTAGCAAAGGGCCAAGCCGTCTGGCTCACCGGGGCCAACGGGGCCGGCAAATCGACCCTGCTGAACATCTTAAGCAAGCTGGGCAATTACCAAGGAAGCATTTTTTACCAGGAAAAAGAGCTGGGCAAGTGGAAAAAGCCGGCCTACTTCAAACAGGTCGGCCAGGTCTTCCAGCAAAGCAGCCAGCAGTTTTTGACAGCTAATGTTGCTGACGAATTGGCCATCAGCAAGAAAGCGCAATTGCCGGGCTTTTTTGACGAGCAAAAAACTAAGGAGCTGCTGACCGACTTTGGCTTAACTGACTTAACAGATATGTCGCCTTATTTGCTGTCTGGCGGCCAGCAAAAGCTGCTGCAGCTGGCCTGCATGTTAATCCTCAATAGAAAAGTGTTACTGCTTGACGAACCCTTAGCAGGCCTTGATGAATCCTTTGCAAGCAAAGCTTCAGCCTGGTTAAAGCGCGCCCAGCAGGCCGGCCAAACCCAGCTGATCGTCAGCCACCAGGACCTGCCGGCCGGCCAGTGTGCCTGCCACTTAGTGTTAAAAGACAGGAGGCTGGCCTATGTCGAAAACTAACCCCGGCTTAAGTGTCATCTTTGCCTTAATCGTCGCCTTGGCCATCTCGCTGAAGGCCAGCTTGGCCGCTAACTTGCTAGTGTGTGCGGTCAGTGCAGTCTTGCTGCTAGTCGGAAGACTCAGTTTAAAAAAATGGGTGCTGCTCTTGCTGCTGCCCCTGCCGCCCTTTGTCGCCTTGTATTTTGCGTTAAAAGGCAATAACGAACTCTATACTTTAGCGGTAGCTTCGCGCTGCTACGCCTACGTCTTCTCCGGCACCTGCCTAACCCACTTCGTCGACCGCGTCGAATTAGCCCTCAGCCTGACCCAGAACTTTAAGTTGTCGCCCAAATTTGCCTACGGGGTCCTAGCCGCCAGTTCGCTGTTTCCGCTCATGGCGGAAGAAATCAAACAGCTGAAGGCAGCTGGTTTAATGCGCGGCGTGCAGCTTTCCTGGTATTCGCCGACGCTGTACTTCAAGGCCATCCTGCTCGCCTGGCAGCACGCCGACAGCCTGGCCGCCGGCATGCACTCGCACGGCTTTCGCGAAGATGGGCCTCGCAGTACGATCGTAGCTGTTTCTTTAACAAAAAAAGACTGGTGTCTCTTTGTCACCAGCCTCGTCATTTTCTTTTTAGTCTTAGCATTATTTAAATAATCAATCGACCCGGATACCGTTGGTAATAAAGCCGCGCAGGCGGTGGGCCTCCCAAGCCAGCGTCTCTTCGTCATCCACCTGGGACAGCTTGTAGCCCACAAAGTACGGCGACGCATAAAAACGCGGGATGATCTTGCAGCAGGTCCCCTTTTTGCCATCAATCGGGTAGAAGAACAAGTTATAGGAATCCACGCCGTGGGACAAAACCGTCCGCACGTACTGGGTTCCTTTTTGGATTAAATCGGCCCAAACGTCCAGATCCGTGTTGTCCCAAGTGATGATGTTGACCTCCTGGTAGCCCTGCACCGGGTGGTCGGACAAGTTCATCTCGATCGGACCGCTCTTGCCGACCTCCACGCCCGTGATCGCGTCGCGGCCCAGGTATTGGTAGCCGTCGTCTCTGAACAAGCCCACCAGCTGCATGTGGGGGTGCTGCAGCGAACCGTCTGCCCGCGGCCCAAAGTTCTTGTACCAGAGCACGCTCTTAAAGCGGTGCAAGTCGTACATCTTGTGGAAACATTTTAAGCCAAAGCGCATCAGGGCCCGGTTTTCTTCCACAGTGTAGGTGGAAATGTCGCCCTGGTGGTCGCTGGACTCGATCAAAATGGTCTGGTCGGTGTCGCGCAGCGTCGGGTACTTGTTGCGCAGCCAGATCTTGTCGCCCTCTTTTTCATAGATGTTGGTCAAGTGCGCCACGTCGCAAAACGGGCAGCCGCGGTTCACGTGGCTTTGCTTGTTGCCGAAGTCGTAGTCATAAGGCTTTCTGCGGCCGATGCTGTATTCATAGACTAAAGGTTTGTTTTCTTGCGTCATCATTTTTTCCTTTTACTTATGGTAAGGACTGCCGCTGTTGATCATGAACGCACGGTAGATCTGCTCGATCAAGACCAGCCGCATCAGCTGGTGCGGCATCGTAAACTTGCCGAAACTGATCAGGGTGTCGCCGCGTTTATTCACAGCCGGACTGGTCCCCAGCGACCCGCCGATCACAAAGTCGATCGTCGAATGGCCGTAGGTCATCAGATCCGAAATTTCGGCCGCAAAGTCTTCGCTGGTGCGCTCCTTGCCCTTGATCGCCGTCACAAAGACGTAGTCCTGGTCCTTGATCTTGCTTAAGATCCGGTCGCCTTCGACCTCCTTGACCTGCTCCATCTGGGCCGGGCTCAGCGATTCGGGCGCCTTTTCATCGGGCACCTGAACTATTTCGACCTTGGCGAAGCGGCTCAGTCGTTTTTTGTATTCGGCGATGCCGTCCTTAAAATACTTTTCCTTCAGTTTTCCCACACAAATAATCCTAATCTTCATGATTTCTATTTTACACCACAAAAACAACATGCTTTGCACAAGTTCTTTCCACAGCTGTGGATTTTGCAAATCAATATCTAGTAGCTTTTCTTAAAATCTTTCCACTTTTGGTAGTTATGTCTTTTTTATAAAAAAATATTCCGCAATTTTAATCCCCAAGAAGTGCACTTGCCAGCAATGGCGTACTTTTGCCGCTAAAGCCCGTCGTTATGCTAGGAACACTTGTTTTTCAAAGCTTTTCCCCAACTTTTTTACCCACGAATCAACCATTTTTCCACGAAATTTTTCGACAGAAATCTGCGACTTATTCACAATTCACAGCGTTTTCCACAGTTTTCAACATCCCCTGTGTTTTCTATTTTAACTTGACAGCCCTTTTCACCGAACAATTGCCAGTTGCAGACAAAAAAAGAGTGCTTCTGAAAAGAAGCACTCTTTTTTTATTCTCTTTACTTAACTAAGTTGACTGACAGTGTCTTGGTGCTGCCGCCCCGCAAGACTTCCAGGCTGATCGTGTCGCCCAGCTTGTGGGTGTACAAGATGGTGTGCAGGTCGGAGACGTCGTCGACCTTCTTGCCGTCGGCCTTGGTGATGATGTCGCCTTGGCGCAAGCCGGCCTGGCTGCCGCTGCCGCCGCGGTTGACGGAAGCCACATAGACGCCGCTCTTAGCGCTGCTTGGGATGTTCAGCTTGCGGCGGCCGTAAGCAGTCAGCTCGTTGATGTCAGCGACTCTGATGCCCAGCTGCGGCCGGGTAATCTTGCCGTTTTTAACAAGCTGGTTGATGATGACGACGACCTCGTCGCTAGGAATGGCAAAGCCCATCCCTTCCACAGAAGTCCCGTCGCTTGACTGCGACAGCTTCATCGAGTTGATGCCGATGACCTGGCCGGCCGAGTTGACCAGCGGACCGCCGGAGTTGCCCGGGTTGATGGCCGCGTCGGTCTGGATAACCTTGGCCTGGCTGGACGCATTGCCGTTGCTGTCGCTCATCTGCACGGTCCGGCTTGGCGCGGAGATGATGCCTTGGGTGACAGAAGTTGCGTACTCGCTGCCCAGCGGAGAACCGACCGCGATGACGGTCTCGCCCGGCTGCAGCTTCTTAGAACTGCCGAACTGGGCGGTCTGGGTGACGTACTTGGAGTTGATGGTCAAAACTGCCAAGTCGGTGACTGAGTCCTTGCCGACCAGCTTTGCCGAGACCTTTTTCCCGTTGCTCAAGATGACCTGAAGCTTGTCGCTGCCGCTGACCACGTGGTTGTTAGTCACGATGTAGCCCTTGCCGTTGGCCTTCATGTAGATGACGCCGCTGCCTTCGCTGTAAGTTTCCAGCTTAGAGCTGTTGCTCTTGGACTTGCCTTGGCTTTCCCCGCCAAAAAGGCCGAAGAGCTCGTCTTCATCAGAAGAACTCTTTTGCCGCTGCAGGTTGATAACCGAAACAACCGCACCCTTGACGCGGTTGAAGGCGCCGGTCATCTGGCCGCCGTTGGCCTTGCTGGAAGTCGTCTTCGTCGAGCCGGTCGAAGAGTCGCTGCTGATCGTAGCTTGCGGGGCGCTGGCGCTGTTGTCGTTAAACTGCGACAAGCCCGCATAGGCGACGCCGCCGCCCAGCAGGCCGGCCACGACGCCGATGATGGCAGCTTTGACTAAAATACTGTTGCCTTTTTTAGATTCTTTTTCAGGCATCTTGATCCCTCTCCTTTTTTAATTATGAACATCATATTGGAAAACGGCCTAAATCTCAATTAAAGAGGTCGGATCAGCAGGCCTCGTGTCAACTAATTTGACCTGGCGGTCGTGCTGCAGCAGCTTTGCGGCGACGCGGTGGGCCAGCTGGCGCGTGTTGTTGTGCTGGCTCAGGTGCGCCAAAAACACATGCTTGGTGCGGTCGCCGACGACGTCCACCAAGGCCTGCTCGGCCTGGTCGTTTGACAGGTGGCCGACGTCCGACAAGATCCGCTGTTTCAAAGGCCAAGAATAAGGGCCCGTCCGCAGCATCTGCAAGTCGTAGTTGAACTCCATCAAGTAGGCGTCGCAGTCGCGGATGACGCCCTTGACCTTTTCTGAGACATAGCCGGTGTCCGTCAAAAAGGCCATCCGCTTGCCGTCGTTTTCAAAGACGTAGTATTGGGGCTCGGCGGCATCGTGGCTGGTCGCAAAGGCAGTGACGGTCAAGTCGCCCAAGACCTTGGTCTGGCCGGGCTCGATCGTGTTCATCTGCTGGACGGGCAGCTGCCCGATCTTGTGCGAATCGAGCAGATACTGCCAGGTGCCGGAATTGCTGTAGGCCTCCAGCTGCGGGTAGCGCCGCATAAGAACGCCCAAGCCGCCGCTGTGGTCGGTGTGGTCGTGGCTTAAAAAAGCCAGGTCGATGTCCTTGATGTCGACGCCGACTTTTGCCAGCAGCTTTTTCGTCCTGACGCCGGACAGGCCCGCGTCCATTAAAATCTTGTGCTGGCGTGTTTCCACCAGGGTGGTATTGCCAGTGGAACCGCTGGCTAAAACACTGATCCGCACGAAAAAACCTCCTTAGTTGCTATTCTGCATCAAAGCGCCCGTGAAGGCGTTGACCTGCTTGGCGGCCATGCTGCCGGTGGCCCGGTTTTCGATGCCCAGGCGCCAGACCGGCAGGAAGATGACGTTGTTGCGCACTGTCGTCAGGTGGCGGTAGCCCATTTCAACCTTGGTGACCCGCGAGTTGTTCGGCAGCTCGCGCAAAGTGTACAGCGACTTCAAAGCGTGGCGCTGGCTGATCGTGGCCTGCTTTTCACGCACGGCCTCGACTTGGGGCAGGTAGGTCTGCCGGTAGCCGACGATGGCGTTGCTGGCCACGTTGATCTGCAGCCGGGCGCCGCGGTAGTAGAGCCGGCCGAAGTCGGTCAGCTGGTCGAATTGGTAGGTCTTATTCGTCGACGACAGGCGGTCTAAGACATAGTCCTTGCCGTGGGCGACGTTAGTTTCATTATTTTTAAAAGCCAAGATCTGCTTGATGGCCTTTTCGCGGCCATGAGCCAGGGGCACGGGCTTTGACAAAGTCACCGCCAGAGTCAGGCTGTTTCTGTCAAAGCTCTTGCTGCCGGCAACTTTGGCGTTGGCCAAAGCCGTGCTGGGCGAAGCGGCCAGGTAGTAGGCGTCTTCGGGCGCATCCGACAAGTTCTTAGGCCAGATGATGTTGTCGGACACCATCTCGCCGTAAACGTCGCTGGACTGCGCCTGGCTGCTGGTCGACAGGTGGATCGGCGTCTGCACGATTTCAAAGCCCAGAAAGATGCTGATGGCGACAAAGACGACCAGCAAAATCCACTCAATTCGTTTGAAGTCCATTGCGTTCACCTCTCTGACTGCTGATCCAGTCGCTGGCCTTGTGCCAGCGGCCGGCGACCTTTACAAAGTAGGCCGGCTGCAAGTTGACCAGCTTGTCGTGGCTGCTGTCTTGCTTCATGCTGAGGCCCACGATCAGGTTTTCGATCTCATTGCCCCGCAGCCCGCTTTGCAAGAGCCGGTCGTAGACCGTCTCCGTGGCCGGCAGCGTCACCGTCTTGCCCTCGTAAGGGATCGGGATCTGCAAGTCCGTGCTGTTAAACGACAAGGCCATCCCGCTTTTTTTAAAGTTGATCATGACTTGCGGCTGGTCACTACTTGTCGCAAAGACCGGGTAGCCTTCCACGAAGTTTTGGTAGGACAGCTTGTTGCGATCCGCCTCAAAAAAGCGCATGTCCTGTTCTAACAGGCCCAGCTTTTCGACATAGTAGCTGCTGGCCGTCAGGCGGCCATTGCTGGTGTGCAGGCTGCGGCCGCCGTAGTAGTTGAAGTACTCGTACTGGCCGCTGCCGGGCTTGGTCGTCAGCCGCTGGTAGATGCCGCCGTTTAAGGCGTAGACCTGCTTGCCGGCCCGCGAAGTCCGCCGGCTGACGCCGGAGGTGCCCAGCAGCTGGGTCACGAAGTAGGTGTCGGCCTGGTTGCTGATCAGGTAGCTGTAGACCTTGATGGTGACCGGCCGGGTGTAAAAGGCCGTCTCGCGGTTTTTCAGCCGGTAGAGGTGCACGGGTTCAGAGTCGCCGGTGCTGGCCACGCGCAAAAGCTTTTTAAAGGTACCGGACTGAACTTCGATGCGGTAGAGCCGGTAGTTTTTGTCGTTGCCGGCCCAAATGTACCTGCTTTTGACAAAGGGCACAAAGATCCGGTTGAACTCGCTGGACTTGTGGTGTTTAAAGCGGCCGTCCAGCATCGCAAAGGTGACCTGGTCGTTGTAAGTCAGCTGCAGGAAGCCGTCCCGGCGTAAAAACTTGCGGTAGTTTTTCTGGTCTTGGCTAAAAAGCAGCGGGTTTTTCAAACTGGTCTTGCGCAGCTCCTTGCTGAATTCCAAAGGCAGGTTCTTCTGGTCGCTGACGGCGTAAAGCTGGCCGCCGCGGCGGTGGTAGACCTGGGTCGGCATGAACAGGTTGTGGCTGATTTTAGACGAATGGCGGCTCACGCTGGGATTTTCGCTTTGGGTCTGGATGTGGACAAAGCGCGCGTCACTGGTCCACACGTAGTCGGCCAGCACGATCGAAGTAATGACCGCGACCCACAGCGCGACGTTCAGCAGGATATTGCCAAGTTTTCTATTAGACCTCATCCCATTCGTCACCATCCTCAACCATTGGCTCATAAGGAAGCGAAATGTAGAAAGTTGAGCCCTTGCCTTCTGCACTGTCGGCCCAGATGCGGCCGTGGTGTGCTTCCACAATCTCCTTGGAAATCGCCAGCCCTAAGCCGGTGCCGCCTTGGGCGCGCGAGCGCGCCTTGTCGACCCGGTAGAAGCGGTCGAAAATCTTTGTCAGGTCCTGGCGCGGAATGCCCAGGCCCTGGTCGGAGATCGAAATAATCATCTTATTGTTAGACTGCCACAGGCGGGCGGTAATGACCCCGCCGTCCGGCGAGTACTTGATCGCGTTGTTCATGATGTTGTCGATGACCTGCATCATCTTGTCGGGGTCGACTTCGGCCCACAGGTCTTGGCTGGTGAACTCGCGCTTGATCGAGTACTTTTTAGCCTTTTTATCCTTATTAGTCTTAATCATCATGTCAAAGCGGTTCAAGATGTGGTTGAAAAAGTCGTTGAAGTTGATCCACTCCAGCTCCATCTTGGCCGTGCCGCGGTCCATCCGCGACAGGCTCAGCAGGTCGTTGATCATCCTGATCATCCGCTCTGTTTCTTTTTGCGTGACGTCTAAGAAGTGCGGCGCAATCTCCGGGTCCTTCCAGGCGCCCTCGTTCAAGGCCTCGATGTAGGCCCGCAGGCTCGTCAGCGGCGTGCGCAGCTCATGGGAGACGTTGGAAACGAACTGCTTTTGCTCGTTTTCGTTCTTCTGCTGCTCGGTGACGTCGTGCAGGACACAGATGGCGCCCGACACAAAGCCCGTGACTCTTTGAATCAGGGAAAAAGTGGCGTGCAGGATTAATTCGTCGTCTTCGCCCTCATTCACCGTCAGGATCGTCTCCTGCTGCTGGCTCATGAGGTCCTGCAGGGAGATGTCGGCGAGCTTTAAGAGCTTGGTGATCGGCTGGCCGATGGCCTCTTTTTCCGTCTTGTTTAAAAAGTCCAGGGCGGTCTGGTTGATGATCGTGACGTTGCCGTGCCGGTCGGTGGCGATGACGCCGTCGGTCATGTGCGTCAGGATGCTGTCCAGCCGGCGCCGCTCGCTTTCGGTGGCCTCCTGGGTCTGCTCAATTTTGACAGACAGGTTGTTGAAGGCGCTGGCCAGCTGGCCCAGCTCGTCGTCGGAATAGACGTGGACGCGGCCGGAGTAGTCCCCGTTAGAGATCTTGACGGCCTGCTGGCGCATTTCTTCGATCGGGTGCGTGATGGCCCGGGAAATAAGCAGCGACAAAATCGCGCTTAAGACCGCGGACGCCAAGGCCGCCGACAAGAACATGACCGACACGTTGCGGATGTTGTCAAACACGTTCTGCATGCTGGCGCGCACGATGATGGCGCCGACGACCGCGCCCGTGCCGTTGTTGGCCATGACGGGCGTGATCTGGACCATGAAGGTCGCCCCGTGGTCGTTGACGATCCGCGACATCTGCCGCCCGCTTGAGGTCACCCTTTTGACGTCGGCGTTCGTCGACCGGCGGCCGATGTTGTTTTGGTCATTCAGGTTGGAGACGGCCCGGATGGTGTCCTTGTTGTCGATGACTTCGATGTCGCTGATGTTGCTGTTGCTGTAGTCGGTCACGATCTGGTTGAGCTGGCGGTCGGCGTTGCTTTTGTTAGAGGCCAGCTGGTGGGCGATCTGGTTGTTGACCAGGGCCGGGATCTGGATCGAGGTCTGGAACGAGTTGATCGAACTTTGTTCCAGCTGCCGCGTGAAATAGGCCCCGATAATTTCAATCGTGGCCAGCAGCAGCAAGATCATTGTCAAAGCAATTTTCGTGTTAATTGATTTAAAAAAACGTCTGATGTGATTCATGACAATACAAAGAAAGCCACTTTCTCAAGCAGCTTAAAAAAGGTTATTTACTTTCCGGCTGCTTGACGTAGTAGCCGACACCGCGCCGCGTCATCAGCAGGCTCGGCTTGCTGGGGTTGTCCTCGATTTTTTCGCGCAGGCGGCGGACGGTCACGTCGACGGTCCGGACGTCGCCGAAGTAGTCATAGCCCCAGACGGTCTGCAGCAGGTGTTCGCGCGTCATGACTTGGCCGATGTGCTGGGCCAGGTAGTGGAGCAGTTCAAACTCCCGGTGGGTCAGCTCGATCTTGCTGCCGTGTTTTTCGACCATGTAGGCGTCAGGCATGATCACCAGGTTGCCGATCGTGATGTTCTTGCTGGCGCTGTCATCTTGCGCCTGCTCGTTCAAGTTGCTCCGGCGCAGGTTGGCCTTCACACGGGCGACGAGCTCACGGTTGGAAAAAGGTTTGGTGACGTAGTCATCGGCCCCCATCTCCAGCCCCAAGACCTTGTCGATTTCAGTGTCCTTGGCGGTCACCATGATAATCGGGAAGTCGTGGTCCTTGCGAACTTCGCGGGCTACTTCCAGCCCGTCTTTTTTTGGCAGCATTAAATCCAGGATCATCAGATCCGGTTGGTATTCTTCAACTTTTGCGATGGCCTCTTCGCCGTCGTAGGCAGTGTCGACGTCAAAGCCTTCTTTGTTCAGGTTAAACTTGATGATGTCGGAAATTGGTTTTTCATCATCAACGACTAAAATCTTTTGCGGCATGTACATGCCTCCTTTTGTACTACTATTATACTTAAATTAAGGTCCATCACAAAAAAACTGTATTTTTTTGCAAAAAGGTGTTGCAATCTCGAAAAATGATGGCATAATAATATTTGTTGGTTGACGAAGGAAACCACATGGATGGTTAGCTCAGCTGGCAGAGCAACGGACTCTTAATCCGTGGGTCGAGGGTTCGATCCCCTCACCATCCATAAGCCAGAAGAAGCACGCAAGCGCGTGCTTCTTTTTTGTCTCTAGATTTTTAAATTTTTCTTTAGCCAGGACTTCTGATTTTTGCAGGCACCCTTTTTTGAGTAAAATATAAATATAGTAAGAATAATAAAGAAAGGGAAAGCAATGGCTAATAAAAAAAGACATTATCAAAGACGGCACTCACGCGGCAACGCCCTGCGCAGACTTTCAATCGGCCTTATGTCAGCAATCGCCGGGGGCACTGCCGTGCTCTACGAAGTTGAAAAAAAGGCAGCAAAGCGCGTTAAGCGCGGGGCTGGCGCAGGCAGCAAGAAGATGCGCGTAGTCCTGCAGGATGATGACGGCCACACTGTTTTGACCAACGTCTTCCGCGGCAACGTCGGCCAGACCATCCCTTTGCACTTAGACTTGCCGACCGACTGGGAAATTGCGGCCGGCCAAGTAGTGCCTGACACCTATACTTTCCACAAGGAAGGCAACAGCGACCTGCTCGTCAAGGTCCAGCACCTGGTGACCAGCGGCACTGAGAACAAGACCATCCACAGAACGATCACGCTGATCAAGCCGGACGGCACGACTGCAACCGAGCTGCAGTCCGTCACCTTCGAGCGCAACATCTACACCAACCACGCGCGCGAAAAGACGACCTACGGCCGCTGGGACGCTTCCGCTAAGGAGCTGCCTGCCTTTACTGCGCCAGCCCTTGCCGGCTACCAACCGGACAAGAAGGTCGCTGCAGTCGACGTGACGCCGGACAGCAACGATTTAGACGAAACAATTAAATACTTAGCAGACTAAGACTGCGCTCTGGCTTTTTTGCCGGGGCTTTTTTTATAGTTTCCTATTGAAAAAAAGTGTGATAAAGTTTTAAATTAAAATTAAATAAGTAAATTATGGGAGGCTTTCAAAAAATGATGTGGATCTTTTTGATCATAATCGCGATCGTGATTGTGGTCTACGCCATTCAAAACCACAACGCAAAGAAGAAGAAGGCAGCCAAGCGTGCTAACGTGACGCGTTCAGAGGACGTGGTAACGATTATCGCCAAGCTGGAAAGCAAGGACGGCAGCCACGTGCTGAGCATGGGCAACAAGGGCCAGCTCTTCTATAACCAATACGAGGACGGCAAGAAGGAAATCCCTGGCGGCAGCCAGAACTTCACGATTTACCTGGCCGCAAACAACCACGTGACCCTGCTGACGATGCTGGCCGACGGCAGCCAAGACTTTGGCGAAGTTGACCCGGCAGCTGCCAAGCAGTTTTTGGCTGTCTTCAAAGAAGTCGGCGGCCACTACACCAAGAAGTGCCACTACATCGAGCTGAACGAAGACGACATCAACGACTTGAAGCTCGAAAGCAAGGACATCCCGGGCCACTTCTACTTCTACATTGAAGAAGTTGCGCCGGGCCAAAACCGGATCTTCTTCTCACCAGACAAGAACTCGACTGCCTACAAGCTGGTTGACTTGGTGCCAATCAACGACGACGGCTCCAGCAAGCAGCACCGGATCAACATGACCCTGCAGGACGAAAAAGGCCAGACCTTCTCCGTTTACACCGCGCTGCCGCAAGACGAGATCGAGGACATCAAGAGCAACTACTTAGAAAAGAAATAAAAGCCGAACTATTATCTAGCCCATTCTGCGGAATGGGCTATTTTTTTGTGCCTTTTTTCAAGATAAGCTTTATTTTTTGAAAAAATACTCCTAAACTAGAAACAATTATTTTTGATGTTTGAGTTAAAGGAGGAGCAAGTGAGTTTTTTAGACAGAACTTTTCAGTTAAAAAAGAATCAGACTAATGTCAAAACAGAGCTGACCGCGGCCGTGACCACCTTTGTCAGCCTGTCCTACATTTTGTTCGTCAACCCTAACATCCTGCACGCCGCCGGCATCGACAAGGGCGCGGCCTTCACCGTCACCGCCCTGGCCACCGCCATCGGCTGCTTCATCATGGGGCTCGTCGCCAACTACCCGATTGCCTTGGCACCGACCTTGGGCTCTGGTGCCTTTTTCGCCTACAACGTCTGCGTCGGCATGCACGTCAACTGGGCAACTGCGCTGGCAGCCGTCCTCATCGCGTCTGTTTTATTCATCATCATTACCGTTTTAAAATTAAGAGAAAAAGTGGTCGATGCCATCCCGCAAGATCTGAAATATGCGATTGCGGCAGGGATCGGCCTTTTTATTGCCTTCATCGGCCTGCAAAACGGCACATTAATCGTGAACAGCCCGTCGTCGCTTGTCACCTTAGGCAAGTTCAACAACCCCGACGTCTGGATCACCCTGTTTGGACTTATCCTGACGGCGATTTTAATGGCCAAAAAGGTGCCGGGCTCGATCTTCATCGGGATGGTCATTACGGCCATCTTCGGCATTGCGATCGGCCGCATCCCGCTGCCTAAAAGCGTTGTGGCGGCCCCGCCCAGCATTGCGCCGACCTTTGGCAAGGCCCTTTTTCATTTGAAAGATATCAACACAATGCAGCTGTGGATGGTCGTTTTGACCTTCCTGCTGGTGACCTTTTTTGACACCGCGGGCACGCTGATCGGCATGACCCAGCAGGCCGGGATTGTGGACAAAGACGGCCGCATCCCCCGCATCGGCAAGGCCTTCTTGGCCGACTCAACCGCCATGGTCGAAGGCGCCTTGCTGGGGACCGCGCCGCTGGGGACGTCGGTTGAATCCTCTGCCGGCATCGCCATGGGCGGCCGCACCGGCTTGACCGCGATCTTCATCGGGATCTTCTTTTTAATTGCGCTGGTCTTCAGCCAGCTGCTGGCGGTGGTGCCGACCACGGTCACCGCGCCGGCTTTAATCATCGTGGGCGTGCTCATGGCCAGCAACTTGGCCAAGATCAAGTGGAGCGACTTTCCGACTGCCCTGCCTGCCTTTTTGACGGTGGTGGGGATGCCGCTGACCTACTCGATCTCTGATGGCTTGGCGCTGGGCATGATCGCCTACCCGCTGACGATGCTGGCGGCCAAGCGCTATGACAAGGTCACCCCGGTGATGTATGTCTTGTTAGTCGTCTTCGTCATCTTCTTTTTAATTACCAATCTCTAAACAACAAAAAAAGCCCCCAAGCAGCTGCTTGGGGGCTTTTTTGTTTACTTCAGGTAGGCTTTTGCGACGTCTTTCAAACTTTTGATGTAGCCGTAGTAGGTCTGCAGGCTGACCCACTCGTTGATGGCGTGCGCGGTCTTGTTGCCGGGGCCGAACACAGCCATGCTGAAGTGGTCGTTGCCTTTGACGAGTTCGGAGGCATCAGTGCCGAAGGCGACGCCTTGAACTGCGATCTTTTTACCCAAGTCCTTTTCGGCAACTTGGTGCAAGGTCTTGATAAAAGGCGTGTCGGGTGAAGTGACGACCGGGATCTTATCGCCTAAGACGGTCAAAGACAGTTTAGCGCCATCTTCCTTGTTGACCTTGGCGATCATGGCCTTGATGTTCTTCCAGATCTCGTCGTTGGTAACTTCCGGGATCGTTCTGACCTTGGCAAAAAGCTCGGCGTAGTCGGCTACGGCGTTCAGCTGGCCGCCGCCATCGATTTTAGTCACAACCGGGACTGTCTTGCCCAGGTATTGGTTGGCGACGTCCTTGATGGAAGCGTAGTAGTCTTTTTGCAGGTTGTAGTAGTGGATCAGCGGAGCGATGGCGTCAAAGCCCAGCTGCGGCATGGAGCTGTGGGCCGTTTTGCCTTGCGAAGATACCTTGTAGGTAATGGAGCCCTTGTGGGCAAAGTCGATCTGGGAGTCGGACGGTTCGCCGATGATGATCGCGTCGATGTCCTTGACCAGGTCCTTTTTGACCAGGGTCTGGGCGCCTTGCATGTGGTTTTGCTGCGAGGTTTCCTCGGCGACGGTGGCTAAGAATTCCAGGGTGCCGTTCAGTTCAACTTTGGCGTCAGCAAGCTGGATGAAGGCTAAGACTTCAGCAGCCAGGCCGGCCTTCATGTCGGTCGTGCCGCGGCCGTAAAGCTTGTCGCCGTCGACAAAGCCCTTAAGCGGATCGTGTTCCCACTTGTCGAGCTCGCCCAAGGCGACGGTGTCTTGGTGGCCTTCAAAAGCCAAGGTCGGGCCGTTGCCGTTGCCAATCTTGGCGATCAAATCGTGGCGGCCAGGCTCAACTTCGACGCGCTCGGTCTTGATCTTGTGGGCCGCAAAAGTCTTTTCCAGAAATTCCGTAACCTTGTCTTCATGGCCGCCGGCAGAATCAATGGCCAGCAGCTGTTTTAAGAATGAAAGCTCTTCTTGTTTATCCATCATGAAAACCTCTTTTTACTAAACATGCATCATTAAAATCCCGACTAAGTAAGAAGTGATTAAGGCAATGAGGCCTGGCACCAGGAAGGTGTAGCGCTTGGTTGAACCGGTAGGGTCAATTTCTTCGCCGAACAAAATGGTTGGGATCGCCGGAATGCCGAAGTTGAAGTTGACGGCTTGGACGATCGCTGCCATAAACAGCGGCTGGATGCCCAAGCTCAGGGCAACCGGGAAGATAATTGAGGAAGTGGCGGCCTGCGAAATGCAGAGCATGGACACCAGCATGACGACGGGGATGATGACCCAGCTGGCGTGCGTCAGCAAATTGCCGACCACGGACTTGATCAGCTTGACGTTTTGCGGGTTGGTGAACAGCGTGCCGCCTAACCAGCCCGGGCCCATGACGACTAAGGCCGCGCCAAAGGCGGACTTGGTGATCTTAGCCGAGAAGACCTTGTGGTAGTCGATGTGCGTGAAGGCCAGGTTGATGGCCGCCGAAGCGAACATGAACATGATGACGATGTCGTCCATCAGCAACCGGACCGGCTTGCCGTGCACCATAAAGGTCGGGCCCAGCTGCGGGAAGATGCCCAACAGCAGGATGGCTAAAATGCCCAGCAGGAAGACGACCACGGACCACTTAGTCTTTTTTGAAAAGTCCTTGCTCGTCTTGTCGGCAATCTTTTTGGCTTGGCCCTTGGAGTTTTTGATAAACTCGGCGTCGCTGCCGCCCTTAAACGGCCACACGGTCATGACCAAGCTCAAAACCAGGATGCTGATGAGGGCCGTCGGCAAGACGATGCCCAGGTAGCGGTGCATCGAAACGCCGTGGCTGCCCAGCAGTGAAATGATGAAGGCCGTCGAAGCGGCAGCCGGGCTGCAGAGCAGCGCGAACTGCGCGGCGTGGACGGTGGCCACCAGCGGCCGGGCCGGCCTGATCTTGGCCTCCAAGGCAGTTTCGGAGATGACCGGTTCCAGCGACAAGGTGATGTTGCTGGTGCCGATGCCGAACACGAAGACGAAGATGATCAGCGGGGCCAGGAAGGTGACCAGGCGCGGCCAGCGTCTGATGACCTTTTCGGCCAGGTAGACCAAGTAATCCAGCCCGCCGGTGACTTCCAAAACACCGCCGGCGACGGCGATAGACAAGATGATCAAGACGGCGTTTACTGCGATCTGGCCTGGTTGCACGTGGAAGAAGAAGGCCATGATCAGGACGCCCAAGATCGACATCACGGTCGCGCCCAGCGCCCGGCCGATGTTCAGGCCCCATACGATCAGCAAAACCATGATGATCAGTTCTGCTAAAAACTTAAGCACTTAAATCACTCCTCACGCTTTTTTATTCGCCTCAACAATAACACCAAATGTGAATTTGTAAACTATTTTATTAATTCTATATTAAAATAGCGTGGTGTGAGAAATGTTCTAATTGCGGCCTTTTGGCAAAAATATATGGATGTTAGTTTTAATTATTTAAAGAACATTAAAATCGATGTTCGTCTTTTCACTAGTTTTTAAACAAAAAAAGATCCCCGGTTAAGCCGAGGATTTTTTTATAAATTTATTTGCAAGAAGAGCGGACAGTGGTCGCGCCGCTCGCCGCTGTCGATCATGTCGGATTCCGCCACCTTGTCTGCTAAACGGTTTGAAACCAGGTAGTAGTCGATGCGCCAGCCCGAGTTGTTGGCCTTGGCGCTGCGGACCCGCTGGGCCCACCAGGAGTACTTGCCTTCCACTTGCCCGTGGACCTTGCGGAAGGTGTCGGTAAAGCCGGCATCAAGCAGCTCGCCGAAGTCGCGGCGTTCTTCGTCGGTAAAGCCGGCGGAATGGTGGTTATTGGCTGGGTGCGCCAGGTCGATTTCCTGGTAGGCGCAGTTGAAGTCGCCGCTGACGATCACGGGCTTTTGCTCATCAAGCTTTTTGAGGTAGGCGATGAAGGCCCGGTCCCACTTCTGCCGGTCGGCCAGCCGTTTCAGCTCGTTGCCGGAGTTCGGCGTGTAGACCTGGACGACAAAGTAGTCGGCAAACTCCAGGCAGATGATCCGCCCTTCTTCGTCCATCGGCTCCGGCGCCCCGATCTTCGGGTAGCTGGCCTTTGGCGTTAAGCCTTTTTTAAAAAGAAACATCGTGCCGGCATAGCCCTTGCGCGCCGGTTCTTCTGATGAGCGCCAGACGTAGTCGTAGTCCGGGAAGCGCTCAGCCAGAATTTCCCGGTGCTTTTTGGTGGGGCCGCTGGCCCGCAGCTTGGTCTCCTGAATGGCCAAGACGTCGGGATTCTTAGCAGCGATCGTGTCCAGCACCGCCTGGGTCTGCTTGGCCCGGGCCGAGTCGCTGGTCAGGGCCGCGTTCAGTGAATCGATATTCCAAGAAATAAACAGCATTATCTTACCCCCTGCCGCCATTTTACCAACAGGTCGGCCAGCTGGCTATAGTCGGTGATCGTGTAGTCGGCCTTGATCGTGGGGTCCGGCTGGTTTTGGCGGTAGTTATACCAGACCGAGGTTAATTTGTAGTTGTTGGCCCCCAGGATGTCTGACGGCAGACCGTCGCCGATCATCACCGTTTTTTCAGGGTCAAAGCCCGACTTTTTAAAAAAGACGTCGAAGATCCGCGGGTCGGGCTTGCTGAAGCCGGCGGCCTGCGAAGTCATGATGCAGCTGAAGTCGTCGGCAATGCCCGCCAGCTGCAGCCGCTGGACCTGCTCGGCCTCGTCGCCGTTTGAAAGCACGCCCAGCTCATAGCCCAAGTCCTTGGCCGTCTTTAAGATCGCGCGCACGCCCGGCAGCAGCTTGTGGGTCTGGCCCCAGAAAAAGTGGAAGAGCCGGTTGGCCCGGTCGCCGTCGATGTTAATGCCCCACTCGCGTTCGGCAAAGACCGTGAAGCGTCTTTGGAAGAGCTGGTCGATCGTGATCTCGTCTTTTTCCAGCTGGCGCCACAGCGACTGGTTGTAGTCGTGGTAGTCCTGAAAGGCCTTGGCGGTCAGCGGCCAGCCCTCTTGGGCAAACAGCCTGGTCAGGACGGTTTTTTCGGTGTCCTGAAAGTCGATCAGGGTGTCGTCAACGTCAAAAATTAACTGCTTGTACAGCAAGCGCACGCCTCCTTTTTTTAAAAAAAGCAAAAAGCTTCCTGAGGGGGAAGCTTTTTTCGGTCAAATATTAAGTTGCGCTTTTATTCTGCAGACTCCATGAAGTCCTTCAGTTTCTTAGCCCGAGACGGCTGCCGCAGCTTTTGCAGCGCCTTGGATTGGATCTGTCTGATCCGCTCGCGGGTGACGCCAAAGATGTGGCCGACTTCTTCCAAAGTCATCGGCTTGCCGTTGTCCAGACCGAAACGCAGGCGCAAAACAACCTCTTCGCGGTCGGTCAAGGTGTCCAGGACGCCGTCTAATTCGCTCTTCAAAGCGTCGGCGGAAGTTGCGCGCTCTGGGTCCATCGACTTTTCGTCCTTGATAAAGTCGGACAGCTCGGAGTCGTCTTCGTCGCCGACCGGCGTGTCCAAAGAGATGGTGCCCTCAGTCTTGTGCTGAATGTGGCGAATCTCGGCAGCAGTCATGCCCATTTCAGCACCAATTTCCTCAGCGGTGGCTTCGCGGCCGGTATCTTCGGTGATTTGCTGGCGAATCCGCTTGAGCTTGTTAATAGTTTCGATCATGTGGACCGGAATTCTGATGGTCCGTGCCTGGTCGGCAATTGCCCGGGTAATAGCCTGGCGAATCCACCAAGTGGCATAAGTCGAGAACTTGAAGCCCTTGGTGTAGTCGAACTTGCTGACGGCGCGCATCAAACCGATGTTGCCTTCCTGGATCAGGTCCAGGAACGACAAGCCGCGGTGGACGTAGTGTTTGGCGACAGCGACGACCAGCCGCAGGTTGGCCTGCGTCAGCTCGTGCTTAGCTTCCTCATCGCCTTCTTTGATACGTTTGCCAAGTTCAACTTCTTCTTCTGCCGTCAGCAGCTTGCTCTTGCCAGCCGCCTGCAGGTATAAGCGCACTGGGTTTTCAGTCAAAGCGGCCTCAGCCCGTGAATACTGTTGTTTATTTGCCTTGTTGGATGCATTTTTCTTAGTTGCCAATTCAGTATTCCTCCTTTTTGCTGCCTGCTTGCCATGATACATATCTATTGTAAGCCTTTTTTGCTAAAAGGGTTTAAAATTAGCATAACTTTGTTATTATACACCAACAAAATTACATCGCAATAACTGTAATTTGAACAATATCGGGATTTTTGGCCAAGTCTGAAATCATCTGGCTGTAGGTCATCGACCGCGGCAGCTTGACCGTGTAGATGCTGGTATAGATCCGCTTTTCAACGTCGCGGGAATAGTTGGTGGCCTTGTAGCCGGTGTGGTTGGCGCCGATGGCCTTTTCGTCAAAGTACTTGTCTAAGTAGCCGGTAGTCACCGGGCCGTTATAAAACTTGATCTCGACCTTGCGGATCGGGTCAAAAGGCACGATGTAGTGCAAAACCATCAAGTCTAAGATGACCAGGACCGAGCCGATCATGGCGATCTGGTAGTAGCCCATGCCGATGGTCAGGCCGATGGCGGCCGTCGTCCACAGCGAGGCCGCGGTCGTCAAACCGGAGACAAAGCGGCGGGTGACGACGATGGTGCCGGCGCCCAAGAAACCAATCCCGGAGACGATTTGGGCGGTCAAACGGGTCGGGTCAGTGGACATCACCTTGCCAAAGCCCGGGTTGTGAATGGCAAAAGACATGAGCTGGTTGCAGACGACCAGCTGGGTCAAGGCTAAGATGCAGGCCCCGATCGAAACTAAGATGTGGGTCCGCATGCCCGCCGGGTGGCTGTGCTGCTCGCGGTTGTAGCCGATCAGGCCGGCCACGACGGTGGACAATAAAATTCTAATAACGATATCTAATGATGAAACGTGAGGCATTATTTGCTCCTATGCCTTTAAAACAAAGTCTAAGCGCACAGGGTTGTGGTCGGAATACTTGAACTGGGTATCAATGTTGTGCGCGTGCGGTTCCACGTTAGCTGAAACGAGGAAGCCGTCACAGACAGTTTGGTAGTTGACCTTCGGGTCAAACGGGATGTCAGGCGACCGGTCGGTACCGATAGTGTCGCGGTTGTCGGCTAACACCATGGTGAAGCCGTCCGGCATCATGCTCTGTTCGAACATGTTGATCCAAGCAGGCACCTTTTCTTCGTGGGCCAGCTTGCCCAGCATGTCCTTGCCGAAGGCGTGGTTGAAGTCGCCGCCGACGATGACGTAGTTGCCCTTCTTGTACTCAGTTTCCATGATGGAGAAGAGCAGCTTCAATTGGGCGTCGCGGATCGTGCCGCCCTTGTCGTAAGCGGACATGTGGCTGTTGATAAACAGCAAAGTCTTGCCGTTATCCACTGGGAAGCGCATGGCGACAAAACAGCGGTCCAAGTCGACAAACTTGGGGATAAAGGCCGAGCTGACCGGGTACTGCCGGCGTTCGGCGCTGGCCATGCGGTACTTGCTCATGGACAGCAGGCCGGACTGCACGGCGCCGTGCGGGTCGTTTAACGGCACGACCAGGTAAGGCGAGTGGAAGTTGTAGGCGAAGACGTGGGCGTAGTCCGTAAAGTGTTTTTCAAACTGGCGGACTTGGTTGATGAAGTAGCTGCGGTTTGAGTGGGTGTCGATTTCCTGGAAGATCATGAAGTCGGCATCCTGGGCGCCCACGGCGTTCATGGCGCCGTCGGTGGCGTCTTGGACGGCCTGGCGGGAAATGCCCTTGCCGCGGTGGCCGCGCAGCTTAGTCCCGTCCTTCAGCTCGCCGACGTCCATGAAGAAGTCGAAGTCTTGGTTGTAGCAGCCAAAGCCGACGTTCATGGTGACAGCAGAATACTGCTTGCCGGCGGTCAGTTCGTCATGCTGCTGGTTTTGCACGAGCAGCTTTTGGTGGTCGGGGATGCGGTAGTAGTGCGCCTGCATGTAGATGACGTAGCCCAAGGCTGCGACCAGCAAGACGATCACGATGGCCAGCAAGACCCAGCCGATGATTGCTAAAATATTCATTTTTATTCTCCTCTATGTGTTTTTTAGACAACACACAAATTGATTATAGCAAAATCATTCGGTAATTAAGCTCGCTTGTGTAAAAAAGCACGGGCGGTTAAAAGCAGAATCAGAATGAAGGTGGCAAAGCTCAAGATCATGTTGAGCTGGAAGCCTTTCAGCGCGTTGTTTTGGGCCAAGCCTAAATTCAGCAGGCCGGCTGCAGTCGCAATCCCGATGGCCCCGCCGTAGCTTTGGCCGATCATGTACCAGGCGTTGCAGTCGTCGACTGCAGACGCCGGCAAGGTCCCCAAGGCATAGGTCATGATGTTGCCAAAAGATAAAGCGACGCCGATCAGGGTGCAGATGTACAAAAAGCAGACAGACAGCGGCGTCGGGTTGAACAGGCAGTTGATGGCCAAGGTCGCAGCAGCGATCCCCTCGCCCAGCAAAATCGGCAGCTGGTGCGGCAGGCGGTCGTAGATGGCGCCGGCAACGACGTTTAAGGCGGCGTTGATTAACGAGGCCGGCAGGATGTACCAGACGGATTGGGCGGCGGTCCGGCCTAAGCCGACCTGCAAGAAGTTCGGCAGCAGGTAGCTGAGCAGCAGCGAGACGGCCTCGATCAAGCAATAGGCAAAGAACAATTCGGTGATCACGCTGCGTTTAAAAATGGTCAGCGGCAAAATCGGCTGCGCGGTCCTTTTTTCATGGCGGGCAAACAGCCAAAAACAGACAACGGCGATAACAGCTAATAGAATTAACAGCCAAGGCTTGAAGCCCTGGGCAAAGCCGTTGACTAGCAATAAGCCGCAGGCCAAGACGATGCCGATCAGCAAGGCCCCTAAGCCGTCAAAGGGCTGGCGGGAAACTGCAATGTCTTGCTGGATGAACTTTTCCCCGCACAGCCAGCCGATGACGAGCAGCGGCAGCAGGCAGCCGAAGATGGCCCGCCAGCCGAGGTGGGTTAAAATGGCCCCGCCGTAGACAGGCCCGACGGCCGGCGCAAAGGCCAGGGTCAGCGAGCCCAGGCCCATGTAAAAGCCGCGCCTTTCAATGGGTGCCTGGCTGATGATGACGGAAAACATCAAAGGCACCAGCATGCCGGAGGCGATGCCTTCGAGCAGGCGGCCGAAGAGCAAGAGCCAGAAATCTGGAGCTAAGACGGCGATGACGGTCCCGGTGAAAAACAAGACCAGGCCGGCCCGGAAGATGGTCTTGATCTTGAAGCTGCGGCGCAGGTAGGCGGCCAGCGCCATCATGATCGTGGCCACGAGCAGGTAGCCGCTGGTCAGCCACTGGACGAGGTTGTTGTCGATGCCGAAGGCCTTGATCAGGGTCGGGTTGGCAATGTTCAATGATGTCTCAACGACGATGCCCAGAAAGCCCACGGAGCCGATGGACAAGATCGTTGCAGCAAGGTTGTTCTTCTTCATGATTATTCCCCAGGTAATTTTTAATACAAAAAAGGAAAGCGGATTCACCCACCACTTTCCTTTTAATGATATTAACTTTTAATGGCTTTCACAAACCTTTTTCGACTAGACAAGAAGCATGAAGGCCGTGATGACTAAGACGATGATGAATTGCAGGACCAGCAATGGTGCTGACCGTTTAACCATCTTGACGACGTCAACGCCGGCGTAACCGGAGATGGCAATCGTACAACCGGCAACTGGTGAAATGGAACGGCCGATTGAGGAGCCTAATTCCATTGGCATCATGATGCCCAGAGAGTTAATGGACAGCTTGGAGGCGATGCTTGGCACCAGCGGTGCGAAGGCAAACCAGGAAGCGGAGCCGGAACCCATGATGATGGCGGCCAGGAAGGTAATCAGGCCCATCAGGATGGCGGTCAGGATGGAAGCGCCGTGCAGGTTGGAGATGGCGTCGGCCATAATGGTAATCCCGCCCATGTCCTTGATGCCGGCAGCGAAGATTGAGGCACAGATAATGATTGAGACAACGTTGGTGAAGGAGTCGCCCATGGCTTTAAAGACGACACCCATTTGTTCGGCAACTTTGGCTGGGGTCTTGTGCTTGCGGATTAATTCGACCAAAGCAACAAAGACGATACCGATGAAGTTGGCAGCAACAACGTTTGGCTGGGCTTTTGGCACAAAGCTCCAGACGATTAAGATGACCAGCGGCAGAGCTGGGAGCAAGGCGTACCAGCCTGGGCAGTCAGGGTTTTCAACTTCCTGACGCTGAGTTGCGGATTGTTCGCCGTTTTCTTCGGCCTTTTGGTCAACGCGCTTGTAGTAGAACGGGATGACGAAGGCCAGGATGATCGTGGTGATCAAGACGATTGGGCCCTGGTACTTCATGAACATTTCCATGACAGGCATCTTGGCTAATTGGGCCATGTAGATGGAAGACCCTTCGTTAGGACCGAAGTCCATGGCACCCAGGGTCAGCAGGCTGGCAGCGGTTAAGGAGTTGATCCCCAACGCCATAAAGATTGGGAAGACGGTGGCCAGCAGCAGGAGTGATAAGGCTGATTGACTCGTGATCGCTAACTTTAAGACGGTGCAGAGAATGAAGACGGCACTTAAAACGATGTAAGGACTTTTCAGCTTGCGCAAAGGCTTGACGGCGTAGTAGGCAAGTTTTTCGGACGCTTTCAGGTTGCTCATGTAGGCGGCGTAGCCGGTGACTGACATGATCATGGCGCCGACTTCGCTCATCGTTGTTGAGAACTGCTGAGCGACGAAGCCGAAGACGTCCATGTAGATATTGCCGGATCTTGCGTTGGCCGGCATGATGGACTTCTGCGTGCAGATCGTATAGACCAATAAAATCAGAACACCTGTGATTAAGAATACAAACAGCGTGTTGTATTTATGGATCACGAGGTAAGCAACAAATGCGATGACGGCAAGCGTCAAGAGCACTAAAAGAAAATCAACCATTGATTTTTCCCCCATATTTCTTTAAGAACACAAACTAATTTTGCCAATTTGTGAATACTTTGTCAATCATCTTTTTACTAAAACTAGTTAGCTTTTTCACTTTGCTAATCATTAAGGTTTGCAGCAAAAAAGTGTTTGTGAACTATTGTGATATGGGGTCGATCCGTTGACTTTTGTTAATTTTTTACAGCAAAAAAGGACGTCAGTCGTTAACAATTGGCGTCCTTTTTAATTAAAAATTAAACTTATTGTTCTTTTCTTTTGCCGGCGAGGCCGATGATGGCGGCAAGGCTGGTGGCAAGCAGGCCTAAAACTGCTAAGGCATCGTTGGAACCGGTTTGCGGCAGGCTTGCTTTAGCTGCCTTGGCTTCAGGTTTAACGGCCTTAACGGATACAGCTTTGACAACTTTCACAGCTGCAGGTCTAGCAGCTTTGACTTCCCTGCTGATGGCTGGACGTTCCGGCTTGTCGGGCGTTGCAGGTTCAGCTGGTTGAGCTGGCTTTGCTGGTTGAGCAGGCTGTGAAGGTTCAACTGGCTGAGCAGGTTTGCTTGGGTCTGAAGGCTGGTCTGGAGCATCAGGCTGGTCTGGCTGTTGCGGATTCTCAGGAATGACGGGTGCCGGCGTGTAGGTCACGGTGACTTCGCTGTCGGCTGCGCCTAACTGCACGTTTTGGGCAGCTACCGTTGCTGAACTTGCAACGTAGCCGGAAATTTGCGGTGAAGCGACAGCTGCAAATTGGCCGGTGGTTGGGGTCCAGGCACCCCAGGTAGTCTTGTGGGTGTATTCGTCACGGACACCATTTCTGGTGAAGGTGACGGTTTGGACGGCGTCGGGAGCGGCGGTAGTGCCGTTTTCGTAAACGTAGTGGATGGTTCTGGTGACCTTTTGACTGTCGGTGACATCCGTATTGGGCGTGTAGAGCATGTAGACGCCGGTACCTTTGCCGTTCAACATATATTCGTCGTGGCCAGTCCAGTTAGGAGAGATGTGTTCGCCGGCAGGAACTTTAATTTTAGCACCAATCTTGTTTAATTCGTCTTGAATAAAGGCTTTGGCTGCTTCCGGCGAAGCAAATTGATGGTTGATGGTCGCAAAGTCGCTAGGCAGAGCGTATTGGTATTCTTCAGGGATGCTGAATAACGGGCGGTCTGCCAAGTCGGTGTGGTTTTCATCGGTCTTCAGCTTTGCACTGTCGTCGTTAGTAAGGACTAGCAGATACTGATTTGATAAATCATCAGGTGAAAACATATCAGACACGCCATTAGAATATGCTTGTACATTGTTAATGGCCTTATCAAAATTACAGTTAGGACCGCTTAAGTCAATAACTCTCAAGTGAGCCCCAGAAAACATCTCTTCAGTGTCTTCTACATTGCGAGTATCAAAATTAGACAGGTCTAAGCTGATGTATGCGTCCGGCTGTACGAAATACTTATTCAAATTTTGGAACATGCCGACCATGCTGGTAACTTTGCCAGTCTTAAAACTGGATAGGTCAAGGCTAGACACTTGAGCATATGCAAACATTTGCGTCATGTTAGTGACGTTGCTGGTATCAAACTTAGAAGAGAAAATTATTTTGTTGTTCTGGATACCTTCACTTTCTTGGGTGCTAGCAAAACATGCTTCAAACATGGACTCCATGTTCGTAACGTTTTTAGTATCAAAATTGCTTAAATCCAAAGTTCCTCTAAAACCGCTGCACTGGTCGAACATATGCCACATGCTAGTGACTTTTGAGGTATCCCATTTCGTTAAGTTAGGGGTTTGCAAATGACTATCATATCTAAACATAGCGTCCATGTCAGTGACGTTGGAGGTGTTTAAATCGCCTAACCCAGTGATCGTTTCCAGACTATCATCACCTCTAAACATGCCGCCCATGTCCGTAGCACGAGAGGTATCCCAACCGCTGATATCAATGTTAGTTACATTGGGCTTGTCGCTTAAAATGCCGCTCAAGTTTTGAACATTGGAGACGTCCAAGTTTCTCAGGTCAAGGGTGCGCACGTCGGAGTCAATAAGTGACGTCATATCTTCATATGTGTACTGATAATTATCGGAATCATTAATATCAGTGCCCGCATAAGCTTGGGCAGTTTCCGCTTCATTACCTGGCTGGGTGTCGCTTGCTTTTTGGTTGTCTGGCAGCAAATAGAGCTTGCCGCCGCCGTTGTTACTGATACTTACCGTTGAAGTATTATCAAAGCTGCCAACATCCAACGCATTCTTGATAGCATCTGGGGTGATGTAAACTTTTTTGCCTGCGGCAACGACGCCCTTATCAATAAAGTCTTGCGTGTTCGGCAAGACCACTGCGCCGTCCCTATTCTTTGCCTTACCGTTCCACTGGTAGTTGTTGATAATTAAATCCTGGTTGCTGTTTTTTTCACCAGAAAATTTGCTATTGTCGCTTTCAAACGTATAGATAGTCTTATTGTTTTTTGACTGACTGATTGAGGGGCTAGGGATTTCAACAGTAGTGTCGTTAACTGGTTCTGCAGCCTCAGCCTTTGGAGCTGCAGCAGCCTTAGTCTTGCTGTCAGTGGTCTTGCTGTCAGCAGCCTTAGCAACGTTCAAGTCATTCTTAGCACTGTCCTTTTTGGCAGGATCAGCTGCAGTCTTGGCAGCCGGAGTTTCTGCAGAAGCGTTCTTGTTTGCAGAAGTAGTGTCATTTTTAACCGGCTCAGCAGTTTTGGTCTGGGCAGGCGTTTCAGTCTTTTGACTTTCTACAGGCTGTGCTGGCTCAGCAGCCGTCTTCTCACCAGCTGCAGGCGTTTTTTCAACAACCGCCGTCTTGTCAGTCGTGCCAGTGGTGGCAGCCTGCGCCGTACTCGTCTGGGTGCCAAACACAAAGGTCAGGCCCAGCAGTACTGAAACGGCACCAACGCTAAGTTTTCTAATACTAAATCTTTGTTTTTCCCGTGCAAGGGACAGTTCTTTTTTATTATTCAACATTTTTTGTCACGTCTTTGTTTGATTATCTGTTATTTATAGTTAGCTGTTTTTTATCTTCTAGCCTTATGATAGTTCTATCATTTAGAATGTAAATAGAATTTGTAAAAACGTCACATTTTCGTTATTTATCGTTGTCACCATACACAAATAAAAAAAGAGCCCCGTTGTTTAATTCACGGAGCTCTTTTTATTTAAAGCGCTGATTAATTATGTTTTCTGCTGCCGGCAAGGCCGATGACGGCGGCCAGGCCTGTTGCAAGCAGGGCTAAAACAGCGACGGTGCTGGTTGAGCCGGTTTGCGGCAGCTTGGCTTGGTAGGTTGCAGCTGCATTAGCGGCTTTGGCACTAGCGATTGCTTTGGCGCTGGCGGTGCCATGTTGGGCATGGGCGGCTGCCAGGTAGAGGGATGCGCGGCCGTTGTTTTTATTGTTGTTAGGCTTTGCTGGTGTAGTTGGCTTGACTGGCTTAGCCGGATCAGAAGGCTTAACAGGTTGAGCCGGTTTATTGTCCTTGCTGTCGTCTGGTTTGTCGCCTTTGTTGTCATCCGGCTTGTTGTTAGGCTTATTGCCATTGTTGTTGTCTGGGTCTACAGGCAGCGTAATAGCAGAGTAAGTAATCTTAATCTGTGGGTCAGTCCAGTTGTCGACGTCACTAGCTGAAACTGAGTGTTCTTCTACAGAGGCCTGAGATGGCACGTAGACTGGAACGCTTGGGGCGGCAAAGGCGGCAAAGACTGGGTTGTCTGAGTGCCAGCGGCCGCGGACCGTTTGGCCTGTTGCCTTGTTAGTCGTAACATCTCTTTGAGCAGTAATGGTTTGCGTAATAACGTTTTGCTTGCCATCAGGGGTAACAACGGTGATGGTCCGAGTTAAGACCCGAGTCTCAGTGTCATTGTCAATAACAGGGCTATAGGTAATGTCTACTGTTACATCTTTATCGTTTTGACTGACATTTTGAGCAAGAACTGTCTTTTGACTAGCAGTGTAATTGTCAAAAACTGGGGTATCGTATGCTGCCCATTGGTGGTTAGTGTCGGTTAGCGCTGACCAATCTTCAGGCTTAGTTTCATCTGAGCCAGTGAACACTTTCCATACCGGATCACCGATTTTTACATTGGTATAGCCATCGTAGGTAGCAAATTGTTGGAAGACAATAGTTTGTTCTACCTTTTGAACAGACCCATCTGGCTTGTGAATGTTAATAGTTCTTGTCTTTGTTGTCTTAGTATTAGCAACCGGATTTACAACTTGTCCGTTGTCAACAATATTTGGCCGATAAACCATTTGGATGCCAGTATGTGTACCATCAGCCATGACATACTCACCTGAAATTTTTTGTGTATTATCCGGATCATCTGGATCGATTACAGCGGTGCCATCATTCCATGGCTCAGCAACATGCTTGCCTTTAAGTTGCTTATTCAAATTATTCTTGATAGCAAGCAATACCTGATTGTTTATAAAATCGGATGCATATGTAGTTTTCTTAAAAAAGTGGTTTTGTGATGAAAAATTAGCTGGCAGCGCTGATGTATACGCATCAGGATTTCCGCTTTCATCAACAACATAGAATAATGGCCTATTTTGTAAGCCAGTATCAGATGCCTTCAAGTCGTCTTTGTCATATAGAACCAACATTGGCGTACCGTTATTACCGTTGAGCATGCCGTTAACCCTCTCCGCATTTGAGAAGTCAAAATTACGAAGGTCTAAAGTGCGAATATGGGAGAACGCAAACATATTAGTAAAGTCGGTTACATTTCTGGTATTAAATGAAGATAAGTTAACAGAAAAATTATTGCTGTCAACGGCAGTAATGCGGAACATTGCCGACATATTTTTCACATTAACAGTATTCCAGCGTGACAAATTTAAAAGGCCAGAAAGACTAGTACAGCCAGCGAACATATCGCTCATGTCAATTGCGTCGCTGGTATCCCATTTTTCAACATCAGCATCTTTTAAATTCGTATCATCGTCGAACAATTTTGACATATCTCTAATCTTACTAGTATCCCATTTGTGTAAACCGATAACATGTTGCAAACCACGGTATTGTGGTGAAGGAGCATTGCCGGAAGAAAACATGCCAGAAATTGATGTAACGTGGGTTACATCCAAATTAGAAACATCAAGTGTTGCAACATCATTGGTGTAGTTCAACAGTTTGTTAAGAGTAGGCAGATGAGATACATCCAAGCCGGACAAATCCGCCTTATCGGCGTGGACATAATTCAAAATAGAGTCGTAAGTATGCTGGCCCATGATCTCTCTATGCAAGCCTGTATAGTCATTGTTGCGCTCATTTTCGCCCATTAAATACAGCTTGTTGGAATAGCCCTGGCCAGATTTGCTAAATTCAAAAGTCTTAGTGTCTGTCGGAGACTGAAATACTTGATGAATAGCAGTTGGTGCAATAAATACTTTATGCCCGGGCAGAGCCTTTTGGGCATCAATGAAGTCCTGTGTCGTTGGTACAACTACATTACCTTCATCGTTCTGTTTAACGATCCCGTCATACGCGATGATTACTGTATCTGAATTAGAATTAGTATCCAGCTCAAAATCATCCAAGTTATAACTAGTCTTAACGGCCGGCTTAGTTTGTGCGCCGGCTTTCAAAATTTTAGCTTTTGGTTTGGATAAGTCTCGCTCTTGGCTAGTGGTGCTGTCAGTGGAAGGTTCACCGGCAGTCTTTGCTAACTTCTTATTAGATTCAACACCTTGTTGCCCTTGCGCAGCAGTATTGTCTGTTTGTTTCTCTGACTTGGTGTCTTCAGTCTTTGCTGAATTAGTGGAAGCACCCTTCTCTTCTTTAGATGCAGATTTATCAGTCTGAGCAGCGTTTGAGTCTGTAATAGAGGTTGTTTTACCACTCTGATCCTTTGGGCTTAATTGAGAATCGTTTGAGGCAGCCTTGCCTGCGTCCCCAGTCTTACTAGTTTGTACCTGCTCGCCATTATCAGCAGCGTGTACCGTCGTTGCCTGCGTCGTCACAAAAGTAAAGCCGAGCAGGACCGAAGCAGCACCAACACTCAGCTTTCTAATACTAAATCTCTGTTTTTCTCTTACAGGGTTCATACCCTTTTTATTTTTTGACATTAGCATTCTATCCTCGAATAGTATTCATGTTATTTTTTTACAAGCAACAAAAAACCTAATTATATACTAGAACGCAATTAACAAAAGTAAATACTTTTTACACATAAGCTATACTTTCGTTATTTATTATAGAATTCCTAAAAATATAATGGACACCTTTTTCACTTGTGTCCATGAACATTTAAAGCGCTTACATTTTGGTGCTATCATGTGTGTAAGGGGACATTTAGCATGTAAATCATTTTCACCACTAACACATCGAGGCACTAATATGGAAAAAATTCACGAAACGCCAAATTCCCAAGCAGTTCTCGTCCTAGTCCACGGCATGCAAGAATACAGCGAACGCTACCAGGACTTTTGCGACTATCTCGCCCAACACGGCTACAGCTACATCCGCTACGACCTGCTCGGCCACAACCGCGACTGCCCTAAAGACGAGCGCGGCTACTTCAAAAATGGCTGGCAAGGCCTTGTCGACCAGCTGCACCACTACGTCTTAGTCGCCCACGACAAATTCCCAGGCCAAAAAGTCATCCTCTTCGGCCACTCCATGGGCACCATCGTCATCCGCAGCTACCTGCAGCAATACGACGACTTCGACGGCATCATCCTGTCCGGCGCACCATACTACAACTCAGCTTGGAAAGCCGGCAAGACCTTAGCCAACATGATCATTTCCTTCCACGGTGAAAAAGGTATCAGTCCTACCTTAGGCAAGCTCGCCACCGGCGGCTTCAACAAGCAAATCGAAAATCCGCGCACCGACTTTGACTGGCTCTGCCACAACCCAGAAGACGTGGACAACTACATCAAAGATGACGGCTGCGGCTTCCCATTCACCAATGAAGGCTACAAGAGTCTGTTCATCGGCATGGGCGACTTGGGCAAGCTGATGGACTTCCACACCGAGCACCCGGTACCCCTGCTCTTCATGCACGGAGTTGATGACCCGTGTGCAGGCAGCGCAGACCAGGTTGACGACACCGTCGATGCGCTGAAGGGTGCCGGCTACACGGACCTGAAGCAGATCGACTATGAGGGGATGCGGCACGAGATCTTGTTTGAGGAAAACCACGGCCAAGTCGAAGAAGACGTCGTAAATTGGTTGGCCGAAAAGGTCTAAGTGTTACACGTGAAACGCTAATTAAAAACAAAAAGACCCTGACAAATGTCAGGGTCTTTTTTTACTAAACACTCTCTAACGCAGTATCAATCGGAGTCTCGCCAGTACGCATCATCATGATCTTGCCCTCAGTATTAGGGTGATCCAGAATCTTGGCAAGAGTCAGCGCGACATCTGGAATCGGGTTTGTTGCAACCTTTCCAGAATCAATCGTTATTTTCCCAGTCCCTTTTTCTTCTGTTAAATTAGTTGGGCTTAAGATCGTATAAGCCAACTTCGTCTGGTTAACTAAGTAGTTATCTGCAAAAAATTTAGCGATCTTATAATCGGCATAAACCATTAAGCCATTCTCGCGCCATTTTTCCGGTTCCAGCGGGAACATTGCACTAAGCATAATATAGCGATGAACATTATTCGCCTCAGCCGCCTTCATCGTCTTGACGGCACCCATGGCGTCTGTTTGCAGCAGGTCGCTGCCATTTGAGCCCGCCGTAAAATAGATCACATCAGGATGCCCTATTGTTTTTTCAAGCTCAGGCAAATCAGCATGGAGGTCCAGCTTCACCGGCGTCACATTCTTTGCTCTAATAATTTTTTCCGGATGGCGAGAGCCGGCGGCAACCACGTGCCCCGCCTGCACCAAATCTTTAATCAATGCGGTTCCTACTCTGCCAGAGCCTCCGACAACAAATACTTTCACTGGAATTCTCTCCTTTCTTTACCTAGGCCTTAATCAGAAGAATGCCGACAAACATCAGCACCGTCCCCATTCCCTGCAAACGCGTCATCTTGATAACGCGGGACTTAAACCAGCCGAATTGCTGAATCAATGCACTAAAGACCAATTGGCCAAAAAGGGCCAAAATCACTACTTGTCCTGTGCCCAAGACCGGCACCAAGACAGAACTCAAGCCAACATAAGAGCTGCCGAGTAAGCCGCCCAGCCAGATCCACCACTCACGCGGATTTTGGCTCAATAGCGTTTGGCGAATAACCTTTATCAGCCTTACCTTATGAAGCAAATTGAAGGCCAGAAGGATCAAAAAACTGATTGAAAAAGAAACAAAAGACGCATGGAGCGGCGAATGAAAGGCTTTGCCCAGTTCAGCATTCACCGCATTCTGAATTGCTAAAGCACCTCCGGCCAAAATACCCAGTGCCTGCCAAAGCAGCCGTGAAGATTTCTTGCTGCCAGCTTCAGCACTAGTCCTGTGAAAGCCTAATAGGTCGATAAAAATCAAAAGGCCTAAGATGAGCAGGCCGGCGCCCAGTGCCTTGTTGCCGGTCATTTCTTGCCGCAACGAGCCAAACCAGCCAAACTGGTCGATAATCAAGCTCGTAATGATTTGGCCAATGACCGGATAGAGCGTGGCTTCGACGCTGCCCAGATATTTAAACAGCAAAATATTGCAGGTTAGCGCAAAAGCTGCTGTCAGGCCGCCAAGCCAGCTCCACCAAGGAGTCTTTGCGATCATTCCTAAGCTGATTCCGATGCTCTGCCCTGAGCAGATGGTCAAGATGGCTAAAAAAAGCGCGCCGATCGCAAATGAAATGGTCGACGTGACCAGGGGCAAATGATTATATGATGTTAACCGCGAATTAATGGCTGTTTGACTAGCAATAAAGATCCCCATAAAAAAAGGGAGCATAGAAATAAGCAGCAATAGGTACTCTCCTTCCGTATTAATCAATTACATTATGATTATCGCCCAGGGAGCTTATCTTGAGAATTGGCTTTTCTTTTAGCAGACTGTTAACCTATCATTAACACTGGAGGTGTTCTCATGCTGGATCAACGTGTACAGACATATCTGGAAGTGGTTGAAAGCGGCAGTTTTACTAAAGCGGCCAAAAAGCAATTCCGCTCGACGGTTGCCATCATGAAGCAGGTTTCTGCGCTTGAAAAAGAGCTGGGTGTTAAGCTGCTTGTTCGCAGTCATCGCGGGGTCGCGCCGACTGCTGCCGGCAAATATTTTTTCACCCAGGCACAAGAAATGGTGGCCAGGGCCCGGCAAGTGACACAGCAGGTAAAACAAATTGACCAGCGCAGGTCGCAGATAATTCATATTGGGACATCCTTGCTGCGTCCTAGCGACGACTTAATCAAGTTATGGTTGCAGCTGGCTGGGCAGCGGTCAAAAGACTTCACTTTGCAATTAGTACCCTTTGTGGATCAGTTTGGGGTTAATCAAGACCAGCTTTTGACGCCGCAGATGGATTGCATCTTAACTCCTTATAGCGTCAAATCATGGCAAAAGTATTACGACTACTTGCCGCTAGGTTTTTATTCGTGCGAGATAGGTATTCCGCGCCAGCACCCGCTAGCCGGCAAAGTCAGTTTGACTTGGGCTGACTTGGAAGGACAAACCATCTTATTATTGAGAAAAGGGATTTCTGCAGTGATTGACCAAATGCGTGAAGAAATTGGCCGGCATCACAATATCCATGTGCTTGATTTGGATCATTTATACGATATTGAGAGCTTTAATTTAGCAATTCAATCTAACTCGCTAATTGAGATCCCTAGTGTTTGGCAAAATGTGAATCCAGAAGTAAAAGCGGTGCCTATGAATTGGGACTACCAGATCCCCTATGGGCTGCTTTACCGTAAAAATGCTTCTCAGAATATGCAAGGCTTTGTTTCTGCAATTAGGGAATTAATTAAATAAGATTGGTAGCAAAAAAAGACCCTGACAAATGTCAGGGCCTTTTTTTGTGTGCGATGATTTAGTTTTCTTTGCGCTTGCCGGCTAAAACGACAATGGCGGCTAAGCCGGTGCAAAGCAGGGCCAGCACGGTACGGGCTGTTGTGTTGCCGGTTTGCGGCAGTTCGGCGGCTTGCTTGTTGTTGGCAGCGCTATGCTTTTTAACGCCAGAAAGGGCTTGGTTTGAATCTGGTATTAACTTCATTGCATTCTGCGCTGATTTATAAGCTGCAGCATTCTTAGCTAATTCGATAAAAATGTCTGGGTTGTTCTTAGCTTTGAAAGTGTATTCAGTGAGCGGCTGGCCAACAATGTGATAGCCCTTCGGAGCCTGGAGATGAACAGCGACTGTTTGGCCGGGCCGACCAGTCAGTGTGTCTGTCTTAATGACGTGCTTGCCATCTTTGTAGACAACTTTAATGCTTTGCTTATTGGCAAGATAGCTGATCTCTACAACCGTATCTTTGGTGTTGCTGTCTACGACCTGGCTAGCAACCGTTGTTTGCGTTGGGGTGTACCCTTAAATAGCTGGTACTTGGTAGGCAGCCCATGAATTGCTGTCTGTTGACCAATCACCCCAAACAGTTTGACCAGAATCAGAATAATATTTACCGGTGCGGGTAATTGTTGCGACCTGGGTAATGGTCGTTGTGGTCCCGTCAGGATTAGTTACGTTAATGGTCCGGGTGACATGTCTGGTCTCAGACTGGTCGGAGACATAGTTGCCATTATTGTTATCGGAATTGCCGGAGGCGGAGGTTAAATGAACAGTGAATGAATTCCCACTGACTTGGAATTTTTGGTTATTAAAATCATTGGATACTAAAGTGTAGCCTTGCTGAACGTAGGATTGAATTACGTCAGTTGGATCGTTAGCGAAGGTGATTTCTGAATCAAATGGGCCCGTGGTCGTTTCGGTCTTTAAAGTCTTATGTGTCGCATCATCAATATAGGTGATAGTTGCTGACTCAGTTTCTGGGGTCAAAACATAAAACATTGTTAACGGGGTATAACCATCTAGGGTAGAGACAAAGTCAGTGGTCCTCGATTCCTTCAGCGCTTCTTTAATCGCTTCATTATAGATTGGTGAATAGGCCTTTTTTAAGAATTTCACAGCGTAGTTTGGGTCTGAATAGTCGTGGGCTAAGGCGCCAAAACCACCAATATCTCCACCATACCCACTACCAATATTAGATAGTGTCCAAGAATATGTTCCATCGCTATTTGGTTGCACTACGGCATATACACCACTCCCGATAATTCTTCCATCTAACGATGAACTACCATCTTCATATAATTTATAGATATCATTGATGGTGGTTGCATTTTGTAAATCATGTGATTGAACAGATACCAGCTCATATTTAACTGTATTATTGCTTTGATTTACCACCGGGATTAAGACTTTAATATCGTAACCGGCCGAAATAGTTTTGCCCGCAACGTTATCATTAATGTTAGTAGATTCAATCTTCAATTTAGCAGAGTAAGTCAGATCTCCGTTGTCAATCATATAAGCCAATTGACCATTATTATTTGGATCTGGCCTACGACTATAAGAAGGGTTAAACCCATCAAATTTAGCTTGATATTTGAGCATTGGTAATTGGCCAACAATTGCTGATAACGATGGTTGAGTATTAAGATCTTGTCCGAATTCGGTCGCTAATTTTTTATAATCATCATTAGTCAGATAGAACTTATCATCATTCTGTTGAAGGTCGAGGTTATACGTAGGCCGTTGATAGAGTGGAGACAACAAATTACTACCGCTGCCGTTTGTATTAAATAGATTCCAATCTTGACCACCAGAATAATAATCATCATGTGATTGGCCAATCTGATCAGTGACTATTAACCCTCCGGATGTCCACTTAGCACCCTTAAAAATTTGTGGTAATAATGATTTGAAATAAGTAGATGCTGTAAATGAGACCAAACCAGGATTCATATTAGGTGTATCGGTACCGCCTTCTTTATGAGTGCTATTAAACGCCTTTAATAGGGTATCCATCCCTTCTTTGGTTAATTGAACATTAGGTGCTTGCCAAAGGGGAATTTGGCCAGTGACATCATAAAAATGATGCTTAAAGTAGATCTTTTCTGTAGTTCCCTGATCAGGCAACGCTGTCAATAACGGCAATGGAGTTATCAAATCCGCACTGACAGGATACTTGCTTAAATTAGGATCGTCAGGATTGTTTTGGTAATAGCCATGATATTTAATACTATTGCCCTGTTTTTGAATCCACTGATTTAAATTAGCAAGAATATCGGCCTGTTGATGCGTTAGTGAATCAAGCAACCTCGCATCCCATGTAACTTCAGAAGAACCGCTACCATCAGTCTCATCCTGAAAATTTATAGTATATCTCCATTCATTAAGTGACTTAACATTAATTTTTATGGTTGGGTTTTCATCATCAGTATAGGTATATGATGTTGGAACTTTAAAATTTGGATCGGCAAAATAATAGCCGCGAGGCGCATCTTGATTAAATTCATCTTGATCGATCTTAACTGTCGAACCCACACTACCCGTTGGCGCAGTATAACTAGTTACCAGATTGCCATCAGGGTCGATAAATTGATAAGTCACAGTTCGTTCTTCAGAATTGTCATTAGCAGCTGTTTTGGCAACCTTAACTGACTTTTTAGCCGGCTTTTGATTATCCGCAGCTTGCTTTGTCTGCGCTGGATCACTTGGCTTACTGTCAGTTTTTGGCTGTGAACCTTCAGTCTTTGGCTGACTAGGCATAGTGGCTTGTTGCTGAGCCTGCTTTTGCTCATCCGTAGCTTGCTTTGCCTGTGCGGGATCGCTTTGTTTACTGTCAGTTTTAGACTGTGAACTTTCAGTCTTTGGCTGACTACCCAAAGTGACTTTTTGCTGATTCAAGTTATTCTGCTGCTTATTAGTTTCTTCAGAATTTATCTTCTGGGTGCCATTCTCTGCATCCGCGGTAGCAGCATGAGCTACATCTGGAGCTCCCCAAAAAATAGTCGTGCCCAATAAGACAGACACTGCGCCCACGCTGAGCTTCCTGATGCTGAATCTCTGCTTTTCTTTTTTCGCGATGTTATTTTTATTTCTCATCATTCAGGCCACTTCTTTACGCGTATATGCTATTTATCAACTTGTTCGTCACCTTAATGGTAGAACTATCGTGGCCAATGTAAACGTTATTTATACAAATTTGTGCACAAAAAAAGCACCGATCAAAACGATCAGTGCTTTTTTATCTGTGATGCTGACTAAAGGGTTCGAACCTTCGACCTCCTCATTACTAGTGAGGTGCTCTGCCAACTGAGCTAAGTCAGCGTTTCACAACAAATATTAGTATAGCAGAGGATTTCTAAAAAGCAAGCGCATTTTTATAAAAAAAGAGAGAGCTAGCAGACCTAACTCTCTTTTTTCTTTTACCATCTTTCGTCTCTTCTGCGGAACAGGACTGCGAAAAAGCCTAACAGCGCTGATAAGAAGATGGCGATGCCAGACTGCTCGTGTTCGCCGTACATTCTGACTAAGGACTGCTTGCTGACAGGCTGATTCTTAAATTTGCTGTTCTTGTCCTTTTCTGCCTCTTTAGCCTTTTTAGCATTTTCATGCTTGCGCGCATGCAGCTTCAGGTCGCGGCCGCCGTGGCGGTAGCTGTCGGCCTTAGCGCGGCCTTGCTGCTGAGTACCGTTGGTCTGCACATCAGCCAGCTTGTAGGCACTTTGCCGGTCGAGTTGGACGGCCCCGCCCTCTTGCAGCAGCTGGTTGCGGCTCACATTGCTGAGGCGGCTGACCTTGCCGGTGTTTCTGCGCGGCACGTTGTTTTGTGCAGGAGAATGGCTTGGCTGGCCTTGGCTGCTGTGCTTGCCATTGCTGCTCTTATTACCGTTATGACTTTGGTTGTTTTCTTTATGGCCTTGGTTATCAGACTGGTTGCCGTGGTCTTGGTTGTGCTCGCCATGGTTGGTCTGACCGTGCTCGCCAAAATTATTTGGCTTATCTGGCTGGCCATTTGGCTTGTTAGGGTTTGTTGGGTTAGTCGGGTTAGTCGGCACATGCGGAATGATTGGCTCGTCCGGCGCAAATCTCTGCTCAGTGTAAGTGATCTTGATTTGCGGGTCTTGCCAACTGGCAATGTCGGCTGCCGAAACGGTTTGTTCAGCCACTTGCGCTACGGATGGATCGTAACCCATGATCTCTGGCGCAGTAAAAGCACTGAAAGTCCCGCTGGCTGGGGTCCAGGCCCCATAAGTCTTTTTACCGGTCACAGCGCTTGTCTTAACGGTTCTAGAAAAGTTAACCGTCTGCACCGTGACGTCCTGCTGCCCGTCAGGCCGCACCACGGTAATCGTCCGCGTCAAAGTCTTCGACTCGGAATTGGTCTGGGTTTGTTCCTTATAGTAGATATCGATCGTTTGGTCAGCAGTATCTTTGTCGACTGCCTGCGCTGGCAATGCGGTCTGGCTGGCCACGTAGCCTGCAATTTCGGGAACGCTGTAGGCGGCCCAGCTGTGGTTATCGGCAGTTAAGTCTGACCATGAATCAGCGTCTTCCGGATCAGCGCCAGTCAAAACCTTCCACACAGGCTCATCCAAAAAAGTGCCCGTAATGCCATCCACAGCATCAAACGGCTGGAAAGTAACTACTTGTTTGACCGTCTGTGTTTGCCCGGCTGGCTCGTGCAAGTTGATGGTCCGAGTCTTGCTGGTTCTTTGGTCCTTATTTGCTTGATAGTTGCGGTAAACAACTACCGGGTGGAACATAAAGCCCGTGTTCGTTTTAACCGCATCGGCTAAGCCATTAACGGTTTTGACAAACTTATAGCCGGCGGCAGTCGGTACCAGGAAGCCATAGACTTGAAACGCAGAGTCTGGTTCACCCCAAGCACTTCTAACGTAAGCATCCAGAAAAGATTCGGACGTTTGCAAGATCATGGACGGGCTGATAGTGGTCGCTCCATATTTGATATACATGGCGAGCGGAAACTTAGCGCCGTACTCTGGATACTCATCACCATAAGCGTTGTAAGGGTTGCCATCCAGATCATCAAATTCAAGCCCAATATTGGCCTTGTACTGAGCATGGTAAGCCATCGGGCTCATATTTGGCTGGCTGGAGACGGTGCCCTTGTAGATATAGCGCGAGGAATCTTGAAAAGTGACGGTCCCGCCGGTCAGATAGTACTTGCCGTTTTTTTCGACAATATTGTCTGGTCCTGGAAATTGCAGGTAAGGGTAATACGGAGCACAACTTGCGTCATACGGGATTTCCAGATCAGGGATGTCGGTGGTCTGGTCGCTGACGATGCCTATGGCCTGGCCTGCGTGCTTTGCGCTACCATCGGGAGCCGTCGCGTTGACGCTTCTAACGATGTAGGTTGCACTAACGTTTCTATCATTGTCCGTGGCATTATCGACAGCACGGCTCTTAATGACGATAGGTTCAACGTCAAAACCGTCGTCAAAAACGCCCTCTGGCGGCGTCCAGGTAAAGTCAGACCACTGACCATTCTCAGCGGTCTGCTTATAGCAAACAAACTTTAACGGACCACTATCGCCATTCATTGAGTAGTGAGTGTGGTAAAAAATTGTGATATGCCGCGCAGTTAGATCTTCCGTCGGCTGTTTGTCAGTTTCGTCTTTCTTAGGAGCAGTTGCAGGTTGTTTGGTGTTGGAAGTGTCCTTCGATTTGTCATCAGAGGAAGTCTTCTTATCGTCAACAGCTGTCTGCGACTTGTCGTCTGCATCCGTTTTTTGCTTGTCATCTGCTGCAGTCTTCGACTTGTCGTCTTTGTCAGTCTGCTGATCCTGCTCAGTCTTATTTGCAGGCTTTGCTTCCTGCTGGTCCTTAGCAGTCTGCTGGTCGCCTTCCGCAGCAGCTGGTGCGTCATTGTCCTTTTTGACCGCATCCCCCATCGGCTGTTTCTGGCCAGTTTCTTCCTTACTATTATGCGCAGCGGACTCCTGCACAGTCACGGCGGCAGGGTTCGTACTTGCCGCTTGTACGCTGGTTGCGCCCAATGCCAATTGCAAAAGCACTGCGGAGCAGCCGGCAATCAAATATCTTCTCTTCTTAATGTAGTGTTTGAAATCATAGTGCTTCACTTCAGTCAACTTAAGTTCTCCTAGTTCGCAGACGTCAATCAGCACTTTTCAATAAAAGCACCTGGCTTTTTTACATTTGTATCTCTCTCAATTATAGCAGTAAACATGTGTCACCGATCATTTCCAACGGCGTGTCAATGGCTGCCGCAAAGGTGTTACTATATATGCGTATAACGAATTCTTTATTTAATCTGGCCTTGGCCAGCTTGTATAATGCCTAGTCTGTATACCATTGACACTATTTGTGGCCAGATTATAATACTTTTGTTATTAGTTATTTATAGGAGGGAACATGATTTCAAAAAATAATTTGCAGTTAAAAAATCAGCAAGCTACCGAACGTGTACCCCAAGTTAAGCGTTGGTGTTGCTTCCGTCCTCATCAGTACCACTTTGTACTTGGGTGCAGCGCGTGTGGCTCATGCTGAGACGACAATTGCACAATCAGGACAAGCTGGTTATGTTACACGTGAAACACAGACAACTAGTCAGACTGAAAATAGCACGCAGACGAATCCGACTAGTGCAAATACCCAGCAGCAAGCAAATACTTCTGCTGCTCAGCAACCGGCACAAACTACGGTTCAAGCTCAGAACGCTGCCCCTGCTCCGCAGCAAAACAACGCTTTGCATGCAGAATTGAGCGATGGCACCACCTTAGACATCAGCCGCAATACGATCGGTAACACTGGTGACGCTAGCAAGCTCTCTGTCACGGTCAACATTGCCAATGCCAAACGGGGCGACCATTACACGCTGTTTATCCCTAAAGGCGAAGCCTACTCAATTGATAACCTCAATGATCAAAAACTGACGACGAGTGGGACGACCACCATTACCGAAACCGATGCTGGTTACACCATCCAAGACCTCATTAATGTAAGCAATACCGCTATCAGCCAGGTTTTTGAGTTAACGCCAAAAAACAATTACGGCCAGCAGGCGATTCCGATGAAAGAAATCGGCGAGATGCTGAAGCAGGTGACCCTTAAAAAGACTGGCTCTAATAGCTCAGAAACCAGTCTGAACTTCACACAGGTGATCACACCGCAATGGCAGCCAAGCTTTAAACGCGAGTACCCTAGCGACGGCAAGCTGTTTCCTAATACCGACTACACTTACAACCTGTCGATCAGAGAAACTAATGGTGTTCAAAACGGTATTTCTTATGACAGCAACCGCATTAACTCAGCGGTCAACACGGACGCTACGATCACGATTCCAGTACCGGCCAGCTTTGTGTTAGACACAGCCAGAACTAATGCCGCCAATAGTTTCAAAGATAAGACCGCGATCACCCAGCCTGGAGGCAAGGGACATGCGATCGTCATCCACGTTCCAAAGGGCGGCGGCAACCAAGGCTATGAAGGTGCTCCCGGCTACCGCTTAATTGGCTACTACGATATTGATCAGCCCGCAGACGATACGGTTGTGAAAGCAACTGATCAAATTAAGATCGAACAGACAATCACCAGATACGATGGCAGCACTTACCAGATGGTCAAGACTTTAGATCCTTGGTCCGACACTTTGGTTGGCAAGAGCACTCCAGCCGAACCGGCTGCTGCCACTGGCCAAGTGGGGTATAACAGGACTTCAGACGTCCAGGACTTGCCAGTACAGGTGGACCCAAGCAAGGCTTTGATCTACTTCACCTTTGGCAACAAGGCGCCTTACAGCGTAACTAACGGCAAAATCACCCTGGACATTGCTGACGGCTTAAAGATCAATAAAATCACGACGCCGGCTGATGCCTCTTTGCTGCCGGGTACAACCAGCTATGGCTACACGGCTACCCTTTCTGACGGCTCAACCATTAATGGTACTGTTGCTGCGGGCAATGATGTAACGACCAGCAATGGCTTATCAATTAAAGCAATCGTCTTCACACCTAACTTGGTAGCCGCTGGTGCAAATGAAAACTGCGTTATTACCAACAGCACTGCGTTTATGTTGTTCGGTGCAGTTGACCCTAGCGTTCCGAATGGCACAAAGTTGTCTTCAACCATCACCTTCGAATACGCAGTAACCGATGCTAAGGGTACACATACTGCAACAGCCAATAGCACCAACGTGCAAAAGGCCAGTGCGCCTTATACTTCGCTTGCCGTTTATACTTATCAATCCGAAAATGTCGCTTATAATTACCTTTCCGTATACAATTCAACAGACACAAAGACGGTCAGCTACGCACATGAACCGATCCTTTACTATGTCCTGCCTGCTGCTACAAGCTATGACAGCATTTCCAACCTCCAGGGCAATCCTAAAGTCAGCGTGGAGACTGTCAATGGCCGCACGGTCGTCAAAGTTGATTACACGGGAACTAATTTTGATTTCGTAACTTCCGGCGGTGCAAATACACAAGTCCACATTAAAAATGTACCTTTTGCAGTTAGCGGCGATTATCCTTACGCAGTCTACATCTACAGTCCAACCACCCAGTTCAATAAAGATGCCACCAACAAGGACGTGGCCTCTATCAAGGATTTTGACAGTGCATACACTGATGGCCATGTTAAGAATACTTACCTAGTTGGCGCGGGCACTTGGAAGGTTTCTGCTGCTAATGAAACTGGGATTTATAATTTTAAAAACGCCGCCTTAGAAAAAAGTGCTTCCATAAAAAATACAGGCGACGGCAAAATGTTCTTTTACTCTATAGTCGCAAATAATTCAAAAACTGCTTTGCAGAACGCCATCGATATCTACAATATCGATAATCCGGATGTCTTTAAGCTGGGCCCCACTGCTTCTCAACCTGCATTGTTCAGTTTATTGAGACTAGCAGCTCCTGCGCCTGCACCCACTGCTTATGAACCTGTAACTTCTTCTGATTCAAAAAAATATGAATACCTGTTTTCTACTAAAGAATTTACAAATCAAGGCGGCAAGAGCCGGAGCAGTCAGCTTGATCTAACGGACTATGGCTATGTACCTGCTAGCCAAGTTACTGATTGGTCACAAATTAAATCTATTGCTATCAAGCTTGGCGATATTCAAAGTCAATCCAAGCCAATATCATTCACTATAAACGGCCACGATCCGAATATTAGAGAAGATGCAGGCCAGACAGTAGGCCTTCACCCATTCCTTTTCACTGATAATATGAAACCAATTATCAGTGATCCGAATGACGACCCGCATATCACGATAACTGGCACCCCAACGGACAAGGTCACAAAAATCTTTTATACAATTGTGGATGAGAAGTTTAAGGACAGTCAACCAAGTGAGTGGACAGTACTTGTCCCACCTACTGCTTTTGAACAAACTGGTAATGCCGGTGACCCAGTGCCGGACAGTGTTAAAACTGACTGGGCTCAAATTTTGGCTCAAAAGATAAAACCGTACCAGGACGAAGGTTATGTAGTTAAGGGCTCTTACGCCGTTCCGAATAAATTTGGAACAGAGAATCAGACAATTAGAGTAGCTTTAGTCCACGGTACGATCCGGATTGATTACGACCACCCAGGCCACCCTGGTCAAAAGATTAATCCTAACGACCCGAATTCGCCGAAATATCCTGATAATTCAGGAAAAGATCAATTGAAAAAGACAGTAACACGGACGATTACGTTTAGGGGTGCAGGTGACCAGACCCCTGCTTCGCAAAAACAAAGTGCCAGCTTCACAGCTATCGGCACTATCGACAAGTTCACCGGCCAATGGATTAATGCCGGCACCCACCCGCAAGTTGTCAACGGTCCGCACTGGATCAGCACAGGCAACAGTACCGTGCCCGCAGTCGACGTGCCTGCCATCCCTGGCTATAACGTTGCTATCAGCCGCGACGGCAACGAAAATAACACGCAAGTTGATGCTGTCACACTGACAGCTGATACGGACAGCTACACCGTAAATGTGGTCTACACTAAAAACGCAACTGCTGTTGTCAAATATGTAGACTTAGACAAACTGGACTCCGCTGGCCAGCCGAGCGTAATTAAGACTTCCTACGTCCTGCAAGGTGCAACAGGAGCCCACATCAACTACAGCACGGCTGATACGATTTCTTCTTTAGAAAAGGAAGGTTATGTCTTAGACAGCAATGGCTTTGATCCGAATGGCACCACCCCTGTCTTTGGCGAAGCTGGCAAGCAAGCCAACTACGTGGTCAAGATGAAGCATAAACTGATCACGGTCACTCCAGACCACCCGCAAGACGACAAAACGCCGTTGCCGGACAACCCAACTAAAAACTACCCGGCAGGTGTGAACACTGACGACTTAAACAAGACTGTTACTAGAACCATCAAGCTGCACAAGTCGAATGGGGTAGAAACTGTCACTCAGGAGGTCAAGCTGACCCGGTCTGCAACTGTCGACGAAGTAAACGGCAAGGTCACTTACGGCAACTGGTCAACCGGCACTTGGCCTGCTTACACAGCGCCGCAAATCTCCAGCTATACCGCTTCGCCAAGCAAGGTTTCAAAACAGACCGTCACGAGCGATACGGCAGACACCACCGTGGATATCCACTACATGGTGCAGACGCCGATTGAACCGTCAACACCGCCAGCACCGCCAACACCTAACAAGCCGAATAAGCCTAATAATCCTGTTGGCCCTGAACAGCCTGTCGATCCAAACAAGCCTGTTCAACCTAACAAACCTAATAAACCAGTTGAGCCTAATAAGCCAGTTGAACCAAATAAGCCTAATAAACCAGTTCAACCGAACAAGCCAAGTTTGCCTAACAAGCCGGCTCAGCCAAACAAGACAACTATGAGACTCAAGGCTGCTACAACCAGCAACAAGTCAACTATGCGACTCAAAGCCGCCGTTGCATCACAGTCTGCTGCCAGCCATGACCGCGACACCCTGCCGCAAACCGGCACCAGCGCCGCATCCCTCATCGGCATGGGCCTCGCCAGCATCCTGGCCGCCCTCGGCTTAACCGACCGCAAACGCAAACATTAAGGCATAAAAAAACCGCTAGAGTAAAAACTCTAGCGGTCTTTTTTTATTTACCCCACAAGAATTGAATCAACAAGCGGTTCACCTGCGGGTTATTTTCATGCAGCCGGCTGTGCTGGGCATCGGCGCCCTTCAGCTCAACTTCCCGGTAAGACTTCGCACGGTCCTTCACCAGGTACTTCAAGGACTTCGCCGAGTTGACCGGCACCGCCCCATCGGAGTTTGAGCCGTCCTGCTTGTTGCCGAAGATATTCAGCACCCGTGTCTGGCGCGGAAACCTTTTTCTCAAAGTCAGCAGCGGGCGGTAAGTATCAGTCTCATAGCGCGGCTTGCCCTGCTTATTCACCGGGCTGTCTGAGTGCGGTTCCCCCGCGATGCCGTTGTAGTGGCCGGCAATGGCCACCAAGTGACTAACCTTCGGCAGCTTGCTGTTATGGGCATTGTCGTTGATGTAGTTGATGATCTCCAAGTTGCCCATCGAGTGGCCGACCAAGTTGATCGCCTTGTAGTGGTGCTGGCGCTCCAGAGCCAACACGACGTTTTTAACGTAGGTGCCGCCGTGGCGGTAGCCCTTTACGTAGTCGTCTTGGTAGTCAGACAGCTTGTTGTCTTCCAAGTTGACCTCGACGATCGGGTTCACAGCCTTGGCCGGGATTTTTTTATTAAAAAAGACTTTGCCGTGGCGGTCCACATCAGCGCGTACAATGACGCCGGCCGCCCCCGCACGCTTAGCCGCGTGCGTCATCTTGGTTTCAGCTTTCGCACTGCTGCCCCAGCCGTGCACGAAGATCGTCGGCGTGGACGCTTGCACATACTTGCGGGCTGCCTCGCTATGATGCCAAGCCCCCAAGCCGAAGACGACGATTGCCGCTGCGGCAACAATGCTCAGCAGATAAATTACACGACGCCGCATTGAACCACCCTTTACTTTTTTAATTAATTAAGCGCCTTTTTGAAAAAGTCTTCCAGCTTATCAAACGGAATCTTGTCGACCCGGTCGTACAGATCGATGTGTTCGCAGTCAGGTACAATATATTCTTCTTTGGGCTCGTTAGCCAGCTTGTAGGCACGCTCAGAATAAGCACGGGAGTGGGCCTTGTCGCCAAAGACGAACAGAATCGGGCGCGGTGAAATTTCGTCGATGTAGTCTAAGGCTGAAAACTGCAGCATGGCCAGCTGAGACGTGGTCGTAAAGCCGCCGCGGGCGTTGTGGTGGAAGCCGCGCGGTACGGCGTAAAAGCGCAGCCATTCCTTGCTGATGGGGTCGACGTCCGGCAATGAATCAACATCCGGGTAAGGCTTAGTCGGAAACATCGGCTTGTATTCCTGGAAGCCGTTTGCGTAGTCTTCCCAGCGCTGGCGGGACAGTTCGTCCTTCATTTGATCCAGCTGCTTTTTTGACAAGTTCATCATGCCGCGGGCGTCCGTGATGTCGTACATCGAAGCGGTCGCTACAGCTTTGATCCGCGTGTCGGCGGCAGCGGCAGCCAGTGAAAAGCCGCCGGAGCCGCAGATACCGATGACGCCGATGCGTTCGCGGTCGACAAACGGCACGTCGATGCCCAGGTAGTCGACGGCTGCGCTGAAGGATTCCGCAAACAATTCCGGCGAAGAAGCGTGGCGCGGCGTGCCTGCGGATTCGCCCATGTTGGCCTGGTCAAAGGTCAAAACGACGAAGCCGCGCTGGGCCAGCTCATTAGCGTAGACCACCGGGCCCTGTTCTTTCACGCCGCCGTAAGGGGCGCCGACGATCAGAGCCGGGTGTTCTTGGGTCTGGTCCAGGTCTTTTGCGTAGTAGAGATCGCCGGCCAGCTTAGTGTTTAAGCGGTTGTGGAATTCCACGTGATCGCGCTGGACGTTTTTGCTTAAGTTAGTGATGTAGCCGTATGACATTGTTTCTTCCTCCTATTTAGCGATTGTTTTCAAAACTCTTGCCGGCACCCCGGCAACGACCGTGTTGGCAGGCACGCAGTGCGTGACCACTGCCCCGGCCGCCACGACCGCGTTTTCGCCAACCGTGACGCCCGGCAGGATCGTGGCGTTGGCCCCGATCCAGGCGTTGCGGCGCACGTAGACGGGCTGCAGTGCGACGCTGTGGCGCTCAGCAGCTGCCAGCGGGTGGTTGACCGAAATCAAAGTTGCTTTCGGCCCGACCAGGACGTCGTCGGCCATAAAAATGCCGCCCATGTCGACAAAGGTCACGCCGGCGTTGATAAACACGTGCTTGCCTATGTGAATGTTGCGGCCGAAGTCTGAGTAAAACGGCAGCCTGATTTCAGTGCTGGGGTCAAGCGGCCGCTGGGTGAGCTCGCTGATTGCTTCGTTTATTTCTTTTGGTGAATGAACACCGCTATTCAGCTCTTGCAGCAAGTGCTGGTTTTTTTCAATCACTGGTGCTAGCTTGTGCTGCTCGGACTGATCTAATTTAGTAATTGCATCCATGCGCTGGCCTCCTTTTAAATTGATTAACTGTATTGTACTGGCAGTTGACAACAATTTAAAATACTTATGTATAATAGAGATATATAAGCAGACGTGATACTAGGAGGCTAAAAATGGACATCAGGGTCTTGCGCTACTTTATTGAAATCGTCAAAGACGGCACCATTTCCAGCGCCGCCCACAGCCTGCACATCTCCCAGCCGGCGCTTTCTAACCAGATCCACGACCTGGAAGCAGAACTGGGTGTGACGCTGTTTGAGCGCGGCCACCGGCAGATCACGCTGACAGAAGACGGCTACTACCTCTATGAAAGAGCCCAAGAGATTGCAGCGCTTGTCGACAAGACGACCTACCACCTGCAGTCCCAGGAAGTCATCAGCGGCGTGTTAGGTATCGGCGCAGGCGAAAGCCAGGCCCTGCAGCCCGTCATGGACGTCGTGGCCCAGATCCTGCGCGACTACCCCGACGTGCGCACCAACTTAGTCAGCGGGGCCTCCGGTACCATCCGCCGCCAGGTCGACCAGGGCAGCTTGGAATTCGGCGTGGTCATGGGCCGCGAGCAGCTGCAAAACTACAACACGCTGCCTTTGCCTGCCAAAAACCGCTGGGGCCTTTTGATGAAGGAAGACCACCCGCTTACTAAGCAAAAAGAAATCGCGCCGGCCGACTTGATCGGCCAAGCACTGATCACGTCTTCGCAGTCCCGCCTGCAGGACTCATTCCGCGACTGGGCCGGCAGCCTGGTCGAGCAATACCATTTTGTCGGCCACTACAACCTGCTCTACAACGCAGAGCTGCTCGTCAAGGCAGGTGCTGGGATTGCCTTAGCCTACGACGGCATCGCCAACTTGTACAATCAGGGGCTGGCCTTTCGGCCGCTGACGCCTGCGGTCACCGACAACAACACGCTGATCTGGGCTAAGAACCGGCAGCTGCCCCACGTCGGCCTGCTGTTTTTAGACCTGCTGAAAAAACGGCTGGCAAAAGACAAGCAATAACAGTTGCTAAGCCGGCCAATGGCGGTTATTCTAGAGCAAAAAGGGCAATTAGGAGGCATGAGTGATGAGAAAAGTATTGATTATCGGTGCGACCGGCACCTTGGGCAGCGCAGTTCGGAAAACCCTCTTAACAGAAACGGATGACAGGCTGACCCTTTTTTCCCGTTCGGCTAAGACAATTCAGGTCAGCGACGCGGCGCGGGAAGTGACGGCGGCCGGCGACGTCATGAACGACATCGATTTGAGCAAGGTGATCGAGGGCCAGGACGCGGTCTTCGCAGCCCTGTCCGGCGACTTGGGCACTTTTGCCAAGAAAATTACCCGGGCAATGGAACAAAGCCAGGTGTCGCGGCTCGTCTTCATCACCTCGATGGGCATTTACAACGAGATCCCAGAGTCTTTAGGCAGCGGTAACTTGAAAGACAACCCGGTGCTGCAGCCTTACAGGGATGCGGCGGACGTGATCGAGGCTACAGACTTGAACTACACGATCATCCGGCCGGGCTGGTTCACCAACGGACCTGTCGACTACGAGGTGACGCACAAGGGCGAGCCGTTTGGCGGCCACGACGTTTCGATCAGCTCGATTGCCGACCTGGTGAAAAGGCTGGTCGATGATGACCAGCTGTACTCACGCGAAAGCATTGGCGTGAACACTCCGGTCAAGTAGCAAAAGAAAAAGGCAGTGTGCTTAACACACTGTCTTTTTTTATGAACTGAAATGGTCAAAGTGGCTGAGGTCGTTAGTTTCAAACGGGCGCTGGTAGATGTATTCAAACAGCTTCTGGTATTGGTAATACAACGTTTGTTCGGCCTTGTTGGGCGCCGGCTCGTAATAGTGGTGCCCGATCAAATCGGCAGGCAGGTAAGGCTGCTTTGCGACCTTGCGCGGCTGGGCAAACATGTTCTGCATGACGCCGGCCCCGCGCAGCTTGGCAGCGCCTTTGTAGTGCGAATCGCGCAGATATGGCGGCATCGGGTGCTGGCTGGCGTTTTTAGCGTCTTTGGCGGCCCGGCGGTAGGCCTGCATCACGGAGTCCGAGCGCGGGCTGATCGCCAGCAGCATCGTCGCCATGGCCGCATGGGTGCTGGCCCGCGGCAAGCCGATCTCCAAAGCCGTGTTGGCTAAGGTGATGACCTGGACGGCCCGGGCCGGGTCAGCCAATCCTAAGTCCAGCGCGCTCATGTCTTTTAAGCTGCGCACCACGGTCTCTAAGTCCCCTGCTTCCAGCAGCACTGCCAAGTAGTACAAGGCGGCGTCGGCATCGGAGCCTTCAATCGAATCCCGCCAGGCCGACAGGTAGTCGTAGTGCTGAGTAGCATCTTTGTCGTAGGCCAAGTGCTGCTGGCGGCTGAAGGCTTTGACCTGGTCAATGGTTAAGTCTTGCTGGTACATGGCGTAGAGCGTGTCTAAGACGTTCAGGGCCGTGCGCACGTCGCCGTTGCCGGCATTGGCAATCATGTGCGCGATGTCGGTTGGAATTTGGTAGTCAAAGACTTGCTGGGCCGCCCGGACCACCATCTGCTGGACCTCACTAGTCTGCAGCGGCCGAAATTCAAAGATCTGGCAGCACGAGCGTACAGCTGGCACGAGCGACAGGACCGGGTTTTCGGTCGTCGCGCCGATTAAGAGGATGTGCCCATTTTCTAAGTATGGCAGCAGGTAGTCTTGCAAGGGCTTGGTGAGCCGGTGGATTTCGTCGAGCAGCAAGACAAAGGATTCCGCGGGGTGGCGGCCGATGATCTTAGTCAGCTGCGGTTTATTTTCGATGCTGGCGTTGAATTGTTCAAAAGGATAATGAAGCTCGTTGGCGATAACGTGGGCCAAGGTCGTCTTCCCCGTGCCGGGCGGGCCCCATAAGATTAACGGGATCGGGATGTGGCGGTCGATGATTTGCCGCAGCGGCTTGCCGGGCCCCAGCAGGTGCTGTTGGCCCACCATGTCGGCGAGTTTTTGCGGCCGCATTCTGTCGGCCAAGGGCTGTTTGAAAGGCTCCTTGCCTGGCTTTTCGGAAAATAATGATGTCTCTTCAGTCATAACACTGCCTCTTTCTTATAGTTGAAATTATATATTAAAAAAGCAGAGCGATATGGAAGCAAGTATCAGTGCAAAGAACATGTTTTTAATAAAAATCTCAGCATACTCTCATTACAGTCGTATAATTGTTTTTATACACTGTAAAAAGGAGCCTTTTGAATGAAGTTAAACTTGCTGAGAAAAGAAAGCCTGTCGCGCTACCTGGGCGTCGACAAGCATTTTGCCAAAACAATGACCGCCTTTGACCTGGTCGCCATGGGCGTCGGCGCCGTCATCGGCACCGGGATCTTCATCCTGCCCGGCACGGTGGCCGCCAATACCGCCGGCCCCGGTGTGACCCTTTCCTTTCTTTTTTCAGCAATCGTCTGCGCGCTGGCAGCCATGTGCTACGCCGAATTCTCCTCGGCCCTGCCTGTCGCCGGCAGCGCCTACTCCTACGGCAACGTGGTGTTTGGCGAAATATTCGGCTGGATCCTCGGCTGGGCCCTCATTTTGGAATACATGCTGGCCGTGGCCTCGGTGTCGACGGGCTGGACCGCCTACTTCCAGTCCCTGCTGGCGGGATTTGGCATCAAGATGCCGCAGGCCATCGCTGGGCCTTTTGACCCGGCCCACGGCACTTACATCAACCTCACGGCGATCATCATCGTCTTGCTGATTACGGCGATGCTGTCGCACGGGATGCAGACGTCGACGCGGATCAACAACATGGCCGTCGTGATCAAGATTGCGATCATCATTTTGTTCTTGGCGACAGGCGTCTTCTTCATCCGCAAGGCCAATTACCACCCGTTTCTGCCTTACGGCATGAAGGGCGTCTTCCGCGGCTCGACGACCGTCTTCTTCGCCTACCTGGGCTTTGATGCGGTGTCCAGTTCGGCCGCCGAGGTTAAAAACCCGAAGCGGAACATGCCGCTGGGTATCATCGGGACGCTGGTTGTGGCCACAGTCTTGTACATGGGCGTGTCCGTTGTCTTGACGGGGATGGCACCTTATAAGAAGTTAGACGTGGCCAACCCTGTGTCTTTTGCCCTGCAACTCGTCCACCAAAACTGGCTGGCGGGTCTGATCTCGCTGGGGGCTTTGATCGGGATGTTCACGATGATGGTGACGATGACTTATTCAAGCTCCCGGCTGGTCTACTCGATTGGTCGTGATGGCCTGCTGCCGTCATATTTGAGCGAATTGGATGAGACGGGGACGCCGCAGCACGCGGTCTGGACGGTCGGTGTGCTGATTGCGCTTTTGGGCGGCTTTGTTTCGCTGGACCAGCTGACGAACCTGGTCAACATTGGGACGCTGCTGGCATTTACGTTTGTGTCGTTTGGCATCATCCCTCTGCGCCGGAGAAAAGATATCGGCAACCGCGGCGGCTTTAAGGTCCCTTTTTACCCGGTGCTGCCGATTCTGTCGGGGCTGGCTTGCCTGGCGATGATGTGCTTGCTGTCAAAGGAAACTTACATTGGCGCTGGGATTTGGTTTGCGCTGGGGCTGGTTTTGTACTTCAGCTATGGCTACCGGCACAGCAAGATTAATAAAAATAGAGCATAAAAAAAGAACCCCCTGGGATTTACCTAGGGGGGCTTTTTTTGTTTAAGCAAGATTTGCTTAGTTGTGCTTGCGCTTTCTGAGGCCTAACAGGGCCAGGAGGCCTGCTAAACCGATGAAGCCTGCGGCAAGGGCGGAACGGCTGTCCTTGTTGCCGGTTTGCGGCAGCTTGTTTTGGGCTGCGGCATTGGCTTGTGCCTGTGCGCTGTTTGCGGCAGGGGATGCGGTGCTTGCGGCTGACGCGTAAGCGCCTAACAGCTTTTCGGATGATAAGTCCGTGGCCACTTGCGGGTTGGCTGGATTGGCGGTCTTGGCTGCTGGCTGGGTTGGCTTTTTAGCAGTCTTGCCCTTCTTGTCTGGCGTCGATGCAGAAGCAAAGTGGACTTCGTAGTGGCCGCCGTTTTCTGGCATCGTCGTGACATTAAAGCTGTCGCTGACCAGCTTGTAGCCTTTGCTTGCCAGCTCGGAAATAACGGCAGCGGTGGTGTAGTTCAACGGCGTGCCTGGCTTAGCTGTAATGGTCTTGTTGTGCGAGCTCAAGTCAGTTTTCTTTGTGTCGTCGATGTAAGAAATCGTGACGGTTTATTCATTGTGTTCAGCTGTTTGCTCATTGTGCCCATTAGTCCCTGGGTTGACCGGCGTAGTTGGAGTTGGAGTAGTAGTTTCGCTAAGCGGTCTGTAAGTTACCGTGATGTGGATGTCGTCACTCTTATAATCGATACCATCGATTGGAGCTACGTTGTTATTACCATCGCCGTGAGACGAGACGCTGAATAACATGTAACCAAATTCGGCTGGTGACAGTACGCCGGTGAATGATTGCGGACTCAGATTCCAGTTATTTGCTGGCTCATCATGATTGTCAGGATCAACTACCCAATTACCATTGGCGTCTTTCTTCACATTGACTAATTGCTTGGTTACCTTATCAACGTAGCCAGTACCATCAAAAGTCAAAGTTTGCGTTGCATTACGTGGCTTTTGGCCGGTAAATTCGCTGCCGTCGCTATTCACGTAGTTAATTGTTAACGTAACGTCCTTGGTTGCAGGTTTTACGCCGTGTTTCAGGTGAACAGTAACGACATCATTTTGGTTACCGGTTACTTTCGTTGGAATGGTGCCATCGGTTGAGGCGTAGACATATCCCTTATTTTCCAAGTCAGAAATAGTGTCTGTAGTTGTGTAGTCTACATTCGTGCCAGCGTCAACTGTCTTTGAATCATAGCCGACATCAGGAATGTCGCTATTAGTTGTGTCATCATGGTAGACAACTTTTACTGAGCCTTGGTCCTTGACGTACTTAACCTTGACGTCCTTGCCTGGGTCATTTGGATCTGGATCTACTGTGTCACCAACATTGCCACTTTCCGGGTGGTAGCCTGGAACTTCTGGCTTTTTACCTGAGATCGTCTTGCTTGGATCATGTGGATCGTTGGCAAATGGCGTCTTATTTGCATTTGGAATTGGTTTGCCATCTTTGTCAACTGGCACGATACTGCCTACCGGCTTGTAAGTTACCTTTACTTTAATGTCGCCACTATCCTTGCCAATGTTAGTAATGGCAGCTACGTTGTTGCCATCTGCATGGTCAGAAACGTTAGCTAAGTAGTAGCCTTGCTCTACTGGTGACTTTACGCCATCAAAGCTGGTCTTATCGCCAGTCCACTTAATCGTTGGTGTAGCAGTATTGTCGGTATCAATTTCCCAATTACCATTACCATCTTGATGTGCGTTAACCATTTGACCGGTTACTTTATCAACGTATGCGGTGCCAGTGAAGGTTAGTGTTTGACTGGCATTAGTTGGAATAGTACCAGTGAAACCCTTATCGTCGCTATTTTCGTAGCTTACGGTCAGGCTAACTTCCTTCTTCAAGGCATGTGGGTTAACTACGGTATTGCCATCTTGAGTCTTTGGCACTTGGTCCGTAGGCGTGTCTGGTGTGATCACCTGTACGCCGTGTTTCATATGAACAGTGACAGTAGTACTGTCGTTACCGACTACCGCTGGTACGGTGCCATCAGTTGAAACGTAAACATAGCCTTGGTTTTCCAAGTTAGAAACAGTCTTATCAGGTGTGTAGTTTACAGTGGTGCCGTCATCAACAGTTCCTGAGTTATAACCAACACCCTTAATGTCAGTATTAACAGTGTCGTCATGGAAGACAACCGTGACGCTACCTTGATCCTTAACGTAAACAACAGCTACGTCCTTGCTTGGATCGGAATTAGGATCTACTGGGTCACCAACTTTGCCACTTTCCGGGTGGTAGCCTGGGACTTCTGGCTTAGTTCCTGAAGTAGTCTTGGTTGGGTCATTTGGATCGTTAGGGAATGGTGTTGGCGTAGTGCCGTGAATTTGGTGACCATCTTTATCAACGGGGATGATGTTGCCGACTGGATTGTAGGTAACAGTGACATTGATGCTGTTACTATCCTTGTTAATGTTAGGGATTGCAGCTACGTTGTTGCCATCTGCGTGGTCAGAAATATTGGCTAAGTAGTAGCCTTGCTCTACTGGTGACTTTACGCCATCAAAGCTGGTCTTATCGCCAGTCCACTTAATCGTTGGTGTAGCAGTATTGTCGGTATCAATTTCCCAATTACCATTACCATCTTGATGTGCGTTAACCATTTGACCGGTTACTTTATCAACGTATGCGGTGCCAGTGAAGGTTAGTGTTTGACTGGCATTAGTTGGAATAGTACCAGTGAAACCCTTATCGTCGCTATTTTCGTAGCTTACGGTCAGGTTAACTTTCTTAGTTAAGCTAGTTGGATTAACTACTGTCTTACCATCCTGAGTCCTTGGCACTTGGTCAGTAGTAGTGTTAGGTGTAATTTCTTGAGCACCGTGCTTCATGTGAACAGTGACAGTAATATCTTGATTTCCTTGAACTTTCGTTGGAATGGTGCCGTCGGTTGAAACGTAGACATAACCTTGACCATTCAAGGTAGACATATTGGCGTCTGTTGTGTAGCCCACACTGGTGCCATCATTGGCTTCTCCTGAGTCATAGCCAACACCTGAAATATCAGTATTAGTTGTGTCATCATGGTAGACAACTTTTACTGAGCCTTGAGCAACATTCCTTGCATAATGCACGATGATAGTATTCGACTCTTTTGTATCTGTAGTCACATGTGACCCGGCGATTGTAGCTTGATTTGTATCAACTAAGTGATAGTCATCAATTGTTGGGGACGTAACGTCAGCGAAATCGCCGCTTGGAGTCTCTTGGTCAGTGGCAGTAATCTGGCCATTTGTTACTGTTGTCCAATAAACAGTTGCAGATGACTTGTCGGTATCATCAATAATTTTATCGGCCAAACGGTCATCATCTGCCTGTGCAAACGCAACTGCATTATTAGCACTATCGTTAACTGCCATCAGGCTAAATGGTGTAGGAGTATCTGGTCCTGGAATAAAACCACCGTCCGGATTTGTAGGCGATACTGGCACAGAACCATGAACAAAAGTGACTTCAAAATTTTGTTTTTCACCAGTATATTTACCTGGATCTTTAAATTGATCTTTATATAATGCATAGCCCCTATTTTCCAGGATTCCAATTGTTTCATCAGTTGAATATCCCGACTTACCGCCAATAGAGCTACCAACGTATCCCTCTAAAGTGTCTGTTTTGATTGTCGTGTTTTGAGTCTTATCAATATAGGTTACAGTGACTTCTGCTTTCTTCAGTTCCGGCACAAACGTCACTGATTGTTGTTTGTCATCAGCCAGTTCTTTTTCAGTCGTTTGCTCGTGGTATTCGATTGTCTGCGTCTTGTGTTGAACTTGATCATCAATAATTTCAACCGAGTCGCCATGCTCTGCTTTTACAGCAGCAACATCAGCATCTTTTGTCGGTGCAATAGCCGTAATTTTCGTCTTAGTTGCTTCGCCAGCATTCTCATTAGTGCCCGCAGCAGTATCCGCCGGAGTTGCTTCACTAGCCTTAGCAGCAGCGACTACCCCACCATTTTTACTATCTGCGGGTTGAACAACACTGTTGTTATTAGTTGCTTGCTTTGAAGTTTCAGCTGATTTTTGAACCTCACCGGACTTTGCCTCGGCATTTTCATTTACACCCGACACAGTATCAGCGTGCACTACGTCCGCGCCAAAAAACAAGGTAGTCCCTAACAGCACTGAAGCCGCACCAATCGACAGCTTGCGAATGCCGAAGTGCTGAACCTGCCTGGAATTGCCCTTCATTCTTTCTTTAAAGTTATTTTTTGAAACCATGTTCAGTCTCCTATAAGAATTAATTGTCTTCATAAACTAACCGCGCTCGCACGGCTAAAAATTATCTGTCTCTTTTGTTGTATTTATAACACTATCTATTACAAAAATAACACTATTTATTTACAAAGAATAGATATACAAAGCATGTTAAAAATAGCCATAATTTCCGAAAACTAGGCAAGCATGGCTTATGACTATCATTTGAATTAAAAAACGTAGATACTCAATTAAATACCAAAAAATAACAAAAAAAGGCCCCTTAGGATTGCCCTAAGGGGTCTTTTCATTTAACTAATTCTTCTTGCGTTTCTTAAAGCCAAACAGGCTCAGCATCCCCGCCAGGCCAATAAAGCCGGCCGCAAGCGCCGAACTGCCGTCCTTACTGCCCGTTTGCGGCAGCTTCTGCTCTTCTGCCGCTTGCGTAGCAGTCGGCTCTGCCAGCTGACCCGGCTGCGCCGGTCTATCCGGCCGCAGCGGTTCATCACCAGCTTGCCCAGGTCTGTGCGGCCGGTCTGGATGCTCATCAGGCCGCTCTGCTGGAACATCTGGTTTGCCTGGTTGCTCCGGCTTACCAGGTTTGTCTTCCGGTTGCTCCGGCTTGCCAGGCTTGTCGCCCGGTTGCTATGGTTTGCCAGGCTCAATTGACGGTGTCGTCGTCTTCGTAAAGTGGACTTCGTAGTGGCCGCCCTTTGCCGGCATCGTCGTCACATCAAAGTTGTCGCTTACAAGCGTGTAGCCCTTGCCCTCAATTTCCTTAATCGTCTCTGCTGTGGAGTAATTAAGCGGCGTCCCTGGCTTAGCTGTGATTGTCTTGTTGTAAGAGCTGAGGTCTGTTTGCTTAGTGTCATCGATGTAGGAAATCGTGACCGTTTGCTCTTCCGGCTCAGCTGGTTTCTCTGGTTTACCAGTACCAACCACCGTTAACTTAGCGGAATTTCGCGAACCCGGTAAAATCGTCAGCGTTGGCAATTCAGCTTCATCCCCGCTGGCCGCAGCCATCATGAAGAAGGCTCTGGCAGCACTGCTGGTATTCTTGCTGAAGATCGCACTCGCAACATAAATACTCTTACCGACATAGCTCCTAATCTTGCTGTACTTGAGCGGGATGTCCAAGCGCAGCGCAGTATAAGGCGGAATCTTCTGGCCCCTCAGATTTACCGCCACCGCGTGCACCTGCGACCAGTCAAGGACTTTGCTGGCAGTCTGCCAGTTGTCCGGGTTAAAGTTTGCTTTGGCGTTGCTTAAATCCTGCGGCTTGCTGCTGTAGAGCAGCTGGGCAGAGCTGGCAAGACTGTCATCAACGCCCGTGCCATTCAGCACCGTCAGCGTTGCCGGCCCAGCCAATACCGGTGAAAATTCGCTCTTCGTGTCATCAGTATCTGGCACGTTGACAACTTCCACGGCCCCTTTAATTTCTTGACTAGTGGCATTGATAATTGAGCCATAGATATTAAAGTTTTCAGGGTTTGGCTTGTCGACTGACTGCGTGCCCTCTGCTCTTGGCCCCAAGGACTGGTTGTCGCCAACCAGCGTCAGCGAGGTCAGCCCCTTGCCTTGGGAAATGATCCAGGTTTCGCCGTCGCCGACATAAGCGGTCTTGTCAGCCGCAATGCCTTCTTGCGTGAGCAAGGTCTTCATCGCAGCATTGTTTTGGGAACCAAAGTGCGTGATGCCTTTATAGCCTGTGGTGCTTAAATTATTGGCTACCACTAAAAATGGCGAGTACTGCGCCCCAGGCACCGCGTCGAGCGCGTTGTCATAAGGCACAGTGATGTTAAAGCCGCGCGGCAGCAAGTCGTAGTTGGACAAGTCGACCTTAATAAAGTTGATTGCGCCGATCTTTATCTGGGAAACGGCGCGCGGTGTCAAAACTTTGCCATTGCTGTCGGTGGCCGCACCTTCTTTAACCTGCACCGCGCTCAAGTCGCTGACGACCGTACTAGTCGGGACCTGAATGTAGGCCACAGGGTGTTGCAGGTTTGGCTGAACGCGGTTAGAGGCAGAATCGACCATTTGGTAGGTCATGGTACCCGAGTTGATGTCGCCGGCACTCCCTGACTTCTGGTCCTTTGAAACGCCCATTCTGGCGCCTTGGTCAAAGCCTTTGATGTACACGTCGCACAAGTTTAGACCTTCTAAATCAAAACCGCTGCCAGCTACATCTGCCGTAAAGTGCAGGACGTCGCCGTCTGCTACTCGCTCGGATTCAATCCGGTAGCCGTTTTTCTTGCGCGATGCTGCCACGCCAAAGCTTGCGCCCTGAGGCACCGACGCATAGTCAGCTGCCACTTTTTTGATTGAGGCAGCAGAGTCCACATAGCAGCCTCTGCGGTCAATATTGTGCTGCAAAGACACTGCGGCCTTGCCCTGCAACTGCTCGCGGGTCAAGACGACCTCTTGGCCGTCAGACAGCGTCAGCGTCAATTTATCAGGAACGCTGCTGCCGTAAGTGACGCTGTACAGCGCCAAGCCGTCAGGCACATCCAAGGTATAGTGCACGTCTTTCAGCTCTTGGCCCGTGTCGTTAGTCAAAGCTTCCACGTTATAGCCGGACTCGTGATATTTGCCGTTAATCATCACGCCTAAGCTCGGCTGGCTGTCCATCTTCAAGCCGCCGCTGTCAGTAGTGTAGTAGCCCGAGTCGATATTTTGATAAGTGAGGTGGGTCTTGTATTGGATGTGGTCTTTCAGATCCCCCTTGGTCTGGCCCAGGTCAAAAGAGATCCCGCTGTCTTGCGAATAAAACGGAACCTGACCGGCATTCAGCTGGATTTTGACGTCTGGGAAAGTAAAGCGGATCTTGGAATCGGCGCTGGCCAAGGCGCTGGCTGGGACTTGCATGTGCAGCGGGACGGTCAGGGTCCAATCATTATTGGCGTTGGCATAGCTGAAGGAAAGCGGCTGCACGGCGCTGACTTTAATGATGAGGTCGTTGCCGTCTTCAGCCAGGCTGAACTTGCAGCTGGCCTGGTGGCCGGCATTGTCGGTGATCGTGCCCGTCTGCGCACCCAGCTTCACCCAATCGGCGATCTTTTGGCTGGGCTCAGTTTTTAAGCGCAGGCTGAAATCAGGTACGCTGAGCGGAGTGGTGCCAAAGACGTCGCTGGCGCGGTGCAGGGTGTTTAAGACGATTGGCACCTGCAGCTTGATGTCTTCGCCGTTGGCCACTGAAGTTGGCAGCTGCATTTGGCCCTTGCCGCCTTGGAAGATCATCGGCAGCTGGTAGCTGATGGCTAAATCGGCGACGTCGCTGTTGTGGATCACCTTGATGTGGCCGCTGATCAGGTCAAAAGGCCGGTAGAAATCGGTCGTGTTGGCAAAAACTTTGCGCAGCTCGACGGCAGGATTTCTGGTTAAGGGAAAAGTCTGGCCAAAAGTGGTAGATATGGTAAAGCGATAAATCACTTCAAAGTACGGGGAACTATCGTCTCCTTTGATTGTAGTGGTCCCGTAGACTGGCGGTAGACCTGGCAGCGAGGTCCGGTCTGCGTAGATGGTTGGAATTAAAACGGTGTAGGTTTCACCGGCTTCTGCTGTGCCGGCAAGGACCAGCTGGGCTGACTGCTTTTCATTGATGACGTCGCGGTCTAAGCTGACGTTAACGTTTGCCACCTTGGCCGTCTGCTCTTTACCAGGAAGATAATAGCTGGTGTAGTCATGGCTTTGGTCGTCGACGATTTGCCCGACGGAAGCTTTGGCGGCCTGGACGGTTGAGCTGTCAGCAGTTTCTTTTTCCTCAACAGCGGGCTGTTCAGGCTCTTCCTGCTCAGCGTCTTTGTCAGGCTTAGCAACTTGGTCATTATCGGTATTCGTAGTTGGTTTGCTGTCGGTGTTAGTGACCGGTTCCTGGCTTGTCTTCGTGACAGCATTGTCAGTCACCGTGTCAGCGTGGACCACCGGCGCATTCGTTACAGCAAGCGCGGTCCCGACCACAAAGGTGCTGCAGGCGGCCAGCCACTGCTTGTTTGCCCTGCGGGCTTGGTAGGTCCGCCCCTTTTTATGGGCCCTCCTTGTTTCCATAATTATTCTCCTCTAAGTCAATTAATAAGTGATTTTACAGGTGTTATTTAATTTGATTATATCATGGAAAATGGCTGGCCCGACGAGAAATTGTATACGCTTACTATACCTATTTTAATAGGGATTTTCGGCATTAAAAAAGCAGCAGTTGGAAGCTGCTGCAGAAAGTCATTGCTATATTTTGTTATAAAAAAATAGGACTGATTAATAAAAAAGTGCACTGGCTACCACCAATGCACGAGCACAAACAAAGGAGCTGATACCCTTGAGGGTGTACTCTATTGCGCTTGGCTGGTGGTGTATTGCAAGTACACCAGAACAAAAGCGCTACCGCTAAGCTATCAGCCTAATTGTTGAAGTAATATTAATCTTTAACTTCGGTTATATTATAGCATGGTTTAGCGACTTTACTGACCGTCCAGCAACTGCTGGGCGGTTTTCTGTTTTACAGCTAATCAAAACGCCGCCCCATAATGACCAAGTCACGCTGGACCCCGTCCAATTCCGCTACCCGCGGCAACCGGCCCCATTCCTTAAAGCCAAAGTGCTCAAACAGCTTCAGACTCGGCTGGTTATGCCCAAAAATGTAGGCCACCACCGCGCTGATCTCCAGCTTAGGCAGCTGTGCAATCACAAACTCCATAGCCTGCTTGCCTACCCCGCGGTGCCGCACCTCCTGGTCCAAATAGATCGCAATCTCGCTTGTGTGGCAGTACGCCGGCCGCCCGTAAAAAGGCTCTAAGCCGACCCAGCCCACAATCCTTTTTTCATCCTTAATCACCCACAAAGGGTGGTGCTCATCAAACGAAGCAAACCACTCTTCCCGGTCCTGCACCGTCACCGGCTCCAAGTCCGCCGTCGCCAAGCGGGACGGGATAATCTGATTGTAAATCTCAACAATCCGCGGCAAATCGCCGTGCTCTGCCTTCACAAACTTCATCGCTAAGCTCCTAATGTATAAAAAAGGCCGCCATAGCAAATGCTACCGCGGCTTTTAAAAATGCTGACTAAAGGGTTCGAACCTTCGACCTCCTCATTACTAGTGAGGTGCTCTGCCAACTGAGCTAAGTCAGCGCAAAGTCAATTATAGCAAAGCAGATATTAATTGCCAGCCTTTTTACTGGCTTTTTTATAAAATCAGTGTATAATATTGCATTTAATGCCTCAGCATGGCACAAATCTCAACAGAAAGGACGTAAATTATGCCAAACGCAATTTTCAACAATGTACCAGTTCAACTGGACTGGCTGCTGCGGATCATCATCGCAGCCCTCTGTGGCAGTGCTATCGGCTACGAGCGGGCCACCCAGCGTAAAAGCGCCGGGATCCGGACCCACGTCGTTGTCGCCATGGCCTCTGCCCTGTTCATGATCGTTTCCAAGTACGGCTTTATGGACGTCATCGGTTCCAGCATCCGGCTCGACCCATCCCGTATCGCAGCCTCCATCGTCTCCGGTATCTCCTTCATCGGTGCCGGGACCATCTTAGTCAGACACACCCAAGTCTCAGGCCTGACCACCGCTGCCGGCGTTTGGGCTACCTCAGCCATCGGTACCGCCATCGGGGCCGGCATGTACTGGATCGGCATCCTGACCACGATCGTCTTATTCTTAATCCAACTGCTGTTCCACGACGACACTTTTATCACCGCAATAATTCCTCACGTTCGTTTCAATATTATTATTGAAACTGACAATGATCCTGATATAATAAGCACGTTGCACAAGCAGCTGGAAGATAACAACGTCGAACAGCTCTACTTGAAAATCATCGACGCAAGCGATGATCACTTGCTTTTAAAGGGCGATGGCATCATCAAGAACCGTGACGACGAGAATCAAATCATTCTGGCGCTGCGTGCAAACGATAAAATTAGACGCGTTACTTATGCCGTTCACGGCACAGGATTTTAAATACGTCTGCCTTTATCCATTCATCATTTACTACACTACAAAAAGAAGAGTCAGCTTAATCCGGCTGGCTCTTTTTTTCGTGTAAAAAAGGGCAAATCGGCTAGAATATACTTAATAGATGGAAAGGAAGAATACGATGGCAGGCCTTTTAGATTATTTGCGCTGGCGCGGCGACCTCTCTTACAAGCAAGCCGAGTTCAACAGCTGCGACGCAGGCCTTTTAGCAACGATTGCCTACTGGCCTTTTGAAAAAGAGGACGTCGGCCACTCCCTGCGGCACGCAACTAAGCGCATGAAGGAAACGAAAAAATTTAAAGAAGACTTGGGCAAGGAGACCAAAGAAGAAATCGAACTGGTCAACCTGAGCCCGCGCATCGGCGACATGCGGCTGCTCGACTGGAACACGCAGAAAAGAGCCAACCCCGCCCTGCAGTTTGCGGCCATGACCGTGCGGCTGTCCAAGCACAAGATCGTCGTCTCCTTCCGCGGGACTGACTGGTCGATGATCGGCCTGCAGGAAGATATGGCCATGAGCTACACAGACGAAATCTACGGCCAGGAAGTGGCCGCCGATTACCTGCGTGACATCGCCCACCGTTTTCCTTTTGACAAAATCTACGTCGTGGGCCACTCCAAGGGCGGCAACTACGCCTGCTACAGCGTCGGCGCCTGCGGCAAAATGATCCAGGACCGCGTCATCCAGGCCATCAGCTTCGACGGCCCCGGCTTTACCAAGCAGGTCTACGACGCCCCGGCCTTCAAGCGCGCCATTCCGAAGATGAAGACCTACGTGCCTGAGAGCTCGCTGTTCGGCATCATGCTGGACCACCCCGACCGCGTCTTAGTCGTCAAAAGCACCTACCCGATGGCGCACCAGCACAACCCGCGCCACTGGAGCATCGGCCGCGACCGCTACGTCCTGGCCAAGGGCCTGACCCGGTCGGCGCAAGTGTTCCGCCACTCGCTTATCCAATTAAACCACACGATCCCCAGCAAGGACCGCGAGGAAATGTGGTCGGCGCTGTTTTCTATTTTTGAAGACATGGACATCACCGACGCCAACCAGCTGACCAGCAACAAGCTGACCGGCACGATCAAGCTGACCCAAGCCTACATCGCCCTGCCGCCGCGCCTGCGCACCATCGCCACTCAAATCGTCACGGACCTGTTCAACTCCGTGCGCAACAGCAGCAAGTTCGCAGCCAGCTCCGGCAATGATTCCGCGAAAAAGCCCCTGTTTAACGACAGCTACTCAGAATAAAAAAAGCACAAAAAAAGCGGTCAATGTTTCACATGAAACATTGACCGTCTTTTTTTATCAATTTAAGTTAGACGAGTTTCTTTCTGATCATACCAGAAAGCCAATCGACAATGACAACCATCACAATGATGCCCAGCAGGATGATGCCGACCCGGCTCCATTGCCGGTATTGCAATGCGATAATCAGCGGGTAGCCGATACCGCCGGCACCAACCAAACCAAGGATGGAAGCCGAACGCAGCGAGACGTCGAAACGATACAGGGTGTTTGAAATCAGTTCCGGCATCAGGTTAGGCAGCGTGGAGAACATGATGATGTTCCACTTGGAACCGCCGGCGGCCCGGATCGCCTCGTTAGGACCCTCATCCAGACTTTCGATCGCTTCTGAGAACAGCTTGGCCAGCATGCCGACTGAGTGGAAGCCTAAGGCAAACACACCGGCGGCAGAGCCAGGGCCCACAGCCTTAATGAACATCAGGGCCAGGACAATTTCTGGGAAAGAACGGATGATGGACAAAACGATGTGGCCGCTTCTGGAGACCCACCATTTCTTGTGCTTGGTGTGCGCTGCCCAAAAGGCAAACGGCAGCGACACGATAGCAGAGATAAAGGTCCCCAAGAAGGCGATACAAATCGTGTCCCACAGCTGGGATACCAGGTCTTCGCCCGAGCCGTTGTAGACATAGCTCCAGTCCGGGTGGAAGATACCGTGGAAAATCGAGCCGGTGATTTGGGCCGCGCTGGCCTTGATCCCGGAGAAGTCGATCCCCGTGCAGGACCAAACAATCAAAGCGACACTGAAGATGCCGATGCACCAGTGCCAAACACGCTTGCCGGCATTAACTTTTCTTGGAGGTAATTTTTCTGGGATTGCTTCCATTATTTCATTAACGCCTCCCTTGATTTGCTTGAAATGTAGTCAATCAGAACAACTACGATGATGATGACGATGATGATCGTGCCAGTCTTTTGGTATTCGAAGACTTGCAGGGTTTGCTGCAGGTACAGACCGATACCGCCGGCGCCGATGTAACCTAAGACGGTTGACGCTCTGACGTTGATTTCAAAAGCGTACAGCACGTATGAGATGAAGTAGGTCATGATCTGCGGCAGCACTGCGTAGTGAATAATTTGCAGCTTGTTGGCACCGACCGCGGTCATCGCCTCGATTGGACCAGGGTCAATAGTTTCAATCGCTTCGTAGAACAGTTTGACAACCACACCGAAAGTGAAGACCGACAAAGCTAAGATACCGGCAACAGGGCCGATCCCGACGATCGCTACAAAGATCGCACCTAAGAGCAGGTCTGGGATGGTTCTGATGATGTTCATGATGAAGCGCAGGACGCTTGTCACGATCCGGTTCTTAACGATGTTGCGGGCAATCAGCAAGGAGTAGATAAAGGCAACTACCGAGCCGAAGAAGGTACCGAGCACGGCCATTTTAATGGTCTCAATCAGCAAAGGAATTGCCGTGCTGGCGTAAGACCAGTCTGGGTGGCACATCTCAACGAAGATGGTCGAAAACTGGCCAAAGTTGGTAGGGTTCAGCAGCACGCTCAGGTGGGCATTCGTGTCCGAGACGGACAGGAAAAAGCCAGCGATGAAAATTACCAGCCAGACAAGGTTCCAGATCTTGAACTTCTTCTTAGGCAGGTCGGTTAAAGCGTCATTTGCGCTCATTATTCGTCCTCCCCTTCAGGATCTTTGCCCGTGTAAATGTCGTCGAAGACGGACTGCGGCGTGTCAGCCATCAGGCCATCGTAGACGATTTGACCGGCTCTGACGCCGAGGATCCGTTTGCCGAATTCCTTGGCCAAAGCCACGCTGTGCAGGTTGGCAACGACCGTCATGCCGTAGTTTTCGTTCAGCATCTTCAAGTCGTTCAACACGCGTCTGGAAGTCTTCGGGTCCAGCGAGGCAGTAGGCTCGTCGGCCAAAATGATTTCCGGATTCTGGGTCAGCACACGCGCAATGGCTACACGCTGCTGCTGGCCGCCTGACAGCTCGTCGGCACGAGCATAAACTTTGTCAGCCAAATCAACCGTTTTCAGAGCTTCATAGGCACGCTGTTTATCCTCTTTTGAAGAAAGGTTAAACGTGGTCTTCCAAGAAGAGTAGTAAGCAACCCGGCCCGCTAAAACATTGCGGAAGACGGTGGAGCGCTTCACCAGGTTGAAGTTCTGGAAGATCATGCCGATGTCGCGTCTGAGCATACGCAGCTCTTTACCGCGTGCGTTAGTGATTGATTTGCCATTAATTTTGATATCGCCGGAAGAAATATCCTGCAGGCGGTTGATGGACCGCAGCAAGGTTGATTTGCCGGCACCCGAAAGGCCAACGACCACAACAAAGTCACCCTTGGCAATGGACAGGTTGACGTCCTTCAAACCAACCGTGCCATTGTCATAGATCTTGTTGACATCTTTCAATTCGATCATTGGCTGTGCGGAATTTGCCATTAACGATTAACTCCTTAAATTGATTTACTTTTTGTTGACGATCTTTTGGTAGCGGCGGATGACGTTGAAGTCTGAGTCCTTAGCGTGAGCGTAGCCTTCGTGAGTGTAAACTCTTTCGATGACCTTCTTACCCTTCTTAGTGTGGGCAATGTCGATGAAGGCCTTAGCCAGCTTCTTGCGGAACTTCGGTGACATGTCGCTTCTAACTGAAATAGTGTCGTTAGGAATTGGGCGAGTGAAGTAGATTGGCACAACTTGCTTCATGATGTTCGGCTTGTCGGCCTTAACGGTGTTGCGGGCGTCTTCAAAGGTGAAGGCTGCGTCGGTGTCGCCGTTCAAGACGTTCAAGACAGCTTGGTCGTGGCCGGTAACAGTGGTCAGCTTGCACTTCTTAGTGACATCCAGACCCTTTTCCTTCAATTCAGCAACTGGGAACAGGTAGCCTGAGCTGGAGGTTGGGTCTTGAATGGAAATGCTCTTGCCCTTCAAGTCCTTCCAAGACTTAATCTTGGAACCCTTCTTGACTAAGATTTCAGCACGGTACTGCTTAACCAGCTTGTTGGTTTGGCGGCCGTTTGGCTGCTTGATGCCGTAACGTTCAGCTTGCAGCAGGACGTCGGCAACGCCGCGCTTGTGGGCCAAAACATAACCATCAGGCGGCAGGAAGGCAACATCAATCTTTTTGGATGACAGGGCCTCGATTGGGGCATTGAAACTAGTTGAGGTCGTAACCTTGACTGGAATCCCCAGACGCTTGGACAGCATCCCTTCCAAAGGTTTTGCTCTGGCTTCCAAGGTCGTAGCGTTCTGGCTAGGTACGAATTGGATCTTCAGACTCTTTGGCGTGTATGATTTTGATGATGACTTGCTGGATGAGCAGGCAGCGGCGCTTAAGCCGACCATCACTGCTAAACCTGCGACTAATAATTTCTTAAACTTCTTGTTCATTCTTCTCACTCAATAAAAAACTTTTCTTACTTCTTGTCGTTGGCAACGATCTTGTCGTACTTGCGAACGATGTTGAATTCGGAGTCCGTGGTGTGGGTGTAGCCTTCGTGGTCGTAAATCTTTTCGATCAAAGCCTTGCCCTTCTTGGTGTGGGCAATGTCGATGAAGGCCTTGGAAAGCTTCTTGCGGAACTTCGGCGACATGTCGCTTCTGACAGAAATCGTGTCGTTAGGAATTGGTCTGGTGAAGTAAATTGGAATAACTTGCTTCATGATGTCAGGCTTGTCGGCCTTAACAGTGTTACGAGCGTCTTCAAAGACGAAGGCTGCGTCGCTGTCGCCGTTTAAAACGTTCAAAACGGCTTGGTCGTGGCCAGTAACAGTGGTCAGCTTGCATTCCTTAGGAACGTTCAAACCTTTTTGCTTCAATTCGGCAATCGGGAAGATGTAGCCGGCTGAAGAAGTTGGGTTTTGAACGGAAATGCTCTTGCCCTTCAGGTCCTTCCAAGACTTGATCTTTGAGCCCTTCTTAACCAGGATTTCGGCCCGGTAGGACTTAACCAGCTTGTTAGTTTGTTCCCCGTTTGGCTGTTTGATGCCGTAACGCTCGGCTTGCAGCAGAACGTCGGCGGCCTTTTGCTTATGTGCTAAGACATAACCATCAGGCGGCAGGAAGCCAACATCAACCTTCTTAGACTTCATCGCCTCTACAACGGTGTTGTAGTCGGTTGAAGTTGAAACCTTAACCGGGATTCCCAGACGCTTTGACAGCATTTTTGCTATCGGCTTAGTGCGGGCTTCCATTTTATTGGCAGCCTGGCTAGGTACGAATTGTACCGTCAAGGTTTTCGGGGTATAGCCGTCAGTCTTCTTGCTCGAACTCCCTTGATTCGAGCAAGCGGTAGCGGCAACGGCAGCCATGACTGCCATTGCGCCAATCAGCACTTTCTTAAAACCTTTCTTCATTATGTCCTCCTCGACATAAGCAACTCTTGCGGCAACAAAAAAACTCGATGCAAAATATGCATTGAGTTTATTTGAATGCTCTAACAATACCAAACGATGAAGGTGCAAAAGAGGCAAAATACGAACGAAATACTGATGAACCAGTAGCAATTACCTTCAATTCAGCAGCCGGCTTCAGCATTTCAGTCCTCCTCCGTCTTTCACAACGCTCATCGGGGAACATTCTAGCAAAGGCTTTTCGAGGATGACAAGCTCTGTTTAAGTTTTTTTAAAAAAAGTAGAAGCCGTCGGGCTATGTAGAAACAAAAAACCTGCCAATAAAAATAATTGGTAGGTTCTTTTTTTATTATTAATTATTGTTCGCATTTGGCTCGTCGTGCGCGATGTCCAGGTTGGAGAAGCGGTTGTAAGGCTTCGAGAACATCAGCTTGACGGTGCCGCGCGTCCCCGACCTGTTCTTTTCGATGATGACTTCGATTTCGCCGTTGTCGTCCTCGGCGCCGACCTCCTGGTCGGGCGTGTCGCTGTCGGTGTCGCGGTAGTAGTCTTCGCGGTACAGGAAGGCAACGATGTCGGCGTCCTGTTCGATAGAACCGGACTCGCGGATGTCCGACAAGACCGGCCGCTTGTCCTGGCGCTGTTCGACGGAACGAGACAGCTGGGACAGCGCGATGACCGGCACGTGCAATTCCTTAGCCAGCTTTTTTAACTGGCGCGAGATCGCGGACACTTCCTGCTGGCGCGACTCGCTGCGCGGGCCTTCGATCAGCTGCAGGTAGTCGATGACGATCAGGCCCAGGTTCTGGTCTTCCTTGGCCAAGCGCCGGGCCTTGGCGCGGATCTCGCTCATCTTGATGCCCGGCGTATCGTCGATGTAGATGCTGGTCTTGTCTAAGGACCCGGCGGCGACGATCAGCTTGCGCCACTCTTCTTCCGTCAGCTGGCCGGTGCGCAGGTGCTGGGAGTCAATCAGGCCCTCTGAGGCCAGCATGCGCTGTACCAGCTGTTCCGCGCTCATTTCCAGGGAGAACACCGCGACCGTCTTATTATCGTGCAGGCCGACGTTCTGAGCCACGTTTAAGGCAAAGGCGGTCTTCCCGACACCAGGCCGGGCCGCGATGATCACCAGCTCGTCGGGGTGAAAACCAGTCGTCATGGTGTCCAGCGCCTTGAAACCGGTCCGCAGGCCGGTGACCATGTCGCCGGTTTCCGGGATATTATTGATGTTTTCGACCGTCTCGTTTAAGACGTCGTGGATGGTCCGAAAGCCGCCGGTCACGTTGTCCTGGGCGACCCGCAGGATTTGGCTTTCCGCGTCGTCTAAGACGTCGGTGACGTCGTCGGACTCGGTCATCGCATTTTGCACGATGTTTTGGCAAGTGTTGATCAGGTTGCGCAGGATGGCCTTGCGCTTGACGATCTGCGCGTAGTAGCCGACGTGGGCCGCAGTCGGGGCCGCGGTCGCCAGCTCTGCTACGTAGCTGATCCCGCCGATGTCATCCAGCTGGTTTTTGCTGGCCAGCTGGTCGCGCATCGTCAGCGTGTCGATTGCCTCGCCGCGTTCGGACAGGTCCCCCATGGCTTGGAACACCAAGCGGTTGGCGTGTTCATAAAAGTCATCAGGCGCCAAGGTGTCCGAGGCTTCGATGTAAGCTTCCGGATTGATAAAAATGGCGCCCAGCACCGCTTTCTCCGCTTCGGAGTCATGCGGCACGCTGCGTGAGACAATATTATCCATTAATTAATCGCCCTAGTCTTGTTCAGTAATGTGCACTCTGATAACTGAGTCCACGCCTTTGAAAAGCTTAACCGGCACATTGGTGTAGCCCAATGACTTGATCGGTTCCGGCAGGTTCAGCTTGCGCTTGTCGATCTTGATGCCGTATTGGTCTTCCAAAGCGGCCACGATCTTCTTGCTGGAAACAGAGCCGAACAGGCGGGCGTCGGTGCCGGCCTTGGATTGCAGCTTGACGACGGTGCCGTCAGCTTCGAGCTTTTCCTTCAGCTTCTTGGCTTCGGCAACGTTAGCTTCGTAAGCATCCTTTTCGGCCTTTTCAATGCGGGCCAAGGTGTGCAGGTTGGACTTGTTGGCTTCTTTAGCCAAGCCGCGCTTTAACAGAAAGTTTTGGGCGTAGCCGTCAGGTACATTCTTCACTTCGCCGCGCTTGCCGCGTCCGCGTACGTCTTGCGTAAAAATAACTTTCATAATCTTGCTCCTTTTTTAACTCTCTTCTTCAGCCAGGTATTCATCCAGCGCCTTCACAAGCTGGTCTTTGGCCTCGTCAACGGTGATGTCCTTCAGCTGGCTGGCCGCATTGGACAGGTGGCCGCCGCCGCCCAGCTTCTCCATGATCAGCTGGACGTTGATCTCGCCCAGCGACCGGGCGGAGATGCCGACGACGTCCTTGGCACGCCGGGTCACCGCAAAGCTGGCGTCGATGTTTTCCAGCGACAGCGCCGTGTCGGCAGCCTGGGCTGCGATGATCGGGTCGTAAATCTGGTCGTCGTTGCCCATGATCAGGGCAATGCCCGGCTTAATCGTCTGCAAAGTGGCCACCAGGTGGCTGCGCTGGACGAAGCTGTTAATGTCTTCTTTCAAAAAGCTGGAGACAACCGTACTGTCGGCCCCGATCGAACGCAGGTAGGAAGCCGCGTCGAAGGTTCTGGTCCCGGTCCGCAGCGAGAACTCTTTCGAGTCGACGGTGATGCCGGCCAGCATGCCGGAAGCTTCGGTCGAAGTCAGCAGCTTGTCGTTTTGCGACTGGTATTCAACTAGCTCGGTAACCAGCTCGCATGTCGAAGAAGCGTAAGGCTCGATGTAAACCAGCATCGGGTTTTCCGGAAATTCTTCGCCGCGCCGGTGGTGGTCGACGACGATCAGCCGGTCTTTCAGGCGGTCGTAGAGCTCTTTATCGTAGGTAATCGACGACTTGGAGTGGTCGACCAAGACCAGCAGCGAGTTGTCGGTGGCGGCATTATGCGCGTCCGAGCTGCTGATAAACATGTCCTCTTCGCCGTTTTTGTTCATCCGGGCAACCAGCCGCGCGACGTCGAAGTTCAGCTGGTCTTCGTTTAAGACAAAATGGGCTTGTGCGCCATGCAGCCGGGCGATCTTCACGATCCCCAAGCCGGAACCCACGGCATCCAAGTCGGGCCGGCGGTGGCCCATGACGAAGACGTGGTCGGCGTCCTTGAACAGCTCGCCCAAAGCGTGCGAAACCATCCGGGCCCGGACCCGCGTCCGTTTTTCCATTGGGTTGGACTTGCCGCCGTAGAAGCGGGCCTGCTTGCCGGCCTCTCTGACGACGACCTGGTCGCCGCCCCGGCCTAAGGCCAGGTCCAAGTTGGACTGGGACAGATCGGAGATGTCGGTCAGCTTGTCGCTGCCGTAGCCGATCCCGATCGAAAGCGTCAGCGGGATATTGCGCCGGCTGGACTCGGTCCGCAGTCTGTCCAAAATCGAGAACTTGTCTTTTTCCATCTGCTCTAAGTCCTGCAAGTGGACCAGCATCAGGAAGTGGTCGTCGTCAACGCGCTTCAGGTAGGCGTTAAACTTCGTCATGTAGTTGTTCAGCGCCTCTTGCAGGTAGTTGCTCATGTTGGAGACGCTCTGGTCGCCCATCGACTGGCTCAGTTCATCGTAGTTATCGATGAAGATCTGGCCGATGGCCAGCCGCTCTTGCTGGTAGCGCTCTTCGTACTTGGCGTAGCGGGTGACATCCAGCAGGTAAACGACGCCCAGGTCGTTTTGCACGCTCATCTCGAACTTGTGCTCGCCCAGGTCGATGACCATGTTCTCAGTATTTTTTTCCTTAACAGCTTTTTCAATCCACTTGTTAAGTTCAGGGTTGACGTCAGAAATTGTTTTGCCGATTACATCCGGTTCTTTGATGTAGAGCTGCAAATATGGGTTAATCCATTGAATATGGTAGTTTTCATCGTAAAGCATGATCCCCATTGGCATCTGGATCATGGCTTCCTGCTCGCCGCGTTTAATCCTGTATGACAGGTTGGAGACGAAATCATTGGTTACCGCCGCAATGATGTAGGCGCCGTAAACCACTAAAATCGCTGCCAATACAAAGATCAGAAACTGGGCGAGGCCATACCAAGGGCTAATTAAAAAGCCGATAATCGCTGCCACCAAAAGCAGACCCAGCAGGATGATGCTTGAAGCCACCAGCCGGGAGTCCTTGATAAATGACGGCAGTTCCAGCTTATGGAAAAAGCCTTTCATATTACTCCTCACTTATTACATTTCCATTCCATGCAAAAGCAAACACTTTTACTAGTTTATTATACTCAAAAATCACGGCATAAAAAAATAAGCCCACCCATACAGGTGAGCTTATTTGGTTAAGTGCAATATTAGTCTTCTGCTACAAATGGCAGCAAGCCCATAACACGAGCACGCTTGATTGCAACAGTAAGCTTGCGCTGGTTCTTAGCGCTGGTGCCGGTTACCCGACGTGGCAAAATCTTGCCGCGTTCTGAGATAAAACGCTTCAGCAGGTCAACATCTTTGTAGTCAACGTAGTCAATGTGGTTAGCTGCAATGTAGTCAACCTTGCGACGTCTACGGCCGCCTCTTCTTTGAAATGGCATAACCAAGACTCCTTTCCATGAAAAAACTAGAAAAACTAGAATGGAAGATCATCATCTGAGATATCGATTGACTTGCCCGAATCAGCGAACGGATCGTTAGGGTCTGACTGCGGTTTGCTGTCAGCCTGCGGTCTGTTGCTGGTCAAAGGCGCGTTGCTGTTGTTTACAGGGGCGCCGCCTTGCGGGTTGAATTGGTTGCCGCTCGGGCGTTCTTGTCTTGCCCGGCGCGACTCAAGCAGAGCAAAGTTGTCGACAACAACTTCGGTCACGTAAACACGCTGCCCGTCCTTGTTCTCGTAGTTTCTGGTCTGCAAGCGGCCATCGATACCAACCAGGGATCCTTTTGACGTAAAATTAGCAAAATTCTCTGCTGCTTTGCGCCAAATTACGCAGTTGATGAAGTCAGCATCGCGTTCGCCTTGGGCGTTGGTGTATTGACGATCAACTGCCAGGGTGAATGATAAAACTGAAATTCCGCTGCCTGTGGTACGCAAATCAGGATCACGTGTTAATCGGCCAACAAGTACAACTCTATTAATCATACTAGTGACTCCTTTCCTAATTTACGGGTGAACATTTCCATTACTTGTCCAATTTAACGGTCATTGAACGTAAAACGTGGTTGTCGATCCGGGACAGACGTTCGAATTCGTTGACTGCAGCTGCTGAATCAGCAGTGAAAGTCATGATGTGGTAAGTACCTTCACGATACTTTTCGATTTCGTATGCGAAACGTCTCTTGCCCCAGTCCTTGGAATCAACCATGCTGCCGCCGTTGTCAGCGATTACCTTGTCGTAACGGTCAACAACAGCTTTCTTAGTTTCTTCATCAATATCAGGCTTGATGATGTAGGTAACTTCATACTTTCTGGTTGCCATGACTGAATACACCTCCTCTTGGACTAAATGGCCCCTGCACAGCGCAGGAACAAGGAGTAACAAATTATTACTCGCATCTAGTAATACTATCATAGAAATAAAAAAATACCAATCATTTTCACGTGATCCTACTCATAGATACGCGGCTGATTGGTATTTGTTTTTATTAAAAATTAGTTTTCGTCTTCTGAGTCAGAAACGCTGTCATCCTCGTTTTGAACGACGGTCAGGCTCGAAACTTGGTCGTCGTCATCAACTCTGATCAGGCGGACACCCAGCGTGTTGCGCCCAGTCTGGGAGACGGAGTCGATTTGGAAGCGGATCAGGATCCCCTTGGCGGTGATGGCCATGATGCTTTCGTCCTTGTCGTCCGGCGTCAGCACGATCAGGCTGGCCAGCGGGCCGTTCTTTGCGGTGACGTTGGCCGTCTTGACGCCCTTAGTGCCGCGCCCCTTGACTGGGTACTCGCTGGCCGGCGTCGTCTTGCCGTAGCCCTTTTCGGAGATGACTAAGACGCTGTCTTCTGGATTCAGCACGCCAGACCCGATGACGTAGTCATCCGGCCGCAGGTTGATGCCCCGCACGCCGGCGGCCGTCCGGCCCATGGCCCGGACTTCGCTTTCGGCAAAGGTCGAAGCGTAGCCCTGGTGGGTCCCGATGATGATGTTTTGCTGGCCGTCAGTCAGCAGCACGTTGCTCAGCTCATCGTCGTCTTTCAGAGTCAGGGCGATCAAACCGCTGTTTCTGATGTTGGCGAAGTCGCTGGCCTTGGTTCTCTTGACCGTCCCCTGCTTGGTGATGAAGAACAGGTACTTGTTGTCTTCTTGTTCAGGCAGGCTGATCACGGCCTCGATCTTTTCGCCGTTAGCCAGCTGCAGCATGTTCACGATCGGCAGGCCCTTGGCTGCGCGTCCGTATTCAGGCACCTCGTAAGCCTTTTTAGCGTAAACCTTGCCCTTGTTGGTGAAGAAGAGCAGGTAGTCGTGGGTGCTTGCGTAGACCAGGTGCTCGATAAAGTCGCTGCCCTGGACGCCCATGCCGCGAATGCCGCGGCCGCCCCGGTTTTGGACCTTGAACTCGGAAACTGCCATCCGCTTGATGTAGTTGTTGTGAGTCAAGGTGATCAAAACGTTCTGCTTTTCGATCAGGTCTTCGTCGGCCAAGGAAATGACAGAACCGGCTGAAATCTCGGTGCGGCGCGGATCGCCGAACTTCTTTTGGACGTTCAGCAATTCGTCGTAGATGATCTGGTCCACGCGCTCAGGCTTAGCCAAGATGTCCTTGTAGTCGGCAATCTTGACTTGCAGGTCTTGGTATTCGGCCTCGACCTTGTCGCGTTCCAAGCCGGTCAGACGAACCAGCCGCATGTCCAAGATCGCTTGGGCCTGGCGGTCATCCAAGCCGTAGCGGGAAATCAGCTCGGACTTGGCGATGTCGCTGTTTTGACTGTTGCGGATGATGCGGACGATCTCGTCGATGTGGTCCAAAGCAATCCGCAAGCCGGCCAAAATGTGGGCTCTGTTTTGCGCCTTCTTCAAGTCGAACTTGGTTCTGCGGGTGACAACGTCTTCCTGGTGGGCCAGGTAGTGCTGCAGCATCTGCTTCAGCGTCAAAAAGCGCGGGGCGCCGTCGACGATGGCCACCATGTTGATGCCGAAGTTGGCCTGCATCTGCGTTTGCTTGAACAAGTTGTTCAAGACGACGCTGGCGCTGGCATCGCGGCGGATGTCGATGGTGATCCGCATCCCCGTCTGGTCGGTTTCATCCCGCACGCCGGTAATGCCGTCGATGGTCTTTTCCCGGGCTAAGTCGGCGATCTTCTTGATCAGCTCGGCCTTGTTGACCATGAACGGAATTTCGGTTACGACAATGCGCTCGCGGCCGTTTTTCTCGGTCTCGATTTCGGTCTTGGCGCGTACGACCAGGTTGCCCCGGCCGGTTTCGTAGGCGCGCAAGATGCCGCTGCGGCCCATGATGATGCCGCCGGTTGGGAAGTCTGGGCCTGGAATAGCCTTCATCAGCTCTTTAGTCGTGATGTCCGGGTTCTTCATCAAAAGGTGGAGCCCAGAGATGACCTCGCTCAAGTTGTGCGGCGGGATATTCGTGGTCATGCCGACCGCGATGCCCGAGGCGCCGTTGACCAGCAGGTTCGGGATTCTGGCCGGCAAAACGACCGGCTCGTTTTCCGTGTCGTCGTAGTTTCGCTGCCAATCGACCGTGTCCTTGTTGATGTCGCGCAACATTTCCAGGGCAATTTTGCTCATTCTGGCCTCGGTGTAACGCATGGCAGCCGGTTCGTCGCCGTCGACAGAACCGAAGTTGCCGTGACCGTCAACCAGCATGTAGCGGTAAGAGAAGTCCTGGGCCATGTGGGCCATTGCCAGGTAGATGGACGAGTCGCCGTGCGGGTGGAATTTACCCATAACTTCGCCGACGATTCTGGCCGACTTTTTGTAAGGCTTGTCAGGTGTGACACCCAGCTCGCTCATCCCGTACAGGATTCTGCGCTGGACCGGCTTTAAGCCATCGCGCACATCTGGCAGCGCGCGCGAAACGATGACTGACATCGCGTAGTCCAAAAAGGAACTGCGCATGGTTTGCGTCAGATCAACGTTTCTAATCCGATGATCTTGTGTTTCGTTATCCATCTAAAGCCTCCTAGGCATCCAGATTTTCTACGTATTTCGCGTTCTTGTCGATGAACTCTCTTCGCGGCCCGACTTCGTTGCCCATCAGCATTTCGAAGACGGCGTCGGCGTCAGCCGCATATTCAGGGCTGACCCGGTCAAGACGCCGGTTGGCAGGGTTCATGGTCGTCTCCCAGAGCTGTTCGGGGTCCATTTCACCTAACCCCTTGTAGCGCTGAACAATCGGCTTCGGGCTTGGCTGCAGCTCGCCTAAGTAGTCGTGCAGCTCTTCGTCAGTGTCCAGGTACTTGATGACCTTGCCCTGACGAACTTGGTATAGAGGCGGACGAGCGATGTAAACGTAGCCTTTTTCAATCATCGGCCGCATGTAGTTGTAAAACAGCGTCAGCAGCAAAGTTCTGATGTGGGCGCCGTCGACATCGGCATCAGTCATGATGATTAACTTGTGGTAGCGGGCCTTGTTGACGTCAAAGTCGGCGCCAAAGCCGGTCCCTAAGGCCGTAAACAGCGAACGGATTTCCTGGTTGGCCAAGATTCTGTCCATCGAGGCTTTTTCAACGTTCAAGATCTTGCCTCTGATCGGCAAAATGGCTTGGGTCAGCCGCGACCGGCCCTGCTTGGCAGAACCGCCGGCTGAGTTACCCTCGACGATGAACAGCTCGGAAATAGACGGGTCGTTAGAAGTGTTGTCGGCCAACTTGCCAGGCAGGTTGGCGATTTCCAGGCCGGACTTTTTCCTGGTGACCTCGCGGGCCCGCCGGGCAGCGACTCTGGCTCTTTCGGCCAGCTGGCCTTTTTCAACGATCCGCCGCGCAATCTGCGGGTTCTCCATCAAAAAAGTGCCAAAGGTGTCGGAAAAGGCTTTGTCGACGGCAGTCCGCGCATCGGAGTTGCCCAGCTTGGTCTTGGTCTGGCCTTCAAACTGCGGGTTCGGGTGCTTGACGGAAACGACGGCGGTCATGCCTTCGCGGATGTCTTCACCCGACAGGTTGTCGTCTTTTTCCTTCAAGATCTTGGCCTTGTGCGCGTAGTCGTTGATGACCCGCGTCAAAGCAGTCTTAAAGCCGGCCTCGTGCATCCCGCCTTCGTAGGTGTGGATGTTGTTGGCAAAAGTCATGAGCGTGGTCTTGTAGCCGTTGGTGTATTGCAGGGCCACTTCCACGTTGATGCCGTTGTAGTCGCTTTCGACGTAGATCGGGTCGTCGAATAAGACCTCTTGGTCCTTGTCCAGGAAGGAAACGTATTCCTTGATGCCGCCTTCGTAGTGGAAGACATCCTTTTCGGCGGTTTCCTTGCGCTTGTCTTGGAAAGTCAGCATTAAGCCCTTGTTTAAAAAGGCCAGCTCGCGGATTCTCTTTTTCAAAACCTTGTCGTCAAAAACGGTGGTTTCGGTGAAGATGTCCGGGTCCGGGTAGAAGTGGACGGTGGTGCCGTGTTCGGTCAAAGGCACGGTGCCGATCTGCTTCATTTCCTGGTCGACGCGGCCGTGGTCAAAGGAAATAAAGTACTTTTTCCCGTCCCGGGCCACGGTGACGTCCAGGCTGGTCGACAGCGCGTTGACGACGGAAGCGCCAACGCCGTGCAGACCGCCGGAAACCTTGTAGCCGCCACCGCCGAACTTGCCGCCGGCGTGCAGCACAGTGAAGACGGTCTCCAGCGCTGGCCGGCCGGTCTTCTTCTGAATGTCGACAGGAATGCCGCGGCCGTCGTCTTGGACGGTCACGCTGCCATCTTCGTTGACGGTGATTTCAATCCGGGTACAAAAGCCCGCCAGCCGTTCGTCGATGGAGTTGTCAATAATTTCCCAAACCAGGTGGTGCAGGCCTTGGATACTGGTCGAGCCAATGTACATGCCTGGTCTTTTTCTAACGGCTTCAAGCCCGCCTAAAACCTGAATTTGGCTGGCATTGTACTTGTCAGCGGCCTTTTCATAGGCTTTGGCACGCTTGATTTTCTTCTCGTCGTCCATAAAATCATCCTTCCTCGTTGACTTTGCCTGCTTCAATGTGATAAATCCGCGGCTGCTTCATAATTTCCCAGGAAATACCGGCCAGGTCGGTCGTGGTAATAAAGGTCTGGGTGCGGCCGTGAATAAAGTTGAGCAGCGCGCTCTGTCTCTTTTGATCCAGTTCGCTCATGACATCGTCGAGCAGCAGCAAGGGGTATTCCCCTTTCACCTGGTTGACCAGGTCGGTCTCGGCCAGCTTCATGCTGAGCGCGATCGTGCGCTGCTGCCCTTGCGAAGCATAGAGGTGAGCGTTTCTGCCATTCAAAATAAAATGCAAGTCGTCGCGGTGGGGCCCCGTCAGCGTGGTCCCCTTTCTGATCTCGCGGCGTTTGTTTTCTGCAAAAAAGTCCTTCAGCTTCTGATAAATGTCCTCGGTTTTATCGGCCGGACTGATCGTACTTAGAGCTGGTGCGTATTCGATCCGCAGCTTTTCACCGGTAGCGGAAATAGCCGCGTGCGCGGTCTCCGCATAGTGGTCGAGCTGGGCCGCAAAGTCCAGCCGGCGCCGCGTCAGTTCCGCGGCCACCCCGGCCAGCTGGTCTGACAAGACGTCTAAAAAGACTTGATCATGGCTGGCCCCCTGCATCAGCTGCTTCAAGTAATTGTTGCGCTGCTGCAGGACCTGGCGGTACTGGCTTGCGTAGTAGAGGTAGTCAGGACTGATCTGGCCGAATTCCAGGTCCATGAACCGCCGCCGCAGAGCCGGCGCGCCCTTTACCAATTCCAAGTCTTCCGGTGAAAATAAAACAGCATTCAGCTGGCCCACATAGTTGGACAGCTTCTGCTGCTGGCTGTCGTTGACCCACGCCCTTTTGCCCTGGGCCGAAATGACCAGGCGCAAGTTGACGGGCAGGTGGCCGGTGATGACCTCGCCCTTCAGGCTGGCGAATTTTTCGTCAAAGCGGATCAGCTCCCGCTCGCTGCTGGTGCGCTGCGAACGGGTTAAAGCCAGAAAATAAATAGCCTCCAGGAGGTTGGTTTTACCTTGCGCATTGCGCCCGGTAAAAATGTTGACCTGGGGTGCGAATTCCAGTTGCAGACTTTCAAAATTGCGAAAATTCTTGAGGGCAAGAGTCCGCAAATACATCAGTCAAAATGATATTCAGTGCCGGCTACGGTCACTTGGTCGCCTGCCCGCAGCTTCTTGCCGCGCAGCCGGCAGACTTCGCCGTTGACCAGCACGTCGTTTTCTTGCAGAAAGTACTTTTCTTGGCCGCCTGACCCGACGAGAGCTTCTTCTTTCAAAAATTGCCCCAGGGTGATCAGGTCGCCTTTGATTTTGAATTGCTTAATCATACTCACCCCATTTTCTCCATTAATATTATAACAAAATTTTAAGCAAAAAGCGCGTTTACGGCCCTGTAAGCGTAATTTTCTTTGTGTTAAACAAGCTATCCAAATTAGGTAAAAATGGCTAAGAACACTTTATAGGGGCTCATAGCAAAAAAAGCCAAAAAAAAGGCCCATCGACTGATGGGTCTTTTGTAATGCAGATTTTAATAATTAAAAGGTCCGGACCGGCGTAATCAGCTGGACGAAGTCGACGTCCTCTTTGCCCGGCAAAACAGTGAACGGACGCAGCGGCTGGGTGAACTTCAAGATGATGGAGTCGGTCACCGAAGCTCGCAGGGCGGCCTGCAGGTAGTCCGGGTTGAAGGAAATAGTCAAGTTTTCGCCGGCAATGTTCTTAAAGCCGATCTCTTCTTCGACGTTGCCGATTTCGGCGTTGCCTTGCAGCTTGACTGACTGCTTGTCGACGTCGAGCGTCAGCTTGACCACGTTGTTGCGGCCGGCGTGCGTCAGCAGGCTGGCGCGGTCGAGCGCGTGCGACAGCGCAGCGATGTCAAATTCAACTTGCGTGGTCGAGTCGGTTGGGAGCAGGCGGTCGGTGTTCGGGTAAGTGCCCTCCAGCAGGCGTGAGTAGAACGAGATGTTGCCGATCTTGAAAAGTACTTGGTTTTCACCTGAATTTACCGTAATTTGCGGGTCGGTCTCGCCGATGATGTGGGCCAGTTCCGCTAAGTTCTTGCCCGGGATAATGAGGTCGGCCTTAGTCTTCGGCCCTTTTTCCAAGGCGATCTTGCGCTGGGACAGGCGGTGGGAGTCGGTTGCGACCGCCTTGATGCCGTCAGGGGCAAAGCTGAAGCGGACCCCGGTCAGAATTGGCCGGCTTTCTTGGCTGGCAACGGCAAAAGTAGTTTCGTTGATGATTTCGCGGAAAGTCTTGCCGGAAATTTCAAAAGTAGAAGCCGAGCCGATTTCTGGCAGGCGCGGGTAGTTGTTGGCGTCTAAGCCGTTGATGGTGAAGTCGCTGTTTTCAGATTGGATTCTGGTCTGAAAGCTGCTGCCTACTTCGAATGAAAAGTCCTTGCCAGGCAGCTTCTTGACGATTTCGCTGAAGAAGCGGGCAGGCAAAACGATAGAGCCGGTTGAGTCGACGGTCAGGTCTTCGTTGACTGGAATCGCAATTTGAATAGAGATATCGATGTTGCTGCCGGTTAAAACCAAGGCATCGTCAGATAAGTCTAATTTGATCCCTGCCAAGATGGGAATAGTGGTGTGAGCTGAAATGGCCCGCATTACATTATTCAAATTATCTAAAAACAAGTTGCGGTTGATTTTGAATTTCATAATGGCCCTCCCAACGAGCTCTTTTTCTTTTTTATTTATATATATTTATCTTAGTAATAGTAGTAGGTCCGGTGAATTGTGTTGAAAAGCGTTAGAAAGCTTAATTTACCGGAATTTTAGGTGTTTAAATTCTGTGGAAGATCTTGCGATTTATCCACATGTTATTAACTTTAGCGCTCCAGCATATCCTTTAATTCGAACACCGCTGTCTTGATTTCGGAGTCCGTTTTGATCTGTTTTTTGATCTTATTGTTGGCGTGCATGACGGTCGTGTGGTCCTTGCCGCCAAATTCTTGGCCGATCTTCGGCAGGCTGGCGTCAGTTAACTCCCGCGAAAGGTACATCGCGATCTGCCGCGGCACGACGATCTGCTTGACGCGCTTTTTGCCCTTCAGGTCTTCGACCGAAGTCTGGAAGTAGTTGGCGACGACTTCCTGGATGCGGGAAATCTTGATGCCGCGGTCTTTTTGGACCAGCTTCAAGTCGGCTAAAGCCTCGCGGGCCAAGCCGATGGAGATGTCTTTTCTCTCAATCGTGGCGTGGGCCTGCACCTTGACCAGAGCGCCTTCCAGCTCTCTGATGTTGGTGTCGACTTGCGAAGCGATGTAGTCCAGGGTGTCGTTGTCGATCTCCAAACCGTAGCCTTCGGCTTTTTTACGCAAAATGGCGATCCGCGTCTCCAGGTCAGGAGGCGTGATTTCAACCTGCAGGCCCCAGGCAAAGCGCGAAACCAGCCGTTCGGACAGGTCCGGGATGTCGTTTGGCAGCCGGTCCGAAGTCATGACGATTTGCTTCTTATTATTATAGAGGGTTTCGAAAGTGTGGAAGAACTCTTCCTGGATGCCCTCTTTTTTAGCGAAGAACTGGATATCGTCGACTAAGAGCAGGTCGGCCTTGCGGTACTTGTCGCGGAATTCATCCTGGGTCTTGTTTTTGATCGAGTTGATGAAGTCGTTGACGAAGGTCTCACTTTGGATATAGACGATTTTGGCATTGGGATTAGTCGCCAGCATCTGGTGGCCAATCGCTTGCATTAAGTGGGTTTTACCAAGACCGACGCCGCCGAAAATGAAGAGCGGGTTGTAAATGCTGCCGGGCTTTTCAGCGGCTGCCAAAGCAGCGCTGGCAGCCAGCTTGTTGCCCTCACCTTGGACGAAAGTGTCAAAAGTGTACTTTTCATTCAGCTGCTGCAGGGCAGCGGGATGCGGTTTGGGAGCAGGTTTTTGCGGACGGGCCGGCGCAGACTGGGTCTGCTTGCCCATCACCACGCGCTCGGATGATTGGTTCTTGTCGTCTGCCAGGACGAAAACGGGATTGACTTCGACGTTGGCGAAGGCATAAGCCTCTTGGACCAACAGCGTCGCTAAGTTCTTTTCCCAATAACCTTTAGAAATCGGTGATTCGACAGAAATGACGAGTTCCTTGGTATTTTCGTCGTAGGAAAGCGGCTTGGTATTTTTGAACCAGGCATTATAGGCAACTTCAGAGAAGTTGCCTGCCATAGTTTCATTGAAGAATTTCCAAAATTTATTGAGATCCAAAGTCCCAAAACCTCACTTACATTAAAAATTACGCAGAAACAGTGTAACATTTTTAAAAAATGTTTTCCACAAGTGGATTCATGCACCGCACAAGTCACAGGCTGTGGATTAAAATCCTAAGTAGAAATCCACAAGTAAGGGCTGAGGACTGGTTTTTAAAATAAATCACAGCACGGCAATTTTTAAAAATACTGGTATATCAAGTTTTAACGGAGATGCATCTACAAAAATAACAGCCCTGTTTACAAAGTTTTCAACAGGCTGTGGCCTGTGGATAGTCTTGATAAAAAGTCTGTTTATTTTTATCCACATGCAAAATTGGTACTCTATTTTATCCACATAATTTTTTTGCGGACCTGGACCAGCTGCGATTTTTATGGCAGCGAGCCTTTGTTTTGCAGGAGAGATGTGATATTATGATTTAGAAGTTGTGTCGAAGACACTGCAATTGGAGGTGGATGTACATGACAACTAAGAGAACATACCAACCTAAGAAGCGTCACCGTTCACGTGTTCACGGCTTCATGAAGCGCATGAGCACATCTAATGGCCGTAAGGTCTTAGCAAGACGTCGCAAGAAGGGTAGAAAAGTCTTATCTGCTTAAGCCACTGATCACCAACAGTGGTTTTTTTTATTTAAATATGGAATGAACCGTTTTGAGAAAATCTTACCGTGTAAAAACTGAAAAAGATTTTCAAGAAGTGTTCGAAAACGGCAAGTCGACCGCCAACCGTGCTTTTGTCGTCTATGTCTTGGACAAACCCGACAACAAGCACTTCCGGGTTGGCATTTCCGTTGGGAAAAAGGTCGGCCATACGGCTGTCATTCGTAACCGGCTCAAACGATATATCAGGGCTGCGCTAACGGAAGTGAAGCCAGAAATTCGGCCGCAAGCTGATTTTTTGGTTATTGCCCGTCCCTATGTCCGGGACTTTAATATGAAGCAAGTCGAAAAAAACCTGTTTCATGCCCTTCGTTTAGCCAATCTTCTGGAAGATGAGTCAGAAAAAATTGAGGAAAATAAGAGTGAGTAAGCTTTTGAACAGCAAAAAAGCAAAACGAATTATTGCTGCCTTAGCTATTGTCGCAATTGCTGTCGTCATGACAGGTTGTACGATGAGCAGAACTCCTATTTCTCACACTTCAGGCAACTGGTGGGAGAAGTACGTGGTCTACTACGTTTCGCGCTTCCTGCTCTGGATCGGCAGCCTGTTGCACAACGATTATGGCTGGACGATCATCGTCTTTACTGTCTTAGTCAGAGTTATTCTGCTGCCGCTCAACGTCATCTCTACTAAGAGCATGACCAAGACCCAGCAGCTGCAGCCGGAACTGGATGCTTTGCGCAAGAAGTACCCGGGCAAGGATGCTGAAAGCCAGCAGAAACTGACTGAAGAAACTCAAAAGCTTTACAAGGAAAACGGCGTCAACCCGTACGCGGGCTGCCTGCCATTGCTTTTGCAGCTGCCAATTATGTATGCCCTGTACGAAGCAATCTACCGGACTCCTCAATTGATGAACGGTCATTTCCTCTGGATGAACTTGGGTAAGCCGGACCAGTACTACGTCATGCCAGTGCTGGCCGCTGCGTTTACCTTCATGAGTTCTTACATCAGCCAGATGTCTACGCCGAAGTCAGCCCGCAACGGCTCGACGCAGGCGATGCTGTACATCATGCCAATCTTCATTGGTATTACTGCTGTCGGACTTCAGTCAGCCATCTCGCTTTACTGGGTTATTTCCAACTTGTTCCAGGTAGTGCAGACTTTCTTCCTGCAGAACCCGTTCAAGTACCAGCGCGAAGTTGCTGAAAAAGAAAAGGCAGAACAAGAACGTCAGCGCAAGATCCGCAAGGCTTACAAGCAGATCAACCGCAGACGCAAACATTAACATTAAGAATATTTTTTATCGATCTCGATAAAGTAGTCAAAGTGCTTTATCCATCATGGTTTATTTGTGGTGGAGTGGGCACTTTTTTTATTAGAAAAGGCAGGTAAAAATGAGCCAATTATTGACGGAATTTGATACGATCGCGGCTATTTCGACCCCAATTGGCGAAGGCGGCATTTCTATCGTGCGCATGTCGGGGGATGAGGCCCTGCAGATTGCGAGCCGCGTCTTCCACGGCCCGGATTTGACCAAGGTCAAGTCGCACACCATTCACTACGGGCGGATCTTTGACCCGGAAAGCGGCGAGACCATCGACGAGGTCTTAGTGAGCGTCATGCTGGCGCCGAAGACCTTTACCCGGGAAAACATCGTCGAAATCAACTGCCACGGCGGTATCTTAGTCACTAACCGCATCTTGCAGGTCTTGCTGGCTAACGGCGCCCGCATGGCCGACCCCGGCGAATTTACCAAACGCGCCTTTGTTCACGGCCGCATCGACCTGACCCAGGCCGAAAGTGTCATGGACATCGTGCGGGCCAAGACCGACAAGTCGCGCCAGGTTGCCGAAAGGCAGCTGGCCGGCGGCTTGATGAAGACCATCAAGGACCTGCGCCAAGAGATCTTGGACACCCTGGCCAATGTCGAAGTCAACATCGACTACCCTGAATACGACGCCGACCAGGTCACCGCCGAAAAAATGAGTGCGACGGCCCAAGACGTCCGCGGCAAGATCGAAAAGCTGCTGGCAACTGCCCAGGAAGGCACGATCATGCGCAACGGCCTGGCGACCGCCATCGTCGGCCGGCCGAACGTCGGCAAGTCTTCCCTGCTCAACTACATGACTAAGGGTGACAAGGCCATCGTCACCGACGTTGCCGGCACCACCCGCGACACCTTGGAAGAATACGTCTCAGTCAAGGGCGTGCCGCTGGAATTGATCGACACCGCCGGCATCCATAAGACCGACGACAAGGTTGAAAAAATCGGCGTGGAACGGTCCAAGCAAGCGATCCAGCGGGCCGACTTAGTCCTGCTCTTGCTGGATGCCAACCAGGACTTGACGCCCGAAGATCTCAGCCTTTTGGACTATACCAAGGGCAAAAAGCGGATCATCATCTTAAACAAACAAGACCTGGGGCAGAACCTGGACGCGGACGAAATCAGTAAAAAGTACGCCTGCCCGGTTGTCTCGACCTCGATTCTCCAGCAGCAAAACCTGGACCAGCTCGAAGAACTGATCAAAAAGCTCTTCTTCAAGGGCATCGAAAACTCCAACTCGCAGGTCATGGTCACCAACCAGCGCCAAGAAGGCCTGTTGCGCAAGGTGAAAAAGCAGCTCGACGACGTGATCAATGCGGTCGAACAAGGCATCCCCGTCGACATCGCCCAGATCGACTTCCGCGGCGCCTGGAATACCTTAGGCGAGATCACCGGCGAAAGCGCGCCAGACGAATTGATTACGCAACTGTTCAGCCAGTTCTGTTTAGGAAAGTAGGCACATATGAAAACATACGATTCAAGCGATTATGACGTTATTGTAGTTGGCGCCGGCCACGCGGGCTGCGAGGCTGCCTTAGCCGCCGCCCACATGGGCGAAAAAACGCTCCTGCTCACCATCGGCTTAGATATGGTGGCCTTCATGCCGTGCAACCCTTCCGTCGGCGGCCCGGCCAAAGGCACTGTCGTGCGCGAAATTGACGCTTTGGGCGGCCAGATGGGTAAAAACATCGACGCCACCTACATCCAGATGCGGATGCTGAACACGGGCAAGGGCCCGGCTGTCCGCGCGCTGCGGGCCCAGGCCGACAAGTGGCAGTACCACGAGCACATGAAAGACGTCATCGAAAACACCCCGAACCTGACCCTGCGCCAGGCGATTGCCGACGAAATCATCGTCGAAGACGGCAAGTGCCGCGGCGTCATCACCAACACCGGGGCCCGCTACCGCGCCAAGAGCGTCGTCTTGACCACCGGGACTGCGGCCCGCGGCCGGATCATCATCGGCGAGCTGACCTATTCTTCGGGCCCGAACAACACGATCCCTTCGATCAAGCTGCCGGAAAACCTGGAGAAAAACGGCTTCAAGCTGCGCCGCTTCAAGACCGGGACCCCGCCGCGCGTCAACGGCAAGACCATCGACTATTCAAAGACTGAAGAAGAACCCGGTGACAAGATTCCGCGTCATTTTTCATTTGAAAGCAAAGACAGCGACTATTTAACTAAGCAGATCTCCTGCTGGATGACCTACACCAACCCGAAGACCCACGAGATCATCAAGGCCAACTTGGACCGCGCGCCGATGTTCTCCGGGATCATCAAGGGCGTCGGCCCGCGCTACTGCCCTTCTATTGAAGACAAGGTCGTGCGCTTTGCCGACAAGGACCGCCACCAGCTTTTCTTAGAGCCGGAAGGCAGACACACTAAGGAAGTCTACGTCGGCGACCTGTCGACCTCCATGCCGGAAGAAATCCAGCTCAAGATGCTGCACTCTATCGCCGGCCTGGAACACGCCGAACTGATGCGGCCGGGCTACGCCATCGAATACGACGTCATCGAGCCTTGGCAGCTGAAGCACACCTTGGAAACTAAGAAGATCGCCCACCTGTTTACTGCCGGCCAGATGAACGGGACCTCCGGCTACGAAGAAGCGGCCGGCCAGGGCCTGATCGCGGGGATCAACGCCGCGCTGTCTGCCCAAGGCAAGCCGGGCTTTACCCTGCAGCGGGATGAGGCCTACATCGGCGTGCTGATCGACGACCTAGTGACCAAGGGCACCAACGAGCCTTACCGCTTGCTGACGAGCCGGGCCGAATACCGCCTGCTTTTGCGCCACGACAACGCCGACCTGCGTTTGACTGAGTACGGCCACAAGCTTGGCCTCATTTCAGAGGAACGCTACGCCGCTTTTGAAGAAAAGAAAAAGCAGATTGCGGCCTTAAACAAGAAGCTGGGTGAAATCACCATCCACCCGACTGATGAGGTCAACGCCTTTTTGCAAAAGATCGGCCAAGACAAGCTGAGTGCCGGCTTAAAGGCCAACGTCTTTTTGCGCCGGCCGCACGTCACAGTCGACGACATCGCGGAACTGTCCGACACCGAATTAGACTTTGACCGCTACGTCAAAGAACAGGTCGAAATCACGACCAAGTACGCCGGCTACATCAAAAAAGAAGAGGTCCAAGTGGCCCGCCTGCACCGGCAGGAAGCCAAGAAGATCCCGGCCGACATCGACTACGAAAACATCGACGGCCTGGCCACCGAAGCCCGGCAGAAGTTCGAGAAGATCAGACCGGAATCTCTGGCCCAGGCCGAGCGGATCTCCGGCGTCAACCCGGCCGACTTGGCCATCTTGGCGGTTTACATTCAGCAAGGCAAGTACAGCAAAAAATAGACGTTTCACGTGAAACCAATTTTAATTATCAATGATAATAGGGTAAAATTTTTGCTGGAATCATAATGCAAGCCAGGAGGATTAACATGCAGCAATTTGGTGTAATTGGTTTAGCTGTCATGGGCAAAAACCTTGCCCTCAACGTCAAAAGACACGGCTTTTCGGTCTCATGCTTCAGCATTGACCAGCCGGAAGTCGACGCCATGCAAAAGTACGCTGACGACCAGCTGAAGGCCTATAACAGCTGGGAAGAGTTCGTGGCCAGCTTGGAAAAGCCGCGCAAGATTTTAGTGCAGATCAAGGCCGGCAAGCCGGTCGACGAGACCCTGCAAAAGCTGATGACCCTGCTTGAACCAGGCGACATCGTCATCGACGGCGGCAACTCCAACTTCCACGACACCACCCGCCGCTACCATGAATTGGAAGAAAAAGGTCTCCACTTCATCGGCATGGGCGTGTCCGGCGGCGAGCAAGGCGCCTTGAACGGCCCAGCGCTGATGCCGGGCGGGGATGAGGAAGCTTACAACGAGGTCGCTCCGATCTTAGAGGCCATTGCCGCTAAGACTGACGACGGCCGCCCTTGTGTCTCCTACATCGGGCCTGAAAGCAGCGGCCACTACGTCAAGATGGTCCACAACGGCATCGAATACGGCATCATGCAGGAAATCTGCGAAGTCTACGACCTGCTGCGCAAGGCCGGCCGCATGGACAATGAAGAGATGGCCGACCTTTTCTCAGAATGGGATGAGGGTGACTTAGGCAGCTACTTAGTCCACATCACCAGCAAGATCTTGCGGCAAAAAGATGAGCTGACTGACGGCTACATCGTGGATCACATCTTAAACGTCGCTTCCTACAAGGGGACCGGCAACTGGATGCTCGAAGACGCCATCCGCTTAGGCGCCCCGATCTCCGTGACCGCCGAGGCCGTTTTAAGCCGGTTCATGTCCAAGGCCGCCTTTAAAGACGGCTCAGCCAAGTCTTTGGCTGCCGGCATCAAGTTCCCGAACCTGGCGAAGAACCTGGGCAGCGCCCTGCTGTTGGCCCAGACCGTCAGCTATGTCCAAGGCTTCGACCAGCTGCACATGGCAGCGCAAGCCTACGGCTGGGACCTGCACTACCCGGCCATCGCCCAAAACTGGGAGGCCGGCTGCATCATCCGCTCCAAGACCTTGCTTAAAATTGAAAAGGCCTACCGGGAACAAAAGGACTTGGCTAGTCTGTTCAAAGCCCCTGCTTTTGCCAAAATGCTGAAGCAGAACCTGGAAAGTCTGCGGGCAGTTTTGATGATCGCCCTGCAGGCCCACGTGCCAACCCCTGCTTTGAGCGCAGCCATGAACTACCTGGAATCGCTGTTTAATCCAAGCTTGCCAGCCAACCTGCTGCAGGGCCAGCGCGACTACTTCGGCGCGCACACCTACCTGCGCAATGACCGGCCAGGCACTTTTCACACGGAATGGTACGCTGAAAAATAATGAATAAGCGTAAGAATAAAAGTGCATCATTAAATTTGACTTTGTTGTTGGAAGCCCTGCTGGTCGGCGTACTGGCGGGCTTTGTCGTTGGTTTCTTCCGCTGGGGCATCGCCCAGACTTCGGCCTTTTGGCTGCACGCCTTCCAGCTGGCCCACCAAAATGTCTGGTGGCTGTTAGCCATTGCGGCCGGCTTTACCGCGATCGCCTTTATCGCCGGCTGGTTTGTCAAACAGTACCCGCACGTCGGCGGCTCCGGGATTCCTGAAGTCAAGCTGCAGATGGAGGGCAAGCTGCACCTGCAGTGGTTTCCGATCTTATGGCGCAAGCTCGTCGGCGGCATCCTGGTCATCGGCACGGGCCTGTTCTTAGGCCCGGAAGGACCGTCTTTGCAGCTGGGCTCTTCACTTGGCCAAGGCGTTGGCGAAAAGACCGGGCAGACGGCCAGCAACAGACGGGTTTTGCTGGCGACCGGCGCGGCCAGCGGTTTAGCGGCCGCCTTTGGCGCCCCGCTGAGCGGCGCGCTGTTTGTCTTGGAAGAAATCTTCCATAACTTCTCGCCGCGAGTTTGGCTGAATGCGCTGGTCGGCGCGATCGCGGCTAACTTCGTGGTGTCGAACATCTTCGGCCAGCACCCGTCCTTAGCCATCGCCTACAACCACCCCTTCCCGCTGCCTTACTACTGGCAGCTGATCTTGTTAGGGATCGTCTTAGGCCTGCTGGGCCACCTCTACAAGTGGGGCCTGTTTACCGGCAAGAAGATCAATAAAAAGATCACCTGGCTTCCTATGTGGCTGCACGGCTTAATTCCGTTAATGCTGCTGCTGCCGATCATGTACTTCGTGCCGCTGACCATGGGTCCCGGCAACCGCCTGATCCTGTCTTTGCCAGGGATGATCGCACACGCTGGCAGCTCGACTGCTTTAGTTGAACGGCTGCTGATCACGCTGGTCTTGTACTACCTGCTGCGGCTGGTCTTTTCGATCATTTCCTATGACTCCGGCCTGCCAAGCGGCATCTTCTTGCCGATCCTGACGATGGGCGCCTTGATCGGGGCCAGCTTCGGCCTGCTTATGGTGCGGTTGGGCCTGCTGCCGGCGCGCTATGTCATCAACTTGCTGATCTTTGCGATGGCGGGCGCTTTTGCGGCAGTCATCCGGGCACCTTTTACCGCGATTATCCTGATCACCGAGATGGTCGGGTCGCTGCTGCACCTGATGCCCTTGGTCGTCGTCTCGCTGTTCGCCATTTTGACCGACGAATTCTTAGGCGGCAAGCCGATCTACGGCCAACTGGCCAGCCTGATGGTTTGTGAAAAAGAAGATGGCGCAGTGAACGGCCGCGAGGGTCAGTTGACCGTGTCCGTGTTTAACAGCAGCAAGCTCGTCGGCAAACGCGTCTCAGAGGTCGCCTGGCCGGCTGACACGCTGGTGAAGACAATCCAGCGGGATGGCCAGGCAGTCATCCCTAGCGGGCAGACACAGATCGTAGCGGGCGATATGCTGGTCATGGAGGTCGCCGAAGACAAACGCGGCGAAGTCTATGACGCCATGCGCAAGCTGCAGGGTGTGTCTTTAGGCTAAAAAGAGCAATAAAAAAAGAGGTTCACCATTTGGTGAACCTCTTTTTTTGCTTTAGGCTTGCTCGCCCGGCTGCCAGTCGGCAGGCAGGTTGCCCAATTCTTTAAGCTTGGCGACGATCATGTCCAAGACAGTCTGCTTGTCTTCTTCGTTGGCCATGAAGTCTAGTTTATCGCCATCGATCTTGATCTTCGGCGAGTAGTTGTAGTTTTCGTACCACGGGCCGTAGTAGCGCAGCAGCCGCTTGTAGTAGTCCTCCAGGGTCGGGTCGTAGCTGACCTGTTCGTAGGAGCGGCCGCGTTTTTGGATCCGCTTGATCATCGTCGGGTAGGACACGTCGATGTGGACCAGCAGGTCCGGCCTTTTCTTCGGCATGCGGTCGAGCTCATTCATCATGGACATGAGCAGGTTGTCGTAGGTCTTGATCTCGATTGGCGTTGCCCGGCCGATGTCCGCGTTCATGTGGAAGAAGAGCGAGTCTTCGTAGATCGAGCGGTCCAGCACGTTGTTATCTTCGGTCAAAGCCTTTTTAATACTGTGAAAACGGGTGTTCAGGAAGAAAATCTGCAACAGGAAGGCATACTTTTTCGGGTCCTTGTAAAACAAAGGCAGCACCGGGTTGTTGTCTACACTCTCATAGAAGGGCTTGGTATGCAGATAATCAGCTAAAATTTCGGTTAAACTGGATTTACCGGCTCCAATTGGGCCACTTAAGATAATAACTGTCATCACGTTCCTTCTTAGATTATAAGTTGCCGATTTCTTTCAGCTTTTGGTCGATCATGGCCAGCACTTCCTGCTTGGCGTTGTCATCGGCCATAAAGTCGTATTTGTCGCCGTCAATTTCGATCTTCGGCGATTGGTCGTATTGTTCAAACCACGGTTCGTAGTAGCTCTGCAGGCGCTTGTAGTAGTCGCGCAGGCTTGGGTCGGTGTCGACCTGCTCGTAGGAGCGGCCGCGCTTTTTAATGCGCTCTAACATCGTGTCCAGCGAGGCGTGGATGTAGATCAGCAGGTCAGGCTTTTTCGACGGATTGCCCGGCACACTCTCCATCATGTTGTGCAGCAAGTCGTCGTAGATTGCGAACTCTGTCGGGTCAGCGATCCCGCTATCGACGTTCATCTTGAAAAAGATTTCGTCTTCGTAAATTGAACGGTCGAGAACATTGTTCTGGGCTGATAAGGCCTCGTTGATCTCAATCAGCCGGTAGTTCATCAGATAAATGTTCAATAAGAAGGTGTAGCGCTTCATGTCCTTGTAGTACAGAGGCAGGACAGGGTTCTTATCTGGGTGCTCATAGTAAGCGTTGGAATGCAGATGATCTGCCAAAATTTTGGTTAAACTGGATTTACCGGCTCCAATTGGCCCGCTCAAAACAATAACTGTCATCACGTTCTTTCTTCATCAATATCTTGTTACGCCACTCAATAATAGACCAAGATATTGAGGTTGAACAGAAAGTATAATTCAATTTTTTTGTCAAATTTTTGCATGATGCACAAAACGCGTCGTGATGGGATGCCAAAAATTTTAACCAAATTGACACAAAAAAGGACCTGCCCTTTTTCAGAGCAAGTCCTTTTTTAAATTCAGAATTATTATTTTGATTTGATGTAGTTGACACCGTCTGCCTTTGGCGCAACGGATGAGCCAAGGAAGGCAACCAAAACGATAATCGTGATGACGTAAGGCGCAATCTGCAGGTAAACTGACGGCACTGAAGAAATGCCCGGCAGCTGACTGCCGATGATACTCATACTTTGTGCAAAGCCGAAGAACAAGGCAGACCACATCGCACCGATTGGGTTCCATTTACCAAAGATCATTGCGGCCAGGGACATGAAACCTTGCCCGACGATGGTGGAAATGGAGAAGTTACCGGAAATTGATTGGGCGAAGACCGCACCGCCGATACCGCCTAAGACACCGGAGATCAGAACACCGGCGTAGCGCATGGCGTAAACGTTAACACCCAAGGTGTCGGCCGCTTGCGGGTTTTCACCGCAGGCACGCAGCCGCAGACCAAACTTGGTCTTAAACAAGATCCACCAGGACAGCACTGCGACCAAGATCGCAATCCAGGCAGGGGCGGAAGTGTTCTTGAAGAAGATCGGCCCGAGCACTGGAATCTTGGCTAAGCCTGGGAATGAGAAGTAACCAAAGTTTTGGCTGATGTTTTCGGTCTGGCCTTTGTTGTAAATGGCCTTGATCAGGAAGACACCTAATGGCGGAGCCAGCAGGTTCAGCACAGTACCGGAAATGATGTGGTCGGCTCTGAAGTTAATCGTAGCGACCGCGTGCAGAACGGAGAGCAGCAGGCCTGCGATGGCCCCCACCAAGACACCAAGCCAAGGAGTGGCATCACCGAATTGCTTAGCAAAGGTCAGGTTAAAGACAATTGCTGAGAAGGCACCGGCGGTCATGATACCTTCCAAACCAACGTTAACGATACCGCCGTGTTCACTGAAGGCACCACCGATGGCGGTGAAGATCATCGGCGCTGAATAAACCAGCGTTGAGGAAACAATCAGCGCTAACATACTAACGAAACTCATTATTTGCTGCCTCCTTTGTCGGCGGGTGACCCTGGTTGTTTATCGGCCAACGCCTGCGCTTTCTTTTCCGCGACTTCGTTTTTCTTGCTGTGGAATTGCTGCATCTTGCGGTCTCTGTCAGTCTTGAACAGCAAGCCGATGACGTAGTTGATACCTACGAAGAAGATGATGGCAGCGATAACAATTGAAACGATTTCGTAAGGGATCCCGGCCAGGGTTTGCATACCCAAGCCGCCGATCTTCAGGATACTGAACAGCAAGGCTGCCAGCAGGATGCCGACGGCACCTCCGCTGCCCAGCAGGGCAACTGACATACCGTCCCAGCCGATGTCCAGGGTAGCAGTCTGGGTGAAGTAGTTTTGGTAAGTCCCCAGGCCTTGGACAACGCCGCCCAGGCCACAGAAGGCACCGGACAGAAGCATTGAAACGATGATGTTCTTGTTAGCTGACATACCAGCGTATTGGCTGGCGTATCTGTTCAAACCTACGGCCTTGATTTCAAAACCGGTCGTAGTGTTCTTCATCAAAATGTAGTAGATGACGATACAGATCAAAGCGATAAAGATACCGGTGTTGATTCTGGAACCGCCAAACATGTTGGTCAGCCATGGTACTTGCAGGCTGCCGTTTGCTGAAACGTTCTTAGTGGCGTCGGTACTTACACGCAAGCTCTTGCTCATCGTGTGCTGCATCAGGTATTGGCTGCTGTACAAGACGATGTAGTTCAGCATGATGGTCGTGATAACTTCGTTAGTCCCGAAGTAGGCTCTCAAGACACCTGCAATGCCGGCTACGATCGCACCTGCGACGATACCGATGATCATTGCGATTGGGATCAGCAGGTAGGATGGCATGTGCGGGTGAGCCAGGACGAACCAAATTGATGACAGCCAGCCGGCTTGCGCCTGGCCTGGCAGACCGATGTTGAAGAAACCGGCCGTGTTGGCAATTGAGAAGCCGATGGCAATTAAGATCAGCGGTTCGGCTTCACGGATAGTTTCACCGATACCGTTCATCGAACCCAGCGCACTGGAGAACATTGAGCCGTAGGCTTCAATCGGGTTGTAGCTCCAAATCATCATGATAATGGCCCCGATGATGAAGCCAGCTATAACTGAGATGACCGGGACTAGGATATTTTTGGCTTTCGTACTTACTTTAAACAAGGTTATCCCTCTTTCTTTACGTGCTCACCAGTCATCAGCAGACCCAACTCTTTCTCGTTGGTGTGTGCCGGGTCGACTTCGCCGGAGATCTTGCCGTCGTGGACAACCAGGATGCGGTCGGACATCTGTAAAATTTCATCCAATTCAAAGGAGACAAGCAAGATAGCCTTGCCTGCTGCTCTTTGATTAAGCAGGTGCTTGTGGATGGCTTCGATGGCGCCGACGTCCAGACCACGAGTTGGCTGGAAGGCAATAATCAAGTCGCTGTCGCGGTCCAGCTCACGGGCGATGATCGCCTTCTGCTGGTTACCACCTGACAGCTCGCCCGCCTTGAGCATTTCACCGGTGGTACGAACGTCGAATTCCTTGATTAATTCACGGGCGTGACTGCGGATGGCCTTGTCGTTTAAAAAGCCGTGCTTTGAATAAGGTTCCTTGTAGTAAGTTTGCAGGGCCATGTTGTAGGCGATGCTCAGCTGCAGGATCAAGCCGTACTTCTGCCGGTCGGCAGGGATGTGGGAGACACCTAATTCGGTAATCTCGCGCACCTTCTTGTTGGTCATGTCTTGACCTTTGATGGTGACAGTACCGCTGTCAACCTTGCGCAGGCCGGTGATGGCTTCGACCAGTTCACTCTGGCCGTTGCCGTCGATGCCGGCGATCCCGACAACTTCCCCTGCCCGCAGGTTGAAGGTCATGCCCTTAACTGCAGGCAGCTTGCGTGCGTCGCGGACCTTTAAGTCCTTGACTGACAAGATTTCTTTGCCGATCTTTGGGGCAGCTTTTGCCAAATTGAAAGTAACGTGGCGGCCAACCATCATTTCTGCTAATTGTTCGTCATCAGCGCTAGCAACATCGATCGTGTCGATACTCTTACCGTGGCGGATAACAGTAACACGGTCGGCTGATTCTTTAATTTCTTTCAGTTTGTGGGTGATCAAAATGATGGATTTGCCTTCGGCAACCAGGTTCTTCATGATCTGGATGAATTCGACGATTTCCTGCGGCGTCAAGACGGCCGTCGGTTCGTCGAAGATCAGGATGTTGGCCCCGCGGTAGAGGATCTTCAAGATCTCAACTTTTTGCTGCTGAGAAACAGTGATGTCTGCTACCTTGGCGTCAGGGTCGATGTCAAAGCCGTAACGCTTGGACAGCTCCATGATCTTTTCCCGGGCAGCCTTGAAGTCCAGCTTGCCGCCGTGAGTCGGCTCGTGGCCCAAGATAATGTTTTCCGAAACAGTGAAGGCGTCGGCCAGCATGAAGTGCTGGTGGACCATCCCGATCCCAAGCTCTTTGGCCTTGTTAGGGTCGGAAATTTTAACCTCCTTGCCATTGACTAGGATTTGGCCCGATGTAGGTTCCAGCAGTCCGGAAAGAATGTTCATCAAAGTCGACTTGCCGGCACCGTTTTCTCCCAGCAGGGCTAAAATTTCGCCCTTGTGGAGAGTTAAGTTAATGTCATCGTTAGCCTTAAACCCATTAAAGTCTTTGACAATATGGCGCATTTCAATAACATTTTGCGTTTTGTCCATTGTTTAAAACTTTCTTTCAAAAAAAGCCCTTCCCACTTTTAGTATTGGAAAAAGAAGGAAGGACTTAAAATTTAGTTTTCAACTATTTTGATGGGTGGGTTGGAACAGTAATCTTACCAGCTAAAATGTCTTTTCTAGCAGCTTGTACTGCGTTCCAAGCGTCAGCACTCATGTGGCCGCGGGTTACAGAAACACCGTCGTGTTCCAAGCCGTATACCAGGTGCTTGCCGCCAGGGAACTTGCCCTTGTAAGCACGGTCAGCAGTGTCCTTAACAGCGTACTTCAAGCCCTTCAGAGCTGAGGTCAGAGTGAAGTTGGACTTTTCGCCGCCCTTAGCAGTGTATTTACCTTGAGGGTCTTGGTCAGAGTCAACACCGATTACCCAAACCTTCTTGTTAGCTGGGCGAGTTTGGTTCATTGACTTAGCTTCTTGGAAGACACCGTTACCAGCGTTGCCGGCTGCGTGGTAAACAACGTCAGCCTTCTTGGCGTACATTGATTGAGCAATTGACTTAGCCTTGTCTGCGCTAGTGAAGTTGCCGACGTATTGGTTAAGGATGGTGATGTGTTTGCCTTCCTTCTTGGCTTCATCTTTAACACCCTTAGTAAAACCAGCGTCGAACAAGTCGATAACAGTTGAGTGAGCACCGCCGACGAAACCAACAACGTTAGTCTTGGTAGTCTTAGCAGCAGCAACACCGGCTAAGTATGAAGCTTCGTTACTCTTGAAAGTTACGGAGCAGATGTTCTTACCCTTGGCAACGTCGTCGATGATAACGAAGTTGTTCTTCGGGTGCTTCTTAGCAGAAGTCTTGATGGCGTCAGTCAGCATGTAGCCAACACCGTAAATAGTTTGGAATTTAGCGTTTACGGCTTGAGTCATGTTTGGCACGTAGTCAGAAGCGCTGCTGGATTCAAAGTATTGGTAACCGCCGTTGCCGCGCTTCAAACCGTGTTCCTTACCATAAGCCTTGAAACCGTTCCAAGCAGCTTCGTTGAATGAACGGTCATCAACACCGTTACTGTCAGTGATCAAGGCAATTGAGTGTTTGCTTTGCTTGCCATTAGAGCCGTTCTTTTGGCCTGAGCAGGCACTAGTGATAAGACCTAATGAAGCAAAGACAAGTCCAAATGAAAGGACTTTTTTCGTCGTAGAATTCATTTGCTATAATTCCTCCAAAATGAAACTGATAACGAACATTTATAAATTAAAATTAGCAATTTATTAGGGGGATGTCAATATTTTGACTCAATAAAAAAACGCCGTTAGCGTTGTAGCTACGGCGATGTAAGCGATTAACAAAAATTAATGAAAAAGTGAACAAATTTCACTTGATTATTGGGCTCTCAGCGCAGAAGCCGCATCCTTCTTGGCCGCCATGCGGGCCGGAATGTGGCCGCCCAGCAGGGTCAAGACGGTGGAGATAATGATCAGCCAAATTGCGTGGACCGGGTTGAGTACGGCGACGCCCTTCAGCTCCGTCACAGAGTAGAGCAGGCTGTTGATCGGGAAGGTCAAGGCGTAGGCGATGACGACGCCCAAGACGCCCGAGAAGATCCCCAGCAGGAAGGTTTCGGCGTCAAAGACGCGGGTGATGTCTCGCTTGCGGGCCCCTAAGGCCTTCAGCACGCCGATTTCACGAGTGCGCTCCAGCACTGACGTGTAGGTCAAAATGCCGATCATAATCATGGAAGTGACAAGCGAAATGGCCGCAAAGGCGATCAGCACGGTCGTGATCCCCGTGAGCAGGCCGCCCGTCATCTGGGTGACGACGCTGGACATGTCGTTGTATTCGATCTTATCGGCCTTGGCCTTGCCCTTGTTCCAGGCCTTCAGGTAGGCGATGACGTGGTCTTTGCTGTCGAAGTTCTTCGGGTAGATCATGATGCTGACAGGAATCGAGCTGCCGCCCAGCATCTGCAGGGCCTGCTTTTTCTCGCTGGCATTCAGCTTGTGCCCGTTCATGACGCTGGTCTGGCTGGCCTTTTGCGCGCGCACGATGGCCGAGTCTTTGTTTAACTTGATGACTTCGTTGCTCAAGTCCTGGCTGTAGGCAATCCCGGTCGACAAAAAGGCGGCCGCGTTCTTATTCTTCGGCTTGATGACGGCGGCAATGCGCAGGGTCAGCGCGCCTTTGTTATATAAGGACACGGACGGTTCCTGCGGGATAAAACGGCCGCCGAGCTGCTGGTAGTAGTCGTCGTTTTTAATGACCTTGAACTCCTGTCCTACGAGCTTGCCGTACTTGATATGGCTGCCTTCTTTATAAGACAGGGCGAGGTTTTGCAAAGTCCCCGGCGTCACCGAATTGCGGTTGTCTAAGACTAAGACCAGGTCCGTAGCCTTCTTTGGCCAGCTGCCCGACAGCAGCTGGTAATTTTTCTTTAAAAAAGAGTTTTCGTCGCCGTTGCGCAGGCTGGTTGGAAAGACCGGCGAGCCCATCCCCATGCTTTGGGCCTGCTTGTTTTGGACGGAAAACAGGTCGGACGTGTCGGTTTGGCCGACGTTAGAAAAAGTGACCGTGCGCGCCTTGCTGCCGCGCTTAGCCAGCATGTTGAAAGAGGCCCCGTGCATCATGGCGATGCTTGAGACATAGTCCGGGTCGATCTTTTTTACATAGCGAATAAAGGACGGCGTGATCTTGTTTTGCTTGAAGACGCTGGTGCGGAAGTCGCTTTTGACGACGGCATAGCCGCGGCTTTTCACGTTCTTGTTGCTTTCTTGGGCCTTTTGCATCTCAGCGACGTTGGTCGAAGTCTGTGCGATGGAAATCGGGTACTGGGCCAGCGTCTTTGTCATGGTCTGGTCGATCTGCCGCTGCAGGCCGTTAGATAAGGATAAGACGATGGCGATGCTGATGATGCCGATGCTGGACGCCAGTGCCGTCAAAATCGTCTGCCCTTTTTTCGTCATGAGGTTGGTAAAGCTCAGCTTGACGCTGTTCCAATAGGACATCTTGGTTCTTTTTAATTTAAAAGAAGTCTCCTCGTCGGATTCAGCGTAAGGGTTCGAGTCGCTCGTGACCGAGCCGTCCTTAAAGTGGATGATGCGGGTCGCGTATTGTTCGGCCAGCTCGGCGTTGTGGGTGACCATGATGACCAGGCGCTTTTTGCTGATTTCTTTGATGAGGTCCATGATCTGGACGCTGGTCTTTGAGTCCAGCGCGCCGGTCGGCTCGTCGCACAGCAGGATGTCCGGATCGCCGGCCAAGGCCCGGGCGATGGAGACGCGCTGCATCTGGCCGCCTGACAGCTGGTTCGGGTTTTTGCCGATCTGGTCGCCCAAGCCGACCTCTTTTAAGGCCTTGATGGCGCGCTTTTTGCGCTCATCCTGGCTGACGCCCGATAAGGTCATGCCGAGTTCGACGTTGGCCAAAATGGACAAGTGGCTGATCAAGTTGTAGCTTTGGAAGACAAAGCCGACGGAATTGTTGCGGTAGGCGTCCCAGTCGGTGTCTTTAAAGTCCTTTGTCGACTGGCCGCTGATGATTAAGTCGCCGCTATCGTAGTGGTCTAACCCGCCAATCACGTTTAATAACGTAGTCTTGCCGGAACCGGACGGCCCGAGGATGGCGACGAACTCGCGCGGGCGGAAGGACAAGGAAATATCCTTCAGCGCCTCGGTGCTCGTTCCGCCCTCGTGCTGGTAAGTCTTAGTAATGTGTTTTAATTGCAGCATAATAAACCTCCTAAAAGGGGCTGCGCTTAGGCAAATAGATCTAACTTAATTATAATATAACTATATTTTTCTTACATTGAGCTTGTTTGGAGATCGACTAATGAAGATACGCGATTACTTTGAAAACATTCTGGAGGGTTGCTTGGCCTTCCTATTGTATGGCCTCGTCGAAGCCTTCTACATGCGCCCGACGGCCATCGGTCAAAACAAGGGCGTCGAAACTGTCGTGCTGGCCCTGCTCACGGTAAGCGTCTTTGCCCTCATCGACTTTTTCTATCGGCGCCAGCTGAAGCGCGGCAACGACTGGTTCTTCAACAGCAAGCCCCACTTCAAGTGGCGCAGCGTGCTCATCGCGTTTGCCGGCTTTTTCCTGATCTGGGTGGCGCAATTTGCCTTCGCCCGCACGCTGGGCGGGGTCTCCAACAACCAGGCCGAGTTGAACCGGGTGCTGACGCAGAGCAGCGCCTTTAAGATCATCGTGGCCCTGATCGGCCCGATCTTTGAAGAGCTCATCTTCCGCGGCATCTTCTTCAACACCTTTTTTACCAAAGAAAATAGCCGCAACAAATGGCTGGGCATCATCTGTTCCGGCTTATTATTCGGTTTGGCGCACGAGCCGCACCTGTCGAAATTTTTAATTATTTACTGGCTCTTAGGATCAATCCTGGCCTGGGTCTACCTGCAGACCCGCGACCTGCGCTACTCGATGGCGGCGCATATCTTAAACAACCTGCTTTCGCTACTCTGATCTGCGGATGTAGTGGCTTAAGATCAGCGGAGACAGCAGCGTCGTCACGATGATGACGATGATCAGGCTGGAGTAGATGCTGTCTGGGAAAAGGTGATGTGCGATCCCAATTTGGGCCACAATCAAAGCGACTTCGCCGCGGGAAATCATGCCCGCGCCCACGATGTTCGCTTCTTTTTTTGTAAAGCCGAAGGCCAGGCTGCTCCACTGGCCGCCCCAGAACTTCGAGACAAGCGCCAGGAGCGTCAAAACCAGGATGAAGACCAGGTTATTAAAGAAGTCGTTAAAGGTCATAGCGAGCCCGATATCCGCGAAAAAGACCGGGATAAAGAAGGAGTAGCCGATCGCGCTGACCGACGACTTCACGTTTTCAAATTCGGACGTCTGCCGGATGGCCAGGCCGCCGAAGAAGGCGCCGACTACCGCACTCAAGCCGACGACTTCCGCCGCCCACGCCATCGTCAAAACCAAGATCAATGAGGCGATCACGACTGAATAGTTGACGGAAATCTTTTTGGCAAACTTGATAAAGTAAGGCGCCACGAACTTGTAGATCAGCCAGACGCCGACAAAGTAGGCCGCCTCCAGCAGCAGGTTCAGGCCGAAGTTGTTGGTCAGGCCCTGCTGGCCGCCTTCGTGGCTGAAGGTGGTAAAAAGGCTGAGCACGATGACCGCCAAGATGTCGTCGACGACGGCCGCGCCCAAGATCGCAATGCCTGCGCGGGTCTGCAGCTGGTCGTTGTCGCGCAGCACTTCGACTGAGATAGACACCGAGGTCGCCGCAAAGACGATGCCGATGAACACTGCCTCCCAGATCTTCATGCCAAAGAGCAGGCAGGCGCCGCCGATGAAGACGACCGGCAGGATGACGCCGATCGTGGCCACAGTGAAGCTGATTTTAAAGTATTTTTTTAACAGGTCCAGGTCGCTTTCCAGCCCCGCGATGAACATCAAGATGATGACGCCGAGGTTGGAAAAAATGCTGATCACGGAGTTGGGGTGGATCAGGTTGAGCAGCGCCGGCCCTAAGATGACGCCGGACAGCAGCTCGCCGATGACGCCGGGCATGTTGAAGCGCTCAAACAGCTGGGCTAAAAGTGTCGTAGTAAGTAAGATTAAGATTAAGTCGCCAATAATTTTCATAATATTTTTATTTAAACAAAAAAAGCCAGGGAGGTACAAACTTCCTTGGCTTTTTTTAATTTACGCTTTTGCGCCGGTCTGCTTAGGATTCTTTGGTTCAGTCTTTGCAAGCAGGGCCAGCAGGATGGTGATCACGTCGACCACTTCCTGCAGGATGGCGCCGAACAGAACTGGGATGACACCGGTTGAGGCGATCAGCTCGATGACGATGACCACGCTGATGGCGGTTAAGACGTCTACGTTGGCCACCTTCATGGTGTGCTTGGAAATAGCGACCGCGTCGTTAACCTTGGACAGGTCGTTGACCATGATGACTGCGTCGGCACTTTCGCTGGCGGCAGTAGCACCGGCGGCACCCATGGCGATGCCGACATCGGCAGCGGTCAGACTAGGCGCGTCGTTGACGCCGTCGCCGACCATGACGACTGGCCGCTGGTCAGCAGGCACTTCGCGGATGGCCGCAATCTTTTGTGCCGGCAGCAGGTCGTGGCGGATGTCGTCCACGCCTGCGGCCTTGCCGATGGTGTCAGCCACGTCCTTGTGGTCGCCAGTCAGCATCATGATGTGCTTGACGCCCTGTCTGTGCAGGGTAGCAATGGTTTCGGCGGTTTCAGGACGCAACTTGTCCTTGAAGGTTACGTAGCCTGCAAATTCGCCGTCAATTGAAATGTAGATGGCGGTAGCACCGGCGTCGATTTTTTCGTGGTCGGGTGCGACAAAGGACAGCTTGCCGACCTTGACGGCCTTGCCGTCGACAGTGGCTGCAACACCCTGGCCGGTAGTTTCGGATAAGTCGGACACCGGCAGCAGGTCCTTTTTATCAGTGTTCTTAACTAATGAAGAAGCGATGATGTGGTTTGACTGCTGTTCAGCACTGGCAGCCAGAACTTGCATCTCGTGTTCTGAGTACTTGTCGTTGACAGCGACGATCTTGTTGATGATCAGTTCGTTGCGCGTCAGGGTACCGGTCTTGTCAAAGGCAAAAGTCTTGGCCCGGTCCAGTTTTTCCAAGCTGGTCCCTGACTTCACGATGATGTGGTGCTTGGACATGGAGCTCATGCCGGAAACGATGGCCACTGGGGCAGCCAGCAGCAATGGACATGGGCTGGCAACGGCCATAACTTCGACGAAGTTGACCGGGTTGCCGGAAATAAGCCAAGCGGCAATACCAATTACCAGGGAAATAATCGTAAATGGGACCGCGTACCGGTCGGCCATCTTAACGAACTTAGCCGGCTGGGCTTGCGAGGTCTTAACTAATTCGACGATTCTCTGGTATTCAGAGTCGGCGGCCTTCTTAGTGACCTTCATCTCGACGGCATTGTCGCCGTTGATTGAACCAGACATCAGGCTTTCGCCTTCGCCTCTTTCAACCGGCACTGATTCACCGGTCAGAGATGATTGGTCAAAGCTGGAGTTGCCCTTGGTGATCACACCGTCGACAGGAACTTGGCTGCCCGGCTTGATCAAGACCATGTCGCCGACGAGCAGGTCCTCAACTTTGACTTCCTGCACCGTCCCGTTGACCAGCTTTGAGGCCATGCGGGGCGAGTGGTCCAGCAAGGACCGCAATTCCTTGTCGGCTTGCGAAGCAGCGTAGTCTTCCAGCGACTCGCCGCCAGTCAGCATGAACAGGATCATAAAGGCTGCCCAGTACTGTCTGATCATCATGGTCGAAACGACGGCGATGATGGCCAGCAAGTCGACGCCGAACTTGCCTTCTTTCAGAGTCTGGATCATTTCCCAGACCATGCTCAGGGCAAGCAGCGCACCGGCAATATCAATCACAATTTCCGCCCACAGCGGCTGGTGGAAGGCAACTTCTAAGATAGCTGCGACGATCCCAATCGCAATGACGGATAAAAACTTCCATTGGTGTTTCATGTTTATCCCCCTTTTTCACTCATTCACAAGGCTTAGTATAACACTTTTTAGGCTTTTTTAAGCTTTTGCTGGACATAGCTTGCGACGTAATTGTCATCCAGCTCATGGCTGAGATAATTCATGGTCTTCATCCACTCGCGCCGCGTGATCAGACCCTGGAAAACGTCGTCCTCGTCGACGACGACCACGAAGTTGTTGTCGATAAGCAAGTTCAGCTGATCTTCTAAATTGGCATGGGCCATATTTAACTTAGGAAAAGACTTTTGCATAACATCCTTGACCTTGAGGTCGCTCAGCGGCGCAATCACGATGTCGCCCGTCGTCAGCATCCGATTGGTAATCATGTCTAGGCTGATCAGACCGACGGCGCGCTGGCCGCTGTCTAAGACGGGAATTTTGGCGTACCTCACTTTCGTCAAAATCAGGAACGCATGGTATAGCGGGTTGTCCTCGTTGACGAAGGCAATCTTATCGGCTGGGATCATGAAGTTCCCCTGTTCTTCCTTAATTAGCTTGGCCAAGATTGGTGAAAACATTTAACATCGCGGTTCCTTTCCTATATCTCTATAGTCATTGTAACTGTTATTCACAAAAAAAGCCCGTCTAGGAGAGGACGGACTTTTAAGTATATAGAGGAGTTATGAATGAAATGAATGGTAGGATTCTTGCAAGTAGCTTTCTTAACTACCAACTTTATCCTAGCAGTTAGTTATGAAGACTTGATGACTTAATTGTTATGAATTGTTTAAGCCCTCAAGTTTTAGACTAATGGGCTGCGGCTAAACAGCCTATGGGAGGAGTATGAATGAAATGAAATGTAGAAATTCCAGTAGCTCTTTCAAATGCTACTGACTATATCTTACGTAGGAGTTGTGAATAGATTTTGATCAAAAGTTTACGATTTTATAAAGATCAAACTTCTATGTAAAAAGTTTATATGGCTCTTTTTGCCAATAAAAAAACTCGCGTTTATGAGAAAAAGGCACGCGGGTTCTTGAGGAATGGAAAAGTTTTCTTGACTATCTTCAATGTAATTGGAGGAGTAAGAATAAAAAAGCTGGATTTGTAGTCGCAACTGCTTGCTAACTACATTTTTTAGTTTAGAGCGCAAATATGAATAAAATGTGAATAATTTTTCCAAAAAAGGTAAAGATCTCGGCCAAATCGCAATAAATTAGGCGCCATCCGCGTTAAAATAAAGTTGTCACTGTAAGTTTCACGAAGAATGGGACGGATTAATATGAGTACAAATATTTTAGGCAATCCTTTTTTAAATAAAGGGACCGCTTTTACTTGGGAAGAAAGAGAAGAGCTCGGCTTGGCCGGCGCCCTGCCGCCGCGTGTCGAAACGATCGACGAACAAGCCGCCCGCTGCTTCCAGCAAGTGCAGCTGCGTCCGAAAGGCTTGCAGCAGCGCAAGTTCGTCATGGAGATTTTCAACACCGACCGGACGCTTTTCTACTATATGGTACAAAAGCACATTGAATACTTCATGCCGATCATCTACGACCCGATCATCGCTCCTGCCGTAGAAGACTACAGCCGGATCTTCATGCAGCCGCAGCAGGCCTGCTTCTTGTCGATCGACGACGTCGACCGGACGACTGAATACATGAAAAACGCTGCTAACGGCCGCCGCATCCGTCTGATCGTGGTCACCGACTCGCAAGCCATCTTAGGCATCGGCGACTGGGGCATCAACGGCGTCAACATTTCCGTCGGCAAGCTGATGGTCTATACCGCAGCCGCCGGCATCGACCCGCGCGAAGTCATGCCAGTAGTTTTGGACGTCGGCACCGACAATGAAAAACTGCTGCACGACCCGCTGTACTTGGGCAACAAGCACCACCGCATCAAGGGCCGCCGCTACCGCGACATGGTCGACCGCTTCGTCAGAAGTGCCCGCCACCTGTTCCCGGACGTCTACATTCACTTTGAAGACTTCGGCCGCGACAACGCAACGAAAATCTTGAACTTCTACAAGCGCCGCATCCCGGTCTTCAACGACGACGTGCAAGGCACGGGGATCGTTTCCCTGGCCGGCGTTTTGCGGGCCTTGAAGATCAGCGGGCAGAAGTTCACCGACCAAAAGTTCCTGACCTTCGGCGCCGGGACGGCCGGCATGGGCATTGCCAACAAGCTCTGCGACGAAATGATCATGCAGGGTCTGTCGCCGGAAGAGGCCAAAAAGCACTTCTACTTAGTCGACAAGCAAGGCCTTTTAATGGACAACACCAAGGACCTGACGCCGGAACAAAAGCCGTTTGTCCACGACCACAAAGAGTTCGAACACCCAGAAGAGCTCACCAACCTGCTGGCCGCCGTTAAGGCCGTGCACCCGACCGTCATGATCGGGACCAGTACCGTGCCGGGCGCCTTCACCGAGGACATGGTCAAGGAGATGGCGGCTCATACCGAACGGCCGATCATTTTCCCAATTTCCAACCCAACGGCCTTGATGGAAGCCCACCCTGCCGACCTGATCAAGTGGACCGACGGCCGGGCTCTGGTCGCTACAGGCGTGCCGATGGATCCGGTTGAATACAAGGGCGTCTCCTACCACATCGGCCAGGCCAACAACGCCTTGATCTACCCAGGCGTCGGCTTGGGTGTCTTGGCCGCTAAGCCTTGGCGCGTGACGAAGGGGATGCTGTCAGCAGCCGCCCACTCGCTGGCCGAAGACTCAGGCTTGAAGGAACCGGGCGCAGCCGTGCTGCCGCCAGTCAAGGACATCTGCAGCTTCACCGTCAAGGTGGCCGAGGCCGTTTGCCAGGACGCAATCGACGAAGGCATTGCCGACCCAAGCCGCAAGGACGCCAAGAAGGCTGTCGAAATGCGGCAGTGGTCGCCGCAATACGAGCGGATCGGTTCGTATTCGCCAAAAGGCAAAAACAAATAAAGCAGAAATAAAAAAGCAGCCTTAAGGCTGCTTTTTTTATTTGCCGTCGTGCTGGCGATGCCACTGTTTGATGTAGGCCAAGCGCTGCTTAAAGCGGATCTCCTTGCCCTGCTCTGTCGGGTAGTAGAACTGCTTGCCGACCAGCTGGTCGGGCATCGTCTGCATTGTGGTCAGCTTGTCGGGGAAGTCGTGGGCGTACTTGTAGCCCTTGCCATAGTCCAGGTCCTTCATCAGCTTGGTCGGCGCGTTGCGGATCTGCAATGGCACCGGCAGGTTGCCTGTCTTTTTGATGACCGACATGGCCTTGATCTGGGCGGCTTCGACTGCGTTGGACTTCGGCGCACAAGAAAGGTAGATCGCGCACTCGGTCAAGTGCACGCCGCATTCCGGCAGGCCGATGAACTGGCAGGCCTGGAAGACGTTGATGGCGACGTTTAAGGCGTTGGGGTCGGCCAGGCCGATATCTTCGCTGGCAAAACGGACCATGCGGCGGGCGATGTAGAGCGGGTCTTCGCCGCCGGCGATCATCCGGTTGCACCAGTAGACGGCCGCATCGGCGTCGCTGTTGCGCATGGCTTTGTGCAGCGCGGAAATCAGGTTATAGTGTTCTTCGCCGTGGCGGTCGTAGCGCAGCGACTTCGTACCGATAATCTGGCTCAGGATCTTTTCGTCGATGGTGATCTCCTGGCCCTTTTTTTCGCCGTTTAAGACCGCCATTTCCAGCGTGTTCAGGGCATTGCGCCCGTCGCCGTTGGCAAAAGAAGCGATCTGGGCCAAGGCCTCGTCGCTGATCTTGACCTTGTATTCCGGAAAGCCGTTGGGGTTGGCCAAGGCCTGGCGCAGCAGCTGTTCGATTTGTTTTTCGGTCAGTGCTTTCAACACAAAGACCTTGCAACGGCTTAAAAGCGCCGAGTTGATCTCAAAGGAGGGGTTTTCGGTCGTGGCGCCGATTAAGGTGATGCTGCCGCGTTCGACAAAGGGCAGAAAGGCGTCCTGCTGGGCCTTGTTGAAGCGGTGGATTTCGTCGATAAAGACGACCGTCTTGGTGCCAAAAGCCCGGTCCTGCTCTGCTTCTTCCATCAGCTTTCTGATATCTTTAATAGAAGACGTCACCGCGCTGAAGGTGACAAAGTGGGCCTTGGTGTGGTTGGCGATGATCTCTGCCAGCGTGGTCTTGCCGACGCCCGGCGGCCCCCAGAAAATTAGTGAAGGCAGCTGGTCTTTTTCGATGAGCTCGCGCAAGAGCTTGCCGGGACCGACTAACTGGTCTTGGCCCACGAATTCGTCTAAGCTGCGGGGCCGCACCCGGCTGGCCAGCGGCGTGTTATTATTTTCATCAGCTATTTCAAAAAGAGATTCGTTTTTCATTTTTTATCAGGCTAAAAGTTAAAAATTCTTTTAAATTTACATGCTATTTTAAGGACAGGTGGCAGAATGCGTAAACTATTGAAAACGGTAGCCTTCCTAGCCTTGGCGGCGGCGCTGGCTTGGGTGGGTGTCCAATACTACCAGCAAAAACAGGCCCAGGCAAACTTTTACTCCCGGCCGCCTGTGAAGGTGGCTGCCGACGGCACCAGCACCAGTCCGGCTGCCCACAGCAAGGCCGCCTATAAAAAGCTGCTGGCCAAGACCTACCCGGCGATCTACGACGACGCCTTCAAGACCCCGGCCTTGACCAAGGTCGGCCAAAACGTGGTTATCCCCGGGCTGCTGGCCACCAAAAGCTATGACTTGACGACCGGCAAGCTGGCGACCAGCCGCGACATGACGCCGCAGGGGCTGACCGTCGCCGGGCCGTACTTGCTGATCTCGGCTTACGACGGCGCCCACAAGCAGACGTCCGTCGTCTACTGCTTGGACAAAAAGACCGGCCGCTACCTTAAAACAATCCGCGTCGCCGGCCGGCCCCACCTGGGCGGTCTGGCCTACGACCCCAATTTTAAAAATATCTGGCTGACCGGTGAAAACGGCGACGGCTCGGTCCTCATGTCCTTTTCTTTAAAGCAGCTGGAAAAATACAAAACCAAGTCAAACCAGCTTATCAGCTACAACAATTATATCAGTTTGCCCACTATCGAACGGGCCTCAGCCGTTACCTATTTTGACCGCCAGCTGTTTGTCGGCTATTTTAATAAGTATGAAAAAGGCCGCGTTGCCAGCTATCCGATTGACAGCAAAGGTTCGATCGCTTCCGACACCATCAAAGCTGCCGGCGTGCAGGCTTCGTGGTCGGACGGCTCGGGCAGCGCCGCCATGGACCGGCAGATCCAGGGGATTGCCTTTGACCAGAACTTGATCTTTTTAAGCCAGTCCTACGGCAGCGGCTCGTCCAAGCTCTTCATCTTCCCGATGTCAGCGCTGAATAATCTGGACGAAAAAAACGCCCAGAACGTCATCGAGCTGCCGCCTTACTTAGAGCAGATCTATGTCTGCAACGGCCAGCTGCTCATGCTGTTTGAATCAGGAGCCCGGCAGTACCAGCGAAGCGATAAAATGGTCATGGACCGTGTCCTGTCAGTGAATATCAATGCCCTCTTGGGCAACTAGGAGTACTATGAAGTCATTGAAGAAAAAGGTTGTTGCCTGTGTGCAGATTTCCGGCTGGCTGTGCCTGTTTCCGGCCTTATTGATGCTGCGCATGTACAACAGCTCGCACAGCTTTTTTTACCTGATCTTTTTAGCGGTAGTCGTCTTATTTGCGGCCTACCTGCTGGCGACGTCCCACCAAGACAGCTGGCTTTCGCCGGCCAAGCTGCAGACAATGTGCATTTTGACGATTGTCTTTGTCGCCTTTTTGCCGTCGATTCCGCTGTTTGTGGCCTACCGGATCGTTAAAAAAGACCAAGCGGGCAGCCAATAAAGAAAGCATACAAATTACAGGGCCAATGCGTTATTATTTTAGGAAGAATTTGGGGTGAAAAAATGGCTCAAAGCAAGCAAAAAGATAGCAAGTCCCGGTGGAAATCAATCGGGCTTTTTGTTTTAAAAACCTTATTCTACTTCGGCGTGCTTTTGGCGCTGGTCTACTTGTACGAATACAGCGGTGTAGGCAGTGCCCACTTTATTTACAACGAATTCTAGGACTGGAGGCAAAAAATGATTGAGGACGTAATTAAGCAAATCGATGCTATCGCAGAAAAAGACCCTGACCGCATCGCTTACGATTACTTGGGCAAGACCAACACCTACGGCGATTTAAAGGCCCGCTCCAACGATTATGCCGCTAAGATTGCCGAGGCCGGCCTGCCTGACAAGGCGCCGATCATGATTTGGGGCGGCCAGAGCTTTGAAATGGTGGCCAGCTTTTTAGGCGCTGTCAAAACGGGCCACGCCTACATTCCGATCTCAAGCGACTCAAACAGCGAGCGCCTGACGATGATCCAAGAAGTTTCTCGGGCCCAATTCATCATCGCGATTGACCCGCTGCCAATCACCATGAAGGGGATGCAGGTCATCACCCCGGCCGACGTCATCCGCCGTGCCTTTACGCCAAACCCGCACCGCTATGTGCAAGGGGATGACAACTACTACATCATCTTTACCTCGGGCACGACCGGCAAGCCGAAGGGCGTGCAGATCAGCCACAAGAACCTGTTAAGCTTCGTCAACTGGGAACTGTCCGACTTCGAGCTGCCTGACCAGCCGAACTTTTTGGCCCAGGCCCCTTACTCTTTTGACCTGTCAGTCATGAGCCTGTACCCGGCTTTAGTTGCCGGCGGCCGGCTGACGGTTTTGCCGCACGAAGCAACCGCCAACATCGGCGAACTGTTCCGCGTGCTGCCGAAGTTCGACATCAACGTTTGGGTCTCCACCCCGTCTTTTGCCGAGATGTGTTTCTTAGACCCGACCTTTAACCAGGACCACCACGAAAACCTGACCCACTTCCTGTTCTGCGGCGAAGAGCTGAGTCACAGAACCGCAGTCATGCTGCAAAAGAAGTTCCCGCAGGCCCACATCTTCAACACTTACGGCCCGACTGAAACGACCGTGGCCGTCACCCAGGTTGAGATCACCCCGGCTATTTTGGAAAAATACGACCGCTTGCCAATCGGCTATGTCAAAGACGACACCGCCATCACGATCGACACCAGCAAGGGCGAAAAGCCAGGCCAAGGCGAGATCATCATCAACGGGCCAAGTGTTTCCAAGGGCTACTTGCACAACCCTGAAAAAACGCAGGCCGCCTTTTTCCAAGATAATTCGGATGAAAATCCTAACTACCGGACTGGCGACTTAGGCTTTTTCGACGACAAGCTCCTGTTCTACCGCGGCCGGATCGACTTCCAGGTGAAGTTTAACGGCTACCGGATCGAGCTGCAGGAAATCAACTTCTACCTGGGCAAAAACGAGCTCGTCAAATACGGCGTGGTTGCTCCGAAATACAACCGCGACCACAAGGTCCGCCAGCTGGTCGCAGTTATTGTCTTGACCGACAAGGCGCGCCAGGAATACAAGGGCCGCGAAGAAGAAGTCACCAAAAAGCTGCGCGACTTCTTGGCCGACAACATCATGCCTTACATGATCCCGCAGCGTTTTGTCTACCAGGATGAAATGCCGATTTCACAAAATGGCAAGGTGGACTTGAAAGCTGTGATTAAGGAGGTAAATGAGGCGTGATCAATTTACAGCCTTACGCCAACCCGCAGTACTTCATCATCATGCTCGTAGCGCTCATCCCGCTCATGATCGGGCTGTACTACGGCCGGCGCTTTAAAAACTACGAAGCGCTCGTGTCGTTAGTCTTCTTGGTCCTGATATTCGGCGGCAGCCACTGGCAGCAGGGTGTGACCCTGATCGGCTGGATTATCTACCAGTTTGCGATCACGTTCGGCTACCAGCACTACCTGCAGAGCGGGAAAAACAAAGCCGGCGTCTTTTACCTGATGGTGGTTTTGGCCATCATCCCGCTGGCCTGCGTCAAGGTGGCACCGGTGGTCCCGCAGACAGAAGGCCTGACGATCGGCTTTTTGGGGATCTCGTATGTCACCTTCAAGACCGTGCAGGTCATCATGGAATTGCGGGACAAGACCATTAAAAAGGTCGACCCGATCAGCTACGCGCGCTTTCTGCTCTTCTTCCCGACGATTTCGTCAGGGCCAATTGACCGCTACCGGCGTTTTGTCAAAGACTACAACAATGCGCCCAGCCGCGAAGAGTACCTGCACGACCTGCAGTACGGCGTGCGCTACCTCTTCCAGGGCTTTTTGTACAAGTTTTTGATCGGCTATGTCTTCGGCACCATCTGGCTGCCGCGGCTTGCCCATATCGCCCTGTATTCGGGCAAGGCGGCCGGCGGCCTGCGCCTGTCTTGGGCGCTTTTGGGCTACATGTACTGCTACAGCATGTACCTCTTCTTTGACTTTGCGGGCTATTCGCTGTTCGCGGTTTCGACCTCATACTTTATGGGCATCCGGACCCCGATGAACTTCAATAAGCCGTTTATCTCGAAGAACATCAAGGACTTCTGGAATCGCTGGCACATGACCCTGTCGTTTTGGTTCAGAGACTTCATCTTCATGCGCTTTACTTTCATGGCCATGAAGAAGCGCTGGTTCAAGAACCGGATCCATTTATCGCAGGCAGCATATCTGCTAAACTTCCTGATAATGGGGTTTTGGCATGGGCTGACCTGGTACTACATCTGCTACGGTATCTACCATGCCTTAGCGATCATTATCAACGACATCTGGCTCCGGTTTAAGAAAAAGCACCGCAAGCAGATTCCGCACAACAAATTCACTGAGGCGTTTGCGATTTTCCTGACCTTCAACGTGGTTTGCTTGAGCTTCCTGCTGTTCTCAGGCTTCTTGAGCCAGTTGTGGTTTGGTTGGAAATAATATTTTGGAAAGGATCGATTGATTATGGATACTAAAGAAGAAGTTTTAGCTACTTTAAATGACTTAACTGGGGAAGATTTAAGCGACAAGCTCGACGAAGATATCTACGCTAACGGCTTGCTGGACTCCATGGCAACTGTACAAATGCTGCTGGACCTGCAAGACAAGTTTGGCATCGCCGTTCCTGTTTCAGAATTCAACCGTGAAGAATGGAGCACTCCTAACAAGATCATCAGCAAGGTAGAAAGTTTGCAAAATGAGTAATAAGTCACGTTTGTGGCAAATTTTTGGGCCGGTCATCTGCGCCTTCCTGCTTTTAATCGGGGTCTTCATGTTCCCGTGGGAGCGCACCTTCAGCTCAAAAAATCTTTTTCGTGCTGCTATTTCGCAAAATAATAATGTCTTCCGGGGTGAGCGCTTAAAGCAGACGGCTTTTAAGGACAACTACGTGCCTTTTTACGGGTCCAGCGAGCTGTCGCGTTTTGACCCGCTCCACCCCAGCGTTTTGGCCTACAAGTACCACCGCAGCTACACGCCTTTCCTGTTAGGCGGACCGGGCAGCCAGTCGCTGACCCAGTTTTTCAACATGCAGGAAACTTTGGATGAAACCCATGGCAAAAAGGCCGTCTTCATCGTTTCGCCGCAGTGGTTCACGCCGCAAGGCCAGATTCCAGAAGCCTTTACGCTGTATTACTCGCAGCTGCAGGCAACTGACTGGCTGCTGAACGCAAAAAACAGCGTCGGCACCCGCTACGCGGCCCGGCGCCTGCTGCAGATGCCGTCCAGCACCTCCAGCCACACGATCAAGCAGGCTTTGATGACGATTGCCTCCGGGCAAAAGCTGTCTGCCAGCCAGACCGTGGCGTTGCAAGTGCGCCAGCGCATGCTCTTAAACGAAGACACCTTTTTCACCATGACGGGGATGAACAACCGGACTCGGAAGGTTTATAGCAATGCTAAATTCTTGCCGAACCAGTATGACCCGGCCCAGCTGCACCAAGTGGCAGATGAACAAGGTGCTAAGAACACGAATAGCAACAAGTTCGGCATCGATAACGACTTCTACCGCCACCGCTTAAACGGCGGCAAGCTGGCCGGCTTGAAGAACAGCCAAGTGGACTACAACTACGAAAAGTCGCCGGAATACGCCGACTTCCAGCTGGTCTTGCAGCAGTTTGCTAAAAACCACCAGCAAGTGCTGTTCATCATCCCGCCGGTCAACGCCAAGTGGGCGGCCTACACCGGCCTTTCGCAAAAGCGTTACCAAAAGTCCGTCAACAAGATCAAGCGCCAGCTGATCAAGCAGGGCTTCTACCACATCGCCGACCTTTCGCGCGACGGCGGCAAGCCTTACTTCATGCAGGACACGATCCACTTGGGCTGGAACGGCTGGCTGGCGGTCGACCGCTACGTCAGACCGTTTATGGCGCAAAAACAGGTGCCAAGCGACTACCGCATCAGCGACTACTACTTCACTAAGAAATGGTGCAATAAGACCAACGTCAAAGCTGCGCACGTTGAAAAGCGCAGCGAGCTGCACGCCGCCGGCATCGAAAACATTTTGCACCAGCAAAAGTTCGTCGGCTCAACCTTAGTTGTCAAAAACGGCAAGGTCGTTTTGAACTACAACCAAGGCTACGCCAACCGGGCAACGAAGCGGCCAAACACCGCCGACACGGCCTTTTTGATCAACTCCGTGCAAAAGCTGCCGACCGCGATCTTGCTGGAAAAAGCAGTGACTGCGGGCAAGATGAGCTGGGATGACAAGCTCAGCAAGTACTACCCGACGGTGCCGCACGCAGACCACATCACCCTGCGGCAGATGTCGCAGATGGCCAGCGGCCTGGTCTTAAAGCCGGGCGCCCGCTTAGGCAGCGACAGCTTTGCAAGCAACCAGCAAGGCATTAAAGACGACATCAAGCACACCGTCTTTTTGGAAAAGTACTACAACCACCGGCTGTATTCGCCGATCAACTACGTGCTTTTAGCCGGAGCTTGGGAAAAGGCCACGGGCCGGTCTTACGAAGCCGCCCTGCGCTCTGACATTATCAACAAGCTTGGCTTGCGCCACACCTGCTTTATCTGGGACAGCCCGGCCGCTTTGAGAAGAGCCCAAGTGGCCACTTCTTACGGCTACGTCGACGCCAAGCACAGCAAGCTGACCGAAACGGACCTGAACATGGACGAGCTGCACGGCGAGTTCAGCACGGGCGCGCTGGTCATGTCGAACAAGGACCTCTACAAACTCTTGCACGAGACCTTTGACGGCAGACTGCTGACGGCGCAGCAGCGCGAGGACTTGTTCCAAAGCAAGATGTCGAACAACGCCAGCTACGGCGGCGGCATGTACAACTACAACGAGTTTTACGGCAATAACGGCTCGGGCTACAACTACTCGACCTTTATCCGCGTCGCCAAAAACGACGGCACGACCGTGGTCATGCAGACCAACGTGCCGGTCGCAAATTACTGGCACATGCGGGATGCCGCCGACAACATTATGAAAATTGCGATGCAAAAATAGCAAAAAAATAACCTGTCATGACGACAGGTTATTTTTTTGCGCTTTTATTGGGTTAGTCCTGAGATGATGGCCCCGATGACGACTAAGGTTAAGCCGGACATCGTAAAGATCATCTCTTTATGCGTCTTGTGTTCGTGCAGGATGTAGATGGCGCCCAGCGTGGAGATGATGACGTTCATCTGCGCGATGGTAAAGCCGATGGCCACGCCGTTGACCTGTTCGCTGAACATCAAGGTCAAGTTCCCGATGGCGTAGAAGAACCCGGTTAAAAGGTTCTGCCAGGTCTTTTTGCCAAAAATATCTTTGTCTTTCTTAATGGCGGCGATCACCAGGATGGAAACCATCATGCCTGAAGCCTGCGGCAGGACCAAGTCCCAGGAGTTCAAGTTGAAGATCCGCGGGATGACGGCGTAGCCGACCCAGAAGGCACTGGAGATGATCAGGTCGATGATCCCCTGCTTGATGTTGTTGCCGGCCTGGCCCTTTTTCTCAGTGTAAGAGCTTAAAAAGATGCCGATGATGACCAAGAGCATGGCGGTCAGGCCCAGTGCTACTGACGTGCCGGTCTTCCATTCGTGGAAGTACAGCCAGCCAAAAAGCGAGGTGCCTAAGACCTGCATCCCGGATGACAGCGGCATGGCCGTGCTGACCCCGATTTCGTCAAAACTCTTCACCTGGAAGTAGCTGCCGATCGGCCACACGGCCCCGGCTGCAAAACCGCCCCAGATCAAGGTTGGCGTCCAAACGGCGGGCCGCTTGAAGCAGACGATGATCAAGGCCATGAAGAAAGTCATTAAGATCGGCCCCATGACCCGGTTGGTCTGCTTGCCGCCGATCTTCTGCATAGAAATAGCTTCAAAGCCCCAGCCAAAGGCTGGAATAACCGCTAATAAGTAATTCATTGGCATACTCCTTTTGAAAACATCACAACCTATTTTAGCAAAGGGACGCACCAAATACAGATAATTTTTTTAAGTTGTTTCTCAAAAGCCGGTGTGCTAATATTCATGTGTACCATCCTGTTGATAGTCTATTTTCTCCGGTAGCGAAAATTACTATCTTTATTACATGTGGTCAAAAGGTGGTACGAACACTGTGTGAGCCTGATTCCGATGTTGGTGGAGTTGGGCTTTTTTGTTGCAAAAAAATAAGGCTTGAAGCCCTATTCTCTGTACATATTGTTGTTCGCCATATTTTTGAACAGCTCGCCTAAGTCGACCGGGTCGCCGTCTTCTGCCTTGCGCAGCTGCTGCAGCTTTTTAGCGCTGCAGTGCTTGGCGATGTAAAATTTCACGGCCTTGTTGGCGAGGTCGTTCCAGTCGCTGTCGGTGCTGTTGACGTAAGCCTGTCCTAACTTGCTTGCGTCGTCATCAAAGTTGATTTTTTTGATCATGATTCTTGCTCCCCTTTAAAAAAATTATAGCATGAACCAAGTTTGGAGAAGAAAATGAAAAAACTAGCGCGCGTGTTTGCCATAAATTTTATGGATTGGTTCTTAAAACTGCGCAAGACCGTTTTTTTCAGGGCGACGCAGAGGACGTTGATTCTGCTGAGCCCGCTGGCCATCATTGGCTCCTTTTTTTCGTTTTTAAAATATGCGGTGTTCACTGAAGGCAGCCTGCTCTACAGCCTGCTGCAGCTGGACAACTGGCTGCCCGAACATGCCTGGCGCTTTGGCATGTATTTGTCGACGGGGATGACCTATGTCACTTTAGGCATGTTTGGCATCTACGCCACCTACCTCATGAGTCTGTATACCGCCCGGCTGGTTGGGCGCGACTCGAAAACGGCCGGCCTGACTGCGATTGTGGCGCTTTTGTTTATGTCATATATCTACAACCCGCGCCTAGACAGCACCTTAGCGCTCAGCCTCAACCGGCGGGTGCTTGACGTCAACGGCTTTCTGATTGCCATTTTGGTCGGCTACGGGGTCGGCCAAGTCTTCCACTGGCTGGGCAAAGAATACCGCAGCGTCAGCTACGAGCACGTCCACCTGATCAAGGAGCGCACCTATAATGCCCTCTTGCCGGTCTCAGTCAGCCTGATTTTTGCCATCATCATCGGCAGTGTCTTCTACTTTGCACAGGTCCGGCTGCTGAGCTCGACAAACTTCCGGTCCATCGTGGCCCGGATCCAGTCGACCAACAACCCTTGGTTCTCGATTCCGTGGACGATGCTGATCTCGTTTCTGGGCTGGGGCGGCATCGGCGGCCCGCTGGATTCTCTGGGCAACGTCGTCAACAGCGGCGCCCAAGCGGCCAACATGAACGCGGCTTTGACGGCCGGGTCGAGCTGGAACATCCCCTACAAGTATTTGGGGAGCTCGCTTTTGCAGTCTTACGGCATGATGGGCGGCGCCGGGACCGCGCTGTCCTTGATGATCGTGATTTTTCTTTACAGCAAAGACCATTCGGACTTGCGGCTGGCCAAGCTGAACTTGGTGCAGGTCCTGTTTAATTCGGGCGTCGGCTTTTTCACGGGCCTGCCGGTCGCTTTAAACCCGATCTACGCCCTGCCCTTTACTGTCGTGCCGGGCATTAACATGCTGCTGGCGACGGGCGCAATTGCCCTGCACATCGTGCCGCCGAGCGGCTACTTGCTGCTGCAAGGCACGCCGGGGCTGCTCAACAGCTTTGTGGCGACCAACGGCAGCGTAGCCGCCCTGCTGTTTTCCTTGGCGCTGCTGATCTTGGACGTCTTGATCTGGATTCCTTTTTACAAATTCAGTGTGGCCATTGAAGCAAGAGTTGTTGCGGAAGATAAGGAGGCTGAAGAGCATGCGGTCAAAGCGTAATTGGAAATGGGTTATCATCATGGCCGCGGTCTTGCTGGTGTTTGCGATCCCGACTTTTTTCTGGGTCAAAAACAACAACCGCTTTTTGGCACAGCGCAGAAAGTCGCAGATGTCGCCGATCATCATGGTGCCGGGGTCCAGTGCGACGACCGAGCGCTTTAACGGCTTAGTCGATGCGATGAACCGCGACAGTTTTGCCAAGCACAGTCTGCTGAAGGTCAAGGTGGCCACCGACGGCAGCGTGACCTATTCCGGCAGCATCCAGCGCGGCGACTTAGAGCCGATCATCGTCATCGGTTTTGCCAACAACCGCGACGGCTATGCCAATATTAAAAAGCAGGCCGGCTGGCTCAACATCGCCTTTTACAACCTGTCTCAGCAGTACAAGTTCAACAACTTCAAGGCGTTCGGCCACTCAAACGGCGGCCTGATCTGGACCTACTGGCTGGAGCACTTTGCTTCGCGCTACACCAATTCGATCCAGATGAAGCGGCTGATGACGCTGGGTACGCCCTACAACTTCAGCGAAAAAAGCCTGAGCCATAAGACTCAGATGCTTTCTGATTTTATAAAAAATAAAAAACGGATCCCTAAGAATTTAGTGGTCTTTTCAGTGTCCGGCGGCCAGGACTATGAGTCTGACGGCCGGGTGCCGGAGGCTAGCGTGGATGCGGCCAAATACATCTACCAAAACCAGGCCAAGTCTTACACCACGATGACCGTGACGGGCAGCGACGCCCAGCACTCATCGCTGCCGCAAAACACGCAGGTGGTCGCCTTGATCGAGCAGTACCTGTCAGACAATAACCGCCGCCACCCAGGCGATCAGAACAACAACGGCAGCAGGTAGGCTGGCAGCTGCCACTGCGTCCGGTAGGCGCGCCAAACTTTGCGCGCACAAGGCAGGCTGTCAGTGATGATGCCGGCTGGGCGCAGGGCCAGCGCATGCCTTAAGGCCGCGGGGCTGTCGGGCGTCCACAAAAAGACCGGCTTTTTGGTCTGCCAGTAGAAGTAGGCGTTAAAAGAAGAGTAGTCCATGCTGAAGCCTGACGGTTCTTTTTGCGGGTAGGTCAGGTTATAAGAGGCAATGTAAAAGACCGGGTGCTTGGAATATTTGCGCAGCTGGTCGACGGCCCCAAGGTCTGCCGACTGCAGAATCGCGTGCGGCAGGCGCCTGTCGTAGCGTCTGACAAACTTTTGCACCATGTTCGGTGAATCATGCGGGCCGGTCTTAATCTCGACCAGCAGGCGCTGGTGCAGCCTGTCAGCCGTGTGCAGGTAGTCGTCAAAACTGGCAATAGGAGCGGCGTGGCCGTTTTCATGCAGCTTGATTTTTTGCAGCTGGGCCAAGGTGAGCTCGTGCGGGCTTTTTGAAATACCAGCTAAGGCTGTCAGCTTGTCGTCGTGCATGACGACGAACTGGCCGTCGCGAGTTTCATGCAGGTCGATTTCGACGTAGGCGGGCTGCAGGCGGCTGGTCTTTTTTAAAACGGGGATGGTGTTCTGCACGCCGTTGGCATCGCTGACGCCGCGGTGGGAGATCAGCAGCGGCCGCTTGGCCGGCACTGCGAACATACAAGCCATGGGAACAGCCATGATGGCAAAAACGGCGGCGGGCAGCCAGCCGTTTTTTTCATGCGCTGGGTTAACTTTCAATAGATCCAGTAAAAAGGCCAGCCAGCAGGCTTCGCCGGCTGCCTCTAGCACAAAGATGCCGACACCCGTCAGCGGGGCCCATGCTAAGGCCAGACCGTAGCAGATGAGACCTAATGCTAGTTGGGTCAGCACCGGCCGCCAAAGAATCAGCAGCCTTTTTTTATTCTTCAAAAGGGCAAAGGCTGCCAAATAAAAGACGCAAAAGAGGCAGGCAAAAATCCAGTTGCGGCGCAGGTGGGACCAGAAGAAGGCCGGCCACTGGGTCAAAACGAAAAAGGGCGTCCGAAACAAGATGGCCAGCCAGGGCAGCCAGATTAAAAAGCTGAGGCTGGTCTGTACCTGGTAGTGGCGGCCAACAAGTTTTACTTCCCAGCAGGCCAAGCCGATGACCAAGGCAAAACTGATAAGAAGTAATACTGCGATAAACGGTTTGCTTGTGACGATTTCAATGAGGCCGCTGAGCGACAGCAGCGTGACCTCGGCCTTGTTTAATAAGACCGAAAACAGCAAGCGCAAGACCGGCAGGGCTACCAGCATGTTGAATATTTCCAGCCAGAGCAAAAATGCGGCCGCCTGCAACTTGTTGAAAAATTTTTGTCCTCTCATCACAAACCCTCCGCCCCCTATTATACGAAATAGTCTTTTGTTATATTAGTTGAGGTAAAAAAGGAGTGTGCACATGAGAAAGAAACAATTTTGGGCTGCAATGGCCGCTTTAGCCTGCATCATGTGGGGTATTTCCGGCCTGTTTGCCAAGTCCCTGTTCATGGTCAGCAAAAACATCACGCCGCTGTGGCTGACCCAGATCCGGATGATCGTCTCTGGCGTCATCTTGATTTTGACGGCGGCGGCCTTAAAGCAAAAGCCTTTTGCCTGCCTGAAGACCGACTGGAAGACGCTGGTTGCATACGGCTTGCTGGGCTTGCTGCCGGTGCAGCTGTTTTACTTCATCGTGGTGCAGCAGGCCAACGCCTCGATTGCGACGGTCTTGCAGTTCTGCGGGCCGTTCATCGTCATGGCCTACATGGTCGCCCGCCACAAGCAGGTGCTGCGCTGGCTGGACGTCTTGGCAGCGTTAGGTGCGTTTGCCGGCGTCTTCTTGCTGGCAACCCACGGTGACGTCAGCCACCTGGCCTTGACCCCGGCAGTCCTGTTCTGGGGCCTGCTGTCAGCCATCGGCGTGGCCACGAACACCTTGATTCCGATCAAGATCTTGCAAAGGGTGCCCAGCTTGGTAGTGACCGGCTGGGGGATGCTCTTTGCCGGGGTGGCGCTTTTCTTAATCCACCCGCAATTTGCCAGCGTGCCGAACACGCCGCGGGTCTGGATCGACGTGCTGGGCGTCATCATCATCGGCACTTTGATCCCGTTCCAGCTCATGATGAATTCGCTGCGCTTTATCCTGCCGTCGACGGCCACCTTGCTTGACGCCTTTGAGCCGTTGTCGGCAACGATCGGTTCTGTCATCTGCTTTGGCTTAGTCATGACGCCGTGGGACATCACAGGTTCTGTCTTAGTCGTCATCTCGACTTTGGCCTTGAATGTGCGCATCCCTCATAAAAAAGCTAAAAAACATCGTTAACAAAAAAAGCAGGAGGATTAATCCTCCTGCTTTTTTATTTTGCCTTTTTTTATTCTTGTACTGGCTGTGCCAGGCGTTCTTGGTGCCAGTCCAAGATCATGTTGACGATGGCGTTAGCCACGTTGGTGTTTTTCAGCAGCGGGCCGTGGGAATAAGAACCGATGAAGTTGCGGTAGCGCAGGCCTTCTTGGTGGTCTTGCGGGTTGTTGCCGTAGCCTTCGATCATGCGGCCGAAAGAGTGCAGCTTGTCGGTGTTGTCGAAGTAGGTCTGGCCGGAGTGGTTTTCAAAGGCCTTGACCTCGCCCCATTCGGTCATGTAACGGGTGTCGCCGATCATGCGCTTGTCGGCCTTGAACACGGTGTGCAGGGGCAGGATGTCTAAGCCCTTGATGGTCGTGCCTTCGACCGTCTTGTAGTAGGTGCCCATCAGCTGGTAGCCGCCGCAGATGGCCAGCATCGGCTTGCCGGCGTTGATGTATTTTTCCAAAGTTTCCTTGTGGCGCTGCAGGTCTTTAGCCACGACGGTTTGTTCAAAGTCCTGGCCGCCGCCGAAAAAGACGAAGTCGTAGTCAAAGGCGTCGAAGTCGTCGTCTAAGGAAATGTTGGCCACGCTGGTGTTGTAGCCGCGCATCTTCAGCAGGTAGCGCAGGATCTTCACGTCGCCGGCGTCGCCGTAAGTGTTCATCAGGTCTTCGTACAGGTAGGCAATTTTAATTGTTTTATCCATGTTTATTCCTCGCTGATTTTTTGTGCTCCAAAGTGGTTGATCGGGCCAAAGCGGTGGCCGACGTCGATCGGGTGGGCGATGGCGTTGTAGGTGAAGTCCTTGGCGATTTTCACGCTGTCCGTAACGCTAGTGCCCTTGCCAAGTTCGGCCGTGATGACCGCCGACAGCGTGTCGCCCGTGCCGTTGACGCGCTGGGTATTTTTAAAAGGCTTGGTAAAGCTGTGAAAAGTTCCGTCTTCTGTGAGCAGCAGGTCGGTGACTTTTGTTTGCTCAGGGTTGTCGTGGCGGCCTTTCATGAGCACGTTCTTGGCGCCCATGGCCTGCAGCTTTTTAGCGCCGGCGCGGACTTCTTCAGCGCTTGCCAGCTCCATGCCGGTCAGCTTTTGCTGTTCGTAAAAGTTCGGCGTGATGACCTCGGCCAGCGGCAGCAGGTCGTTTAAAAAGGTCTGGTAGGCGTCGTCGTCGAGCAAGGCGGCCCCGTGCTTGGTGATGATGACCGGGTCGATGATCAGGTGGCCCCAATTGTACTTTTTCAGGCAGGCGGTCACCGTATCGATCACTGCTTTGTTGGCCAGCATCCCCGTCTTGGCTGCCTTGATGTCGTAGTCGTCGTTTAAGACCTCGAACTGCTTTTTAATAAAGGCCAAGGGCATGACTTGCTGGGCAAAAATGCCTTGGGAATTGCCTGCCACGGACGCCGTCAAGACGCTCATGCCGTAACAGCCGCGGGCGTAAAAAGAGTGCATGTCTGCTGGCATCCCTGCGCTGCCGTCGCAGTCGTTTCCGGCAATGGTTACTACTTGGACCGGTTTGCTCGTCATTTAGCTCATCTCCATTTATCAGATTATATACTAAAAACGGCTCTGCGGGAGTTCCGAGTGGTTTCGATGCTATACTAGACATGATAGGGGCAAAAAAATAAGGTGGCTAAGATGCTACAACCAAAAAATTCCCGTTTGATTTTGTTAAAAGGGGCCCACAACTTTCGCGACATTGGGGGCTATCCTAATCAATTCGGCAGGACCATCAGGTGGCACGTTTTATACCGCGCAGACGGGCTGGCAGGCCTTTCTACGGAAGACTGCGTGCAACTGACCAGGCTGCACATTACGCGCATCTGCGACCTGCGCACGACGCGCGAGCAGAAGCTTTTTCCAGACGTCGTTTGGGAGGGGGCCGAGCACTACGACTGCCACCTCTACCCAGAATACGACCACGGCTATGCTTTCGGCGACATCAATGCGCTGCGCAAGAAATACCACCTGCCGGTGATGGAGACGGCTTATGCCGACCTTTACCAGCGCGTGCTGTTGTCAAAAGAGGCGCAGGCCTGCTTTGCGAAGATCTTCAAGCTCTTTTTGACGCTGCCGGAAGGCGAAGCGATGGTGATCCACTGCAGTGCCGGCAAGGACCGGACCGGGATGATGATCGCGATGATCATGATGGGCCTGGGGGTTTCCGACAAGACGATCCAGCAAGACTATTTGCTGACCAATGATCTGTCGCCTTTTTCCTTTGAAAGACGCGAACCGACCGACGACGAGCTGCTGAATTTGATCAGCAAGATGAACGTGACTAAGGGCGAAGCCGTCAACATCAAGGGCTTTACCGACACGATCAGGGCCGGCTGGGGCAATTTTGACAATTTCTTTATGAATGTCTTGGGCTTTGACCAAGACGACTTGTCGGAGCTGCGCAAAAAACTGTTAGTGTAAGGAGGCAGCAAGTTGACGCTGCGAACTGTCAAAGCTGATATTACCAAGTTAAAAATGGATGCGATCGTGAATGCGGCAAACAGCGCGCTGGCCGGTGGCGGCGGCGTCGACGGAGCGATCCACAGGGCGGCCGGCATGGCCGAGTTAAATGCGGCCTGTGCGAAGATTGGCGGCTGTCCGACCGGGCAGGCGGTCATTACGCCGGGCTTCAAGCTGCCGGCAAAATACATCATTCACACGGTCGGGCCGGTCTACCATGGCAGTCAGCGTGATGCAGAGCTGCTGGCCAGCTGCTATGAGCAGTCATTAAACTTAGCTCAAGAGTATAAGCTCCACTCAATTGCCTTTTCGGCAATTTCAACCGGTGTTTACGGCTACCCGAAAAAAGCAGCCGCAGACATTGCGGGTAAGACGGTGAAAAGCTGGCTTGAAAGACATAGCGACTATTCAATGGATGTCGCGCTAGTGGCTTTCAGCGACGAGCAGCTGCAGCTTTACCAAGCACTTTTATAAAGATTAAAAAAAGGCTCCCTGCGGGGAGCCTTTTTTAGTTTTGTTTGCGGTTAAAGATTAAGACCAGCAGCAAGTTGACAACCAGCATTCCGCCCGTGGCCAAAAAGACCGCCGGGTAGGACCCCAAGCCCGAAATCGCCGATCCCAGCAGCGAGCCCGCCACCGAGCCGACAGCCTGGAAGGACTGGTTGTAGCTGAAGACCCGGCCAAAAGAAGCCGCGGGCACATTCAGCGTCAGGATCGTCTGGGCTGCCGGGATCATGCCGGCGCTGGCGATACCCAAGATAAAGCGCAGGGCCGCTAAGACCCAAGGCGAGTGCGTCAAAGCCATCGGGATAAAGACGATGGTGCCGGCGACCAAGCCGCCGATCAAGACCTTGCCCGGCCCGATCCGGTCCATCGTGTGGCCGACCTTTGACGCCGACAGCAGGGTGCCCAGGCCTGGGGCAGCCGCGACGACGCCCGCGATAAAGGCGATGTTGGCGGCATTTTTACCCAGCATGTCTTTTACATAAAGCGAGACGATCGGGTCAATCGACATGTTGGAGGCCTGGACGAGCATGGTGGTCACGAACATGACGATGATCAAGCCGGTGTTGGGGATGGACTTCATGATCTGGCCCATCGGCTGCATGGCCTCTTTGGCAACCGGCTTAAAGTCCTCGTGGACGAAAAACAGGGTGGTCAAGAAGACTAAAAACATCAATAAGCCCGTGATGAAGAAGGGGATGCGGTAGCCCAGAGCGTTAGACAAGGCCCCGCCCAGCAGCGGTCCGACCAGGCTGCCGGCCGTCCCTGCCGTCATGATCTGGCTGATGACCCAGCCGCTGCGCTGGTGGGGCGTCTCGCTGGCAATCAGCGCGATGGCATTGTTGATGTAGCCGGAAAAAAGGCCCTGGATAAAGCGCATGACGATGATATAGGCGGCGTTTGGCGCAAAGCCCGTAATGAAGATCGTCAGGCTCATGACCCCGGCGGCGCGCAGGCACATCGGCTTGCGGCCCTTGCGGTCGGCCAGATAGCCCCAGTAAGGCGACACCAGCGCCTGGGAGGTAAAGGTCATGGCAAAGGCCAAGCCTGAGTACAAGTTCAGCTGCAATCTGCTGTAGCGGCCCAAAGTCGCCATGAACAGCGAGATAAACGGCATGGTCATCGAATAGCCGAGGCCCGTGATAAACGAACCCAGCCATAAGAAGATGAAACTGCTTTTCCAGCCCTTGGGATAAGTGATACTTTCTCCAACCATGCAACGCGCTCCTTCAAAAATCAGCTATCTATTATAGCATTATGGTATGATCATGGTTTATAAGCGAAAAAGGAGTGCGGTGCAAAATTGAGTGAAGAAAAACATAGACAGACCATGACGCGTGCTGCCTACCGCGAACGGGAGCAGCGCCGCTACCAGGTCAACTTCTGGCGGCTCATCTCCGACCGGCCCTATATCTCGGTCGCGTGCTTTGTCTTGCTGATTGTGGCCATCTTGGCCCGCTGGTGGCTGTTCTTAGTCATCCTGCTTTTGGCCATGTCCGGCGGCATTGCCTACATCTTACACAGCAAGAACCCGACCCACGCCTTGAGCCTGGAATTCCACATGAGCGGGTCCGGCCGGCTGCACATGTTAAAAGCCGTGCAGCTGGGGGCCTCCTGCATCATGTTTTTAATGGCCTACATGCGCAAGATCGTCAGCATCGACTTTCAAAAAGCCGGGGCCAGCGACAGCTTCCAGATTGTCCAGGGCCTGCTGCAAAACAACAACAACGGCTACGCCCAGCGCGGCAGCCAGGCCTTGGGCCAGCTGAACGGGTTGCTCGGCAACGGCCTTTTTTCCAAGTACCGCTACGCGACTTCGAGCGCGCAGTTCATGGCTGACCCGGCCGGCCGCTGGCTGATGATCTGGACTTTTTTGCTGATGCTGGTGCCGGCGGTCTGCGTCTTGGCCCAGTTCTTCCGCGAACCCTACGCGCGCAATGCGACTCTGGTGTCATCAGCACTGTCGGTCATTTTATTTGCGGTGACGCCTGCTTTTATTAAAAGGCAAGTGATCGCCTACGGCCTCAGCCATAACATTTCCCAAGCGGTTGTGAGCCAGGCCTTCAGCGTCGGCAGCGGGACCTACATCGCGGTCTTAAGCGCCATTGTGGTTTTAGTCATCGCGATCTACCGCGTAGTCAAACAAGACCAAGTTTAAAGACAATAAAAATAAGGCTGTGCATTTGCACAGCCTTATTTTTTCTTGCTTATGACTATTGCTAAAAGATGAATCGATCCGGATTACTTGTTAGCAGTTTCAGCTTCACGTTTCTTTTCGCCGCGGCGAACGATGCATGCAAGCAAGCTACCAATCAAAGTAATTACAACGTTGAAGATAACGATCGCTCTAGGACCGCCGTGAGCGCCGTAGTTGGCCATGAACATCCCGGCGATTGAAGTACAGCCGTAACTTGCCAAACCAACCATCAGGCCGGAAACCAATGAAGTAGTAGTACCTTTGTAGTCTGGGTACAGGTAGCTCATCAGGGCAGTAGCAAGCTGCATCAAACCACTAGCAGCGAAGAAGCCGATCAAGCCGGCAACTACGTACAGCAGGCTTGCGTTTGGAATCAAAGCAAGCAGCAGTGAGCAAGCAGTGATCAATGGGTAGATGATCAAGATGTATGATTCGTGGAAGCCCTTCTTGATGATGAAGGAGTTGAACAGAACACCGATCAATGAGCAAATAGCGTAGATCTGCTGCAGCCATTGCGGTTGAGCAACACCGTATGAAGTTGCTAATTCCTGGTAGCAGTTAGCCCACAGGTTGAATGATGCAAATGAAGTAAAGCCGATCAGCATGATTGAGATAGCTTCGGCAGTAACTGGGAAGCTTGCCTTGCCTTCAGCTTTGTTCTTAGCTCTTTGCGCAGCTTGTTGTTCACGCCATTCTTTTCTTTCTTGAGCGTTTGGTTCGTGCGGGAACTTAACGAAGAAGAAGAAGATGCCAGTGATCACAGTTACGATACCTAACAGCCAGAAAGTTGCGTGGAAGGACATGTGTTGCTTAGCAACAAACCACATAATAACTGGCAGCAGGAACTGACCAACACTAACGAAGAACTTGGTCATCATGGTTACGATTGAACCAGATTTTGGATAAGTATCGATCAGAACTGGGATAACTGATGCACTCATGAATGAGTTGGCGATACCACAAACCATGGCGAAGAAGTAGCCCCAAGCTTGGGTTGGTGACCAGATAATCCCGAAAGCAAAGATGGCGAACCCGAAGGCACCGATCAAAGCTGACAAACGGTGACCGAAGAAGTCTGAAATTGGGCCGGTGAAGATACTTGAGATCAAGCCACCTAAACCAATAGCACCGATAACGTAGTAAGCTGAGGCAACGTCAGTAGCCTTGCCGGTCCATTGCAGTGCTAATTGAGTCTTGTACTGAGCCAGGATGGACATGTCGATCCCGGCCAGGACGAAGGACAGATAGTTGATGAATGTAGTCAATCCGAGGCCTTTTCTACTCGAATTACTCATATATAAAACCTCCAATATAAAACGTAGTCAGAAGCTACAACTGTTATTATACCTTGTAAGCGTTTTAATTTACATACTATATTGGTTAATTTTTTGCATTTTTGTACTTAAAAAGGAACGTTGGCTTTCACTGCAACCAACGTTCCTTTTCTTGTGTTTAAAACTGGGTTTTAACGATATCGTCCTCAGGTCTGTGCAACATTATTCGTAAAACACGGACATTGTGCGCTAGTGGGCCGTCATCAGTCAGGTCAAAGACGTTATCTGCAAGCGGTTCCAATGGCGTGCGCGTATCAATCCACTCACATTTTTGGACCTTACCAGATAGGCCATCAACGTTCGCTTTTCCGAAGGAACTGACGAACAGGTAGACATTGTAAGGCGCGTGGGCGTTTTCTAAAACGAAGTTTGGCGCCGCCGTTTCGGCACTGCACGGCCGTCCTTCGTACAGGGCGTGGCCGAAGTAGTGCAGCCATTCGCTCAAGTCTGCGATGGCCTTTTCGTCCTCTGCGGTTAAATCCCCGTCTTCGGTCAACGTGACTGCGTAGCTGGCATTTTGGCCTGCTTGGCGTTTTTCCAAGATTTTTTCCAAAAGGTCTGCGTGCGGCAAGGCTTCTGTTGCGGGCTCGGCCTGCGCCACCGTGTACTTGGCACAAGCTTTGGCAAATTCTGCTTTTTGGTCAGGCGTGCCCACCAGGCTGGCGCCGCGCCAGCCGTTGTCGCGGGCGAAGCGGACCAGGCGGTCGGCATCAATATTTTTATCGGCTTTGAAGGTCAGCTCCAAGGCCAGGTCTAAGTTTTCGGACATCTTTTTTCCTTAAAATTGAAATTCGTTTGGTTTGACGAAATCGGTGACAAGTTTGACGGCTGCTGCCAGCTTGTCTTCTGCTGAAAATGAGTGGTCGGTATCGTCCAGCAGGTGCAGCTCGGCATTTTCGTAGGTCTCAGCGTACTTTTCGCTGGCCTTGGGGTCGACGACCTTGTCTTCTTTGCCGTGGATCAGGCAGACCGGGCCGGTGAACTGGCTGGACCACTCGTAGATCGGCAGGTTTTGGGCGATGCGTGCGTAAAAGCCGTCGATCACGACGCCGGCGTGGCGCACCTCGGCCGGGACCTTCTTCGGGTTGTAGGCCGTGCCGAAGAAGTAGCCCTTGCGGGCGTCGTCTTTCAAAGTGGCCGCCGGTGCCAGCAGGACGACTTTTTTAATGAGGTCCGGGTACAAGCCGGCCAGCATGGAGGCAATGACACCGCCTTGCGAGTGGCCGATCAGGTAGATGTTGCGGACGTGCGGGTCGGTTTTGACATACTCCAAAATCGTGTTGGCGTCGGCAATCTCGTTTAAAACAGTGGAATTGCGAAATTCACCGTCGGAGTCGCCGTGGCCGTTGAAGTCAAAGCGCACGCTGGCGACATTTTCGTCGCGCAGCTGGTCGGCGATGCTGGTGAGCAGCCTGCTGTTGCGGTTGCCGTTGAAGCCATGAAAGATAATGGCCATGTCGTAAATTTCGCCAAAAGGTTCCTCGCGCGTTCCCACTAAAGTCAATCCATCTCTTTGCAGAGTAATATTTGCCATTGCTTTACCACCTTTTCGTCAAAAAACAATCTGTAACATTATTGTAATATTCTTGGCGGCTTGCTACAAATTAGGATCCATCTTAAAGCGCAGCGGGGAATCTCCGGTCTGCTTTGTGATCAGTTTAGCAATTAAAGTGCGGTATTCGGTTAAGACCAGCTGGGCCATTTTTTCATTTGCTTCATTATATAAAGCAAGCTTGTCTGCGGCTTGGCCCTGCAATTTTTGGTCGTAAGTGCGGCGCAGCTTGTTTAACTCGATGCGGCACTTCTGCTGAGTTTGGCCCAGCAGGGCGCCGTAGGTCTGCCAGTCGCGGTCGACCAAGACGCCGGCCTGCTTGAAGACCCAGTAGGCGGAGTTGGCGGCGTAGGTCTCTTTGCCGTAGCGATAAGCAGTCGGCACCTTGTCTGCACCCGGGTAGAAAGGCACGTATACGCTTTGGGCGCTGACGCCCATGGCCAGCCAGTGGATGCTGAACGGGGCTTTTTTGACCTGCAGCACGTGCGACTCTTGGGTCGTGGCCACGGCAATTGGCCGGAAGGCGTGGTGGCCCTCATTTTTCGCGTTAGTTAAGTCGTATTGCGTATTATTGAAGTGACTGGACAAAACTTTTTGCGCGTCTTGGGCTGACAGCGGCCGGTCCGGTTTTTGCAAAAAGGCCAGGTCAAAGGACTGCGGCTCTTGCTGCAAAGAAGGCGTCAGCAGGCGCTGGCCGTCCCACACCCGCGGCGTGTTGTAGGTCAGGTCGCTGTCGTCTCTGGTGCCGAATATTTCCCGGAAAAAAAACGGTTGGTCTTTTGGCCAAAGCTGGTTGTCGTAGACAAAGTCCTGGATGCCGTCAGACCAGATAAAGTTTTGCGGGTCGCTGAAGTCGATTTCCTGGATCGACAGCTGGTTGGCGACAACGGCGTAGCTGTCGTCGGGAATCCGGATGGCGACGTAGTGGTGGCCGCTGCCCAGCTCCATGTACCAGGCCTCGTCTTCGTCAGCAAAAAGAATGCCGTCGGCTTCGGCGGCCCCGTGCTCTGCGACGATCTGGCCTAAGCGCTCGACACCCTCGCGGGCCGTCTTCACGTAGGGCAAAACGACGCTGACCATGGCCTCTTCCAGGATCCCGCTTTTTTCATTAAAAGGATCGCAGGCCAAAACCCGTTCGTTGGCGTAGGCACTTTCGGTCGCACTCATGGCCACGTTGTATTCGTTGATCCCGTCTTCGGCGAAAATGCCGTACTTGTCGGTCCATTCGGGCGTAGCTGAGTAGGCAAAGGCCGTGCTTGGCAGCGACATTGTGAATTTGTTATCTTTTGACTTGAACGTACTTGGACCGCGGTCGGTGCGCTTGTTAAACTGCAGGTGCTTCGGCCAGGCGGTCTTGGCGTCTTCGTTGCGGCCAATAATGACACTTTGGTCGATTGTTGCTTTTTTACCAATTAAAATAGATGTGCAAGATGAGCGATAATGCGGCATCTAAATGACCTTCTTTCCAAAATTTGGCTGTAATTTAATAACTATTGTAATATAATTATGATAGCAAACATTAGACAGAAAAAGAGGACACAGCATACATGGATAACAGGAAATCGATTTGGCTGCAGGCAGATCCTGACAATCACGCTATCAATCTCGCCTTTTCCGATGATCTGATCGACAAACGCGAAATTGGCTACATGCTTGCCTCAGCATTTTTTTCTTACGCAGCCGGTCAAGGAATTGACAAACAAGAAATGATGGAAATGGTCTCCAGCCATTACGACGAATTCACCGGCGATGATGGCAAACGGTTATTTAATAGGCTATAGTATTACAAGTAAACAAAAGATGTCACAATTCTACCTTTACAGGTACAGTTATTTAATTGTATGATAGAGGTGCCGATAGGGGTTCTTTGTCTACCCTTATAAAAGGGATTGGGAGCATTTAAGAGGTTAATTTAGAATGGCTAGAAAAAAAGAAATCAGCAAGAAGAGGATCTTTAATGCAGCTGTCCGCTTGGCAATGCATGAAGGCATCGACAAGCTGACTGCAAGAAATATTGCGCGGGCCGTAAATTGTTCGACCCAACCTATTTATTTGGAATTCAAGAGCATGGGCGACTTGCGTTCGCAAGTTGTGGACAAGCTGATCGAAAAGCTTGAGTCCAAGATGCTGGAAAAGAGTTACATCGACGAGCCTTTGATCGATATGGACCTTTCCTACATTTACTTTGCTCAAGAAGACCCTGACTTGTTCAAATCAATGTTCATCGAAGACAAGTTTGGTGCAGAATTCGTCAACAAGATTTTGTTCCAATTGGGTGTCGACAAGCTGGAAGGCCAAGTAGACACTTCTCACTTCGATGGCGAAAGAAAGCAAGAAATTCTGACTTTGAACTGGATCACTGTTAACGGTATTGCTACCTTGGCACTGAACCAGATCTTGACCTTAAACCAGGACCAGATTGTTTCGCTGCTGCACGACGCAATCCTGAACAACCGTCTGTCCGGCGAGGAAAACAACGATATGTTCGCTGCTGGTCAAGATGCTTCCTTGATTTCAAAATTGAGCTAATTGAATAAAATTCGCTAAAGCTAAAGATGCTGCCGTATGGTAGCATCTTTTTTAGTAGTTTCGTTTTTTTGAAAAAAGGAGGCAGCAGCTTGATTCAACCAAGACTTTTAGAAGTCACCAGTGTGCGCAATGCCAGGGACCTTGGCGGCTACACCGGCTGGCAGGGCCGGCGCATTAAAACCGGGCGCCTGGTGCGTTCCGGCAAGCTGAACCGGCTGACAGACCAAGACGAGCGCTACCTGCGTTCATACGGGGTCAGCGAAGTCATCGACCTGCGCACCAGCGCAGAAATTCAGCGCGAACCCGACCGGCTGTGGGCAGGCGTGCAGTCCCAGAGCATTTCCATTTCTTCCCAGGAAGTGGGCCACGTGTCCCAAGAGCTGACGGAAACCAAAAAGCGCCTGGCCAGCGACCAGTACGCGGGCTTCCAGCACATGTGCTATCTGTACCGCGAATTTATCTTAAATGACTATTCGCGTGCCCAAATCGCCCGCTTTTTAAAAGCCTGTGCGGAAAACAAGGAAGGCGCGCTGGTCTTCCACTGCTCTGAAGGCAAGGACCGGACTGGCATCTGCGCGGTCTTGCTGCTGGAGGCGCTGGGCGTTGACCCCGACGTCATCCGCGAAGACTACCTTTATTCAAACTTTACCTTGGCCGACTACCGCAAGGAAGTCGAACACGCCGGCCAAGCCAGCGGCGAAACTGTTGAGATGACCGCTTCGATGCGGTCTATGGCCAGCGTGGCCAACGAATACCTCGACACGGCCCTTTTGACCATCCGCAGCGAATACGGCACGATGGCGGCCTTTTTTGAAAAAGGGCTGGGCCTTGGTCAGGACTGGTTGGACGCCTTGCGCGCTAACTACTTAGGAGACGGCAATGATTAACAACTTGAAACTTCATTACGTGGCCGGCAGCCACCATGCCTTGGGCACGGACTGCGACCTGCAGATTTTTGGCACGACCGACAACTGGCTGATTGAACAGACGGCTGACCTGATCGACCACTACCACGACATTTTTACGGTGGACCGCGAAAACTCCGAGACGATGGACATCAACCACGCCGCGGGCCTGCACCCGGTGCAGGTTTCGCCGACCACTTACGACTTAGTTAAGCTGGCTGTGGAAAAAAGCCGGGAAAACTTCGGCTTCAACGCCCTGATCGGGCCGCTGGTCAAGCTGTGGAGCATCGGCTTTAAAAACGCCCACGTCCCAACCGACGCGCAGATCCAGGAAAAATTAAAGATCATCGACCCCAACCAAGTCGAAATGGACGACATTAACCAGACGGTCTTTTTAAAGAAAAAAGGCATGGAGCTCGACTTAGGCGGGATCGCCAAGGGCTACATCGCAGACCGGATCCGCGACTTCTGGCACGCCTACGGCATTAAAAGCGGGATCGTCAACTTAGGCGGCAACGTGCTGCTGGTCGGCGACTCCCCGCGCAACCCGTTCGGCACCTGGGTGGTCGGCGTCCAGGACCCGAAGCTCAAGCGCGGCGAAAACATCACGACCGTGACTGTGCCTGAGTGTTCGGCGGTAACCAGCGGCACCTACGAGCGTGTGCTCAAGGTGAACGGCAAGAGCTACCACCACATCATCGACCCGCGCACAGGCTACCCGGTCAAGACCAACGTCGCCGGCGTGACCCTGTTTACCCGCGACTCGGTCCAAGCCGAGATCGAATGCAAGCGCCTGTTTTTTGCCGGCAAGCCGATCGACGGCTGGCAAGACAAAAAGGCAGGCCGTTACGGCGCTGTCTTTGTTTACAATGACGATAGTGTCTATTCAACTTTTAGATAGAAAAAAAGCAGCCTTTAAGACTGCTTTTTTCTTAGGATAAGGTCCGGCTGATGCCGAAGATGTTGTTGAAGACGTCGTTGGACAGCCCCGGCGTGTTGTAGATGATCACGTGGAGCAGCGGCGACTCGTTAGTCTGCTGGATGAACCAGCTGAGCTGCATGGCGTTTAACATGGACAAGACCACGTAGACGACGAAGTAGGCAGCCAGCACGTTGATGACGACGCCCAGCACGCGGTTTAAGACCGTGCCGAAATCCTCTTTTTTGCTTTCTGCCGGCAAGCCTTTTTTCAATAACTTGACGAGCTGGCGGCCGATGAACATCAAGATGAAGAAGGCTACGAAGCGGTAGATCATCAGGTCCATGGACTGCGAGTTAGTCGAAGCCTGGCCGGAAAACTGCTGGTACAAAAAGCTGCCCAGCAGGTTTTGGCCGAAGACCGCCACCATCAAGACGATGGCGGCAAAGACCAGGTTGACGATCCGCCGGGTAAAGCCGGTCTGGTAGCCTTTGTAGCCCTCCCAGCCGATGTAGAGCAGTATGAGCAGTGTAACTATCATGCTTTTATCTCCTTTTCTAAAGACAGTATTATAACCGGTTTTTTGACGATGATGGGGGATAATATTTATAATCTAAGAGTTACGCCGCGCGTTGCTCACGGCAGCATTTTGAGTTAAATTATTTATTGTGTGAAACACATGGTTTCACAGGTGCAAGATGAATCCAGAACAATTTAAAACAGCGCTTGCCCAGCAAGGCTTAGAGCTTTCTGACAAGCAGCTCCAGCAGTTCGCGGACTACTACCGCATTTTGACTGCGGCCAACAAAGAAGTTAATTTGACGCGGATTACCGCGCAAGCAGACGTCTACTTAAAGCATTTTTACGACAGCTTAACTCCGCTTTTAACCTTTAAAGAGCTTTTTGAAGGCAAAAAGACCCTGTGCGACGTGGGCAGCGGGGCCGGTTTCCCGGGCATCGTTTTGAAAATTGCCTGCCCGCAGCTGGAAGTGACGATCGTCGACTCGCTCAACAAGCGCCTGAAGTTTTTGGCTTCCTTATGCGAGCAGCTGGGCATTGACGGCGTGCACCTGGTCCACGGCCGCGCCGAAGACGCCGGCCACGAGGCTGATTTGCGCGAACAATTCGACATCGTAACCGCCCGCGCGGTGGCCAACATGGCCACTTTGTCTGAGTACTGCCTGCCGTTTGTGAAACTGCACGGCACTTTTTTAGCCATGAAGGGCCCGGCTGCCCAAGCTGAGCTGAAAAAGGCCCACAGTGCACTCAGCAAGCTGGGCGGGGTCTGCACCGACGTGCAGGAGCTGACGCTTCCCGACTCAGACGAAGACAGAACGCTCATTTTAATCAAGAAAAACCAAAAGACGCCCCGCAAGTATGCCCGTAAAGCCGGGACGCCAAGCAGAAAACCTTTATAAGAGCAGGCAGGAGAATTAAAGCATGGCTTTATTTTTTAACCGTAACCGTTCGCAGGTTCCAGAAGATAGGAAAATTCAGGATTTAGAAATTGACAAGCTGCGGCCAAACGAATTCCAGCCGCGGCACGCCTTCAGCGACGACTCCATTGCCGAGCTGGCGCAGACCATTGAAAAAGACGGTCTGCTGCAGCCGATCACGGTCCGCAAAAAAGATGACTACTACGAAATCATCGCCGGCGAACGGCGCTTCCGCGCTGCGCAAAAGCTGGGCTGGACCAAGATCCCGGCCATTGTGCGGGAGATGGACGACCAGCAGACGGCGTCCTTAGCCTTGATTGAAAACCTGCAGCGGGAAAACCTGAACCCGATCGACGAAGCCCAGGCCTACAAACGGCTGATGAAGCTCAACGACCTGACTCAGGTGCAGCTGGCCAAGGAAGTCGGCAAGTCGCAGTCTTACGTGGCTAACAAGATCCGCTTGCTGAAGCTTTCCAAGCCGGTGCAAGACGAGCTGGTCAAGGGCACCATTACCCAGCGCCACGGCCGCGCTTTGCTTGGCCTTGACGGCAACCAGCAGCAAAAGGCGCTGCACGCCATTTTGACCAAAAAATTAACGGTTAAGCAGACCGAATACATGGCCGGCCACTTTAACCAATACTTCGCCGACAAGCGGCGCAAGAAGCGCGTCTTTACCGACGTCGACTCGGGGATGAAGGTCCAGGTCAACACGATCAAGCAGGCCGTTCAGCTTGCCCGCGACTCGGGCTTAAAAGTCCACGTTCACGAAGAAAACGATCCTAAAGCTTACACGATTACCATTAAGCTCATGCATTAGTTAGGAAAGCAGGTAGAAAATGCCAGATATTATTGCTGTTGCTAATCAAAAAGGCGGCGTCGGCAAGACTACGACAACGATCAACCTGGGGGCATCCATTGCCAACCACGGCTACAAAGTTCTGATTATCGACACCGACCCGCAGGGCAACGCGACCAGCGGTCTGGGGATTGAAAAGGCCTCGGTCGACAAGGACATCTACAACGTCTTGATTGACGACACGCCGATTGTTGAGACCATTCACCACACCGGGACCAAAAATCTGGACGTCGTGCCGGCCACCATCCAATTGGCGGGCGCCGAAATGGAGCTGACCTCCATGATGGCGCGGGAGACCCGGCTGAAGGCCGCCGTCAGCACCATCGCCGACAAGTATGACTTCATCTTTATCGACTGCCCGCCTTCTTTAGGCCAGCTGTCGATCAACGCCTTTACGGCTTCCACCTCGATCCTGATCCCGGTGCAGAGCGAATACTATGCGATGGAAGGCTTGAGCCAGCTGCTCAACACGATCCGGCTGGTGCAAAAGCACTTTAACAAGGACCTGGGCATCGAAGGCGTCCTGCTGACGATGCTCGACGCGCGGACCAACTTAGGAGCATCCGTGGTGCAGGAAGTGCAATCGTACTTTTCATCAAAGGTTTACAAGACGATTATTCCGCGGATCACGAAGCTGGCTGAAGCGCCAAGCTACGGCGAGCCGATCACGGAATACGATCCTAAGAGCCGCGGCGCGAAAGTTTATGACGAATTGGCAAAAGAGGTACTGAAAGCTCATGGCAAAAAACTCTAAAGAAAAAAGGCCCAAAGGGGGCTTAGGCCGCGGCTTGGAAGCTCTGTTTGACGACGAGCCGCAAATCGATCCCGAAGAAGAAGTCGAAGAACTTGCTCTGACGGAAATCCGGCCGAACCCTTACCAGCCTCGGAAAAATTTTGACACCAAGTCGCTGCAGGAACTGGCCGATTCAATTAAGGAAAACGGCGTCTTCCAGCCGATCATCGTGCGCAAGTCCGTCGGCGGCTACGAAATCATCGCCGGCGAGCGGCGCTTCCGCGCTTCTAAATTAGCCGGCAAGACGACCATCCCGGCCATCACGCGCCAGTTCGACGAAGCGCAAATGATGGAAGTGGCCGTGCTGGAAAACCTGCAGCGTGAGGACCTGACGCCTTTAGAAGAGGCCCAGGCCTACGACATGCTGCAGAAGAACCTGGGCCTGACCCAGGCGGAAGTTTCTAAGCGCATGGGCAAGTCCCGGCCTTACATCGCCAACTACCTGCGGCTGCTCACGCTGCCGCAGAAGACCAAGCATCTTTTGCAGTACGGCGAGCTGTCGATGGGCCAAGCGCGTACGCTTTTAGGCTTAAAAGACAAGAGCCGGATCAATGACCTGGCGCGGCGCGTAGTCAAAGAAGGTATCACCGTCCGCCAGCTGGAAAAGATCGTGGCCAAGATGAACCGCCACACCAGCCGTCAAAATAAGAAGGCCCAGGAAAAGTCCGTCTTTATCAAGACGAGCGAGCGCCAGCTGGCCGACCACTTCGGCACGCCGGTGAACATTTCCGAGGGCAAGAGCGGCAAGGGCAAGGTCGCCATCGACTTTTCATCTTTGGACGAGCTCAACCGGATTTTGGCCCTGCTGGGCGTAGATTTAGATAAGCAGGCATAACAATGTTTAACTTAGCTGATACGGTGCAAATGAAGAAGCCGCACGCTTGCGGCGCAAACAATTGGGAGATCTTGCGCATGGGCGCCGACATCCGCATCAAGTGCATGGGCTGCGGCCACATGGTCATGATGCCGCATGCCGAGTTCAGCAAGAAAATGAAAAAAGTGCTGACCCGCGCGAATGACCCCGCCAATCGCAAACTGGAACACTATGTCGCCAAGGAAAATATTGTTGTACCTAATATGAAAAAATAAGGAGTTTGGAAAATGGCATTAACTGCAGGTATCGTTGGCCTGCCAAATGTTGGCAAATCAACTTTGTTTAACGCAATCACTAAGGCAGGCGCCGAGATGGCAAACTACCCGTTCGCTACGATCGAGCCTAACGTCGGCATGGTCGAAGTTCCGGACAGCCGGCTAGCAAGAATTCAAGAATTGATCCCAGCTAAAAAGATTGTGCACACCACTTTTGAATTCACCGACATCGCCGGCCTGGTCAAGGGTGCGTCAAAAGGTGAAGGCTTGGGCAACAAGTTCTTGGAAAACATCCGTCAGACTGACGCGATTATTCACGTGGTCCGTGCTTTTGACGACGACAACATTACCTCAGTGACTGGCAAAGTTGACCCGGAAGAAGACATCAACACGATCAACCTGGAGCTGGCCATTGCCGACCTCGATGCCGTTAACCGCCGCATCAAGAAGGTCCAAAAGATCGCTCAGCAAAACGACAAGGAAGCCAAGGCCGAATACGCCGTTTTGCAAAAGATCAAGCCTGTTTTGGAAGACGGCAAGGCCGTTAGATCAATCGACTTCAAGGACGAAGAAAAGAAGATCGTCAAGGGCCTGTTCCTGCTGACTTCCAAGCCGGTCATCTACGTAGCTAACATTGCCGAAAGCTCCATGGCCGACCCGGAAAGCGACAAGTACTTCCAAATCGTTAAAAAGCATGCCGAAAGCGAAGGCGCCGAGGCCTTAGGTATTTCAGCATCTGCCGAAGAACAAATCGCCGGCCTGGACGGTGACGAAAAGCAAGAAATGCTGGAGATGGAAGGCGTCGAAGAACCAGGCCTGAACCGCTTGATTCGTGCCGCTTACCACCTGCTGGGCCTGCGGACCTTCTTCACTGCCGGCGGCCCTGAAACTCGGGCCTGGACCTTCCACGAAGGGATGAAGGCCCCGCAAGTTGCCGGGATTATCCACTCAGACTTTGAACGCGGCTTTATTCGGGCCGAAGTTGTTTCTTTTGACGACTTGGACAAGCTGGAAAGCATGCAAAAGGTCAAGGAAGCCGGCAAGCTGCGCGTCGAAGGCAAGGACTACGTGGTTCAAGACGGCGACATCATTGAATTTAGATTTAACGTTTAGGAGCCTGAACCAATGGAGAACAACGAGGAAAGAAATAAACAGGCGATTGCCAAGCAGCAGGAAAAAATGCAAAAGCGCTCAGAAGTTGCTGAACGCGAAGCCAAGATCGAAGACATGTCTGCTGACGAACTGCGTGCCCGCCTGTCTAACAAAAACCAGGATTACATTTTCCGCTTAGAAAAGTTTTTGAAAGAAGAAGGCATGAGCGCAGACGACGCCAAAAAGGAAGTCGACTCGCTGCTGCAAGACATCGTGGTTGCCCAAAACAAGGGCGTGACTGCCGGGACCTTGTTTGAAATGGCCCCGCAGGAAAAAGCCCACGAGATCGTGCACCCGAAGCCAAAGCCGCGCAAGCTGACTTTTAAAGAAAAGTTTTTCGACAACGCGCTGCTTTACATCACCATCTTTGGCGCCATCGTCGGCCTGTTTGCCCTCATGACTCCTAAGGGCAAGGCCGCAGAAAACGGGACGGCCATGGGGATCTTAAGTCTGATCATCATCGGCATCTTATGCGGGTTGACCATGACTTACTTCAACGATGCTTTGGCCCGGCCGCGTGAAGACCGGCCGGCTGGCTGGAAGCTGATCCTGATCGGGGTCGGTGCGATCTTTGTCCTGTTTATCGTGGCGGCAGTGATGGCCATTCCGCCAATCAACGTCATCAACCCGGTGCTGCCGGGCGGCATCGACATGCTGGTAGCCGCAGTTGCATACGGCGGCCGCTGGCTGTGGCGCAAAACGAAGGGCATCACCACCGAGATGGTGACGCCGCGGCGCCGGTAATTAATCTTTGCATATTTTAAAAATTCTATTAAACTGTTAATAGTTATTTAATAATCTAACCAAAAAGCAAGTAGGCTCTGCCTAGTTGCTTTTATTTGAATTAGAAAAGGAGGGCTTCAATGTTTAAAACCATCATGAAATCGGTGCGCGAATATAAAAGAGAATCGCTTTTGTCGCCGCTGCTGGTTTCAGTAGAAGCATTCATCGAAATGCTGATCCCGTACATCATGGGTATTTTGATCGACAACGGGATTATGAAAAAAGACATGGGCTATGTTGCCAAATGGGGCATCATCTTAGTCCTGGTCACCCTAGTGTCTCTGGCCTTGGGGATTGGCGCCAGCGTGTTTTCATCGCGGGCCGCAGCCGGGGTCGCAGGGAACTTGCGGCAAGACATGTTCTTCCACATCCAGGACTACTCATTTGAAAATATCGACAAGTTTTCCAGCTCCAGTCTGGTGACGCGTCTGACTACTGACGTCAACAACATCCAGATGGCCTACCAGATGTCGATCAGAATGGCCGTTAGAGCACCGCTGATCATGATCTTTTCAATCATCATGTCGATGATCATCAACGCCCGCCTGTCGCTGATCTTCGTCGTCACCGTGCCGGTCATGGCGCTGGCCTTAGCTGTGATCCTGAAAGCGGGCTTTCCCTACTTTGGCAGGATCTTCCGCGGTTACGACCGCTTGAACCGGGTCGTGCGTGAAAACGTGCGCGGGATTCGCGAAGTGAAGACCTACGTGCATGAACCTGAGCAGACCGAAGAATTTAAAAAGGCTACGGGTCATATCTACAAGCTGTTCAAGACGGCCTTGCTGATCATGACCTTTAACGGCCCGGTCCTGGTCTTGGTCATGGACATCTCCATGCTGGCCGTTTCCTGGTTTGGTGCCCGCCAAATTGTCTTTGGCAGCATGCAGGCCGGGCAGCTGGTCTCCATGTTTTCATACTCCAACTCAGCGCTGTACAGCTTGATGATGCTGTCCATGGTCTTTGCCCAATTGACCATGGCCCAAGCTTCCGGCAAGCGTGTCGCCGACGTCATCAATGAAAAGCCGACGATCACCAACCCGAAGAAGCCGCTGACGACCGTTTCTAACGGCGACATCGTCTTCGACCACGCCAGCTTCAAGTATGAAAAAGACGCTGAGCACCCAATCTTAGACGACATCAACCTGCACATCCGTCCGGGCGAAACCATCGGGATCATCGGCGAGACCGGTTCTTCGAAATCGACCTTTGTCTCGCTGATTCCGCGCCTGTACGACGTCACGAGCGGCGCCGTCTTAGTCGGCGGCCACGACGTGCGCAGCTATGACCTGCGGACCCTGCGTGACAACGTCGCCATGGTCTTGCAGCAGAACGTGCTTTTCACAGGCACCATCAAGGACAACTTGAAGTGGGGCAACGAAAACGCCACCGACGAAGAAATCGTCCACGCAGCTAAGATTGCCCACGCCGACGGCTTTATCCGCGAGCTGGAAAACGGCTATGACACGATGGTCGAACAAGGCGGCAACAACGTCTCCGGCGGGCAAAAGCAGCGGATCACGATTGCGCGTGCGCTATTAAAGCACCCGCAAATCCTGATCTTGGACGACTCGACTTCTGCCGTCGACACCAAGACCGAGCGGGCCATCAGAACGGCCCTGCGCGACGAAATGCCGGACATGACTAAGATCATCATCTCGCAGAGAATCGTCTCCATTAAGGACGCCGACCGGATCGTCGTCTTAGAGCACGGCAAGATCCAAGACGTCGGCACCCACGAGGAGCTGATGGGCAAGAACGAATTCTACAAGAAGATTGCTGATTACCAGTCTGAACAAGGAAAGTAGGTGAAGTACATGGATACTGCTGCTAAAAAAAGCAAAGAGCAAATGATTGAGTGGCCTACTTTAAAGCGGCTTTTGAAGTATGTTTTCAAGACCGCGCCTGCTTTTAACATCATCGCGATCATCGCCATTGCCATTAACGCCGGGGCCGTGGTCTACGGCAGTTTGTTCATCAGACAGCTGATCGACCGCTACATCACCCCGATGCTGCGGCAAAAAACTCCTGACTTCGGACCGCTGATCCGCGCCTTGGGCTTCCTGGCCCTGATCTACATCATCGGGGTCTTGGCCAACTACCTGGCCTTTGCCCTGATGGTCTTAGGCGGCCAGCGGGTGCAGAAGAACCTGCGTGACGAGATGTTTGAGCACATGGAGCACCTGCCGATTTCCTACTTCGACCAGACGGAATACGGCGACACCATGAGTATCTACACTAACGACGTGGACACCTTGAACCAGATGATCGACCAATCCATGCCGCAGATGGTCAACTCGGCTTTGAGCTGGCTGTTTGTCTTGTGCGGGATGCTGGCCGTCAGCTGGCAGCTGACCATCATCTCCATCGTTATCTTCGGCCTGGTTTACGGCATTGTCCGCTACCTGACCGTCAACTCCAGCAAGCAGTTCAACTTGCAGCAGAAGCGGGTCGGCGAGATGAACGGCTACAACGAAGAAATGCTGAGCGGCTTGAAGGTCATCAAGGTCTTCAGCCACGAAGACGAGGTGCGGCAAGACTTTGAAAAATACAACCGCAACTTGCAGGATGCTTCAGCCAAGGCCAACATCTTCGCTACGGTCCTGTTCCCAATCGTCGGCAACATGGCCAACCTGCTCTACGTTTTGATCGCCTTGATCGGCGGCGGCCTGTCTTTGGGCGGCGTTTTAACTTTGACTATCGGCCAGCTGGCGTCATTCTTGCAGATGACCCGGTCCTTTACCATGCCGGTCGCCCAGATTTCCCAGCAGCTGAACTCAATTGTGCTGGCTTTAGCCGGTGCCAAAAGAATTTTCGCCCTGCTTGATCAAAAAGAAGAGACCAACGAGGGCAAGATCGAACTGACGCCGGATCCGAAGCTGGAAGGCGCTTGGCGCTGGCAGGTTCCGCAAGCAGACGGCACTGTTGCAAGCAAGCCGGTCCGCGGCCACATCGAGTTTGACCACGTCAACTTCGGCTATGTGCCGGGCCAGCTGATCCTGCACGACATCAGCATTGATGCCAAGCCCGGCATGAAGATTGCCTTAGTCGGGGAAACCGGCGCGGGCAAGACCACGATCTCCAACATGATCAACCGCTTCTACGAGATCAACTCCGGCAAGATCATCTACGACGGCTTAGACACCAAGCAGATCGACAAGCGGGCCCTGCGGTCGTCAGTTTCCATCGTCTTGCAGGAAACGCACATGTTTACCGGCACGATCATGGAAAACATCCGCTTCGGCAACAGCAACGCCAGCGACAGCGATGTCTACCTGGCTGCCCGCCTGGCCCACGCCGACGAATTCATCACCGAGCTGGACGACGGCTACCAAACCGTCATCGACGGCGACGGCGGCGACTTGTCGCAAGGCCAGATGCAGCTGCTGTCTATTGCCCGGGCCATGATTTCCAACCGGCCGGTCATGATCTTAGACGAGGCCACTTCCAGCATCGACACCAACACCGAAAGAATGGTGCAGGCTGGGATGGACAACCTGCTGGCAGGGCGCACGAGCTTTGTGATCGCGCACCGTCTGTCCACGATCGTCAACTCCGATTTGATCTTGGTCTTAGACCACGGCAATATCATCGAAGCCGGCAACCACCAGGAATTGCTGGCTCAGCACGGCTACTACTACCAGCTCTACACTGGCAAGCGTGAGCTCAATTAATCATAAAAAAGAGGAGCAGCATAGTGTTGTTCCCTTTTTTTATGTTAAAAAAAGGTAGAATGTAACTACTAGTTACAGAAAAAAAGGATGACCGACCATTGAAAATTCTCGTTGTTGACGACGACAAAGAAATCGTCGAATTACTAAGCATTTATTTAAAAAACGAAGGCTACGAACCAATCAGCGCCTACAGCGGCGCCGAAGCCTTGACGAAACTGACCACCGACCCGGACATTGCCCTGATGATCTTAGACATCATGATGCCGCACATGTCGGGCATCGAGGTCATCAAGCAGGTCCGCAAGGACTCTGATATTCCGATCCTGGTCGTCAGCGCCAAGAGCGGCGACATGGACAAGATCAAGGGCCTGATCACGGGTGCCGACGACTACGTAGTCAAGCCGTTCAACCCGCTGGAAGTCATGGCCCGCGTCCGCTCGCTTTTGCGGCGCAGCCAAAAGCAGGTCAAAAGCGACCAGCCGGATGTCTTGGAAGTCGGCCCGCTGACCATCAACAAGGACTCGCACGAAGTTAAAACTTTGACGGGCGCCGAGATCAAGCTGACCGCCTTGGAGTTTGGGATCTTATACCTGCTGGCAAGCCACCCCAACCGGGTCTTTTCTGCCGACGAAATCTTTGAACGCGTCTGGCAGCAAGAGTCAGTCGTGTCCGCTAAGACCGTGATGGTGCACGTTTCGCACCTGCGCGACAAGATTCAAAAGGCGACTGGCGGCGAAGCCGTCATCCAAACCGTCTGGGGCGTCGGCTACAAAGTAGAGGCCTAGCATGACAAAACAGCCGATTAAGCTTACCGCCCGTGAGAAAAGCGAGCTGATCGCAGAAGGCATCGTCACCTTGATCCTGCTTTTGCTGTTAAATCTTTCGCTGATTATCATCATCGACCTGGCTATCGTGAACAACGACAGCCTGGAAGAGGGCATTTATTTTTTAAAAAGTACGGTCACCTTCGCCGGCAACCACCACCTCTGGTCCTGGCAGGGGATCTTCATTGTGATGCTGGTGATCATCGACTTTATCGTCATCTACTGGCGTTTAATTCGGCGCTACCATCAAATCCAGTTGCGGCACGTCATCGCCGAGCTGCACTACATCGCAGACGGCCACTTTGACCACCGGATCAACTTTCTGGTACGGCGCGACCTACAGCACGTGATCGACTCGATCAACTCGCTGGTCGACAGTACCGTCGCCGCCGTTGACGAGGAAAAAAGGATTGAGAAGTCAAAAGACGACCTGCTGACCAATGTGTCACACGACCTGCGCACACCGCTGACGTCGATTATCGGCTACCTGGGCCTGCTCAAGGCCCACGCCTATAAGACGCCGGAGGAGGCCGACAAGTACGTCGACATCGCCTTTGTGAAGGCCAAGCAGATGAAGTCGCTGGCCGAAGACCTGCTGGCTTACAGCAAGTTAAACGCCAACGACACCAAGCTCCACATCCAAAAGCATCTGCACATCTACTCGATGATGGAGCAAGTGGCCGCCGGCTTTGAGCTCGAGGCCGAGAAAAAGGGGATCGAGATCGAAGTCATCTCCCGGCCGCGCGACTTGGAAATCGCCGCCGATCCCGAACAGCTGGTCCGCGTCTACAACAATTTGATCTCCAACGCCTTGAAGTACGGCAAGGGCGCGACCAAGATCTGGCTGGTCGCCAACGAGATCAACAAACAGCAGGTGGAGCTGCGCGTCGAAAACGACGGCGAGCCGATTCCGCAGGACAGTTTAAAAAAGATTTTCGACCGTTTTTACCGGGTGGAGACATCGCGCAACCATGCTACCGGCGGCACGGGCCTGGGCCTGTCGATTGTCAGGAGCATCGTGGCCCTGCACCACGGCTCGGTGAGCTGCAAGTCCAATGCTAAAAAGACCAGTTTCATTATTTTGCTTCCGCTGCAAAGCGCGCGAAAATGACGTTATGATATAATCTGCACAGAATAATAGATGATTGTGGGGGCCCTTCATGAGCAGCATTTCTTTAAATACTTGTATTTTAATTTTGAAAGAGCATCACTTGCTGAAATCCAGCGCTGTTCAAGACGCTGTTTCAACAAAAATGGAATATATTTCCTATGACTCAAGAGATATTCAGACCGACACTTTGTTCTTCTGCAAGGGCAAGAACTTCCGGCCGACCTACTTGGCAATGGCCAAGAAAAACGGCGCCAACTGCTACGTCGCTGAACAGCCATACCCGGAAGGCACCGGGCTGCATGCCTTAATCGTCAGGGATGTCACCAAGGCAATGGCTTTGCTGTCAGCTGCCTTCTTTGGCTTCCCGCAAGACGACTTGTACGTCGTAGCCTTTACCGGCACGAAGGGCAAGACGACTTCTGCCTACTTCTTGAAGAACATTCTGGACCAGATCAACGGCGGCCGGACTGCACTGTTTTCATCAGTTGACGACATCGTCGGGCCAAAGCCGGAAGACAAGTTCAAGTCGAGCTTGACCACGCCGGAATCCTTAGACTTGTTCCGCGACATGCGTATCGCTGTCGACAACGGGATGACCCACCTGGTCATGGAAGTTTCTTCCCAAGCCTACAAAAAGAACAGAGTCTTTGGCTTAACTTACGACCTGGGCTTTTTCTTAAACATTACCCCAGACCACATTGGGCCTAACGAACACCCTAACTTCGCCGACTACCTGCACTGCAAGCTGCAGCTGATGGTCAACTCGCGCAAGTGTATCATCAACGCGCAAAGCGACCACTTCGACGAAATTTACGCTGCCGCAACGACGACGACCAACCCGGACAGCATCTACCTGTTCGCCAACAGCGACTACGACAACCCGAACTTAAAGCAGCCGATCGACTTCCGCTACTCTTCAGAAGAAACCGACATGCGCGAGACCCGCTTTAAGATTTCCTACGGTTCCGACAAGGCTAAAAAGCTGAACATCGCCGGCGACTACGCCCTGCAGATGATCGGCGACTTCAACCAGATCAACGGGACCGCAGCAATCATCGGCGCCGGCTTGGCCGGTGTCGACCACGACACTGCCGCTAAGGGCATTCGCCACGTGACGATCCCAGGCCGCATGGAGACCGTGCCGACCGACAAGCATGGCTTCATCGTTGTCGACTACGCCCACAACAAGGCTTCGATGATGGCGCTCATGAGCTTCATGCAGCGCGAATTCGACAACCCGAAGATCATCGTGGTCGTTGGTGCGCCTGGCGACAAGGGGGTCGACCGTCGTGCCGGCTTCAGCCAAAGTCTGTCGAAGTATGCCGACAAGGCCTTTTTGACGACCGACGACCCGGGCTTTGAAGACCCGCAGGCTATCGCCGAACAAATCGACGCCGGCATCGACCACGACCGCTGCGACGTCACCATCGAATTAGACCGGGAAAAGGCTATCCACGATGCCATCGCCCTGGCTGGTCCGGACGACGTTGTGCTGGTCTGCGGCAAGGGTGCCGACCCGTACCAAAAGGTGCGCGGCGTGGACACTCCTTACCCGACTGACATGAAAGTCGTGAAGAAGGTTTTGTCAGAACTAGGTGAATAATCATGAAACACTTTTTTAGCATCATCGGCGGGATGGGGACCATCGCGACCGAAAGCTATGTCCGCTTAATCAACCACCGCGTCAAGATCCACAGGGACCAGGACTACTTGAACTACATCCTGGTCAACGACGCCGAGGTGCCGGACAGAACCGCCTACATCAAAGACCACAGCCAGCCGAACTTCTTCCCTGCGCTGCGCGATGATGTGCTGGGGCAGGCCAAGCTCAAGCCCGACTTTTTCGTGATGCCTTGCAACACGGCCCACTACTTCTATAAGGAACTGGCCGGGCTGACTGACATTCCTTTTTTAAACATGATGCAGATTGCCGTCCACAATTTCTTGGACAATTATCCTCATGAAAAAAAGATCGGTCTGATTGCCACGGAAGGCTCTATTCACGACCACTTGTACGAAAACTACTTTAAAGAGGCTGGCATCGAGCCTGTTTTTGGCGGCCCGGAGATCCAGCCGATGGTCACGAAGCTGATCTACGACGATATCAAGGACAAGGGTATTGTCGACGGCGAGCTCTACCACGAAATCTTGCGCAAGATGCACGATGAGTACGGCTGTGCGGTTACTTTGCTGGGCTGCACTGAATTATCCCTGGCCCAGGAAAAAGCGCCTGAGCACCCTTACAACGTCATTGACCCGCAGTCTCTGCTGGCCGACGTTTCTATTGAACTGGCTTTGAAGATCAGGAACGGCATGCCCGCTGCTGAGGCGACAGCCAAATACATCTATGACTAACCATTGAGAGAGGCTTTAAGCCTCTCTTTTTTTGCCTTTTAAAAGAAATTGCAACTTTTTTGAAAAAAGTTTTGGCGAAATGAAAGCATTAAGTTCGTAAAAGCGGGCACGTTAGAAGCTAAATCTTAACTATTCATTAATATCTACCGGCTATCTATTAGCAGCAGGGACTATAAAAGGGATTAATGACGGGCCATTTACGAACAAAAAGACATGTTTGACGATTCGGGCAAGAGCGTGTACTATTAATAACTGTCGTCGGGAGATGAGG
>CAJMMO010000003.1 GCA_905214545.1 uncultured bacterium
AGCAAATGATGGGCTTTCGTACTTCTTCATAGCTTCGTTAACTTCGTCAGCAGTTACCTTCTTCTTCAAGATGGAAACCAGTTCAGTTTCTGAACCGTCTGGAACTGGAACACGTTGTGCGTGGCCGTTCATCTTACCGTTCAGGTTTGGCAGTACCAGGCCGATAGCCTTAGCAGAACCAGTGGTGTGCGGAATGATGTTTTCAGCAGCAGCACGGGCGTCTTGTTCCTTGCCGCTACGTGCAGGGCCGTCAAGAGTCATTTGAGTACCAGTGTAAGCGTGGATGGTAGTCATAGTGGCTACTTCGATGCCGAATTCCTTGTCCAGAGCAGCTGCCATAGGTGCCAGTGAGTTAGTGGTGCATGAAGCAGCTGAAACGATCTTGTCGTCTGAAGTCAAGGTGTCTTCGTTTACTGAGTAAACGATGGTCTTCAGGTCGTTGCCTGCAGGAGCTGAAATCAGAACACGCTTTGCGCCAGCGTCCAGGTGGGCTTGTGACTTAGCCTTGCTGGTGTAGAAACCAGTACATTCAAGAACGAAGTCAACGCCGTCGTTCTTAACCCAAGGAATGTTTTGAGCTTGTGGTTCTGCGTATACGCGGTACTTCTTGCCGTCAACGATGATTGAGTCATCAGTTGATGAAACTTCGTGGTTGAAGGTGCCGTGGGTAGTGTCGTACTTCAGCAGGTAAGCAAGCATTGCTGGAGTGGTCAAGTCGTTGATAGCAACAACTTCGATGTCCTTAGTCTTTTCACCTAAGTCCATAATGCGACGGAAAGCTAAACGACCGATACGGCCGAAACCGTTAATACCAATTTTAACAGTCATATCTGATATTCCTCCTTAGGAATCAAGTAACATATAACAATTTATTTTAAACGAGCTTTAAGGCTCCTTTAAAATCTGGTTTGAGGCTCCTTCATCTGTGATCAGCCATGTTTGCCGAGGAGCGCGGCTCAGATAGCTCTTAATTGCGGCGGCCTTGCTGTGGCCGGCTGCAACCGTAAAAATATGCGGGACCCGGTGCAGGTCTTTCAACTGCAAGCCGATGCTGGGGATCTGCTCGACGATGTTGCCGTCTTTGTCAAAAAAGCAACCGAAGCATTCCCCGACCGCCCCTTTTGCCAAAAGGTTGGACTTTTGGAAGGGAGTCAGGTCCCGGCGCGCGATCATCTCTGGTGCGCGCCCGATGCTGTGAATAACTGCATCCGTATGGGAGATGTCTGACAGAACGCTCACAATCGCCTCGTCGTGGATGAGCGAGCGGTAAGCGGTCTCGGACACGCTTTCGGGCAGGTACAGCGCCCGGTAGCGGCCGTGGGTCGACTGGGCGCTGACCTGGGCAATCGTATTGCACTGCAGCTCGGCGTTGTCGCCGATGGCCCCGCGCCCTGGCACAAAGACCAGCTCGCGGTAGTTGCTCAGCCGCGGCGATAAAAACCGGGCCAGGTTGGCCATCGTGGTCCCATCAAAGACAGTTATAACACTTTTTCCCAGTGGTAAAAGCAGGTCCAGGGCCGCATTTAATTCGTTGGCACACAATTCGATGGTGCCCGGATCGCGGTCCAGGTCGCCCGGGACGATGAACACCCGGTCGATGTTGAACATGGCTTCGAGCTCGTGTTCCCGCTGGCTGGCCTTGAAGAAATTCTCGACCACCGGCCGGACCTGCTCGAGCACACGCCGGCCCTTGTCAGTCAGGCTCATCCCCCGCCGCTCGATGGCAAGCAGCCCCAGCTGCTTGAGATAGTCGGTTTCGGTGCGCAGGCTGCGCTCAGACAAGCCCAGCTTCTTGGCAACGGTCCGCCTGCCCACTGGCGCTAGATTGGCCACCTGAACTAGGATCAGGTAGCGCTGTCGGACTGTCTTTATCACGTCGGGGACGAGGCTTTGCAACCAGATGAAATCTGTATTCATGCAGCCTTTCCTCCTACGGGCCCGCTAGCGGCCAGGTGTTGGTCGCTCAGCGTCCCAATTTGTCTAAAAACAATAGAGAAATCAAGTAAGATCATGATTTCTCCTCCGACAAATTTAGTATAGCAAGCGCTAATTTTTTTTGCAAACCTTTTCACTAACGATTTTCTGCTCTTGTCTGCAGGCTTTTTTTTGCTATAATAACTGATGTATGCGCCCTTAGTGTAATGGATCGCACGTAAGATTCCGGTTCTTAAGATCTGGGTTCGACTCCCAGGGGGCGCACCTTTTAAGCTTTGGCTTTTTTGGCCAAAGCTTTTTTTATTGACCCCGTCTCTTAGTTATGGTTTAATTAGCACTGTACTTCAAAGAGTGCTAATTTTTAAAACATGGAGGTAAATAATATGCTTGTACCTACTGTTATCGAGCAGTCAGCACGCGGCGAACGCGCCTACGACATTTACTCCCGTCTGTTAAAGGACCGGATTATTATGCTGAGCGGCGAAGTCAACGACCAAATGGCAAACTCAATTATTGCCCAGCTGCTCTTCTTGGATGCACAAGACAATACTAAAGACATTTCCTTATACATCAACTCACCTGGCGGCGTGATCACCTCAGGCATGGCCATTGTCGACACCATGAACTTCATTAAGTCCGATGTCTCAACCATCGCTACTGGCATGGCAGCTTCCATGGCTTCTATTATTTTGGCAAGCGGCGCCAAGGGCAAACGTTTCGCCCTGCCGCACGCTACTGTCCTGATCCACCAGCCTTTGGGCGGTGCACAAGGCCAGGCAACCGAAATTGAAATTGCCGCTAAAGAAATTGTTAAAACCAGAAAGATGATCAACGGCATCTTGCACGACACGACCGGTCAGCCGCTGGAAAAGATCCAAGCTGATACCGAACGCGACAACTACATGACCGCGCAAGAAGCTAAGGACTACGGCCTGATTGACAAGATCATGGTCAACAAGAACAAGTAATTTTAAGCACACAAAAAAAGCACTTCCAATTGGAAGTGCTTTTTTTATTTGGCTAAATCTTCGGCCAGCTGGTGGAGCTTTTGGAAGCGGTGGTTGATCCCCGACTTGGAGATCGGGCCGTCCGGCACCTGTTCGGCCACCTCTTTCAAGGACAGCTCCTGGTTTTCCAGGCGAAAGCGCGCCAGCACCTGCAGCTTTTCCGGCAGGTTGGCCAGGCCCATCTTGTCTTCGATGATCCGGATGTCTTGGACCTGCCGGGCCGCGGCCGTCGCCGTCTTTTTCAGGTTGGCCGTGTCGCAGTTGACCAGGCGGTTCACCGAATTGCGCATGTCGCGCATGATGCGGAGGTCTTCAAAGGCCAGCATCGCCTTGACCGCGCCCGTGATGTGCAAAAAGTCGCCGATTTTTTCGGCCTCTTTCAAATACACGATGTAGCCGCTGCGCCGCGGCGTCAGCTTCGGGTTTAAGTCGAAAAACTTCTGCATCAATTCGGCCAGCCCTTCGGCCTGGTCGTGGTAGAGCGAATAAATCTCTAAGTGGTAGCGGCTGGTTTCGGGGTTGTTGACGCTGCCGCCGGCCAAAAAGGCCCCGCGCAAGTACGACATCGCCCGCTGGCGGGAGTTTTTAATCTTCTCCGGCACCGAGGTGATGATCCCGGCCGTCGGCGAGATGATGTCTAAATCCTGCAGGATCGGCTGGACTTCCTGGTTCAGCCGGACCAAAAACTGCAGGTTTTTTTTCAGCTTCATCTTTTTAGAAACAATTAAGAGCGGTTCGACCCCGTAGGCCAGCTTAATCAGGGAAAAAACGCGCCGGGCAATGGCCGGATTTTCAGTCGTAATGTCTAAGCTGATCTGGCCGTCGTGCAGGTTTAAGACGCCGTTCATCCTTAAAAAAGCAGACAGCTCGGCTTTGGCATGTTCCGGGTGCACCTTGAGTGCGGTCAGTTCTTTTTTAACTTGGGAAGCGTAGCTAGTCATCTCACACCTGCTCTCTCTTGCAATAAGAAGCAAACGCCCGCCGCAGGACCTCCTGGGCGACCTTGTTGCCGTCGTGGAAGGCCAGGCCGTCTTTTTGGTAGAGCAAGTCGGCGGTGATCACCCGGCAGCCTTGCGCGCGCAGGCCCGCAAAGTCGTGGCGGACCGGCTCCAAGTAGCGGTCGCTTTTTTCAATCTGGAATTTGCTCATGTCGATCGGCCGGCCGTTGATCAGGACCGTGTCGATGTAGTGGCCGCCCAGGTGGCTGTTGATCACGCGCACGTGGTCGGCGTCGGAAAAGTGGTCGGTTTCGCCCTCCTGGGTCATGATGTTGCAGATATAGATGACCTCGGCCTTGGTCTGCCGCACGGCCTCGCCCAAGTTGGGGATCATGAGGTTCGGCAGGATCGAGGTAAACAGGCTCCCCGGCCCCAGCACCACCGCGTCGGCCTGCATGATGGCCGCCAGCACCGGCAGCACCGCTTGCGGCGTCGCGGTCGAGTCGCTGTCCGTGACCCAGACGCGCTTGATTCTTTTGTCCTGGGCGGAAATCTCGCTTTCGCCGCGGCAGATCGTGCCGTCGACGAACTGCGCGTTTAAAGTCAGCGGTTCGTTTGAGGCTGGAAAAACGTGGCCATCAATCTTCATCATCTGGCTCAAGTCTTGCACCGCGCTGAAGATGTCGCCCTTCATCTCGTTCAAGGCGGCAATGATCAGGTTGCCGATCGCATGCCCTGCAAAGAAGGCGTCTTCTGACTTGAAGCGGTACTGGAAGATGTCCTTGGCCTCTTGCGGCAGGTCGGACAAGGCCGCCAGGACGTTGCGGATGTCGCCGGGCGGCACCACGTTGATGTAGTTGCGCAAAGCGCCTGACGAGCCGCCGTCGTCGGCCACGGTCACGATCGCCGTAATCTCGGCGCGGTTTTTCAGGGCCTTTAAGATCACCGGCAGGCCCGTGCCGCCGCCAATGACGACCACCCGAGGCTGGCGCCTTTTAATGACCCTGACAATTTTAGTAGTCTGCGCCAATCCTCATCACCTACTTTCTGATGTAGCGGCTGACCTCGCGGTGTTCGATGTCAACCGGGTACTTTTTGGCCAAGTCGCGGGCCAGCTGCTGGGCAATCGACACGCTGCGGTGCTGGCCGCCGGTACAGCCGATCGCGATCGTCAGCTTTTCCTTGCCCTCGGCGACGTAGCCCGGAATCGCCGTCTTCAGCATGTCTAAAAACTTCTGGTAAAAGACCTTCGTCTCCGGCTTGGACATCACATAATCGAAGACCTTGCGGTCCAGGCCGGTAAAAGGCTTCAGGCTTGGAATGTAAAAAGGATTCGGCAAAAAGCGCACGTCCATCACGATGTCGGCGTCGATCGGCATCCCGTACTTGAAGCCGAAGCTCATGACCTCGATCCGGAACATCTTGTTGGACGCTTCGTTGAATTCGCCCACTAACCTTTTTTTCAGTTCCTTAGGCGTCAGCTTAGAAGTGTCGATGATGATGTTCGACCGGGTCTTGACCGGGGCCAAGATCTTGCGCTCTTCTTCGATGGCGTCGAGCATGCGGCCGTTTTTAGCAAGCGGCGGCAAGCGGCGGGTCTCCTTGTAGCGGGCCACCAGGGTGTCGTTGCTGCATTCCAAAAAGACAATCGTCGCGGTGACCTGCTTGTTGTCTTCCAGAGAATCGATTGATTCAACCAAGTCCTTGTAAAAGCTGCGCACGCGCAGGTCGATGACTACGGCCACCTTGTTGAAGTCGTTGGAGTTGATCATCAGCTCCCAAAAACTCCCCAGCAGCGTCGGCGGCAAGTTGTCGGTCACAAAATAGCCCATGTCCTCTAAAGAATGAATTGCTACGGTCTTGCCGGCACCGCTCATCCCGGTCACAATCAGCAAGCGCTTTTTATTATTAGTCATGGCAAAATCCTCCATCTACTAAAATTATATCATAGCAACCGGTCCGGGCGTTTCTTTTTACCCATTAAAAAAAGCCCTGCTGAAACAGGGCTTTAAGACTAGCGCCGTGCAAACGCTAAGACAATTTCGTTGATGCCGAAGATGATCAGCGTGAAGGCCAGCAGGTAGCTCAGGCTGAAGGCCGTCACTACCGGGTTGAGCAGGATCATCACCGCCAAGATCAGGCAGAGGATGTTCAAAACCAGGTTGAAGACAAACGAGCCTGTCGAAAAGTCCCGCAGGTGCCATGAAAAGACAATCCCGACGATGGCGTCAGCGACAAACCAAATGCCGACCATGATCGCCAGAGACAGCGCGCCGACCTGCTGGTAGAACAGGAATAAAATCCCGATGACGATGTCGACGATCGCGGAGATCAAAGTCGACCAGCTCGGGCCAAAGAAGTTGTGGAAGCGGCTGTAAGCTGACAGCCACACGATCCCCTGCATGATGGATAAAAGCGCAAAGGCGATGACTAAAAAGCGCAGGCCCTTGCCCGGGTAACGCAAGACATAAATGCCGACTACAGCCGACAAAACGCCGGCAACCAGCAGCCCCCAATCGAAGCCGCGCGGCATCCGATTTTGATTGCTAAAAGAAAACATAGATGAAAACCTCCCTTTCATTCCTTAAAGGTCATTTTACTACTTTTTTTCTTTTGCAAGCTTGCGATCGCGGGCCAAAACGGGCGCTAAATACTGGCCGGTATAGCTTTCGGCGCATTTAGCAACTTTTTCGGGGGTGCCGGTGCAGACGATCGTGCCGCCGCCGTCGCCGCCCTCAGGGCCTAAGTCGATCAGCCAGTCCGCAGACTTGACCACGTCCAGGTTGTGCTCGATGGTGACCACCGTGTTGCCCTTGTCGACCAGGCGCTGCAAGACGCCCAGCAGGCGCTTGATGTCGTCGGTGTGCAGGCCGACGGTCGGCTCGTCCAGGATGTAGAAGTTGTTGCCGGCCGACGGCTTTTGCAGTTCGCTGGCCAGCTTCATCCGCTGGGCCTCGCCGCCAGACAGCGTCGTCGCCGACTGCCCCAGCTTCACGTAGCCTAAGCCGACGTCGATGATGGTCTGCAGCTTGCGTTCAATGCGCGGAATATTTTCAAAAAACTCAGCTGCTTCTCTAATGGTCATGTCGAGCACCTGGGAGATGTTCTTGCCGCGGTAAGTTACTTCCAAGGTTTCGGAGTTGTAGCGGCTGCCGTGGCAGACCGAGCACGGGACGTAGACGTCGGGCAAGAAGTTCATCTCGATTTTGACGATCCCGTTGCCCTTGCAGGCCTCGCAGCGGCCGCCCTTGGCGTTGAAGGAGAACCGGCCCTTGCTGTAGCCGCGCATCTTCGCCTCGTTGGTCTCGGCAAAAAGGTCGCGGATGTCGTTAAACACAGAGGTATAGGTCGCCGGGTTGCTGCGCGGCGTCCGGCCGATCGGGCTTTGGTCGATGTCGACGATCTTGTCGATCTTCTCCCAGCCGGTGATCTTTTTGAACTTGCCCGGCTTTTGCCCGCTCTTGTTGATGCGCTGCGCCAGCGCCCTTTTCAAAATCAGGTTCACCAAAGTTGACTTGCCGGAGCCGGACACGCCGGTGACCACGACAAACTTGCCTAGCGGGAAGTGGACCGTCAGGTTCTTCAAGTTGTTTTCGGCAGCGCCGGTGATGGTAATCTTGCCGCCGCTGCCCTTGCGCCTTTTGGCAGGCACCGGGATAAACTTGCGGCCGGACAAGTAAGCCCCGGTCAGCGAGTCTTCGTTCAGCATGATCTCTTTGGGCGTGCCGGCCGCAACCACCTTGCCGCCGTTGACGCCGGCACCCGGACCCATGTCGACGATGTAGTCGGCCTGGGCCATGGTCTCTTCGTCGTGTTCGACCACGATCAGGGAGTTGCCCAGGTCCTTCATTTTCTGCAAAGAAGAAATCAGCCGCTGGTTGTCGCGCTGGTGCAGGCCGATGGACGGTTCGTCCAAGACATACATGACGCCGGACAGCTGGGACCCGATCTGAGTCGCCAGCCGGATCCGCTGGGCTTCCCCGCCGGACAAGGTGTTGGCCCGCCGCGACAAGGTCAGGTAGGCTAAGCCCACGTTGACCAAAAAGCCCAAGCGGTCGCAGACCTCTTTCAAGATCGGCTTGGCGATCACGGCCTTTTGCTCATCCAGCTTTAACTTCTTAAAAAAGGCTAAGGCGTTAGCGACCGGTAAATCGGAAACTTCGGCCAAGTTCTCCCCGCCGACTTTGACGGCGAGCGCTTTTTCATTCAAACGCTTGCCGTGGCAGACCGGGCAGGTCAGTTCGGTCAAGTACTGCTCCATCACCCGCCGCATGAACATGGACATCGGGTGCTCGTAGCGGCGCCAGACGTTGTCCATCACGCCCTCAAACGGCTGGACGGTGTCTTGGACGCCAAAGTCGCCGCTTAAGTGAAAGCGGACTTTCTTGCTGCTGCCGTGGAGCAGGATCTCCTGCTGGCGCTTGGTCAGCTTTTTAAAAGGCTTGTCCATCGGGATCTTAAAGGCCTGGCAGGCTTGCTCGAGCATCCCGTAATAATAAGAAGACGTCGTCTTCCAGGGTGCCAGTGCGCCTTCGGCCAAGGTCTTGTCCTTGTCAGGCACGACCAGGTCTTCGTCGACGGCCAGCTTCATCCCCAAGCCGCTGCACTCCGGGCAGGCGCCAAACGGCGCGTTGAAGGAAAACAGGCGCGGTTCAAGCTCGCCGACGGTGAAGCCGCACAGCGGGCAGGCGTAGTATTCGGAAAATACCAGCGGCTTGCCGCCGATGACGTCGACGTTCATATAGCCGTCGGACAGGCGCAGGGCCGCTTCGACCGAGTCAAAAAGGCGCGAGCGCAGGCCTTGCTTGATGATCAGGCGGTCAACCACGATCGAGATGTCGTGGCGCTTGTTTTTGTCCAGCTCAAACTCGTCGCCGATTTCGTGCATCTCGCCGTCGACGATCACGCGGACAAAGCCGGCGCGCTGGATCTTTTTAAACACGTCCTTGTGCTGGCCGCGCTTAGCCCGCACGACCGGTGAAAAGATCTGGATCCGGGTGCGCTCGGGCAGCTCTAAGATCCGGTCGACCATCTGGTCCACCGACTGGCTTTCAATCTTGGTGCCGTCGTTTGGACAATATGGCACGCCGGTGCGCGCCCACAGCAAGCGCAGGTAGTCGTTGATCTCGGTGACGGTGCCGACCGTTGACCGCGGGTTGTGCGAGCTGGTCTTTTGGTCGATTGAGATGGCCGGCGTCAGCCCCGTGATGGAGTCGACGGCCGGCTTTTTCATTTGGCCTAAAAACTGGCGGGCGTAGCTGGACAGCGACTGCACATAGCGCCGGCGCCCTTCGGCATAGAGGGTGTCAAAGGCCAAAGACGACTTGCCGGATCCCGACAGGCCGGTGATGACCACAAACTTGTTTTTAGGAATCTTGAGACTGATGTCTTTTAAATTGTGTTCGCGCGCGCCGCGAATGACAAAATTATCGCTTGCCACGAGCCTTGCTTCCTTTCTTGCTTGCTTTCAGCTCCATGATCGCATCGCGCAGGTTGGCGGCCGTTTCGAAGTCCAGCTTCTTGGCGGCGTCTTCCATCTGGCTCTGCAAAACTTGGATCATGTTTTCTTTTTGCTTCTTGGTCAGCTCGTCGAAGTTCAAGTCGGCAAAGCTGTCCTTCTCCTTTTCCGCCTTCACCGGCTTGCCGGCACTGATCACCGGCCGGATCGGCTTGATGATCGTCTTCGGAGTGATGCCGTGTTCTTTGTTGAAGGCCTTCTGGAGCTTGCGCCGGCGGGCGGTGGCATCCATCGCGGTCTTCATCGAATCCGTGATGTGGTCGGCGTACATGATGACGGTCCCGTGCGCGTTTCTGGCGGCCCGGCCCATCGTCTGGATCAGCGGCCGCGTTGACCGCAAAAAGCCTTCCTTGTCGGCGTCCAAAATGGCCACTAAGGACACTTCCGGCACGTCGATGCCTTCCCTCAGCAGGTTGATGCCGACTAAGACGTCAAACTTGCCCTCGCGCAGGTCGTGCAAAATCTGCATTCTCTCCAAGGTCTTGATGTCTGAGTGCAAATAGCGCACCTTGATGCCGAGGTCCTTCAAGTAGTCGGTCAGGTCTTCGGCCATCTTCTTGGTCAAGGTCGTGACAAAGACGCGCTCGTTTTTGTCGATGCGCTTGTTGATCTCGCCGACCAAGTCGTCGATCTGGCCGTCGATCGGCCGCACCTCCACGACTGGGTCCAGCAGGCCCGTCGGCCGGATGATCTGTTCGACCTTGTGCTTGGTGCGGTTTAACTCGTAGTCGCCAGGCGTAGCGGACACGTACAAAATCTGGTGGACGTGTTTTTCAAACTCTGCCAGCGTCAGCGGTCGGTTGTCTAAGGCCGAAGGCAGGCGGAAGCCGTAGTCGATCAAGGTCTTTTTCCGGTTGCGGTCGCCGTTGTACATGGCGCCTAATTCCGGGATCGTCGCGTGCGACTCGTCGATCAGGATTAAGAAGTCGTCCGGGAAAAAGTCGAGCAGCGTGTAAGGCGGCTCGCCCGGCTTTCTGCCGTCCAGGTGGCGGGAATAGTTTTCAATCCCGCTGGTGTAGCCGACCTCGCTCATCATTTCCATGTCGAACTTAGTCCGCTGCTTGATCCGCTGGGCTTCGAGCAGCTTGCCTTCGCCTTCAAACTTTTTGACCTGGATGGACAGCTCGGAGCTGATCGACTGCAGCGCCTTTTTCATGCGGTCCTCGTTAGTCATAAAGTGGGTCGCCGGAAACAGCGAGATCGTGTCGTGCTCGCCGATGACTTCGCCTGTCAGAGCGTCGATTTCGGTGATCCGGTCGATCTCGTCGCCGAAAAACTCCACGCGGAAAGCGTGCTTGGCGTTGCCGGCCGGGAAGATCTCGACCACATCTCCGCGCACGCGGAAGCGCCCGCGCTGGAAGTCGATGTCGTTGCGGTCGTACTGCAGGTTGACCAAGTCGCGCAAAAGCGTGGCGCGTTCATATTCTTCGCCCTCTGACAGCTGAATCACGGAAGCGGAATACTCGGTCGGGTCGCCCAAGCCGAAGATGCAGGACACAGAGGCCACGACGATGACGTCGTTGCGGCTCATCAGGTCGGTCGTCGCCTTGTTGCGCAGCTGGTCGATTTCATCATTGATCGCGGAGTCTTTTTCAATGTAAGTGTCGGATTGCGGCACGTAGGCTTCAGGCTGGTAGTAGTCATAGTAGGACACGAAGTAGTCGACGGCGTTGTGCGGGAAGAAGTTCTTGAATTCCCCGTAGAGCTGGCCGACCAGGGTCTTGTTGTGGGAGATCACCAGCGTCGGCTTTTGCAGCTTGGCAATCAGGTTGGCCATGGTAAAAGTCTTGCCCGTGCCAGTGGCCCCTTCCAAGATCTGTTCCTTGTCTCCTGCCTTAAAGCCGGCCGCCAGCTTGTCGATGGCCTGCTGCTGGTCGCCAGCCGGCTTAAACTTGGAAACCAGTTGAAAATCGTGATGTTCTTGTCTTTTAAGCATCGAAAAAAACTCCTTGCAAAAAAGCCGGAAAAAAATCCAGCTTAACTAACAAAAACATATTCTACTATTGCGAACATATTTTCGCATCAATTATGACTCGGCAACCACCTTTTTCAAAAAGTCGGCGTAGCTTTTTGCCAGTGCTTGGGCTTTTTCATAAGTCGGCTGGCTGGTGCCCACGTAGGCCTTCATGACCGGTTCGGTGCCGGACGGCCGCAAAGCGACCCAGGATTCGTCGGCCAAAAAGTACTTCAAAACGTTGGACTTTGGAAAGCCGGTCAGCTTGCCGCTGTCTGCACCTTCGGCCCATGTCTGCTCCAGGTAGTCTTCATGGCGCACAACCTGCACGCCGTTAATCTCGGTCAGTTTTTCCTGCCGCAGCTTGCTTAAAATCTGCGCCATCTTCTTTTTGCCGTCAAAGCCGGCGATCGGGATGGCCTGGGTTATCTCGCAGGCGGCGCCGTACTTGGCCCAAATTTCGTGCAGGCCGTCGAGCAAAGTCATGTCGCGCTGGGCGTAGTAAGCGGCCACTTCCATCAAGATCAAGGCGCCTTGCATGGCGTCTTTGTCGCGGTTGAAGGTCTTAAACAGGTAGCCGTAGCTTTCCTCAAAGCCCATGAGGAAGCTTTCGTCAGGCTTTTCTTCCAAACGGTCGGCTTCTTGGCCGATGTACTTGAAGCCCGTCAAAACGTACTTGGTGCAGATGCCATAATGGCGTGCGATCTTAAACGGCAGGCTGGAGGACACGATCGAGGTGATGATCTCCTCGCCGCCGGTCAGCTGCCCCTGCTCTTTTTTCTTGGTTAAAAGGTAGTTGGCCATGAGGGCTGCCATCTGGTTGCCGGTCAGCACTTGGAAGCCGCCGTCTTCGGTGCGCACGCAGGCGCCGACGCGGTCGGCATCCGGGTCGGTGGCGACGATCAGGTTGGCGCCGTTTTCCTTGGCCAAGGCAATGCCGCGGTCAAAGACCTGCTTGAACTCAGGGTTCGGCTTGTCGACGGTCGCAAATTCCGGGTCAAGGATAGCCTGGCTGGCCACCGGGATGACCTGGGTGAAGCCGCCCTGGGCAAAAGCGCGCCGGTAGAGCATCTTGCCCGTGCCGTGCAAAGGCGTGTAGATGATTTTTAACTTAGGCGCCATCTTCTTGATCATGGCCTTGTCGATGTTGACCGTCGAAAGTTCTTTCAAGTAGGCCTGGTCGAGGTCTTCGCCCACCATCTGGACGGTGTTGGCGGCGCGCAGCACTTCCAGCCGGGTTGTCGGTACATTCAACAGATCAATTTTATCTGCGTAAGCTACCAGCTGGCTGGCCTTGTCCGGCGGCAGCTGGCCGCCGTCTGCACCGTAGATTTTGTAGCCGTTGTAGATTTTGGCATTGTGCGAAGACGTGATCATGATGCCGGCCGCCGTATGCAGGTAGCGGATGGCAAAAGACAATTCCGGAGTCGGCCGCAGGCTGTCAAACAAGTAGACTTTGATGCCCGCGTGGCCCAGGATTTCTGCGGCATGAGTCGCAAACTCGCTTGAGTGGTAGCGGGAGTCAAAAGAGATCACGACGCCTTTTTTCATGGCGTCAGCGCCCTCGTCTTGGATGAGCCGGGCCAAGCCCGCGGTCACCCGGCCGATCGTCAGCAGGTTGATCCGGTTGGTGCCGGGCTCCAGCAGCCCCCGCATCCCCGCCGTACCAAAGGCCAGGTAGCCGGCAAAGGCGTCCTTTAACCAGGCTTCATCAGTTTGCTTTTCCTGCAGTTGCTGGCGCAGATACAAGGGCAGCTTGTCGGAAGCCAGCCAAGCCTGTGCCTGCTGTTTTTCGTTCATTGTCATTTAACACACCTTTTCTTTAAAATACATGTTCATTCTACCTTAAAAAAGCGCCCAAAAAAGGCCTCTCTTGCGAGAAGCCTTTTTCTAAGTTAAGCATTCTTATCTTGCAGCTGCTGCCAGTATTCGTAGGCGTCTTGGCCAGCCACGCTCCCTTCGCCGACCGCGTTCGCAATCTGGCGCAGGTGCTTGGCGCGCACGTCGCCGGCAGCAAACAGCCCCGGCACCTTGGTTTCCAGCTTGTCGTCGGTCTCAAGCCAGCCGGCCTTGTCGGTCACGCCGAGCTTGGCAAACGGCTTGGTCTGCGGCTCTACCCCAACGTAGATGAACACGCCGCGGCCGGCCAGGTGCTTTTCCTCGCCGGTGACCTTGTCACGGTAGCGGATCCCCGTCACCTTTTCGCCGTCGCCTTCGATTTCTTCAACGTCGGCGTTCCACACAAACTTGATCTTCTTGTTGCGGAAGGCGCGCTGCTGCAGAATCTGCTGGGCCCGCAGCTGGTCGCGCCGGTGCACGATCGTCACGCTCTTGGCCAGCTGGGCCAGGTACAAGCCTTCCTCGACGGCCGAGTCGCCGCCGCCGATGACGATGACGTCTTCGTCTTTGAAAAAGCCGGCGTCGCAGACCGCGCAGTAGGAAACGCCGCGGCCGCTGAATTCTTCTTCGCCCGGCTTATTCAAGTGCTTGTGTTCAGAGCCCGCAGCCGCAATCACGATCGGGCTGGTAAAAGTGCCCTGGTCGGTCACTACTTCTTTGTTGTCGCCTGCGACTTTAACCTCTTTGACTTCTGCGGTGACGTAGTCCGGCTTGAACTGCATGGCCGAATCATACATTTTTTGGCCTAAGTCAGGCCCCAGCACATCCGCAAAGCCCGGGTAGTTGTCGATGTCGGCGGTGTTGTTCATCTGGCCGCCGTACAGGCCGCGTTCAATGATCAAGACGCTCAAGTTGGCGCGGCCGGCGTAGATCCCCGCTGTCAGGCCCGCGGGACCGGCTCCGATAATAATGACATCGTAGTTGGTTTTCATAGCAGTTCCTCTTCAATCATTTACTTATTTTTTATAAGTATAAGTCATGAACAGTTGTGTTAGCAAGCAGCTTGCTCAGCGCTCGTAAGGGTACTTCAAACCGCTGCCCTCTAAGTACCACTTGTTCTTGCCCCGCTTGCGGCGGTAAATAATCGTCACGATGGCAAAAATGATTAAGACCAGGCTTAAGGCCTGCGAAACTCTGATCGTGCCTGCGATGTAGAGGCTGTCGGTGCGCATCCCCTCCACGAAAAAGCGGACCAGCCCGTACCAAATCAGGTAGGAGCAGAAGATCTCGCCCTGCTGGAAGAGGTGTTTTTTATGCCGCAAAGCCAAAATCAAAATGAGCCCGATCAAGTTGAAAAACGACTCGTATAAAAAAGTCGGCTGCCGGTAGGCCCCATTGATATACATCTGGTTGATCACAAACTGCGGCAGGTGCAGGCTCTGTAAAAAGGCCAAGCTGGTCTTGGCGCCGTAAGCTTCTTGATTAATGAAGTTGCCCCAGCGCACCAGCACTTGCGCCAGCTGGACGCCGGGCACGATGATGTCCAGCATCAGCCAAGGCGACAAGACCCGGTTGTAGCAGAAAACAAGCAAGACAGCCAAGCCCGCCAGCAGGCCGCCGTAGATGGCAATGCCGCCGTTCCAGATCGCGATGATCTGGTCGGGGTGCTGGGAGTAGTAGCCCCACTCAAAAATCACGTAGTAGGCGCGCGCGCCGATAAAGCCGATCGGCACCGCCCAGAGCATGAAGTCGATGAAGTCGTCGCTCATGATCTGGCGTTTTTGACCTTCGGCAATCGCTAACCAGGCGGCCACGACGACGCCCGCCGCCATCAGCAGGCCGTACCATTTCAAGGACAAGCCGCCGAGCTGGAAGGCGACCGGATTAATTGCTGCTGCCATTAGTCGTCATCCTCCTGAATGCCGCGGCTGTGGTCGGCGATCAGCCGGGACAGGTTTTCGCGGAAAGTCTTGGACGCGTCAAAGCCCATCATCTTGGCGCGGAAGTTCATGACCGCGACCTCGATGATGTTGTCCATGCTCCGGCCGACTTTGACCGGGATCGTAATCTGCGGCACGTCGACGCCGCAGATCTTCTTGGTGTTTTGGTCAAGGCCCAAGCGGTCGTAATTGGCGTTTTTGTCCCATTCCTGCAGGTTGATGATCAGCTGGACTTCGGACTTCTCCTTGACGGCGCCGACGCCGAACATGTCAAAGACGTTGATCAGGCCGATGCCGCGGATTTCAACCAAGTGCTTCAAGATCTGCGGGGCCGTCCCGATCAGGGTGCGCTCGTTTTCAGGGTAGACGTCGACACGGTCGTCGGCAATCAAGCGGTGGCCTTTTTTCACAAGCGACAGCGCGACTTCGGACTTGCCGATGCCGGACTTGCCGACCAGCAGCACGCCGATGCCGTACAGTTCGACCAACACGCCGTGCACGCTCTTGCGCGGGGCCAGCTTGTCGCTCAGATAACGCGTCAAGGCACTTAAAACGTAGGTCGTAGCGGCGCTTGAAGCCAGCACCGGGATCTGCTTGTTGGCGGCCGCCTTCAGCAGTTCCTTGGGAATCGGCAGGTTGCGCGCGATGACAAAGCAAGGCGTCTTTTCCGAGGCCATCCGGTCAAAAAGGGCCTGCTTGTTGAGCGAAGTTTTGCGGGCCAAGTAAGAAATCTCAGTCTGGCCAAACATCTGCACCCGGTCGTAAGGGTAGAAGTCAAAGTAGCCGGTTAACACCAGGCCGGGCCGGGAGATGTCGGCGACCCTGACGGACCTTTTGCCCAGGTATTCGGCCCCCTGCACAACCGTCAGCTGGGGGTTATCTTGCACTAATTGTGCGATCGTGACAGCTTGCGTCATTTGTGATCATCCTCTTTTTTGTCATCGTCATCATCTTCAAAAGTGACTTTGAAGTTCTCGGCCTTTTTCCGCTCAGGACCGTCCCCGGACTGGGCAAAAAAGTTGGCGGGTTTTTCGTCTTGCTCCTTGTCCTTGCTGAACTTGCCGATCAGCCAGATCACTAAGACGACCACTACAATGGCCGGCAGGAGTGCGAAAAACATCTTAAAGACGACGAACAGGATGCTGACTACCACGGCGGCAATCAAAACTAAAGTTAAAATTCCAACGATACTCATATATCCACCTTATTCTGGATTCTCTTGGCTCAAACGCCACTGCAGGTAAGCGTTGATGAAGTCATCAAGCTTGCCGTCCATCACGCCGTTCACATCGGCCGTTTCAAAATTGGTGCGGTGGTCTTTGACCATGCTGTAGGGGTGAAAGACGTAGGACCGGATCTGGGAACCCCAGCCGATCTCTTTTTGCTCGCCCTTCAGCTTAGCCTTTTCTTCCCGCTTCTTGCGCAGCTCTAATTGGAAGAGCTTGGCGCGTAACGCATTCATCGCGGTCTGCCGGTTTTGCAGCTGCGAGCGTTGTGCCTGCGAGGTCGTGACGATCCCCGTCGGCAGGTGCGTGATGCGGACCGCACTAGAAGTCTTGTTGATGTGCTGGCCGCCGGCGCCCGAGGACCGGTAGACGTCGATTCTGAGTTCTTTAGGGTTGATGTCGACTTCGATCGAATCGTCGATTTCCGGCACGACTTCGACTGAGGCAAATGACGTGTGCCGGCGTTTTGCCGCGTCGAACGGCGAGATGCGGACTAAGCGGTGCACGCCGTTTTCGCTTTTTAAAAGGCCGTAGGCGTGCGGACCCGCGACGCGGACCGCTACGCTCTTTAAGCCCGCTTCGTCGCCCGGCTCAAAGTCGTTGACCTCAAACTGCAGGCCGTGGCTTTCGGCCCAGCGCTGGTACATCCTGAGCAGCATCTGGCCCCAGTCCATGGCTTCCGTCCCGCCTGCGCCGGGGTGAATTTCCAGCAAGGCGTTATGGTTGTCGTACGGCCCGGACAAAAGCAGGTCGCGCTCGTACTCGCTGAACTCTGCTTCCAGCTTGGTCAGCTGGTCTTCGAGCTCTCTTTGCAAGTCCGGGTCTGGTTCAGCCTTGACCAGCTCCAGGCCTGTTTCTTCGTCAGAATAGGCCGCACTTAACTGTTTAAACTTGTCGCGTTTTTCGCGCAACGCGTTCGTTTCGCTGATCAGCTTTTGGGCCTGTTCCTGGTCATCCCAAAAGCCGGGTTCGGCCATCTTGGCCTCGTTTAAGCCGATGCTTTCGCTTAAAGAATCGAAGTCAAAGAGACCTCCTGAAGTGGGCCAGCTTAGGGGCGAGCTGGTCAAGCTTCGTTTGCAATTCGCTGATTTCCATTTTTTCTCCTTAAAACAAAAAAGGGCGTGACGCCCTTTTTATCTTGCTTAACGTTGCATATTTTGTCTGATTTGCGCCTTCATGAACAGCCGGGTCGCGTCGAACTCGATGTTGCTGATCATTTCTTCAAACATGCGGTAGCCGGATTCCTGGTATTCAACTAACGGGTTCATCTGGCCGTAGCCGCGCAGGCCGATTGACTGGCGCAATTGGTCCATGGCGTCGATGTGGTCGGTCCAGCGGTCGTCGACGACCCGCAAGATGACAACCTTTTCAAATTCCAGCATCTGCGAAGGATCGCTCAGCATGTCGGCTTTTTCTTGGTAATTGTCCTCAGCCAGCTTGTAGAGGCGCTCTTTCAGCTGGTCTGCAGTCCAATCCTTCCACTTGATCGAGTCGGTGGTTTCTTCGTCGGTCAGGCTGGAAGCAATAAAGTCGCGGATCTGGCCGTTGCGCCAGTCCTTTTTATCGCCCTGGGTAAACATGTCGATCTGGTGGGAAATGGTGCGCTTGATCATCGGCATCAAGACGTCCTTCAAGGAGTCTTCTTCTTCGATGACCTGCATTCTTTCGCCGTAAATGATCTCACGCTGGGTCCGCATCACGTCGTCGTATTGCAGGGTCTGCTTTCTGGTGTCGTAGTTGTTGCCTTCGACACGCTTTTGCGCTGCTTCAACCTGCTTAGTGATCATGCGGCTTTCGATGACCTTGTCATCGTCGTTGTCGGAGATTCTGTCCAAAAAGGCCTTGATGCGGTCAGAACCAAAGCGTTTCATCAAGTCGTCTTCCAAGGACAGGTAAAAACGCGTAACGCCAGGGTCACCCTGCCGGCCGGAACGGCCGCGCAGCTGGTTGTCGATTCTGCGCGACTCGTGCCGCTCAGTACCGATTACGGCTAAGCCGCCCAGGTCTTTGACGCCAGGCCCAAGTTTGATGTCGGTCCCACGACCGGCCATGTTGGTCGCAATCGTAACGGCACCGCGCTGGCCGGCGTTCATGATGATCTGCGCTTCCTTAGCGTGGTTTTTGGCGTTCAGCACGGCGTGCGGAATGCCGGCTTGGTCTAACAGTTTGCTCAGACGTTCGGATGATTCGATCGCAACCGTACCGACCAGGACCGGCTGGCCCTTCTTGTGGCGGGCAGCGATGTCGCGGACAACCGCGTTGAACTTCGAAGTCAGCGTCGGGTACAGGATGTCCGGCAGGTCTTTTCTGATGACCGGCTTGTTGGTCGGGATCGTGATAACCTGCATGTTGTAGATTTCACGGAATTCTTCTTCTTCGGTCTTGGCCGTACCAGTCATCCCGGACAGCTTTTTATACATTCTGAAGAAGTTCTGGTAGGTAATCGTCGCTTGGGTCTTTGATTCTTCCTGAATCTTGACGCCTTCCTTGGCTTCGATCGCCTGGTGCAGACCGTCTGAGTAGCGGCGGCCTTGCATGACACGGCCGGTGAAGGAGTCGACGATTAAAACTTCGCCGTTAGTGACCACGTAGTCGATGTCCTTGAGCATGATGTAGTTGGCACGCAGGGCTTGGTCGATGTGGTGAACTAAAACTTGGTTTTCAATGTCGTACAGGTTCTTCAGGCCAAAGTGCTTGCAGGCCTTTTCAATACCTTGGTTAGTCAGAGAAATGGTCTTGGTCGGCCAGTCGATCTTGTAGTCGCCGTGGTCTTGGTCGTCGTCATCGTCTGACTTGTCTTCTTGCAAAGTCTTGACGAAGCGGTCGGCCCGGATGTATTCGCTGTTGGCTTGTTCAGCTTGGCCAGAAATGATCAAAGGCGTTCTGGCTTCGTCGATCAGGATGGAGTCGACCTCGTCGATGATGGCATAGTTTAAAGGACGCTGAACCATCTGTTCTTTGTAGACAACCATGTTGTCACGCAGGTAGTCAAAGCCCAGCTCGGCGTTAGTGGAGTAAGTGACGTCGCAGGCGTAAGCTTCCCGCTTTTGGTCTGAGCTCATGTTGTTCAAGTTCAAGCCGACGGTCAGGCCCAGCCACTTGTACAGCTGGCCCATTTCGCTTTCGTCACGGCTGGACAGGTATTCGTTAACAGTAACAACGTGTACGCCCTTGCCGGTTAAAGCGTTCAGGTAAACAGGCATCGTCGCGGTCAAGGTCTTGCCTTCACCGGTCATCATTTCAGCGATGTTGCCGAAGTGCAGCGCGATCCCGCCGATGATCTGAACGTGGAAAGGATACAGGCCCAAGACCCGCTTGGCACCTTCTCTGGCTACCGCAAAAGCTTCCGGCAGCAGGTCGTCCAGCTTGGCGCCGTCTTCAAGGCGTTTTCTAAAAGCCGGGGTCTTAGCTTGCAGTTCGGCATCGGACAGGCCGGCCATTTCGTCGGCATAGCCTTCGACCTTGTCCGCAAGTCTCTCAAATTTTCTAAGATCACGTTTATCGTTGTCGTATAAACGTTTAAGAATATTTGTCATTAAATCGTCCTTATTTTTGTAAATTATGCGTCATTATCCAAAGATACTAGATAATTTTAACATGATTATAAGATAAGTAAAATTATCAAACCACAAAAAAACAGCCCCGCCGGGGGCTGTTTCAGAGCCATCTTCGACTCTTATTCGTTGGTTTCGATCAGGCCGTAGCGACCGTCATTTCTGCGGTAAACAATGCTGGTACCGTTAGTGTCAGCATCTTCGAAGATAAAGAAGTCGTGTTCCAGCATGTCCATTTGCAGGATGGCTTCTTCAGGGCTCATCGGCTTCAAGTCAAATTGCTTGTTCTTAACGATGTCAAAGGCTTTTGGCTTTTCTTGTTCTTCTTGTTGGTCTTCGTAGAACATTTCCTTCAAGCCTCTGGCTCTGCTGTGGCGGTTAGCCTTGGTCTTGTACTTTCTGATTTGACGTTCCAGTTTTTCTGAAACAAAGTCAATGCTTTGGTACATGTCGCCGGTAGTGTCTTCAGCTCTCAGCAGCAAGAATGGCAGTGGAATAGTTACTTCTACCTTGCCAGTGTGGTCAGGGTAAACTTTTAAGTTGACGTGAGCGATCACATCTTGGTCCAGGTCAAAATACTTTTCGAGCTTCTTCAGTCTTTTTTCGACGTAGTCACGTAAAGCATCGGTAACTTCGATATTTTCGCCACGAACATTAAACTTTAACATAAGAGATTCTCCCTTCCTCTTTTCTTAATTCCATTATACCAAAAATGTAAGCGCTTTGAACGGCGAATGCTCATCTATTCATATATTTTATTTGCGCCAGCGCCTGCCGCATTTCCCTGCTGTAGATGTGGTAGCAAAACAGCACCAGCCCGTCGGGGTCGGCGGCGCTGCGCCCGACTCGGCCTGCGATCTGCACCAGCGTGCTGGTCAAAAAAATCGGCGCTTCGGCCTGCCAGACGACCGCCCAGACGCCGGGAAAAGTGACCCCGCGCTCTAGGATCGTCGTGGTCACCAGCAAGTCGAGCTCCCCTGCCCGAAAGGCCTTGATCTTGGCTAGCCGCTGCCAGTCGTTGGCGTGGACCGCTTCAATGCGTTTCTCCGGCCAGATTTTTTTAAAAAGGTGGTAAAAAACAGGCAGCTGGCGCAAGTCGGGCACAAAAAACAAGAGCTGGTGGCCGCTGGCCAGCCCCCGGTCCATCTGTTTTTGGACTTTGTCCGGCAGCGGCCGGTGCAGCTGCCTGCTCGTCAAATAGCAGCAGACAGGTTCTGGCAGCAGGTGCCCGTGGTAGCGGCGTTTTAAACAGGAATAGTCAAGCTGGCCCCGCCTAGCCTTTTTTAATAAGTCGTCCGCCGGCGTGGCCGTCAGGTAGACCGTGACGCCCTGCGGCTTGACGCTGCAAGCCGCGGCGTAGCTTAAAACAGCGTTGCCGCGAAAAGGAAAGGCGTCTACTTCGTCCAAGATTAAGAGGTCGAAAGCGTGATAAAATTTAAGCAGCTGGTGGGTCGTTGCGATGACCAGCTGTTCATTGCCGACCGGCCTGGTCTTGCCGTGGTAGCAGCCCGCCTGCACGCTAAACGCAGCCTGCAGCCTGGGAAACAATTCATTGACGACGTCGATGCGCGGCGCCGCCACTGCGACCCGGCCGCCTTGGGCCAGGCAGGCCGCAATCACGGCAAATGTGATCTCGGTCTTCCCGGCCCCCGTCACCGCGTGGACCAGCCAGCTGCGGCCTTGGCGCCAGCTGGCGACCAGTTCGCCGCTGACAGCTTTTTGCAAGTCCGTCAGCTGCCCCGTCCAAGCCAAGACCTTTTTCTTTTTGGGAAAAGACAGAGTGTTTTCATTGCGGACCAGCTGCAGCCCCGCTGTGACCGGCCCCAGGCTGGCGCAGCCGGGACAAGCGCCCTGTTCCAGCTTTGTCTGACAGCGCTGGCAGCGGCCGTTTTTGACCGCCGGCAGCACAGTCAAACCCGTCGGGGCCGCCGCCACTACCCACTGGCGGCCCGGCTGGTCGAAGTTAATCGTCATCGCGCATCCCTCCCACCTTAATTACGCAGTTAAAGGATTGATTTTTTTGCCAGAACAAATAAAAAGCTACCGGACTATTGCCAAGCCCGGCAGCAACGAAATCGTCATCAAAAAAAGCCGCTTTATCGCCAGCATGCAGCGCTGCAGCAGCGCAGAAGAAGCCGAGCAATTTATAGCAGACATTAAAAAGAAGTACCGCGACGCCACCCACAACACCTTTGCCTACCGGGTCGGCCAGCTGGAAAAAGCCAGCGACAACGGCGAACCGCAAGGCACGGCCGGCGTGCCCGAGCTGACCAGCCTGCGGCTGATGAAGCTGGACCAGGTTGTCGTCGATGTCACCCGCTACTTTGGCGGCATCAAGCTGGGCGCCGGCGGGCTGGTGCGGGCCTACGCCAACTCCGCCACGGCCTGTGCCGAAAAGCTGGGGGTTGTCGTCTGCTGCCCGCAGGTCAAGCTGGCTTTTGCCTGCAACTACCACCAGTTAGGGCTCGTGCAAAACTACCTGCGCCAAAACGAAATTGAGGTCGCAGATACAGCCTACGGCACCGACGTGGCCTGGCAGATCTGGCTGGACGACAATGACAGCCTTTTGCAAAAAACAGAGACGGACTTAAGCAACCTGCTGTCTGAGCAAGTTTGCCTAAAAGAAGTCGGCCGAGACTTCCGCGAAATCCCCGTTGCCAAGTAAAAAAAATAAGCCCACGGCTTGTGAGCTTATTTTTTTTGCTTATTTTTTTCATTTTTATCCTGCAGCTCTTCGGGCTTGTCTTGGCCTAAGTGCCAGACGTGCACCTCGGGGTCGCTGCGCTGGGTATGGTGGATGATCTTTTCAAAAAAGTGGAGCAGCGGCTTGTACTTTTCGCCCAATAAACCGATGGATTCCACAAACAGCTCTAAGGCAAACAGCAAGGACAAGATCAGCGGCCAGGTGCCCCAAGCCGGCGACAGCAGAAACAGCAAGGCCACAAATGAGAAGATCAGGGACAGGCCGTACATCGCCAGCACGGTCTGTCTGTGGGTCAGGCCCATGGCCATCAGCTGGTGGTGCAGGTGGTGCTTGTCGGCCTGGGCGATCGGGTGGTGGTTCAGCTTGCGCCGGATCATCGCGTAGATCGTGTCAGTGATTGGCACGCCCAAGATGATGATCGGGACCAGCAAGGAGATGAAGGTGACGTTTTTCAGCCCCTTGAGCGACAAAACCGAGATCATAAAGCCGATGTAGAGCGCGCCGGTGTCGCCTAAAAAGATCTTGGCCGGGTGGAAGTTGTAAGGCAAAAAGCCCAGCAGACAAGCCGCCAGCAGCAGGCAAGAAATCGGCACGTATAAGTTGTGGGTATGCAGGAAGAAGTAGCCGACGATCCCCATCGTGGTCAAGGAGATCATTGAAACCCCGGTGGCCAGGCCGTCCAAACCGTCGATCAGGTTGACGGCGTTAGTCAGCGCCAGGATCCAAAAGATGGTGATCGGCAGGCTCCACCAGCCCAGGTAGAACTTGCCGATAAAAGGCAGGCTGACTTCGTTCATCCTGATGCCGGCCAAGAAGTAGACGATCAAGGCCGCAATAAAGATCCCCAGCATTTTTTGGCGGGGCTTGAGCTCTAAGATGTCGTCGGTCAGACCGGTCAGCACAATCGCCGAGCTGGCGAGCAGGAGCGCGAACAGCTCGTGGGTTGGAAACTGGTTGCGCAGCAAAATAAAGCAGCCGATGTTGTAGCTGACAAAAATCCCCAGGCCGCCAATGGTCGGCATGGGCTTTTTATTGACGCGGCGGGCGTTGGGGTCGTCGACGGCCCCCAGCACAAAGGCCAGACGTCTGATAAACGGCGTTAAGATGGCCGAAATCAAGACCGCTAAAAATAAATAGACAAAAATTCTGAACATAAATCTGCAATTCCCTTTTCTTCGGTCTAATTATACAGGTCGGCGCTTTATCTTACAAACCGCAAAAAACCGGCTAAAATAGCCGGTTTTCTTATTTAGCAATCGCAATTGCTCTTTTTTCGCGGATAACGGTGACCTTAATGTTGCCTGGGTACTCCATTTCCGCTTCAATCTGATTCTTGATATCGCGGGACAAGACGACCATTTCGTCGTCGCTGACCTGGCCAGGTTCGACCATGACTCTAATCTCACGGCCGGCCTGGATCGCATAGGCTTGCTTGACGCCCTTGTAGCTGCTTGCAATCTGCTCCAGCTTTTGCAGGCGCTTGACGTAATTTTCAAGCGACTCGCTTCTGGCGCCCGGCCGTGCTGATGACAGCGCATCCGCTGCCACGACCAGTTCGGCCACAAACGACAAAGGCGGCACATCCCCGTGGTGGGAAGCGATCGTGTTGATCACGATGTCCGGCTCGTGGTATTTTTGAGCCAGTTCCACGCCGATTTCGACGTGCGAGCCCTCCAGTTCGTGGTCGATCGCCTTGCCGATATCGTGTAATAATCCCGCACGAACCGCTACTTTTTCATCTAAGCCAAGTTCAGCAGCCATCACGCCAGACAGACGGGCAACTTCAACCGAGTGGGCCAAAACGTTTTGGCCGTATGAGGTCCGGTACTTGAGCCGCCCTAACAGCTTCACCAGCTCTGGGTGCATCTTGTGGATGCCCAGTTCGATCAGGGCACCTTCACCAGCCTCGTAAATATCGTCGTTAACCTCTTTGCGAGCCTTGTCGACCATTTCTTCAATGCGGGCAGGATGAATCCGCCCGTCCTTGATCAGGCGCTGCAATGCCCTTTTGGCAATTTCGCGCCGAATCGGGTCAAAGCCGCTCAGGGTGACAATCTTCGGTGTATCGTCGATGATCAGGTCGATCCCGGTCAAAGCCTCAAAGGACCTGATATTGCGCCCTTCCCGGCCAATAATCCGGCCCTTCATGTCGTCGTTCGGCAGCGTGATGACTGAAACGGTGGTTTCAGCAACTGTGTCTGCCGCACTGGTCTGAATGGCCTGGACAATGACCTTGCGTGCGAAGTGTTCGGCCTTAGCCTTGTACTTCTCGTTGCTTTCAGAAATTAGTTCCGCCCGCTCTTTGACGAGCTGGTCGGACAAATCGTTCAAGATGATCTTCTTGGCCTGGTCTGCCGTCAAACCGGCTACAGCCAGCAGTTGTTCCTGCCGCTGCTTAACCAAGGCCTGAGCCTGGTCATTAGCTTTTTGAGTTTCTTGCTCAATCTGCTCTGTTTTTTCCTGTCTTTGCGTGAGTTCTTTCTGTTCTTGCGCCAGCACGTTTTTCTGATGGTCTAAGTCATCGCGGTATTGCTGCAGCTTATTTTTACGCAGATCAAGCTTGCTTTGTTCTTCTTTCAGCTTGTCTTCTTGCTGCTGGCGATAATTGCGAATCTCCTCTTGGGCCTCAAAAATCTTTTCTTTCTTAGCGTTTTCGGCCTCTTTTTTGACCGCCTGGGCAACATTCTTCTGGGCGGCTACTTCGGCCTTCATGGCCTCGACTTGCGTCTTGGCATTTGCTAAAAGGTGGTCAGCGTCGCGCTGCGCGTTCGCGGCAGCCCGCTCCCACTTGTGCTTACGAACCAGGTAGCCGATCAGGCTGCCCAGCAAGATGGAAATAATAGCGACAGTAGCGGACAACATATATATTTCGTTCATTTTACTATCGCCTTTTTACTTTTTCAGAATTATCCACACAAAAATATGATAATGGTCTTTAAATTTGTTGTCAATTTGTAAACAAACTGCAAAAAAAGACCCGCCGACATGGCAGGTCTTTGCTTATTCTTCGTCGTCAGCAGGCGCGCTGGCTTTGGCGTCCGCTTCTTTTTGTTCTTTGATTTTTTCCGGGTCTTCCTTGTCGGCAATGCTCTTGGCATCGATGCCGTAAGCTTGTCTGACCTTGGTCATCAGCTCGTCGAAGACCTCTGGGTGGTCGGCAAGGTAGGCCTTGGCGTTTTCACGGCCCTGGCCGATGCGCTCGTCATTGTAGGAGTACCAGGAGCCGGCCTTGTTGACCAGGTCCTTTTCGACGGCCATGTCGAGCAGCTCGCCGGTCTGGGAAATCCCCTGGCCGTACATGATGTCGACTTGGGCCACCTTGAATGGCGGAGCAACCTTGTTTTTGACAACCTTGATCTTGGCGCGGTTGCCGATGACGTTGCCGCCCTGCTTGATCTGTTCAGCTCTGCGCACTTCCAGACGGATTGTCGCGTAGAACTTAAGAGCGCGGCCGCCCGGCGTGGTCTCAGGGTTGCCGAACATCACGCCGACTTTTTCACGGATCTGGTTGATGAAGATGGCAATCGTCTTCGTCTTGGAGATCGTGCCTGACAGCTTGCGCAGGGCCTGGCTCATCAGTCTGGCCTGCAGGCCGACGTGGGAGTCGCCCATTTCGCCTTCGATTTCGGCACGCGGAACCAGAGCTGCCACGGAGTCGACAACCAGCAGGTCGATGGCGCCGCTGGAAATCAGGGTGTCCGCAATCTGCAGGCCCTCTTCACCGGTGTTCGGCTGCGACAAGATCAGCTTGTCGATGTCGACGCCCAGTGCCTCCGCATAGGCCGGGTCCATCGCGTTTTCGGCATCGATATAGGCAGCGGTGCCGCCGCGCTTTTGGACCTCGGCCACGGCGTGCAAGGCGACCGTCGTCTTACCAGATGATTCCGGGCCGTAGATTTCAATAATCCGGCCGCGCGGGTAGCCGCCAACGCCCAAGGCCGCATCTAAAGCCAATGAGCCGGAAGGGATCGTAGAAATCTGCGTATCAGCCTTGTCGCCCATCCGCATGACAGCGCCCTTGCCGAAGTTTTTTTCGATCTTTTTTAAAGCATCTGCCAATGCTTTTTGTTTTTCATCAGATTTAGCCAAATTGTTCCTCCTCGCTTTGCACTGCTTAATTATACTTTGCGCACAGCAAAAAAAGCAAGCATTAAGCAAACATATGTTCCAATACTTGGGCTCATTCTATACTACGAAAAAAATCCCCAGCTCGTGCTGAGGATTTTAAAATTGCTTGCTTTATTTTATTTGAAGCCGCCCTTGAAGACGTCTCTGCTCTGGTGGAAGTAGTCCCAGCCTGAGTAGATCGTGAAGAACAGGCAGATGTAAAGCAGGATCTCGCCCATCGGAATGTGGATCGGCGCAAACAAGATGTCGTTTAAAAGCAGGAAGATGATGGCCAGCATCTGCGTGGTCGTCTTGATCTTGCCCGGCATCTTGGCTGCCAGCACCGTGCCGTTATTTTGCACAAGCAGCAGGCGCAGGCCGGTAACGGCCAATTCACGGCAGACGATGATCGCTACGACCCAGGCCGGAGCCATGCCCAGCTGGACTAAGAAGACCATCGCGGTCATGACCAGCATCTTGTCGGCCAGCGGGTCGGCAAATTTGCCAAACGTCGTGACTTGGTTGTGCGCCCGGGCCAAGTGGCCGTCAAACCAGTCGGTCACAGAAGCCCCGGCAAAGACAATTGCTGCCCAGATTTGGAAGTTAGGAATCACAGTGCCTAACACGTTGACGCTGCCTGCCGGCCATCTGAAGATGATCAGCAGCATGAAGACTGGGATCAGTAAGATTCTAAAAATTGTCAGTTTATTTGGTAAATTCATCAGCGACTACCTTGCCCTCCGTTAACAGTTGATTGGCCTTGGCCGCCAGTGGTAGTGCTGCCGCTGGTTTGACCGCCTGTAGTGGTGGTCCCGCCGGTAGTTTGAGTGCCGCTATTAGTCTGGCTGTTGTTAGTAGTAGTTTGATTATTAGTACTTTGCTGAGTTTGCGACTGCTGGCTGCTAGTGTTGCTGTTAGTCGTCTGGCTATTGGTCTGGCTGTTAGTGCTGCCAGTGTAGCCGCTGTAAGTTTGGCTGCTGGTTGAATTATCAGTCGTGTTCTTAGCAGAACCGATCAGCAGCGTGATCTGCTGCTGGCCAGCTGCGCGGGTAAACGGTACCCGCTTGCCGCCAATCTTGATGTGGGCGCCTTCGCCATTGTTAAAGGTAATGACGATGCGCTTGGTGCCGCTTGGCACTTCGGTAGTGTGCTTTTCGCCTTCAGCCAAAGTGTTGGACCAGGTGTAGCTGCTGTCCTCGCTGATTTGGGTGTAAGTCGAGCTGTCGGTTGAAACAACCAGCTTGCGGTTGCTCTTCAAACCGCGGACCCGGTAGACGCCCGGTTCAACTTTCGTGATCTTCACGCTGGAAGTCGGGGCAGTCGTGACCGGCTTGGACTTCTTCTTGGCCGTTTCAGAGACCGTAACGTCGTTAGCGTTGTTTGCAGCCTCGCGGTTGCTGCCGCCGAACATCTTTGAAAAGGCCAGGTAGACCAGCATAATGACCAGCAGCGCGCCGATGATGCCTAAGATCTTTGGCAGGTAGGCTTGCCACAAGCCCTTCTTGTTCTCGGTGGTCTTTTTGACCTCTTCGCTCTTATTGTCGATTGAGTTTTCAACGTACTCTTCCGGCTTGGCCTCAGGTACGTCTTGGTGGTAGCTTTCCAGCAGCTTTTTGCCGTCTAAGCCCACCACATTAGCGTATTGTCTGATAAAAGCACGTACGTAGAAATCGCCCGGGAGCTTGTCGTAGTCGTCTTCTTCGATCGCTGTCAGATAGCGGCTTTGAATTTTAGTAATCCGCTCTACATCAGAGATCGACATTCCCTTGGCTTTTCTTGCACTGCTTAATTTTTCTCCGATATCTGCCATAAAAACCTCTGCTCTTTAACAAATTTCAAGTGAAAGTATACCATAGTTTGCTTTTTGTTCACTAGTTGGGCAGCATGATCGTCTGCACATATTGGCCCGCCTGGAGCACCTGCTGGCTGAAGCGTTCGAATTCCGGCCAGCCGAAGTTGACGCAAGCGTGCAAAGTCTGCCAATAGTCTTCGTGATCCATGCTGCTCTCGGCTGCGTTAGTCGCAAACTGGGGCAGGTCGTCTAACAGGCGCAGAGAATTGGCAAAAACACTCCTTTTTTGCAAAGTAAAGGCCGCTTCCGTGTTGGTCCCGTTTAAAAGGCCATCCTTGACCGCTGCTGCTGCCCGCTCTGGCACGGACGACAGCCCGTAAATGGCGGCGAAACTGCCCTGCCTGGTCTGGGCGACGTTGAGCTCCAGCGGCGAGGCGACCAGCCCCTGCTGCTGAGCGCGCGCAAACCAAACGCTCATGCTTCCTAGCTTTGATTCTAACATGATCTCAATCAGCAATTGCGCTAAACCGCGATTGTCTAAGAAATTCTTAAAGTTTGGCAGCTTCAGCGCGCAAGCAAAGCGGCCCAGCTCGTCGCTGCCCTGCAGCGTTTGGCTGGCCACCAGCTCAGCCTTTTCTGCTTGGGCTGGCACTGCAACCGGCTTGTTGACCAGCTTTTTTGCAGGTGGCCGACCTGCCGGAAGATCCGCTGGCAGTCTTTTTCGCTAAAATCGCCGCAGCAGACATAGTGCATCTTAGCCGGCTGGTAGCCTGCCCGGTAGCAGTCCATGAGCGTGTCTTTGGTCATCGCCTGCAGGCTCTGGCTGCTCCCGGCGATGTCTTGGGCCAAGAAACTGTCGCCAAACATTTGGGTCAGCAGGGTGTGTTCCAGCTTCCATTCCGGGTCGGCCTGGTAGGAAGACAGCTCCTGCTGGATGATCGGCTTTTCCGAGTTGACGTTTTCGTCTGTAAAGTAAGGCTCGGCCACGAGCTGGAACAGCAAATCGTTGACCTTGACCAAGTCCTGCAGCGTCGTCGTGAAAAACATCGTCTCATTATAGGAAGTAAAGGCGTTGACGTACGCGCCCTCTTTTTCAAAGCTTTGGGCTAAGTCGCCCTGGGGCTTGGCAAAAAGCTTGTGTTCAAGAAAGTGGGCGCCGCCGGCCAAGGCCTGGGGGTCGGCGCTGCCGAAGTCGACTAAGATCCCGGCAAATTTTTGGACAAAGCCTGGTCTGACAATGCAGTGGGCGGCAAAGCCCGATTGATATTGGTGGTGAAAAATTTGCGGTTCTTTCATTTCAGACAATAGCTCTCCATCAATTCCAGCTGGCCTGCAAAGGCGGCCAGGTCTTCCGGCGTCAGGTAGGTCAGGTTCTTAAAGTAAGTCTGGCTGCTGGCCTGGTCGCCGTAGCAGGCGCGCTGCAGCTCTTCGCCCGCCAGGGCCACTTGGTCGTCGCGGCCCAGCCAGTAGCGGCGCACCAGCGTCTTTTTCGTCTTGTCGAAAACGTCCAAGTCGACATGGCCGCCCTGCAGCTCGGCGATGGTGGCAGCCACGATTTCTTCGGACTTTGCCACCTGCTCTTTGGCCAGGCTGGCCGAAAAGACCAGCAGGCAGTTGCTGTTGTAGTTGACCCCGTCGACGGCGTAGGCCGCGTTCAGCTTGGTGCGGATGCGGTCAAAAAGCAGCGAGCTTTCGTCGCCTGCCAAGTAAGCGGCTAAGAATTCGGCACACGCCCGTCTTTTGGCAAAAGGCAGAGCGTCGCCGTAGCAATAGCCGACAAGCAGCTGGGCTTGCTGGTCCTGGCTGCTGCCCTCAAAAACTATTTTATCGGCTGTCGGCAAGACGATGTCGCAGCGGACGCTTTGGTCAAAACTCAGCTGGTCAAAGGCGTGCTGAATTTTTTCCGGCCAGTCCTGCCCCGTCGCTTGGCCAAAACACGAGGCCGGCTGGGCAAACAGCCTTTGGACAAAGCTCTCCAGCTCGGACAGCTGGTAGGCTTCGAGCCGGTCTTTAGGGCCGAAGACCGCGTAGGCGTAGTCGGGCTGGTTGGCAAAGAGTTTTTGGAAAAAGTCTTTTTCGGCCCGGTTGGCTTCGACTGCGTAATAGCGCTTGCGCTGTTCTAGCAGCTGCTGCTTGGCCAGATTAAATGCTTCCGGCGTGAGCAGCGGCTCTTGCACGAAGTCGGCAAAGTCGGCCAGCAGCTTGTCGGCGCGGTAATCGGGGTCTAACACCAATAAGGGCTCGATAAAGTTCACCAAATAGCAGACCAGCAGCTTGTTGCCGGCGAGCTGGACGTAGGGGCGGAAGACAAAGTCGTAGTTTTCCGCGGCGTGGCGGGCCAGCAGGTAGACGCTGGGGTAGCGGGTCGCAGCGTTTGACTGCATCTGGGTCAGCAGGGTTGCTGCCACCAGGTTTTCCTGGTTCATGGGCAGGCTGAACGACACGACCAAGGTACTCGTAGCAAATTTTTCATTAGCGGCGATCTCAATGTTGGCCATTTGGATCCTCCTTTTCCTTGACCTGGCGCAAGACCTTGCGCGGCTTTGAGCCTTCCGAAGGCCCGACGATGCCGGCGGCTTCCATCTGGTCGATGATCCGGGCGGCACGGTTGTAGCCGATGGCTAAGCGCCGCTGCAGCATGGACACGCTGGCGGCCTGCTGCTGTTCGACGATGGCCACGGCCTTGTCGAAGTATTCGTCGCGGTCTTCTTTGGCATCAGGCAGGCTGTCGTCTTCGGACTTGGCGGTCGGTATCATGTTTTGATCGTATTGCGCACCAGCCTGTTTTTTAATAAAGGAAACGACGCGCTCAATTTCATCGACGCCGATGTAGGAGCCCTGGATTCTCTCCGGCTTGCTGGCCCCGATCGGCATGAAGAGCATGTCGCCGCGGCCCAGCAGCTTTTCGGCGCCGACCTGGTCTAAGATCGTGCGCGAGTCCACCCCGGACGAAACGGCGAACGAGATGCGTGACGGCACGTTGGCCTTGATTAAACCGGTTATGACGTCGACACTTGGCCGCTGGGTAGCCAAGACCATGTGGATCCCGGCCGCACGCGACAGCTGGGCTAAGCGGACGATGGCTTCTTCGACCTCGTGGCCGGCGACCATCATCAAGTCGCTCAACTCGTCGACGATGACGACGATGTAAGGCAGTTCCGGGATGACCGGCTTGGACTTGTCAGCGTTGTTGCGGCGGGCGCGTTCGTTAAATTCGACCATGTTGCGCGTGCCGCTGGCGGCAAAGAGCTTGTAACGCCGCTCCATCTCCTTGACGGTCTTGTGCAAGGCGTTGGCGGCGAGCTTGGCGTCAGTGACCACCGGGATCAGCAGGTGCGGCACGTCGTTATAGACGGACAGCTCGACCATCTTCGGGTCGATCAAGACCAGCTTGACCTGGTCCGGCCGCGCCTTCATCAAGATACTGGTGATAAAAGTATTGATCGCAACGGACTTGCCCGAACCGGTCGAACCCGCAATCAGCAGGTGCGGCATCTTGGCTAACTCGGCCGTTTCGACCCGGCCGGCCACGTTCTTGCCTAACGGCACGGCCAGCGGGTCTTTTTTCGCCTTCGGGTTTTCGTTTTCCATCACGTCTTTAAAGCCGACAGCCGATACGTGCCGGTTCGGCACTTCGATCCCGATCAGCGGCTTGCCGGGGATCGGGGCTTCGATTCTGATGTCTTTTGCGGCCAAGGCCAAGGCCAGGTCGTCGGCTAAGTTGACGATGCGGCTGACCTTGACGCCGACGGCGGGACGGATCTCGTAACGCGTAACGGTCGGCCCGATCACGGCGGACTGGACAGACACCTTGACGCCGAAGCTGGCCAGGGTCTGCACCAGCTTGGCGCTGTTGGCCTTGATCTGGTTGCGCTCTTGGCTCTGGTCGGTCTGCTTGACCGGGTCCAGCAGGCCCAAAGGCGGCAGCTGGTAGCTGGCGCTGGCCGTTGGTGCAGGTTCTGGCGCAGCAGCTGCCTCCTCTGCAGCCTGGCGCTGCTGGATCTGCCGGTCTTCGTCGGCAAAGCTGTGAGAAGGCGGCAGGTCCGGCTTTTCGCGCGGCGGCGGCGTCGGCTCCGGTTCTGGTTCCGGCATTGGTTCAGGGTCTGGCATTGGCTCTGGTTCTGGCTCCGGTGCCGGCGGCACGTCTTCAGCCTGCCCGCCGGCAAAGTCGTCGACGTCAGGAAAAGTCTTGTCGCTGTCGTCTAGCGGATCGTGCAGCTTGGCCCGGTTCGCCTGCTCTTCTTTTTTAGTTTCGACCAGGTCGTGGTAACGGTCGCGTAACGCAGTCCCCGTCTCCTGGTTTTTGGCAATAAAGAGCTGGGCGAAGTGCTGAAAGGCGCTGAACAAGTCGGCGACCCGGATGTTGAAGACCAAAAGCAGGCCGCCAATCATGAACAGCCAGCCGACGATCTGGGCACCCAGGTTCGAGATAATCGGGAAAAAGACACCGTATAAAAGCGCACCAATGATCCCGCCGCCTAGAGCGTGGATCAGCTGGCCGCGGGCAAAGTCGGCCCCGACGCGCTGCAAGACCACGCTCGTGAAGTTGTGGTGGATCAGCAGCTGGTCAAAAAAGCGCGCCGATAGGCAGAGCAAAAAGCCCAGAGCTAAGAGCAGCAGCCCTAAACCGCGCCGCCAGCCAAAGTGCGGCGGCTGGTTGTAGATGATCATCACGCCGGCCAAAACGGCTAAGACGACGGCAAAGAACTGGTAGCTGTCGCCCGTGAAAAAGCGCAGGCAGTTGGCAGCTTGCCGGCCCAACAGCCCCAGCTTGAAAAAGGCCAGTGCTGCCCACAGCATGAGTGCCAGGCCGCCCCAAGACCAGGTCTGTTTTTTACTGCGCCGCTTTCTAGTTCTGCGTCTTCTTTTAGCCAATGCAAGCCACCTCCTTTTTGGCAAAAAACAATGCTAATGGTTGACGTTTAAGCCGAACTGCAGGTTTAAAGGCTTTGGCAGCGTGATCTGCGTGATCTGGTAGATCAAGGTGCCCATTTCCTCCATCAGCGGCTGGCTCATCAAGTCGTAGTCTTCGTCCTTCAAGTCGCTGCCGTCGCCGTGGTAGCCTTCCAGCAGCAATACTTGGCCGATCACGCCGGAAAAAACAATGCCGCCCGGTTCTGGGGCAATATCAAAGTTGACGGTGACGCGCATGTATTCGCCGTTTTCAGCGCTTTCGCGGTTGCCGTTTTCATCGACATGGTAAACCGGGATCAGGCTGAAATCGATTTGTTGGTGAGGTTTGTTGTCATCGTCTTGTTGCAGGTCGTAGTGAAAAGATTCGACTTGAATCTTCTCCATTTTTTTAATTTCCATAATTTAGTCCTTTAACTTATCAATCGGATAGTGGTGGCTTTCTTCCATCCCTGGAAAATGCTGCTGGCGCAGGGCCTCAAACAGCACCATGACCACGGAGTTGGCCAGGTTGAAGGCCCGGATGTTGGCAGACATCGGGATGCGAAGGTTGCGGCTGTAGTGTTCGCGCATAAAGGTCTCCGGCAGCCCGGTCGTCTCCTTGCCGAACATGAAGTAGTAGTTTTTGTCCGGGTCGGTGTAGGACACATCCCAGGCCGACTTGGATGAAAACTTGGAGATGAGGTAGAGCTCGTCGTTTGGGCCCAAGGTCTTCATAAAGGCGTCCAGGCTTTCGTGCATGTGCAGGTCGACTTTTGACCAGTAGTCGAGGCCCGCGCGCTTCATGTGCTTGTCGTCAAGCCGGAAGCCCAGCGGTTCGATCAAGTCCAGCACGGTGTTGGTGCCGGCGCAGGTCCGGGCGATGTTGCCGGTGTTGGCCGGCATTAATGGTTCATATAAGACAACGTGGTTGGTCATTTTTGACTTCCTTCCTGGTCATTAGTTGTTTCTGGCTCATTGTAAAAGGCCGAAACGCTGCGGTAGTAGTTGAAAAGACGCAGCAAAATAATCTTCAAGATGGCGTACAGCGGGATGGCGAAGATGACGCCCCACAGGCCGCCCAAAGCCGAGGCCCCGATCAACAGCAAAATGGTGGTCACCGGGTGCATCTTCATCTTGTTGCCCATGACCAGCGGGCTGAGGACACGGCTTTCGATGGTCTGTTCAACCGCAAAAACGATTAAGACTTTGAGCAGCATCATTGGCGAATTCATGATCGCTAAGACCAGCGACGGGATCAGCGCGATGAAGGTCCCAAAGTAAGGCACCAGGTTGAAGACGCCGGCTAACACCGCCAGCAAAGCGGCGTAACGCTGCCCCACAACGGTGTAGCCGATGCCGAACATCACGCCGACCCAAAAGGCAACGGTCAGCTGGCCGCGGACGTAGTCAGCGACGGCGCGGTTGACGTCAGTCAGCAAGTCGCCGAAAGAGCCGCGCAGGCGCTGCGGCATGACCTTGACTAAAAACGGCTTGAGCTGCTTGCCGTCTTTTAACATGAAGAACAAGACAAACGGCGCCGTAAGCAGCGTCATCACGATCATCGTCACGACGCTGACGGCCGAGTTGATGTTCGTCCAGGCCATCCCGATCGGGTCGTCGCCGAAGGCCTTCGTGATGTGGTTGAAGGTCCGCGTGATGTCTTTTTTGAAATAGTGCAGCCGCGGGTCGCGCAGGGCGTGTTCAACGGAACGCTGCGTGTCGCGCCAGTAGCGCGGCCAGTTGTCAATCAAAGACTGGGCTTGGTTTTGCACAATTGGTACCAGCCAGTTGAGCAGCCAGACGATGAGCAGCACGACCAGTAAGAACAGGACCGTGATGGTCAGCACCCGCGGCACCCGGAAGCGTTTTTCCAGCCAGTCGACGAGCGGGTTCATCATGTAGTACTGCAAACCCGCTACCAAAAGCGGCGGGAAGATCGCGTTGAAAAAGGCCCAGACGGGGTTTAACACGTAAGAGATTTTGTTGAAAACAAAGATTACTAAAAAAAGCAGGAGCAAGTTGAGCAGGCCAACACTTAAGCGGTTGTTCAACAGCCACTGCTCGAAAACGGTGGGGCTGTGTTTTTTCATGACATTTCCTTCCTTGAGTCTCGCTCTAAATTCTAGCACATCGAGCCCTGCCTAGCGCAATCCTCTTAATAGGGTAAAATAAGGACTGAGGAGGAATTGGATGCAAGTCTATTTTGGGGGCTATAGTCCCAATGTCGAAAAAGCTGAGCTTGACCAGCAGCTGACTGCGGCTGCGCCTTTTTTAGCCTGCAACTGCGCGACTTACCTGCGCCAGGACGGCCGGCTGCTGTTTGCCATTAAGCGCGAAAGTCAAAAAGGCGGTGTCGCAGTCTTTGACCTGGCAAGTAAAAAACAGGTTGGTGAATACCTCACCCCAGGCGCTTCGCCAGCTTACCTGGGTTTAAACCCTGAAAAAAAGCTGCTGTACTGTGCCAACTATCACACCGGCTGGCTGACGGTCCTGCGCTATGACGAAAGCGGCCGGCTCGGGCTAGTCGCCAAGACCCAGCACGAAGGCAGCGGGCCTGCGCCTGAACAAGACGCGGCCCACCCGCACTTTTTTGACGAAACACCGGCCGGCAACTTGCTGTGCTGCGACCTGGGCACCGACCAAGTCGTAATTTACAAGTTAGCAGACTCCCAACTGGTAAAACTGGCCAGCTGGCAGGCCCCGGCCGGGGTCGGGCCGCGCCACGCTGCTTTTGCCAACGGCTTACTCTACGTTGTCTGCGAGCTTGGCAGCCGCCTGCTCGTATTAGACTTTGACGAAGACAAGCTTTCCTTTAAACTGCTGCATTCCTATTCCACAGTCGCCGCATCATATGCCGGCCACAACGGCGCCGCCGCCCTGCGCGTCGACCCTGCCGGCGGCTTTGTCTACGTCTCAAACCGCGGCGAAGACACCATCGCGGTCTTCCGCCAGGAAAAAAAGGCTTTGCGCTTAATCCAGCGGATCTCGACTTTTGGCGCTTTCCCGCGCGACTTTGCCTGGAATGACGAAAACATCGCCATCGCCGCCAACCAGGAAACAAGCAGCGCAACTGTTTACCGGCGCGACCCGCACAGCGGCTGCTTAACCCTGCTGCAAAAACAGGTCCCGGCCGCCAAGCCCACCTGTGTTTTATTTGGAGCTGAATTTTAATGAAAGACAGAATTACTAAAATCTTACTGGGGCTGGTCGGCGTCGTCTTGCTGTTCTTGCTTATTTACAAGCTTTACATCGACTACAAGCCCGAAATCGACCTGCTGCTCCACTTAAACAAAAACAACGAGGCGGACTTGGTCAAAGAAGTGCGCAGCCACGGCATCGCTGATGCCCTGATCCTGTTTTTGGCCGCCACCTTGGCCGAGGCCATCCCGGGTCTGTCAAACGGCCTGCTCTGCATCGTCAACGGCCTGCTCTACGGCCCCTGGCTGGGCTTTTTCATCAGCTGGTGCGCCGACGTGCTGGGCCTCAGCATCTTGCTGTTCGGCATGAGCTTTATCTTTAAAAAGCCGCTGCACTCCGGCAAAAACTCCAAGCTGGTCGACCGGCTGGAGCAGCGCAGCCAAAACCCTTGGGTCAGCCTGACGCTTGCCTACTTCTTGCCGCTCATCCCCAACGTCACGGTCAACTACGCCAACCTTCACCTGTTAAAAGGCCAGCACTGGCGCCGGCTGCTGCCGATGATCGCCGGCACGGCCCCGCTGGCTGCGCTGTACGCTTTTGGCGGCGACGCCATCATGCAGTGGAACAAAAAGCGGATGCTGATCTTCGTTGCAGTCTTCGTCGTCTTCATCATCGCCTACGCCCTGCTGCGCTGGCAGCGGACAAAGAAAAAGACAGCGGCTTAAAGCTGCTGCCATAATGTTTGCATATCTTGCGGATCGGGAATCTCGATCCGTCTTTTTTTGCCGGAAAAAGGATCCGGAAAACTCAGACTAAAGGCGTTCAAGGCCTGGCGGTCAAAGTTATCGCTGCCGCCATAGAGCTGGTCGCCAAACAGCGGGTGGCCGCTGTGGGCAAAGTGCACCCGGATTTGGTGGGTGCGGCCCGTCAGCAGGCGCACCTCCACCAGGCTGGCGCCCGGCTTTTGCGCCAAAACCTTATAGCGGGTGTGGGCGCTGCGGCCGCCGGCCACAACCCCGCGCTTGACGCAGCTGTCGACCTTGCCGATCGGGTCGTCGAAGCGGCCCTCAACGTCTTTAAAGTTGCCATGCACGATTGCATGGTATTTTTTTTGCAGGACCTGGTGGCCCAGCTGGGCAAAACGGTCGTGGGCCGCCCCGTACTTGGCAACTAAGACCAAGCCGCTGGTGTCGCGGTCAAGCCGCGTCACCACGTGCGGCCGGTCGCTGCTCTTTTTTTGCAGGTAAAACAGCAGGTAGTTGACAAGCGAATCGTGGTCTTCGTAACGCGTCGGCGTGGTGAGCACCCCAGCAGGCTTGTTGATGATCAAGTAGTCGGGCGTCTCCAGCGCAATGTCCAAAGGGCCTTTGACCGGCTGCAGCCACTTGTTGTCTTTTTCCCGGCCCATGATGACGATGACCTCGTCGCCGTCGTGCAGCCGGTAGCTGGCCAGGCGGCGCTTGTGGTTGACCAGGAGCCAGCCGCCGTTATAACGCACGTTTTTCAGGGTGCGGTGCGAGATCCCTTTTTTAGCCAAAAAATGGCCGAGCTGGTGAGAATCGCCCGGCCGCACAATTGCTTTAAAGTAGTGCATTTATTCTTGTCCGATGAAGGCGACGTGGACCCGCTTCCAGAAGTTCAGCCGGCGGTAGCGGGCAAAGCGGATCACGTGCTTTGAAATCTTAAATTCGACTTGCTGCAGGCGCTTGTGGTTAACCTTGCGGCCGTCGACGATGATCGTAATATCCGACGGGTGGTCGGGCTTGATCGTGATCGTTTCGTCAGGCGCAACGACCAGCGGCGCAGACAAGGTCCGGAACACGCGGTTGTTGATGGAAGCAATCTCGGCCAGCTGCATGGTGTGCAGGTGCGGGTCAATGACGGCGCCGCCTAAGGACTTGTTGTAGGCAGTCGACCCCGTCGGCGTCGAGACACACAGCCCGTCGCCGCGGAAGCTTTCAAAGACCCGGTCGCCAAGTTCGACTTTGGCGGCAAAGGTCTTGACGATCCCGCGCAAGGAGCACTCGTTCAAGGCCAAGACCTTTTGCGTCTGCTCTTCGTCCGTAACCTTGACCTGCAGCAACGGGAATTCATCCATGACCGGCTGTTTATCGCACAAGGCGTTGACCAGGTCGGGCAGCTCGGTGTCCCACCAGTCGGTGTAAAAGCCCAAGTGGCCAGTGTGGATGCCTAAAAAGCTGACGCGGTCGATCTGCCGCAAGTATTGGTGGAAGGCGTAGAGCATGGTCCCGTCGCCGCCGATGGACAGCACCAGGTCGGGGTTTTCTTGGTCCATCACAATCTGTCTTTGCACCAGCAGGTTTTGCAAGCGTTCGACCGTTTTTAAAGTCTTCGGACTATTGTTGTAGACTAAAGCGACTTTCATGGCCGGCTCCCCTTATTATTTGAAAAAATGCGCTGTGCTTCTTGGACCTCATCCTTGATGGCCGACATTTCTTCGTCTAAACGATAGGCGGTCTCCGCGGTTGACTTCAGCCGCCGCGACACGTCTTCCGGGTACACGCCCTTGTACTTGTAGTTCAAGGAGTGTTCGACCGTGGCCCAGAAGTTCATGGCCAGGGTCCGGATCTGGATTTCGGCAAGCAATTTCTTGGCGCCCGCCGGCATAAACACGGTATACTCAATGACCATGTGGTAGGACCGGTAGCCTGACGGCTTGGCGTTTTGCACATAGTCGCGCTCTTCCAAGACCTCCATGTCGGAGCGCTTGTGGATCAAGTCCACCACGGTGTAGATGTCGTCCACAAACTGGCACATGATCCGCAAACCGGCAATGTCCTGCATGTCGGTTTCCAGCACATCCTCGCTGATGACGCGCCGCTTCATTTTTTCCTTAATCGAGTCGACGCTCTTCACCCGGCCGGTCACAAACTCGATCGGCGAGTGCTCGTTGTGGGTCAAAAAGTCGTGGCGCAGGGCCCGGAATTTCACTTTTAACTCATCAACTGCCTGTCCATAGGGCAGTAAAAATTGTTCCCAATCACGCATGTTACTCACTTCCTGTCCCCTAGTTTAGCAGAAAATTTCGCATGCAAGGCCTTTTGAACGCATTCGGGCACGAGACTGGACACATCCCCGCCCAGCTGGGCACTTTCGCGCACCATCGTCGAAGACAGGTGGGCGTAGCGCGCCGTCGTCATGAAAAAGACGGTCTCCAAGTTCGGCGCCATTTCGTGGTTGATAAAGGCCATGTCCTGTTCGTAGACCATGTCCTGGCTATTGCGCAGGCCGCGCACGATTGCCTGGGCCCCCAGCTTTTTGGCTACCTGCACGGTCAGGCTGTTGGGCGCCAGCACCACTTTGACTTTGGGCAAGTGGGCCGTGGCCTCTTCCGCCAGCCTTTTTTTCTCAGCTGCGGAAAATAAGCTCTTTTTGTTAGTATTCGTGGCAATGACGACGACCACCTCATCAAAAATTGCACTGGCCTGCTCTAATACGTCTAAGTGGCCATTGGTGATCGGGTCGAAACTGCCGGGAAAAATTGCTTTCATATCTTCATCAGTTCTAAAAACACACAATAGTTAACAAATAAATTATAATAAACTTGCATTTAGAAAGGAAAAAATCATGAGCAAACAGCGCGAAATCGAAGCAAAATATCTCTTGTCGCCAGCAGCCTTTACCGCCATCTTGCATGATTTCCCGGGGAAAGCTGTTTTTACGCAGGAAAACTATTATTTTGACTCAGCAAGCCGCAGCCTCCACGAGCACATGTGCGGGCTGCGCATCCGCGTGTTGCAAGACCGCGCCGAGCAGACCTTGAAGGTGCCCGACCCGGACAAGGTGCAAGACAGCTACCACGAGGTGCTCGAAATCACCGACCCGCTGACCAGCCAGCAGGCCCAAGACCTGCTGGCCCAAAAACGGCCGGTCTTTGGCGGCCAAGTAGGACGCTACCTAGCTGAACACTTCCCTGACCTGGATTTGGTCCAAGTCAGCTGGAGCAAGACCCGCCGCAGCCTGCTGAACGGGCCGCAGGATTGCGAGCTGACACTGGATGAGACCAGCTACCCCGACGGCTATCGCGATTTTGAGCTGGAAATTGAGAACGTTTCGCCGGCGGCGATCAGCCAAGCCAGTGCTTTTTTACAAGACAAATACGACTTCACCCCCAGCCGGGCGACCAGCAACCAGAACAAGACTGACCGCGCCTGGCAGCACCGTTTGCCGCATTAGGAGCGCTTTTTATGTACGAGATCTTTCTTTTTGTAAATCCATTAGGTATTGCCTGCTACCGCAACGAACAGGTCCTGCGCGAGTTTTTTGCCGACCGCGGCGCGCGCATCTGCGTCACCTTTATCCCGATCGTCAGCCCGACCACCGTGGCCGACGACATGCGGCGCAAGGGCCTGCCGACTTGCAACTTCACCGCTTTTCGCAAGAGCAGCGAAAATGCCTACGAGGCCCTGCGGCTGTTCCACGCTATTAAGCAAACTGCCGGCAACAAAAAAGCCCGCTGCTTTATCTACGACTTGCAAAAACAGGTCAACAGCCTGTGCCTGCCCTATTCGACCAAACTGGCAGCTGAAGTCGCAGACGACCTGGGCTTAGACTTTGAAAAAATCTCGGCCTTCAGCCACGACGCGGCCTTGCAAGAGTCCATCAACAACGACCAAGACATCGCCGACCGCTACCAGATTCAGAGAACGCCGACTGCCGTCATCTTCGACGAAGAAAGCAGCGCGGCGGGCGTTCTGATCGAAGGCGCCTTTGACAAGGACAGCTTACAACGGGCCCTAGTCAACCAGATCTCGGGCATCCGCCTGCTGTAAGCTCAGACCAGGGCGGCTCGCAGCCGGGCTTGCGCCACTGGCAAAAGGCCTGCTCTGAAATAGAATCCAACTCCAGCTTATTTTCATACAACAACTGGGCCGCCTGCCGGCCCAGTTTTGTTTTGCGCCGCATTTGCTGGGCCAAGTACGCGCGCTGCTTGGCGGCATTGACCCTGGGCCGCACCAGTTGGGGCTTAAACGTCCAGAGCTTGCCCAGGCCCAGTTCGTCAAAGCTGAACAGGCGCTGCTGGTAAAAAAGCCGGTTGCTCCACGGCTGCTGCCAGATGTTGTACTTTAAACTCAGCTGGTGGCTGTCGGGGCGCACCTCCAGCAGGTAGCAGCCCCAGGCCGCATTTTCGCGCAAAAAAATAAGCTGGCTGTCTTTGAGCTGCTTAGTCAGATAGTGCCGGCTGCCGACCACCCAGACGTCGAGCACGCCGATTTCGGCGTAGCAAGCGTGGCGGTAGGCAAATTCCTCTTTAGAAAGCGGCGCGCACTGGACCTCAAAGGCCAGCTTGGGGCTGGCTAAGACGTCGGCCCTGATCCGCCCGCCGGCCAGCGGGACTTCGAGCTGGGCCGGCAGCCCCGCCGCCGTCAGCGCGCTTTTTAACAGGCACTTGCTCATAAAATGCTCTTGTTCTTCGCCCTGGCCGGTATAGAGGCAGATGTGTTTGAAAAAAGGACTGCGCTGCTGGCTGGCCACCAAGACGACTTGTTTTTGACAGCGCGGACAGCGAAATTTGCCTTGGTCGGCCCGGGCAGTCCTGGCCAAGACCAAGCGGCCGTTTAATAGTGCTGCATACATTTTTTGGACCTCCTGCCCCTAAATACGCAAAAAAAAGCCGAGCTCATGCTCGGCTTTTTTATTTGCTGTATTTATTCTGTCTTTAATCCTTAGCTAATTCAAAGTAGTAGCGCAGGTTGGCTAAAGCGTCGTTGGCCATCAGGCAGCGGCCCGACCGCTTAACTTCTTCAAAGTCATCTTTTTGCACGGCTTCGCCAAACTCGCCGGCGATCAGCCAGGCGTCTTTTGGCCGCAGTTCAATGTAGTTTTCGTCTAAAAAGGCCAGGTCTAAGTAGTAGCGGCCGTCAAAGACGTATAAGCTGCTAGCTAAGCCATGGGCCCGCAGGCTGTCGGCCAAGCCCAGCACAGCGTCAAAGCTGGCAAAGGAGAAGACCCGCTGCTGTTCGTCGCCGAACTGGTCTTGCTTGTCTTGGCCCTGCCCAGCCAGGTGCTGGAACAAGTCGCCTAAGCCGCTTTGCCCGGAGCCTTCTTGCTGCAGGAAGTTGTCCAGCGAGCTGGCGCCTTTTTCCCCGACTTTGGAGATGAGCAGCTCGAGCCCGTCGTTGCTGGGCATGACCTGGAACGACACGGGACCGGCGTCTTCGAAGACGTGGTCGGTGTCGACTTCTTCTAGGATCGAATAGAAGAACTTTTGAATATCCTGCTTATGGCCCAACAGGTCCAGCTTGTCCATGCCTCTTTTTTTGAGTTCGGCTGCGTCCATGCGCACCCGCAGAGTATTCTCGTTAATTCGATCTACTTTTAACATCTTTTTCGCCTGCCTTGTACATAATATTGTAGCTTATTTGCTCTTCAAAATAAAAGACGCTGGCTGTCAGTACACCGGCGTCTTTTTTTCAATCATCTTAATTATTCGGCAGCAGCCATTGCCTGGGCTTGCTGCAGTTCCATACGTCTTACCTTTCTTGGTAAAAAGCGTCTGATCTCATCTTCATTGTACCCGACTTGCAGGCGGCGGTCATCTAAGATGATTGGGCGGCGCAGCAGGCCTGGGTTTTTCCGAATCAATCTGACTAATTGGTCTAGGGACAGGTTGTCCAGGTTGATGTGCAGCTTTTTGAAAGCTTGGGAACGGGTGGAGATGATGTCTTCCGTGCCGTTTTCAGTCAACCGTAAAACCTGCATAATTTCTTCTTTATTCAGAGGGTTGGCAAAGATGTTTCTCTCTTTATAGGCGATATCGTGCTGGTTCAGCCATGCCTTTGCTTTCCGGCATGAAGTGCAGCTCGGTGATGTGTATAAGGTTACAACCATAAAAAGTGCCTCCTTCTTGGTTCAGCAGGCAGAATTAGTCTGCCGCTTTTGAAGCTAAATTAATTATAGCACATTACTCACTTTTAGTAAGTACTATTTTTATTTATTTTTAATTCAGCCCCTCAATTAAGCTTGTCTATAAGTTAACAAGCAAAAAAGAAGAAAATATGAAGAAAAGGCAAAAAAATCTTAAGACTCTAAATCCCTGATGAATTCTTCGGCGCGTTTGACGTTCTCCTGGCCGCTTCTGGCCTGCAGCGCGTCTGCGGTCAAGGCCGTGGCCTCCAGCAGCGAGATCTTCTTGATCAAGGCCCGCGCCTCTAAGATCTGGCCCGGGTTCATCGAAAAGACGTCGAGCCCCAGCCCCAGCAGGTAAGGGATCATCGTAACCGTCCCTGCGGCAGCGCCGCACATCCCGCACGGGATGTGGTGGTTGTGGGCCGCCTCAATGGTGTTTTTAATGAGGCTTAAGACCGCCGGGCTGGACGGCTGGTACAAATAGGCCACGGACTGGTTGCCGCGGTCGGCCGCCATCGTGTACTGGATCAAGTCGTTGGTGCCGATGGAGAAGAAGTCGACCTTGCTGGCGAACTGGTCGGCCTGCAGCGCAGCGGCCGGCACCTCGATCATCATGCCGACCTTGTAGTCGCCGATCTTGACGCCTTCGCGCTCCAGCCGGTCCTGCTCTTCGTGCAGGATCTTCAGGGCCCGGTCTAATTCATCCAAAGTGGCAATCATCGGGAACATGATGCCCAGCCGGCCGAAGGCAGAAGCCCGCAGCAGGGCCCGCAGCTGCATCCGGAAGATCTTTTGTTCGACAAAAGACAGGCGGATGGCCCGCAAGCCCAAAAACGGGTTCTGCTCGCGCGGCAGGTCCCAGTAAGACAGGCGCTTGTCGCCGCCGATGTCTAAGGTTCTGATGACGACGAGCCGGTCCGGCATTTTTTCCAAAGCTTCCTTATAAGCATCCAGCTGCTGGGACTCAGTCGGGAAGTTGGACTGGTTCATGTATAAAAATTCGGTGCGGTACAGGCCGATGCCTTCGGCACCCTTGGCCACGGCCTCGGGCAGGTCGCGGCTGGAGCCGATGTTGGCGGCAATTGAAACCGGGTTGCCATCCTTGGTCCGGGTCCCTTCGGCGGCCAGCTTGGCAGCCTGCTTGCGGGCGCGTTCTTCGTCGCGCTTTTTCTGCGCGTAGACGGACAGGTCGGCTTCGCTGGGGTTGACCGAGACCAGGCCCTTGTATCCGTCGACGATCAGCTTGGTGCCGGTCTTGACCTGGCTGGTGACATTGCGCATGCCGACGACGGCCGGGATCTCCAAAGACTGGGCCATGATGGCCGAGTGCGAGGTCTGGCTGCCTAAGTCCGTGACGATGCCCTTGACGTAGGCCTTGTTGAACTGGGCCGTGTCGCTGGGCGTCAGGTCGGAAGCGACGATGATCACCTCGTGGTCGATCAGGGCCGGGTCGGGCAGCTTTTTGCCTAACAGGTGGGCCAGCAGGCGGCGGGAAACGTCGTAGACGTCGGTGGCCCGGCCCTGCATGTACTCGTTGTCGGTCATGCTGCTTAAGATCGTGATGAATTTGTCTTCGACGCGCTTTAAGGCCGCCTCGCTGCAGATATGCTCGTCAGCGATAATTTCCTGGATCGCGCCGGTAAATTCTGGGTCCTGCAAGATCAGCATGTGGGCGTCAAAAACCTGGGCAGTCTCCTCCCCCATGGTCTGGCTGGCCGCTTTTTTGATCTGCTCGATTTCGTTGGCGGCGGCGCTCACCGCCTTTTCAAAACGGTCTTGTTCTAGGTCAACATCGACGATCTTTTTTTCTTCGAAAGATAAATCTGGCTGGATAAAAAGAAAAGCTGGAGCAGCGGTGATACCCGTGCTCGCAGCTATTCCATGCAAAACCTGAGCCATTTTTAGGCCAGGCCTTCCTTCTTCATTGAGTCGCTGATTGCTGAGATTGCTTCTTCTTCGTCTTCGCCGTCAGCGGTGATGGTGACGTCGGACCCTTGGCCTACACCCAAGGACATCACACCCATGATGGACTTCAAGTTCACTGACTTGCCCTTGCATTCCAGGCTGATGTCAGAATTAAACTTTGAGGCAGTCTGAACGAGCAGAGTTGCTGGCCGTGCGTGAATCCCTGTAGCAGCAACAATGTGAAAATCGCGTGTTTGCATATCTAAAACTCCTTTTCCAACAAATATCCCGAGCTGAGACCCTGATATAGAGTAAGAATATCATTTTTTATTAATAATGACAATAAAGCGCTTTCCTTATCTGTCCTTATCCTGTTTGTGGCGATAAATGATGCTGCCGCCGCGCTGAGCGACGCCGGAAATTTCCTGGCGCTTGCCGAAGTTGCGCAGGGCCTCCTGGAAGCCGAAAGCGTCTTTTGCTTCTATTTGATACTCTTTTAATTCCCCACTGATGAGCTGCTGCAGGATTTTTTCGTAATCTGCCAAGATAAATTCCTCCAAGTCTTAGCACTTGACTCATGAGAGTGCTAATAATACAATAAAACTAACCTAAATGAGAAAGGCGGCACCGAAATGCAAATTTGTGAAAACTGTCATGAAAGACCGGCTACCATCCACCTTTTTGCGAAGTTGAATGGCGAAAGCCGCGAAATTAATTTATGTCAACAATGCTATCAACAATTAAGACAAGAACAAGGCCAAAGCAATATGAATAACGACGAATTCTTTAACTTAGATGACTTCTTCAGACTCGGTGGCGGCCAAAACCCGCAAAATCCGGGCAACCCAGACGACCAAGCCATGCGCCAGCAAATGGCCGGCGGCAATGGCGGCAACGGCAATTCCATTTTAAGCCAATACGGGACCGATTTAACTGCTTTAGCTAAAAAAGGCAAAATCGACCCGGTCATCGGCCGCGACAGCGAAATTGCCCGCGTGATCGAAATCTTAAACCGCAGAACCAAGAACAACCCAGTCCTGATCGGTGAAGCCGGTGTCGGCAAGACTGCCGTCGTCGAAGGCTTAGCCCAGGAAATTGTCGACGGCTCCGTCCCAGCCAAGCTGCAAGACAAGCGCATCATTTCCTTGAACATGGTTTCCATGGTCCAAGGCACCGGCATCAGAGGCCAATTTGAAAAGCGCATGCAGCAATTAATCAAGGAACTGCAAAACCACCCGGAGATCATCCTCTTCATCGATGAAATCCACCAGATCGTCGGCGCCGGCAACGCCGAAGGCGGCATGGACGCCGGCAACATCATCAAGCCGGCCCTGGCCCGCGGCGACCTGCAACTGATCGGTGCAACCACGATCAAGGAATACCGGGAAATTGAAAAAGACTCCGCTTTGGCTAGACGGTTCCAGCCAGTTGAAGTCAAGGAACCATCAGTCGACGAGACGATCAAGATCCTGCAAGGCATCAAGGGCCGCTACGAAGACTACCACCACGTCCGTTACACCGACGAGGCGATCAACGCAGCCGCTAAGCTGTCAGCTCGTTACATCCAAGACCGCTTTTTGCCTGACAAGGCCATCGACCTGCTCGACGAAGCCGGCTCCAGAATGAACTTGACCATTCCTTACGTCGACAAGGACAAGATCAAAGAGCGGATCGACACGGCCGAAAAGCTGAAGCAGGACTCATTGAAGAATGAGGACTACGAAAAGGCTGCCTACTACCGCGACCAAATCGAAAAATACGACAAGATGAAGGATCAAAAAGTTGACCCGGACAAGACGCCAGTCATCACCGACACGATCATGAACAAGATCGTCGAAGAAAAGACCGGCATCCCTGTCGGCGACCTGCAAAAGCAGGAAAAGAGCCAGCTGCGTGACTTGGCAAGCGACTTGAAGAAGCAAGTCATCGGCCAAGACCAGGCTGTCGAAAAAGTAGCCCGCGCCATCAGAAGAAACCGCGTCGGCTTCAACAAGAGCGGCCGGCCAATCGGCTCCTTCCTGTTCGTCGGCCCAACCGGTGTCGGCAAGACCGAGCTGGCCAAGCAATTGGCTAAGCAGATGTTCGGTTCAGAAAACGCCATGATCCGGCTCGACATGTCCGAATACATGGAACAGTACTCAGTTTCTAAGCTGATCGGTTCTGCTCCTGGTTACGTAGGCTACGAAGAAGCCGGCCAGCTGACCGAACAAGTTCGCCACAACCCATACAGCCTGATCCTGTTTGACGAAATTGAAAAAGCCCACCCGGATGTTTTGAACATCCTGCTGCAGATCTTGGACGACGGCCGTCTGACCGACTCGCAAGGCCGGACCGTTTCCTTCAAGGACACGATCATCATCATGACCTCTAACGCCGGCCAGTCAGTCAAGTCCGTCAACGTCGGTTTCACCGCTGAAAACGCTGACGACAACAGCACCTTCAGAAACAGCTTGAGCGAATACTTCAAGCCTGAATTCCTGAACCGGCTGGACGACATCATCGAATTCAAGCCGCTGAGCAAGAAAGACCTGCTCAAGATCGTCAACTTGATGCTGGCTAAGACCAACGCCATGGTTGCCGACCGCGGCATCAAGATCACCGTTACCGAACCGGCCAAAGAAAAGCTGGTCGACGACGGCTACAGCCCAGAGCTCGGCGCACGGCCATTGCGCAGAACGATCCAAGAAGAAATCGAAGACAGAGTTGCCGATTACGAATTGGACCACCCAGACGGCAAGAACCTGACTGCCAGCCTGGAAAACGGCGAAATTGCCATCACGGCAGCCGATGCAACTGCCAAGGCAGACAACAAGTAATTTTTAACAAGCAAAAGGACGGTCAGATTGCTGACCGCCCTTTTTGTTTTATAATTAAGACAAAAACACAAAAGCGAGGAAATAATGAATTACTTAGTTGAAGTTGAATCAGAAAACGGCAAAACAGTCTACGTCTTAGGCGCCACCCGGGTTGTCTTCACTAAAAAAGACGGGCAAGGCGTCGCGGAAATGTCCGATGAAGAACACCGCATCCGCTCAGAGGAAATCGACATCGTGCTAGGCAAGCTCTTTGACCAGCACACTCCGGTCACGATTGAGATGCAGCCGGGCCGCCAGCAAGTCAAGATCAGCGGGCGAGCCTAACGGTCCCCGCCGCAAAGCTTTGCTTGCCGTCTGCATTCTGCAAGACCAGCCGCCCTTCTTCGTCAATGCCGGCGAAGAGGCCGGCTGTTTTTTTGTGCCCGTCGTCGACGACGATCTCGCGGCCGGCCAGGTACTGTTTTTCCCGGTAGGCGGCAATGATTTCGGACCAAGGCTTGCTCAGCAAGTCGAGGTAGCGGCTGCACAAGTCGTCGATCAGCTGCAAGCGGACCTGCTTAGACACCGGCTCTGCAAACAAGGCGCCGGCGCGCTGCTTTAGTTCGCGCGGCCACTTGGCAGGCGCTGCCAAGTTGATGCCGATGCCGACGACTACGCCGGCCAGCTGGTTTTTGTCATCTAAAGCTGTTTCGGCCAAGATGCCGGCTAACTTGCGATCGCCGATGTAGAGGTCGTTGACCCACTTGACCGTCAGGTCGCGGCCGCTGAATTCGTCGCAGACCTCGCGCGCAGCCACCGCCGCCGTCAAAGTCAGCCGCTGCGGCGTCCAGCCTTCCGGCAGCAAGGCCAGCGGCCAGCCCAAGGAAAAGTAGGCGCCGTCGCTTGGCGAATAAAACTCCCGGTCGAACTTGCCGTGCCCTGCCGTCTGCCGGTCGGCCGCCAGCAGCTGGATCTGGCTGCTTTGGCCAATGCGGCCGGCCAGCACGTCGTTAGTCGAGCTGATCTCCGGGACCGTTTCGACCGCTACCTTTTTTGCCTTCAGCTTGGGAAAAAATGTCTGCATCTTCTATCTCCTGATTTCTTAAATAAAAAAAGCAGGTCTTTGGCCTGCTTTCTTTTTTTGCCTAACTAGTTCTTCTTCAAGACCATCAGCAAGTCGTGGCTCTTCAAGGTGTCGCCGACGCTTGCGTAGATCTTTTCGACCGTGGCGTTGAACGGCGCCTTGACGTTGGTCTCCATCTTCATGGCTTCGGTGGTGATCAGCAGGTCGCCGGTCTTGACGCTGTCGCCAACCTTGACGGCAACCTTGACGATGTCGCCGTTCAGCGGCATCCCGATCTGGGTCGGGTCGTTTGGATCGGCTTGCGGCACGGCCTTGACACGGTTCTTCATGCTTGCGTCCAAGATCTTGCTCAAGAACATCTTGCCGTTCAAGTCAAAGGACAGTGAACGCTTGCCTTCCTGGTCCGGCTTTGAAACGTAGTTCAAGTGGATGATGATCTGACGGCCGACGCCTAATTGAACGTTGATGGTTTCGCCTGGACGCATGCCTTGGTAGAAGGTGACGGTGTCCAGCTTGCCGACGTGGCCGTAGCTCTTCTTGTTTTCAACGTATTGCAGGAAGACCTTCGGGTACATGACGTAGCCCATCAGGTCGTCTTCCGACGGCTGCGAGCCCATCTTAGCTGCCAGTTCCTTCTTCAAGGCGTCGAAGTCAACCGGCTTAGCCAGTGAACCCGGCCGCACCGTGATCGGCTTGCGGTCCTTCAGGACAACTTTTTGCAGGTCCTTTGGGAACCCGCCGTAAGGCTGGCCTAAGTCGCCGGCAAAGAAGTTCACAACGGACTGCGGGAAGTCGATGTGCTTGCCCTTTTCCAAAATGTTTTCTGGAGTCAAGTGGTTTTGGATCATGAAGATCGCCATGTCGCCGACCACCTTGGAGCTTGGGGTAACCTTGATGATGTTGCCCAGCAGCTTGTTAACGGTTGAGTATTCGGCTTCCATTTGTGAGAAGTCTTCAATACCAATGGAAGCTGCCTGCTGCTTCAAGTTGGAGTACTGGCCGCCAGGCATCGCGGTTTGGTACAGCTCCGGCTTTGGCGAGTCGACGCCGTTTGAGAAGTCCTTGTACAAAGGACGCACGCCTGACCAGTACTTGTTCAGCATGTTGGCGTTGTTGATGCTCATCTCCGGCTGGCGTTCTTCGCCTTCCAGGGCGTGGTAGAGCGTCTGCAGACTTGGCTGACTAGTGGTGCCGGCCATGGAGCTCATGGCAACGTCGACGATGTCGACGCCGGCTCTAGCTGCTGACATGTAGGTGGCAATGCCGTTGCCGGTCGTGTCGTGCATGTGCAGGTGAACAGGTACGCCGAACTTAGCCTTCAGTTCGCCGATCAGTTCGTAGGCGGCCTTTGGCTTCAGCAGACCAGCCATGTCCTTGATGGCCAGGATCTGGGCCCCGGCGTCGACCAGCTTGCCGGCTAAGTCGACGTAGTAGTCCAGGGTGTACTTGTGTTCGTCAGGCGCAGTGATGTCGCCGGTGTAGCACATCGCACCTTCGGCAATCTTGCCGGTTTCGCGGGCGTATTCAATCGGCCGCTGCAGCTGTTCGATCCAGTTCAAGGAGTCGAAGATTCTGAAGACGTCGACGCCGCGTTCGGCACAGTGCTTGATGAAGCGCTTCAAGACGTTGTCTGGGTAGTTTTGGTAGCCGACAGCGTTAGAAGCACGCAGCAGCATCTGCTGCATGGTGTGCGGCATGTACTTGTTCAAAATCTCCAGCCGCTGCCATGGGTCTTCGCCTAAGAAGCGGTAGCAGACGTCGAAGGTTGCGCCGCCCCAGCTTTCAACTGAGAACAGGTTCGGCATGGCTTTGTCGTAGACCTTCATGGCCGGGATCATGTCGTGGGTCCGCATTCTGGTGGCAAACAGACTCTGGTGGGCGTCACGCATCGTGGTGTCGGTTAACAGCAGGTGCTTGTCGGCCAGCACGGCCTTGATGGCAGCGTCGGCACCGTCAGCGACCAAAATGTCCTTGATGGTCTTTTTCGGCGCTTGTTTTTCAATCTTTGTTTCGTCTGGGAAAACAAGTTTCGGCTTGCTTAAGCTGTCTTGGCGTTTAACACCGCCGAAGCCGTTCACAGTAACGTTGCTGATGAAGTTGATCAGCTGCTTTGGCTCGTCCGGCTTTTTGGCAAACTTAAACAGGTCTGGGGTCGTGTCGATAAAGGTGGTCAAGGCCTCGCCTGAAGCAAAGGTCGGGTGGCGCAACACGTTTAACATGAAGGCGATGTTGGTCTTCACGCCGCGGATGTCGAACTCGTTTAAGGCACGCTGCATCTTGATGTTGGCGTGGTCAAAGGTGTCGGCTTGGACACAGCACTTAACCAGCAGCGAGTCAAAGTACGGGGTGACGATGTAGCCAGCGTAAACGTTGCCGTCAAGCCGCACACCGTTGCCGCCTGGGGATTGGTAGTAAGTTACTTGGCTGGTGTCAGGCATAAAGCCGTGTTCCGGATCTTCGGTAGTGACCCGGCACTGGATGGCATAGCCGCGCGGCTGCAAGTCTTCCTGCTTTGGAATGTGGATGTCTTCGTGCAGGCGTTCGCCGGCCGCAATTCTGATCTGGGTCTTGACGATGTCAATGCCGCTGATCATTTCGGTGATGGTGTGTTCCACCTGCAGACGCGGGTTGACTTCGATGAAGTAGAAGTTGTCTTTCGTCGCCAAGAACTCGACGGTGGCAGCGTTTTGGTAGCCGACGCTCTGCATCAGCTTGACGGCCATGCCGCAGACTTGCTTTTTACGTTCTAAGGACAGGGCCACACTTGGGGCAAATTCGATGACCTTCTGGTGGCGGCGCTGCACGGAGCAGTCACGCTCAAACAGGTGCATGACGTTGCCGTGTTCGTCGGCAATGACCTGAACCTCGATGTGCTTGGCGTGTTCAACGGCCTTTTCCACAAACATCTCACCGGAGCCGAAGGCTTTTTCGGCTTCGTCTTTCGCCTGTTCAAACTCGTCGTCCAGCTGCGCGTCGGAACGGATGGTTCTGATCCCGCGGCCGCCGCCGCCCATCGCTGCCTTGATCATGATCGGGTAGCCGTACTTTTGGGCAAACTTGCGGACTTCGGCGATGTCGGTGACCGGCTCGTCGGTCCCAGGGATCGTCTGCACGCCGGCTTTTTGCGCAGCCTGCTTAGCAAGCAGCTTGTCGCCGAAAATCTTCAGGTGTTCGACCTTCGGGCCGATGAACTTCAAGTCGTTGTCAACACAAGCTTGTGCAAGACTTGCGTTTTCGGACAGGAAGCCATAGCCTGGGTGAATTGCTTCACAACCAGACATCTTGGCAACTCTGATGATTTCGCTGATGTCCAGGTAGGCATCGGTTGGCTTTTCACCAGCGCCGATCAAGTAAGCTTCATCAGCTGCAAAGCGGTGTGCACTGTACTCGTCCTCTTTAGGATAGACAGCAACCGCCTTGATTCCTAATTCATGACAAGCGCGAATGATTCGCGTTGCAACTTCGCCGCGGTTGGCGACGAGAACTTTTTTAAACATAAAAATACCGCCTTTGGCAAAAAATGATTAGTTTGTGATTTAACAAGCTAATTATAACACCTTTTGCAGGCGGTATTAATTAATTTTTAATTATAAGCGGGAAGTCAGCTTGACATCCGGGTACTTTTGGGCAAACCAGCGCTCGGCAAAGGCGTTCTCAAACAAGAACAGCGGCTGGTCGTCGCGGTCTTTCACTAACAGATTCCGCGAGTTCGACATCTTCGGGTCGAGCTGGTCGGGATCGATCCAGCGGGCCACGCGGGCGCCTAAGGACGTCATCTCGACTTCGGAGTTGTATTCGTTCTTCATTCTGAAGGCGAAGACTTCAAACTGCAGCTGGCCGACCGCACCTAAGATGTAGTCGCCGGTCTGGTAGTTGCGGTAGAGCTGCACGGCCCCTTCTTGGACCAGCTGGGTCATCCCCTTGTGGAAGGACTTTTGCTTCATGACGTTTTTGGCCGAAACCTGCATGAAAAGCTCAGGCGTAAACTGCGGCAGCGACGGGTAGACGATCTTGCGCTTGCCCGCGTAGATGCTGTCGCCGATCTGGAAGTTGCCCGTGTCGTACAGGCCCACGATGTCGCCGGCCACGGCGTGGTCGACCTGGACTCTTTTCGACGACATAAACTCGGTGGCGTTGTTTAAGCGGACCACCTGGCCGGTTCTGGCCAAGTGGACGTCGAGCCCCTTGTTGAACTCGCCGCTGCCCACGCGGATAAAGGCAATCCGGTCGCGGTGGTGCGGGTTCATGTTGGCCTGGATCTTAAAGACAAAGCCGGAAAATTCCGGGTCATCCGGTGCCAGCTCTTCGTCGCCGTTGACGGTGTGGCTTTCCGGAGTCGGGGCCATGTTGACAAAGCTTTCCAAGAAGGTCTCGACGCCGAAGTTGGTCAAGGCTGACCCGAAGAAGACCGGGGTCTGTTCGCCGGCCAGAACCTTGTCTAAGTCGAACTTGTTGCCGGCTTCCTTGATCAGGTCGATATCGCCCAAGGCCTTTTCGTAAAGCGGGTCTTTGCTTAATGGTTCGCTGTCCGGCAGGTGCCCTTCTTTGTCCAAGTCGACGAAGCGGTCAGCGCCCTGCTTGTGGTAGAGCTCGACGCGGTTGTTGGCGATGTCGTAGAGCCCGCGCAGGGTCTTGCCCATGCCGATCGGGTAGTTCATGGCGACGCCGTCGATGCCCAGCACGTCCTCGAGCTCGGCGATCAGGTCGAGCGGTTCGCGGCCTTCGCGGTCTTGCTTGTTCATGAAGGTAAAAATCGGGATACCGCGTTTTTTGACGACCTTAAACAGCTTGATCGTCTGCGGCTCGATCCCGCGGGCGGAGTCGATGACCATCACGGCCGAGTCGACCGCCATCAGGGTCCGGTAGGTGTCTTCGGAGAAATCCTGGTGGCCCGGCGTGTCCAAGATGTTGACGCGCTTGCCCTGGTATTCAAACTGCATGACGGAGGAAGTAACCGAGATCCCACGCTTTTTTTCGATGGCCATCCAGTCACTTGTGGCGTACTTGCCGGTCTTTCTCGCCTTAACGGTCCCTGCTGACCGGATAATCCCGCCAAACAGCAGCAGCTGCTCGGTGATCGTCGTTTTACCGGCGTCAGGGTGCGAAATAATCGCAAACGTCCGCCGTTTTTTAACAGCATCTCCTAAATTCTCTGTCATTGCTTATCTAAGTCCCCTGTCTCTTCTTTTTCTTTGTTTAAAACGCTGTAGCGCACGGAAAGCAGGCGCGAGCCGCGCATCCGCTCGGTCACGAGCACCCCGCCCGGCACGTCGACGGCCAGCTTTTCACCCTTGGCCGGGATCATCCCCAGCTTGGTGATGACGTAGCCGGCGACGGTGTCCACGTCGGGCGCAGACAAGTCCTGCTTGAATTCGTCGTTGAAGTCGTCAAGCGGCATGCGGCCGTCCAGCATGAAGTCGCCGTTTTCCAGTTTAGTGAACAGCGGGTGGGCGTGGTCGACCTCGTCGTCGATGTCGCCTACGATCTCTTCGATCAGGTCTTCGATGGTGGCTAAGCCCACGACCCCGCCGTATTCGTCCAGCAAAATGGCGAGCTGGCGCTGGGTGCGCTGCATCTCGATCAGCAATTCGCCCAGCGAGATCGTTTCAGGCGCAAACAAGGGGTCGTACATGACCTCCTTGTAGTCGAGCTTGTCAAAGCCCAAGCTGCGGGCCTTGCGCAGCACGGTCCGGATGTGGATGACGCCGACAATCTTGTCTTTGTCTTGGCGGTAGACCGGCACGCGCGAATAAGGCTGGCGCAAGATCTCGTCCAAGTTGTCTTGGAACGGCACCGTCTCGTCCACCATGAAGGCGTCGATTCGAGGCACCATGACCTCGTGGGCGGTCTTATCCTGGAAATCGACCAGGCTGTCCAGCATCAGGTATTCCTGCTGGCTCAACTGCTTTTTCTGGTAAAGACCGGCCAGCTCTTTTTTCAAATGCGTGCTGGCGTCGACCTTTTTCTCGGTCGGCTTAAATGCGTTTTTCAGGCGGGAAAAAAGGTGCCCCGCCCCAGGCTCTGAAACCATCATTGCTCCTTGTTTAAAAAACTTCTTCAACTAAAAAAGTATACCATGGCCTTGTGCTAAAATGAGGGATAAGAAACGGGAGGAAAAATGAAAAAGAATCACTTGATCTTAGTCTTTATTTTCTTGCTGCTGATTCCTTATCTCTGCAGCCTGACCATCATCGGCATCGGCTATAATGCCCTGGTGCTGCACGCCACCAGCGTCTGGCGCAGTCTGGTCGGCGCCTTGGTCGGCAGCTGCATCATGTTTGCCATCAAAGGCACGGTCCAGCGGCCCGTCGACCTGCTGGCCATTCACTCGGATAACGACTTTTTAAAACAGCTCCTGCGCTTTTTCAGCATCAGGCGCCGGCCTTGGCTGCAGCTGGCCAATGCCATTTTTGACTTTATCCTCTGCCTGATTTCGACCTACCTGGTCCGCGTCTTCGTTTCCAAAGACGCCATCATCGGTACGTCGACCGGCTGGGTCCTGCTCGTGATGTTTGTGTCGACTTGCATCGGCGCCTTCATCGAGTACGACAACCTGTCGGTTGACCGCAACTAGTCTTTGACGTCACTGGCCTGCAGATATAAGATGCAGGTCATTTTTTTTGTCTTCAAATCGAGCTTGCGCAAGACAAAAGGCGTTTCGGAATAGCCCAGGTTGTCTGGGAACTTGGCGCCGGCCTTCTTAGCCTTGGCCAAAAAGTCCGGGATCGTGTAGTTCAAAGGCAGCTGGAAGTAGGTCAGGTCTGCGTCCATCTCCAGTTCGAAGACCTTGGCGGCCGGCAGGTCGTAGCGCATCATGCCCTTCGGGATCGGCTGCCAGGCCGGTACTGCGACGCCGTACCAGTAGGTAAAGTCTTCGGGACCAAAGGCGGTCAGGTCGGCCCGCTGTCCGTAGTCGCCGTCTTTTAAAAATTGCTGGAACTTGGGGTCTTTTTCGTCTTTTTCAATCGTCGACATAAATGACCGGTTCGGGTCGATCATGTGGTCGTTGACGACGCGGCCTAAAAACCGGATTGCTTTGATATCTTTTTCTGGCATGCTAATCTTCCTCTTCACTTTCCATTTTGTCTAAAAAAGAACTGATTTCCCCGCTGGCAAAGCCCTGGCGAAACAAAGCCGCCCGCACCTTCTGCCTGCGTTCGCGCGGGTCATAACGGCTGTAACGCCGCCAGGCGCGCTCGCCCTGCTTGGCCAAGGCGGATTCTTGCAAGTCTTCGTCCTGGCTCAGGTCAGTTTCAGCTAATAGCTCAGCCGCCAAGTCGCCGCTGAAGCCGTGGCTGTACAGGCGCTGGCGGGCCTTGTTTTCCAGCTGGCGCTGGGAGATGCGGCCCTTTTGGCTGGCCAAGGGGCGCAGGATGCGGCTGGCCATGTCGGACCAATCATCATCTTTGGTTTCAGCAAGCGCCGCTTCGATGGCTTCATCCGGCACGCCTTTTTGCTTTAGCTTCAGCCGCAGCTTTGCCGGGCCGTTGTTGCCGACGTGGATGCTGTCTTGGACTACTAAGCTGGCGTATTTTTCGTCGTCGAGGTAGCCAAGATTTGCCAGCTGGCTGACAGCCGCATTGGCTGCCTCAGGCTCCAAGCCCTTTTTCAACAGGTAGGATTCGACCTCAAACACAGACCGGGGCTGGTAGCTCAGATAGCGTGCGGCCAGGTCTTCGGCGCGGCTCACGGCGTCAGACTGCTTGATGTCTTCTACCTGCTGGTCGCTGAGCTCCTTGCCCGGCAGCAGCACGTACTTGGCGACCGTGTTTTCCGAAGCCGAAAAGGCATAGCGGCCGTCTAAAAAAATGTTGTAGCGGCCAGCGCGTTTTTGGGCGCTGACCTTGCTAATTTTGGGCATCAGTTCATATCCTTTCGCATTTTATTCTAATATACGCGCCCAGACCCTACAAATTTGTTTCACACCCTTTTTCTGCGCTAAAATATTCCTTACGAATTAAAAAGGAGCAACCATGACTTACCAAAAAAACTCAAAGCCAGTCATCATCACCATCAAACGCCTTGGCATCAACGGCGAAGGCGTCGGCTACTACCGCAAAAAGATCACCTTCATCCCCGGCGCTTTGCCCGGCGAAACGGTCGTCGCAAGGATCACTAAGCGCCAGCCGCGCTATTTAGAAGCAGAGCTCGTCCGGATCAAGGAAAAAAGCCCGGACCGCCTGCCCTTCCCGAAGGGCGTCGACCCTAAAGTCGGCGGCTTAGAGCTGGCCGTGCTGCCTTATGAAAAACAGCTTTTGTTCAAACAGCACATGGTCCAGGAGGCCCTGGCGCGCTTCCAGCCTGAGCGCTGGCGCCAGATCAAGGTCCAGCCGACCCTGCCGGCGCCGCACATCTGGCACTACCGCAACAAGGCCCAGTACCAGGTCGCCTTTGACCGCGGCCGCGTCAAGGCCGGCTTGTATGAGCCCAGCTCCCACCGCGTCGTCGACTTAGACGTCATGCCGACTCAGTCCGAGCTGTCGCAGAAAATCGAGCTGGCGGTCAAAAAGCTGCTGGTCCGCTTCCGCGTGCCGATCGCTGACAGCCGGCGCAAAATGCCCGGCGTCAAGACCGTGGTCGTGCGGTCCTCGCACACCACCAAGCAAAGCCAGGTGACTTTGATCACGGTCGGCAGCGACCTGCGCGGCTTAGACCGCCTGGTCCAAGGCATCCAAAAAATCGCGCACGTGACCGGGATCTTCCAAAACATCACCCAGTGGGACAACCCGCAGGTTTGGGGCAACAAGACCGTCAAGCTCTGGGGTGAAGACTACATCCAAGAAAAAATCGACGACAAGACTTTCAATCTTTCGCCGCGGGCCTTTTTCCAGCTCAATAGCGAGCAGACCGTCAACCTCTACCACGAAGCCCTGCAGATGCTGGACTTAAAGCCCGACCAGACCCTGGTTGACGCCTACAGCGGCGTCGGCACCTTGGGGATCTTGGCAGCAGACCAGGTCAAAGAGGTCATCGGCATTGAGACGATTCCGGATGCTGTCCGGGACGCCCAGCTCAACTGCCGGCAAAACGGCGTGCGTAACGCCCGCTACCTGCAAGGCGCAGCCGAAGACAAGCTGGGCCAGCTGGACTTTGACGCCTTGATCGTCGACCCGCCGCGCACGGGCCTGGCCAAGCAGATGATCAAGTCGATCTTAGCAGCCGAGCCGCAGACCTTTGTCTACATCTCCTGCAACCCGTCGACGCTGGCCCAGGACTTAGTGCTGCTGAGCGCCAAGTACAAGGTCCGCGTCATCAAGTCGGTGGACATGCTGCCGCAGACGCCGCGCTGTGAGGCCATCGCCAAGCTGGTTTTAAAGTAAAAAAATAAAGAACGGTTAAAATACCGTTCTTTTTTTATGCAAACAAAAAGCAGGCTGCTGATTTTTCATCATTTGCAAGCCTGCCGCTGAACCAAGTGGAGAGGTAGCCAAAGATTAATAACTGTGATTGATGTATTGAGTTAAGTGAAACAACCAGTAGGACATCTGGCCGTTTAAAGCAATTAAAGAATCGAAACCTCTTGCTTCTTTGAAAGAGAATCTGTTTTCTTCCACTAACAATTCTGGAGATAAAAACTATTATAAGTGCTATCTTTCCACAACCCCATCATAACACAAATGTAAGCGGTTGCGACTATTTTGCCTGCTTATATTTCCGAACATAATCTTTTTGGCCGGCAAAGTACCACAAACCCGCGTCACGCGGGGCTTCGAAGCTGATATCTTTTGGCAGCCAGTCGGCGGCCTTTTTAAAAATCTTCTCATAATCCGCGACGCTGACCCGGCTTCTGCGCGCTAAAAGCTCTTGGTGCCGGGCTTTGTGCAGGTGTTTTTCGTAGCCGGCAACCAGCTGCCCGCTGTAAAATTCGGCCATGGCACCAGACCCGTATGAGAAAAGACCAACTCGGTCGCCGGCCTTTAACTCGCCGTTTTCCAGCAGGCTGAGCAGGCCTAAGTAAAGCGAGCCCGTGTAGATGTTGCCGACCTGGCGGCAGTACTCGGCGCTTTGGTCAAAGTTTGCATTCAAGCGCGCGCTGACCTCGTCGCTGCTCTTGGCTGCAACTAAGCGCGCAGCCTTCAAGCCCATTTTGACAAAAGGCAGGTGGTAGCAGATGGCCGCAAAGTCGTCTGGACGCAGGTCCTTTTTAGCCAAGTATTCGCCAAAGACGTGCTCGAAGAAGTCGAGGTAGATGTTTTGCGAATAGTGGCCGTCGACCATCGCCAGCTGGCTGGTATTCGGCCGCCAGAAGTCGTTGATGTCGTCAGACCATGCGGCCGTTTCCGGGTCCAAGGCCAAAATGGCCGGATCTTTTTTCACCAGCAGGGCCACGGCCCCTGCGCCCTGGGTCACTTCGCCCGGCGTGTTTAAGCCGTAGCGGGCGATGTCGGCGCCGATCACCAGCGCCGTCTTGTCCGGGTGCAGGCGGACGAAGTCCATTGCCGTCAGCAAGCCTGCGGTCAGGCCGAAGCAGGCTTCCTTGATTTCAAAGGCACGAACCTGCGGAGCCAGCCCCAGTGCCTTTTTGACAAACAAGGCGGCCGACTTGGACTGGTCGACGCCGCTTTCGGTGCCGAAAACCAGCAGGCCGATCTTGTCTTTGTCGATGTCGTCCCAAAAGTCCAAGCAGGCGTTGATCCCCATCGAAACGGCGTCCTGGTTAGCCTCAGCCACCGCCATCTTGCGCTGGCCCAAACCGATTAAAAACTTGTTGGGGTCAACCCCGCGCGCGTTGGCCAGGTCGACCATGTCGAGGTATTTGTCCGGCGTAAAAAAGCCGATTTGGTCAATTCCGGTTGTCATCAATGTTTTTCCTTTCTCAACTTAGCTGCTCTTGCCGCTCTGGCTTGCAGCTTCATGTGGCCGGCCTGGATGCCGGCGGTAGCAATGGCATTAAGCGCAGCCCAGTTGCTGGCTAGGCCGCAGGCCGCAATCACCTGGGCAAGCTCTGCAGCAGTAGGCTTCCCTAACAGAGCCATGTTCTGGGCGACGTCGGCCCGGGCGCCGATGGAGCCGCCCACAACGCCTAAGGCCAGCGGCAGCGTTAATTCACCGTGCAACAGCGTACCGTCATAACGCCACTTGCTTAAACTTCCCTGCCCGGCCGTCAGGCCGCAGGCCAAGGCGACGGCCCTGGTGTCGTTGCCGGTTGCCAGCAAAATAGCCTCAACGCTGTTTAAGATGCCCTTGTTGTTCGTGATGGCCCGGTAGGGGTCGTCTTGGGCAAACTGCGACAGCAGCTCCATCTTCTTGCCGACTTGAGCTGGCATCTTCAAAGCCACTTCGGCATGGGCAAACTGGCTGGGGTAGTTCGACACGATCGCAAACAGCTTTTCGGCAATGCCTTTTTCCTTAGCCATCGCAGTTGCCAAGTACTCGCAGATCGAGTTGACCTTGTTAGCGCCCATCGCTTCGGCGGGGTCGACCAAGACCCGTAATTTGACGATGTCATCGCTAAACTCGCCGACAATTTTCCGCACGCCGCCGCCATGGCCCACTAAACTCGCAAACTCGCGGTTAGCCTTTTTTACATAGGCCGGAAATTTTTCCTGAAAAAAGGGCCAGTCGAAACCGGCCCCAGCCTGCAGCCAGACCTGGCCCCAGACGCCGGGCCTGCGGCTTGTCGCCGTCACGCCTCCGTTTTGGGCAAAGACCTTGGCGCCGTGGTTGGCGGCCGCCACGACCGAAGGCTCCTCGGTGGCTAGGGGCACCAGCCATTTTTTGCCGTTGACAACTAGGCCGCGCACCAGTCCTAACGGCAGGGTCAGGCCGCCGATGACGTTTTCGCTGAACTGGTTTAAGGCATTGAGCTGTCCTTCACTAATGTCTGTCAGCTCATAGCCTTCTTCTTTCAGCTTCTCCCGCCGCTGCTGCGGGCTCAGCTCGTAAAACTTCATCTAGCGCACCCTCTTGATTTCCAAAGCAATGCCCTGGCCGCCGCCAATGCACAGGCTGGCGATGCCGCGCACGCCGTCAAACTGGACTAAGTCGTTGGCCAAAGCGCCGACGATCCTTGCGCCGCTGGCTCCTAACGGGTGGCCGATGGCCAGCGCGCCGCCGGCCGGGTTTAACTTGTATTCGGGGATGCCCAAGGCCTTGCCGACCGCAACGGTCGTCGCCGCAAAGGCCTCGTTGATTTCGATTGCATCGTAGTCAGACAGCGGCCGGCCGGTTTTGGCCAGCAGCTTGGCGATCGCCTTGTGCGGGGCCAGCCCCATCACGCTGGGGTCGATGCCAACTTCGGCGTAGGCGCCCAGCCGCGCGATTGGGTGCAGGTTGTAGTCCATGACGGCCTTTTCAGAAGCCAGCAGCAGCATGCAGGCGCCGTCAGACAGCGGCGAGGCGTTACCCGCCGTTACGCTGCCGTTTTGCTTGAAGACCGGCTTTAAAGCGGCCAAGGCCTCGGGACTGGTGTCCGGGCGGATGTTTTCGTCATAAGCCAGCTCTGGCACCGGCACGACCTCGTCTTTGAACCAGCCGTTTTTCCAGGCCGAGTAAGCCTTGGTGTGCGACTGGTAGGCAAAGGCGTCCTGCTCGTGGCGCGAGATGTGCTTTTGGTCCGCCACTTTTTCAGCCGTCAGCCCCATGTGTTTTTTAGAAAAGGCGTCGATCAGGCCGTCCTTTAACATGAACTCTTTGGGGGTGTTTGACATGGACTCGGTGCCGCCAACAGCGACCAAGTCGAAGTCGCCCATGCGGATCTGGCCTTCTGCCATGCGGATGGCCTTCAGGCTCGAGCCGCAGACGTCGTTGACTGTGACGGCCGTCGTGGCCTGGGTCAGGCCTGCGCCCAGCGCAAGCTGCCGGGCCGGGTTTTGCCCCAGACCTTCGGACAAGACGTTGCCGGCAAACACGGCCTCGACTTGGTCGGACCGCACACCGGCCTTGCGAATCACGGCCCGCAGGGCCAATTCGCCCAGCTGGATTGCGGAATAGTCCGCTAAGGCCCCGTGGTAGCGGCCAAAGGGCGTGCGTGCCGTTGCGGCGATATAAACTTCAGACATCCTCATTCTCCTCACTGCAAATACTTATTTAAAAATCTCAATAAACGCTGCTGGTAGGCGGCCTGGTCGGTGACAAAGGCCTGGGTGTGGCCTGCGCCAGGCGCCAGCCAGATTTCTTTGGGACCGCGGTCGGCCTGGTAGTCGGCCCGGGTCATGCTGACGGGCACGAAGGTGTCGGCCAGGCCGTGGATGAACAAGACCGGGATCTTGTTTTTCCGCAAGGCCTGAGGACAGGACACGTCGGCCAGCTTGAAGCCGTATTTTTTCTCAAGCTGGCTGTCCGTCGCGTTTAAAATCAGGTCGGTCGTCCGCCGGTCCAGGTGCGCGTTGTGCTTGGCCTGGTAGACCAGCTCAGAACGAATCGTGGTGTAAGGCGAGTCAGCAACGATCGCCTTGACCTGCTTTGGCAAAAGCGGGCTGGCCTGCAGGGCTACGGAAGCGCCCATGCTGGTGCCCAGCACGACGATCTGCTGGTCGCTTCCTAACTTTTGCACAATCTGCCTGCACCAGTTGGCCAGGTCCTTTTTCTCGTAGTAGCCAAAGGTCACTGCCCCCTGGCTCTTACCGTGGCCGCGGCTGTCGGGCAAGAGCACGTTGTAGCCGCGCTGGTTGAAGAAATAGGCAAAGCGGTACATGTTGGCCCGGCTTTGGCCGTAGCCGTGCAGCAGCACGACGGTCTTGTTTGTGTTCTGGTCGATAAAGCTGGCCTGGAGCCGGCCCATTTGCCAGGTCTTTTTCGGCGCTTCCAAATACCAGACGCCGATGCCGGAGGTCGCCGCCGGCCGGTCGCTTTGCTGGCTGACCCAGCCTTCGGTCTGCCGGCTGGTCAAAAGCTCAGCGCCTTTTTTGCCTGCGGCCTGCCAGGCCCAGAGCCCAACGGCGCCCGCAGCGACCAGCAGCGTTACAATAACCGTAAGCAGTACTTTTAAAAATTTCTTCAATCTGTCCACCTCAAGTTATAATTTTAAGCAAAGACCTTGCCCATTGCCTACCCTTTTAGGCAATTCTTTAGGATTATCACATGCTCATCAACACCTTCTTAGGTCTGACGGCCGACCTGCAACCAAACTGGCCGCTTTTTACAAAAGACAAAGCCGTCAGCAAAATCCAAGTGGAAAGCAGACAATGCTCTCTTTTAACAGGAAACAAAGCTCTGACCTTGGCCAAAGGCCGCCAGCTGCTGGCCAAGATCAAGGCCCAAGACCTGCCGCTGGCAGTGGCAGGATTACCCGTCTACAGCGTCCAAGTTGATTTAAAGGGCAAAAAAATTGTCATAAGATAAAAAAAGCCGCCTCCCTTTTGGGAAGCGGTTTTTTATTTGCTATTTTTTCAGCTGGGCTGCCAAGTCAATGATGTACTGGCGCAAAGCATCCTTAGTTTCCGGGTGCTGCAGGCCGTATTCAATCGAAGTCTCCAGGTAGCCTTCCTTGTTGCCGACATCGTGGCGTTCGCCCTTAAATTCGTGGGCAAACACGCGCTGGGTGCGGTTCAAGGTGTCGATGGCGTCGGTCAGCTGGATCTCGCCGCCCTTGCCCGGCTTCTGCGTGGCCAGGATGTCGAAGATCTCCGGCGTCAGCAGGTAGCGGCCGATGATGGCGAGGTCGCTTGGGGCCTTGTCAACTGGCGGCTTTTCCACAAAGGTGTCCACGCTGTAGAGGCCGTCGGCAACTTCTTTGACAGGTTTGATCACGCCGTACTTGTTGACTTCTTCGTGCGGCACTTTCTTGACCGCGATGGTCGAAGCATGGGTCTTGGCGTAGCGGTTAATCAGCTGCTGGGTCAAAGGCACCTTGTCGGTCATGAGGTCGTCGCCCAGCAAGACGACGAACGGCTCGTTGCCGACAAAGCTGCGGGCGCGGTAGATCGCATCCCCCAAGCCGTTTGGGTGCGGCTGGCGGGTGTAGTAGATGTTCACGCCGAGCTTGGTGATCGATTCGGTCAAGCGCAGCAAGCCGTCCTTGTGCTTTTCAGCCAGGTCGGCTTCCAGTTCAGGGTTTGAGTCAAAGTGGTCTTCGATGGCCCGCTTGCTCTTGCCCGTGACGATTAAGATGTCCTCGATGCCCGAAGCCTTGGCTTCTTCCACGATAAACTGAATCGTCGGCTTGTCGACAATTGGCAGCATCTCTTTTGGCATCGCCTTGGTAGCTGGCAGAAAACGTGTCCCCAGGCCAGCGGCCGGAATAACTGCTTTTCTAACTTTCATTGATTAAACCTGCTTTCCATTTTGCTTGCCGGGATATTTGCGGCGCAATTTTTCAGCTAAACGCCCCGCGCTGTAACGGATGCGCTTGTATTTGACGCGGTCAGCGGCCGCGTTCAGGGCTGTCCCGAATAAAAAGACAATGGCCGAAACATTCAGCCAGAGCATGAAAATAATAAAGGTGCCCACAGCCCCATAACTATACCACGACAAATTAAAGTTGTGCAGGTAGAGCCGGAAGCCGTAGGATAAGAGGATCCACCCCAGCACCGTCACTAAGACGCCAGGCCACAGTGTCCTTTTTTGCACCTTAATATTGGGCAGCAGCCAATTCAAAAAGAAGTCGGCCACAAACAAGACCGCGATCAGCGCCGGCCAGCGGTAGGAGCGGAAAGTCTCGTAGCCGCGCAGCGAAAAGTGAAAGATCGGCGCCAGAAAGTCGATGATGTCGTTGCCAAAAGTTAAGACGAAAATTAAGACCAATAAGACCGCAATGAGCAGCCCGGTCAAGGCCACCGTGATCGTCCTGGTCCATAAAAAGTTGCTCATCGGCAGGTGCAGCTCGGTTTGGTGCACGCCGTAGAGCCGGTTCATCCCGATCCGGATCGCGTTGATCAAACAGGAAAACGACCAGACCGCCACGATGACACCAAAGGACAGCGAGCCGGTCGATTTTTTATAAAGCAGCGTACGGATGATCGGCATGACCAGCTTGGACAGCTCCGCCGGCAGCATGAAGTCCAAATATTGGGCAATCGGCCTGCTGTCGATGTGGAAAAAAGGCAGCAGGTTGCCGAAGATCATGAGCAGCGGGAAAAAGCCGAACAGGACGTAGTAGGCGATGATGATGCTGCTCTGCAGGATCTCGCCGCGGCCCAGCCTGAGCCCGAGCTCTTGGACAAACTTTTTAAGCCATGTCTCAATGGGTGCTAGTTTTTTCATTAATCCTCGTCAAAGTGCGGGATGTATTGCTCCAACCCGTCGTAAGGCTCTTGCAGAGTCAAGATCTTCGGGCCGTCCTCGGTGATGGCGATCGTGTGCTCGAACTGGGCACAGTTGGAACCGTCTGGGGTTGCATAGTAAACCCAGCTGTCGTTCGGGTCGCTGACTGAGTGTTCAACGATGTGCCAGTCGCCGCCGGCTTCAACCATCGGTTCGACCGTTATGGTCATGCCCGGACGCAGGCGCAGGCCGTGGCCCGGCTTGCCGTAGTGCGGCACTTCCGGGTCTTCGTGGATGGACGGCTGGATGCCGTGGCCGATCAGCTCGCGGACGTCGCCATAATTGTTTTCTTCTTCCAGGAAGTGCTGGATGGCGTGGCCGATGTCGCCGATGCGGTTGCCGACCTTAGCCTGGGCGATGCCTAAGAACATCGCGTGCTTAGTGTCGTCGATCAGCTTTTGGTCGGCTTCTGACACCTTGCCGACCGGGTAGGTCGTGCAGGAGTCGCTTTCGTAGCCGTTCAAGTTGCAAGTGACGTCGACGGAAACGATGTCGCCTTCTTTTAAGTAGACATTCTTGCGCGGAATGTTGTGGGCGATTTCGTCGTTGACGCAGATGCAGGTGCCGTACTTGTAGCCTTCAAAGCCTTGTTCGGACAGGCGGCCGCCGCGGCTTTTGACAAAGTCTTGGCAGAACTCTTCAATGTCCCAGGTTGAAATACCCGGCTTAATAACTGGGCGCAGGCCTTCAAACATCTTGGCCAGCAATTGGCCGGAAGCCTGCATCCCCTTTAATTCACGCTGTGATTTTAAAGTAATCAAAGTAATTCTCCTTTATATATCTATCCTTACCATTATAGCTTTTTTAGCCTAAAAAAGAATCTTCGTCTGAACCATTGCGCTAATTTTGTTATAATAGTCCTACTTTAGATTATTTTTCTTAAGAGAAGGATCACTATGAAAGCACAAATCGTTTACGCCAGCATGACTGGCAACGACGAAGACATGGCCGAAATTTTAGCCGACGACTTGGAAGAAGCCGGCTGGGAAGTTGACAGCGAAGACGTCAGCTTCGCCGACGCGATGTCCTACCTGGACGCCGACTTATGCGTCTTTGTCACTTACACCTACGGCGAAGGCGTCATGACCGACGAAGTCGCCGACTTTTACGCCCAGCTGACCGACCTGGTTTTAGCCGGCAAGCCGTTTTTTGTCATGGGATCAGGCGACAAGTCCTACGGCGAACACTTCTGCGAGACCGTCGAAGACATGCGCGAAGGCTTTAAAAAGACCGGCGCCAAGGAAATCCTGCCGCCGATCGAGATCGAAAACGAGGTTGACGACCCGGAAATGAAGCTCATCGACGAGGCAGCTGCCCAATTGACAGCTAAGCTCAATGCCTAAGCCGAAGGCCCACCGGCATGCCGACCGGCGCCACCTGGGGGAAAAGCTGATCAAGCGCCACCGCAGCTTTTACTTCTACATGATCGGCGGCTTTGCCGCCTCGGTCGTCAACACGATTGCCTTTTTGCTTTTCCATTCCGGCATCAAGATGGCCGTGGTGTATGCCAACACCATCGCCTTTATCGTCTCGAACCTTTTTTCATTTTTCGTGAATAAGGAGTTCGTCTTTACCCAAAACACGGATGACCGCCACGGGGTCTTATACCAGCTGGGGATGTTTTTCGTCTACAGGCTGCTCAGCCTGATCCCCGACAACTTGATCATGGTGGCCGGCATCTCCTGGCTGCATTGGAACACGATCATCGTCAAGATCATCGACCAGATGATCGTCGGCATCATCAACTACCTGACGACGCGGTCGATCTTCCAGCGCAACGAGCACAGCATGATTGAAAAAGCTAAGCAAAAAATGCGCGAAAAAAGAAGCGAGCAATAAAGCCCGCTTCTTTTTTATTATTCAAAATCCTTTGGCCGCGGCCCGGTCTTGTCTGAGAAGTAGTAGGCAATGCCGTCCATGATGCGTTCGCTGGCGTGGCCGTCGCCGTAAGGGTTCTTGGCGTTGGCCATCTTGTCGTAGTCTTCCTTGTTCTCCAGCAGGTCCAGCATGGCCTCTCTGACCTTGTCGACCTCAGTGCCGACCAGCTTCAAGGTCCCGGCGGTGACACCTTCCGGCCGTTCGGTCGTGTCGCGCAGGACTAAGACCGGCTTGCCTAAGGACGGCGCTTCTTCCTGCACGCCGCCTGAGTCGGTCATGATGAAGTAGCTGCGCTTAGCCAAGTTGTGGAAGTCAACGACGTCCAGCGGCTTGATCAAGTGGATGCGCTTGTCGCCGCCCAAGACATCGTTAGCGGCTTCCTGTACGCGCGGCGACAGGTGGACTGGGTAGATGATCTCCACGTCCGGGTGGGCGTCGATGACCTGGCGCATGACCTTAAACACGCGCCGCATCGGTTCGCCCTGGTTTTCGCGCCGGTGCATGGTGACCAGGATGATCTTGTGGCCCGGTGCCACTTCGTCCAAGACTTCGTGGTGGTAGTATTTTTGCACAGTCTGTTCCAAGGCATCGATCGCCGTGTTCCCGGTGACAAAGATGCCTTCTTTTTTGTGGTTTTCTTTCAGCAGGTTCTGCTTGCTCAGCTCGGTCGGGGCAAAGTAGAGATCGGCCATGTCGTCGGTCATCTGCCGGTTCATCTCTTCTGGGAACGGCGAGTACTTGTTCCAAGTCCGCAGGCCGGCTTCGACGTGGCCCAGCGTGGTCTGCTCGTAGAAGCTGGCCAGTGCGGCCGCAAAGCTGGTCGTGGTGTCGCCGTGCACTAAGACGACGTCCGGCTTTTCCTTTTTAATGACTTGGGCCAAGTCGTTTAAGACCTTGTTCGTAATGTCTTCCAAGGTCTGGTTTTTGTGCATGATGTTGAAGTCGTAGTCCGGCTTGATCTTAAAGATGTTCAGGACCTGGTCGAGCATCTCGCGGTGCTGGGCCGAAACGACGGTGACTTCTTCAAAGCGCGGGTCAGCTTGCAGCTTCAAGACCAGCGGTGCCATTTTGATGGCCTCCGGCCGCGTGCCGAAGACAGTCATAACTTTGATTTTTTCCATTGCATTGCCTCCCTGTTGCGATGACCCCGGTGAGGTTCGAACTCACGACACCTGGTTTAGGAAACCAGTGCTCTATCCAGCTGAGCTACGAGGCCAGACTAGGATTAGCTTACCATATCGCACTATAGATTTGGACTTTGAAAGTGATTTTCTTCCGGCGTCATTTCGGCGATCCGGTCGGCCGCTTTGACAAAAGGCAGCCAGATTAAAAACGCAACCAGCATGTTGAAAAGCGCCAAGACGATGGCGTGCCAGTCGTAGTTGCAGGCCAAAAAGGCGTTCACGACCGGCGGCATGGTGCTGGGCATGGTGACTTGGACCGGGTGAACCAGGCCGGCCGCAGTAGCCCAGTAGGCCGTAGCCGTATTGACTAACGGCGCCAGGATAAACGGCACGACATAGGCCGGGTTTAAGACGACGGGCAGCCCGTAGACCACCGGCAGGTTGATGTTGAACACGCTGGGGGCAAGCGCCATCTTGGCCAGCGAGCGGAAGTCGCTGCGCTTGGAGATGACCAAGATCGCGATCACCAAGACTAAGGTGCCGCCGGCGCCGCCAAAGCCTGCAAACACGTCAAAAGAGCTGCGGCCCCACAGATAATGGACCGCCTGCCCGTTTTTGGCGGCGTTCAGGTTGGCGATTTCAGGCGTCAGCCAGATCGAGTCGATGACCGGGGCTAAGATGCTGCTGCCGTTTAAGCCGAAGAACCAGAGCACTTGGGCCACGAAGGTGACCAGCATGACCGGGCCAAAGCCTTGGCCTAGACGGACCAGCGGCCGCTGGATGGCGTTCAGCAGCCAGGCGCTGAAGTAGGTGACAGTGATGCCCTGGAACAAGAAGTTGACTAAGGCCACGCAGGTCAAAGAGATGATGACCGGCAAGACGCTTTCCAACGCTACTTCTTCGACCGCCGGCATCTGCCCGCCGACGCGCAGGCCCAGGTGGTTGTTTTGCGCCCAGATAAAGACGCCGACGCCGAGCCCGCCAAAAAGGATGGCGGTGAAAAGACCCGTCATCGACAATTCGTGCAAGTTCAAATAATTGGCTAAGCGCACCTTTTGCCCGGCCACTCTGATGTGGGACACGTTGGCCACGCTCATTAAAAAGCTGCCAAGTGACACGCTGGCGCCCATCAGGCGATTCACGCCAAAACGGCTGGCCAATTCATAGCCCCAGGCGATGGCAAAATACAGCGAAAACAGCTTGAAAGTCCCCTGCCAGATTAAATCCGAGCAGGCGACCAGCGGGAACAGGGCCTTAGCTAACAGCTGCCAGCCCAGCTGCACACGCAAGACGTGGACCAGGCTTGAAAAAAGCACAGCCAAGGACCCGATCAGGTTGACCGGCAGCAAGATCACAAACGCGTCGCGCAGGGCGGCCAGCCAGCGCACGCGCCCGATCCGGGCCGCCCAAGGCAGGATGAAGCGCTGCAGCCAGTTTATAAAGCCCCTCATTGCTTCTTGCTCCTCCACTTAGCGCCGTGGTAGCCCTTGTTCTTGCGGTCGCGCAGGCGCTTTTTGTGTTTCTTCGGCTGTTCTTCTTTATTCACAACCGGTGCCTTTTTCACCAGACTCTTTTTGCCAAACCAGACGCGGTGAACGTCGACGTGCCCTGCCGTCAAGGCCGCCAGGCTGCGGCCGTCGTGGTCGTCGCCCAAGGTCACGCAGGTGCCGTAACGCCCCATCCGGCCGGCGCGGCCGCTGCGGTGCAGGTAGACCGACCAGTTTTCCGGCAGGTCGAAGTTCACGACGTAAGTCAGGCCCGGCAGGTCCAAGCCGCGGGCCGCTAAATCGGTGGCCAGCAGGATGCGGACCTTGCCGTTCATCATGGCACTTCTAGCCTTGCTGCGTTCCTGCTTGGATTGGCTGGTGCCTAAGACCGCAAAGCGCAGCTTGCTGTGGGCCAAAATCGAGGCGAACTGGCTCAGCCGCTCGTTGTTGTCAAAAAAGACGATGCCATTAAAGTGCGGCAGGCGCGTCACGCGCTTTAAATAGTCCAGCTTGTGGCGGTTGTCGACTTGTAAAAGGCAGTGGCGCAGGTGCAGGGTCTGTTCGTCGCGCACATCGATATTCTCAAACGGCCTGTCAAAAAGCTCTTCGCATTGGCGCGACTGCGGCGAAGCGCTGGCGCCAAACAGCAATACCTGGGCCCCAGGCGTCTGCTGGCCCAAGTCTTCAAAAAGACCAAGGGTCTTAAATTCCAGCAGGTCGTCGGGCTCGTCCAAGACCAGGATCTTGAGGTCTTCTGCCTTGATTTTCTTTGCGCCCAGCAGGTCAAAAAAGCGGCCCGGGGTCGCAATCAGCACCTGCGGCTTGCGTTCGCGCAGCTTTTCCAGCTGGCGCTTGCGGCTGCCCGACCCGCTCAAGGCCAGGGTCCGCAGGCCTAAGGCCTGGGCAAAGGGCTGGGCGATTTGGTTGGTCTGCAAAGCCAGCTCGCTGGTCGGCTCAAACACGACCGCGACGCCATCTTGCTGGGCCATTTTTTCCAAGACCGGCAGCAGGTAGGCCAAGGTCTTGCCCGTACCCGTGCGCGCTAAGGCGAACACGTTGGCGCCGGCCATCACCTCCGGCCAGCTGCGTTCTTGGATCAGGGTCGGCTTGCCTAACCCCTGTTTTTTCAATTCTCTTGCTACTGCTTGCGAATACATCACTGCACTCCTCCTGCTTGCTTGAAGCTGTTAGCAAACGCGCTGCTGCTGCCCAAATAGGCAAACATCGTCACGCCCTGCTGCAGCTGGTTCACGCCTCTGACGCGCCCCGCCGTTGTATAACGCCAAAAGGCATAACGCTGGCGGCGCGGCAGGCGCCTGCCCGCCGCCATGAACATCACGCCTTGGGGATAGCCTGCCGTGCTGTCAGTCAGCACCACCAGCTTGCGGCCGTGCTGCACTAACAGCATTGCAACTTTCCTCATTGCGGTCTCAGCATTGCCGGCCCCCGGCGCGGGTTCTAATAAGATGGGCAAAGCACCCCAATTTGCGCCTGTCTTTTTCAAAAAATAAGCCACCTGCGCTTTGGGAGCCGACTGGTTTGACACCAGCATAATCGTGCCAAACGGCATGCCGCTTCCCCGCAATTGGCTTTTGTAAAAATCGTAGTTTTCATCAAAATAGGTCCGGCCCTGCGTACTTTTCAGGTAGACAAAGTCGATGCCGCGGCTTTGCAGCGCCTGCAGGTCTACGAAGTCCTGGTCCTGGGTCAGCTCGACGCCGATCTTGCTCAAATCAGCGCCCTGCGGCAGGGTCGTCCGCTGCCGGTAGTGGACATAGCCCGCAGCCAGCGCCAAGAGCGCCAAGGCCAGGGCGGCGACTAGAGCCGGCAGGGTCCAGCGGTGATGAAACTTTGCCATGTTCTCACCTTCTGCTAGTTATTTTAGCAAATTATTACCTATTTTTGCGGCCTCTTTGCGGTATCATAGTTGATAACGATTGGAGATAAAGATTGAAAAGACAGATTACATTTGGTCAGGCGCTCGCCACAGTTGTGGGGACCGTCATTGGCGGCGGCGTTTTTTTTAAAATTGGCACCATCACCCAGCAGACGGGCAGCAGCTCGCTTGCCTTATTCGTCTGGGTCTTAGCTGGGATTTTATCCATTGCCTCCGGGCTGACCGTTTCGGAAATTGCGGCTGCCCTGCCGGTTACGGGCGGGACGATCGAGTACATTTCCTACACCTACGGCAAGCTCTGGGGATTTTTGTTTGGCTGGGCCCAGATGCTGGTCTATTACCCGGCCAACATCGGCGCGCTCAGCGTCGTGTTCGGCCAGCAGCTGGCCACGATGCTCGGCATCCCCAGCAAATGGACAACCTTGATTGCCCTGGGGACGGCGGTTTTTTTAACCCTGCTTAATTTTATCGGCACGAAGTTTTCGACCAAGATGCAGGCCATCGTGACCTTTTTGAAGTTCATCCCGCTGGTACTTATCGTCTGCTTCGGCATTGCCAACAGCAGCAAGATCGGCATCCAGCTCTTCCCGCTGACGGCCGGCCACGGCCACAGCTTCACCAGCGCCATGAGCCAAGGCCTGCTGTCCGCCCTTTTTGCCTACGACGGCTGGATCGGCGTGACGAACTTGGCCGGCGAGGTTAAAAACCCGGAAAAGAACATGTCCAGGGCCATCATCATCGGGCTGACCTTAATCACGATCATCTACATCGCGGTCAACTACACCTTCATGACGGTCTTGCCTTTTAACAAGATCGTCGGCAACTCAAGCGCCGCCTACCAGGCCTGCCTGCGCCTGTTTGGCCAAGTCGGCGGCCTCATCGTCAACATCGGGATCCTGATCTCGGTCTACGGCGCCATCAACGGCTTTATCCTGGCCGGCATGCGGATTCCTTACGTCCTGGCCAAGAAAAGACGGCTGCCGTTTTCAGACAAGCTGGGCCGGGCCAACGTCAACACCGGGGTCCCAACCCTGTCGGCCCTGCTGATCTTGGCGATTGCCTGTGTCATGATCCTGCTGGGCACCTTCGACCTGCTGACCGACATGTTAGTGTTCGTCATGTGGACCTTCACCACCCTGGCCTCAGTCGCCGTCGTCGTCTTGCGGCTGCGCGAGCCGAAGATGAACCGGCCTTACGTCGTGCCTTGGTACCCGATCATCCCGATCATCTCGATCGGCGGCGGCGTGTTCGTCGTCGTTTCCACCATCATCAACCAGCCGGTCTTGTCGCTGGTCGGCATCGGCCTGACGGCGTTAGGCGTGCCGGTCTACTACTGGAGCTTGAAGCGCCAGGACGATTAAGAGAAAACAAAAAGGACTTCCCAACGGAAACCCTTTTTTCATGCCAGAAATTATTCCTTGTCTTTGTTGGCATCGATGACGGATTGTTTCAAGACACCGACGTAAGGAATGTTGCGGTAAGCATTGAGGTAGTCCAAGCCAAAGCCGACAACAAATTCGTTGTCAACTTTAGAGCCGTAGTAGTCGACGGTCACATCGTTGATGCGGTTAGCGGTCTTGTTCAGCATGGCGCAGCACTTGCAGGACTTTGCGCCGCGTTCCATCATCAGGTCCTTCATGTACTTCAAAGTCAAGCCGGTGTCCACGATGTCTTCCACGATCAAAACGTCGCGGCCCTTGACGTCGCAAGTCACGTCAGTCAAAAGCTTAACCTTGCCGCTTGATGAAAAGCCGTTGCCGTAGCTGGACACGTCCAAAAAGTCCATTTGCAGCTTGACGTCCATCTGCCGGACCAGGTCGGTCATGAAGAAGATGGCACCCTTTAAAGCCCCGATCACAACCGGAAACTTGCCGGCGTAGTCGTGAGTCAATTGCTTGCCCAGCCGCACCGTCATTTCGTGGATGTCTTCTTCGCTAAACAGCTTGTGATCAATGATGTCGTTAATGTTGTCTCTATCAGCCATTGCTATCCCTTTCTGCTTAAATACATCTGATTGGGCCTATTATAACATTAAATAGCAAAAAAGCAGGGTGAAATTTTCATCCTGCTTTGCTTTATTCGTCTTTAGCTGTTTCTGCCGCCTTTTTAGCTGGCAGCTTTTCAACTACAAACCAGCGCATGAAGCCTTGCTCCACATTGGTTAAAGTAAACTTAAAACCTTCAAATTCCACGCTGGCGTCTTTTTCCAAATCCGGATAATGTTCCATCATGTAACCGCCGATGGTAATGATGTCGCTGTCCTGGAAGGACTTGAGCTGGGTGTGGAAGTAGCGCTCGAAGTCGTACAGGGTCGTCTTGCCCGACACGCGGATTTGGCCCTGCTGGTCTTTGACGATGTAGTCGTCGGAGACGTCGTCGATTTCGTCCTTAACGGTCCCAAACAGCTCCTCGTAGATGTCCTTATCAGTCACAATGCCGGAGGTGCCGCCGTACTCGTCGACGACTAACACGATTGGCGTGTGCTTTTTGATCATCAGCTGGAGGATGTCTTGGATCGGCATGGATTCAGGCACCGTGATGATGGTCCGAATGATTCTGGTGACCGGCACCTGCCCCTGCTGGGCGCTGCTTTCGACGATGTCAAAAGCGTAGACGTAGCCGACCACGTCGTCTTTGTCATTGTCGCGCACAACCGGGAAGCGGGAGAAGCCTTCCTTGATGTACTTGGCCAAGGCTTGGGAGATGGTGGCCGCTGAGTCCAGCACCTCCAGCCGCGTCCGGTCGGTCATGATGTCTTTAGCGACCTTGTCGTTTAACTCAAAGGCCCGCTCCATGTACTTCAGGTCGTCCTTGTCTAAGGCCCCGCCGTGGACGGCGTTGCGCGACAGGCGCAGGATTTCCGACTGGGAGTAGGTCTGGTTTTCCTCGTCGGCCGCCTGGAAGCCCAGCATCTTGATGATGCCGGTGGCGGACACGTTGAGCAGCCAGACAAACGGGTAGACCAGCGTGTGGAAGACGTGCAGCGGGGTGACGACCCGCATCAGCATTTTGACCGGGATATCGATGGCGATGTTCTTCGGCACGATTTCAGTCAAAACGACTTCCAAGTAGGTCAGCAAGATGATGCCGACGACAGACCCGACCACGTGGGCCGAGGTGCCGCTGAGCCAGCCGGTGATGCCGAACAGGCGCAATAACAGCGCGCTGGTCGTGTCTTCCCCGATCCAGCCTAAGATGATCCCGATGAGCGAGGTGCCGACCTGGGTGGTCGACAAATACTCGTTCAAGTTGTGCACCATGTGCAAAGCCCGGCGGATCTTTTTCGGGTTGCCCTGGCCGTTAGCCAGCATGTCTTCGAGCTGGCTGGGGCGGGTCTGCACGAGCGCAAATTCGGCGGCCACGAAGAAGGCCGCAAAGATGAAAATAATAACAATGGCAATAAGGTTGCCGACAATTTGCTGTGTGTTCAAAATTAAAGTCTTCCTTCAACTAAACTGCACTAGCATTATTCTACTCTATTTTTTTAACAAGTAAAAAAACCGCCAGCAAAATAGCTAGCGGTTTTTAAAAATCACAAACTTAAGGAAAAGGCGTTTACTTCAGGCCCTTCCATTGCCAGGAAGTAACTTCCGGCAAGTCCTTGCCGTTGTCGCGGATGTAAGTGTGGTGCTTGTCGAGCACGTCGTCCATTTCGCTGATGAAGTCAGCGTGGGCGTCAGCCAGACCAGTCATTTCAACTGCATCCTTGGCTAAGTCGAAGCGGTCCATGTGGTTCAGAACCCGCATGTCAAATGGCGAGGTGATGTCGCCGTTTTCTTCGTAGCCGTGAACGTGGACGTCGTTCTTGCCGCGGCCGCGGTCGAACCAGATTGATTCAATCATTGGCTTGAAGCCGTGCCATGCAAAGATGACTGGCGTGCCCTTCGGGAACAGTCTGTCGAACTCTTCTTGAGTCAGAGCGTTGGCGTTCTTTTCTGGGTCCATCAGCTTCATGATGTCGAGCACGTTGATGTAGCGGATCTTCATTTCTGGGAAGCGCTCGTGCAGCAGATCGATTGCGGCCAGAGTTTCAATAGTTGGTTCGCAAGCAGTTGAAGCAAAGACGATGTCCGGCTTTGCACCGTGGTCGGTAGAAGCCCAGTCAACGTACATCAAGCCTTGGCGAGCCAGCTTTTGTGCTTCGGCCTTGCTGAACCATTGCGGACGCGGCTGCTTGGAAGTTACCAAGACGTTGATGCATTCGCGTTCAGTGAAGGCCTTTTCTGAAACGGCCAACAGGGAGTTGGTGTCGGCTGGCAGGTATTCGTGAACCAGGTCGGCCCGGCCCTTTTCAAACAGGTGGGTCAAAATGCCTGGGTCCTGGTGAGTGTAACCGTTGTGGTCCTGCTGGAACACAGTTGAAGTTGAAACAAAGTTCAAGGATGGGTAGTCGTGACGCCAGTAGAGTTCCTTGGCCTTGCGCAGCCACTTGAAGTGCTGGGTCAGCATGGAGTCAACGACTCTGCCGAAGGCTTCGTAAGTAGCAAAGAAGCCGTGGCGGCCAGTCAGGACGTAGCCTTCCAGCCAGCCTTCGTCTTGGTGTTCAGACAGCTGTGAGTCGATGATCCGGCCGCTTGGTGCCAGGTTTTCGTCGTTTGGCTCGTGGATGTCTTCTTCCCATTGCCGCTTTTGGTCGTCCAGCAATTGGAACAGGCGGTTAGACTTAGATTCGTCAGGACCGAAGCCGCGGAAAGTAGTTGGGTTCAGTTCGGCAACCTTGTCCAAGTACTTAGCCCATTCGGCCATGTCTTGGGCCTTCACGCTGCCCGGCTTTTTAACGTCAACAGCAAAGTCGCGCCAGTCTGGCAGGTGCAAACGCTTCGGGTTGATGCCGCCGTTGGTGATTGGGTTCATCGCCATACGCTGGTCGCCCTTGACAGTGTTTTCCAAGACGATGTCCTTTGGCGAACCGTCTTCGTTAAACAGCTCTTCCGGCTTGTAGGACTTCAGCCAGTTGACCAGGATGTCCTTGTGTTCCATGTTTGCTTGTGAAACAGGAATTGGAATCTGGTGAGCACGGAAGGAGTTTTCGATTGGTTGGCCGTTCAGGTCTTCCTTTGGACCAGTCCAGCCCTTTGGGCATTGGAAGATGATCAAAGGCCATTGCGGCAAGGATGGATCGTTGTTGTCGCGGGCCTTCTTTTGGATGGCCTTGATTTCTTCGATCACTTGGTCCATGGTCTTAGCCATTTCTTCGTGGACTTGCATTGGGTCCTTTTCGCCGTCGAAGCGGCGGCCCTTGAAGACTGAGACGAAGTATGGGTGCCAGCCCATGCCTTCGAAGTACTTGGTCAATTCTTCATCGCTCATTCGGGAAACGATGGTTGGGTTGGAAATCTTAAAACCGTTGATCTGCAGGATTGGCATAACTGCCCCGTCCTTGACCGGGTTGATGAACTTGTCTGAGAACCAGGATGCTGCCAGTGGGCCGGTTTCAGCTTCACCGTCGCCGATTTCGGCGGCAGCGATGACGTCCGGGTTGTCTAAGATCGCACCGGTTGCGTGTGACAGAGCGTAGCCCAGCTCGCCGCCTTCGTGGATGGAGCCTGGGGTTTCAGGAGCAGCGTGAGAAGCAACACCGCCTGGGAAGGAGAAGCGCTTGAACAAACGAGCCATGCCTTCTTCATCTTGGGTGATTTGCGGGTAGCGCTGGGTGTAAGAACCGTCCAGGTAGGAGTTGGAAACCATGACCTGGCCGCCGTGGCCTGAACCTTCGATGTAGAACATGTTCAGGTTGTACTTCTTAATGACTCTGTTTAAGTGAGCATAAATAAAGTTTTGCGGCGCAATCGTGCCCCAGTGGCCGATTGGCTTTGGCTTAACGTCTGAAGCTTCCAGCTCGCGCTTGAGCAGCGGGTTGTGCATTAAAAACAGCTGGCCTACTGACAGGTAGTTAGCTGCGCGCCAGTAAGCATCAACACTCTTCAAATATTCTTTAGAATCGTAATCTGCTGACATTATTTATCTCCTATTAAAACAAGGACCTTTTTCACCAATAATCATAACAGCCGCTATGATCATATGCAACCTTTTTGATAAATGATACCTACCAATTTATTTTTGCTGATTTTGCTGCGGAGCATGCTATAATCTGTTCAATTAAGGAGGAATAACAATGATTTTATCCCTTTTATTTCTAGCCTTTATGATCTGGCTGGGCATCAAGCTCAGCTGGGGCCTCATGAAAATCCTGGCCTTCGTAGCGGTCATCGGCCTGCTGGCCGTCTTTGCCGCCTACGTCGTCTTGCCGGTCTTGGCCCTTGCGGCCTTAGCCGGCGGCGGCTACCTGCTTTTCCACAGAGTTTAATGAAATAAAAAAACAAGCCTGGCAGCTGCCAGGCTTTTTTTAGATCTGATTTAAGTTTACGAAGGTGTTGTACTTCATATATTTGTAGTGGATGCGCATGTTGGACACCTCAAACGGCGTGCCGTCGTCTAAGAAAAAGATCCCGCTCATGACCCCGACCGGTTCTGTCGGCGCCAGCTTCAGCATCTTTTGGTCGTTTTCATCAGACGGCGCCACCGTGATCGTCAGAAACGACCGGGTGACCGCCTTGCCCCAAGCATCCTGCAGGTAGTTGAACAGCGAGCCTTCCAAGACCTTCGGCTTAAGCTGCGGCAAGATCTTGATCGGGATATAGCCGGTCTCGATCATGAAGGGCTGGTCGTCGATCAGGCGCAGGCGCTTGATCTCGTAAACGAAGTCGCCTTCCTGTAAAAAAAGGTCCTGACGCAAGTCCTCGCTAGGCGTAATGACCTGGTAGGCGAGGATCTTGATGCTCTGCTTTTTGCCGGGCACGCTGAAGGAATCGGTGATGCCCAAGTTTGACCCCTCGTACTTAAACAGCGCTTGGTTTTTCAAATACAACGGGTTGATGAAGGTGCCGCTGCCCCTTTTTTTAAAAATAATGCCCTGCTGGGCTAAAAGTTCCAGCGCTCTTTTCAAAGAAGAGCGGGAAACGTCATACTCGCGGGCCAGACTGCGTTCGTCGGGCAACTTCAACTTGTCAAACTTGCCCTGGGCAATCTTTTCCTTCAAGTCGCGCATGACATTGCGATAAACCAATTCTGCCAATTAGAAACTCCCTTATCTCTTGCGATCTTCAATTTCGCCATTGCTGTGGGCAATGATGACTTCGTCGCACATGTCCAAAAACAGGCCGTGTTCGACAACGCCCACCGTGTGGTCCAGGTAGTCGGCTAAGCCGGCTGGGACCGGCACTTGGTCGACGTGCAGGTCTAAGATGTAGTTGCCGTAGTGGGTGACAAAGCGCTTGCCTTCGTCAGTCATTCTGAATTGCGGGTTCAAGCCCTGCTCTTCTAAGCGGCGCTTAACCTGTTCGCAAGAAATCGGCAAAACTTCGACTGGCAGCGGGAAGCCGCCCAGCTTGTGGACGAGCTTGCTTTCGTCGACGATCCAGATGATCTTCTTGGAGTTGGCTGCGACGTTTTTCTCCAAAGTCAAAGCACCGCCGCCGCCTTTGATGCCGTCGAAGTTGTCGGCCACGCGGTCGGCGCCGTCGACAGTCAGGTCGGCCTGGTCGATTTCAGCCAGCTCTGAAACATGGAAGCCTAAGCTTTCCAGCTGGCGCTGGCTGCGGCTGGAGGTCGTCACGACAGCCTTCAGCTTCAGGCCGTCGTGGTCCTTGCGCTCAGCCAGAGCGTCGATGAAGAACTTAACCGTCGACCCGGTGCCGACGCCTAAGATCATCCCTGATTCGACCATTGCGGCTGCTTTTTGCGCAGCTTGTTTTTTCAGCTTGTTTTGTTCTGCTTGATCCATGTTCATTGTCCTTTCGTCGCGCTTTTATTCTCGATTAAAACAGTCAACTACCATTATAGTGTTTTTTCTAGAATTGATAAGACTTTTGTCAAAAATTGGGTTGAACCTTTAGCTGCGGGTGGTCCGAAAGTCCTGCCAGTATTTACCCGGGCTCATTTTAATGTAAAATAGTAACGATATAGTTATTTACAAAAAGGAGTATAAGATGAGCAAGCGCAAACGTCCTATTATTATTGGCATTGCGGGCGGTTCCGGTTCAGGGAAAACGACTATTGCGCACAAGATCCACAAGAGCCTGCCTGAAGACCGCGTTTTGATTATGACCCAAGATTCCTACTACAAGGATCACAAGGAGATGACCAAGGCCGAACGCGACCAGATCAACTTCGACCACCCGGACGCCTTTGACACCAAGCTGTTAGTCCAGCAGCTGAAGCAGCTTTTAAACGGCGAAGCGATTGAGATGCCGATCTACGACTTCCCAACCCACCTGCGCAGCGACAAGACCATCCACGTCGAACCCGCCGACATCATCATCCTCGAAGGCATCTTAGTCTTAGCCGACGAACGCCTGCGGGACCTGATGAGCATCAAGGTTTACGTCGACACCGACGACGACATCCGTTTAATCCGGCGTGAAAAACGCGACATGAAAGAGCGCGGCTACGACCTGGACTACATCATCTCCCAGTACTTGACGACCGTGAAGCCGATGTACAACCAATTCATCGACCCGTCCAAGCGCTATGCGGACATCATCGTTCCGGAAGGCGGGGAAAACAATGTCGCCATCGACATGCTCTCCACCAAGATCCGGTCCGTGCTGCACGAAAACGATGTCTCTTTATCCTAGAAAGGAAAAAACATGGCCAATACACATAAAAAACCGCTAGTTATCGGGATCGCGGGCGGTTCCGGTTCGGGCAAGACGACGATCTCCCGGGAAATCCGCAAGAAACTGCCCCACGACCGCATCTTAGTCGTGACCCAGGACTCCTATTACAAGGACAACGCCGGCATCCCCATGGAAGAAAGACGGCAGATCAACTACGACCACCCGGACGCTTACGACATGCCGCTCATGAACAAGCAGCTGCGCCAGCTGCTCAACTGGCAGGCCGTGGAAACTCCGATCTACGACTTCACTAAGCTCACCCGCTCCAACAAGACCGAGCACACCGAACCGGCCGGCATCATCCTGCTGGAAGGCATCCTGGTCTTGGCCGACCCGAACCTGCGCAAGCTGATGGACATTAAGGTCTTTGTCGACAACGACGACGACATCCGCTTCATCCGCCGGCTTGAGCGCGACACGACCGAGCGCGGCCGTACCCAGGAACAGGTCATCCGCCAGTACCTGAAGACGGTCAAGCCGATGTACAACCAATTCATCGAACCGTCCAAGCGCTACGCCGACATCATCGTGCCGGAAGGCGGCAAGAACAAGGTGGCCATCCGCATGCTGGCCAACCAGATCCGCGCGATCTTGCGCAACGAAGAATTATAAGCAAATAAAAAAAGACCCTCCTGATAGGAGGGTCTTTTTTTGTCTTTAAAGCTTGCTGTTTTTGCCGGTGATAAAGTCCAAGATGTTGAACAAGATCCGGGCGTTGCCGCGCGGCACGCCGTGGTGCAGGATCTGCTGGGTCGTTTGGCCCAAGGCGTTGCCGAGGTCGGCCTTGCCGCCGTTATTGACGACCATTTCGCGCAGGTTGTTTTCGTTGACTTCCAGGTGGAACTGCAGGCCGACGACGTTGCTGTTGTATAAAAAGCCGGCTGCCGGCGCCTGCTCGCTGCTAAACAGCAGCTGGGCACCTTCAGGCTTAGACAGCATCTTCTGGTGCCAAGACAGCGCGGTGACTTTTTCCGGCAGGCCGGGAATTGCCTCGCTGGTGCGGTCAAAGTCGGTCCAGCCGATGCACTTTTGCTCCATCTTGTCGACGTGGCCGGACAGCGTTTGCACGATCTGCTCGGCGCCAAAGCAAATGCCTAAGACGGGCTTGCCCGAAGCCAGCATCTGCTTGATCAAGGCGCGCTCTTCGGCAATCCAGCCGAGCTTGTCGGTCGGCGATACGCTGCCGCCCAACAAGACCAGCAAGTCGGTCTGCTCAGCGCGCGGCACAATGTTGTAGATCGCAGGGTGGTAAATATAAGCGACTGCCTGCTGAATCTGGGCCCAGGTCGCAATGGCGCCCGGTCCCTCATCGGCGGCATGCTGCAAAATATTGATTCTCATTTGCTAACCTCTTTTTTAAACCTGCTTAAAACTGGCCAATTTGTCTGCGTCCAAGTCGCGGATGATCGCGCAGGCCAAGTCGACGCTGGCCTTGAAGTCGTGGTAGGAGCTGAAGCAGTAAGGCGAGTGTTCATAACGCACAGGGATGCCGATGACGATGGTCGGCGCTGCGTTTTCGTAGTAGATCGCTGCGCCGTCCTGGCCGCCGCCGGTGCGCACTGACCGGGTGTAAGGGATGCCGTTTTTGTCGGCTAATTGGCAAGCGTAGTTTTGGAACTTCGGGTTCGGCAGGAAGGTTTCGTCCATGTCCCTCAGCATCGGCCCGCGGCCCATGCCGGTCTGCGACAGCCAAGCAGGCGTGAAGGTGTCGTCGGCCGGGCATGATTCCAGAACCAAGCAGACGTCAGGCTTAACGTGGCGGGCGGTGACGTAGGCCCCGCGCAGGCCGACTTCTTCTTGAGAAGACAAAGCGCCCACGACGTCGACGCCGGTTTCTTCGTCTTTTAATTCGTCCAAAATGGCGGCCATGGCGGCAGCGCCGAAGCGGTCGTCAAAGTCCTTGCCGAAGAAGACCCCGTTTTTCTCGTTGTATTCGCAGGTGACGTCGACAAAGATCGGGCAGCCGGTGTCGATCTTGAAGTCCTTGATCGTCTCTTCGCGGCTGGCAGAACCCACGTCGATGCTCATGTCGGCGACGTCGGGCACGTTTTCGCGCTCGGCCTTGGTCATAAAGTGCGGCGGCTTGGTAGCAACCACGCCGTGCACGTATTCGCCGTCCTTGTTGCGGATCTTCACTTTGGTGCCGGGGATGTTGTACTTGACCCAGCCGCCAAGCGGGACGAACTTGATTAAGCCGTTAGGCCGCACGGCCTGGGTGATGAAGCCGACGGCGTCGGAGTGGGCGTCGAGCTGCAGGACCGGCCGCTTGCCGTTGTTCTGCTTTTTGGCGGCATACAAATTCCACATGCCGTCGACAGTGACATCAGAATAAGGCTCGACCGTGTTTTTAAACAGGCGGACGAACTCTTCTTCAAAACCAGAAGTGGCGTTGGCGTCGCTGAACGCCTTGATCATTTCAATTGCATTTTCTTTTTTCATTGCTGCACCAGTTTCTTCAATTTTAATTATATTTTTATTATATTATAAGTAATCTATTTTCCATAGCTGGAAAAGGAAGTAAGGGGATTATATGGCAAAAACGTCTTGGCACAAGAACCTGTTTGTGCTCTCTATCAGCGTCTTCATCGCGGGGCTGGCCTTTTCAGAAGTCATGCCTTTTTTATCGCTTTATATTGACACTCTGGGCCACTTCACCCACCGCCAGCTGAACATGTGGTCCGGGCTGGTCTTTTCCGGCATCTACTTCGTGTCGGCCTTTATCTCGCCTTGGTGGGGCAAGCTGGCCGACCAAAAAGGGCGCAAGCCGATGATCCTGCGCGCCTCCTTAGGGATGGCCATCGTCCTGGCCGCCATGGGCTTGGTGCAAAACGTCTGGCAGCTGTTCTTCCTGCGGATGCTGCAGGGTGTTTTTTCAGGCTTTGTGTCAAACGCCAACACCCTGATCGCCACCGAAGCGCCGAAAAGAGAAAGCGGCAAGGCCTTGGGCACCATGGCCAGCGCCTTTACCGCCGGCAACCTGCTGGGGCCGTTTTTAGGCGGGGCTCTAGCTTCCTGGTTCTCCTACCGCTTCACCTTCTTTATCACCGGGCTTTTGCTGATGGTCTGCTTTGTCTTATCGCTGTTCTTTGTCCACGAGACCAACTTCAAGCCGGCCACGGGCAAGGACCTGCAGGACACTAAGGGCGTCATCAAGTCGCTGCGTTCGCCGCAGCTGATCTTCGGCCTGCTTTTGACCACCACCATCATTCAGGCGGCCAACAACTCGATCAACCCGATCGTGTCCCTGTTTGTCCGCCAGCTGATGCACAACCGCGGCAACGTGGTCTTTGTCGCCGGCATCATCGCCGCCCTGCCCGGGATCGCCACTTTCTTGGCGGCTTCGCGCTTTGGGGCCCTGGGCGACCGGATCGGCACCCACAAGGTCATCCTGTTTGGCTTCTACCTGGCTTCCGTCCTGTTCTTTTTGACCGGCTTTGTCAAAAACACTTGGGAGCTCGGCATCCTGCGTTTTATGGTCGGCTTTTCCGACGCCTGCCTGTTCCCGCAGGTCCAGACGATGCTGGCCAAAAACACGCGGCCGCAGGTCACCGGCCGGATCTTTTCCTGGAACCAGTCGGCGATGTACCTCGGCAACATCATCGGGCCGATGCTGGGGTCGACCGTCTCCGGCTTTTTAGGCTACAACATGGTCTTCTTTGTCACGACGGCCATCGTCTTGCTGAACTTGGTCCTCTTTCACTTCAACGTCTTGCACCACTTGGCATAAAAAAAGCACCCCTCAGGGTGCTTTTTTTTTACGCTTTTTTGCGGTTGTAGTAAAAGTTGAGCAGCATGGCGATTAGGCCCAAGGCCACCGACACGACCATCACGTCGTGCAGGCCGCTGTGGAAAATCGCCCGCATCTGCGGCACCAGGTCCTGCGGCAAACTTGCCGCGGTCTTGGCCTGGCTCAGCTTGTTCATCATGCCTAAGGTGATCCGGTTTTGGCCGGCTAAGCCGCGGGCCATCGCCCAGTTCATGATCACGCCGTAGACAGCCGCCATGGTCGTCTGGGCCAGCATCCGGACTAAATACGAAGTCGAAGTGGACGTGGCCATCATCTTTTTGCCAGCGTCAACTTGGACTTTGACCTGCAAGGAGACAAAACACAGCCCGACGCCAAAGCCGGAAAAGCTGCCAAACAAGGCCAGCAGCCAGGCCGGCGTCTTCAGGCCGGCAAACATGAGCAAAATTGACGAGGCCAGCATGCAGCATAGCGACACCAGCATGACCTTGAAAAAGGTCCACTGCCGCTGCGCTCGGCCGGCCTGCGAAGACCCGACAATCGAGATCAGCGAGTTGGGGATCAAGGTGATGCCGCCGACCAAGGCACTGGTGCCAAGCAGCGCCTGCGCCCACATCGGCAGGTAGGTGTTGACCGCGATGTAAGAGCCCCAGGCCAAGGCAAACAGCAAAAAGTCGCCGCACAGCGCCCGGCTTTGGAATAATTCCACCGGGACGACGGGGTTTGCCCCGCCTTTTTCCACATGCCAAAAGGCAATGAAGGTTAAAACCGCCAAGGCGATTAAGACCAGCGGCAGCCAGGCGGCAGTCAGGCCGATCAGCTGGATGCCGAATAGAAACGACAAGAGGCAGGCCGTCAGCAAAACCGCGCCCTTGAAGTCAAACGGGGCCTGTTTTTGCGAGTAGCTGTGGCGGTAGTAGGCAAAAATCAGGGCCAGCGCGATGGCGCCGATCGGCACGTTCAGGTAAAAGACCCAGTGCCAGGACATGCTGTCGATGATTAAACCGCCCAGCAGCGGACCGGAGATGGCGGCCACGTTCCAAGACACCGTCAGCAGCGTCAATAGCTTCGTGCGCTGGGCCAGGTCCTTGTAGACCATGCCGGCGATGATGTAAGGCAAAGAGCCCATGCCGCCGGCGCCGACGCCCATGATAAAGCGCGCCGTCAGGAAAAAAAGCATGTTGGGCGCCATCCCCTGCAAAGCCGAGCCGATGATGAATAAAAACAGCGAGACGATCAGGGCGGCCTTGTTGCTGATCTTTTGGCCGATCTTGGTCCAAATTGGCACGGCGCAGGCCAAGCCTAAAAGAAAAATCGCAACGATCCAGCCCATGAACTGGATGCCGTGCAAGTCGGCGACGATGGCCGGAATCGCCGTGTTGATAATCGTCGAATCCAGTCCAGACATCACATTGCCGAGCATCAAGGCGGCCGTCAGGCCGCGCAGCTGTTTTTGGTTCATCTCATCCTCCCTAGTTGGTAACCCAGCCAAACTAACAATATTCCGCCGCCATACGATGCCAAGGCATACAGCAGCATTTGCCCGTAGCTTTTATCGTGCCACAAGGCGACTAATTCGCTGTTTAAGGTGGAAAAAGTCGTGTAGCCGCCTAAGACCCCGGTCCCGACCAAGGCGTAGACAAAGGCAGACAGTTTTAATGAAAAGACTAGTCCTAAGACCAGTGCCCCCGTCAGATTAATAAACAGCGTTGAAAAAGGAAAGTTGCTTTGAATGTGGCGCCCGCCCCACAGCGTGATGGCGTAACGCAATAAAGCGCCGACGGCGGCGCCGCAACCGGCCAGCAAAATGGTCATCTAAGCACCCTCCCTTTTTTTAGTAAAAGCTAAAGCAGTCCTCATCCCCGCATAAGCGGCTAAAAAGCCTAAGAAGACGCTGGCCAGCCAGTAAATGAGGGCCGTTTGGCCCTTTCCTGCCTGCAGCATCTTCAAGGTGTCCAAGTTAAAGCTGGAAAAAGTCGTAAACGCGCCGACAAAGCCGGTGCTTAAGCCCGTGCTCAGCCACTGGCTGCTGGCCGACAGGCTGATAAACAAGTAGATCAAAAAGGCCAGTAAAAAACAGCCTGCTAAGTTGGCCGTCAAGGTTCCCCACTGCGACCAGCTGTTGTTGAGCCAGGCGCGCAAGGCCCCGCCTAAAAAGGCAAAGCAGGCCACGCTCAGCCAGGTTTTCCACTTATCCTGCATTGCATTACTCCTAGTGGCCGAACATTCGCATGGCAATCATCAAAATGGCCAGGGCGATAAACAGCCAGGCCACGATCTTGTTGAGTTTGACCTCGTCGATCTTGTTGGCCATCTTGGCGCCGAAAAAGCCGGCGATGACGGCCCCGACCGCGATCAGCAGGCCCCAGTTCCAGGCCACGTGGCCTTGGCGGGCGTAGCCGAGCAGCGAAGTCAGAGCCGTAATGGCCATAATCACCGTAGAAGTGCCGACAGCTTCGTGCATCGGGTAGTGGAGCACGAAGATGATGGCGACCAGCATCATGACGCCGCCGCCAGCGCCGACCAGGCCGCTGATGATCCCGATGACAAAGCCTAAGCCCAGCAGGGCCGCCGTCTGGGCCCCCTTGCTCAGCTTAGCTTCTTTGACTTGGACCTGCTTGCCGCCCCGGCGCAGGGTTGCAATCCCCGACAGCAGCAAGACCACGGCGAAGACCGTGTTTAAGACGGCGTCCGGAATGATCCCGGCCCAGTGGGCGCCCAGCAGCGACCCGCAGACTGAGCCCACGGCCAGCCAGAGACTGGCGGTCAGGCGCACGTTGCCGGCGCGGAAGTAGCCGATGGCGACCACGATCGAGGTGATGACGTCGACCAGCAGACTAGTGCCGATGGCGACGTGGGAGCCCAGCGCAAACAACAGCGTCAGCGCAGGCACGACGATGCTGACGCCGGAAGCGCCGATCAAACTGGTGATCAGCCCCGTGACCAGCCCAATTAAGATCGCAGCGACGATTTGCAAAACACTCATTTTTTCTCAATTACCTCCTATAAGGTGACTTCCCCTACCACATTTTTTTCAAAAAAGGTCTTAATGCCGGCGACGTCCATGCCCTGGCCTAAGCCCCACATCAGCTTGGTGATGGCGGCCTCGCTGGTCATGTCGCGCGCCGAAATGGCGCCTTCCAGCAGCGCTTCGCGGCCGACCTCGTACTTGGTCAAGTCGCTTCTCTCATATAAACACTGGGAGGTGGCGATGAAGGGGATCCCCAGCCCGATCAGCCGGCCGATCGCCGCCACCATGTTGCGCCTGATATAGTTCATCCCGCCCAGGCCGTAGCCTTCAATCACGATGCCCTTGCAGCCGTGTTCGACCATGGCAAAAAGCAGTTTCGGGTCAAAGCCGGGAAAGAGCTTGATCAAGGCCACGTGCGGCTGGATGTCGATGTTTAAGCGGCAAACCCCTTGCTTAGGAATCTTCGGCCCGTCGGGGTTAAAGACCAGGCCGTCGCTGGTGACGGTAGCCACCGGCGGCACGTTGACGCTGTCAAAGGCATCAAAGTTCGTCGTGCGCACCTTGACGGTCCGGCAGCCCAGCATGACCTTGCTGTTGAAGGCCAAGTAAATCCCCGGCGCCATCCGCGCGGCCGCGCCCAGCGCCAACTTCAAGTTGCTGCGGGCGTCGGTCAAAAGCACGTTGATCGGCACCTGGCTGCCCGTCAAGACCACGGGACAGTCGATGCCCTGCAGCATGAACGACAGCATCGAAGCCGTGTAGGCCATGGTGTCGGTGCCGTGCGAGACCACGATGCCGTCAAAGTCTTTGCGGTAGTGGTAGATCTGGCCGGCGATGATTTGCCATTCCTCCGGCTGGATATTGGAAGAGTCCAGCTTTAGGATGTCGCGCACGGTCACGTCGAACGGCAATTCGCCTAACAGCTTGATCAATTCTTGGCCGCTTTCGCGCGGCACGAGCCCTTTTTCTGACACAACGGACGCAATGGTGCCGCCCGTTGACAGCAGCAGGATTTTTTTCATCATGCAGCCCCCCTTTTTGGCGTATGTGTATTGTCGCACAAAAAAAGGCGCCTGCTAGACGCCAACAAAGATTCTAAAAATGAAAGATCATTTTGATGATAAAAAACAAAACGGGAACCAGCAGCGCGGGCAAAAAGTTGAGCGGCTTCAGGTCTTTGACCTTCAAAAGCGAAAGACCCGTCATGGCGATCAGAAAGCCGCCGGTGATGGATAATTCAACGATCAGCTCGTTGCTGAAAAAGCTGGCCGACAGGTACTTGGCAATTAAATAAATGCTGCCCTGCCAGACCAATAAAACCGGCGCACACAACTCCATGCCCCAGCCAAAGCTGGCCCCTAAGACCATCGCGGTTACTAGGTCCAGCATGTAGTTGGTAAACAGCATGGTGTTGTCGCCTTTGACGGCCGCCAGCACCGGGCCCACGATCGACAAGGCCCCGATACAATACAGCAGAGTCCCGGTCGCCAGGCCCTGGCTGAGCCCGCCCTTGCCGCCGAAGCGGTTGACCAAATGATCAAAGCGGCCGGATAAATTCCAGACGGTGCCCAGCAGGCCGCCGAGGGCCAGGCTCACGATAAACAGCACGTGGTAGCGGCTTTTCGGCATGTTCAAGACCACGTTTTCCATGCCGATGCCGAGCGCCGCCATCCCCATGGCGGTGTACAGCGCGGCTTCGTATTGGGGCTTGATCCCCTTTTTCAACAGGCAGCCGATGGCCGTGCCCACGATGATGGCCGCGACGTTTGACAAAGTCCCAATCATGGCAATTCCTTCCTCTTCACAATAAAAAGGGCACACGGTGTGCCCTTCAATCAGTGAAAAGTTTAACAAAATGTCTGCTTTAGCGCAAACGCAGGTAGCTGGCCGGGCACCATTGCTTTTGGGTGCCTAAGCGGTACATCAGCCGGCCGTTGATCACCTTGCGGCCCCAGACCTTCCAGTAGGTGTTGGTTCTCAGGTATTGGTTGGTGTAGTGGCCGTTAGCGTCCAGCAAGCGAACCTTGGCAAATGGGTGCCAGCGCAGGCGCGGCATGTAGGCTACGGTGCGGATTCTCTGCTCGGCATTCTTTTGGCTTGAGCTGTTTTGCTGACTGGAATTATTTTGTTGGCCGTAGCGAGCCAGCAGTGCTTGGGCCTGTTGCGCGGTGACGGTCACCTTGCGGTCGGTAGCTGGTGCCGTAATCTGCTTTTGGCCCTTGATGTAGTCGATGAAGATGTCGGTGTCGACGCCGACGTCAGCGACTTTCTTCGTGTTCTTCAGTTCTGGCACGGAGTCGGTCAGGTAGTTGTTGAGCACGACGTTGTAGGTCTTGTTCATTTCAACCGGCTTGCCGTTTGAATCCAGCATCAAGACCGTCTTGACCGGGTGGTCCTTGTCGCCGGTATTAGTTGAGTAGTACTTCATGCCGGAAACCAGGTACCAGCGGGTTTGGCCCTGGCTGTTCATGAAGTCGGCGAGCTGCTTGCCGGTCATGGCGTTGACCTGCAGGCGGTTGCCGAACGGCTGGACGGCTTGGGCTGACTTCCACAAGATGTCGCCGTTTGACTCAACCTTTAAAGGAGCGCGCACGCCGCCGGCGTTGGTGATGGCAAAGTCGGCCTTGACGCCGGCCTTTTTAGCCATGGCCAGCTGAGCGTCGACAACGAGGTCAGCGATCTCGCTTTCGTGGCCGTCTGCTTTTTCGGTCTTGGCAATGTCCTTAGTGCCCTTGCCGATTGGCGCTTCGGTGATGGCCTTGGTTCTGTCTTCGGCATCTTTGATGATGGCTGCGACCTTCGGGTTATTCTTGGTAACCGGGTCTTGGGCTGCCGACAAAACTGGGTAGACGTGGGTCACTAAGCTGCCTGGCACAAAGTCTTGGGTGGCTGGGTCAATGTAGCCGGTGACGTCGTCGTAGGCCTTGGTGAAGCTGGTAGCTTGGACGACCTTGGTGTGGCCGACCATGCCGTTAGCGTACCAGTGGGAGTGGGCGCCGATGAAGAGGTCGACGCTGTTGTCTGGGTCGATCTGGTAGAGCTTTTTCAGGATATCGATCGTTTCGCCGTAGATGGTGTTGGTCTTAGTGTCCTTATTGTATTTGTTGTAAACAGCCGTGTGGCCTAAGACGACAATTGCGTTGACGCCTTGGGCGCGGAGGATTTTTTCGTACTTGGCAATCGTTTCGGCTGGGTCCAAGAACTTGTAGCCGGCCAGGTTCTTGGCAAAGGTCAAGTTCGGCATGTCGGTGGTCAAAACGCCGATGAAGCCGACCTTCACCTTCTTGCCTTGGGATTCGACTTCCTTAATCAGGTAAGGCTGCCAGTTGAATGGCGTCTTGCCGTCGGTCGTCACCACGTTGGAAACAACCATCTGGATGTCGGAGTTTTCGTGCGGGTACTTCATTTCCACCGCGTTGAATTGGCCAGGCTTTGGGAAGCCGCCGGTCAGGGCCCGGTTGAATTCGGTAAGGCCTTCGTCGAATTCGTGGTTGCCTAAAGTGCCGATGGTGACGCCCATGGCCTTTAAGGCCTTCAGAGTCGGTTCGTCTTGCAGCAGCGAAGACATCGCAGGCGAAGCGCCGACAGCGTCGCCGGCTTCAACCCGGAAGGTGTTGTTGCTGCCCTTTGGCAGGTTGTTCAGCTGTTCGAATTGGTCTTGGGCGTTGTCCAAGTAGCTGGCCAAACGCGCAGCGCCGCCGGCGTCTTGGTAGGTCTTAGCCCCTACGTAGGCCTTGCCGGTCGTGTCGAGGTTGCCGTGGACGTCGTTAATCCCTAAAACCTGCACTGGCACGTCGCCTTGGTACTGGCTTGGGTCCTGCCAGCGGTCGTCGTTCGGCTTGGCGTTGTAATCGTCGTAAGCGACGACCTGCGCATTCTGGTTGGTTTGGACGGCAGTCGTCTGGACGGTGTCGGCGTGGACCACGGTCGGCGTCTGCGTCATGTACAGCCCCAGCAGCGCTGAAGCGGCCAAACTCATCGTCAAGTATGCAGCACGGTGTTTTCTTTGCATCATATTCTCCTTATATCTCACTCATGCATAACAAACATCCACTTCCAGTTTAATACAGATTATTTTTCTGACAATAGCAAATATTGTTCGTCTAATTATTTACGTATAAAAAAAGAAAGGCCAAAATGTCAGCCTTTCTTTCAATATTTTAATTTTCCTGCCACTTTGCCTTAAAGCGGTACAAAATGAGCGGAATAATGGCAACAATCACGCACATGCCCAGCAGGTCCCAGAAGTAGACGCTGCGCAGGTGCGCCGGGGTGCCGGCAGCCGGGGTAAAGGCCACGATCAGGGCAAAGGCCGTGATCACAAAGGCCACAGCAGCTAAAAAGATGCTCCAGCCGCGGTGCTTGCTCATGTAATAGGTCCGGTGCAGGTCTTCGTGCTTGGCCTTTAAGACGATGAAGCCGACCAGCATGATCAGGTAGACCATGAGGTACTGGGCGGTCGTAGCGGCCAGCGAGATGTTGAAGGCAAAATCCGCGTTGGCACCCGACGTAAAGGTGATCAGCAAGGCCGAGGCGGTCACAATCAAGGATTGCAGGATCATGAGCGGCATCGGCACGCCGCGCTTGGTCGTCTTCGCAAACATTTTTGGCAGATAACCCTGCTTGGCGGCTTCGTGCATCCCCTGGTTAGGGCCAGCCAGCCAGTTGCCGATCTCGCCGATGATGCCGCAGGCTAAAAGCACGCCGGCGACTTTTTGGATGGCCTTGCCCGGCAGGCCGATGGAGTTCATCAAGACGCCGTAGGTGTAGACAAAGCCGGTACTGTTTTGAATCTGGCTCTTAGGCACAGACATGCCGATGGCTAAGGAACCCAGCAGGTCAAAGCAGATGGCCGTCAGAGCCAGCGCCAGCATGACGCGCGAGTAAGACTTGGGATGCTCCAGGTTTTTAACGTGGGGCGCGGATGCTTCCCCGCCGCAAAAGGCCAGGATAAATGGGACAAAGGCAACCAGTGTGGTCGTGTCAAAGTGCTTAGGCCAGATGTTGTGCCAAGTAATGACCATGTGCAGCTGGTGGCCTTGGGCCAGGTAAACGAACAAGGCGATGATGATGGCGACAACCGGCAGCGCGATGCCCAGGATGAAGAGCCATTCGGCAATTTGGCCGATCTTGCGCACGCCGATCAGCTGGATGGCGGTGGCGCCCCACAAAATGATCATCATCAAGCCAAAGCGGACGATGGGCGTGGTGTTAAACCAGGGCGTGCCCAAGGTGATCGACAAGGCGCCGATGATGACATACATCATCGTGTCCATGCCGACGGTGATGTGGATCCACTGTAAAAACATGGCTTCCCAGCCGGTCTTTTCGCCCAGGCTGCCCTTGACCCAGGTAAAGATGCCGCCCTTGTTCCAGCCGTCGATGGAGGCCATTTCGCCCGCCATCTGGGTAATCGGAATAAACCACAGCAGGCCGGCAACCAATAGGTAGAAAATGACCGTCGGGCCGGTTTTGCCAAAAGGTGCCAGCTCGTCGACGGAAATGACCATGGAACTGGTCATCGCAAACAGCTTGAAGGCCGTCAGCCGGGTGTACTTCTGCTCTTCTTCGTTCATTTAATTGCTCCTTACAAAAATCAAACAGAGCTATTTTACCGCAAAAATAAGCTGGCCGAAGGCCTTTTTTGAGGGTGCAAAAGTGTATAAATATAATTTATGGTTTTTCCGTTAATAACTGATATAGCCTAAACCCTAGCTATCATAGGCTTTCCAGGCTATAATTTAGCTCAGAAAATATTTAGGAGATGAAAAACATGGGTTATGTACAATTAGCAATTGCCATCGTTGGCGAAGTGATCGGGACTAGTTTTTTGAAAGCATCGCAGAGTTTTACCAAGCCTCTGCCGGCATTAATTGCAGTTGGCGCGTACGTGGTCTGCTTCTACTGTTTTTCACTTTCTATGAAGTCGCTGAACCTAGGCGTGGCGTACGCTACGTGGGGTGGCGTGGGCATCATTTTGACCACCGCAATGTCTGCAGTTTTATGGCATGAGGCAGTTTCCATGCCGGAAGTTTTAGGCATCATTATGATTATCGCGGGCGTTGTTTTATGCAACTTGTTCGCTAAGGCATAGAGAAAAAAGCCGGCCAAAGAGGCCGGCTTTTTTTGTGCGGATTTTCATAAATCTGATTATTCCGCTTACATTTTTTCAAAAACAGTTTTACTTAACCAGGTAGTGCAGCGCTAAGGCCCCGTCAGGATAGGTCTTGGCGCTTTTCAGTTGCAGGTGCACGGGCTTGGATGACTTCTGCATGCCGTCAAATAAAGATGGCTGGTCCGTGCGGCCGTCGACGCCGGGGCCGACAACTAAGGAAACTTCGTCGACTAAACCGGCCTGCAGGAAGCCGCCGTTGATGCGGCCGCCGCCGACAACTGCTAAGCGCTTGACGCCGAATTCCCGGCCTAAGATGTCCAAGGCCTGGCTTAAGTCAACGTGGTCCTTGCCGGCAGCGATCCAGGAGACATGGTGGGCATTGAGGTAGTCGAGGTAGTCCTGGCTGACCTTTTCACTGGTGAACACCAAGACCGGGTGGCTGCTGCCCGCTTGGTCGCCCCAGGCGATGCTGCCGCGGGAGTCAGTGATGATCTCGTAGCTGGTACCAGTTTGGTTTTTGGCAAAAGAAGTCTTGCCTAAGACGGCAGCGCTTTTGGCCTTAAATTGAGCGGCACCCATCTCGGTGGCGCCGGTCACGCGGCCGCTGACTCGAGTCGGTGCGTCTAGCGCGTCAAGACAAGCATAATATTCTGAATTGCCGTCTAATTGGGCGGTCATGCCGCAGTCGATGCGGCCGTCAACTGACATCATCATGTGCACGATTACGTAAGGTTTCGTCATTGTCATGCTCCTTTTATTATTCATTTAGATTATTATTCAGCGTATATTATAACATCAGTATCATAACTTAAAAAGTTCTTTACAACTCGCAGGCAAACTAATGCAAGCGCTTTAATTTTTGGTAAACTGGTCTTAGACACCAAGCAATAGTAAATGAAGGAATGAGAAAAAAGTGACAGATACGCAAAAGATTTACAGCTCGCTCATGCAGGACTACCGCTGCTTCTACGAGGGCATGAAGGAACCGATTTTTTACCAAAGACTCTACCCGAACCACTACGACGACGCCTTCAGCGCCGACTACGCGGCAGACTATGGCGAAAAAGAAGCTGAGCGTTTTGCCGACCGCGCCCACTACTTCTGGGGCCTGAAGTACAAGTTTGCCCAAAACGGCGAGCGTGTCGCCCAGTCTTACGAGCAGGAAAACAACCACACCTACTTGGAAAAATACCACCAAGCCTACCTGGAAACGCTGGACAAGCTGCTGAGCCGCTTCGTCAATTGGGCAGTCATCACGATCCCGGCTTCTAACGCCTCGCTTGTCAACGGCGTCACCTACCTCACCCGCGAGTACCTGAGCAAAAACGGCCGCCAGCTGCTGGACTTCACCGACCGGCTCGTGCGGACCAAGTCCAAAAAGGTCGCTTCCGACATCGGGACCAGCGACAAGGAATCAAACATCCGGACTTTGGCAGTGCGCGGCGCCGCCGACTTTAAAAAAGCTGACGGCATCATCGTCATCGACGATGTGACCACCAGCGGCAACACCTTTGCGGCCGTCGACCAGGTCCTGCACGAATACGGCATCAACAACAAGGTGATCAACTTCGCCTTCGGCCGTTCGATGCGCCCGATCGGCCAGGCCAGCTACGACGAATGGCTGGACGGCAGTGCCGAGTGGACGAGCCAGAACTTCAAAAAGAGCGGTCAGATCACCGGCCTGATCTACGACGTCGACCAGACCCTGGTGGACTCCACTAACCGCAGCGACGAGTTCGAACACCACCGCGACGTCGTCTTCGAGTCGCCTTTAAACTTCACTAAAGACAACGACGAAGAAGAAAACTACATCCACTTCTTAAACCGCTTTGCCAGCGGCAACAGCCAGGTCAAAGACAGCCTGCTGGACGGCGCCGCCAATGTCTACTACCCTTACCAGGGCATCGAGCGGCTCCAGCGCCACGGCATCCCCTTCGCCTTGGTTTCCTCCAGCATGGAAAAACGCTGCCAGCTGATCATGAAGACCGAGGTCGTCCAAAAGGCCGTCTACCCGCTGATCTGGGACACCCACTTCCCTGACCGCCAGACCTCTGTCGACCACGAGGTCTACCGCCAGTACATGGGCCGCGACTACGACGAAAACTCCGGCCACTCGGTCTACCCAAGCCTGGTCCGCTTTGACAACATCTGGGGCCTGGCCAGAAAGCCGGCCGAAATCAAAGAGGTCTTAGCCGTCAAGTGGCTGAAGGGCCAGCAAAAAGACCCTGAGCAGCCGAGCCGCATCGTCGGCTTAGGCAACACGGTCGAAGACATGATCGCCTACCACAAGGCCGGCGTGGAAGCGGTCTTGGCTTTGTGGGGGATGCCGGCCAGCATCCGGTCTTACGCCAAAAAGAACTGGGGCGCCGATTACGCCTTTGCAACTTTTGCCGAGTTTGCGAACTGGGTTTTGGCCCAATAAAAAAAAGCAGCCTGAGAGCTGCTTTTTTTATGCCGTAATTTTGGTTTTGTTTAAAAGTAACGAGCTCGTGACGACCGAGACCGAGGAAAACGCCATGGCTAAGCCGGCCAGCTCTGGGCTGAGCAACCAGCCAATGAAGGCCAGGAGTCCTGCGGCGATGGGGATGCCGATGGTGTTGTAGATCAAAGACCAGAACAGGTTGATCATGATCCGCTGGTAGGTCTTTTGGGCCACGCCTAGGGCTTCGGGCACGCCGAGCAGGTCGTTTTTCACTAAGATGATGTCGCCGGCGGCGATGGCGACGTCGGTGCCGGAACCCATGGCGATGCCGACGTCGGCAGCTGTCAAGGCAGGCGCGTCGTTGACGCCGTCACCGACAAAGGCGACCTGCTGCCCTGTTTTTTGCAGTTTGGTGATTTCGGCAGCTTTTTCAGTAGGCAAAACCCCGGCGATGACCTCGTCCACGCCGACCGTTTTGGCAACGGCCTGGGCGGCTTTTTCGTTGTCGCCCGTCAGCATGATCGTCTTTAAGCCGCGCCGGTGCAAGGCGGCAATGGCCTCTTTGGAGCTTGGCTTCGGTTCGTCGCGCAAGGCGATGAGGCCTGTGATCTGCCCGGCCTGGCCGACGAAGACGACGGTTTTGGCCTCTTGCTGCAAGGAAGCGGCTTGTTGGGCCAAGGCAGGATTGTCGTTTTCAGATAAGGAAGCAGAGCCGGCAAAGGCAGCTGCGCCTGATACCACGGCGGTCACGCCTTGGCCGCTGACGGCCTTAAACTGCTCGGCCTTTGGCCAGGCGAGCTTTTCTGCCTTGGCCTTAGCCACGATAGCGCTGGCCAGCGGGTGCTCCGACGCTTCTTCCAGACTGGCTGCCAAACGCAGCACATCTGGGCCGCCGACGATGTCAGTGACTTCTGGCTTGCCCTTGGTGATGGTGCCGGTCTTGTCTAAGACGACAGTGTCGAGCTTGCGGGTCTTTTCCAAGACTTCGCCGTTTTTCAGCAAGACGCCCATCTTGGCTGCCCGGGTGGTGCCGACCAGCAAGGCGGTTGGCGTTGCTAAGCCCAAGGCGCACGGGCAGGCGATGACGATCACGGACACGGCGTAGAGCATGGCCTGGACCGCAGTGGCGCCTAAGAAGCCGAACCAGATGACATAGGTCACGATGGCGATGATCAGGACGGCCGGCACGAAGTAGCTGGCGATCTTGTCGGTCAAGTCCTCGATTGGGGCATGGCTCGTCTGGGCCTTTTTTACTAAATCGACGATCTGGGCCAGCATGGTGTCTTCGCCCACCTTGGTGGCCTTTAACACGATGGTGCCGTCGGCGTTGATGGTCGAGCCGATGACCTCATCGCCCGGCTTTTTGACGACCGGCATGCTTTCGCCGGTGACTAAGGATTCGTCGATGCTGGTGGTGCCGGACACGATGGTGCCGTCGACGGGAATCTTGCCGCCGGGCTTGACGCGCAGCTGGTCGCCGGGCTCAACTTCAGACAGCGGCACGCGGACCCAGTTGCCATCAACAAGCTTTTCTGCGTCCTTAGCCTGCAGGCTGGCCAGCTTGCCTAAGGCGTCGGCCGCGCGGCTGTTCATCTTTTCTTCCATTAAGTCGCCTAACATGACGAAGACGGTGACAAAGGCCGCACTCTCAAAATAGACTGCCCTGCCGGTAAACATGGCAAAGATGGAGTAGAAGTAGGCCACGCCGGTGCCGACTGCGACCAAGGTGTTCATAGTCGCGTGGTGGTTTTTAAAGGAGGCAAAGCCGCTTTGCCAGTAAGGCCAGGCGCCTAAGATCATGATCAAGCTGGTGGTGACGAAGGCAAGCCAGTTGTAGCCAGGCATCATCCAGTGGAAGGCCATGCCGACCATCTGGATCAGCATGGGGATGGAAAGAATTGCCGACGCCCAGAAGCGCTGGTTGAAAGTGAGTTTTTTCATTATTTGACGACCACCTTTCCGTGGTTCATGTTCATGCCGCAGGCGAAGTTGAAGGTCTTAGCCTGGTCGGTTGGGATCTGGACCGTGGTGTATTTTTGCTTGGTCAAGTCGGCGTTCACGCCCAGGTCTTCAAAGACCACGTGGGATAAGCAGGCGGTCTGGTCGCGCATGTCGAAGGTGACTTGGCCCGGTACCCCTTTTTTCAAGACAACGGTAGCGGGACTGTAGCCGCCGGAGACAACGATGGTGGCGTTTTGCGCGCCGGACTTGACTTCGGCGCTGGCCGTTTTTTGCTTGTGCGGGGCGAAGAACCACCAGCCGATAAAGGCGATTAAAGCTAAGCCGACGATAACAGCGATAATTTGTGCAGCGTTCATAGTAATTTCCCCCTAATTCATGTCAGTGCAGCAGTTGCAGGCCACGCTCGTTGGTGCGGTCTGCTTTTTTTGTGCGATTAGAGCAGCTAAGGCGTCTAAGTCGGACTGTGAGATGACGGCATTTGCAATCATGTCGGCTAACAATTTGCCCTGCTGTTTTTGGCAGACCTCGTCTAAGAACTCGCTGCCGGCTTGCTGGAGCGCCTGTTTTTGGCTGATTTTGGCCTGGTAGATGAAGCGGCGGCCGTCAGCCTGCGTGCTGAGCAGCCCTTTTAAGACGAGGCGGCGCAGCAGGGTTTTGACGGTGGACGGCTTCCAGCCTTTGCTTTGCTCAAGCTGGGCCGTGATGGTGTTGGAAGAACAATTGCCCATTGTCCAGACGATGCGCATTACGGCCCATTCGGAAGCGGAAATGCTGGTGTCTGTTTCTGTCACTTTCATGGTTAGCTCCTTTCGTTTACATTTGTAATCATAACATATGATCTACATTCGTAAACATAAATGCTCAAAAAAAGACGCCGGTAAAAACCGGTGTCTTTTTAAATGCTAAATCCTAGTTTTTCTTTTTACGCAGACCGGCCAAGCCTAAGAGGCTGAGCAGTGCGCCCATGGCCAGGGCAAGGTAGCTGCTGCCGGTTTGCGGCAGAGTTGCTTTTTGCTTTGGCACGTTCGTCTTGTGAACGACAGGTGTCTGGCTGGTGTGGGTGCGCTTGCTGATGGTTGGGCTGGCAGGGATGTCAGGCCGTTCTGGGTTGTGCGGCTGGTCTGGAGTTGGATTGTCCGGTTGGTCTGGGTTTGGGGTGTCCGGCTGATCCGGATTTGGATTATCCGGAGTCTCTGGTGGATTATATGGCGTGGTCGGCTTTTCAACTAACCAGATCATGACCAATTGATCGACGTTTGGATCGTCGTCAAAGAGTTCTGGCAGAACGTCGGTGTCGTGCAACTGGCCGTTAGCACCTTTATCGCCATGTTTAACAAGTACATAATCTTTGCAGTTGTAAGTTTTGTCCACATTATTTTGCAGATATTCCCAATCATTTTCGAATATTGACTTCAATGCGGAGTGGGATGGGCCCTGGCCTAACAAGATACCAGTTTGATTTTCAGCAGGGCTCATAAACTGTACGTTGCCATTAGCATCCTGGTAGCCGACCTTGTAGCGAATATATTGGGTTTCAGTCTTTGGTGGAATATATGGCGTGTCTGGCTTTTCAACTAACCAGATCGTGACCAGTTGATCAACGCTTGCGTCATGGTCGTATGTTTTCGGCAAGTCCGATGTCTTTTGCAAATTTCTACTATCATTGCTTGGCACTAAGAAATACTTTTTGTCGTTGATCGTCACGCCCTTCTTAGCATAGTAGTCAAGCAACGATTGCCAGTCATGTCTTGTATCGTCTGACAAGGCCTGGTCTGAAGGGCCCGTGCCTAAAACGGTGTAATCTTTGTAAAGGTGAGGGTCTTGGCCGTTTTCGTTTTGATACATGACGTTGTACTTGATTATTTGCTTTTGCTTAACGTAGTAGTAGTTCAAGACTTGGGCTTTGCCAGTCACCAGCTTGCCATCTTTATCGCGCCAGGTAGCGTTTTCCGTGTAACCTGGAACGCCGGTAAAGTTATCGTGAGTAAATTTATCCTGCCAGCCAATATTTCGCTTTTCAGTTTCGTTAAGCTTGTGGTATTTTCCATCGTTGATGTCATAGCCGTAGATGTCATAGCCTGGGATCTCTGGAGCAGCAAAGCCGTAGAAGACGCCAGTGTTTGCGCCAGTGCCTGCGTTCATCCAGTCGCTATCATTATCTGTTTTAACAAAAGTAACTTGCCGGTCGTCCCTAGTGCTTGGATCATCGTCATCGTGGATCTTAACCTTATTTGTCGGTACAACCAGATGGCCTTCATTGTCTAAACTTGCTTCGTAGTAGTGGATGATCTGGACCACGCTGTCATGACTGATTTTGCCGTACTTACCCGCTGCAAAGCCGAAGTTTTTTGGCACGTTGGCGCCAGGGATAGGGTACTTAACGAAGTTATAACCAGCCTCGCCATTTTCGCCGGTAGTGTGGTCTTTGTCATTAGGGTTGTAGAGCAAGTTAGGGTTATTCGGCTCTTTGGTGCTGGTTAACTTTACACGCCAAGGATGATCCTGCAAAACTTGGAACAGTTCTTTACTGATTGCTACACCGCCCACATATCTGGCCTTTTCTTTACCGTTATAATAGTAATTTTTGAGGTTTTCAGGATGTTTTGGATCTTCTAGTTTTTGGATAAAGTTCTTATCATCGTAATTTTGGTCAGCATCCCCATCCTTATTCGGGTGATCAATATGAGTATCTGCTGGCGGCAGCAAGTCAGTTGGATCGCTCGGGCGCCAAGAAATCAGCGTCACAGCTGATTGCAGATCATCGCCGTCAGACTGCACCTCCTTGGCAAAGCCTTGGTAGTCGCCTTCGATCGTGACATGGTAATGAGCGGTAGCCGTGCCATCAGCGTTGTGAGAAATCGTCCGTTCGACATGAACTTTAGGCTTAGTGACCAGGTCGTCCCTGTGCAGGTAGACACCATCATGGCCAGACACATTGTCAGTCGGCAAAGTCGTTGTTGAACCGACAATCATGCGCTCGATGTCTTTTTGTACTCTGTCTGTATCAGCAAAGTAGTAGTCAACAGTTTTTTCACCATTATTGCCATAGGTCAGGTGGTCAGCTGGAATCGTGGCACTCATAGTGAAGTCATTGCCCAGTGTTTTACTATCGCCGGCCAGAGAAATCCCTTCCATCTGCGAAGGGTCCAACTGGCTGTTGTAGCCCAGACGCCAGGTACCGTCTTGCGTCTGGTACCACCAGTGTGCAGCTGTCCGTGTCGGCGAAACAGCACCCAGTTGATTGTTCAATTTAACGTTTGACTCGTGGTCCACCTTGATTTTAAGCCCGCTAGCCGTCGTAAAGTTGCCGATCTGGATGTCATCAGTTGGGCTGATCTCATTCACTGAACTGTCAGGCGAGTACAGCTTAAAGGTCTTTGATTGCAGCGGCGCTTTTTGCTGGTCTTCGTTTGGCACACCGTTGTACCAGTTCAGCCGGCCCACGACCACGTCCATGCCGCCAGTACCCTTGCTGGCATTGTCATTGAAGACCAAACGGTAGTAGCCGTTGGTCCCGCCCAAGTCGCTGTTTTTAATGCCGGCGCTAATCTTTGGATCAGTCGGCTTTGAGTCGTGGCCCACGATCGAAGAAGCGTACTTATCGTCAGCGTTAACCGGCACCACGTGGCCAACCAAAGTCCCGTGCATATCATAAACGGCAATCGGCGTGGTCTGGTTAACGACCTGGCCGTAGCTGAGCAATTCTTCTTGCCCGTTGGCCGTCACCTTGTAAGGCAGGCCCATCTTGATTTCAAAATAGTCGCCCGGCTGCAGGTTTTTGCGCTGTTCTTCGGTCAAAGTAAACTTAAAGCCAAGTTGAGTGCTGCCCGGTGTAGCGACCTTAGTCGAAGTTGCCGGCTCGCCTTCTACTTCCTTGGCGCCAGTTGCATCCACGACATGATTAGGATCAGTCGTCGGCTCAATCAGCTTGGTGTTGTCGCTGGTAATCAAGTCGCCACGATTATTACGCAACGGATCAACCTTGTCATCGGTCGTTGCATCCGCAGCCTTAACCTTCAAGCTTGCGCCAAGAGCCTTAGCTGCAGCTTTAGTGTCCTCGCCTTTTTTCTCAAGCTCGGATTTCTTGGCTTCAGTAGCAGGCTTTTCAGCTGGCTTTTCCACTGCCGCAGTCTTTTCTGCTTCGGCTTTGCCATTTTCGGCAGTCTTAGCAGCTTCTTTTTGCTCACCAGCGGCCTTGCTAAGCTCAGTGCCAGTTGCCTTCACATCCTGCAATTGAACACTGCTGTCTTTGTCTGCAGTGTCCTTTTTTACAGAACTATCTTCTTTATTTTCAGTACTTTTAACTTCAGTAATTTGGTTCGGGTTTTTATCCGCTGTCGCAGCCTGTACGTGGCCGGCCATCCCCGCATAAACGCTGGTGCTAATCAAAACGGAGGCAACGCCAACGCTCAATTTACGCAGTGAATAATGGGGCTTTGTTTCAGCGTGATTATTCTTTTTAGCTAACATATCGCAGTCTCCAAAATAATAACTTTATATGTAATATAAATTCATTATAGCTCTATATACGATCCGGCGGCATGGCTATTTTAACTTTTTACATTTGGCACAATTTATATACAATATTTAGTCTATTCCGCATCCCTTGCCACAACATATGTGCCTTTTTGCGCATAAAAAATACGGGGAGTCCGTAAAAAACTCCCCGCATATAATAACCAGTCTTGTTATTTTCTCTTCAACTTGAACGGCACAAAGTAACGCTCCCGCTGCTTCAAAAACTGCCGCAGCAGGCTCGTAAACAGCTCCGGCTTGACCGGCAGCTTGTCCGCCAGCAAGTCGTATTCCTCAAAGTTCTTCTCAATCGTGTAAAAACCAGTCTGCTTAAACCCGTTCTTCGCATAAAAGGCCTGCCGCCGCTTCCTCTGCTCCAAGTTCGGCGCGTCTTCTACTTCGCGCTCCGCACTGAGCAAGATTGGCCGGTCGTAGTATTCCTGCAGCAATGTTAAAGCCTGGCTGCCCAGCCCGCCATCCTGGCTTGCCGGCGCAATGGCCAGGAAAAAGAGGTAGACGACCTTGCGGCCAACCACGCTGTAAGCAAAGCCCGCCCATTCGTCATCATCGTAGAGGCTGAGAAATTCCCCGTTGCCGGTCTTAGCCCGCATCTTCAAAAAAGACAGCGGCAGGCGTTCCACCCGTGGGAAAACCTGTTCATAAACTTGCTTGATCTTCTTAAAATCAGGATCTCTGTGGGTAACTTTGACGAGTTTTAACAATTTGTCCTCCTTAAAAAAGCTTTCTATATATAGCCTAACAAAGGCCGCAAAAAAAAGCCGCTTCGCGGCTTTTCTTAAGTGATTCTTACTAATGTGCTTAATAAACAGGACGGCTGCTGCCCTCAGTTGCCGGGTCCGCAAAGCCGATGCTTTCACGGTTCCACTTGCTCGGGTCGGCGATGATCTTAGAAACTAGGTCAGCCACGCCCTTGCGGGAAACCGACACGCCCACGTAAGCTTGCCCCTTCTCAGTCACCTGGTAGTTGGTGTCTGGCCGGTCGTTCAGCCAAGCCAGCCGCAGCACCGTGTAGTCCAGGTCGGAGTTTTCAACCACCCCGGCGCTCAAGACCATCGCGTTGTCCGGCTGCACCTTGCCGCCGAAGCAAACGTCGCGGTTGTAGCTGCCGAACGGTTCCGGCACTTCGTCGTAGATGCCCAGGATGTTAGAAGAGATCAGGCGCTTAACGCCGTATTGGTCCATCAGCTTGACGACGTCCTTGGTCAGCTTAGCGCCGGCGCCGTGGTCCACAAAGGCGACAAAGACGATGTCTTGCCCTTTGATCGCCTTGGCCAGGTCTGCTTCGTTATTCGCATCCCCGTCAATCAAAGTGACCTGGTCGTTGTCAGCCAAGTCGGCTAAGCGGCTCGCATTTCTCAAAAACAGGGTCAGGCGGACGTCTTTTTGCTCGTTTAAAATCCGGTCTTCAACCAGGCGCGCGATCTGCCCGTTGGCGCCGATAATTGCAACATTTTTAGTCATTAGAAATTTTCCTTTCTTTTTTTAAAAAAATGTTCCTGCTTAATTCTTCAAAGCCCGCAGGCTTGCGCCAAAGATGCTTTCAATGGCATTGGGGTCGCGGTGGTCAAAGAATTGGCTTTCGTTTTTGTCTAAGCTGGCGATCAGCTTCATGTCAGTGTCGTTTAACTCAAAGTCGAACACGTCGAAGTTTTCGGCCATGCGGTTTTTGTGGACCGACTTCGGGATGACCACGATGCCGCGCTGCAGCAGCCAGCGCAAGATCACCTGGCCGTTGGCCTTGCCGTACTTTTTGCCGATGGCAGCAATGGTCGGATCGGTGAAGATGCCGTGCTTGCCTTCGGCAAACGGGGCCCAGGCCTCGCTTTGGACGTTGTCTTCCTTGTTAAAGGCCACGGCGCTTTCCTGCTGGTACCAAGGCGAGATCTCGATCTGGTTGACGGCCGGCTTCACGCTGCTCATCAGTTCCAGGTTCTTCAGCTGGTCTGGGTAGAAGTTCGACACCCCGATCGACTTGATCTTGCCGGCCTTTTGGGCCTCTTCCAAAGCACGCCAGGCGCCGTAGGTGTCGCCGTAAGGCTGGTGGAGCAGGTAGAGGTCGATGTAGTCTAAGCCCAGCTTTTGCAGGGAGTCGTCGATGCCCTGCTTGGCCTTTTCATAAGTAAAGTGGTCGACCCAGAGCTTCGAAGTGATAAAAAAGTCTGCGCGCGGCAGGCCGCTGTTGCGCACAGCTCTGCCGACAGCTTCCTCGTTGCCGTAAGCAGCAGCGGTGTCGATCAGGCGATAACCGACTTCAATCGCCTCGCTGACTGCTTTTTCTGCTTGGGCCAAGTCCGGGACCTGGAAGACCCCGAAGCCCAATTGCGGCATCTTGTTGCCATCGTTTAAGCTGACATATTGCATTCTGATTACCTCCTAATTGTTCAGCACTTGTTTTAAATTTCAGTTATTATCTTAGCGCCTTAAAATAATAAAAAAATTGCTTGTTGAACATGCTGGTATACGAGTAATGTATAGTCGAAAGAAGCTGACACAACAATGATTGACTTAGAATTACTCCGCGAACTCACCGCCTTTAAAAAGTACGGGACGCTGAGCGCGACCGCCAAACATTTAATGATCACCCAGCCCAGCGTGACGAGGGGGATGCAGAAGCTTGAAGAAGAGATGGGCGTCGAGCTCTTCAGCCGCTCGGTAAACCGGATCAGCCTGACTCCGACCGGCGAGCTGGCCGCGGCCGAAGCTGCCAAGCTGCTGGCTGCTGCCGAAAATTTTCAAACCCGCGTCACTAACTTTGACCAGATGCAGCGCTACATCAACGTCGCCTCGGTCAACTCCGGCGCCTTGCTCTTAGCCAAGGCTGAAAAAGACAGCTTTAAACAAGACCTGACCTTTGTCGACCACCTGGTCCCGGCAAGCGCCGCCGAAGACATGCTGCGGAACTACCAGGCCAGGCTGGTCTTTACCGACTTTGAAAGCCAGGCAGCTGACATCGAATCGATGTACTTGGGCGAAGAACACCTCTCCGTCAAAATTGACAAGTTCGACCCGCTCTCGCAGAAAAAGAGCGTGACGTTTGCTGATTTGCGGGGGCTGACCTTCTTATCTGTAGGCGAGGTCGGCCCTTGGCGGCAAATTACCGAAAGCAACATCCCCTACGCGCGTTTCCTCTACCAAGAAGACGTAGGGGCGCTTGACGAGCTGACCAATCACTCGACCTTCCCGGTCTTTCGCACAAACCTGACCAAAGCCGGCATCCACGACGATCCCGACGACGACCGGGTCTTGGTGCCAATCGATGACCCCGCCAACAAGATCGAAATCTACGGTACTTACTTGACCAGCCAGCGGCAGATCGTCCAGCCGTTTTTAAAAGACTTTGTCAAAAAATGGCCGCAATGAAAAAAGCAAAGCGGAAAAGCTTTGCTTTTTTGTTATGCATTTTGTTTTTCAACCGCTTTGACCCAGGCAGCAAGCTCGTCATCATGGCGGTCAACTTCGTTGCCGTTAATCACGAGCGGGCGCAAGATCTTGTTGCCGCTGCCAAGTAAACTTTGTAAAACATTCAGGCCATTGCCGACGCCGTAGCTGCCCTGCGATAAGAACGGGGCCACGGTCTTGCCGGCAATTTTTTTGCCTTGGGCCTGTAAAAAGCCCTGCATGGGCTGACTCATCGTCATCGCCCAAGTCTGAAAGCCTAAGTAGATGGTGTCGTATTGCTCTAAGTCCGGCAGCTGGGTGACGGCCTTTGGCGGCCGGCCGCCCAGGCGCTCTTCTTCGGCGCGCGCCAGCGTCAGCTGGTAGTTGGCCGGGTAAGGCTTGGCCAAGACGACTTCTAAGACATCAGCACCGGTCAAAGCGGCAATCTTGCTGGCCAGCAGTTCGGTTGAACCCGACCGCGACCAAAAGACAATTAAGGCATGCTCGTTGGCAGTCAGGCTTTTGACAGGTGCGTGCTGGCTGCTGGTGTCGTGACCATCCGACGGGGTGCCGTAGCCCTGCCGCCATTCATAACCGCGCCGCAGCAGCTGGTTGGCGCGGATTTTTTTGCCGGCGAGTTCACCGACAACTGGTCCTAAGTCTTTGTTCATCGCCAAACCTCCTTTTAAATTAGGACAAGGCCGCCCCGACGACGATCAGCGCTAAGCCGACCAAGGTCGCAGCCAGCAGCTTGCCGTGTTTTTTCTCACCTAAAAGCGTCATGCCGCCCAGCGTGGAAATGATCACGCAGAGCTGGCTGTAGATAAAGGCCTGCGTCACACCGTTCATCTGGGCCGAAATGATGTAGGTAAAGGCGCCGACGCCAAAGGAGATACCGGCAAAGATGTCCAGCCAAGTGGCCTTTTGCTTAAAGACGTCGCCGTGTTTTGAAAAGACGGCGTACAAGACGGCCCCGAGCAGGATGCCGAGCGTCTGCGGCAAAAACAGCGCTTGGGCGTTGGCATTCACGCTCTTTGGAAAAGCCGAGTAGATCCAATAGCCGATGGTGGTAGCGAGCAAGAACAAGATGTCCTTGGCAGTCACCTTTTTATTGCTGGAAGAATCAGACAGACTGGTCAAGACCACGCCGACGATGATTAACAGCAAGGCAATGATGCCAGTGACGACCTGTGCAGTACTCCGCCACTCGCCAAAGATGATGACACCGATCAGGGTGTTGCCGATCAGCTGCAAACCCGTCGACAGCGGCATCGTGTAGCTGACGCCGATACGGGTGAATGAGATGAACTGGCCGGTCTGGCCTAGGGCCCACATTGCGCCCGACAGCACGGCTAGGGCAAACACGCCGGCCGACGTTGCCGGCCGCTGAATAATGGCGACGACGGCCGCAAAGAGCACGGCCCCGATGCCGACGCCGACGATCTGGTTGTAAGGTTTGCTGTCTTTAACTTTGCCGGCGAGCAGCGGCACAAAGCCCCAGCCCAGCGCCGGCAGCAAGGCAATTAAGATGTTCATAACTTATCCTCTGCTTTCCTTTTTAACCGCGGCCGCCCTGGAAGGATGGGTACAGGGTCATGCCGCCGTCGACGAACAAGGTGATGCCGGTGACGTAGCTTGCTTCATCCGATGCCAGCCAAGCAGCGGCAGCCGCAACTTCTGCCGGGTCGCCGATGCGGCCCATTGGGATCATAGAAGTAGTAGTGGCCAGCTGCTCTGGGTCGGCAAACTTCTTGGCATTGATTGGGGTGTTGATGGCACCAGGCCCAATGGCGTTGACGCGGATATTTTGCTTAGCGTATTCCATCGCTACGGTTTGGGTGAACAGCTTGACGCCGCCCTTGCTTGCTGCGTAGTGGGCAAAAGTCGGCCAAGGAATCTGCTCGTGGACGCTGGACATGTTGATGATGCTGCCCTTTTGCTTGTGGTCGGTAAAGTAGCGCAAAGCGGCCTGGGTGCCTAAGAAGACCCCGGTCAAGTTGACGCTGATGACTCTTTGCCAGTCGGACAGCGGCATGTCTTTAGTTGCAACCTGGTTTTCCATGCCGGCGTTGTTGACCCAGACGTCTAAGCCGCCGAAGTTTTCAACAGCGGTGTCCACCAGCTTCTTGGCGCCGTCCTCGTCGCTGATGTCGGCTTGGACGATGACTGCGTGGCCGCCGTTTTTCTCAACGGCGTCGGCGGCAGCTTGCGCGCCTTTTTGGTCTGAGTGGTAGTTGATGACGACGTTCATGCCTTCTTTGCCAAAGCGTTCGCTGATCGCGGTGCCGATGCCCTTGGAACCGCCGGTGACAACAGCCGTTTTATTCTTTAAATCTGCGTAAACCATAGTTTTACTCCCTTTTTATTTACTTTTTGTTAGTCAATTTATAGTTCTATCTTAACCAACACTTTTTGCTTTGAACAATAAAAAGTATTTATCTTAGCATACGCTTTCTGCATAGTTCAAAAAGCGCACAAAAAAAAGCCTCCTGCTGGAGGCTGTTTTTTATTTCTTAGCGTCTAACACGACGGTGCCCTGCGGCGGGTTCTGGTCGATGGCGCCCACGATCGGGTGCGGCATGTAGAGCTCGTCCAAGTAGGCGACCTCGTCCGGCGTCAGCTTGACGTCCATAGCCTGGACGGCGCTGTCGATCTGGCTGGCCTTGGTCGAGCCGATGATCGGCGCGGTCACGCCCTTAGCCCAGTGCCAAGCCAGGGCGATCTGGGACATCTGCACGCCGTGTTTTTCGGCGAGCTCGTGGACGCGGTTCACGATCGGCAGGTCGAATTTCTCCATCCGGTCATACTTGCCCTTTAAAGCGGGGTCGGTCTTGGACCGGGCCGAGTTGGTCGTCCAGCCGGTGTGGGCCAGGTGGCCGCCGGCCAGCGGGCTGTAAGGCATGAGCGAGACGTTGTACTGGCGGCAGATCGGGATCAGCTCGCGTTCGTCTTCACGGTAAAGCAGGTTGTAGTGGTTTTCCATGGCCTGGAATTGCGCTAAGCCGTTTTCCTGGGCAAAGACCTGCATGTTGTGGAACTGGTAGCCGTACATGGCAGACGCACCCAAGGCGCGGACCTTGCCGGCCTTGACCAGGTCGTTTAAGGCGGTCATGGTCTCCTCGATCGGCGTGTCGTAGTCGAAGCGGTGGATGATGTAGAGGTCCAAGTAGTCGGTGCCCAGCCGCTTCAAAGTGCCGTCGATTTCGCGGTGGATGGCCTCTTTAGAAAGCCGGCCCGGGTTGAAGTAGACCTTGGATGCAATGACAACCTTGTCACGCGGGACCTTGTTTTCACGCAGAGCGCGGCCCAAGAACTCCTCGCTTTGGCCGGCTGAGTAGACGTTCGCCGTGTCAAAAAAGTTTAAGCCTAAGTCCAGGGCATGCTGGACAATTTTTTCAGTGCCTTCATAATTCAGGCCCCATTTGAGCATGTCGCTGGGGTCGCCGAAGCTCATGCAGCCGACGGTCAGCGGCGAAACTTTGATGTCCGTGTTGCCTAATTTAACGTACTTCACAATGAAACCTCCTAATTACTCTTTTTTGTCGTGGGGAAAAAGCGCCAGCATAAAGCTGCGGTGTGCTTCGATGACGTGGGCCGGCACCGCCACCATGAAGGCCGAAATCAAAACCGCCCAGATGACGGCCGGCGGGTAAGCGACCGCCGCGATGACCAGGCCCAAGCCCTTGATGGCCAAATCAAAGCAGAGCCAGTGGCGCCGGAAGCGCGAGCTTTTTTCAATGGCCTTGTTGGCGGGCAGGCTGGCCAGCTGCTGGCTGAGCATCATGTTGGCTAACGTCGTCATGATGACGACGATGCCGTAGCAGATCTGCATCACGGAATTGTTGTAGTGGCTGGCGACCAGCTTAGTGGTGTAAGGGAAAAGCGAGGCCCAAAACAGTAAAAACAGGATGCGCCAGAGCGTGCCGGACGTGATCTTTTTGACCCGGGCCCACTCGTTGTGCAGGCCGACCCACATTGTGCCCAGCCAGAAGAAGGACAAGGTGTAGGCCAGCAGGTCGCGCCGCATGGCCCAGACGCCGGCCCAGGTAAAGCGGACGGGCTGGCGCAGGTCTAAGACCAAGATGGTCATGATGATGGCGATGATCGCGTCGGTGAATGCTTCTGCTCTGCTTTTTTCCATAAAAACTCCCCTAGTAACGCTGAATACAGATTGGTTCCGGGCACAGCAGGTCATGCTGGAGCACGGAGACCCGTTTCTTCATTGCGCCTATATAATACCAGGGTATCGCTGTGCTCGTTACCGGGCGGCGAGCCCTAACGCCATTAACAGCTGTTTCATCTGCTTCATCTCCCTATTTTTTAACTCTTTAAAGCAAGTTTAAGAAAAATGGGAAGCTTTTTAAAATAGCAAATCTGCAAGCTGCTATAGCCAGCACGTATACTAGAGCTCGATTACGGTGTCGGCGACGCTTTCTAAAAAGCGGCGGTCGTGTTCGACTAGCAAAAGAGCTGGTTTGACGGTCTGGATTAAGTCCAGCAGCTGGTCTTGGTTGTAGCCGTCTAAGTAATTTAAGGGCTCGTCCCAGATGAAGAGCTGGGCGGGAGTTAACAGCGAGCGCGCCAGCTCGGTCTTCTTGCGCTGACCCTGGCTCATGTGCTCTAAAGGAGTCTGCAGGGCGGAACGCTCAAGGCCCAGCTTGCGGAGCATGTTGACGAGCTCGTTGTAGGCCAGGTGGTTGGCGCCTGCAAAGTCCTGCAGGCTGCCTTGCAGATCGTCGTAGTTCTGGCGCACTAAGCTGAGGTCGACTGGGGCCAAGTTGAGCTGGCCTTCGACTTTGCCCTCAAATTGTCCACAGATAGCCTTGATCAGACTCGACTTGCCGCAGCCGTTCGGGCCGGCCAAAGCCACGCACTGCCCTTTTTTCACTTCAAAATTAAGGCCGTGGAACAATTCGCGGTCGGGCAGCTCCAAGCTGACGTCCTTGACTTCTAACAGCAGGTCGTGGTGGTCGGGCTCGTAGTTCATGGTCAGCGGCACGGCCTCTTCGATGTTTTGCAGGCGGCCTTCGCGGGCGGCGATGGCGTTTTCTGCACGTTTCGCCATGACGGTGGATTTTTTCATCATCTTGGCGGCCTTGTGGCTGACAAAGCCGCGGTCTAAGAAGCCGCGCTGGTCATTTTTCTTCTTGCGCGTCTCGCTTTCGGCGCTCTGGGCCCAGACCTGGCGCTGCTGCTGGGCGGCCTTGAAATGCTTGATCTCCTTTTTCAGCTTGGCATTGGCGTTTTTGGCCTCTTGGTCGCGGCGCTGTTTTTGGCCCAGGTAGCTGGAACAGTTGCCGGCTTCCAGTTCGACGCCGGTGCGCTCGATGGCCAGAACGTGGTCGATGGTCTGGTCTAAGAAGGCCTCGTCGTGGCTGGTGACGATAAAGCCCTGCTTTTTGCTTTTAAGGTAATGCGCAAGTTCCTGCCGGCTGGCCTGGTCTAAGTGGTTGGTCGGCTCGTCAAGCAGGATGAAGGCCGTGTCGTCGGCAAACACTGCGGCCAGCTGGACCTTGGTCTGCTCGCCGCCGCTAAGGGTGTCGTAGGGCTGCCAGAGCAGGTCGGCGCTCATGTTTAATTGCTCTAATTCGCGTTCAACTTGCCACTGGGGCAGGTTGGTGTCTAGCGCGTACCAGGTCAGGTTGGTTGGGTCTTCGATGTTTAGAGGGAAGCTGGCAAAAGACAGCTTGGAAGAAACTGCCCCTTTGGGGCCCAGCTTGCCCTGGATGATATTTAACAAGGTGGTCTTGCCGCGGCCGTTACGCCCCAGCAGGCCCAGCTTCCAGCTTGAATCCCAGGAAAGCGTCAGGTTCTGAAACAGCGGGTCTTGGCCTGGGTAAGAAAAATTTAAGTTATTTAAACTGATGGTGGTCAAAAAAAGCACGTCCCTTCGCTTGCTGCAAACAAAAAGCCTGCCCTGGCTGGACAGACTATTTTGGTGCGCGAAAAAACGTGCTGCAAACAGCCTACAATGCTAATTCCATCCAGGTTGCTTTTTGCATGCTAAAAAACAGCAAAAAACAATTATTTACCTTGAATAGAATTAGTTGCGCAATGGCTGCTGCCTCCTTTTTAAAATTCGTCCCAAATACTAACAAGAACGCGGCGTTGTGTCAACCGTTATTTATTGTCGCGGCGGGCTTTGCGGGCCTTTTAGGATGCTATACTTTAAGCTATATGGCACTTAGAGTTTATGAAGGTTAGTAAATGAGCACGCTTAAAAAATTTTTATTTTCCTTTCTAATCGCAGCCGCAGTTGTGTGTGCTGCTTTTTTGCCTGCACAAAAAGTGGGGGCGACGCCGGCAGCAAAATGGCATGCCCATGGCTACCCTGTCAGCAACTGGACAACTGATAATGGAACAGTCCACCAAGTAGGCTTTGTCAACGACCCGAAGCATAAGTGCTTTAGAATGCTCGTCGATATGAGTCCCAATATCAAAGAAAATACTGATTATGATGGCAACAACTATACTATGCAACCGTCTGGTTACGATATTTTGATCAACGGCAACCATTATTCGCTTACTCTGAATACAATTGGGGTACAAAATGGCCAAGTTGGCGGCGATGTTTGGGATCCAAAGCATAACAAGGATGTGCGTCAGAAAAACATTTGTCACGTCCACACTGACAAAAAGAGCCACCAGTCTGCCTATGTCACCATCCCTTATTCCATGTTCAACGAAGAGGACTTAAACGCTGCCAGCACCATCACATTTACCAACAGAAACCTCAGCAACACCAGCATCACCATCAGCGGTGCCAGCACCGGCCCCTGGCTCCTAGCTGCCGCCGCCGTCCTCATCGCCGCCCCTGCCGTCGCAGTCGCCACCCACAAGCAAAGAAAGGGTGTGGCCCATGAAAGATAAGCCTCTGCGAAGCCGTATTTTTCACCTAGGTAACGGAGTCATCCGTGCCTTTTTTTATCCTTTAGTAACTATTTCCCTGTTTGCCGCCCTGGCCTCAGCCAACTGGGTCCCAGACTCCGGCAACACCACCGGCCTGACCTACCTGCTGTTTCTACTGCTCTTCGCTCTGGCAGTCTTACCCGTGCTCTTCCCCTATTTTAAAAAGGGCCTGCACTTTGTCTTTGTGGAAAAAAGATTGCTGACCTCTGCCATCTTGCTGGGCCTGGCCCTCATCTGGCAGCTGGCCTTTGTTTTTTCGACCCACCCCGCCTTCGGCTTTGACGTCGGCGCCACCTACCACGGCCTGCACACGCCAAACGACCCCACCTTGCGGGCGTATTTCAGCGTCAACTACAACAACGTGCCGCTGCTCATCTTCTTGCACAAGCTGGTGGGCGCAGCCAGCTGGCTGACCTTAGACCTTGTATCCGCTGTGGCCACTGACGTCACGGCTTTAGCGGTAATAGGCAGTGTTGTTGTCTTAAACAAGAAACAGCTCCCAGCAGTCTTTTACGTCACGGCCGCTTGGCTCGCCCTGTTCCCCGCCGGCATGATGCCCTACACCGACGTGTGGGGGATGCTGCCGGTGGCCCTTTCTGTCTTTTTCTGGTCAGTTTTTGTCAAAAACAAAAATGGCTTGTGCAAGGTCTTGGCTGCCTGGCTCGCCGGGGCATCTTTAGCCTTCGGCGTCTGGCTCAAACCTTCAACCGCCGTTTGGGGCATCGCGGCTGTTCTTGCAGCGCTGCTCTATGCCGTGAAACATAAGCCGCTGCTTGCCATGCTGTTTTGCGCCTTGTTTGCCGCCGGCTTTGCCGAAAGTTACATCCCCCTGCGGCAGGCCAGCGCGAGGCAAAGCTTAATCCAAGTCGACAAAAGCCGGGCCATCCCCGCCATCCACTTTGTCGACGTCGGCCTCACCCACGACGGGGCCTACGACCCCAAGGCTGCCTTGATGATGGACGCCCTGCCCACTAAAAAGCAGAAGGTCGCCTATTCCAAAAAGCAGATCAAAAAAAGGCTGCACAAGCGCGGCGTCTGGGGCTACCTGGCCTTTCTGGTCAAAAAACAGGGCTTAAACACCGCCGACGGCACCTTTGGCTGGCTGCACGAAGGCCACTTCCTCACAGAGGAGAACCCGCCCAACTGGCTGGGGGAATTTATCTTCCCTAAAGGAAGATACGTAATCGAGTTTAGAATTTGCGCACAAATTTTTTGGACGCTTGCGCTCGTCATCCTGCTGTGCAGCTGGCAAAATGGCGGCCTGGTCTACCAAACCCTGCGCCTCGCCTTGGTCGGCACCTGTTTATTTTTGCTGATCTTTGAAGGCGGCCGCAGCCGCTACCTCATCCAGACCCTGCCGGCGCTCTTGGTCCTCACGGCCATCAGCACCCCAACTGCATTTGCCAATTTGCGCCGTTTTAAGAACGCGCTGTTTGCAAAGAAGGTAAGTTAATGCTCGTCATTTTAGTTACTACGATTGTCTTTCTGCCGACGCTGATCGCCTCCATGATCCTCGCCCAGGTCAACCTGGAAAACCACTGGCTAGCCGAAAAAGAGACCCGCAACAAAGTCCTGGCCCAGTTCTATATCGGCGCCGTGTTCATCGCCCAAGAACTCGCCATCGCCTCTGTCACCTACTCGCTGCTCGGCGTCATCTCGTTCATGTTTACGATCCCGACGGCCTTGATTTTGCGCAACCGCAACCGGCTCTGGTGGCCCTTATTTGTCCTGGCCCCGTTTCTCACCATCCTGGCGACTTATATCGCTAACGGCCAGTTCAAAACCAGCGAATTGGGTGCCCAGCTCATCCACATCTTTGTCTTAGGCATTGTCTGCTGGGGCTTAACCCACACCGGCTGGTCCTACCCCGTCAAGTTCACCATCGCGCTTTATGCAAGCAGCCTGCTGCACTTCCTCTGGCTCAGCACCATCAACAAGCTGGACAGCAAGTTCGTCTTGGAAATCCTGCTGGGCAGCGCCATGGTCATCCTCGCCGAACTCCAGCGCAGCTACATGGAGATCCGGCGCCACGAGCGGCTGGCTAAGCTGCAATACGAAAGCGTACGTGACGACCTCACGGGCCTGCTCAACTTCCGCGCCTTCACCCAAAAGATGAATGAATTAAACAAAGGCGTTACCGACGTCGAACCGGTCTTGCTGTGTGCCCTCGACATCGACCACTTCAATTACTTCAACGACACCTACGGTCACCTGAACGGCAACCGCGTGCTCAGTGCCTTTGCAAAAACGCTGAAGCGTGAAATCTACAAGGCCTTTGACCCCCACTGCAGCGTCTACCGCTTTGGCGGCGACGAGTTCACCATCGTGATCTCCGGCGCCGAAAAAGACGACGTCGTCGCAGTCTTGGAAAAAGTCGAAGACTACTTTGCCAGCAACCCGGTGCGCTCTTATAACGGCGCCAAGATGGGCTTCACCTTTTCCTGCGGCATCGCCAAGCACCTGCCCGGCGAAAGCTACGATGAAACCTTAAAGCGCGCCGACAAGCGCATCTACCAGGTCAAAAGAAGCGGCCGCGGCTACGTCCTGGCCAAGGGGAGAGCCGATGCTTAGCCCCTGGCTGACGCTCGGCATCTGCGTCTGGCTGACCCTGCTGATCGTGGTCAACCAGGCCGAGCTGCCGGCTTTTTACTACTGGCTGGGCGCAGGCGGCGCCTTCTTAATCTTGACCTTTGCCAGCCGCAAGTACTGCGTTTGGCTGCTGGCCAGCCTGGTCAGCCGGGGCGCAGGCTGGGTCGGCCAGCTGACCCATTCCTTTACGGCCTACCCCTTCCCGGCGCTGATCGCGATCAACACCCACGGCGGCACGCTGAACCTGCTGCTCGACTACGAGTGCTCCGGCATCATCGAGATGAACGCCTATTTATCCTTGCTGATCTTTTTCCCGATCTATAACGCCAAGGAAAAAATCATTTTGGGGACCTTGGGCAGTTTGTGGCTCTACGTCGTCAATGTCGCCCGGGTCGTCTTAGTGGGCTGCGTCATCCACTTTTTCAACCTGCACGCCCTGTTTTGGGTCCACAACGTGTTCGGCCGCCTGCTGTTCTACATTCTCACCATCTGGATGTACTACACGGTGTTCACGCACTCCAAGTTAATCGACAAGATTTTAGGCAGAAAATCACTGCAGACAGGAGCATAGATGTTTCAGCAAACTTTGCACCAGATGGGCTTTTGGCTCACCTGGCTGATTATTCCCTTTGTTTTTGAAGCCATCCCGACGCTGGCCAGCTGCCTGCACCTGCTGCTGTCAAAAAGGCCGACCGACGCCAAGCTGCCGGACTTCTTACCCCAGCTGACCGTGATCGTGCCGGTGCTCAACTCTGAAGACACGCTGGCACGGTGCTTAAAATCGATCGCAGCCAGCGACTACCCGACCGACCACCTGCTGGTCTTTGTAGTGGATAACGGCAGCACGGATTCCAGCTTCCAAGTCTTTGCCAAGTGCCAGGAAGAACTGACGGACTTACGCATGAACTGGCTGACGGCCCCTGCCGGCAAAGCCGCCGCCTTAAACGCAGCCATCTACCAGTCCAACTCGCCCTTTGTCGTCAACATCGACAGCGACGGCCGCTTAGAAAAGCACGCCTTGAGCCGGGTGATCGCGGAGTTTAACGCCGACCCCGACCTGGACGCCTTGACCGGGACCGTTTTGACCGACCACGCGCTGATCAAAAAGCCCCGCCGGCTGTTAAAACTCAACGAGTACTTTGAATACTGCCAGGTCTTTTTGGCCGGCCGCAACATCGAAAACGAGACCGGCGAGCTCTTCACCCTGTCCGGCGCCTTTTCGGCCTTCCGGCGCACGACCCTGGTCCAGTCGTTTCTGTACTCCACGACGACTTTGTCGGAAGACACCGAGATGACCTTCCAGATCCGCTACCGCCTGCGCGGCAAGCCCGGCTTTTGCCCGCACGCCATCTTCTACACGGCGCCGATCGAAGGCTTCGGCAAGCTCTACACGCAGCGCCAGCGCTGGCAGCGCGGCGAGATGGAGGTCGTCCAGACCTACTTGGGCGGCCAGCTGTCCTTGCGCAACTTCTTTAAGAGCTTCCAGGTCCGCCGCCTGCTCGTCGACCACACCGTCAACTTGATCAAGACGATCTGGCTGGGCGCGGCCATCATCTTGCCGGCCTTCGGCTACTCATTGCGGTCGCTTCTTTTATCGTATTTTTTAATCTACTGCATGTACCTGCTTTTGGAATTTGCGACGTCAATTTGCGTAATTTCTTATATGAAGCCCTTCCCAGAAGAAAGGCATTACTACCTGACCCACCTCTGGCTGGCCTTCCTGCAGCCTTTCCACAACCTGCTCTGCTCGCTGATCCGCTGTGTCGGCATCATCAACTTCTACACGGCGCGGGCGAGCTGGCGCGGCCCCGGCTTTGGCCAAGAGCTGGGCAAAATTGCCCGGGTAATAAAACAGGACTGCAAGCTGGTCTTTAGAAGGAGGCATTACGATGACTAGAAAGGAAACCTATGTCTTTACGACCTACCTGAACGCGTCGCACGCGATTCGCTGGGCAGCCGGCACGGGCCAGGCGCACCCGCACACCTTTGAGATCCGCTATGAATTTCATAAAAATGCCGTAGAGCTGATTCCTTTTAACGAGGTTGAGGACGGCGTGGCCGCAATCTTGACTAAACTGAACGGAAAGTTCTTAAATAAAGAAAAGCCCTTTGATAAGCTAAATCCCACGCTAGAGAATTTAACCAACTACCTTTGCGACGAAATCAGCAAAGAGCTCACTAACTTTGACTGCGTGCTCGAAAGCATCGCGGTCAGTTCTTCACAGACCAGAACGTTTCGGATTCAAATGATTTAAGGAGGTATTTTTACATGACCCGCTGGCATAACGTTTTCCAGCCCATTTACCATATCGACGCCAACCTGCATAAACAAGCAGCCTACTATGAGATGCTGCTGCGCGGCGAAGACGACCGTTTCCCGGCAGAAGAGTTCCTGCAGACGCTGAACAACGAGGAAGACGGCCGCCGCTGGCTGGAATTTGAAAAGCAGTCCCTGCACGAGCTCTTTGCCCGCCACCCCGGCATCCGCGTCCACTTGAACTTGGACCCGGTCCAGTTTGCCTATCCGAGCGTATGGACTTTTTTAAAAGAGTGCCATGACCTTTACGGCGACCACGTGATCATCGAGATCACCGAACGCCAAGACGCGGTCAGGGACAAGAGCGACGAATACTTCGACAAGGCTTTTCACAAGATCCACGCCCTGGGTTTTAAGATCGCGCTCGACGACGTGGACTCCGGCGGCAACACCCTGGAGTTTGTCAAAAAGCACTTAGACGACATCAGCTGCATCAAGCTGTCCTTGCTGGTCTTCAAAGGGATGGAGATGGAGACGGCGCTGATGTTTATGGCGGCCTGGACGGCCTTTGCCCGGGACAACGACCTGGACATGGTCTTAGAGGCGGTGCCGAACTGGCGCATGTGTGCCTGCTTTGCGGGCTTAGACCACACCTATATTCAGGCGAATATCTTGCATGCGGCCTGCCCGATTACTTCCTTTGAAGCGTAAGTGAGAACAGATAAATAAAACAAAAAATGTCTGGGACTTTTGCCCAGACATTTTTTATTGGCAGAGATTCAGACATTTTTGCCAAAAGTGTCCTGTTGTCATGCTTGCCCCTCTTATAGACTATGATCATCGCATTTAGAAATAGAGTTTATGAGGGAGAATGTATTATGTATTTTGGACACTATGCGGTAGCTGCCGCTGTAAAAGCAAAAGAACCTGATGTACCTGCTGCACCATTATTTTTTGGCACAGGCTTCTTGGATATTATGGATGGCGCCTTCATTTTAATGGGCTTGGATAAAGTGACGCCTAACTTGAAGGCCTCCCCTTATTTATTCTTTAACCTGTCCTTTATTGACTGGGACCACTCACTGGTCGCTGCCCTGTTTTGGAGCTGGATCTGGGGCCTGCTTTGTTACTACTGGTACCACAAGAACAGCAAAATCGGGCTCCTATCGGGGCTAGTCGCGTTTTCTCACTTCCTATGCGATGTGCTCATGCACAATAATGACTTGGCGATGTTCCCATTTTCTAGACAGCACTGGGGCATGGGCATGTGGGGCCAATGGAAGACCTGGGCTTGGGTCTTTGAAGTAGCCTTCACCGCCATCTTGTTAATCTATGCTTATAAGGCAAGCAAAGATCACGGCGAAAGGATCGGCTGGCAAATTCTGATTATTGCATTCTTGGCTATGAATCTGTCGCCTTGGCTTTCACCAATGAAGATCATTGCTACCTGGGGCGAACCTGCAGCTACGATTGGCCACGGCTTGCTTATCTTGGCCGGCTTTGTTCTTCCTGCTTGGTTAATTTCATGGCTTTACAATAAGTCTGACAAAAAAGCTGGGATTGAATTAATTCAGAGATAATAAAAAAAACACGTCCTGACGGACGTGCTTTTTTTATGCCATTAACTGGCTGACTCTTTTTTGCAAGGCGGGTAAATTGTCTGCTGCAAACCAAGGGTTGTCCCGCAGCCAGCGCTGATTGCGCGGCGACGGGTGGACCAGCGGGAAGTAGTCTGGCAAATATTGTTCATAATCTTTGACGATGTCGGTCAAACGGGCCGACTTTTTCTTGTGCAAGTAGTAGTGGACGGCGTAGGCGCCAACTAGGATCGTGAGTTCAGCGTCTGGCATCAGCTTCAGCAAGCGCGGGTGCCACTTGGCGGCGAAGTCGTCGCGCGGCGGCAGGTCCCCGCCCCGGCCCTTGCCTGGGAAGTAAAAGTCCATCGGCAGCACGGCAATCTTGCCGGAGTTGTAGAACTGGTCGCGGTCGACGCCTAACCAGTCACGCAGCCGGTCGCCGCTGGGGTCATCCCAAAAGCGCTTGCGCTCCTGGGCGATGCGGCCTGGGGCCTGGCCCACGATGACGATGCGGGCGCTTTTTGGTGCCGAAAACAGCGGCTCGATCCCCTGCTTGGTAAACCAGGCGTTTTGGGGGTCGGCCATGATCTCTTCTTTGATTTGCTGAATGCTTTCTGCCATAAACAGCCTCCTCTACTGCCGATTATAGCGCTTCTTGTGGAAAAAGTAGGAAACTGCGCCGACCAAGAGAACAATTAAACCTGCAAACAGGAAGAGGTAGCCGACCGGCAGCAGGAAAAAGTTTTCGTGCAGGATGCCGTGAGCATCGACGTATTCGACCGACAGGGCCTTGATGATAAAGCAGGCCAAGCCTGCCAGCATCAGGATGCCGCCGACGATGGCGGTCACCATGTTGAACTTGGCCTTGCGGTTTTCGTCAGTGTCCTTGATGAGCTTTTCTTCTAATTTAGTCATGTGCTTGTCTCCTAAAATCAAACTGTCGAGCGAGACGTCGAAGACTTGGGCGATGTCGATCAGCAGGGCCAAGTCCGGCAGGTTGCGGTTGTTCTCCCAATTGGAGACGGCCTGCCGGGTGACGTGGAGCTTATCTGCAAACTCTTCTTGGGACAGGTGTCTTTCTGCCCTGAGCTGTTTGATTTGGTCGCCGAATTCCATGACGTTTCACTCCTTTATGTGTTTTATGAGTCTGATTTTAGTTTCTTTCTTCTAGAGGACAAGCAAGCAGTCCTTGCCTAGTCGTCTTTGTCGATCCGGCTGGCTGTCAACGGGTACTTGCGGTCGAGCTTAGGGTCGACGATGTTTAAAAGGTAGAACTTGCGTAAAAAACCGAACAGGATCCAGCAGCCGCACCAGATCCAGCCGCTGACCGGGATCAGGTAATTGGGCATAAAGCGGAAGCAGACGCCCCAGGCCATCATTAAGACGATGAAGATTAAGTTGAAGCCGAGTTTATACATGTGGAATTCCTCGTGCCGGCGGGAGAGCTGGTAGTTCAGCTGGTCGGCAGCCTCTTCTGCTTTTTTAGAGCTCTGCTTGAACAGGTCGCTCACTTCGACGTCGAGCGCCCCGGCAATCAAGTTCAAGGTTTCGATGCTGGCTTCGTCGCCGGCCTCCAAGCGCTGGATGGTGCGTACGGATACGCGGGCCTTTTCTGCGAGCTGTTCTTGCGACAGGTGTTTTTCAAGCCTTAAGCTTTTGATGTTGTTTTCAGTCATTTGTATTACCTCCATTTCGATTTGGCTGTAAGTTTAGCTAAAAAGCACCCGCCAGCACCACGACAGGAACCCGCCAGTTACCCGCCAGTTGTATTTCCTGGGAAATCTTATTTTTAGGATACAAAAAAAGCTGCCCGGATGCCAGACAGCTGTATATTAGGAAATATTTCATTCATTGCTTAAAATAAAGATAATGGAGGTCACTAAAATGAGTTTTACAATGAATCTTTATTACACGGGTGAAAACGATAATGCCCAAAAGTTTGTCCAAGAGATGGAAAAAAGCGGCATCGCCGATCAAATTCGCAAACAGCCCGGCAACTTGCGCTATGAATACTTCCAGCCTTTGAACGACCCGCACACGGTCTTGCTGATCGACAGCTGGGCTAGCCAAGAGGCCTTAGACGCCGACCACGACTCGCCGATGATGGCTAAGCTCGCCGCGTTGCGGGAAAAATACAACCTGCACATGCGCGCTGAGCGTTACATTCCGGACAAAATGCCAGACCAAGACAGCAAGTTTTTACGCAAATGAACCCTTTTGAAGATATCACGCTCCTGCCGCCCGCCGGCACCACCGACGCCCAACAGGCGTTAGGCCAGGCCCTAGTCGAGCTGCTCTTGCAAAAACCCTTTGCCAAAATTTCGGTCAAGGCGCTGACGCAAACGGCCCACGTCGCCCGCAGCACCTTTTATGCCTACTACCAAAACACTGACGAGCTCTTAGAAGATGTCGAAAACAAGCTGCTCTTGGCTCTGATCGACAAGGACGACAAAATCCGCGACCGCAACCGCCAGTCTGCCGCTGACTTTTCATATTTTTCAGCGGTCTTAGACTACGTCAATGACCACGAGATGGCCTTTGCCGCCCTGCTCAAGCCGGAAGACAGCGACCAGCGCTTCATCCAAAAATGGAAGACCGGCATGAAGTACAACCTCTGGGCCCGCATCCGGCCGGAAATGACCACCCACAACAAGTTCATCTTAGAGCTGGTCTCTGCCATGATGATCGCTTCGATCAGGTTCTATTTGAGCGAACACGTCCTGCCTGACCAGGATGAAATCTACACCACGGTCGCCAAAACTTTAAAACTGTTTGATCTTTAGACACATCGGCCCAAAGTGTCCTGGGGCAAGCCCTTGCTCTTTCTTACAATAAAGCCATCAAGTTTGTGAGAAGGAGTTGTTTAAAATGGACAAAATCAAGATCAAAGTCATGCACACCGGCATGGTCCGGATCAGACCAGAATTAGCTTTCGGCGGCGACCACTGCTCAATCGTCAAGGCCGCAGGCATCTTCCACCCGAACAAGGGCCGGCAATGGTTCCCGGTTTCTTCAATTTACGTTGACCACCCCAAGGGCAAGTTCGTCATCGACACCGGCTGGGACCGGTCGATGAGCCCGCAGGGCACCTACGATAAAAAAGCCCAGATCAAGTCTTTAGGCTCTTCCTGGCTCTGGCGCGTCAACCAAGGCATGGTGCCGATGGGCCGCACTGCTACCGAGCAGCTAGCTAAGATGGGGATTGAGCCCCAAGACATCGACTATGTCTTAGTCACCCACCTCGACTGCGACCACGCCAACGGCATCAACCAGTTCAAGGGCGCCAAGCACATCATGGCTTCCAAGCCTGAAATTGCCGACGTCTACCACAGCAAGATGCACTCGATCCGCTTTGCCCCGCAGTGGTGGAACCAGGTCAACCTCGAAGGCTTCGACTGGAACGACAACCAGGGTCCGTTTGGCCGCTCCTACGACCTGTTCGGCGACGGCAGCGTGGAATTGATCAACATTCCGGGCCACACCGACGGCCTGTTCGCAGTCAAGATTAAAAACGACGAAGGCAAGTTCTGGCTGTTTGTTTCCGACGGCGCCTACGGCCACAAGTCCTGGCAGCAGATGATCACTTCCGGCATCTCCCTCAACAAGAAGGAGCAGAAGAAGTCGCTGACTTGGATCCGGCAGCAAAGCTTGGATCCAAACTGCGTAGAAGTTATGGCCAACCACGACCAGGAAGTTAAGCCGCACGAAGTGGTGTTATAACGCTATTTGAAGTCGCAATTAGCCATGTGGTCGTTCACTAATCCTACTGCCTCCAGGTAGGAATAAACGGTCACCGGCCCCATAAACTTGAAGCCCGCCTTTTTCATGGCCTTGGCAATCTCTGCCGACAAGTCTGTTTTAGCCGGCAGGTCCGCCATGGTCTGAGGCTCATTAACAATCGGATCTGGCACGTATTGGCTTAAAAATGCGGCCAGCGTCTTCCCCTTTTTATGCATTTCACTCACAACTTTTGCATTGTTAATGGCCGCCTTAATCTTCAAGCGGTTGCGGATGATGCCCCGGTCCTGCATTAAGCGGCCGAAGTCGGAGTCATCAAATTGAGCAATCTTTTCCGGGTCAAAGCCTGCAAAGGCCTGCCTAAAATTGGCGCGTTTGTGCAAGATTGTGCGCCAAGACAGGCCCGCTTGGAAACATTCCAACAACATCATCTCAAACAAATAGTTTTCATCTAAATTCAACCGGCCCCACTCCTGATCGTGGTATTGCTGGTATAAGGGATCAGCCATGTCCGGCCAAGTACATCTTTGTAAGGTCATGCTTTTTCCTCCTTGCTTTTAGTCATAACTAACTACGCAAAAAAGTCGCACTCTGTGTGCGGCTTTTTTATTTTCTGCAAATAAAGTCTAAGAGAAGCGACAAGATGGCCTTGTTGGCATCCGGTACGCCGTGGGCGATGATCTCTGCCGGCGTCTGCTGCAGGTCGTTGTTTTCCAGCGGGTATTGGCTGTCGTTGATGGCGATTTCGCGCAAGTTGTCGGCCAGCGGCTCAAAGTGGAACTGCAGGCCCAGCACGTTGTCGCCGTACAAAAAGCCCTGGTTTTTGACGAGGTCGCTGGAAAATAGCAGCTTGGCGCCTTTTGGCAGCTCAAACATGTCCTGGTGCCAGTGGAGCACCTCGATTTTTTCAGGGATGCCCGGAATGGCGTCGGATTGGCGGTAGACGGGCGCCCAGCCGACTTCCTTGTGGGGTGCGGCGTGGACCTCGGCCCCCAGGCTTTCTGCGATCTGCTGGCCGCCGAGGCAGACGCCAAACAGAGGCTTATGTTCCTTGAGCAGCTCTTTGATCAGGTCACGTTCTTGTTTTAACCAAGGCAGCGGGTCGTTGGGGTTCATCGGGCCGCCCAGGATGACCAAGAGGTCGGTCTCAGCAGCTTTTGGCAAGATCCCGAACTGGTCCGGGTGGTAAATATACAACTCGTGGCCGCGGGCGTGGGCCCAGCTGGCGATGGCGCCCGGCCCTTCGTTGCTGGTGTGCTGTAAAACATTGACGCGCATAATTAGTCCCCTTTCCTAACTATTCTAGATTCAGCTTAGCAGATTGTGCGGGCGGCGGCTAAAAAATTACGGTCTTTATCTTGGCATTTGCCATTTATTTGTGGTAATGCATACAATAAGGACGGAGGATAAAAAATGAGTTGGAAAATTAAAGCATTCAACGAACTGACTGCGGAAGAACTCTACAGCATTTATTACCTGCGGACGAAGATTTTTGTGGTTGGGCAAAAGAGAATCTACCAAGAAGTCGATGAGGTTGACCCGAAAGCGGTCCACGTTTTTTACGATAAAAACGATAAGATCACGGCTTATGCGCGCGTGTACCTGATCGACGGCGGCAAGAAGGTCTCCTTTGGCCGCTTTGTGACGGTGCCGGAAGAACGCGGCAAGGGCCTCGGGGCTGACTTGCTGGAGCACGTAAGGGCCATGATTCAGGACCGCTTTCCTGGCAAGCCGATTGAGATTAAGGCGCAGCAGCAGGTGGCCGGCTTTTATGCAAAGTATGGCTTTAAGCAGCAAGGCGACCCGTTTATCTTTGAGTAGACGCCGCATGTGCTGATGACGCACCCGGCGCTGGGCGAATTGTAAAAACAAAAAACCACTCCTTTTGACAGGGGTGGTTTTTTCTTATGCCCATTTATTCAAAATCAGGCTGGCAATCTCTTGATAGTGCGACTCCAGCACAAAGTGGCCGCCATTTAACAAGTGGATCTCGGCCTGCGGGTCGTCTTTTTGGAAGGCGATGGCGCCCGGGTAGATGAAGCTTGGGTCGTTTTTGCCCCAGGCAGCGATAAGCTCAGGTTGGTAGGTCCGCAAATATTCCTGGTAGCGCGGGTAGTTGGCCACATTGTTTTGGTAGTCGAAGATCAGGTCCGACTGGCGTTCGGCGTAGTCCGGGCTTTGGGTGTATAAAATGTCCAGGCTGTAGCCGTCGGGGCTGACGGTGCCGGGCTCTTCGCCAGTCAGGTATTGGCCCTTGATGGTGTCAGGGGCGAATGCTGACATGTATTGTTTGCGCAGTTCTGGGGTAGGATTTGCCCAGTAGTCGGCACGCGCAGCCCATTTTTTACCTAAGCCTTCGCGGTAGACGTTGCCGTTTTGGCTGACGATGCCGAGGATGCGGGCTGGGTAGGCGGCGGCGATGTTGAAGCCGATGGGTGCGCCGTAGTCGAAGACGTACATGTAGAAGCGGTCGACGTTCAAGGAGGACAAGAAGTCGACGACGTAGTCGGTGAGGTTTTTAAAGCTGTAGTCGAAGTCGTTGTGGTTGGGGGCGGCGGATTGGCCGAAGCCGATGTAGTCCGGGGCGATGACGTGGAAGACGTTGGCTAAAAGCGGCATCAGATTGCGGAACATGTGGCTGGCGGTTGGGAAGCCGTGCAGCAAGAGGAAGGTTGGTTTGTCGGGACGGCCGCATTCGCGGTAGAACATTTTTTGGCCGTTTACTTCAACACTTTTGTATTGCATAGGGTTGCCTCCGATGTGAAAAAGGAGAAATTTGTTAACTAATTTATAGCATAGAAGAAGGCGGAATTTAAGCGGTTGGCGCGGGGGATGCGGTTGTTGCACGGTGTGTTTTGGGGATGCGGGGAATGGGTAAAAAAAGACCGTTGCCAGGAAATGGAACGGTCGTTTTAGTTTGCTATTAAAAGTAGTTAATCAATAAAATCTGCGTCACTAAAACTAAATTCATAGTCGCCAACTACAAAAGGATCATCATCAGATCTTTTAATGAAATCGCCCTTTATTTTTTCATAATCAATGCCATATGTGTCTCGTATGGTGGGTGCTTGTAATACTGCAATCGGCATGACGACATTACCTGAAATTTTAGTAATATGTTTATCACTATTAATTTTGACAAACGTGGTCTTGCCATCAATCAGGATATGTTGTGCATGTTCATCGCCACCATTTACTCTGTAGTTGACAAGCAAAGATGTGCCGCTAATTAAGGTAGTATGTATTACCAAGTTATTTCTGCTAAATGACACTTTAAATTCAATAGTTCGTGCGTTCTCTGCAACAGGTAAATGCTTAAATCTATAATCATCTGGATGCTTTTGCAGATAGTCATAGACTATGTATCCTTCATGATTATCTTCATCTATAAGCAAGTCTTTATATGGCTTGCCAGTCCAATCGAAACGATTGGCAAGAGCATCAGTATACCAAGTTTGACTTAAAATATAGTTATCATGATTAAATCCAGGCCTTCTAAACCAAATCCGGGTGGAATCGGCCCCATGCTGCTTGGCAACTTTATACCCTTCTTCTTTCATCTCATCGATGGTAGTTAATGAGGAGGTCACTATTGTCTCTGAGTATTGAGCGTACCCACCTTTATGAATAAATCTGCCCTCAGTATGTTTAAAGTTGGCACCTGGCAGTGGATGATATCTGCTGGGCTTTACTTTCTCTTGGAATAGCTTTTCATGTGTGTATCCCAAAGTTGCCAGCTTGTTCCGGATTCTTTCTTGATATTCAAAGGGAATCACAGCCTCCTCATATGACAAATCATTTTCTAAAGGCAGCACGCCTGTAATTTTACCGTCCTGTATCTCATTCCCTGGCAGTGCAAAAGTGCCCTTCTGTTTTTGCATTCTGTGATTATCTTTGTCAACAACAGTGCCGGGATGAATAAACAGACCATGTTTTAAAATTTGCTTGGCACGTTCAAGACTTATATGAGAATGGTTCTCCTGATTGAATTTATAAAGTACGGAAACAAGATCTCGGTCTTGTTGAGTTGCTATAAATGCCGATAATTTAACTTCTTCAGAGTCAGCAGCGTGATTGGGCCTAATGAATATATAAAGACTAGCGTCTTCCCTTGCTTCATGATCAGTCGCAAAAAACAATGAAACTAATGGATCAGTAGTAAAGTCTAAAAGTCTAGTAGGAGTCCTATCATGTTGCATTTTAGCCAGATTTTGAATCACAGTTTTTTCTGAGCCAGCATGTTCGTGATAGGAAGTTGCTTCTCTTTCAAAATCTTGAGGATCTCGTGCTACAGATGGAAGCATATTAGGGTATTTTGACAATTGGCCTCTAAAAAACAAGTTTCCCTCTTGGGCATACTGTGAATATTTCTTTAAGTATTCTTTTAACTCATCGACGGAGTTTATCTGATTTTCTTTCATTGCACCTTACCATGACCCATTAAACAGCAATACTTGCATTGTTTATTAATACCTTCCCAGCACAATATCTTTAACTTCTTGCAAATAATCGTTAGTGACAGCTTGCCGTCCATCACAGTACCCTTATGTTTTGAATTATTTATGATGCATAACACGTATTTAATACGGCAAGGTACTATTTTTGACGACAGCGTTTAATTTATATTCTTTAAACATTTCTCTAAATTGGTCTTTGCTTACACTACAGTTTGGCCTCAAAGTAATTGATTTTATAAGACTCGGGTTAAATCTAAAATTTATGTACTGAACGTTACCTACCTTTAATTCAGGCTGGATAGTTCCGTCATTTTTCCTAACGGAAACAAATCTAAATTCTTCTTCATGAGCTAATTTTGGGTTTTTGAAGCACATGTCAAATAAAAAAAGATTTTGTACGCAAATACGGTTAATCGTTTCCAAGTGACTAGTATCAGAGCCTATACCTCTATAAACATCTAACCATTCATCTACCAATGGCTTAATGTATTCTATCTGTTTTTCAGCATCATACAAAACCGTTAGAGGGAAAGTGTACGCATTACCTAAATCAAACTGGTCAAAATCAGTCTTGCCATTAGCGTTATGCTTAGCCAAGTATGTCATCACGTCTTTTTCTCCAAACTCCAAGGCAATACCATCAAGGACCCCATAAATATGGAAAAGCGTTTCTGAATCCTCGTTTTTTGAAAACGACCAAATATAATTATCGCGGAAGGGAGTCATATCTATCATTTTCTTGAAACTGGCAACTTGGTCTGTAGTTGCATTTTTACTTCTCAAGTAGGTAATAGCCCGCTGACTTGCCCATTTAAATTCATCCGGATCATTCATAGAATTGGCTTGCGTAATTCTGAAGTAACCAGATTTCAAGATGTTTTTCAGCGCACTAATGCTTGTGTAATGGTAAATAGAAACGTTTTCCTGAGCATCATCGCCAAAGGTACGTACATTCTTTTCTATGTTAGTGTGTCTACGAAAGTCCGAATTCGGATCTACAAAATGAGCCAAAGCTCTTATGCCATAATTGTTTAAACCAGTATTTTGCCCCATGCATTAACCTTCTTCCTTCACAATTTCCATAATATCGCTGACGTCGCAATCCAAAGCCACGCAGATTTTCAGCAAAATTTCAGTGGTCACGTTGCCGTCCCTGCCTAACTTGGCGATTGACGCCGCGCTGACGCCGCTTTTTTCGCACAAATCTTTTTTCTTCCAGCCGCGGTCAATCAAAAGTTTCCACAGCTTGTTGTAACTAAAATGCATATTCTTTCCTCGTTTAAATTCGCGTTGTTAATTACAATTTTACGCTATTAATTAACTAAAAAAGCAATAACATGTGCGATCGCGCATAAAATAACGCAAGCAAAAAGGTGCCCACCAAAACTGGACACCCTTTTTAATTTATTTTTCTAACAACGGCGCAATGCGGTTCACATAAAAATCATGCAGTGCTGGCCTTACCGTCCGCTTCCAAGCCATCATATTTCTCAATTCTGAGTCTGGATTAGCTTCTTTGAAGTTGTTGTAAGCATCCCTACTAAGCAGCGTGTTTACCCCAGAATGACTTTCAGCGTGAACGTCATAGTGCCGAATCACAAACTTCAATTCCGTAAGCTGTAATTGGTACTTTTCAGCAAAAGCAGCCAGTTCTTCGTCGTAAGCGTGCTGAACCATCTTATCTAACAGCTGATCCACTTGCTGCCCTGCGTATTGGCTAGGATCTTGCTTAATTTGATCCCATAACTTGGAAATAATGTCTGCCAAAGGCTGGTTCGTCTTCCGCAAGTCAGCAATGTGGTTTTCGATTTCTTCAGCTTCACGCTCGCCAGCAGCAGCCTGCTCTGCACCCTCTTCTGGAACATAAGCCTGGATCAGCCCCAAAATGTACTGGTAGTTAATTGACTTGTTGATCACTGAAGCCAAACGATAGTCCATATCAACTGGTTCTTCTGGGTCGTTGTCAGGTTTATCTTTCTTCAACTGATCAAATACGACTTCGTAGACGCCTTGCATTTGTTCCATGAGCTCGTTTGCTGGGTAATCCCCGTTTTCTTCGCTCAATTGATCGAACTCATCGTAAGTCTGCAAGTCCGAGTATTCCTTGTCAAAATGCTGGAAAGTCCTGATGAACTTCTGCTTTTCCTCGTCCGAGGTACTTTCGTCAGCCAAAGATTCGAGCTCGTCTTGCGCCAGGTAACTCTTAACGTTGTGGTAAGCGACATCGTATTTTTCCTTGGTCTGTTCCCAAGTCGGTGCAATCACATCCCCAATGCCGCCCTGAGAATACAGTTTCAGAGCATCGTCGATTGCTGTGTTATAGGTCTTGGGATATTGGTAGGTAATGATATTGCCGTACTTTTTATCCTTATCAAAGATTCTGTTTGTCCGCGAAAAGGCTTGAATCAAGTCTTGCGGCTTCATTGGCGGTCGGTCGACAAACAAAGTAGACAGGTACTGAGAGTCGAAGCCTGTTAAAAGTCGGTCAACGACGATCACGAAGTCCAAGCGCTCACTTTGTGCCTTAAAGGTGTCGTTTTTCCGAGCCAAGCGATCGTTTATGTTTTTGTTGTAGGCGTTAATTTCATCAAGGCTATAGCTAGTGCCATATTCCTTGTTGTAGTCTGCCAATGCCATCTTCATAAATTGTTGGTCTTTAATGGACGTCTGTTCATTTTGCGAGAGAGAAAATGTAATCGCAAATTTTGGAAAGTCAGGCAAAATCTGTTTGATTCTATTTGGAATCTTAATGTCTGACTTACCCTCTTTAATAGCCTTGAAGAGTTTGTAGTAGCGTTGGGCTTGCTCAATAGGTCTGCGGTTAGCTGGGCTCGTTGTAAAGATGGCCTAGTAAGAATACCCACGGTTGTTGATGTTGTACAAGCCTAAAGCACGGTAGCAAGAATCGATGACGTTTTCTGCGACAGCTTCCATGTGCGGCTTTGAAACGTATTGGGCATTAAGATAATCGGTTTTGCTCTCATCATCAACTTCTTGGAAGATATTGTTCATTTCGTTGATTTGGAAGCCTAAGACTGCGTGGTCACGAATTGCGTCTTTGATGGTGTAGCTGTGCAGGCACGGGCCATACTGCTGTTCGGTAGTTTGAGCCGCATTGCCATGTTCTTGTTTTTTATTTTGGGCAAAGATCGGCGTCCCGGTGAAGCCATACCATAGCGGCTTAATATGGAAGAACTTATCGATTTCATTCTTTTTTTCCGACGAAATCGTGCGGTGGCACTCGTCAACAATGAAGGCCACTTTCAGGTTCTTCATTGCTTTAAACTTATCTTCATCACGCTCATTTTCCTGCCAGCTGAACAGAGTATGTAACTTCTGGCGAGTGGTGACCAACACGGTGCGGTTACCGTCTATCAGTTTTTTGCCTAGTTCATATGTACTCTCTGTTTCATTGACGTCGATAGAGTCGTTGTTGGCATAGGCTTGGAAGGCTTGGGTTGTCTGGCTGTCCAGGTCTTTTCTGTCGATCAAGAAGATGACTTTATCAAGCGAAGGGATGCTCAGCAGGTTGTGAGCAACACGGTAGGAAGTCAGGGTCTTGCCTGAACCGGTGGTGTGCCAAATAAAACCGGACTGATTATTCTTCGAGGCTTCAAAGATCGCTTCGATGGCGTGAATCTGGTATGGCCGCAACAAGATGATGTGCTTTTGCTTGCTGTCTAAGACTGAATAGTCGGCCACCATGTGGTGGGCGGCAGGAATCGATAAGACATCCTTAGCAAATTCAATGCAATCTGTAACAGGACGGTTGTCTTTATCGACCCAGCCACTCAGAAACTTCTCACGCAAGTGCTGGTCCGCGGCAATGTACTTAGTGTCGGTACCGTTGGTAACGACAAACATTTGTACGTTGGAGAAGATGCCGGTGAACTTTTGCTCGGTGATGTATTTTTGAATTTGATTGAATGCTTGCAGGTAAGAGACTCCAGGGGCCTTCAGTTCGATGTGGATGACAGGCAGACCGTTGATCAGCAAGGTGACATCCCCACGTCTGTCGTTGTCCATGTCTTGGCGACGCTTCATCTGGATTTGGTGCACGACTTCATAGACGGAAGTGCCGCCTGCAATGTTGGTGTGGTCGATGACTAGCAGGCTGATGGTGCCGACGGTGGTGTCGTCGCGCGGGATCTGGATGCGGTATTGGCCGTTGGCGCCGGTGAAGTCTTGGGCGGCTCTAAAGAAGGTCGAGTGGTTGATCTTGGCCTTGATGCTGGCTTTTTCGTTGTCGGTTAGAGGAACATCGTCTAAGACTTGGCGGTTGTTGTGCTCAAGGATGGTGAAAAAGTTGTTCCAGAGGTCGTCTTCGGTTTTGAGGTCGTCGCGGAAGGTCCACTGTGACTCGCCAGTGGTTAACTGGTCGATTAAGTTTTGTTCCAGCTGTGCTTCTTGTTGTTGCATTCTAATCTCTTTTCAAAAATTTTTACTTTCTATACATTTATTTTAACAGGAACTATGCCTGTAGCCGCGGTTTTATGGGAATTGTGGCAGCTGACTCATGCTTGGGAGCAGCGTAAGTTCGGGGATCTACTAAATTATGAGCGTCCGGACAAATACATAGTTAAAAATACTAGATACATTTCTTCTGGAACTCCTGTACTGACTGCAAATAAATCTTTTATACTTGGCTATTCACATGAGACTAATAGTTACCACAACTTGCCAGCAATCATATTTGATGACTTCACGTTAGATAATAAGCTTGTATATTTTCCATTTTTGGTTAAATCATCCGCAATTAAAATATTGACCTCACGAGGTCAATATCCATTAAGATTCATTTACGAATTATTACAACATACGCGTTTTATAAATGAAGGACATGCAAGACATTACATTTCTGTAGTCCAAAAGAAAAATGTAATGGTTCCCTTAGCTACTGAAGAGCAGACCAAGATAGATAATATATTCAGCAAACTTGATAAACTTATCGCTCTTCAGCAACGTAAGTTGGAGCTGCTAAAGATCGTTAGGAAGGCGCTTTTAGACAAATCATTTGCCGATCACGCAAACCCAAGCCCTCAGTTACGTTTTAAAAAATTTAATGGTAATTGGAATCATTGCAAGCTAGGCGATATCGCACACCTTGTTACAGGAAATGACGGAAATGTTGACAAATTACCTATTCTGACTATATCAGCCGCAAATGGATGGATGCTTCAAAAAGAGCGTTTTTCAAAGGTAATCGCTGGCACTGAGTTGAAGAGATATACGTTATTACGCAAAGGCGAATTATCTTACAATCATGGAAATTCAAAATTGGCGACGTACGGGGTTGTATTTATGTTAGATGACTACGACAAGGCGTTGGTTCCAAAGGTTTACCATAGTTTTAAAGTAACTGGTGCTAATTATCCGAAATTTATTGAGACTTGTTTTTCCACACATAAACCAGATAGAGAATTAAGAAAACTAATTACATCAGGCGCAAGAATGGATGGCTTGCTGAATATTACTAAGGAGGAATTCTTTAGCATTAAATTATTCGTTCCAACTTTCACTGAACAATTAAAAATTGCTGATCTCTTCACTGGTTCAGATAAGGTCATTAACCTTCAGCGCCAAGAAGTCTCCCAACTCAACATGACAAGAAAGTTCCTGCTCCAAAATATGTTTATCTAAGTTGGGACAAGTGATGCAGTATCTTGTCATTATCCTTGTTCTCAAGCTCCTTTATGATGTGCAGGTAAGTCATCTGGGTAGTTGTAGTATTGGCGTGTCCCAATCGCTTGGCTACACTAGCTACGGAAACGCCTTCATACAACAGTAGGGAAGCGTGGGTGTGCCGCAAGCCGTGCACCGAAATTACAGGTATTTCTAGTCTTCGGCAGTATCTTTCAAGCAACTTGTTGATTGTTGAGTTAAAAACTCTTTTTCCTTGCGGAATGAAGATTGGCTGTTTTGAGTCTTTGTCAGCAATTAATGTCTTTATCTGATTCATTAACTGCCAATCAACTGTCACAGACCTGTTAGAAGATGGATTTTTAGTCGGTTGAAAGTGACCTTTGACGTCTTTATAGTTCCACGACTTATTAACGTCGATGGCTTGTTTCTCGAAGTCAAAGTCGTCAGGAGTCAGCGCCAATGCCTCTGCAAACCGCAGCCCCGTCTTAGCAACTAGCAAAATGAACCAATCCCAATTGATCTCATCAGTAAGATTTAGACTTCTCAGTAATAATTGCAGCTCATATAAATTTAGAAATTTTGATTTTTTGTTTCGTGGCCTTTTACCCTTGATGATTGCTCGCCGTGTAGGATCATGCTCAATCAAACCATCGTCCAAAGCATCTACAATCGCGGCTTTAACCAAGTGGTGAAAGTCCAAAGTTGTCTGTTTTTCATGAGTCTCAGCGTATTGGTTGAGTAGCTGTTGATACGACTGACGTGTTAGTTCGTTAAGGTGCAAGTCAGGAACTAATTTCTTTAACTGACGCAATGTTAAGTAATACTTGTTTAGTGTTACTGATCGAACAGCCTGCTCTTTGTACAGTTCAATCCAGTTAGCATAGTACTTATAAAACAAGCGTTTACTGTAATAATGTTTTGACATGAAATAACCTCCAAGAATTAATCGTGAAAACTCCATAGCGATTATTTCTTGAAGGTTTTGTTTTTAGCAATTAAATAAACATTTTCTGGAGCAGTGACTTCTTTAATGAAGTAGATTCGTCAAGTTTGTCCTGTTGGTGGGATATATTGCGATCTAAACACAAAAGTATATTAGCGATTTTCCCTTGTTCCTGTGTGGTAGTGGTAGAAAAATTAATTGACTTAAAAAGTGGGAATTTTAAGTTCCATGTGTCGGATGTTAGTCCTTGCGAGTGCCGCTGAAAAACATGTAGTGAATCCGTACGCTTAAACATGTAGTAATAAAAATCAGCATCTTCACCTTTTCTAGGAATAATTACAGTATAGGCAGGGCTAACTATTCCTTCTAAACTGGAGACCCCTAAGGCACCTTGCCACATACGCATTGAGTTATATGCTATATCGCCAGGCAGAACTAAGCGGTAGTTATGTTTATCCTTGCTAGAGTTGTTCTTACGTTTACTTTCATCGAAAGGTGTTATTCCACCATTTATGGACACAGATAATAATTGCTTCTCATCAGATTTTTCTTTTCTTTCAGTGAATATATTGGATGCCCTTCGCGTTTCCCAGTCACTATCAAACCCTGCAAAACGTAACTTGGGCTGTTGATCATTTTTATTTGCGAACAGCTCCTGAAGAAATGCTTTTCTTAGGGCTTTCAGTAAATCCAACTTACGTTGCTGAAGAGTGATGATGTTCTCTATAGTGTCTAGCAATAGCCCAATTTTAATCTCTTCTTTATAAGAAGGGACACAAATTATTTGTTTATTTAAATCAGCAGTAATCAAATTGTGCATCATTCTTGCATTGGTTGTGGCTTTACGAAGAATGTTACGCATAACTTTTTCAGAATTAATGTAATATTTCCAAAACAATAGATCATGATGCTTGCTATGAAGTGGCGAATACACATCAAAAATATGCGACACAATACCGTTACCTAAGGTATTTTCGACAAATCTTCCGAACATGTAATTCTTATTTTTGTGGCCCTCAAACGCAATGTCTCCCATTTGGATTACGTTGTAGGTTTTCATGTAATCATCTGTAGATGATTTAGGAGCTTCTTTCCAAGTCATCGTTGCTACGGAAATAACTTGATTTTTAGAATACGAAAGATCGTTTTTTATATTTGATTTTTTAAATATATTTTTAAACTTACGCTGCTCCCAATCGTCAGTGAAGCCCTTAAAGCGCAAGCTGGGGGCTTTTTTCTTTTCTTCACTCATCACTTAAGATCCTCCTCAAAAGTCTTAATGATGTCGTTGATGCCTTCCATAATGTCACTGTCGTCAGACGTCAGCTGCTTCAGCATCCCCACCAACTCTTTTTCGTTGTCCTTAATCTGTGCGTTAACCTCGTTCAATTCCTTCGAAACCTGTCTCAAGTCAATTTCCGGCTCTGGTTCAAACGTATCCACATAGCGCGGAATATTCAGGTTAAAGTCATTTTCCTTAATCTCATCGAAGCTGGCCAAGTGTGCGTACTTATCCACATCCTTGCGCTCTTCATAAGTCTTGATGATCTTGTCGAGGTCTTCTTGCCGCAGCTTATTCTGGTTCTTCCCCTTCTCAAATTCCTTGGAAGCATCGATGAACATCACGCTACGGTCCTTCTTATCCTTCTTCAAGATCATAATCGTCGTTGGAATCGAAGTACTGTAAAAAAGGTTTGCTGGTAAACCAATAACCGCATCAATTGAGCCATCTTCCAGCAGCTTTTGGCGAATCTTGCCTTCCTTAGCACCCCGGAACAGAACCCCGTGTGGCAAAACAATCGCCATCGTACCAGTGTTCTTCAAGTGGTAGAAGCCGTGCAGTAAGAAGGCGTAGTCGGCCTTAGATTTAGGTGGCAGCACCCCGTACTTGCTAAAGCGCGGGTCTTCCAAGAAGCCTTTTGCAGATGACCAGTGCAGTGAGTAAGGCGGGTTCATAACCACGGCGTCAAAGTTAGTCTTAGCAGAAGGTGGCCAGTCCGCATCAAGCGTGTCACCGTTACGCAGGTGTTGGTTGGCGGTATCAACACGGTGCAAAATCATGTTCATGCGCGCCAAGTTGTAAGTTGAGGTGTTAATTTCCTGCCCATAGTAGATGATCTCGTCCTTACGTTGAGCGTACTTTTTAAAGTTCAACAGCAAAGAACCTGAACCCATCGCTGGGTCGTAAACGGTCATCCCGTCTGGGTAGTTTTTGCCAACCAGAGTCAGGCGGGTCAACAGCTCTGAAACTTCTTGTGGGGTGTAGAATTCGCCGGCCTTCTTACCTGATTCAGAAGCAAATTGGCTGATCAGGTATTCGTAGGCGTCACCCAAAGTGTCGCCACTAGACTTAACCAGTTCTAGGTCACTGATGGCTGACAAAACGTTGCTGATCGTGTCAGCCTGCTTTTGAGCGTTGCTACCTAAGCGTCTTGAAAACAAGTCGACGTCGTCAAACAGGCCTTCGAAAGTGTTGCTAGTACCTTCAATTTCCTTAAAGGCATCGGCCAGATTAACAATCTGGAAGGAGTGGTCGTTGACGTGCTCCATGATCTTGGTGAAGGTATTTTCTGGACTCAAGAGATAAGAAAGCGTCTCTTTCAACTCGCGGAGAAGATCTTCGTCGTCAGCATTTTCTTCGTACAGTTTCTGAGCCTCGAACAGAGTGGTTTTATCACGACCATCACCAATCAGATCGGCAACTTCGTACAGCAAGCTATCTGACAAGTACTTGAAGAAAATAATACCCAGCAGGTAGTTCTTATATTCGTTGGCGTCCATCTTTGAACGCAGGGCATCAGCTGCGCGAAACAGCGTGACTTGCAAGCTTTTACTTTCATTAAATTCAGGCATTTCTTTTTCCTCCTAATTGTTTTTATCTTCAATTCTTAAAAGTTCTAAAATTGCTGCATTAGATTTTGCGATGTATTCACGCTGCATCTGGTTGTTAACGAGCATCTGTGAATAAATGCGACCAATGCGTTGTTGGACTGCAAAGTCTGGCAATTCAATGTTTAGTTTTTTAGCTGTTGTGCTCGTCAACAGTTTCATAACTGTCCCCTCTAGGCGTTTGTGGAGTTGGTGTTTAATCGACTGTGACTCGTTAAGCACGTAGCACAAGTACCAAGGATCGATTTTGCTTCTATCAATTTGAAACTTTAACACGCTTTGTAGGATTGCTTTACCAGCATTTTCTTCTGAGACAACTGCTGCGGTTTGGGACAACGAGTTGAAAACTACATCCCCTGCGCTAACGAGGCCGCTCTCGCTAGGCTTGTATTCGCCTTGATAGCCGGCGGTCAAGTCGTGGCTTAGGTCTTCCGCTGTGTAGGTGTCGTGGCCAGCGGAGACCAGCTTTAATTTTTGACTGTTCAAGCCCATGGTAATCTGGGCAATGTCTTTGAGTTGTTGCATTTTTTATTCTCCTGAGTTCATAATTTTTAATACTTTAGTTAAAGTATTAATCAGCTGATGGTTTAAGTATCGTCCCAAGGGAATATTTTGTCAATACTTTAGCTAAAGTATTTTTTATAAACTGCAAAACAAAAACACCATCCCCCACAGGATGGTGTTTTTTACTGCTTATCTTCTTTTCTTTCTAAATGCCAACAAACTAAGCACGCCAGCCACTGCCAATGACAGCAGGCCTATAAGGCTGCCGGCATTAGTCTCTTCGCCGGTTTGCGGCAGCTTAGCCGCATCCCTTTTGCCAGGAAGCGCTGAATCAGCGGCCTGACCCGGCGCTGCCGGATTCGACGGCGTTTCCGCTGGAACCCCTGGCGAGTTCGGATCGGTTGGTTCCTCGTTAGGAACTTCCGGCGTAGTCTCCGGAGTCGTCGGCTTTTCCTTATCTGGAGTCGTCGGCTTCTCTTCAGGATCTTTTGACGGATCTTGCGGGTTGGTTGGCGGCGTCACGGGATCTGTTGGACCTTCAGGATCTTTTGGATCTTCAGGGTCTGTACCACCATGATCTGGCGGAGTCACAGGCTTGTTCTTTTCAACTGGTACGACTAAGTCGACCAAACCAAAATTGTCATCGACTTTGATAGTGCCTGGGTACTTATAATCAGCGGTGAGCTTATATCCTTCTGGCACATGATCGTTGATAGTCTTATTTAGGTCGTCAGTGAAAACAACACGCTTGGTGTAGAGGCTTGTGACTTTCCCCGGCAACGTTACGGCATCGCCCACCGTTTTGTTAGGATCATGCTCAGCGACGTCGTGGTAAACGATCTTTTGAGTTACATTTTTAGGCGCCGTGTAGACCAAGATCATCGCCTTGCCCGTACTATCCTCATCATTACCCAGGGTATTAATCCAGGCAAAAGAGTAGCCTGCCCGCCCAATATTTGGCTTAATCATCCACACTGGTTGGGGATTATCTTCGTTATCTTCGTTATCCTCGTCATTTTCAGTGTTTTCGTCGTCAGGTTCGACTTTAACAACATTATTTGGGTCGATTTCCTTGCCCAACGTAGTCTCAGTAAGCTTCTCTATCTTGGTTCGATCGGCATAAGGCAAGGCTTCTAATAGGCTGTCCAAGCCGTCATAAGATGTGAGGGTAATCTCTTTATCTCCCAGCTTAACTTTGATTGTCACTGCGTCTGCATTTTGGAGTTCGAAGTTATGATCTCCCCATTCATCCACCACATCCTTCCAAACAGGTTTTTCATCCCAACTGACTTCAGCATCCTCAGGGATCTCGCTCACCCGTTGCAGAAGAACATGTGGATCAATATGATCTCTGTCATACAAGCGCATGTTGGTCAGAGTACCAGAGCTTGCCAGTTCTGGTCTCCACTAAGTACTCAAATCGACTGAGATGCGAATTGGCTGGTCATCGGTGGCATCACTAAGCCCGTCGAGATCAACATCGTTAACTCCGTACTCAGCTTTCAGTGTCTTGGCATAATTACCATTAGCAATAAATCCTTCTAATTTCTGGTAGGTAGGGTCATCATAATCAAAGCCTACATAGTCCTCGTCAACTTCTTTATTAATGTAAAAAGTATGGCGTTCCAGCACCTCACCGTTTGCTTTATTGTAAACTTCGATAACTTTTTTAATTTTGTTTTCATCGGGTTCGCCGTAGACGTTGCCGTAGCCAGTATCCTCTACCTTATCTGCATCTGCAGCTGGCTTTTCCTTATTAGAATCATCACCGTCAGTATCGCCGACAGTTGACTCGCCTTCGCCTTCACTAGCATTGTTGGCCTCAGGATCTTGTTGGTCATTATCAGTTTGATCCTGTTCCTCTTCAGAAGCACTTTGCTCGCTCTGTTGGTCATCACCAGACTGCTCCTGCGTTTGATCCTCAGAAGCATTCTGCTTATCTTGTTGATCAACCGCCTCATTCTTAGTAGTCTGTTGCTCAGTCTTGCCGTCCTTTTGCACAGCAGCAGGCGTGCCGCCATCAGCAGCATCCGCCTTCACCGTCTGCACCGGCAGCGCCAAACTCGTCCCAATCAGCACAGACGCCAAGCCCACCTTAGTCTGCCATGAGATCTTGCTCTGTCTGCCTCTTGCCTTTTTTTCATTCATAATCTTATCCTCGTTGCCCGGCATCCCTCGCCGAACACTTCTATATCTTGATCTTATCATGTCCAGCCCTGTTCGCGGTCATGATTGCGTACACATTTTTCAGCAAAAAACCATCCCCCAACACTTCGTTGAAAGGATGGTGAATTCTGCTATTGTTTATTTCTCTTTTTTGTTAAAAACAGGCCCAGCAGCCCTGCCGCTGCCAAGGAAACTAAACCTAAAACTTGGGCCAGGCTGCTTGCCTTGTCGCCCGTCTGCGGCAGCTTTGCTGCTTGCGGGGCAGCCTGTGCCTTCTTGGCTACCTTAACAGGTTCTGCCACATGCGCGTTTTCAGTTGGGGCCAGCGGTGAAACCGGCATCCCCGGTTCAACCGGCGTCTCCGGATCTTCTGGGACGGCTGGAATTTCTGGGTCAGCAGGTTCTGCAGGAACTTCCGGAATTTCCGGCACTACCGGCTGTTCAGTAGTTGTCGGCTTGTCTTCAGGAGTGCTTGGCTTTTCCTCAGGAGTGGTCGGCTTGTCCTCGGGGTCTTTTTGAGGGTCGGTCGGGTTGTTGCTGTTTTGCTTGACCAGCTTGACGACGATCGGCTTTAAATCCTTGCTGTATACGATATCGCCTGGGTAGGAGAAGCCGTCCGCGATTTCGTAGCCGGCAGGGATGTGGCCGTCGATGAGGCTGGCTAAGTCGCTGGCTTTGAAGGAGTCAGGAACGGTGTACAGGCTGTAGATTTTGCCGTCGGCGCCGGTGCTGGCGAGCTGGTTGCCGTCTTCATCGACGTAGTTGATTTGCTGTTTGACGGAGAGAGGGTCGGTGCGGACGATGACCATCGTCTTATTGTAGTCTATGGAAGGATTGTAATAATGGTATCCGTCGTCAACATTTAAGGCAATCCACCCATAAGAAAAGCCCGCGCGGCCTACGTTAGGCTTGATACCCCAAATTGGTAATTCATCTAAAAACTCGCCTGGTTTAATAACTAGCTTGTCAGCATTTTGCAATTCACCCAGTTGAGTAACAATCACATTGGTAAATTCAGAATCAGGATAGTCTAGCGCGAGAGCAGTCAGTGCATTATTCAACCGGTTGTCGTTGTCAGTGCCTTTAATGGTGACCGGATCTTGCCCCGGAATCTCTACTAACATGGCGATTTTGTCTGGATTGTTCAAGATCGGTGAAGTGTAACTTCCGAGCGAATCCCAATCCGGTGCAACGGACCAGCTAACTTTAGTGCCTTTCGGCATTAAGCCGCTTTTTTGTAAAAACAGTGCTGGGTCTACATTGTTGTCATTGCTTACAGCATGCAGGCGACAATACGTGTTGGAGTACCAGGAATCGACCACTTCCGGTTGCCAATCTTTTTGACTAACTGGAATTTTGATCAGTGCGTTTTCGTCATCGAATTTAAGTTCCCAATCCCTCCAAAAGCTGTCAAAGTCCAGACCATAAGAAGAAACTAAGTTGTAGCCAAAAAAGCGTTTCACGTTATTGACATAAACGTCATCATCCGGTTCACCGCCAAAATAGAAAGTCTGTCTATCCAAGACTTCACCGGTATCTTCGTCGTAGATTTCCAGAACTTTGGTCTTCAGTTTATCGTCAGGGATCTTGTCCTTGTCGCCGTAGACAATGCTGTAGTCCGTGTTTTTAACGGCCTTTTCTGCGGAAGAGTCCTGCTCTTCTTTTTTGTCGTCTGAGTTATTAGGAGTTGCAGCTTCTTTAGAAGAATCAGTCTCAGAAGACTTTTCTTCAGAACTCTTTTCTTCTGGAGTAGCTTCCTGCTCAGAACTCTTTTCGTCAGAAGTATTCTCTTGCTCAGAGTTACTGTCTTCAGTAGTAGCTTCTTGCGCAGAGCCCTTTTCTTCAGAACTGTTTTCCTTAGAACTATTCTCTTCAGGAGTAGCTTCTGACTCAGAGCCGTTTTCTTGCTCAGCAGTTGCAGTCAGAGCAGCCTCAGTTTTTGGCTCCGTCTGGCTCACCGCCACCACCGCACTATCAGTCGTCTCCGCCTTAACCGTCTGCCCCTGCCACGCAAAACTGGTGCCAATCAACACGGAAGCTAAAGCTACCTTCGTCTGCCATGATAATTTCGTCTGGCCGCGGCCACTCACCCTAGTTTTCATCTCAGTACTCCTGGCGGTTAAATAACCGATCACCTAATATTATTTTGTAATTCAAGTATACTGTACACAGCTTGTAAACACAATCTGCCAAATATTAAGTTTTTGTTTAAATAAGGATAACTGTTATTATTATCCAATCAAAAAAAGCCCCTTCTCTTTAAAAGAAGGAGCTTTTTTCAGTCAATAGGGATCTCAGTTAGTTTGCAAATGTTAACTAGTAGCCGAGCTTTTTCAGCCAGCTGTTAACCTTCTTTTGGGCCTTCTTTGGGTGCTTTTGCACGTAAGTGCCGCGCAGTGAAAAGCCCTTGCGTACCTTCGCCTTTGAGAATTGCTTGCTTAAAATCTCGCTGGTGTCAGCCAAGCCTGAACCTTCATTAGTGGTAAACGGGATCAAAGTTTTGCCGTTTAAGCCAGGCTCTTTGTCCAAGAAGGTCCGCACAACCATCGGGTAGGTGCCCCACCAAACCGGAGCGCCGATGAAGACGGTGTCGTACTTAGAAACGTTTGGCAGGCTGCCCTTCAAAGCAGGACGGGCGCCGTTTTGTTCTTCGCGCTGGGCGCGGTCAGCAGTCTTCTTATAGCTGTTTGAGTACTGCTTCTGCGGTTCAATCTGGTAAACGTCAGCCTTGGTGCGCTTTTTAATCGCGCGGGCTAAGCGCTCGGTGTTGCCGACCTTCAAAGGCCCCTTGTAGACGCCTTCGCGGCGTGAAAAGTAAACGACTAAGACTTTCTTGCTGCTCTTGGCAGCGTATGCTGGGGTGCTGGTTGAGCTAAACCCGACAAAGACGGTCAGCACGGCGGCGAGGGCCGCTAAGACCAGCAAAAACTTCTTTTTCATGGCAAACTCCTTTCAGATCAATCTCACTTTACGCTTATCATTATAATAAATAGAAAGCCATGATATAATTAATTATGAGATACGTTGTCGTGCGCAATGCGCATGACAAATAAAAAGCCTTCAGCATGGTTGGAAAGTTGCTGAAGGTTTTTTTGTGCCTATAAGTAATCGTGCAATTCAAAGCTTTACTTACACATATCTGCAAACAGCCATGATATAATAACTGTGGAGTATATATTCGGTGCATTACTCTTACGCCCTTTCGCATGACAGGGTGAACGACTAGACAGGTTAATATTCCTGCACGAGAAAAGCCTCTAGCATTTTGCTGGAGGCTTTTTTCTATTGTTCACACTGCTATCATGATACAATTAGTAATGAAGAATATCGTGCAAAATTTGGTGCATGTACAAACACAAAAGCCTTCAGCAAAGTCCGAAAGTTGCTGAAGGCTTTTTTTATTTATCTAAAATACAAAACATTTTCATCCGGCTGTCTTCTCGACCGGTAATCATTGATCTTCTCGCCGGCTTCCGGGTAGCCCAGCGAAATCCCAATGATGAACTTCTCATCGTCCGGCACCTGCAACACCTTGTGCAAAACGTCCGGGTGCTGCACGCTGTGGTAAGTCGGAATCGTCGCAATCCCCTTATCTGCCGCCAGCAGCATCACGTTTTCCGCAAACAGGCCGCTGTCAAAAATCGACCACTCCGGCGTCTGCGTCGGCACCGTGATGTACAAGATCGTCGATGAGTAATAAAGCTTGTCGCCGGCATCGTTGATCGTACTGTCTGCTTCTTCGTAAGTGTCAAAATGGTGCACGATGTCATGGCGCCACAGCCGCATGTTTTCCTGTGAGCGCACATCCCAGTCGGTGCGGGACATCACCTTGATGTCCGGGTTGCTGTGAATGCCTTGGGCCTGTCTGTCCTCATAGGCCTTTTTGATCTTGGCCAGAGCTTCGCCCTGGGCGCAGTAGACGCGCCAAGGCTGAGAGTCGACCCAGGATGGGGCCCGGCTCGCCAGCTTAACGATTTCCGCGATGGTGTCCTTGTCTACTTCTTGGTCGGAAAAGTGGCGGACCGATTGCCGCTTATTGATTACATCTTTTAATTCCACAATTATTTCCTCTCTTCCAGGGATCATTGTAGCAAACTTCACAATAAAAGCAGGTATTTTTGACAATTGTCCGCACTCTTTACACATTTTGCGCACTGCTTGGCATGTTATGATGTTAAAAAATAAAAAAAGGTGGGTACAAATGAACTACGAAATTCGCCCTGTTGAAAAGTCTGATCTAGAATCCATCGTCGCTATCGAAGCTGCGGCTTTTGACATGCCAATCGAAATGACCCGCAAGGACATGCTGGGCCGCATCGATAATTACCCTGACACTTTTTTAGTTGCAGCAGTCGACGGCCAAGTCGTCGGCCACGTCTTTGGCCCCGCTGCTCATGAGCGCTACATCAAAGACGTGCTCTATTACGACAACCATGAAAACCGGTCTGCAGATCCCTACCAGACCGTTTTGAGCCTGGCCGTTGCGGAGCAATATCGCAAGAATGGCATCGCGACAGCTCTCTTGGATGAGCTGAGCAAGGTTGCTGCCAGCGAGCACCGCAAGGCCGTCACCTTGACCTGCCTGCCCAAGCTCTTCGACTTCTATGAAAAAAGAGGCTTCGTCAACGAAGGCCCCACCGCCGATGACATCCCCGAAGCCAGTTTCAACATGGTAAAAACTCTGTAGACACAAACATCCCCTTCTGGGGTGTTTTTTTTACCCTCTTTTTTAAAAACCGGGGCATAAGCCCCCATCTGGCCAACACTGCCCATGTTTTGCCCGCCCCCTTTTTGCCATAATTTTTGACCAGAAAGGGGTCTTTCAACATGACAAAAAGGCAAATCTTCCTAGCAACCATCGCCTTGCTCTTAGCCAACTTCATGGGCGGCCTGGACGCCACCATCGTCAACACCGCCCTGCCCGTGATCACCAGCCAGCTCAACGGCATGCGCTACATCGGCTGGGTCAGCTCCACATTTTTACTCGGCACCGCCGTCACCACGGTCCTCTGGGGCCAAGTCGGCGCCATCATCGGCAACAAGCGCGCCTTCCAAAGCGGCCTGGTGCTGTTTATCTTCAGCTCCATGCTCGGCGGCCTGGCGCCCAACATGGCGGTCCTGATCGCCGCCCGCGCGCTCATGGGCATCGGGGCCGGCGGCATGGTCTCCATTCCCTTCATCGTCTACGCCGACCTCTACCCCAACGCGGCGCAGCGGGCCCGCGCCATCGGCTGGGTGACCGTCGCCTACACCTTATCCACCGTGGCCGGGCCGGTCATCGGCGGCTTCTTAGTCGACGCCCTGTCCTGGCACTGGGTCTTCTTCATCAACGCCCCGCTGGGACTCTTATCCTTCCTGCTCCTGCAGGTCAACTTTAAAGAAGAAAAAAAGCGGCAGGTTAACCGCAACTTCGACTACCTAGGCGCCGGGTTGCTGGTCATTGCCTTAACGGTCTTGCTTTTAGCCAGCGACTCCTTGGCAGCAAGCTTTCCGCGCGCCGGCATCTTGCTAGGCCTTGGCCTAGTTTTCGCCATCATTTTTTACCAGGTGGAAAAAGGCAAAGGGGACAAAGCCCTGATCCCGGTCGTCTTGTTAAAAGACTGGCGGATCCAGGCCCAGAACCTGATCTTGTTCTTGCTGAACGGCTTTTCCATCGGCTACAGCGTCTACGCCCCGCTCTGGGCCCAGGGCCTGCTGGGCACCAACGCCACCTTGGGCGGCCTGACCCAAATCGCGGCTTCCCTGCTCTTAATGGTCGGCACCCGCGTCACCGCGCACTTGATGGAGATCCGGCCCCACTACAAGTGGATCGTCGTGATCGGCACCGCCAGCGCCCTGTTTTCCGCAGCCTGCATCGTGCTGGCGACCCAAAACGCGCCTTACTGGTGGCTGATCTTCAGCGGCGCCTTTGAGGGCTTTGGCATCGGCCTGTCCGCCGTCCCCATCCAGGTCTCCATCCAAGACGGCGTCAAGCAAGAACTGATCGGCGTCTCCACCACCTGGGGCCTTTTATTCAGGACCATGGGCGAGACCTTCATGTCGGCCATCTTCGGCGCAGTCTTGAGCCTGAAAAACAATAGCCAGCTGCACGGGAAAATCACCGCAGCGCTCATGAACAAGCTGACCAACCCGCAGTCGGCCAAGAGCTTGCCCGCTGCCCTGCTGCCTCAGATGAAGACGATCTTGTACAACAGCCTGCACACGATCATGCTGCTCTGCTTGGGCTTGACCATTGCGGCCTTTGCCATCAACCTCCTGCGCAAAGAGCCGCAAAAACAGGCCCGGAAATAATTAAAAAGCACTCATTTTCTGCATGCGTGCTTTTTTATTTTGCTAGAATTAAGGCAGTTAGAAAAAGAAGTGATGAGATGAAACTGACCGGTTACGAAGACCTGCGCGTGCAACGGACCATCAACAGCATCTACAAGGCTTTTGAAGAGCTGATCTGCGAAAAAGAATACCCGAAGATCACCGTCAAAGAGCTGGCCGAGCGCGCCCAAATCAATAAAAAGACCTTTTACCGCTACTACCCGACCCTGGACGACCTGCTCCACGAGCTGCAGGCCCAGTATGCCAAAAAATACATTGCTGAGGTCAAGGACTTTCAATACCCGCAAGACCTGGAAAAAAGCGTGGCCTGCTTTTTAGAGTTTTCTGCAAGCCAGGGCGAAGCCTACGACAAGATCACCGTCAGCGGCGGTGAGTCGTCCTATGCCGGCATCCGCGGCCAGATGATCAACGAGGTCATGACCAAGACCTGGGGCCAGTCGGCGACCTTCAACCTGATGAGCCCCTGGCAAAAAAAGGTCCTGCTGGACTTTGTCGAATCCGTGGGTTTGAACATCTACAAGGCCTGGGTCGACGACGGCAAAAAAGAGCCGCTGGCTCAGGTCATCAAGCAGGCCCAAGCCTTGGTGGCAGGCGGGGTTGGCCAATATTTAAAGATCAACGATTGAGCTGGATTTGCCGTCCGGCTTATTTTTTTACTCTCTTTTTTAAAAATGGTGGCATATGTCTCTTTTGGCAAAATACTGCCCATTTTTTAAAAAGGCGAAAGCAGCCATACTATGGTCAACACTTAAAGATGAGAGGTGGTCATAGTGCCAGAAAAAATTTTAACAGACGAACAAGCAGCGGCCGCAGTCGTCCGCCAGCAAGTCCAAGGCATGGTCAACGGCGACATCGCCCTTTTGAAAAAGGTGCTGGCGCCCGACGCCGTGCTCTACCACATCACCGGCGCCAAGCAGAGCCGCGACGAGTGGCTGCAGCAAATCCAGTTAGGCCGCATGCATTACTTTGCAAACCGCGAGGTCCTGCTGCAGGCCAGCGTGAAGGGCGACACGGCCCAAGTCATCAGCCGCAACGAACTCGACGCGCGCATCTATGGCTTTCGCAATACCTGGCCGCTGGAAAGCCGGGCGAAGCTGAAAAAAACAGCTGGACGCTGGCAGATTGTCGAATCGCGTGCAGCATTGTATTAAAAAAGAGGTAATTAAAATGGCAGCAACAGTGCAATTAAACAACGGCGTCGCAATGCCGACCTTGGGCTACGGCGTCTTCCAAATCCCGGAGGCAGAGACTAAAAAAGTGGTGGGCCAGGCCTTAGACGCCGGCTACCGCTTGATCGACACCGCCGCCGGCTACTTGAATGAGCAAGCCGTGGGGCAAGCCATCAACGCAAGCGGCATCCCCCGCGACCAGATTTTTTTAACGACCAAGCTCTGGGTGCAGGACTACGCGAGGCAAAATGCCGCTAAGGCCATCGACGGCGCCTTAAAGCGGCTGGACCAAGACTACATTGACCTGCTCTTGCTCCACCAGCCCATGGGCGACTACTACAACGCCTGGCGCGCTTTGGAAAAGGCGCAAAAAGCCGGCAAGGTCCGCGCCATCGGCGTTTCGAACTTTACCAGCTACCAAGTCGCCGACTTAATGGTGCATAGCGAGGTCAAGCCGGCCGTCGACCAGATCCAGATCAACCCTCTGAACCCGGAAAATGCCAACGTGGCCTGGCTTAAGGACAACGGCATCGTTCCCGAAGCCTGGGGCCCAATGGGACAAGCAGCAAACGGCATCTTCACGAACCCTGTTTTGGTCAAAATCGCTGAAAACCACCACAAGACGGTTGGGCAAGTCATGCTGCGCTGGAACCTGCAACGCGGTGTGGTGGTCATCCCGAAGTCCGTCCACGAAGCCCGTATCAAGGAAAACTTTGCTGTCTTCGACTTCACTTTGACTGGCGAAGAAATGCAGCAGATTGCAGGCCTCGACCAGCACAATTCTTATTTCCACGGCCTGCTCACGCCGCAGACTGTGGAAACTTTAGGCAACATGAAATTCCCATATCAAAACTAATTATTGGAGGTAAACATTATGGCAGAACAAACTTACGTAACTTTAAACAACGGCACGAAGATCCCCCAATTCGGCTTGGGCGTGTACATGATTAACGGCGACGCTGCCACCGAACAGGCCGTCAGCGCGGCCTTAAAGCTGGGCTACCGCCACATTGACACGGCCCACGCCTACCAAAACGAGCGCGGCGTCGGCCGGGCCGTCAAAAACAGCGGCATCCCCCGCAGCGAGATCTGGATCACCAGCAAGCTGTGGCCCAGCGACTATGGCAAGGACAAGACGCCCGTTGCCATCGACAAGATGCTGGCCCGCTTAGACACCGACTACATCGACCTGCTCTTGCTGCACCAGCAGTTCGGCGACTTTGTCGGCGCCTGGCAAGCCATGGAAGAAGCGGTCAAGGCCGGCAAGGTGCGGGCGATTGGCTTAAGCAACTTTGACGGCGAACGCTTAGACCAGATCTTGGACATCGCGACCATCAAGCCGGCCGTGATGCAGGTTGAACTCCACCCTTACTACCAGCAGCAGGCCTTAAAAGACAAGCTGAAGCCTTTTGGCACCAAGTTTGAGAGCTGGTACCCGTTGGGCCACGGGGATGCGGGCTTGCTCAACGAACCTATTTTTACCCAATTGGCTGAAAAATACGGCAAGACCAACGCGCAGATCATCTTGCGCTGGCACATCCAAAAAGGCCACATCGTCTTTCCGAAGTCGACGAACCCGCAACACATTAAAGACAACATCAACATCTTCGACTTTGAGCTGACGCCGGCAGAAATGAAGCAGATCGACGCCTTGGACAAGAACCAGCGCTACTTCACGATGTCGCTGGCCCAGCAGAAAAGTGCTTTTTCAAGCTTCAAGCCTGCTGATTAAGCTCAATGACCTCTTTAGATAAATCTCCGCACACAAAAACACCCCTTATGGGGTGTTTTTTTTATCTGCAATTACTTAATGGTAATATCGCCTTCGTCAGCCGAAACCTTGATGACATTCTTGCTCTTCGTGTCCTTCAAGTAGTGGCTGGCGTCATCGCCGCTCACGTCCCTGCCGTGCACCGTCAGGTCGCCTTCGTCAGTAGCTAGGTCGTAGCCGCTGGCCGCAGTGCCGCTAATGTTCACGTCGCCTTCATCCGCGTAAACAGACAGCCCGTTTTGCAGGCTCAAACCGTGCAAGTTGACGTCGCCTTCGTCAGTCGCAATCTTCAACTCCTTTTCGGTCGTCACTTGGCGCAAGGTCACGTCGCCGTCTGAGCTGTGGATTTCGCCTGCAATGGTTGCCAGTTTTTCCACATTGATGTCGCCTTCCTCGGTGCGAATGTCAACGCGCTTCAGCTTTTCCGGGACCACAATCGTCACGCGCTCAGTGCCCGAGCAGTGGTAGCTGCCGTGAATCGGCTGGCTGAGCGTCAGCTGGCCGTTTTTCACGGTCGCCGTCGGCGTAAAGTGCTGGTGGCCTTCGTAGCTGACCTTAAACTCTTTGCCGGTCTTAATCTCCAAGTCTGCGAGGTCTAAGTCGGCCTTGATGCTGCTGAATTCCTTAGTCGACAAAGTTTTGACGACTTTGTTGCCGGCCTTGTGCCGGCCCGCCCCGACGTTGACGCGGGTATGGCAGGCTGCACAGCTGATGCTTACGAGGGCTAAAAGGCCAAGTGCGAGGTATCTTTTCTTCATGTTTGCCACCTATGTTTCCTATATTTTCTTATGATTATATACGTTTCCTATATTTTCTTTTGATTATATATGATGGCGTGGCCTGCCTACAAAGATAATGCACCATCTGTGTCAAACTTTCTCTGTACAATTAGCACGCTAACTAATATAATTAGCATGCTAACTAATTAAGGAGGAACTGTGATGAAGAAAAAAAGCAATGTCAGTTTCATCGTCGTGGTCCTGCTCGGCGGTCTGCTCGCCACCATGACCGAGACGATCATGAACAACTCGCTGACGACGATCATGAAAGAACTCCATGTGAGCGAGTCCACTGCCCAGTGGCTGTCGACGGGCTACATCATGGCGGCCGGGATCGTCATGCCGGTTGCCGTCTACCTGATCCACCGCTTTAAACTGCGGCAGCTTTTTCCAACCTCTTTGGCGATTTTTTTAGCGGGCACGATCATTGGTTCATTGGCCCCGAACTTCTACATTTTGCTGCTGGGGCGCATCATCCAGGCCGTTTCCGTGGGCATCATCATGCCCCTCGTCCAAAACTTAATGGTCCTGCTCTTCCCGCCTGAAAAAAGAGGGTTTGCGCTCGGGATCTCAGGTTTCGTAATCGTGCTGGGCCCTGCGATCGGCCCGACCCTGTCGGGCTGGATCGTCGGGCGCTGGAGCTGGCGGATGCTGTTTATCTTCCTGCTCCCCATCACGGTCATCATCTTGCTCTTGGCTTTGATTTTCACCAAAAACGTCACGCAGCAAGAAGACGACAAGCTCGACCTGCCGTCCGTGCTGGCCTCCAGCGTGGGCTTGGGCCTGATCTTATTCAGCTGCTCGCACATCGGCAACGCGGCTGCCATCGACCTGACTGCCATCATCACGATGGTCTTGGGGCTGATCGTCACGGGCTTCTTCGTCGCTCGCCAATTAAAACTTGACCAGCCGCTTTTGGAAATGCGGGTCTTCAAGGCCCCGTCCTTTACCAAGGCGACGATCCTGGCTTCCATCACATCCATCGCGATGCTGGGCGTCGAACTGCTCTTGCCGCTTTATTTGCAAAACGTGCGCGGCGTTTCGGCCTTGGCGTCGGGGCTGATCATGCTGCCGGGGGCCTTAGTCATGGTCGTGCTGTCCCCGCTTGCCGGCAACTGGTACGACCGCTTCGGGATCAGGCCGCTGGCTTTTGGCGGTTTCACCATCATGCTTTTAACCTCGATCCCGATGATCTGGTTTAATGAAAAAACTTCCCTGGTCTGGATCGCGGTCCTCTACGCCTTGCGAATGAGCGGCGTAGGTTTGGCGATGATGCAGCTGAACACGGCGGGCGTCAACGCGCTGCCGGAACGCTACTCGATCCACGGCAACACCGTGACGGCGACGGTGCGCCAAGTTGCAAGCTCGTTGGGGACTTCCTTGCTCGTCACGATTGCTGCTGTCTTTGCCAGTCAGGCTAAGGCAGGCGGCACTGCGCAGCGGGCCAGCTTGAGGATTGGCTACAGCTGGTCGTTTGCAGTCATCGTCTTTATCTTGTTAATATGTTTAGCAATGACCTTTACTTTGAAAAACAAGACGACTCCAGAAATTAAGTAAGGAGGGGTGAGATGGAAAACAACGACATCGGCTTTTTGATCAAGCACTTGAACATCTTGGTGGGCAAGCAGTTTGCCCAGAAGCTGGAAAGCAGGCAGACTGGCTATACCAGAACCCAGATCCAGGTCATCGCGTATTTGATGGACCACCCTGACGAGCCCGTGCAGCAGCGCGACTTGGAGCACGTGCTGAATTTGAGCCGGCCGACGATCAACGGGATTGTGAAGCGGCTTTCTGCTAAAGGCGCGGTGCACTTGGTGCCTGGTGAAGAAGACCGGCGGTTAAAGCGGCTGGTTTTGTCAGACAAAGCTAAAAAAGAGGCTGACGCTCATCGCGACAGCTTCAAACAGGACGTGCAATTTATTGAAGACCAGCTGACGGCTGGCATGACGCCGGACCAAGTGACGCAGTTGAAGCACAGTCTGCGGCAATGTATTGAGAATATGCAGAAATAAAAAACACCCCCAAGGGGGTGTTTTTTTTACTTTATTTTTTTAATCAACAGATAATCGATCTGCGGGTCGCTGCCGACCTGGTAAACGTGCTGGCTGATTTTTTCGAAGCCGTCCTTGGCGTAAAAGGCGCGCGCCACCTTGTTGTGCTCGTAGACGCCCAGCCAGATGTAGTCCTTGCCTTCGTCGCGCGCGAGCTGGTCTGCGTACTTTAGCAAGACCAGGCCCAGGCCGCGGTGCTGGAACTTGCTGCGCAAATAGATGCGCTCTAGCTCAAAGGCGTTGGGCTTTAAGTGCTCGGTCTGAGCAGCCCCGACGTTGACTTTCAGGTAGCCTGCCACTTCGCCTTCGACAATTAAAAAGAAAAAGCGGCTGTCGGGGTTGTTGATTTCAGCTGTTAAACGTTCGTCAGAATAGTTTTCTTTTAAGAACTTAGCCATATCGGCCGGCGCCGTAAATGGATCGAAGGTCTTTTTAAAGGTCTCTCTGGAAATGGCCTGCAGCTCTTTTAAGTCGGCAAGCCCTACTTTTTTGATGGTGTAAGTCATTAGTAATTCCTGCTCCCTCCGCTTTTTACAAAGTGCCAGCTGGCGCTGGCGTTATCTGCAACTTTGGTTAAGAGTCGTAAAAGTTCTTCTTTTTCTGCATTTGTGAGGCCGGCGAGCGCTGTGCGGTTTGAATAGGTATTTTCGCGCTCGATAACTTGGGCCAGCTCTTTCCCTTTTTCAGTTAGGAAAAGCCTTTTGACCTTTTTGTTGGCCGGGTCGGTTCTTTTTTCGGCCAGGCCGTTTTTCACCAGCTTTTGCACGCCCCGGGCAGTCGTCGTCCGGTCGATGTTTAAAAGCTCGGCCAGGCGGTCGGAAATGATGCCGGGGTGCTCGCTGATTCGAACCAGGTAGAGGTACTGGCCGCGGGTCAGCTGCATGTCCTTGAACTCGCTGTTGGCGATGGAGTCAAAGGACCGCGCGATGGTGCCGATTTTTCGTAAAGCGTCTTCTTGCATGCGTCTCACCTCGCAGCAAATATTATAATATTATTGTTGCATTTGCAACATATAATATTGTTGACAGTCAACTAAATGATGCTATGATTAATTAAAATTATGTTAACAGACAACAAAAAAAGAGGTGCTAACCATGGCAAAAGTTTTAGTAATTCAAGCTCACCCGCACATCCCCAACAGCTTATCGCTCACCGTTGGCGACGAATTTATCAAGTCTTACAAAAAAGCGCACCCAGACTACGAAATCATCATGCGCGACCTGTACGCAGGCGACGGCGTCCCGCCCCTCAACGACTTGACGATGAACGCTTGGCGCAAGCAGAAGTTCGAAGAGCCGTTAACCGATGATGAAAAAAAGCTGCTGACGAGGCACGAAGCCTGGCTGGACGAATTCATCAGCGCCGACAAGTACGTCTTCATCAATCCGATGTACAACCACTTTTTGCCGGCCGAAATGAAGCAGTACCTAGACCTGACGGCGGTGGCCCACAAGACCTTCAAGTACACGGCTGCGGGCTCAGTCGGCCTGCTCCACCACAAAAAGGTCATGCACATCCAGGCCGCCGGCAACAACTATCATAAAGGCGGCAAGTGGGGCATCGTCAAATTCTTTGTTCGCAAAAAACTCAACAAGCCTAACAAGGACAGCTGTGCCCTGCTCGACCTGGGCTCCTTGTACCTGACCAACATGATGAAGTTCTACGGCATCGACGACCTCGATTCCATCTACATCGAAGGCGCAGACGCCAACCGGGCCCAGCGCCAGGAGATCCTGGAGGCGGCGCTGCAACAGGCCCATGCCAAGGCGCAAAAGTTTTAGTGTAAAATATGGCTGAAAGGAGGCGCCCACGGTGTCCTTAACTGCAGAAATCATCGAAAACCTGGCCCTGCTGCGCAGCAGCGGGACCGGCAACAACTTGACCCAAGAAAGACAGTGGCTGTTAAACCAGCTGGACGACCCGCGCTTGCAAGAAGCCGTAGCCACGCTGTCGATCGTGGCCTTGCACACGCTGTCGGCGCTGGAAAAAGGCGAACAGACCGGGATTGAGCTGGCAAGTGAATTAGGCGTGACGCGCGGCGGCATCACCCGGGCGGCCAAGAAGCTGGTGCAGCTTGACCTGGTGGACCCGGCGCGCCACCCCGACGACCAAAAAAAGCTCTTCTATAGGCTGACGCCGGCCGGGCGCAAGATTGCGCGCCAGCACGACAAGCTGCACGAAGAGCTGACAGAAAAGTTTGAAAAAGAGCTGACGGGGCAGTATTCGGAACAAGAATTAAACCTGATCAACGACTTTTTAACAAAATTGAATAAGGATGAAGCAGAGTTTTAAAAAAAGCATCCCCTAGCGGGGATGCTTTTTTGCTATTCGAAATCGCCTAAGGCAGGGATGCTGTCTTGTTCAAGGTAGGCGCGGTAGTCCTTGGCGGCCTGCGCCAAGTCTGCGTCGGCGATTGAAGTGGCGCCGGTCACCGTGAACGGCTTGACGAAGGTCGTGCCGATCAGGCGGCTGGTCGCCTGGAATGGCCGCAGCAGCTCGTGAGGCTCATACTTTGCGAAACCGTCACGGCCGTAGTTGTTGGCGCCAAAAGTTGCAGCGATCAGCAACTCTTTGCCGTGGAGCTTATCGCCGTTAGGGCCGTAAGCCCAGCCAAATTCCAGCACGTCGTCTTCCCACTGCTTTAACAGGGCTGGTGAAGAATACCAGCGGATCGGGAATTCCAAGACGATGCGGTCGGCTTTTTCCAAGACCTCTTTTTCCTTTTCGACGTCGATCTTGAAGTCGGGGTAAAGCGCGTAGAGGTCGCGGACTTCGAATTCGTCGTTCACGTTTTGCACTAAGGCCTTGTTGGCACGGGAGTTGCTAAAATCAGGGTGGAATAAATTAATGATGGTCTTCATGTTAAAAACGCTCCTTTACTTAGCTAGTCGTCAATAATCTTGTATTCTTCGAAATATGATTTGCCTTTTTTGATTTCGCCGCTTTCATACAGCGAGATCTTATGTTTCAACCGGTTGATGGAACGGTCAAGGTCGTGCCTTTTTTCCTCCAAAAGGGCCAGCTGCTCTTTTAACAGGTCCTCTCTGGCTTGGAGGGTCTGGTCGCCCTGCTGCAGCAGTTCGGCATAGTCCACCAAGGTTTCCACAGAGACGCCGTAGTGGCGCAAGCAGATGATCATCTCGAGCCAGCCCTGCATCCCCTCGGTGTAGTAGCGGTTGCCGTTGGCAGCGCGCGGAACTTTGGGGAGCAGGCCGATGCGCTCGTAGTAGCGCAGGGTGTCGGCTTTGATCTGATACTTTTTGCTGACTTGGGTAATGGTTAGGTTTGGCATTTCCTCGTCCTCCTTACAATTGCTAAGTTAGCACTTGGAGTTAACTCCAAGTCAACAAGATTTTTAAAATTTTTGCGAGAAAAAAAGCATCCCCAAACGGGGATGCTTTTTATTTGCATTTGCGATGTTTGGCTGCGATTTTTTGGAGTAATAAGGAAAAAAGGCCGACCAAAGCAAAGGCTGCAGACCAAACGCCAACCGCGATGTACTGGAAGTTTTCGTGCACGAAGCCGCGTTTGTCGACGTAGGTGCCGCCGGCGGCGTAGTAGCCGATGATGCTGGCGGCTAAGAGCAGTGCAAAGAATGCGGTAAGGACGATGGTGAGCGGGAAGAGGTGGGTGTGTTTTAAGTCTTTGTAATCTGCCATTTTAAAAGTCCAATTAAGTCATTAACTCTTACTACTTTAATTGTACATTTAAAAAAGCTAGGTATTTATTTTTTATCATCCATGCCATTCCATCTCATAAAAACCAACTTGTATAATTAATAAAGGAGGCAACTACATGACAAAAAGCGAACTGCAAAAAATGCAAAGCGGCGAGTGGTTCAACCTCGCCGACCCCGAAATCAACGAACTTAAAAGCCGCGGCGTCCAGCTCTGCCAAGAGTTCAACGAATTGCCTGAAACTGCTGTAGAAGAGCGTTCGGCCAAGTTAAAACAGCTCTTCGGCGCCACCGGCGAATACGTCAACGTCAACGGCCGGCTCAGCGTCGACTACGGCGTCAACATCCACGTCGGCGAGCACTTCTACGCCAATTACAACTTTACAGTCTTAGACAATGCGAAGGTTATTATAGGTAAAAACGCCATGATCGGCCCTGACGTCGGCATCTACACGATCAACCACCCGCTGAAAATCAAGGACCGCTTGAAGCCCCTAGGCATCGCCAAGCCCGTCACCATCGGCGACAACGTCTGGATCGGCGGCCATGCCACCATCTGCCCCGGCGTCACGATCGGCAACGGCGTCGTAGTCGCAGCCGGCGCCGTCGTCACCAAGGACGTGCCCGACAACGTAGTCGTGGCCGGTGTCCCCGCCAAAGTCATTAAGAAAATTGAGCAATAAAATAAGCACGCAAGTCTTGCGTGCTTTTTCACTGGAGGTTTATTAATGTAGTACTTTTATTGATGTAGTAATTTATTCAAAGTCGCCTAAGACAGGGATCTCTTCCTGTTCCAGGTAAGCACGGTAGTCCTTGGCAGCCTTTGCCAAGTCCTCATCGCTGATCGTCCGGGCCCCAACGATCTCAAACGGCTTTAAGTAGTTGGTCCCCATCACGCGGCTGACCGCCTGGAACGGCCGCAGCAGCTCGTTAGGAGTATATTTTACAAACTGGTCGCGACCATAGTTATTTGCGCCCAGCGTCACCGCCAAAAGCAAGTCCTTGCCCTGCAACTGGCCTTCCGGGCCAAAAGCCCAGTCTGGCGTAATCATGACGTCTTCCCACTGCTGCAGCAAGGCCGGTGCCGAGTACCAGTGCATCGGAAACTCGATGACGATGCGGTCGGCTGCCAGCATGGCCTGCTTTTCTTTTTCAACGTCGATCTTAAAGTCCGGGTACAGCTCGTAAATATTGCGGACTTCAAACTCGTCGCTGACAGCGTTTACCAAAGCCCTATTCACGCGCGAGTCTTGGTAATCCGGGTGGAACAAATTAACAATGGTCTTCATTTTCAATCCCTCTTAATTTTTCACAAAAAACGATTCACATAAATGCCTCTTAAATCAAATAAAAAAGGGAAGCTTCGATCATTCTTCGAGGCTTCCTTTTTGTCAGGCTGAAATTTTTGCGCACAAATGGCGCGCAAAGGATCCTTCTTCTGCCATCTAGACTTTTACTATCGGTACCCGTCAAGGATTCCACCGCGTCTGCGGGTTGCGGACTCTCACCGCCGGTTGGGACTTCCACCCTGCCTCGAAGAACTTTGTTACTTGATTCGCCTTAAATTTAAATCGCCTCTAAAAAATTGTCAATTTGCGCTTGTGGACAATAAATCTACATGTTTTTAACACAATAAAAAAGCACTGAAGCCTAAGCTTGGGTGCTTTTTTTGTCAGCAGGAGCAAATTTTTTCTACATTATTTTATTCAGCGAAATCATCTCCAATAAACTCTGCGCCGTACTGCGGCCCTCGTTGCCAGCCTTCAGACCCGCTCTCTGCAAGGCCTGCTCGATAGTGTCGCAGGTCAAAATCCCAAAGGTGACCGGGACCTGGCCCTTTAAGTTAGCCTGCATCAAGGCGCTGGTCACCTGCTGGATGATCATGCTGTAGTGGTCGGTTTCGCCCTTGATCACCGCGCCCAGCGACATGATGCCGTCGTAGCCTTTTTTAGCCAGCAGCTTGGTGACCGCAAAGCCGATCTCAAAAGCGCCCGGCACCCAGTAGACGTCGACATCAGCAATGCCGAATTGTTTCAGCGTCGCCTGGGCCCCTGCCACCAGCTGGCGAGTAATCGTCTCATTGAACTTCGACGCCACAATCGCAATCTTGGCGTCTTTTACTTGGTAGTTTCCTTCATAAACAGTCATTTTTTTACTCTCCTATAAAGCAGTTAACAGGTGGTGAAACTTGTCGCGTTTGGTCTCCAGGTAGAACTGGTCGTGTTCAGTTGCCGCCATTTCCAGCGGGGTCCGTCTTGCCACTTCAATGCCGTTTTCTTCTAATTGGGCAATCTTGTCCGGGTTATTGGTTAAAAGGTTGACTGCGTGAATCCCCAAATCCTTTAACATCCCGGCGGCCTTTTCGTAGTCGCGCTCGTCCGGCGCAAAGCCCAGCTCTTCGTTTGCGTCATAGGTGTCGACGCCCTGGTCTTGCAGTGCGTAGGCCTTGAGCTTGTTGGCTAGGCCAATGCCGCGGCCTTCCTGGCGCAGGTACAAGAGCACCCCGCTGCCGTTTTGGCTGATCTTCGCCATCGCCGTGTGCAGCTGGTCGCCGCAATCACAGCGCAGCGAGCCGAAGGTGTCGCCCGTCATGCATTCCGAGTGCAGGCGGACCAGCACCGGCTTAGACAAATCCAGCTGGCCCTTGACCAAAGCCAGGTTGCCTTGGCCATAGTCTTTGACCTTGAAGTTGCCGTATTTAGTGGGCAGGTTTACAAACGCTGCAGGCTTACTCGCCGGGCTTTTGACATATTCCTGCAGGTCGGCAATGGTCAAAAACGGCATGTGGTATTCCTTGGCAATCTCGCGCAACTGCGGCCGGCGTGCCATGTGGCCGTCGGCTTTCATGACCTCGCAGATGTAGGCGACTTCGGGCTCGCCTGCCAGCCGTGCCAAGGTGACCGAGGCCTCGGTGTGGCCGTTGCGCTCTAACACCCCGCCGTCTTTAGCGACCAGCGGGAAGCAGTGGCCCGGCCGGAAGAAGTCTTCGGGCTTGGAAGTCGGGTCGGCGATGGCCTTGATGGTCGTCGCCCGGTCGTAGGCTGAAATCCCCGTGGTCGTAGTCTTGTAGTCGACGCTGATGGTGAAGGCCGTGCCGTAAGGGTCGGTGTTGTTCGTCTCCATCTGCGGCAGCTGCAGGCGCTCTGCGACTTTGCGGCCCACGCTGGTGCAGAGCAGGCCCCTAGCATGCTTGATCATAAAGTTCACGTTTTCCGGCGTCACTTTTGAGCCCAAGCCGATCATGTCGCCTTCGGACTCGCGGTCTTCGTCGTCGGCCACGATGACTAAGCCGCCTTTTTTCATCCAAGCAATAGCATTTTGAATCTTTTTAACATCCATTTTTTACGCGTCCTTTTTTAAATTTGCTTCTACGTATTTGCCTAAAATGTCGGTCTCTAGATTGACCTCGTCACCGACTTGCAGACCTGCCAAGTTTGTTTCGTCTTGGGTGTGCGGGATCAGGCCCACTGCAAAAGAGTTGGCGGTCACATTCATCACCGTCAGACTCACGCCGTTCAAGGCTACACTGCCCTGCGCGACGATCTGGCTGCGCAGGCGGGCGGGCCTTTCAAACTTCAGCTCGATGGCATTTTGGTTAGGCTTTTTTTCTAATAATTTGACTGTCTCATCGACGTGGCCCGTCAAGATGTGGCCTTCCAGGCGGTCGTGCACCTGCAGGGCCCGCTCGACGTTGACGGCGTCGCCGACCTGGCTGTTTTTAAACACCGTCTTTTTAAAGGTCTGCGGCATCATGGTGACCGTAAATTCGTTTTGACTGATCTTATCTGCTGTCAGGCAGGTGCCGTTGACGGCGATCGATTCGCCGATCTTGGCGCCGGCCAAAAAATTGTCTGGGCAAGCAACCGTCATCTGGATGGTCTGCTTGTCGATGGCCAGGGCCGCAATCTTGGCCCCGCCTGTCACTAATCCGCTAAACATGTTCGTGCCTTTCTTCAATGCGCAAATCCTGCCCCAGCTGCTCGTAGCTCACATAGGCAAAGCTGTGGCTCTTTGCGGCAACTGCTGCCGGGACAGCCTGCCTGCCCAGCAAGCGCGGGTCCAGGTAGGTGATTAATTCGTTGACTGGGTAACGGTCCAGGATGCTTTTGGCTAAAGTCGGCCCGCCTTCGACGTAGAGCGACTGCAGCTCGTTTGCTGTCATGAGGTCAAACAAAGTCTGCAAGTCATCGCCGCTGCTTAAAAAGCAGCTCACATCCCCATCAAAACGGTGGGCAGCCAATTCCTTGTTTTCTGTTATTACCCAAGTCGGCGCCTGGCCATCCGTCAGCAGCTTGAGGTCTAAATGCGCCAATAATCTGCCGCGGCGGTCTAAGACCACGCGAATGGGCGGATGACTTTGCTTTTGGCTCGTCAGCAGGCTGGGATTGTCGATTATGGCGGTCGCACTCCCGATCACGATGGCGTGGAAGTCGGCGCGTTCTTGGTGGACGCGGGCATTGACTTCTTCGTTGGTGACCTGGCTGCGCTGATTAATTTTGGCGGCGACTTTGCCATCTAAGGAGATTGCCTGCTTGACCGTAAGCCAAGGGCGATTGTGGCTGTAAAAATAGCTATAGTGGCTGTTCAGCTCAGCCGCTTCGTCTGCCAGCACCCCGGTCGTCACCGCCAGCCCCTGCTTTTTCAAATAGGCAATGCCCTTGCTGTGCACCAGCTGGTGGGGGTCAGTCTGCGCGATGACCACGCGCCTGATGCCGCTTTTGGCAACCAGCTGGTCGCAAGGCGGCTGTTTGCCGAAGTGGGCACAAGGCTCTAAGGTCACGTACAAAGTTGAATTGAGTAATTGTTCTGAGGTTAATTGCGAGATTGCAGCTCGTTCGGCGTGGAAGCCGCCGTATTGGCGGTGGCAGCCTTTGGCAAGAACGCGGCCGTCTTTGACGATCACGGCGCCCACCTGGGGATTTTTCCAGGTGTGGAAGCGGCCCTTGCGGGCTTCTTGCAATGCGAGCCGCATGTAAAACTCATCATTGTTCATGATTCTCACTTCCTTCAGAACACAAAAAAGAAGCTCCGATTGTTCATCGAAGCTTCTGACTTTTTTATTCAGATCAAAATACAGGACGCCAAAAAAGGCGTGCGAAATACTTTTCTTCTGCCATCTAGACTGTAACTATCGGTACCTTAAAGGTTTCCACCGCTTGCGCGGGTTGCGGACTTTCACCGCCGGTCGGGAATTGCACCCTGCCTCGAAGAACTATTATTCAATTCGTTTCCACAGTAAACCGCTTTCAAAAAATTGTCAACGAAAATTTCATTTTTACTTGTTGACAATAAAAATACAGGCGCTAATATAATACTTGTAAATGTTAAAACAACAAGTCGAAAGGGAGTACATAATTATGAAATACGCTATTACTGCTGCAACTGGTAACTTTGGTCAAACTGCTGTGAAGGACTTAGCCGCTAAGGTCGGCAAGGAAAATGTCGTCGTCATCGCCCGCAACACCGAAAAAGCACAAAAGCTTTTCCCAGGCTTTGAAGTTCGCGAAGGCAACTACGACAGCCAAGAATCTGTCGCAAAAGCCTTAAAGGGTGTCGACAAGGTTCTGTTTATTTCATCCCAGCCTGGCGGCAAGGTTGCTCGCGACCAGCAACACAAGAACGTAGTCGCTGCCTTGAAGGAAGCCGGCGTCAGCTTCGTAGCCTACACCAGCTTTACGGACGCTCAAAATTCTACCAGCGCCCTGGCTGCCGACCACAAGTTAACTGAAAACCTGCTGAAGGACTCCGGCATCGCCCACTCCTTCCTGCGGGACAACTGGTACCTGGAAGACGAAATCGGCTTCATTCAAAGCGGCGCCAACAAGCAAACCGCTGCTTACTGGGCCGCTGGCAAGGCCGGCTGGGCTTTAGAGCGTGAATACGCCGAAGCTGCCGTCAATGTCTTAACTGCCGACAACCCTAAGGAAGTCTACGAGTTCGGCGGCCAGCTGCACGACTACGAAGACTTGGGCAAGGCGCTGCAAGAAGCTACTGGCAACACCTTCCCTGTAGCAAAGGTAAGCAAGGACGACTACATCAAGGCCCTGGTTGCCAGCGGCTTAGATGAAGGCACCGCTGCAATGTTTGCCTCCTTCCAAGACCCGATTCAAGACGGTTCTTTGGACTACGCAAGCAATGACTTGGCAGAAGTTCTGGGCCGCGAGCCGCTGAGTCTGCCGGAAGCCATCAAGGAAATCTTGAGCCGCTAATTGCGAATTGCTCACGCCAACTGTAAACTATAAAAATACAGGTGGTGAGTGAAAATGAAGTATTCTCATAAACTTAGCGATGCAATCCACATTTTGGCCTACATCGACATCTACGCGGATGCGGACTTGTCCAGCAAGGCGATTGCCGCCAGTGTCGAGTCCAACCCCAGCGTGGTGCGGAGCCTGTCCAGCGACCTGCGCAAGGCAGGGCTAATTAAAAGCCGGCAAGGCGTCGCCAGCCCGGAACTTGCAAAGGCTCCGGACGACATCTCCATTTACGACGTCTTCATGGCAATCAACGCCGACCACATGCTGCTCCACATTGATCCCAAGACTAACCCCAAGTGCATTGTCGGCGGCAACATCCAGGCCGTTTTGGCTAAAGCCTACCAGCAGGTCGAAGACAAGGCTTTTGCCGAGATGAAGACGATCACGCTGGCTAAGATCATCGGCCAGATTAAGGAATTGCAGAGCGCAAAAGAAGAATAAAAAAATAAGGCAGCTGAGCTGCCCTATTTTTTTGGCTATTTTTTCTCGCCATGGTCTAAGATTCTGGCAAAAGTTGCCAGGTTCAGACTTTGGATGTAGATGTCGCCGCTGCCTTTGAAGGTGTTCACGATGCCTTCGCCGGTCCCGATCGACTGGAAGAAGCTGTTTTCAAAGTGGATGTCGTAGTCGAGGCTGGTCGACCAGGCCACGACGTGGTTGTTGTCGATGGTGATTTCGTCGTTGTCCAACGAGATTTTCTTGATTGAACCATAGGCGTTGCAGAGCACGGTGCCCTCGCCGCTGGTGGTCATGACGAAAAAGCCGCCGGTGCCGGAAAACAGGGCCCGGCCGATGGACTGCCTTTTCATTTGGTAGCTGGCAGACCCGTCCATGGCTAAGAACTTGCCGTCGTTGATCCGGTACTGCTGGTCGCCTAATTTAAGAGGCAGGACTTCGCCTGGGACGGCCGGAGCGACGGCCAGGTTGCCGATTTCGCCTTGGGCTTCGGCCTCGGTGATCCAGATGCTTTCGCTGGAAGAAATGGAGCGGCCGACGGCGCGCATCAGTTTGCCGACGCCGGAACCGGAGGCGTTGACCTTGGTGCTCAGCGCGATGCTGGTGGAGTGGTAGACCATGCTGCCGCGCTGGATGCAGACTCTTTCGCCGGGCTCGAGCTCGATGTTGACTAAGGGAAATTGCAGCTGCTTGTCGATGGTGTAGTTCATGCGGTTGTCGCTCATGTTGATTCCTCGCTTTTTTGATAGTAATGCTTAGATTTTACGGTATGGACTGGCCTTTTGACTAGCATACTGCTTTTTTTGCGCCCTTTTGGCTGAATGTGTGGCATATGCCCCGGGCGGCAAAACACTGCCCATTTGAAACAAACCAGAACCTGCTCATAATGAAACAAAACTGACAAAGAAAGGAGCTAGTTAAAATGCTCAACAAAGATGTTTACCAACTAGACAGCCACGGTCCGATCTACGCCTACTACAATCCCGAAACTGTGGCGGCCGGCCAACCGGTGCCCCTAGTGTTAGACCTCAACTGCACGACCGGCAATCCCGAAGCAGAAGTCGTCAGCAACGGCTGGGACCAGGTCGCAGAAGAAGAAAAGCTTGTCGTCATTGCCCCTACTTACGACGACTACGTGACCTACGGCGAAACGGGCTACATGAAAACCGTGATCGCTGACGCGATTAAGCGCTACCCGATCGACCGCCAGCGCATTTATTCCGTCGGCTTTTCCAACGGCGGGGCGCTGTCGGGCGCTCTAGCCAGCACCTACCCGCACTTGCTGGCCGGCATTGCCGCGATGGGCTGGCTAATTAGCTTGCGAAACACGGCTGACTTAACAATTCCTTTTCTCTTAATCCAAGGCACCGAGGAATACACCAGCCACTTTGGACAAGACAAGGTCATGCGTGACGAGCAAGAAGCGCTGCGTGACCTCATGCAGGCCGACGGGCTGACGACAGCGGCCCCTGATTACCGCGCAACGCCCTACTTCGGCTACCGCCCCGACCGCAGCTTCAGCAAAAAGCCGCGCTACCGCGACTATGACCCTTACGCCCGCAACCCGCGGCTCCAGGACGATAAGAATTGGGAATTCAACCAATACTTCAAGGCGGGCTTTGAGCATCCCTTCGCGGAGTTAGTGCTGGTGCAGGATGCGCCGCACATCCCGCACGACTGCAATGCCCGGGTTGCCTGGGACTTCTTGCGGCATTTTCGCCGCGATGAACACGGAGAGATCAAAGAATAAGCTTTGTGCTACTCTTCCGGCCGATGTGTGGCATATGCCCCGGGCGGCAAAACACTGCCCATTTTTTCAAGGGTAAGCCGGCCTCATAATAAAAACTGTCAACAGACGAAGAAAGAATTTAATTTGAGCAAACTATTTTTTAAAAAGGAGCAATGACGATGAGAAACGTATTGATTATTGGCGCTACTGGGACTTTAGGCAGAGCGGCCACTAAGGCTTTATTGGCAGAAACTGACGACCACTTGACGCTGTTCAGCCGGTCGGCGGACCGCTTGCCGGTGGCTGACCCGGACCGCGTGAAGACGATGAGCGGGAACGTGATGAACGACGCCGACTTGGATGAGGCGCTGCAGGGGCAAGACGCGGTGTTTGCGGCCTTGAGCGGCAACATGGGCGCTTTTGCCAAGAAGATTGTGGCGGCGATGGACCGCAATGGCGTGAGCCGGCTGGTCTTTATCTGCACGATTGGGATTTACAACGAGATCCAAGGCTACAACATCAACCCTTACTTGAACCCGACGCTGCACACTTACAGGAAGGCAGCGGACGCGATTGAGGCATCGGATTTGAACTACACGATTATTCGGCCGGGCTGGTTTATTAGCGGGCCGGGGGACTACACGGTGACGCGGAAGGGCGAGCCTTTTGTGGGCCACGATGCGACGATTAGTTCGATTGGGGATGCGGTCAAGCGGCTGGTTGATGATGACAAGCTGTACTCAAGAGACAGTATTGGGATTGCGACGAGATAAAAAATTTATCTCGATAAAACAAAAAAAGATGAACTTTTCAGGTTCATCTTTTTTAGTCTTGATCTAAATAAAAACTGCCCAAACGGTAAGTCGTCACGGGTTCTACATGGTAATTGTACTTCGCCACCAAATCACAGATCTGGTCGCCGTTAATCAAAGTAATGATTCTGGTCCCCGCACGCGCCGTCTTTACTGCTTCTCTAGTAAAGTCAGAATTCGTAATGAAAATACCGAACTCAGCATTAAACTTGTCCATCGCCCCGCGGAATTTGTCGATCTCAGGTGCAGAAACCTTACCTTGCCAGCGCTTAGCCTGCAGGGCAACCCGCGTAGTGCGGTAATCGTCTGATCTCACATAGCCGAAGCCGTCGAGGACGCCATCAGCCACGTACTGGACACCGATTTCGTCGTCGACATCGACGCCCATTTTTGCCAGCAAGCCACGGCAGAAAAGCTCAAACTTGCGCGGGTTCATCTTGGCTAAGGCAGCAAGCAGCTCTTGTCGCCAAAGCTCTTCGATGTTGTCATCGTCTTCATTAGCCTCTGGTTCTTCAGGCGCAGGAGTGACTGGGGTCTGTGTCTTATGGCGGTGCGGCATCTTAGGCTCTGAAATTGCTCTGACATCCCTATCAGCATCGAAGTTAAAGAGGTCGACATTGCGGCCTTTTTTAGAAAGCTCCAGCATATCGCCAGAACCCTGGGTAAGAAAGTCGGCAAGCAATAAATGCTTCACGGCAAAATTAAAGCTGTATTGAAACGGATGGTATGCATTTCCTGTTCTTTTGGAGATGCGCACTTCATCAATTTGCTGCTCGCTGAAGACAGTCGAATTGTCGTGCAGTTCAGCTAAAATTTGTTTTCTGGTAGCTTGGCCGCCCATATTGTGCATAGCGATTAAAATTTCCTTCATCGCTTTGTTTTCAGTTAATAATCGTCGATTTACCATTTAGCTCCCCGCCTTACTAGTTTTATCAACCAAATTATACTCTTGTCCCAATAGTGCACTACTCTGTGGAGAAAATGCGCCTAAATAAAAAATAGCCCTCCTCACTTGCTGAGAAGGGTTATTTTTCTAATCAATTATCTTACTGTTCTTTGTTACGACGGCGGAAGGTAAAGCCAAAGAGGCCTACCAAGATTGCGCCGATCGCTGCCAGCAAGCCGCTAGCCTGCTTGTCACTGCCGGTTTGCGGCAGCTTAGCAGCTTCAGCCTTTTTAACGGCTTGCGCCTTAACGCCTGCGTGCCGCTTTACAAGGGCAGCTGGCTTATTGCTAATTACCGGTTTTGCAGGTTTTTCAGGTTCAGCCGGAGCATCCGGAGTGTCTGGCTTGTCCGGAGTAGCCGGTGTGTCAGGAACATCCGGAGTATCAGGAGTGTCAGGGGTATCTGGCACATCTGGGGTGTCCGGTTGATCCGGAGTATCCGGGGCATCAGGGTTATCTGGTACCACTGGGTTGTCCGGCTTGTCCGGAGCTTCGATCTTCTTCACGTTGATGGTCAAAGTGTTGCTCTAAGCGTTGAAGGTGTAGTGGCTGTCTGGCAATGTACCGTCCAATTCGTAACCGTCTGGCATAGTGAAGGTCAAAACAGTGCTGTCGCCAACCTTGCCGGTGACGGTCTCGCTTTTTACAGTTTCGCCAGTAGCTTCGTCAACGTAGTTAATCGTTAGTGTAGCATCCTTGGCCGGAACAGTTTTCTTCTTCACATTGATGGTTAAAGTGTTGTCCTTAGCAGTGAAGGTGTAGTGGCTGTCTGGCAATGTGCCGTCTAATTCGTAACCGTCTGGCACAGCGAAGTTCAAAACAATGCTTTGGTCGAGAATGCCATTAACCGTCTCGCTTTTTACGACTTTGTTGCCATGAGTGACGTCAACGTAGTTAATCGTAAGCGTAGCCGGAACGGCCTTCTTAGAAACAGTAACCGTTAAGGCTTTATCCTTAGTGCGGTCAATTGACACTGGGCCAGCTAACTTGCCGGAAACGTAGTCGTAACCCTCCGGCAGGTGCTGATCGATGGTTGCGTTGACTTTGTCGACTTCGTCTTGTTCAAGAGTGCCGTCTTCGTCTACGAAAACAGGAACTGAGGTTGTTTCCCCAATTTGGTTGCCATCTTTGTCCTTATAAACAATCTGTTGGTCGTAATTGTAGCCAGTGTGGAAATGGTAGACGCTGCCGTCATTGCCAGTGCCTGCGTTATCCTTAGTGACCAACCGCAGAGGATCGTCTTCCTTGTGGCTGTAGTCATGCTTCAATGAGTTGTCAGAATCAAGTTCAGCTGGTTTAACAACTTGGCCATTTGACAGATTGGTGCTCAGGTAACTTTGCGTCAAGGAACGCAGGTATTTTTCCAGATCATCAGAATCCTTGAAGGCAGTCTTGACGTCGATGTAGACTGGTGTCTCAGCGTTTTTCTGGATGCTGATCTTCTGATTATTCCGTTTTTGACCGTTTAACAGTTGTTGCAGATTAGTGTCATCAGTGAAGACAACCAGGTTGTGTGTTGGATCATTAAAACTTTGAAGGTTAAAATTGGTCTTCGTCTTATCCAGCTTTAAGCCATTCATGCGGATGACGGAGTTGTTGTTAATCAAGAACATTTTGGAAACGTTAGTGTCGTTTCTCAGGTCCCAGTTTGACACGTTGAGATCTTTGATCTTGGTGCTGTTAAACATGTCGCTGGTGTCTTTGACCTTAGAAACGTTCCAGCCGCTCAAATCGCCAACCTTTTCGAGGTTGAGGCAGTTTAAAAACATCACCCTCATGTTATCGACGTTGCTTACATTCCACTTAGAAAGATCGAGTGAAGTTAAGCCTGCACAGCCGGTGAACATTTCAGACATGTTTGTCGCACTGCTCGTGTCCCAATTTTCAACACCCTTGATTTCCTTGAGAGCTCCGTCTGCGAAAAACATTTGGTTGAAGTTTTGGTTGTGGCTGGTGTCCCAGTTTGACAAGTCGCCTACATCCTTTAAATTAGCGCACCCTGCAAACATGCCGCCCATGTCGCCATAGCCGCCCCACCATTGTTTGACGGTACCGACCTTGCTGGTGTCCCAGGTATTTAAGCCAATGATGCGTTCAAGATTGCCATTGCTTGAAAACATATAGGTCATCCGGTCGACTTGAGAAACATCGAGATTCGTGACGTCTATATTTTTGTATGCAAGCCATCTAAATGCGTCAGCCCAATTACCATCGGCATAAACTTTGCCGTTACCATTTTTAGAAATGGCAAAGTTTGCAGCCTTGGTGCCGTTCTTATCACCATTGTCATTAAATTTTCTTGGGAAGCCAGCATTCAGGTAAACCTTTTGCCCATCGCTGATCTTGCCCGCTTGCGTGAAGTCATAAGTGTTAGGAACAACAATGGTGTCATTTTGAATTTCGCCAGTGTAGCCATTCAGCTCAATGCCGTCAGCGCGGTTAGTCCAAGTCCAATCGTTGACGTTGACTGGGTCTTCAGCAGCAGTCTTTTGAACTTTAGATTCGGCCAGGCTCTTAGCAAGCTTGTCTTTTGCATCCTTAGCCTTTTCATCCTTAGCTTCAGACTTTTCGTCTTTGTTGTCAGTCTTATCTTCTTTTTTGACAGCCAGTTCTTGGGTGTCTTTTTCGTCTTTAGCAGTTTCTTTTTGATCAGCTGCCGGCTTAGCAGCTTGGTCTTTAGTGTCAGCCTTAGTTGCTTGCTTGTCTGCTGCCTTGCCGTCAGTTGCAGCGGCAGTGTTGTCAGCAGCCTTAGCTGCGTCGTTCTTAGCAGCTTCTTGCTTTGCAGCACCCTCAGCTGCACAAGTTTGCTGAGCCTTTTCCGCAACATCTTGGTCTTGCTTAGCGGCAACCTTATCCTCAGTTGCATTTTGTGGTTGCTGAGTTGAACCCTGCTCCTGCTTGCCTGCAACCAATTCAGTGTGTTCTGCAGGAGTCACTACTTCGGCTTCAACTTGGTCAGCGTGAGCACCAATCGCAAAGAAGCTCAAGCCTAAAACGACTGAGCAAACGCCGATTTTCATCTTACGGAGGCCGAAGCGATTTGGGTTGCTTGTTAATTTACGTTGTTTTTCAAAAAGATTCTTTTTAGATAACATTTTTGGCCCTCACTCAGAAAGTAAATTAAAAGCTCACCAGCTCTTTCAAAGCTGTCCGTATCTATTTTTATATCCTTCGTAACACAATAGTATAACAAGAGTAGTGCGAGTTCAAACGAGCTGTTTGGTGAATTCTTACGTTATAAAAAATAACATGCATTATTCTTGCTTGTCAAAGTATTGGCACGCCAGCATTTGGCGCTGCATCCCCGTCATATAGGCAATTATAAAGATATAATAGCAGCCATTTTCTCCCCAAATAATAATTTTTAAAAGCAGCTTTCTTAACAGATTTTTAACTTTTGAAATAACAGCTTTTCAATAACAAGAATTATCATTTTGCTTTTCATCGCCGTGGAAAATCTTTCCCGGCTTTTTTCTAGCTTTAAAAAATAAAATAACAATCTTTTATAAAAATACCTGTTATGCAGGAAACGCTTGGGAATCTAAAACGTAAAAAAATAACCCCCTTCAATCATTTGAAGAGGGTTAAAAATAATGCGCTTCACTGCGGTGTAACCGGTAACACGTTAAAAAGCTTTAAGTTACATGCATATCTTTTGCTTTGCTGCGATCGACGCGATACCTTATTTACTTGTGACACAAAAAGGGAGATGGAGATATGAGTAGAGACAGAAGTCACCAATTAGTTTTTAGTTTGCGTAAATTATCGGTAGGGCTGGCTAGCGTAGCCATTGCCGCTACTTTTTTTGCACTGGGCAATACCACTACTGTTAACGCAGCAGACTTGCAGCCAAATAGTGTGGAAAACACTGCATCAGAAACTTCCACACAAGAAACACCTGCCGCAACACAAGCACAAACTGAGAAAGTCGAAGCCTCTACTAAAACTCAAGCAGAAGCAACGCCTGCAGTGAAGGCAAATGCGCAACAGGAGGCTGCCGGAAAAGAGACCAAGGCTAACAATCCTGTCAGCCCTGATCCTGAAGCAGCTGCAGCTGACAAGCAGACCCAGGAAGCCCCTAAGCAGGATGACGCAGACAAGAAGACTGCTAACCCCTCTGCCCCTATCTTTGAAAGCGCACAAGCCAAGGACAAGGACGGGCAGCTCGTTCCTTCTGAAATCAACATTTCAGACAGCTCAGCTGTGTCATCACAGCTTGCTAAGCTGGTTAAGTCTTCTGCAAAAGACTCCAATTCAGCCGACGAATTAAAGGACGCCACTTTTAAGCTCGTCGACGATCAAAATAAGGAAATTACCCTCGCCAAGGCCGGCACTTACACCGGCAACATTTTGGTTACCTTGGCGGACGGCACGCAGGCCCTGGTTAAAGGCGTGTCTTTAAAAGCCATTAGTAATGAAAACGACAAGTTCGCTTTAGACCCGAAAAACGGCCTGCACGAACATAAAGACACGTCTGTCAACGGCGGCTACGACGAAGACTACTGGGGCAAACTGGACATCTCTCAATGGCAAACCAAAAAAGAAAATGACCAGCTTGTTTTGACTGACTATACCGGTGATACCACCAAGGTCATCATCCCTAACTTAGACGACTTTGAGTCAACCTTAAGCGCGGATGACAAGTCACAGATCAAACAAGTGACCATCTCCTATGACACGATGAAGGGCCTGGTTAGCCAGGCTAACCGCATCGGTATTTCTAAAACTAACGGGGCGACCGTTGGCGCCGCTGATCAAAAGTGGAGCGACCTGCTGGCTAAACCAGTTACAAATATAGTCGGCTATCCAAACATTAATTTATTGGACTTGCACAATTTCGATACGTCCAACATTACCAATATGAGCTACATGTTTGGCTGGGCCCCTAACTTGCGCACCGTAGGCGACCTGTCTAATTGGAATACAGCTAATGTGACCAACATGTATGGGATGTTCCATGCAGCAACGAGCTTGACCGGTGTTGGCGACTTGTCCAAGTGGGACACCTCTAAAGTCACTAATATGAGCTATATGTTTAGCACAACCGGTAACTTGACCAATATCGGCGACTTGTCCAAGTGGAATACAGCCAGCGTTACTAATATGGCTTGCATGTTCTATGCCGCATCAAAATTAACCGGTGTTGGCGACTTGTCCAAGTGGGATACCTCTAAAGTCACCGATATGCGCTATATGTTTGCCGCCGCCAATAAATTGACCAGCGTTGGCGACTTGTCTAATTGGAATACGGCTAACGTGACCAACATGAACGGGATGTTCTATGCCGCATCGGGTTTGACCAGCGTTGGCGATCTTTCCAATTGGAATACAGCTAAAGTCACTAATGTGCAGAGTATGTTTCTGTATGCATCCAGCTTGAAGAATTTAAATATTTCTACTTGGAATTTGGCCAATGTCGCAGAAGGCAACTTTAATGCTTTCGCCGCTGGCGACACAAACTTGACGGTTATTGCCAACAACGTCAAAATGCCCAGCTGGTATGACGGCAGCGATAATTGCAATGCCTGGGGCAACCATATGGCAGTTGTGACCAACAACCCGCTGCTGCTGAAGACGACCGGCTATACTGATGCCCTTGAAATTAACGGTATCGACAGTAAAAACCTGACTCGCTCAATCTTCTACGATTCTAAGGGGTCAAATGATGCTGTGCAGGTAATCTCTGCTGCTAACGATGCCTTGATCCGCAAATACATGCAGGATAATCCTGGCCGCACTCTTCGGCTGGCTTCTAATGTTAACAAAACAGACCCTATCTCTTTAGCTAACGCTAGTTTCATCGCTGCTAAGCCAACTAAAATTACCTACCACCTGATCGATGATGACGATGGCGGCAATGTAGTTGCTGCGCAGACTGTTTCTGGGGATGCAGGCACCGCCAGAAATATCACGCTGACTTTGCCTGCTAACTATCAGCTGGCTGATACTCCCTATTCAGATGATTTACCTTCTGAAGTAAAGGTCACTCTCAACGCAGGGTTCGATATTAACGACCAAGTTCTGCAGATCCACGTCAAGCACCAGCGCCAGGCTCAGCAGGGACGGGTGCAGATCACCAGAACCATTATTTTGAATGTACCCGCTGGCCACACTTTGACGCAGCCAAAGCCAGAGACAATAGACTTTACTAGTCCGAAAAACGCCATCTTTTTAGATAAGGTAACGGGCAAATACTTGGCCCTCAGCAAGTCATACGACACTTTAGAAGATGCTGTGCAAGCAGTTGCTGCTGCACAAGACTTAAAGTTAGGAGAATATACTGTCCCAACGATTGCTGGTTACACGGCCAGACAAGATGTTGTACCGGAATATAAATTCCATCCGGGTGCTAAGAACTTTACAGTTGAAATCACCTACACGCCTAACCGGCAGATTAGCCGCATTGTCTACATAGACAGTGAGGGCAAGGTCATCAAGTCTGACCTCGTCCAGGGCCACACAGATGAAACTGTTAAAACTAATAGCAGTTTGCCAACCGGCTGGCAGTTAGCAGACGGCCAACAAGTGCCAACACAGATTACTTTCAGGGATGCGCAAGATTCTGACATTTACGTAACTGTTGAGCACGTAAAGACTGTCGTCGAACATGACCACCCTGCTAACTCAGGCGATAAGACGTCTACTGGCAAAGTGATTAACGGCGCTCATGACACCGACTTGAATCAACAAGTTACACGGACGATTACTGTTACTGACCCGGTAACCGGCAAGGTAACCACAACTAAGCAGGATGCGCACTTGCACCGCAAAGCGACTGTCGATGAAGTGACCGGCGCTGTAACATACGGCGACTGGCAGAACGACTTCTGGAACCTGTTTGCAGCTCCGCCAATTCCTGGTTACCACCCGAATTACAGCAACATCCCTGCTGCAGAAGTCCACGCTGACGACAAGGACCAGACGATCCATATCACTTATGTCGCTGACGACCAAGCAGCGAAGATCATTTACAAAGACACCGACGGCAAGGTCATTAAGACTGGTGCAATCACTGGCAAGACTGGCGACACGGTAGCTGTGAAGCCAGACTTGCCTGCTGGCTACCACTTGGCAGAGCCTGCCAAGGTGCCGGGCAGCTATACTTTTTCAAGCAATAACAAGCCGCTTGAGATTGTTATTGCGAGGGATGTGCCGGTTCAGCCGGAAGACCCTGCTGAGCCGACAAACGGCGGAACGGACAAGCCGAATAACAATAAGCCGCAGGACACTGAAAAGCCGGCAAAGCCTGACCAAAATAAGGGTCAGCAACAACACACAAGCTTAGTGATCACCCCGGCTCGTAAACCGAAAACTGTTTTAAAGCTGAAAGCAAGCCTTGCTAAAGCGGGCAAGGTTAATAATGCTGCAGGCACGGCGGGCAAGGTAAAAGCTGGCAATGTGGCAGACAGTGTTAATGATGTTAATAATGTTGCAAATACGGCTGATGAATTGCCGCAAACTGGGGATGCTCAAACCAGTAAAGCAGCAGCGTTGCTGTCTTTAGGCGCGATCCTGGCAGCCTTAGGCATTGGTGAAAATAAGAAACGTAAGCGCAGATAGTAATAACTATCTCGGACAAATAAAAAAGCCTGGTACCGATGAATTCGGCATCAGGCTTTTTTTCATGCAATAAATAATAGAATTTCTAATTCTTTTTGCGCTTGCCACTAAGGCCTAAGAGAAGTCCTGCTGCGGCAAATGCGAGGCCGATCAGGCCTGCGCGGTTTTGCTTGTTGCTGGTTTGAGGCAATTTAGCTGCAGTAGCTGCTGGTTGTACTGGCGCGGTGGTCTGTTTAGTGGCAGGAGCAGCAGGTTCGTCGGTAATTGCCGGAGCTTGTGGTTTCGAAGCTTCTGGCGTTTTTGGAACATTAGGCTGAGCTGGCTTTTCTGAGTTGGTAGGCTCGTCGTGCTTTCCGTTGTCGGGAACGACAGGTTTAACAACGTGAACGATGATTAAGCTCTCGCCGGCAGTGACTGTGTGTGTAATCTTAGTTTTACCGTCGGTCGTGGTGTAGCCGTCTGGCACATTGTCAGTGATGACATCCCCTGGCTGCACAGTCTCTTTAGTTTCCTTGACAACGTGGTCTTCAGGATCCACATAGCGGATTGTGATCGCTTGTGTCACAGGATCTGGATCAGTTTGCGGGATGACGTTTTTAGTATAAGTGACAGTGGTCGTAATATTTTTGCTGTCCGGGGTAACTGTTGCGCCCTTGACCACAGCTTTATCTGGAGTGTAACCGGTAATAGTTGGCGACTCTACGTCAGCAAAAGTTAATGGGTTGTGGTCCCAAGTGATCGTGCCTGTACTGTCTTTAGTACCATTAAAAGTCAGGGTTTGTACATTGTCAGCTGGCGACTTGCTGCCGTCGCTCATTACGTAGTGAATAGTTTGCTTTACGTCCTTGTGGGCTGGTGTAGTAGCACGTTTGATATGGACTTCAAAAGTTTGATCTTTCGAGTCATCCTGATCAAAGACAATTTCCGGAATAGGTTTGGCTAAAACATAGTCCTCGCCCAATTGGTGGATCGTGCTCTCGATTTGAGACTTACAATCCTTGTGTTCATCAGAATCGCCAGTGATATCTTCTCTATTAACAACTTTATTTTGGTCATCATCATAGTAAACAATCGTGGCTTTTTGCTTATTTGTCTGTATTGGTGTATAGATCACTTTAATTTCAACAACATACCCATCATCACCAGGGTCATCACTAGGTTTGTCAGGCCGCGTGATAATCGGCTTCTGCGGCACTGCCCTATGGCCGGGAATCTTAGGAATCTTAATATTGGCAAGCCAGGCATTTTCAGCTGTGTCAGCTACTTTTAAACTCTTGGTTTTTACGCCAGTAACACCATCTGAAGCTTTTGTAACAATTACCTTCACAGTTTCGAATAATGGATCACTGAAGTAGGGCTTTGCTGCCGATTGCCCATTGCTATAAAAGTATTCAACATGCAGTGGCACAAAGATGTTCGTCTGGGCAGTGCTTATATTATGTTTTACATAGATATCATAAACTTTATTTTGGTCAGGAAATGCCGATAATTGAACATCTTTAACTAAGCGGTATTGACTCAGTTCGTTGGACACATATTCGCTAACACTGAATGGGAGGGCAGCACCAGGCAGACCCGAACAGGTTTTAGTCCATAATACTTTGTTATTATCATCAATATCCTTAATATTTACCGTAAGAGTTACTTTTTGGTTCTTATCAGAAGTATCCGAAGCAGTCGTTTGATTCCCAGCACCAGCTGAGACCGAACTACCCGTTAACTCATTATTTTTGTCGGTCCCGTCCGTGACCGTCGAGCCATCCGCATCATTTTCCACAACGTCATGCGTCTCAGCATCCGTCGTGCCATTTACAACATTCTGTTGTTCAGCACCAGCCATCTCAGTCGTGGCATAGGCGGTGTTTTGACCCCCCCCACATATAGATTGTGGTGCCTAACAGCACTGAAGCCACGCCCCAGCTGAACTTGCGCAAACCATAGCGGCGCTTGGTCGAAGCAGCCAGACCTTTATTATTTTTAGAGTTCATAATCCTTTTCCTCATAATTTTAGTCAAAAAATATATTTATATACTTCAATCGTATCACACCTAGACTGCGCTCACGCCGTTATTCAAGGGTTTTATTTTTAAGTAAAAAAAGAACTCTCCTCAGATAATGAGGAGAGTATTTTTGTTACAGAATATTTCTAATCCTTTTTGCGCTTGCCGCCAAGGCCTAAGAGAAGTCCTGCTGCAGCAACTGCGAGGCCGAGCAGGCCGGCTTGTCTGTTGCTGGTTTGCGGCAATTGAGCTGCAGTAGCTGCTGGTTGTACTGGCGCAGCGGTCTGTTTAGTGACTGGTGCTTGAGCAGGAGCCGCCGGTGCTGCTGGCGCTTCTGGAGTAGCTGGTGTTTCCGGAATTTCTGGTGTTTCTGGAACATCTGGCGTAGACGGGGTTGCTGGTACCACCGGTACTGCAGGAATCACTGGACTGTCTGGCACGTCTGGAGTCTTAGGCGGCTCAACGGGAATTACTGCATCTTTAGTGTAAGTAACAGTGGTTTTAATGTCCTTGTCATTCGGAGTAACTGTCGCGCCCTTGACCGTAGCTTTATCTGGGGTGTAGCCTGCCACTTCTGGCGACTCTACATCAGCAAAGCTTTGGCTTTCAGCATTCCAAGTAATCTTGCCAGTCTTCTTGTCCTTGGTGCCGCTGAAAGTAATAGTTTGAACTTGGACCGCTGGTGCCTTGCTGCCGTCGCTCATGACGTAATGAACAGTGTTGGTAATGGTCTTAGTTACAGATTCTGTGTCTGGCTCAAGCTTAGGTGCATCAGGATTACGCTTCAAATGGACGTAGAAGATTTGAGTAGTGTCATCGTCTGTGTCGAAGGTAAAAATACCAAATTTGGTATCAGTGGGGTCTTGGACATATTTCTGCTTAAGGAAACCGTTAAGGACACCCTGAATTTCTGTCCGATAATCGACGGTTTGAGCAGATGTGCCGTTGAGTTCTTCCTCTTTCAGCACTTTATTGTTATCATCCACATCAACATATTTCACTATAGCCTTTTGTGGATCAGGTGAATAGGTTACTTTAATCTCAACGCGACTACGTACATCCATAAATCCTTCACTAAAGTCGTCAGGAACATAGATATCCTTTTTTTCCAATGTCGTCAGATCAGGAGTATAGCCGCGCTTCGACGGGATTGTTATTTCAGAAAGCCATGCATATGTTGCAGTCTGATCCACTTGGTAATTTGTCACTGACTTATGGGTAACGCCGTCAATCTGTTTGTTCACAACGACATTTATCGTATTAAAGGGGTTCGTCTTCGTAGAATCGTAAACAGCATCTACTTGATTGCCTTTATTATATGCATCACCACCGTATACGAACTCAACATGCAGGGGCACGAATATCGTAGTTGTTTGCTTGGAGATCTGGTGTTTTAAATGGATTTCATAGGTCTGGTTTTCAGTAGGAAATGGCGGCAATTGAATGTGTTGATCTGCGGTGTAATCCCTATGATTATTTGTACGTTCGTCGTTCAAAAAATCGTTAAGGTTAAATGGAACGGGCGTACCAGGCTCACCATTATAGGTATGAGTCCACACTAATTTGCCATTATCATCATAATCAATTAAATTGATCGTGAAATCTACTTTTTTAATCGCATCAGCAGTATTAGCAGCCGCCGTTGTGTGATCCTCAGCACCAGCTGAGAGAGTACTACCCGTTAACTCATTATTATCGGTTCTGTTTGTGACCGGCTGCTTCCCTGCATCATTTTTTACGGTGCTCTGCTGATCAGCACTATGCCCGCTCACAGTATCATTCGACGATGACTGCTTATTATCTTGAACAGCAACTACTTTCTCAGCAGAATCGTCCGCACTAGCTTGGACCTTAGTCCCAGTCCCCACCAAAACAAAGCCGCCAATTGCAGCCGAAACCAGAAGCCCAGAAGCAAGCTTGCGCAAGCCATAACGCCAGCGCACTTCTCTGCAGCCTTCATTTATCTTGCTGATGTTATTTTTGCTATTCATGTCCAGTCACTTCCGATGATGTTATACAAGTTGTGAAGTTAGTCAAATAATTGTGTCATTCGTTATTTAAATTATAGTGTATTCCACCCCATTACACCACCTTAATTCACAAAAATAGGCAAAGAAAAAGTGTACCAATACAAGTTGGTACACTTTTTTCTTCTCTCTTTTTAATTAATTAAAACGCGGATCGCCTGCGCAACGTTGTAAATCAAGCTGCCCATAGCAACCAGCGCCGTAATCGCCATCAAAGCGATACTGAGCCAGCCCCAAGTCAGCGGCGACGACCCCGCCGCAAAGGCCCCGCTAACGCCCAGTGCTACCAAGCAAACCAGCCCAAACAGCACCGGCAGCAGCTGGCTCCAAAAAGCCCGCTTAGCATGCCACTTGATGTAAGGCTTATCCGACCCCACAATCCACACAATCAGCGGAAAAATGACCGGCAAAAAGAAGTAGCTGAAATATGAAACCGCAGCCAAAATCTTTTGCGAAGTGCTTGCTTGCTCTTGAAAATCACTCATGATTACTATCTCCTACTCTAGTCTTTCTGCAAGACGATATTTTCGTACAACTTCACAGTAATTAAATAATAAACCATATAGAGTACTAAAAAGATAGTGAAAGGAATCCAAATCTTGTCATAAGGGTTCGGCAGCAAGGACTTGAAAAATTGCAGGCCGAACAACACGTCGATGATGCCTAAAACGGCAGGCAGCGCAAACAGCGTCCCAATCTCGCTTCTAATTGAGGACTTGAGCAATCTGGTCTGCGTCCCCATCTTCCACAGCATCTTGTAGCGCGGGCTGTCGCTGGCCGCCCCGCTCAAGACCTTGAACATCAAAGTCGAAGCCAGCATGGCCAAAAAGGCAATCCCTAAGAAAAAGCCCATGAATTCAAAGCCCGACGCCATCGTCGAAATGAAGCGGTAACTTGCCGTCTTGGTGTTGTTCGCCAAAATGTCAGTAGATACCCCAGCATCCTTACCCTTAATCACCGAGTGGATGCTTGCGTTTTGCAGCTTCTCCAGCTGGGTAAAGTTCTTCCGGAAGTCGTTCACCATTAACAGTCGGCTCTGGTATTCCTTGCCGCCCAGCTTGTCATAGTCTTGCTTTGACACAATCTTAGCTTCTGAGGTTGCAAACTGCGTCAAGTCTGCCAGCTGCACCCTGCTGTACTCAGTGTTCGTGATCGGCTTCGTGCGCCAGTCCTGTTGGCCATTGTTTAAAAAGAATTCCTGGTACTTGAACCGGCCGTTTGCAACCTCATCTTTGTTGAAGTAGACATACTTGCCCTTTTGCCCAACCTTGTAGTGCAGGTCCTTTTCGGATTTCACAGAAACCTTTTTCAACTGTTTATCAACAGCCGGCGTCTTCTTGTAGATGATCAGGTCGTAGTAAGTCGACTTCAGCGTGTTGTCCGCCAGGTTGTTGAAGTTCAGCCCCACCGTGATCGCACCTAAAGCAAGGGCAAACAGCAAGGAAACTACCGTCAAGATTCTGGTGTAGTCGCCCAAGCGGAACTTCAGCTGGCCTAAAGTGAAGGAGTGCAGCTTCTTGTATTTGAAGCTGGTGTTTTTTCTCAACAGGTTGACAATGCCTGTGAAAAACGAGTCGAAGATGAAAAATGAACCGCTGACAATGGTGAAAAAGCCGATGATGATCGAGTTCGTCATCAAGGTCTTGTAGTTCCACATTGCCCAGTAGCCCGCTGCCACCAAGGCAATACCCAAGACGGCCTCAATGGCCTTCCAGGCCTTGCGGCTGCGCAGCTTGACCGGCTTTTGGTCTTCGTGCAGCAGATTGATCAGGTTCGTGTTGACCAGCTTGTGCCGGTTCCAGAGCGCTGCCAGCAAGAACAAGGCTGCAAAAAAGACAATTGTCCACAGCATCGCCGGCACGTAAAAGCCCAAGAACTTGTGGATCTGCAGGCCCATCTGCGAGATCAGCAGCTGGGAGACCAGCTGGGTCAAGCCGATACCCAGCACGATGCCCAAAACAGAGGCCAGCAGGCCGACCACCAAGGTTTCCGTGAAGATCAGGCGGCCGATCTTGCTGTTGCGGGCCCCCAGCATCATGTAGGTGCCGTAGTCCTTTTTCCTCATGCTCAGCAAAAAACTGTTGGCGTAGACGATGTAGACCAAAGTGATAATGGCTAACAGCGCGATCCCGAAGCCGAAGACGACCTTCGTGATCGAAAAGGCAATCACCAAGGCGCCCTTTAAAAAGGCCGGGTTGATCGCAATGGTCATAAACATGTAGAAGATAGCACTGGCTAAAGTCAGGCCGGAGAACAGGACCGCGTAATCACGGAAGCGGCTCTTAATCCCCGTTAAAGAAAGTTTCCACAACATAGTTCGTTCTCCTTTTTAACGCCGACCCAGTTCAGCGATGATTTCCTGGTAGAATTCTTTATTCGTCTTGTTTTCCTTCTTCAGCTCCTTGCCGATGCGGCCGTCCTTGATGAAGAGGATGCGCTGGGCGTAAGAAGCAGAAAACGGGTCGTGGGTTACCATCAAGATCGAGACTTGGTCTTTTTGGTTCAAGTCGGCCATGGTCTCCAGCAGTTCAGTAGCAGACTTGGAGTCCAGCGCCCCGGTCGGCTCATCCCCGTACAGGATGGCCGGGTTGTGGACCAGCGCCCGGGCTGCGGCCACTCTTTGTTTTTGCCCGCCGGAAACTTCTGCCGGGTACTTGTCTAAGATCTGGCCGATGCCTAAGCGGTTAGCGATCTTATCGACTTTGTCGTCGATCTCCTTGGCCTTCACGTTTTGCAGGGACAGCGGCAGCGCAATGTTTTCGCGGTTGGTTAAATTTTCCAGCAAGTTGAAGTCCTGGAAGATGAAGCCGATCTCGCGGCCGCGGAAGTCAGCCATCTCGTTTTTCTTCAAGGCGGTGATGTCTTGGTTGTTGACGAAGACGTTGCCGCTAGTCGGCTGGTCCAAGGTGGACAAGATGTTTAAAAGCGTGGTCTTGCCGGAACCGGACGCGCCCATGATGCCGACGAACTCGCCTTTTTCCACAGAGAAATCGACGCCCTTTAAGGCCTGGTATTGTTTTTCGTTTTTCTTGCCGTAAGTCTTGGTGACTTGCTCAACTTTCAAGATTTCAGTCATCGTTTTGCTCCCTTAAGTCATACTGTATTATGTGTATAATACAGTACAATGCTAAGGGGAAGTTGTCAATTCTTTTTCCAAAATAAAAAAGCGCACCAGCTCAAAAAGAACTAGTGCGCTTTTATTCTTTAAAGATATTATTTTTGCCAGGCCATCAAATACTCGGCAGCATTCGTGTCTCTATCTAAGTCTTTGCCAAAGCGGACAAAGCCTTCACGCTTGTAAAATTCTACGGCGCGCTCGTTTTGTTCGTAGACATGAAGTTTTAAGCTTTCATGCAGGCTCTTAGCCTGGTCTAGCAGCTGCTTGCCGATGCCTTGCGCGCGGCTGTTTTTCTCGACAAAAAGGCCGGCGACGTAGTTGTCAACAAGGCCGATAAAACCGGCCACCTTGCCGTCTTTTTCAAAGACAAAGACGTCGGCTTGCGGCAGCTGGGCAGCCACCGCGTCAAAGTGGTCGCGCCAGTAGGCCTTGGGGATAAAGGGGTGGGCTTCAATGTTGCCTGCCAGCCAGATCTGCATCACTTGCGGCAGGTCCTTTTTTTGCAATTTGCGAATCATTACTCTTCAATCCAGGGGTCTTTTTTCGGCTTGTGGTAGCCGAATTCGTCGATTTCAATTTCTTCTGCCGGCAAGTCTTTGCGCGTTGGCCATTTTTTCTTAGTCATTGCTTTTTCCTTTCAAGTAATGGCTGTTAAGTAAGGTCACAGGTTAAAACGACCATGTCTTGTAAAAGCAGGCCGCCTTCATGGATGGGCTGGTCGTAGTTATTCACAAAAAAGTCCCTTTTTACATCGGTAATCCGAAAGCCCATTTTCTGATAAAGGTAGAGCTGTTTAAAACTCGTACTCCCGGTGCCGATCTGCAGCTCGGGGTAGTCGCGCTCTTTGGCGTAGTCGATTGCGAATTGCAGCAGCTGGGTTGCAAAGCCGCGGTTTTCAAATTCGGGCGCAGTGGCGATGTTTTTGATCTCCAAGGTAGCCGGCGTGGTCTCTTGCAACACCATGATGGCGACGAGCTGGTCGTCGCGGCGGATCTCAAAGGTCTTGCCTGCCTGCAGGTATTTTTGGATCATGTTTTGGCTGGGGTCTGCCCGCAAGAGCAGTTGCCAGTGCTCGGCAGTCACATCCCCAACGCGGGTAATTTCAAATTGTTTAGTCGTGTTTTGCAAATGCGATCACCTATTTAAATTGTTTCTTTTTATTATACTGGACCCCGGAAACCGCTTCCTTAATTTTGCCTGGCAGGACACAAAAAAAGGCCCCATCTACGATGATGAGGCGCTTGGTGCTGCTATGGCAGCCAACTGGGAAAACAAGCGGCAATTGCTGACAGTTTCTAAATAAAAAAGGATCCTAGTTTTAGACTAGGATCTTTTTTGTTTCAAGTTAACTTAAAACTTTTTCTTATTCCAATAACCAATCGATGACATTTTTTTGAGAGATACCATTATCGTCGTAATTGCCAGGATCCTGCGTTAACAAGATTTTAGCGTAATTATCACGGATCTCTAAAAATGGTGCGATTTCTCTTTCGTAGGTCTTGCTGTCCTGTACCGTCAAACTGACTTGATAGTATTCTTTGCGGCCATCATGAATTGCCACAAAGTCTACCTCTTTTGCTCCCAAGGTTCCGACGTAGACTTCATATCCCCGCCGCTTCAATTCCAAGTAGACAATGCTTTCCAACCGGCTGCCCATGTTAGGCCGTTTCTGGCCGAGCAAGGCCCGTCTCAAAGCCGGATCTACCGCGTAATATTTACTATTCAGCTGTAAATATTTTTTACCAGCAATATCGTAGCGATCGCATTTATAAAAAAGATAGGCGTTGATCAGCTTTTCTAAATAAGAAACTACGGTTGTTGGCGAAGTTTTCAAATTGTTCGCCGTCAAGGTATTGGCAATTTTCGTCGGGTTGATCAGATTGCCATTTGTTTCAGTTAAAAAGGCAGCGATTGCTTGCAGCAAGGTGGCATTGCCGCGTTCGGTGCGCGCCAAAATATCTTTCACCAAAACGGTATTAATAATGCCTTGGATATAGGAAAGGTATGTGTTGTCATCCGTTAATTCAGTGGCAAATGGGAAACCGCCCCGGTCTAAGAAGCGGGCAAAGGCCTCCTGTTTGCTTAATGCAGGCACGGTTTGGATGTATTCCTTAAATGAGTACGGGTAAACCGGTATTTCGATATATCTGCCCGCTAAAAGAGTTGCCAGTTCGCCAGACAGCATGAATGCATTGGAACCAGTGATATATAGATCGACATTTTTCTTGATAAATAGACTATCGATAGCTTTTTCAAAATGAGGGATGTCTTGAATTTCATCGAGAAAAACATAGTTCATTTTATCGGGAACCAGCTGACTATTAATGTGAGCAAACAGATCTAGATAGTTTTTGATCTCAGCCAGGCCTAAATCTTCAAAATTCAGATTCTGAATTTGCTCCTGCTCGACGCCCTCTCTCAGCAGCTTTTCTTGAAATAGCTGCAGGATCGTCGATTTGCCGGATCTGCGCACGCCTGTCAAAACTTTTATGATTTGCTTATCACGCAACTTTTCTAATTGATCTAAATAAGTTGGTCTAGGTATCATCATGAATTCCCCTAAGCAATATTAAATTAACTTAAATCTTATATGTATTATAGCATCTATTTTAAGTTAACTTAAATCTCATATGGATCTAGCTGTCTATTTGAAGTTAACTTAAATCTTTTCCAATAATATCTAAGCAAAAAAGACCAGGCATTAATGCCTGGTCTTTTTTTACTTGCGCGGGCTTAACCCATTCACTAGCAAGTTAACTGCGTTATCTGCTTCTTCATTTTAGGCCTTGCAGTCTTACTTTGTGGCCATGATAAACTACAAGCAGGCCGGACTTGACGAGTTGCTTCCTGATAGTTCGGCTCAGCAGTTAACGTGGCTACCCACCCCTCAAACATTTTGAGCTACGGAGGTGGACGCTATGTTGATCAGGAACAGACTGGGGGGAAAATAAAAAAGCTAGCCAAAACGGCTAGCTTATCCAACAGTCACTTGAGCTGCGATTGAGGGTAACGAGGTACCGCTAGTTGCCCTCTTTTCATCTGAAATGATATCTAATCTCAGCTTATTTTTCAATACGGGCCATTTAGGCCTTGCGGTCTTACTTTGTGGCCATGATAGACTACAAGCAGGCCGGCCTCGACGAGTTGCTTCCTGAGAGGACGGCTTAGTGAGACGGACATGGTCGCTCACCCCTCAATAATTCCGGATTACGCGAGGTGATGACTATGTTAACTTGGATAGAAACGAGGATTCGGCATGACAGCCGCGGTAATAAAAAAGCTAGCCGAAACGGCTAGCTCATCCTCGATCATTCCAGATCACGCTTGAGGGTAACAAGTGGCCGCTCGTTGCCCTCTTTTCATCTGAAATGATATCTAATCTAGACTAATTTTTCAATATGGGCGGCCTTTACTTCATTTCTGAATTTTGCGGATATTTCATCTCAGTCCAGCCGCCAAATTCCTTGTGCAGGGCCGCAATGTTCTCAGAGCCTGGCAAGGCAACGCCTGGCTTTGGGCTGGAGAAGTTTGCAATCATCCCCTGCGTCATGTGGTTTGCTTTAGCCTGCTCCACAGTGATTGCACTGACGACTTCGCTATCTTTACCAGCCAAAATCTTTTCAGCAAACAGCGGGTCAATGATGTTCGCACGGCCCACAGCAACCAGGTCGCTCAATTTCAAGGCAGCCTCAGCCTTTTCTTTATCCGTGACACCGCCGACGATGATTTCCTTAGCACCGTTCAAAACTGGTTTAAAAAGCTCAGCAAAGGTCTTGTCAGAGTCGGCAGGCTTTTGGTCAAAGCTTGGCATGGACAAGTGGACATAATCCAAAGGATAGTTCTTGGTGATTTCGTCGATCAGCTTGGTTGACTCGTGCCAAGTATAACCAACGTTGTCGCCATTAATTTCTTCCGGGCTGATCCTGTAGCCCACGATGAAGTCTTGCGGCGCATCTTTTTTAACTTCGTTCATGACGGAGTCGACGACCGCCAGCGGGAAGTTCATGCGCTTTTCTGCCGAGCCGCCCCAGTGGTCAGTCCGGTGGTTTGAGTAAGCAGAGACAAACTGCTGAATCAAGTAGTGGTTGGCCCCGTGGATCTCCACGCCGTCAAAGCCGGCCTCGATTGCCCGCTTTGCGGCCTTGCCAAAGTCGGCCACGATGTCTTCAACTTGCTCAGAGCTGAATTCATGCACCTTGTATGGCAAAAACGGGAAATCCAGTGTCGACGGGGCGTAGACTTTTTTGCCCTGCATGGCCCGGTAGTTGGCCTCCCGGCCCGTGTGCGCGATCTGCATGATGGCCTTGTTGCCGGAGTGTTTGATAGCCGCTGCGACCTTTTTTAATTGGGGCAAGAAGCGGTCGTCGTAGACGGCAAGCTGCTCGCGGCCGCGCTTCCCGGTCAGGGCTGGGCCGCCATTTTCGCTGACGTACATGTACTCGGTGATGACCATGCCGCCGGACTTTGAGTGGGCGTTGTAATAATCAATTGTGTCTTGGGTGGCGTAACCATCTTCACCGCTGTTAGTCAGCATTGGTGATTGGACGAAGCGGTTGGCAACCGTGGCGCCATGCCGAAAAGTTAAGGGATCACTTAATTGAGTCATAATTAGCCTCCTCATTTTTACAATTGCTTGTGTACGTAACCATTTTAACATGCTAACAATTTGTAAGTAAAATAAAAAAGGTGTCCTAGTTTTCAACAATTAGGACACCTTTTTAAATTATGCCGTTATTGGCAAAGATCTATGCAGCACTTAGCTATTTTTATACTGTCTATCAACAATTGTATACAAAATATCCCCCAATTCTCTGGGAGTTTTTTTACATCCTTGTTCAACCCAGTTTTTAATTACCCCAACCGCACCGTAATAGTTAAATTGATATTCGATGTCAAACATCTGTTCATCATAATTACCCTGTTTTTTTAAAATTAACATTGTCTGCTTCTTAAGGTCGCTCATCATCCGCCGTACGGGCTCGCTCTCAACCCCAATATGGAAAAATTCACGGTAAAAATCCTGATTATCATAAATCACTTCCAAAAGCTTATATCTATCGGTAAACATATTCTTGCTTTTAAAGGCTTGTTCTCTAAGCTCCTGCTCTATTTTTTCAAATAAGTCGTAAATATCTAAATAATTCCGATAAAAGGTTGAGCGATTGATATCAGCACGTGTACAAATCTCCTTGACCGTAATTTCAGATAAATGCTGATCTTTTAGAAGCTCAAACAAAGCCTGTTTAATAACCTGTTGAGTATATTTTTTTCTGCGATCCATTTGCTAACCTTTCGCATCACATCATTTAAACATGTTGCATATTGAACACTAGTTAATTAATTGATGGTTGGCTGACTGCTTAAACTTGATTATCATACGGTTAGCCAAATTTTGCAACACGTGATGCAGAAAGGAAAACTTCAATGAAAAAAATTTTGGTAACAGGAGGCACTGGTTTCTTAGCTGGCTGGGTAATCCGTCGCTTATTGGAACAAGGCTGCTCAGTTCGCACAACGGTACGTTCAGAACAAAAATTTTCAAAAATTGTTGATATGTTACAGGCTGCTCATGTCGATACAAGCAAATTAAGTTATGTTGTCACAGATTTAACTGCCCCGAATGGCTGGGATCAAGCAATGAAAGACGTAACTTATGTCCTCCACCTTGCTTCACCCCTTGGTGGTAATAATCAAGATGATCCGCACTTAATTAACGTTGCTAAAGAAGGCGTCACCTATGTCATCGAAGCCGCCATCAAAGCTCAAGTAGATAAAATTGTCATGACCTCTTCAGAAGCGGCAAATTATCCTGAAAAGAGCAATGGCAATCAAAAATTAAATGAAAGCTATTGGACGGATTTAAACAATAAGCTGCTCACTAATTACATGCGCTCTAAAGTAGTAGCTGAGCAGACAGCATGGGAACTCATCAATAAACAAACACACACAAAACTGGTTACTATTTTGCCCGGTGCAATACTAGGGCCAAATATGTCTGGCAGGCATGGCAGTACTGACCAGATCTTCGAAATGATCCTAAAAGGGATGCCAAGCCCTCATGTCATTTATCCAGTCGTCGATGTTCGTGATTTAGCAGATCTCCACATCAAGGCAATGCAAAACAGCGAAGCCGATGGTAAAAGGTTCATAGCAGAAAGCGAAGAAATGACAATGCCCCAAATGGCTAGCTTGATTAAGCAGCACTATCCATCCTATAAAGTGAGCACCCTGACTATTCCAAACTGGTTTGTAGGAATAGCAGCGAATTTTAACAGTGCAATGAAGACTTTGAATACAATGATTGGTTTAAAATATCACCGCGATAACTCCAGGGCGAGAACAATTTTAAAATGGCATCCACGACCTGCCAGCCAAACTGTATTAGATAGCGTGAATTACCTAATTCAAAATCAATTAATATAAATATCAGTTCAATATTTAAGAGCAAAACAAAAAAGGTGTACTAGTTTTCAACAATTAGTACACCTTTTTATTAGCTAAATATCTGAAAGCCAAAAGTTCCATAAAATTAGAAAAACGCCTTTCACCTCAAAAAAGGATCCAGACGTTTTTCCTATGTCATGCACTATTAAGCAACATGACGCCATTACTGGCAAATATCTATTTCAACGTTATCTTATCTGAATTATCGCTAATAGTCAAAAGGTAGTGGCCAATCACATTGCCGCCAATAGCCAATATCTTTTAAATAGCTTTCTTTCAAACTATTCGGGATTTTGCTCTGAATCATTAAGCAAGAGAATGATTCTTTGATCCCTTGAACTTTATCTAATATACACATAGATTGAAAAAGATTTAAATTTCGATTGGACCTATTGGTTCTTAAATACAAATTCTTTATTAGCTTATTATCCACAGGATATTTAGCATGATACCTGCTTTTATTGATCATTTCAAAGTGAGCACATTCATTTCTTAACCAGTTAACTACATAGAGAATGCTTTCAAATTCAGATCTATTAACTGGTTTAAGATTAAAATCAGCCAATACTTATTGAGCAACTTTTGAATTTAAAAGAGAGAACATCATATGAGTTTGCCCAAAATCTAATACTTTTATCGCAACCCACAAAGGTGGTCTGCCCCCATACGCACTCATATATCTTTCTCTGCGTCTTAACTTACGAATCAATTTAATATCAGTAACAAAGAATGGAAAAAGTCCTCTCTGATTTACGTGTGGGGTACTGCCAGTATACTTTTTTGAATACCCAAATCTGGCATAAAAAACTTCCTCACGATCATTTACACTAACCATCTTGTAATTGCCAGTGTCGCAATAAGCATTCCACAAAGGATAACGTTCAGAAAAATGATAGGCGATAGAAGTCTTTAGCCTTATTTCAAATTTACCAATTTCGGATAACAATAACTCGCGGAGCTTTTTGTTAAGCTTATATAAGCCTAGCAGGTCATCCAAGGAGTAGTTCCCATAATACTTATTCTTAGAATCAGAGACATTAATAATGTCATCCAGTCCATTAACCAAGTCGAAATAATTTTTTTGGATCAGTTCAAGTTTTAATTTTCTAATAGATTCTTCTCTAGATCTATTGGGCGGCAACTTAAGATGTCGCTGATTAACAACAATCTCACACTGCTCATCTAATGTCTTGAACTCTTTAGGTTCATCACTCCTCAAGAGGACCACACCTCATTCTTTTAAAAAGCATGTCTCATACTAATAAATACGCAGTAATTATTAAAAACTATTCTTTATCACATCATTAACTTGCAGCAGTTCATACCGTTTAACTTCAACCCTTATGCTCTGACCAAATTTTTCAGGCAGCTGCCCATCGGGCTCTAGGTAAAAGGCGTGCCCACTTTCATCGCGCAGCTTAACAAAAGACGTTTCTCCAATCCTTTGATGTCCAGCCACCAGAAACTTTTTGCCGGTATCCGCAACATCCCCTAAAATACCAATTTTGAAGTTATATGAACTGCCAACTTTCAAAAAGCTAAACTCATCGTCGCCCCTAATGTCTGAATCATCAAAGGCCGTGATTTGGTGCTTGCTTTCGTCTTGTAACACGATGTCTCGCGTTAATGCATAAGGAATAATTTCTTTGACTGTGTACATATCGGCCTCCATTAATTAAGTAGACAATAATTTATTGAACAAAAAAGGTGTCCTAGTTTTTAACAATTAGGACACCTTTTGCCTTGCGTGCTTGCTATCTGGCCATGATACGCTAAAAAAAAAGCCGGCCTTGACGGGGAGCTACCCCGAAAGACCGGCTTAGCAGTACACGTGGCCACCCCTCAAGAAATCTGAACTGCGGAGGTGAGAGCCATGTTAATTAGGAATAGACTAGTTGTTAACCGACTGTGCCAAAGCTTACGCGATAATCAAAAAATAGCAGAAACGGTTAGCTTATCATCCAGTCACCTGAACTGCGATCGGAGGTAACGAGGTACAGCCCGTTGCCCTCTTTTCATTTATGATGATATCTGATCTATGATTATGTTTCAATTTTAATCGCCACATGCGAGGAGGTCCCAATATGACAGCTATTAATTCTACTACCATCAGCTTTGCCTACAATTTAATTCACAGGCAGGCTGAGCTTGCTGGGCAAACTCCAGCCGAATTTATGCACAGTGCTGTCTTAGAAAAGCTTGCAGATAGGCTCGACTACCAAGATGCAGTTGAAAATATCCGTGCATCCCATGGTAAAACGGTGTCTCGCGGGGATGTAAAAAAGCAATTATGATCTATACAAAAAAGGTGTACTAGTTTTCAACAATTAGGACACCTTTTTAAATTATGCCATTATGGCAACTATCTATTAATCACGTCTCTTTTTGAAGCCTGACAGGCCAATGAGACCAGCTAAGCCAAGTAATGCCAGCCCGGCAATAGCCACCGACTTATTGCCAGTTTGCGGCAATTGATTTGCGGACTGCTTACCATTGCGGGCTTGCTTTGTTGAAGCTGCTGCCAGTGCTTTCCGGTTAGCAGCCTTAGAAGCCGCACTGTTTGGCATATCAGGGCTTAATGCTGCCTGAAGCTTAATGATATTAACGATTTGCACGCCATCTTTTGTAATGAAAATGGTTTGTGCTTGGCCATCCTTGAAGCGGTAACCGTCTGGCAAGTGCAGCTTAATGGTATCGCCCGGTTTACCAGTCACGCGGACAGTCCTGACGACCTTGCCATCCTTGTCTACGTATTTGATGACATTAGGAATATTTTTGCCGTCAGTAGTTGGTTTTCCAGTATCATGTTGATCCTTGGCAACATTAATGATGTGAACCGGGTTTTGCGGATCGATCGTCAGGGTTGGCACGGTGCCATCAGCTGTGTGGTAACCAGCTGGAATCGCGACTTCGATCGGATCGCCAGCTTTTCCAGTAACGTGATCAGTCTTGAGGACATTACCATCTTCACCAACATACCTGATGATATTAAGAACATCATCAGCGATAGTAGTTGGGTCGTAAGTATGTTGATCCTTGATGATGTTAACGGTTTGAACCGGCCTTTGCGGATCGATGGTCAGACTTGGTGCACTGCCACCTTCAACATGATAACCAGCTGGAATCGTAACTTCGATCGGATCGCCAGCTTTTCCAGAAGCGTGGTCGGTTTTAACTACGTTGCCATCCTGGTCTACGTATTTGATGATGTTCAGAACATCTTTATCGCTAGTAGTTGGATCATCAGTTTGGCTAGTTTTTTTAGTGACATGAACCGTGACTGGCTGATTGTTAGCGGCAAAAGTGTATTCTTGACGATTTTGGTGGTTGTTAACAAAGTAGCCATCTGGCACTTGGTAATTAATCGTTGTGGTTTCGTCGGTCTTACCGGAAACGGTTTGAGTTCCTACAGTATTGTTGTATTGGTCAACAAAGTTGACCGTGACCGTTTGATCGTCAGCACTCAAAGTGTACATCATGGCAATTGGGAAATTTTTGTCCATGCGGAATAAGAAGTCATACATGCTATTGACGTTATCATTAGCACTATATGCAGACTTTGATTCGTTGTAAGCCTTTTGCATAGCTTCATAGTAAGCTGGTGAGTATATGTTTGCCACATTTTGTTCAGTTTCGTTTTTGAAAGAACTTAAGGCCTGCAGATCTGCGTCACCAGAAATATTGTAGTAATGTTTACCATCTGTGCCCATCATGAGTTGGGGGTAGAGGCTTTCTTTAAGAGCGTCAAGTATGGTACCTTCAGCGCCACTAGTGTTGCAGATCTGATTAATGTAGTCCATCAAGTTCTTGGAAGTACGAAGAACATTGCTATCAACACGAATTGTCTTGTATTCAGTGTAGTCGTTCCCGTCAGCATCTTTATGAGCAATTGGAACCAGAACATTAGCGTGATAACCAGCGGGTATTTTTATTTCTGACAGATCTTGACCACCATTAACTTTTAAATCTAAAACATTGTAATTAACTGGATCATAAGTGAACGAGTAGTTTAATCGTGGTAATTTACCAGCAATAATGGCATTTGCTGAGTCATCAGGATGATCTTGCTTGTACTTAGCAAACTGCTCCTTGATTTCTGGGGTGAGGTATAAGACGTCTTCGTGGTCCTTGTCATCTAACAAATAGTCAGGACGTTGGTACAACGGACCCAGCAGGCTGTAGCCTGAGTTGTGAGTGACAAAGGCGTTCCAGTCCGCCGAGCCGTTGAGCCCGGGACTTTCAATTAAGCCGCCAGCGGTCCACTTAGCACCTTTGAAGTACTCGGCGTAACCGGACATGAAAATCTTGGCACTATCCATATCGTCGACGTTATCTGTCAGGATATTTAAGTCATCGTACTTGTACCGTGGGTCAGCATAGATAGTCTTAAAGGCGTTAAGCAATGCCTGCATGCCTTCATCAGTCAATTGAATGGCTGGTGCATCCCACAACGGAATTGAACGTGGGATTGTATAAATATGATGTCTGAAATTGTAAGTGTGACTAATGTTTGTAGTTGGCAGGGCGGTTATAGGAACGATGGGGTCAATCAAGTCCATGTCAACTGGGTAATTGCTTAAATTAGTGTCTGGATCATCAACTATCTGAGAATTAGTGGTATAAATCTGTTCGTTAATTTCTCTTTGTTGCCAAGCTTGCAAGTCAGCCAAATTACGATTCAGATGGAGTTTGTCATCAATACCGTCCCATGAATCAGTGACGATATCTTTGCCAGTGGTCTTATCGTGCATTACCAAGGTATAAGCTGGTGTTGAAGCAATTTCAATATTTAAAGATTGGTTAGGATCATCGGTAATGGTATAAGTTGATGGGAGTTTAAAATTAGGATCGGCAATGTAGTAGTGTTTTGGCATAGCTTTCTTGAAGTAATAGCTGTTTACATGAATTTGTTGACCTACCTTACCTTCGTCATCTGATATATAAGTGGCAACTACCTTGCCGGTCTTGTCAACCATGTGAATCGTTAAATGATATTTGGCGTTGGGATCGCCTCGTGTAACCGTATCTGAATTTGTAGTAGGGTCAGCGGGGGCACTAGCTACATCATTAGCGGCAGTTTTATTTACTGCCATCTTGTTTTCAGCAATTTGCTTTGCGGCACTACTGTCTGGTGTAGAAGCTGCTGGAGTAGCATTCTTAGCCGCACCTGTTGTCACATTATCAGTCTTGCCTGTCTGACTGGCAGCATCATTAGTTGCTGTTTTATTAATTACAGTCTTGCTTTCAGCAACTTGCTTTGCGGCAGTACTGTCTGGTGTAGAAGCTGCTGGAGTAGCATTATCAGCCGCACCTGTTTTTTCATTATCAGTATTGCTTGCCTGAGTTGCCTTTAAGACAACCTTTGTCTGAGCGGTCTGATTGGTGCCGCTCTGGTCAGCAACCTGATCGCTTGGGTTAGCAACATCCGCATGCACCGGCGTGCTAGTTCCCAAGTAAAAAGTAGTACCAATCAGTACTGAGGCTACCCCGATACTTAATTTGCGCAGGCTATAATGCGGAACCTGTTTCCTATCCATAAATAGCCGTTTTTTGTTATTATTTTTTGTAGCCATGACTAGCCTCCCGCGGGTAGCGCTTCACTATCTATTTACATTATAGTTATTTATTTTACATTTGATAAATAACTTGAAAAATAATTAAGGCAAAATAAAAAAAGGTGTACTTGTCAGTACACCTTTTTTTAATTATCTGAATAAGGATTGTAGAAGATGTTAGTTAAATCAAGAACAATTATTTAAAAACCCACAAACTTGCTTCTAGGGCCGTTTGCTTCTTTATCCAGCACAAACGAGTGATCAATTTCATATCTAAAGTTTGGAAGCCGCATGGATTCCTCTGTTATAAGGTCATAATGCGAACCAATGTAGTCTACTGCTTCTACAGATAAATATTTAAACTGATCACCGTCATTATTAAACTTTGTCAGTAATTCTTCTCCATCAACAGTTCTGCAATAGATATCAACTGATCTCCCGAGCTTATAATTTTCAGTCACACTATCTCTAACATTGTCAGCATAATTAATAACCTCGTCCTCTGAAAATTCAAATGGCAATAAAAGACCAACTGTGTGGTTAGCTGGAATTTCTTTAATGCTGAAGTTGACAGTCCCGCTTCCGGTATCAATTTGGATAATCACAAAGCTTACTAAATAATTAGATTCGTTTTTGATAGTCAATAAATTATGCGGGATAGACATTATAGCTGGATATTTCAAATCGCTAATTTGCTTTATCTCGTGTATATGCTCTTTATTGTCCTTTTTGGCATCATCCGTAATTTTTCTAATCGTAGATACGTAATTATCTGATTGTTTTGCGTAGTATGCTTTAGGGAGCTTATCTTCCTGGCTGTCTAACTTATTTATATCAACGATCTTGTCATAACCACCCATATAGTCTTGACTATATAGCCTAAATACTGGCCTAAACTTCTTTCTTTTCTCCAGGTCTTCTTTTTGCTGCTGATCTCTTTGTTTCTTTAATTGGTAACTAGTAACCCAAAATGCTCCAAAAGCACCGACAAACGCACCCAACAAATTGCCCCAAAAGTTTAACCAATCGTTATTACTGGAAGGTGGGTTAAACAAATATAGTGCCACAATGGAAAAAACAAAAATAGCTCCAATTACACCCACTGCTTTTTTCAATTTCTTTTCTCCTAAACAAGTATTAATAAACTTACTTAAAGCATAAAAGTTAACGTCCATATAAGCAAAAAGTGTACCGACTTCATTTAGAAATTAGTACACTTCACATTATTAATATAGATGGGGGAATTTCTTTGCAAGAGCTAGCTGTAGCAGTGAAGAATCCAGCCTCTTTATAAACATCCAATGAAAAAACTAAAGGCCAAGCTTCATCTGAAGAATCAAACTCATAATTGTAATTGCGACGTCTGCTCCCTTGTCTAAAACGAACAAAAGAATTGGCTTAACTTTACTCCACTTTTTCTTTTTAGAAATTTTTTCACCATTTATCTTTTCCAGCTCGTTTATCTTGGCCTTTATTTCTTCTGTTTGCTCTTTATTCAATCCCGGCATATTTTCGATTCGTTCTTTAGCCTATGTAAAAGAAAGCTGTATATTAACTTCATTCTTATTACTAATCGGAACATTAACGTTAATATTTGACTGTGACTGATTACTGTTACTAAGGCCAAACTCTCGCACACCTTCAAGTCGTCCACGCATTATTTTTAAATTATGTTCGAGGGCACCTTTGTCTAAATAGTTATATGAAAAGCCGTATTCATCATCGTAATTGTACATGCTTTTCCCGAAACCTTTTAAGGACGTAGTGTACTTTCCATCAAGATAGATATGAACTTTCTTCATCCTTTTATCATCATTTGAATCTAGTGCGTCCTGAATCAGCTTAATATCATCAGATATTTCTTTAACCAGCGCATCGTTGTTTGCCGAAGAATTAACCATAGATTATTTTTGCACCTGTCCTTCTCGCAGAGAATTGTATATTTCTTTCGTAAAAGTACCTAAGGCCTCTTTCTTGAGATCCTCGTTGTTTAGCAACAAAGTGAAGAAGTCTTTATTGTGCTCCAAACCTTGGATTAAAGCGTTATCAATGTGATCAAAATATGACAGTGTGAAGTCATGCTCGCTATTATTTTTAGCACTATTTCTCAAGTCATCTGACTTCATCATCAGATCCCTGATTTGCAGAATTGATTTAACGGCAATATCTTTGTCAAAGTGCGATCCGGTTGTCCTGTTGATTTCTTCTATGATAGCTGATAGCTTTTCTATTTTTTCTGTGCCTAAATCCACACTATCCGAAATAGGCAATTTTACTACAGGATTAGAGCGCTTAGTGCCGGCCAAATGCTGGCCGGTACGCTTTTGAGCGAACTTGCTTGCCTTTATCTTTCCAGTAAGATCATACCCATCCCCAGGACGACTGATATTTACATACTTAAGCAAATAAGATACAAAATTATATTTCTTTTGCAGTTCTTCGTCTTTGAGGCTGGATATCTGTAGTAAGAACTCGTAGCAACGTACAAATCTCTTCAGCGTAGCTAAAATTTCACGCTGGTTTTCATGATCTAGAGCCGTGATATTTTTCTCAGTGGCACCAAAGTAAAAATTAAGATTTTTCTTATCGCGCGGCTGAATTTTGTCCTTATGGATTATATTGTTTACCGATTCCACATATAGTGGATCAATGATATAGAACCCATCGATTTTTTCTACGAGGTTGTAAACCATTTGTGGATTTACTGTATCAGCTAATAAAGTCGTCGTGTAATACGGTGCAAAAGCGTTCTCAATGTCTTTGTAATCATTTACAAAATCTAATACAAAAGGCGTCTTTTCATATGGTGGGCAGATTCTGTTTAAGCGAGAAAGAGTCTGCACAGCATTAACCCCACGCAACTTCTTCATCACGTACATTGCTGCCAATTTGGGCTGATCAAATCCCACTTGATACTTATTGGCTACTAAAAGAAAACGATATCCTGGCTTATTGAATTCTTTAGCCGTACGATCTTCTGACATGCCATTAATTGACGATTCAGTGAATTCGTCGTGATCCAAAATAACTTTCCCAGAGAAAGCTACCAGAAGATGAAGATCATTATAGTTATGCTCTTGAATATACTTAGTAAAAGCCTCTTGGTATTTTACTGCAGCTTTTCGAGAAGACATGATGACCATGGCCTTAGCCTGGCCGCCCAATTCTGACATAACATGGTCATGGAAGTGATCAACGATAATCTTTGTGCGTTGGGCAATATTTTGGTCGTTTAAATCGATCTGCTGCGCTATTTGCCGTTTGGCATCAGACGTCTTTAACTGAGGGTCGTCCTCTATTTGCTTATTAAGCTCATAGTAAGTTTGGTAGGTAGTATAGTTAGCCAGGACATCAAGAATAAAGCCTTCTTCGATAGCTTGCTTCATGCTGTACAAGTGAAAGGCCCGATAGTTGCCATGCTTATCAGGGCGGCCAAACAGACGCAGTGTTGTGGGCTTAGGAGTTGCGGTAAAAGCAAACATACTTACATTCTTCTGCTTACCATAGCTCTCAATTTCTTGTGTTAGCTGATCTTGAATATCTTGTTCATAGAAATCATCTGATGTTGATGATAAAGCTGTGGTAACAGCCATCATGTCTTTGCCAGCCGTCGACGAGTGAGCTTCGTCTATGATAACAGCGAATTTTTTGTCTTTTAGAGCGATGCCCGAAGATTTGCTGCCTTCTTTAATCAAGTCGACAACGTATGGGAATTTTTGAATTGTAGTAACAACAATCTTTGTGTTACTTTCCAAAGCTAGCTTTAAGTCTTCAGAATTGCACTTATCATCCATTACACGGATAAGCCCAGCTTTGTGCTCAATACCCATGATTGCTTTCTGCAGCTGCCGATCGACAACAACTCTGTCTGTCATGATAATCACATTGTCGAAAATAATTTGGTTGTCATTGTCATGCAAGCTAGCCAATCTGTGGGCCAACCAAGCAATAGAATTGGTTTTTCCCGAACCAGCAGAGTGTTGAATCAAGTAATTCTGCGAAGTCTTATTAATTTTTAAATCAGCTAAAATTTTGCGAATTACGTCCAACTGGTGATATCTCGGGAAGATTAAATTTTCCCGATTTCTTTTCTTACCAGTTATTGGATCTTTAACATCCTTAGTCTCAATAAAGATAAATTTAGTAATTAATTCAACCAAAGTATCTTTTTTAAGGATGTCTTCCCACATATAAGAAACACTATATTTATCTGGGAATTGCGGGTTACCAGCTCCAGAATTAACTCCTTCGCCTTTGCCCATGTTAAATGGCATAAATACAGTCTTCTCTTTGGCTAACCGAGTGGTCATGTAGACTTCTTCTGTATCCATGGCAAAGTTGACTAAACAGCCAGCTTTAAAGAGGAACAACCGGTCTTTAGGATTACGTGAAGTGCGATACTGTTTGATCGCATCTTCATAGTTTTGCCCCTGACTATTGCTTTTAAGTTCAAAGCTTATAATTGCAAAACCGTTGACAAAAAGGACCAAGTCGACGCGTTCTTTATTTTTGGCGTCGGCGTTTACTTCCTGCATTACCGAAAAAATATTTTCTGAGTAAAGCCTAGACAACTCGGGATTAAAGTCGGTGGCCGGCTTACCGTATAACAAAGTAAGGTGCTGGTTATTAATGTCAACGCCATGTTTCAGCGCAGAAAGTAAGCTGCCAGTTTTGCTCACAATAAAATTATTAATTGTATTAACAATAGTTTCTTCGGTATCTACGCCAAAGATCTTCGTCAGTTCTTCTATTGTTTTTGGCTGAGTATCTATCAAAAACTTAAGCAGCAGCTCTCGATCGATAGCAAAATCTTTGTCAAAATGCTTATGATTTCTTTCTACATAGCCATCTTCGTTGACCAGATGGTCAATTATTTCTTGCTGATACTCATATCGCTCATTAATTTGCCCGCGCATTATTTTATTCACTCACCTTATGCAGTCGGTACCTGCTTTTTCCCTGTAACATATTCATAAATAAGTGAAGTTTGGTAATTGTTTAAATATTCTATTTGCGCCTGCTTTTGGTCTATCAGTTCATCTATAACTTTATTTTTTTGGCTTAGATACTCAACAATTTGTGCCATTTCCTCATCGGATGGTACCAAAACTTTCAGTTTGGAAAATTCTTTATAATTAAGTCCCTGTCTTACTCCATTTCCCATGTTATAAAACACCTTCTCAATATCATAAGAATGCAATAGGTAATGGTAATAAGCAGAATTAGTATTCGCAAGCGGCGCTAAATCAATATAGGCAGAGGTAATTATCCCATGTTCGCTGACCAGCCCAGTTCGCAAACTGTGCTTATCATTTTGTAAGTCTGTTGGTCGGATAATAATATCCCCTGATTCCACAATGTTATAGGTATTAAAAGTATCCGGCAGAAGACCACCTTTTGCCTTAATATCTCTTCGCTTAATTTTTCCATGACTTAGCGATAATAGGTTTTGCTCTTTGCCGTTTCTGTTTTTGTTCTTTCTCTGATTGAATAGTTTATATAAAGGGATGATCTTCCATGATCTGGGAGTGTCTCCAACCCATTCAATACCGCTATCTTTCATTGGTGCATCAGGGTCTAGCCCTTTAGTCACAGCGTGAGTTATGATGCTATTTTGATATTGGAGAAAGGCAACCAGCTCTTCATTAATATTTTCAATTAATTTGTCAATTTTAGAAGATGCATAGTCTAAAAAATTTACAATTTTTTGTTGTTCTACTAATGGTGGTACCAAAATGGGCGTATTTTCAAAATCATATGCTTGTAAATCCCACTGTCCATCTCTAATACCGGTTGACAACCGTCTAAATTCATCTCGATAGCAGTTCCTTATCAAGTAATGAAAATATTTTTTATCTAACTCATCGTTTCTGAAATGATACACATAGTATGCCGGACTCACTATACCTGTGAACTCAGATACAGCAAGCGAGCCTTGCCATGCTTTCATTTTGTTAATAACTAAGTCGCCAGGCGTGACGAATTTATATTTAGAGGTATCAGAAGAAGTTACATTATGGTTATCATTTCTACTATCTTTTGGCACCACACCATAATCACGGTAAACAGATAAAACTTGAACATTCCCAGGATTTCGCGGTTCATATCTATAAAGGTAAAACTTAATTTTGCTAGTAAGCCAGTTCTGAGGAATCCTACCGATCCACTCAATGCCGCTGTCTTTCATGGTTTGCGTATGAATCACCACCCTACTAGAATAATTCCTTCATTTCTCTAGAAATTGCATTTTCATAATCATTAATTTTTTTCATTAATAGTTCTAAAGATTCCGGTTTATGATACCTATAGAAATAGCGCGTAAACGGAATCTCTGCACCAGTTTTAATAACTGGTTTTTTTCTACCTAAATTTTCTTCAAAGAAAGCCTTAGCATCAGGAACAAATGGCAAAACTTCTTTTGCCATATAATCGTCAATCGAAGTATTGATATTTACCAGCTCCGAATCAGAAGTATTCTTATCGTAAAGAATATTACCTTTCTTATCTCTTTGAATTTCCGCGGTTTTGTCCATCATAGACAAACCATCAATCACTTTTTAATGATCTTTTTATCAAGGAAATCAGATACAAGGCCATTAATCACAGGCTCAAAGTCCTTACGTGATCTATACACTTTTTCAGATTTATTCTCTTCCAACACTGTCATGAGTTGATCGTAAGCTGCCTTGTTTTTTTGGAGCTTTATTAATTGTTTTTGGTCTTTTGAAGATAATTCTGCAGTCCTATCGTTTAAATCGTCAAACTTAACTTGATCAAAGAAACTGCTTAATTTTGGAATCATTAATTTGATGCGATCATCATTAATCGCATAGCTTCTTTGCAGCGGCTGCATGACAGTATATTCACGATAAATGAATTCACTATTTTCATGAATCTGCGAAAGATCATTTTCCGCAAAATTCGTATATAATTTTGTAATTTGTTGACGGTTTTCTTTAGAAAACTCATTTTTCTTCTTACCCAAAGGCTTTCTAAGTTTTTCATATATATTAGTAGCGTCAATAAACTGAACTTTACCTTTGCGTCTTGAAGTTTTATTTTTACTCAAAATCCAAATGTAGGTTGCCAACTCCGTGTTATAAAAAAGATCAGTTGGCAGGGCCACAATAGCATCTAAATAATCATTATCCAATAACCAACGACGAATTTGCGATTCCCCAGATGACGTGTCACCTGTAAAGAGTGGCGAGCCGTTCTCAATAATGGCCGCACGACCATTTTCATTCAATTTACTAATAGCAGACTGAACAAACAATAATTGAGAATCATTTGTCTTAGGAAGGCCAGCTGGCCAACGACTGCTATCACCCTTTGAGTATTCTTCTTTAACCGCTGCTTCCTGACCTTGCTTAGCATCCTTACCGCCCCAGGGAGTACCAAATGGTGGGTTCTCTAACACAAAACGCATTTTCTGGTCTGGAAAGCAATCTTCCTTCAAAGTATCCGCATGTTTAAAGTTATCAATATTTTGATTTTTGATCAGCATCTCTGCTAAACCCACAGCATAAGATTGGCCCATTAATTCTTGGCCAAAGAGGTGTACATCAGCTGTTGGATTCAAATGCTTCAAGTAGGTATATGCTGTGGACAGCATGCCGCCAGTCCCACAAGCCTGGTCTAATACTGTAATAACTTTATTGTCCTCAAAAAGATCGTCACTGCCTTCAGCAAGAAGCAGCGAGACACAGAGCCGAATGATATCGCGACCAGTATAAAATTGCCCGGCATCAACGTTCTGATAAAATCTGGCAATCAAATTTTCAAAGATATATCCCATCTTGATGCTGTCAAACTTGGCAACACTAAGATCAAGTTCAGAAAACGCCTTAACTACTGAATATAGGCACCCGCCCTTATCCATTTTGTCGATGTGGCTCTCGATGTCCAAATTACGCAAAATTTCTTGAACATCCTGAGAAAACCCTGACAAGTATGACTTGAAATTGGCATTAATATTGTCTGGGTCATTGCACAATTCCTTAAGGTCAAATTTACTGGTGTTGTAAAATTGAAAGCCGCTGATTTTATACATAGCTTTATAAGGATATTTTTGCATTGCCTCATACTGTGCCAAAACCTTATCCTTGGTCGGCTCCAGAGCACACTCAAACCTTCTGATAATTGTCATCGGGATGATAACATCGCCGTACTTATCCGGCATATAAATGCCACGCAACTTATTAGCGATTGCCCAAATAAAGTTAGCTTCAGGCGTAATATCTATCGGTTTCTCATCCCATGAAGTATCAATTTTTACCATCTTATTTATATTCTCTTTTTCAAATCCCGTTAAATTGTCAAACATAATAAAAGTGTGCTCGTCCTAATCATCTGACCAGAAGGCACACTTTTCTATTTTCTTTCCAGCACAGTAACACATTCTACGTGCCATGAGCTGATGTTATCAATTACACATTCTTGATTAACCGCTACTCTACAAAATTATCTTTGCTTAATCAAAAATATTGTGTTTGTTAACTCGCTTTCATAATTCCAAATCTTCCCTTACTTTTGAGACGAATAGTAAGTCTCAAGTTATTACCGGTTTGCGGGAACACATAAGTTATAAAAAAGTGATTTAAGATGTTTGTGGAAAAAGCTAATCATTAAAAAACGTTACCAGACTTAATGCTGATCCAATATCCAGGTCAAATGTTTCAGAGTGTGTTGTGCCATCAAAATCCTTTAAATCAATTTTTAGCTTAAATGCTGTAGTAGATAGATTAATTTTATCAACGCTATGTCCCTCTACTATTAAACTCTTAATTTTATCTGGTAGATTTCTATTTCTCGTGTTATTTTCACTAACTGCAATAGTAGCCTTATATGATTGACCTGGAGCAATCAATTGATGGTGCATTGCTGAAAATGGATTATTCTTCAATGGTATATATTCACCAGATAAAGACGGGTTCGCTTCAACACTAGTAATATATGTCCCAGTTCCACCAAAATTCTTTATTACTAAATTCCAAAACAAAGATTTCTTTATTTGCTGACTCTGTATGTAGGCAATGACATAGGGCTTCCTTGCCTCTTCAAATAATTCTTTAGTTTGTTCCCTATTTTGGTGCGTTTGAAATAGAGCAAATCCAGATATAACAAGAGCAATAACGCTTGCTATAGCACTAACAATAGCTGGCCAAGCCATACTACTTGTACCTCCCCATGACAATATCCTTAACTTCTTGTAGATAATCATCAGTATATTCAGGTACAAGCAATTGACCATCAATGGCATCGATCATAACCTTTTCTTTATCCTTCAGCTTTTTGTAGACAGTATTATCAATGAACCCCATATGAGCAACATCACCCTTAGTCATCAAATAATAATACCTAGTGTACTGATGTGCTGGCAGTCCCAGACGATTAATTCGATCTCGCGACTGCAACATAAAAGTCAGGTTAAAGTTGTATTCAAAGTAAACAGCATCGTGCACCGTCTGATGTAGCGAAATAGATTCACCTAACGTATTAGGGTTAGAAACCAATACCTGAGCATCACCAGTACGGAAATTGTTAATCATTCCTTCGCGGTCTTGCTTTGGGGTGGCCCCATAAATCAAGGTAGGTTTAATTCCCATACCGTTGAGAGTATCAGTGATCTTCTGCATGGTGCCAACAAACATCCCCCAAACAAGGACTTTTTTGCCCTGACTAACTAACTTATCAATTAAGTCAATCCCCATCTCAAACTTAGGCGATTTAATCCTTGCTAAATCATACTTCTTGTAAGCCTCACCGCTGCTAACATTCTTTTTTTCAATCTCCGCTGATTGCTTGTCCCAAATACCAGAATCTCCATCAATTAACCCTAATTCCTTGTAATTGATATTGCTGGCTAACAGAGCTGGATTAGTCGATGCCTGGAGTATCCTAATAAAGGTAGCCAACGTCCCATTTTCGGTTTCGTAAATCGCTTGCGACAACATCTGCTGATCCGGAGATGGATCTACCACCTTAATGATATCTGGATCTGGCTTAGGCACATGCAGATCTTCCTTATTTGTTCGCCAGAAAAATGGCGATAACTTCTTATTCACATCTTCTGGGTCAATATTGTTCAAAGTCGTTAAATCCCAAGCAAAGAATGATGAATATTCATCGGGGTACATCAAATGTAAGAAATTATAAATATCTCTAAAACCATTTGGAATTGGTGTCCCCGTTAAAACATAACGGTAATGTGGTGCCTGGCTTAAATTGAGGGCCGCCTTGGCGCGTTGACCTCCGACGCCCTTTACCCGGTGGACTTCATCGAAAACTAACATAGTTTTTGAATCTAGTAAGTCATTAATGATGTTCAGCTTACTTTGTAAAGATTCATAGTTGATGGTAATTACATCAGCTTCAACCCAATCATGCTTAATAGCGCCAACATTATTGTTATATTTTTTGTCCCGCATATTGAGATAATGCAGCTGACGCTTCGGACCAAACACAGCTTCAAATTCTGTCCGCCAAGCAGCAAAAGCATTTAATGGTGAAACTACTAACAGTTTATTAACTTCATCTATTCTCGGACTAGAAAGATAAGCAAAAGTACCATACATCATCGCCGTTTTACCAGCGCCAGGCACTGAAAAATTAGCCGCTCGTTTCATGATAGTCATGAAGAAACTAGCTTTTTCTTGCTCTGGCTTAAGTGGCCGCGTAATTTCTTGACTAACGACCGCTTTGAAGTTATCAAACTCATGTTGCCAGCGAGGATCACCATCTTTGATAGTTAAACCAGCCTGACTTTGTTCCTTAATATAATACTGACGCTGTTGAACAAACTGATTAAACTTGTTGCTAGTTTGAACTTCAGGTAACCCTTTACGTTGCAGACGCCTATTAAGCTTCTTAACTAATTCAAGCAGTTGAACGTAAGTTAAATCTTCCTTAAAGGTCCGTTGTCCCGGATCTTCAAAGTACGGTCTAAAAATAGCTAAGCCACGCTGAGCTGTCTTGGACTCCAGTGTATGGTTACTATCATCTAATAGTTGAAAGAAACCGTCATTATTCTTAATGATGATTGGACTATCTGATTTCGTCTCCATACTTACTGAACAACTCCTTACTTAGTTGATTCAAGTCACGCATGTATTTTTGCAACTCTTTTAACTGGTCTTCACTCACTTCGTTATAACGTAGGCTCCCAATGAGGCCACCATCTTCGTTCAAGTCATGATAATATTTCACATTTTGCTTAATATTACGAATGAATTTATCGACGGACTCACTGTTCCGTGCGTTCCGCATATAAGTATCAAAAGTATCTCCTAAGGCTTCAACCGTATCATTTTCATCAGTTAAACTTTCCATCAAATCAGAGGTGGTATGAATTTCATCATCCTGTAGTGATTCAGACAGATCATCAACAATGTCCGCGACATCATCATTAAAATCTTCGTTATCGACACTATTGACAACATTTTTACCATATTCACGAATATGAGTTCTAGCGGTATTCCCGCTAACACCAACATGAATCTGATAAAGAATCACACCGAAGTATGAGTTCATGGTTTCATTCTTACGAACCTGCGATTCTGAATCATCACCAAAGTTCTTTGAAAGTGACTTTCCCATTTCATAAAACAGCGACCAGACCTTACTCTCCTTGATGATGTTGAAGTTATTGTCCGGAGCTCCAATAAATTTCAGAAACTTCTTCATGTAAACAGCACCATCATAATATTTCTTAACCTCAGTTGGGCGCATATGAGAATCCGCAGCATAGTCCGCCTGAGTCATGATTGGATCATCGCCGCCAGTAGTTTGATAAATGTCAACAGCTAAGTCAACCGGATCATAATTTTGACGTTCTTCAACACCCATCTGAATAGCCAATTCCAGTTTTTTGATCTTAGCTCGTTCAGTTGAATTGTCATATGAGAATGGTAATACCACGGCTTCAAAATAAACTGTCCTACCAGTTGACTGGTGAATATTTCGTAAGGCAGTGAAGCGCCGATTACCATCGATAATTCTTCCATCATCAAGAACATAACCATATACCTGCTGGCCAGACTCCTGAATTGATTTTTCTGTTCGCTTCAGTGCTGAAGAATTATCCTGCTCAATTAACTTAGCAACAAAATTGTTATATTGTGGGTCTTCATGGTCATTTGCTGGGTGCAGCTCATCATGATACTGAGAAATGCCTGTTGCGATCCGACCATTCTTATCATTGTAATAAAGGTATTCCAACGGAATTTTATAGACATCCAACGTCTCGGAACTAACACCATCCACCTTAATTGGTAGCTTAGGCTTAGCTCCTGTCTTCTCTAAATTTCCTTCTTTAGCTAATTCAATTAGCGACAGCATCCTAATTCGACTCCCCGTTTTCCAACTTATTAATCAAGTCATGCACCTCTTGTTCACTAGTAGCCATTCGATAATAAACTCCTGATTCCTGCAAATGATCAAAGTACTTTTGCTGAATAATTCGAATTTCTTCATCACCCAACCGCATGTTTTCAGCTTTAGTTTCAATCACTAAATAAATTGGCTTATTACCATGTTCAATCTTAAAGATAAAGTCAGGTGTAGTCGTTCCGTTATCAAAGCGCGGAATCTTAATAGCCTTTTTTGGTAATTTCCCAAAGACACTAATCTTCGGGCCATACGACCGTTGTAAAATTTTTAATTCTGGATCAGCACTGTCATAACGCAGCGGTGGCCGATCATACAAGTACTTTTCATCAGAAGTCGAATCTGACTGGTATACGCCAAGTACGCTAGCCGGAACCGAATCCACAAACTCTTGCTTTTTAGCATTGTAAATCGATGTTGAAGATGAAAAGTTCAGTGGTTCATAGCTATAAGAAGTCTTAATTCGTTCATTAAATTGATTGTTAAAAGTGCGAATTAAATTGCCAAGTGTCTTCTCATTGATGTAGTTAGTATTATTTTTCAAACGCTTAATCGCTTTGATCATCAAATTGTTAAGCAAATTAACCGGTAAATCAGTACCCTTAGCCAAGAGTTTAAGAAATTTACCATAATTCATGGTTAAGAATTCAGTAATATAATCCGACTGCGTTTCCCGAACGGAAGCCACATTCTCATCAGTTACCACTTCTTGATGAACCATTTGAGGACGCTGTAAAACAAAGATCTTATTATCACTATCATTAAAGACATTTCGAGCAACAGTTTCAGCATCTTGATCAACCGATGAATCAAACTTAATCATTTGCCGTTTAGCTAGTTGCAGCCACAAATTCTTTAATTGTTGCCAATTTTGTTTACGCAACTTAACAGTTGTGCTGTCTTTAGAGTTTTTATCCCGAATTCTGTCCTTAGCAACCTTAGTTTCTTGAACTAATTCTGGATAAAGTTGACACAAAGCATCGTAGCCGGACATAGTTTGACCATCGAGATCAACATCTTTTTTGAACTTATTAGAACGAGTAATCACATTATGAGCATCTAAATCATCAAGCAACTGATCCTCATCAAACTTAGGGTCAGTTTTTTGCTTAGCCTTAACAATTAGCTTGATCATGTCATCAGTTAGTTCATCTTGGTTCAGTTTAATCGGTGAATCATCATTAATTTCACCCACTAATTTCTGAGCGAAATCTCGCTCATCATAACCAATTAAGAACGACAATCGACTCTGCCACTCATCCTGACTCAGACGGTGACCTGTTTCATCAACTGGCAACCGCAATCCACGACCAACTTCTTGAATCTTACTAATTTCTGAGCCAGAAGTCCGTAGCTTAGCAATAGTAAAGACATTCGGATTGTCCCAACCTTCACGCAGCGTCCATTTAGAAAACATAAAACGGCGGGTTAACCAGTTACCATCTTTATCCTTAAAGCTGAGCAGTTTTTCCTTATTGCTTAGGATATCTTCAACTTCAGCCTGAATATCGGCGTCTGAACTCCCTCTATCTTCACTGAAGTAACCAGCATAGACATCTTGGTGTTCAGACTGCAAACTCTTCAAGGTAGCCTGCAAGAATGAACAATATTCTTTTTCCCGATCATCAATTGCCATTTCGTAACGATCAATTAATTTTTTTAGTTTCTTGGTCAAAATGGCTTCAAAGTGCTTAGCAAGCCACCCCTTACCATTATTCTCGCCACGAAAACTAGAAATACTATCAATGAAGAATAAGGATAGAGTTTTAATTTTTGGCGCGTTATCTCCTGAATTAAGGCGCAAGAAGTTCTCCTCTTCAGCCTTAAAATGACAGTCTAGAGCTTGTGAGATAATTTCATCTTGGTAATTTTCAGCAAAAGTACCAGGAATCAGTTTCATATCCTTAGACAAAGATAATCCATTTGATAATTCACGGTCGGTTCCACCTGCATAGGTAATATTGCCTTCAAAGCCAGCATCCACATCAGCCAGATTTTCGCCTACGCTTAATGAATAGTCTTTGCCACCCTTGGTCAAAACTAATTCTTTAGCTTTGACTTGCTTAACCTTATACAAGTTATTTGCCTGTTCTTCTGGCATGTCAGGATAATCAATGTCGATGCCCTTAACCAGACCCTGGTTGAAACTGTCCACGGCGTCCAAGTTAAATTGAGGTTCACCACGATAGTAATCAACCTTAGTGACTTTGTTCTTACCCCGACCAGTAGTCGTTTCTGGAAAAGTAGCGCCAAAGCGGACAATTAATTGAGGGTTCATCTCTTCGATATCTTCGTAAAACTTTTTACCACGAGGAAAGCGCTGTGGTTCGTCAATAATGACGACTGGTCGAGTAGCGGAAATGGCCTTAATCGGAGAAGTTTCTCCGCCAAGTAAAGTCTGATCATAATCATCACGGTGCATGGACTTAGAATGAAGCATCCCTTGATTAACCAGCAGCACCTCAATTTGATTAGTATTCTGTCTAGTTGCCTCCACAAATTCAGATAGCTGTGCCGGGAAGTTACGACGGCCTGAACGTGTACTAAAATCACCTGCGTTAATGACGTTTAATTGTACCCGAGTATTTTCATAAAATTCACTAAAATGCTGTTTAGCATAATCACTGGTAATGAAACTACGAGTACCCTCTTTAATACTTGGGCTAGGCACTGCAATGACAAACTTGAATAGGCCATACTTTTGGTGCATTTCATACATCATCCGGGTGTAGACATAGGTCTTCCCAGTTCCCGTCTCCATCTTGATGTCAATATTGGCTTCATCCCTATAACGACACCTAATCAGTGGATTGGCATAAATGTAATTAGCATCTGGATTATTACTCATGGTATCCATGCCTGGGAAAGCTTTATCAATAGCAGCTAGGGCATCAGTTTGGTGTTGTAAAGTTTCTAGTTTAATCTTCATGGTTTAGTACCTCTTGATTAAAGTTACTTTACTGTCTAGTTGTTTTAAGCCATTTTCCAGTTCACGCAGTTCTGCCACGTTAAAGGAGTAGCCAAAAATAACCACACTTTGGATTTCTAATTGGCGAGTACCAAGTTGGTTGAGTAATTCTTTAGTTTGATCTGCTCCCCAGCCTTCGTTGATTAAGTAAAGTCGATTATCTTCAACCTTGTGGGCCGAGTAATTGCCGAACTTAACTTCCTCAACGTCAGCATCAAAGGAATAACCATCCTTGGCAAGCCAAGTGGTAAGAATCGTTTCTTCCCCAGTAGCATCCCCATCAATACCCAAACTCTTGCTAGAAAATCCATCGACCATGTTAGTAAATAAATTGGTGTTATTTGGATCAAAGTCATCAATTTCTTCTAGGGTTTGTTTGACTGGCTTTACTACTCGATAGTGCTTAAAACTGCCATCAAAATCTTTTGGCAAGGTTAATTCATTATCCTCACGAATCTTTTTTGCAGCCATATTAATACGTCGTCGTGAAATTTCGTCTATTGATTTATACCCTAATTTATAAGCTTCCTTTCCCCCATCAGTTGGTACTTCATTTCCATCTTTATTTGTGTGATACGTCTTTTCTGGGAGCTGAACCATTATAAATTTCCTTTTTCCGTTATCTTGAGCGTTAAGACTCATCACTGCATGAGCCGTTGTAGCGGACCCTGCGAAAAAATCTAAAAATGTAGCATCGCTTGGAAAAATACTTAGTATTCTAGTAATAAACGCTAACTGTTTTGGATTGCTAAAAGGGGTCTTAAATGATTTTAGTAATTTATCATCAGGTCTCTGATCATCGCTCATAATGGCTTTGGGCCTCTGCTTCAAATTTTCATTCAAATACCTTTTAACAGCTGGTAAACTACCATCCGTATGAAAATGTATACGATCCTCTTTGACCAGCTCTTTTAATTTTTCTGGGCTATACCTATAACCATTGGGTGGAACGGGATCATTCTTTTTTGTAATGGGATTATATAATGGTTCCATATTTCCATTCTTTACACCACCAATATTATCTTTTCTATAAAGTCCTCTTTTATCAATATACCAATAGTTCGTAAAATCTATAAATCGTGGATACTTTGTTAATTGCTTCAGTTCATCAGATATTTCATTATTTGTTAAACCTGAATTCTGGAGATCTTTAACTCGCTTTAGATACTCAGAAATATTGTTTTTATAAACACTCCACTTTCTTTCAGCATACTTTTTTTCTAATGATTGTCTATCTTTTCCATAAACAAGGCAATAATCATGGCTAGTAGAAATAAACAAACTATTATTTTTTGAACTATTTGTATTTCTAACTATTTCGGCAATAAACTGATTCTCACCAAAGATCTCTTCTTGTATTTCTCGAAGAGTTGCTTGCTCATTCGAGTCAATCGATATAAATATAACGCCATTATCATTTAACAATCTTTTGGCTAAAACTAGTCTGGGATACATGAATGTCAACCATGCCGAATGACTTGATTTACCCTGAATACTTTTTAATCTCTCAACCTGATCATCATCAAGTCCAAACATGTCTTTTAACTTGTCGTCACTGTATTCAAAGGAATCGGGATAAACAAAGCCATCACTACCCGTGTTATATGGTGGGTCAATATAAATGACGTCGATTCTATTCTGATAGTTGTTCTGCAAATGACGCAGTACTTCCAAATTATCGCCGGTAAAGAACAGGTTCTTACTGTCCTTCCCCTCACCCTGATTTTGCTTTTCATCAGGAACAATTACAGTTGATGGCATTTCACCAGCTTGGCGCCGAGCGTAATCCTTACCAATAAAATCTAACTGATAACCTTCACTTAATTCATTGACATTCTTATCTTTTAATTGGTCCTTAAACTTATCCAGATCAAAAGACCCATCCTTGGTAAAAAATTCAGGTAGCTTTTCTTTCAGTTCATTTAAGAAAGCTGTGTTTGGCTGCACAGTTTCGTTATATCTTTCATTATCTGTTTGCATTAATTATTCTCCTGTGTTGATGCGTTCTGTTTCACAAATATCGGCAAGGTTACAATTTAACCCTGAGCATATCTTCATTAAAAGATCTGTAGTAACGTTGGCATTTTTTCCTAGCTTAGCAATAGATGCTGCACTAATATCACATTGTTTTTGCAAATCCTTTTTTTGCATGCCTCTGTCAATTAGTAACTTCCATAACTTTTTGTAGCTCATCTTATAGTTGATTTTTAACTTAGTTTGATTGTTGTTCATTCCAAGATCTCCCAAATAACTCTTTACCACCACGCTCTAACGTAAGAACAGTGTGCTTTTTTATAATTTGTTGTGCCTTGTCTGAAAGAAGATCAATAGTATCAATAGAAATGAAAACCTGTTTATTTTCCTTTCCATACATTTCAATGATCTTATCCTTGCGATCTATTTCAATGTTAGAGAACATCAAAGAATCATGAATAAAGAACGGTAATCTGGTTAACTCTAAGCATGCCTGATCAAAAAGAATTAGACCTTTAAATGAGGTACCTGTTCCTTGATCATTAATAGTTTCAAAGGAATAATTGTTAGCTTTTAATTCAATATGGGGCGGCTGAAAAGAGGATGAACCACATATCTCTTCATTTAGCTTGGCCATTTTTTCATTTAGTAAGTGCTGAACTTCCGCAAGCTGAGTATTCACAGTTGTTTTTAAAGCTTCATTTTGATCTTTTTGCGCTTCTTTAAGTTCTTTTTTCTTCTCATAATTTTTATTTTCGTCTTCCAACCTTTTAAGTTCAGCTTTTTTATCAGCATAGTCATTAAGAATAGCCGTTTGAACGTTAGGAGCTTGTTGATTTTTAATTTTCCTTGCTTCAGTTACTAGCTCGTTAATATGATGATCAATTTCACTAATATTTTTCTCTAAAGAGTTCTTCTCTTTTTCAAATTCCTCTTTCAAGAACTTGGTAACTTGATGATGAAACTTGTCGATTTCTTCTATCTTATTTAAATCAATGTCTGGGAAAAATTGTTGTAATTCTCGATAATTACTTCTAAATTTACCAGGCCCAGCTTGCTCATTAGCCTTAACAACATTAAGTCTACTAATATATGTATTCTTGTAATCTCTCAATTTTGATAAATCTTCTCTAATACTTCTAAGATGTTCAGCCTGTATTTCATCTAGATTTAATGTTCCTTCATTATTTTTTGATTCTAGATCAGATAGCTCATCTTTAAGTTCAGAAATTTTATCAACGTTTTCTTTGAACTGCTTTTTAGTATCTACTATTGGCACATACTTAAACGCACCTGCATTTTTAAATACTTTATAGGCTTTATCAGCGTCACTTGCAGCTTTTTCCCTCGCCTCTATCGGAGAATATCTATCAAATAGTTTCAACAAACTATAAACCTGTTGCTTGCCTTGTTCCTGATTAACAGCTTGCAACGGTCTTCTTTCATTCACTGTTTGACGGTTATAGACCCGAATAAATCTGCTAACAGCGTTTCTAAAAGATAATCCAGGCAGGTCCAAATTATATTTTTTAGACAAGAACTTTAAATATTCATCCCTTGTCATCCTTTTATCCGCTAAAGGCTTAAAATTTTCATCACAGACATTGATGTTTTGAAAATCCTCAGTGGATCTTGAAAAATAGTAGTCTTTACCATTAAATTCAAAAATAAATTTGATAGTATGCTGTCCAACATTCTTTTGAACGTCACTATCCTTCTTTACGTAATCATTCCCTCCAAACACGAAATCTAAGATCATTAAAAAGGTAGATTTCCCTATTGAATTAGTTCCACCCTTTCCACCTAGTACAACATTTAGCCCCTTACCAAAATTTATTGGTCCTCGAACCTTTCCATCAATAATAAATTGATCACAACTAATTTGCTTTAACACTGTGTATCACACCTGTCTCTTTATCAATGCGAATTTTACCCAAAGTAAATAAACAATCTAAGGACTCAACAAATTCGCCAACATCATCAAAATATCTTTTTGTGGCTGCAAAAAGTTGTTGTGGATTCATAGCATCCTTATCTAAGGCTTTTAAAATTTTAGGTAGATTGGCTAGTGTACTCTCTTTATAATCAGTAACTTTACTGGGCAATTTCAACTTCAAACACCTCACAATTTTGTACAAAGAAAGCAACTAAAATTCTCGCCGCTTCTATAAAATCATTTTCCAAATGTTCTTTTTCAAGAATCCAATGAGCCAGATGATTAAAAACTTCACTCTGACTTAATCCTTCTCGTTTAAATTTGATATATGCCAATTTAATTGTTGTGGCCAGATCATCAAAACTGAACGAGTTACCCTCCATACTTGAGAATTGATCTCTTATTTTGTTGTAGTAACCCATAACATAAAATTGAACAGCACCTTGCAAAGGATAGTCATTGTTAATCTTTTCTTCTATCTTATGCGCATCATAAGAAATGGGATTAGTAATCTTATCGGGCTTTATCTCTTTTAAGCCCTTTATAACTTTGATTAAATTATCTTCTAAGGTTAACTGATTAAGTCCTTTGGCGAGTTTGTGTTCAATATCAATACGTCTTTTTTCATTAACTAAGGTTTGATAATTCTTTAATGTTGGATTCTCGAGATAAAGATTTGCACAATTTAAGCACAAGGGAATTTTATTTTCCAAAGCATCTGAATTTTCAGGTGCTTTTTTTATTTTGGAAAATTCTGCTTTACCTTCCATTGATAGATTGGCTGGAAAAATATGGACCACATCATATCCTGCAATTGCTTCAGTATCTCCATCAGTAATCAATTCTCGTCCACATAGTGGACATTTAAATCGAATATCGTGGACTAACTTTAAGTAGGTAACATTCTTTTTATCATCTGCAATATCGGATTCAGTCACAGAACTTTTTCCTTCCTTAAATTTTTCTAGGAAGGCTTTCATTATGTCAAAACATACTTTACCTAATGAAGCAGAAGTAACATTAAAACTTCTTTTTCTAAGTTCATCTCTAATACCTTTTTTTGCCCCAGGAGCTGCAAAAACAATTCTTTCAAAAAATCGATTTCCATCACTGATTCTTTTCAAGATATCTTTTGCATCTTTTTTTGGAATTTTTCTGGATCCAGAACAGTACTTATTAATCGTGTCTGCTTCCTTATTATTTAACGGATTTAAATCTCCGTTTTCCGCTTTTTGGTCTTCCTCTTCTGTTTGCGGTTCACGGATCAACATATCAATTAAATTTTTAAGGAACTCTGGTCGGCCTTCTTTGTTGCTTTCTTTAGATTCTGGGTCAGCCAGGTAAGTCCACATTATGTCAAAGAAATCAGAAAATTCCATATTAATCACACTCTACTTTCGGACAAAAAATGCCCGATTTTGTCTCAAACTGTCCGGGGTCAAATTCTTGTTTCCAATATACTAATTGTGAATTAAAGATAATGATTTAATTCACAATTTAAGTATACCGTTTACATATACGTTTCTCAATATTATTTAGGCGATCGTGAATTTTATCTATTTAATTCAGCATGCATCGTCAAGCTAACGATGTTCCAGCATGCTTACCAAATTGAATACTTTAACTGCAACCAGCCACTGGAAGGTTTGCTGCAGTCCCGAAACGAATAAGTTTCGGACTGTTTTGCACACTACCAGTGGCTCTTTTTGTCCTTTGCCTTCGTTTCGGGAGACCGGAATGGAGGTTTTATTAATGAAAACAGATAACAGTGAGTATGAATTAATCGGTGAAAAGGACGGCAAGTTAATCGTTAGGGTAAAGCACATGGGAAAGCAGGTAACTACAATTACCAAAGCGCAGGGAAATATTGTATTTGACTTTAATCATGATCAATACAATTCAGATCATCGAAATGAAAGGCATCAAGACAAGTTCTTTGCTACTTCATTAGAAGATCCAGACATTAATACAATCGATACGTTAGCGCATAGGTATTCTATGGAAATCACGTCTGTTTACGGGAAAGATTATTTGTTAGATATGTTAATTAAAAATGAAGACAATCAACTACGCCAACAATTAGCTAATCAATTACCAGATGCTTTAAAGACTTTAACTGTCAAACAGCGGTATGCTGTCCTGAGCTACTACTGTCTGAAACTCAGAAAAAGGCAAATCGCCAACAATATGGGTATCAGTAATGTCATGGCTGGTAGACATGTTAAAGCTGGCTTAGCAAAGCTGCGACAATTCTACGGGATCAAAAGTAATTAAGAAAAAGTGAGCCAGAGATGGTTCACTTTTTTTCTTCTCCTGGCAAATAGATGTGAGGAATGACCCACACAGTTATTTGAAAGGAGATAAAAGATGGCTAATAAAGTGTCAATTAAGCTTACCAAGCACCCTCAAGATGGCATCATCAACATGCGCAACGTCACGATCCGTGAACGACTGCTGCGTTTGCTGCTTGGTAAACCACATCACTTGATGGTGATCGCACTTGGCAAAGATGTTCAACAGCTACAGATTAACGAAGTAAAGGAGGATTCCTATGAGCGCAATGAATGATCTTGATTTGAAACTCAAGGAAGCTGAGAACTTAATCGATCAGACCAAAGAAGCTATTCTGTCCCTTCATGAATTGCTATCAAGCAATCAAAATGGAGAGCAATTTAATGATGAGCAGCCAAAGCGCGATCCAGTTGAAGATAAAGTAACTGTCCGCAAGATGCTAGCAAAGAAGAGCGCCGAAGGTTATACCGACCAAGTTAAAGCTTTGCTCCATAAGTTTGATGCGGAGAAGCTTTCTGACGTGGACCCTAAAGATTACGAAGATCTTTACTACAGTGCGGAGGGATTAGGACAATGAGTTCACCAACCCACCACGCATTATTATCAGCTTCCAGTGCTAATCGTTGGCTAAGTGCTCCACCACTCCCACGACTAGAGCAATACTTCCCCCACACTACTTCTAATGTAGCTGCTGAAGGGACGGCTGCCCATGCCCTCGGTGAATATAAAATTCATCGCTTGCTTGGTGACAAATTCAAGCGTCCTACTTCTGACTACCAATCAGATGAGATGGAAGACCTAACTGATGATTACGCAAGCTATGTCCTGGAACAATATCATAAAGCTAAGGAGTATGCACCTGATGCCACGATCAAGGTAGAGCAGAAACTGGACTTCTCCAAATACGTCCCAGAAGGCTTCGGTACTGGCGACTGCGTGATAGTTTCTGACCACCTACTCCACATCATCGACTTCAAATACGGTAAAGGTGTCCGAGTGGAAGCCAAGAACAACCCACAAATGAAACTCTATGCCATTGGTGCCCTGGAAATGTTCGGTAACTTGTACAACGTTGATGAGATCGAAACTACAATTTTTCAACCTCGTATGACCAATATTAGTACTTGGATGATTAATGCCAAGCAGCTCATGCACTGGGCTACCACCGAACTCAAACAAAAAGCTGAATTAGCTTTTGCTGGCAAAGGTACTATTCGTTATGGCCCCTGGTGCCAGTTCTCTGCTTGCAATGCTGTATTGCGTGCCCGATATGACTACCATCATAAACTTACTAGGTTTCAGCTTTGTTCTCCTAATCTACTAAAAGATAATGAAGTTACTGAGGTGCTGGAACATATTGATGACTTAAATCGATGGGCACATGAAGTTAAAGAATACGCTGCCGACTTAGCCATCAACCATGGTAAGCAGTGGCAAGGTTTCAAAATTGTCGAAGGTCGATCAGTTCGACATTACAAGGATGAATCAGCCGTTGCAAAAATTGCTGAAGCTAATGGCTATCACAATATTTACCAAAAGAAGCTACTGCCAATTACAAAGTTAGAAAAACAGCTCGGCAAGAAGAAATTTACCGAACTGTTCAGTCAGGAAATTGTTAAGCCCGCGGGTAAACCAACCCTAGTACCAAATTCTGATCGGCGTCAGAGTATTGGCAAATCAAACCCACAGGATGAATTTAAGGAGGAAAAATAATATGTCACAACAAACTAAGGTCGTTACTGGTATTAACACTCGTCTCTCTTATGCCAACGTATGGGAACCGAAGTCCATTAATGGCGGCAAAGAGAAATATTCGGTCAGTCTGATTATCCCCAAGTCAGATAAGAAGACGGTCGCTGCAATTGAGAAAGCTATCGACGCTGCCATCCAAGAAGGCATTGGAAAATTTGGTGGTAAGAAGCCTAACAAGGCTACTCTGAAGCTTCCACTTCGTGATGGCGACGTTGAGCGTGATGATGCTGCCTACCAGGATAGCTACTTTATCAACGCTAATTCAATTACGGCTCCCCAGATTGTGGATAAGCATGTTCAACCCATTCTTGATCGCAACGAAGTTTACAGTGGCTGCTACGCTCGGGTTTCCATTAACTTCTACGCTTTTAACACCAACGGTAACCGTGGAATCGCCTGTGGCCTTGGCAATATTCAGAAAATTCGCGATGGTGAACCATTAGGCGGTCATGCTAGTGCCAGTGATGATTTCACAGCCATTGATGACAATAACGATGATGATTTCTTAGCTTAAAACAAATGATGGGTAGCCAACGATGACTGCCCATTTTTTGTAGAAAGGATTTCTAATGAAGCAAATCTCGATTGATATCGAAACTTATTCTAGTACTAACCTGAATCAAACTGGTGTTGATCGCTATGCTGATAGCGACGATTTTGAACTTTTGCTCTTTGGTTATGCCACTGACTTTGGACCAGTCAAGGTGGTGGACTTAACTCAAGGTGAAAAAATTCTACAACAAATTGTTGAAGCCCTAGATGACCCCACCATTGTCAAAAGTGCATTTAATGCTCAATTTGAACGAGTTTGCCTATCACATTTCGTGGGCCACCGCTTAAAGCCCGCTGGTTGGCATTGCTCACGAGTATGGTCTGCTACCTTAGGATTGCCATTATCGCTTCGTGATGTTGGAACTGTATTAGGCCTTCCTCGTCAAAAGATTACGACGGGTAAAGAACTGGTCCGCTACTTCTGTACTCCCTGCAAGCCAACTAAATCTAATCAAAATCGCACACGTAATTTTCCTTATCATGCACCTGAAAAATGGCAGCAATTCAAACAGTACAACCAACGTGACGTTGAAGTTGAAATTGAAATCACCCAGAAGCTCGAGCGCTTTCCAGTTCCAAAAAATGAATGGGAAAACTACTGGATGGATCAGGATATCAATGACCGCGGTATTCGGATTGATCAACAACTGGTTAACAATGCGATCAAATGTCAAAACGTCTTCCATGACCAGTACTTACAAACTGCTAAAGAATTAACAGGTCTAGCAAATCCTAACTCTCCATTACAGCTAAAAGACTGGCTCCAGCAGCAAGGTATTAAAACTAATTCACTATCCAAAGCATCAGTGGCACAGCTATTACAAACCACTACCGGCACGGTCCATCAAATATTAGCTCTCCGCCAGTTGTTATCTAAATCAAGTATCAAAAAGTATCAGGCTATGCAGAAAGCTATGTGCCAAGATGGTCGTGTCCATGGTCTTTTACAATTTTATGGTGCTAACCGGACGGGTCGATGGGCTGGTCGCTTAGTCCAGGTTCAAAACCTTCCCCGTAATTCGATGCCAGACCTCGAAGAAGCTCGCGAACTAGTTAAGCAAGGCAACGTACCAGCACTTGCAATGCTTTATAATTCGGTGCCCTATGTCTTATCCCAATTAATTCGGACTGCCTTCGTCCCCAGTGAAGGTCACCATTTCTACGTAGCCGATTTTTCAGCTGTTGAAGCACGAGTGATTGCCTGGCTATCTAATGAAAAATGGCGACAAGAGGCCTTTGCTAATAATGAAGATATCTACTGTGCATCCGCTAGTCAGATGTTTGGCGTCCCTGTTGTTAAACATGGAGTCAACGGCAAACTCCGGCAAAAAGGTAAAATTGCGGAACTTGCCCTGGGCTATGGCGGTTCTATTGGTGCGCTCAAAGCCATGGGTGCCACTAAACTTGGCCTAACCGATAATGAATTACCACCACTGGTTCAAATGTGGCGTAATGCTAGTCCTCACATTGTGCAGTTTTGGTGGGACGTTGATAAAGCAGCTAAAGAATGTATTAAAACGCACCTCCCGCAAACTACCCACGGAATGAAGTTTATTTACCGGAGTGGCTGCATGTTTCTTCGTTTACGGTCGGGACGTTATCTTTGCTACCCCCAACCTAAAATTGGCATTAACCGGTTTGGTTCTGAATCGATTACCTTCATGGGGATCAACACCGTGAAAAAATGGGATCGAATTGAAACCTATGGGGCCAAGCTGGTAGAAAACATTGTCCAAGCAACTAGTCGTGATCTCTTAGCTGAAGCCATGCGCCGTTTAGAAGCTACTGGGAATACGGTGGTAATGCATATTCACGATGAAGCCGTAATTGACGCCCCTTTCAATCGGTCACTTGACACCATGGTTCAGCTCATGACCAAGGTTCCCGACTGGGCCAATGGTTTAATCCTCAACGCTGCTGGTTTTGTTAGCGACTTTTACAAAAAAGATTAATTTTAATGGTTTACTTTCTGCCCTCATCTGGCTTATTGGTGAGGGCTTTTCTAGTTCTCTAATTTAATGAAAGGATCTGAATCTATGTCAGAAGCAACTATAGCAATTACCAAGCTGCGCCAAGACAAACCGAATCCACACTACCGACCAATGATCTTTGTCATTGCGCCGTTTACAGAAGTAGTAAAGAGCGATGCCGAAAGTATCAGGACAGTGCGCTCCAACTGCCGTTTTGTCTATCAACATGGTGGCATCCCCGTTTGTCCACAGCTTTACCTACCTCAATTTATTAACCTGCACCATTCGCGAGAATTTCAAGTAGCCGCCTTTATTAACATTGTGCTACTAACTAAATGCGCCGAAGCCTGGTCATTTGGTAAGCCAACACATGATATGCGCTACTTCATCCGCTTAGCCAAACGTAAAAATAAAAATATCCGCTACTTTAATAACGAAATGGAGGCCAACTAAAGATGCATTTTACTTTATCGACGGCAGTTAATTCCGGTCAGGCTAGCAACACGATCTATCCTCATCAACAAACTATCACTAACGCACAGGAATTAGAACAGGCTGCCCATTATGACCATGTCTGCGGTCAATTTAAAAATAACCAACGCGCTATTGCAAACTTCATCAAAGCTGACTGCCTGATCATGGACTGCGATAACGATCATTCTGACGATCCGACTACTTGGATCAAGCCTGCAAACATTGCTAACTATTTCGATGATGTTTCCTACGCCATTACTTTCTCGCGAAACAATATGAAGGCCAAGCACCATAAAGCACCCCGGCCTAAGTTTCACGTCTACTTTCCGATTACTGAGATTACGGATGCTAAAACCTATGCTGAATTAAAGCACGAAATTCAAGCTTACTTTCCTTATTTTGATGACAACGCCTTGGATACAGCCCGCTTCGTGTTTGGTGTTGCTACCACTAAAGTTATCTGGCATGAAGGCAGCCAAACGATCGACCAATTCATGATGGCCCAGCGCTTCTTTGACCAGCAAAAAATTGGTGGCATCCCCGAAGGAAAACGCAATGCAACTCTCTCCCACTTTGCTGGCCGTTTAGTAATGCGCTTAGGTGATACCGCTGAAGCTCGACAAGCATTTAAAGGAGAAGCGGCCAAATGTGATCCACCGTTAGGCAATCAAGAACTGACAAATATCTGGCACAGCGCCCTGAAATTTGGCCAGCGGATGGCTAACCAAAAAGGCTACGTGCCACCTGAAGAGTACAACCAGCCAAATGATGATCTGCAACCTCAAGATTACTCTGACACTGGTGAAGCCTATGTTTTTGTCAAAAATTGTCATCAGCGAGTCTGTTACACCAATCAATCCGGCTTTATGTGGTTTGACGGCAAGGTTTGGCAAGAGTCTGAACCATTAGCCTTAGGTGAAGTGCAACGCTTCACTGATAAGCAACTCGCCGATACCCAGTTACGGATTGCTAAGGCTGCGAGGATCATCAAGCAAAATGGTGTGGCACAGGGCTTACAAGCTATGGGTAAAACCAAGGCCCGGCGCACCTTTAGTGATGAGCAATTAAAAGCCTTAAACGAATTTGAAGCAGCCAAAGAATATGAAGCCTTTGTATTAAAGGAACGCAGCACGCATGGCATTAGCGGAGTGTTAGTCAATGCTCGGCCCAAGATCAATAAGAAAATCAGTGAGTTTGATGCCGATCCATTTTTGTTAAACACCCCCGCTGGTCCTTATAACCTGCAAAAAGGGATGCATGGCCAACAAGACATCAAGGCCAGTGAATTAATTACTAAGTCCACCTCTTGCATCCCCGGAGACAAAGGTAAGGAGCTCTGGCAGGAAGCGTTGAACACGTTCTTTTGTAATGATCAAGAGTTAATCAATTATGTCCAAGAAATTGTGGGACTTGTTGCTATCGGTCAAGTTTATTTGGAAGCCTTAATTATCGCCTATGGGGATGGACGCAACGGAAAATCGACCTTCTGGAATACGATTGCCAATGTGCTCGGCACTTACACCGGCCACCTTTCTGCCGATGCCTTGACCACCGGGGTCCGCCGCAATGTCAAACCAGAAATGGCCGAAGTTAAAGGTAAACGACTGATCATCTCCGCGGAATTGGAAGAAGGTAAACGCCTGAACACTTCGATTATTAAGCAACTCTGTTCAACCGATGAAATCTATGCCGAAAAGAAATACATGAAGCCGTTCTCGTTTACTCCGAGCCATACGATGGTTCTTTATACTAACTACCTGCCCCATGTCGGTGGCAACGATGAAGGTATCTGGCGCCGCCTAATCGTGATCCCCTTTAAGGCCAAGATTACTAAACGACAAGATATTAAAAACTATACCCAGCACTTAACCGAAAATGCTGGTCCGGCTGTTTTGCAGTGGATTATCGAGGGCGCCCAGCGGATCATTCAGCAAAATTACCAGTTAAGCACTCCGCCTGCGGTAGTGAAAGCGGTGGAAGCCTACCAAGCTGATAATGATTGGCTCGGTCATTTTCTCAATGAAAAGTGTCAATTAGATCCAAACTATGAAGAGAAATCAGGTAACCTTTATCAAAACTATCGCGAATATTGTCAAAGTATCGGTGAATATATTCGCAGCACGTCAGACTTTTATACTGCCCTTAAGAATGCTGGCTTTAAGCGAACTCGTAAAAATTCAGGCAGCTTTGTTAGCGGTTTACGCATTAAAGCTGATGAATTTCTCGACTAGCACGCGACTTACACCAATTCATCATCAAGAATCCTTATTTGCCAGTATTTGAAGCTGGTTAGTGTAGGTCATGTAAGTCTATTTCATTACTTGTATATAGGAAATAAATAAGAAGAAAAAAGACATAGAGAAGAGTATGTAATCAAGCGTCACGACCTACACTTAATGATCGTTAAAGCTTGATGCATCAATGTTTAGAAAGGATAAAAGAATGTTAGAAAAACGAATCGAGTCAGCATTTGTTAAAGCAACTCAAAAACGGGGTGGATTATGCTTGAAGTTTGTTTCGCCATCGATGGCCGGAGTACCTGATCGATTGGTCCTCCTGCCTGATGGTCACATGGGTTTTGTGGAGATGAAGGCTCCTGGTAAACATACCCGCCCGTTACAAGTGCAAAGACTCAACCAGTTAAAACAACTTGGCTTTCAAGTTTTTGTCTGCGACCAATTAGATCAGATTGGAGGAATGCTCGATGCGATACAAGCCGCATGAATATCAACAATACGCCACTCAGTTTATCCTGGATCACCCAGTTGCTGCCATTCTGCTCGACATGGGTCTAGGTAAAAGCGTTATTACTCTGACGGCTATCAAGCAGCTCATCCAGGAAGAAAAGGTTCACCGGGTCTTAGTTGTAGCCCCACTAAGAGTTGCTAAACAAACCTGGCCTGAAGAAATAAATAAGTGGGATCACTTAAAGGACCTCACCTATTCGGTCGTTACAGGTCCCAAAATACAACGCATTAAAGCTCTGCAACAAAACGTTGACATTTACATTATTAATCGGGAAAACTTAAAGTGGCTAATCGAGTCCTCTGGTAATTCCTTTGACTACGACATGTTGGTGATCGATGAACTCTCTAGTTTTAAGTCTTACCGCTCACAACGCTTCAAAGCCCTCAAACGAGTACGACCTCTGATTAAACGCGTGGTTGGCTTAACAGGTACACCGTCGTCTAATGGCTTGATGGATCTGTGGGCGGAATTCCGAGTGCTGGACATGGGAAAGAGACTTGGCCGCTTCATTTCTTACTACCGAGCTAATTACTTTGATCCCGACAAGCGCAATATGCATCAAGTCTTCACTTACAAGCCAAAGCCGGGTGCTGAGCAGAGTATTTACCGGGCCATTGATGACATCACCATCTCCATGAAGTCACAGGATTACTTAAATTTACCACCGTTAACTATGAATACTGTCCCAGTGAAGATGAGTAATAGCGAACAAGCTATTTATGATGAGCTCAATGCTCAACTGGTAGTGTCAACCCAAGGTAAGCAGATCGATGCACTGAACGCTGCCAGTTTATCAAATAAGCTTTGTCAAATGGCAAACGGCTGTGTCTATGATGATCAACAGCAAATCGTCCAAATTCATCAACATAAACTTGATGCCCTGGAGGACTTAATAGAAGCTACTAATGGTAAACCAGTGCTTGTTGCCTACTGGTTCAAACATGACCTGGTACAAATCAAGCATCGTTTCAAGGTGCGTGAAATTAAAACATCTCGTGATATTCAAGATTGGAACAATGGCAGGATTCCTTTGGCCTTGATTCATCCGGCTTCCGCTGGCCACGGTCTTAACCTGCAAGATGGTGGTGCTACTTTGATTTGGTATGGAATAACTTGGAGCCTGGAACTTTACCAGCAAACTAATGCCCGCCTCTGGCGACAAGGTCAACAACGGCCGGTAGTGATTTACCACCTGGTTACCCAAGGCACCATCGATGAAAACATTTTGGCAGCGTTGAAGCGTAAAGATAAAACTCAAACGGCATTGATCAACGCGGTCAAAGCTAACTTGAAAGGAAGTGTCATGGTATGAGTATCATGTGGAACTATTTAGATAAGCGGCGTGCGACCGTCAACGCTCTGAAAGATTACGATGGAATGAAGTTCATCGTCGATTCTTATCACGATGAGTTAAAGACCTATAAGGAACGGATGGTCGGTGTTAGTTCACCGCGCTACGGCTACGCTCCAGGTGCCAGCAACAAGGATAACCCAACCGAGCATCGTTTGTTACACGGTATCACTGAAACAAGTAAACTGAACGAACGTTACCAGCAAGCTCGCCTTTACTTCAAGTGGTTCGAACCAGCCTGGAAAGAACTCTCTGAGGATGAACGTTTCGTCTTGGATGCTTGCTATCGCACTCCAAACCAGTCAATGAACGAGGGACTAACCATCGTGATGGACAAGTACTTCATTGCGAAAACCACTGCTTATAATCGAAAGAACAAAGCACTCGACCACCTTACCCTTTTGCTTTATGGATCCCACCATTAGAAAGGTAAAACGCAGAACAAACAATCAGCTTATCCATGTTACGATGATAGTGTAGAAAATTAAGATAAGGCATTTGCTTTATAACACTGAAGCCTGGCAGCTTAGAACTGCTGGGCTTTTCTTATGCCCTCAGAAAGGAGGAGTGTCATGCCTTACTCACCCAAGAAACCCTGTCGTTACCCTGGCTGCCCGCGACTAACCCACAACACTTATTGTGACGTGCACGCCAAGCAAGCCAGCTCTCACTACAATCGTTACCAACGACCAAAGCGTAGTCGACCGCGATACCATCGTGGCTGGCCAAAGATTAGACAACGCTACTTGCTCCACCATCCCTTTTGTGAGATGTGCCTGAGCCAAGGAAGGTATACCAAGGCTACCGAAGTCCATCACGTTCTGCCCTTAGAGCACGGTGGCACCAACGAGTTCAAAAACCTGATGGCATTATGCAAACCATGTCATTCCCGCATCACCGCTCAGATGGATGATCGTTGGCACAAAGCACCACGTCAATATCATTACTAAACAACGGAGGGGGCCATCGAATCCTTAAAAAATTTTTGCGCGGGAGCGGGCCTGGGCCTCCGTGTACAAAAAATTGAAATCAAACAGGGTATTAACCCCTGCCGGAAGGAGGGAGAGATTTGGCTAAAGATGGTACAAATCGTGGCGGGGCTCGGGTCGGAGCCGGCCGTAAATCTAAATCACTTCACGATAAGCTCGAAGCTGGCCAGGAAGCAACTGTAATCGACTTGCCTACTCCAACTAATCTTAAAGGGCACGTTATGCCGCCAGTGAAGAAGTACCTCAAAGCCAAGCAGAAAAATGGTTTAGAGTTTGATGCTGCTGATATCTTCAAGGAAACGTGGGAGTGGCTAGTGGAACGGGGGTGTGAAAAACTAGTAAACACCCAGCTGATCGAACAATATGCGGTTAGTGTTAGCCGGTGGATTCAATGTGAGGAATGTATCTCTAAATTTGGCTTCCTTGCTCGCCACCCCACCACTGGGAACGCGATTGCATCACCCTATGTGTCAATGAGCCGCGATTACATGAAGCAATCAAGTCAGTTATGGTTTCAAATTTTTCAAGTGGTTAAGGAAAACAACGCAACCGCCTATCAAGGATCTACACCACAAGATGACGTCATGGAACGGCTTTTGCGAAGCCGGAAAGGAATGAACTAATGAAATTTGTTAAGAAGCAAATAACGGACCTCATCCCCACGGACTACAATCCACGAAAAGACTTAAAGCCAGGTGATCCTGACTACGAAAAGCTAAAACACTCAATGAAAGAATTCGGCTACGTTGATCCAATCATCTGGAACCAGCAAACTGGTCGCGTGGTTGGCGGACACCAGCGGTTAAAGATTCTCCAGGATGAAGGGATCAAAGAAGCCGAGTGTGTTGTCGTTAATTTAAATGAAGACAAAGAAAAAGCTCTCAACGTTGCCCTCAATAAAATCAGCGGTGATTGGGATAAAGACAAGTTGGCCTTGCTAATGACTGACTTACAAGCCAGCGACTTGGATGTTTCCTTAACTGGCTTTGACGAGAATGAGATCTCAGACCTTCTTAGCACCGCTGACGATACGCATGATGATGATTTTGACGTTGATAGCGAATTGGATAAACCGACCTTTTCAAAGCCTGGTGACTTATGGCACTTAGGTAAACACACTTTATTATGTGGTGACGCTACTAAAACAGAAAGCTACCAGAAATTACTGGGTGATCATAAGGTCAACCTAGTATTAACCGATCCTCCATACAATGTCGATTACTCTAGCAAAGCTGGCAAGATCAAGAATGATCATCAAGCCGATGACAAGTTCTACCAGTTTCTGCTTGCTGCTTTTCAAAATATGAATCAAGCAATGGCTAACGATGCCAGCATCTATGTATTTCACGCCGATACGGAAGGCCTTAACTTCCGCCGTGCTTTCCAAGATGCTGGTTTTTATTTATCCGGTTGCTGTATCTGGAAGAAGCAATCATTAGTACTTGGTCGCTCCCCCTATCAGTGGCAACATGAACCCGTACTCTATGGATGGAAGAAAGATGGCAAACACGAATGGTACACCGGGCGAAAGGAATCCACCATTTGGGAATTTGATCGTCCAAAGCAGAGTAAGGAACACCCAACGATGAAACCAATCCCACTACTAGCCTATCCAATCATGAATTCCACCATGTCCAACTGTACCGTTCTCGATCCATTCGGTGGTTCCGGTTCAACTCTGATTGCATGCGAGCAAACTAATCGGATTTGTTACATGATGGAACTCGATCCTAAATATTGCGATGTGATTGTGCAACGTTATATTGAACAGGTTGGTTCAAGCAAAAACGTTAGTGTGGAAAGAAATGGTAAAACTATTCTTTACAGCAAAGTAAAAAAGCCGGCTTAAATCGTCGAAGTTCCTTGCTATCTGTACCCTTTAGAGTGATGTATACAGTGATCAAACAAGGAGGTACAGAAGATGGAAATTAAATTTAATGTACACGGCCAGCAACGAAAAGAATTGGTGACGAAGCTGGCTGACTATACTCATCGAAAGGCCGAATATCAATACACACCTACCTACGCTTATCAGATTGGCAAGTACACTGTTAACAAAGATGGAGTCCTAACATCCCCGGATGAGATCCCGGCCAATTTACTCGATTATCTTGAACAGCAAGGCTTCCACCCTACTGAAATAATCAAGTTGAACCTAGCCTACCAGCGAGATAAGTTTACAGATCAGGCTCTTGATAACCTGCGCCACCTAATCTGGGCTAAGGGGCAGTTAATTAAGGATGCTTGCCAGCTGGAAGCCCTCCCCTTAAACGTCGATGAAAAACAGGTATCCTTCGATTGGTTTAAAGAAGTGAAACTTGACGATGCTTTGGCTTATCAACAATTTGTCGACAAGCTGGTCCAATATGCCATCAGCCACCAGCGAATCATGTCAGAACCACACGAAGAGAGTAATGAAAAATATGCTTTCCGCTGTTTCCTGCTACGCCTAGGATTTATCGGTCCCAAGTTTAAAGACCAACGGAAAGTATTGTTACACAACTTAACTGGATCAGCTGCTTTTAAGAACCAGGGGGACTAATCATGAATCGAATTAAGGACGAATTAGCTAAACGTAACCGAATCCGCCAGCAGGTCTTAAAAATCCGCAACACTGGTGAAGCCAATATGTTTGATGTGGAAAATGTCAAAAGACTGGCATACTACTATAACTGCCATGACTTAATCGATTACTTGAATACTGACCGCGCCGGATACGTAAATTTGATATTAACTGGCAAGTTTAATTAATCATCAATCAAGCATTGAGTTAACACTCAGTGCTTTTTTAGTACAACTGAAAGGATGTGATGCCCTCTTGCGAAAACTAAAAGATTACAAGCCAACTAGGTTCATGGCCAAGGACTCTACTTATAACAAAGACGCAGCTGATTTTGCAGTTTCATTTATCGAATGCCTATGCCATACCAAGGGAACCTGGGCGGGTAAGCCTTTTGGCCTCATTGACTGGCAGGAAAAAATTATTCGCGACATTTTTGGCATCTTAAAACCTGATGGGTATCGTCAATTCAATACTGCCTATGTAGAAATCCCAAAGAAGCAAGGTAAATCAGAACTAGCTGCCGCCATCGCTTTGTTACTCTGCTGTGCCGATGGTGAAGAACGAGCAGAGGTTTATGGTTGTGCTGCTGACCGTCAACAGGCCGCGATTGTTTTTGACGTCGCCGCTGATATGGTGCGGATGAACCCAGCCTTAAAAAAGCGTTGTAAGATCCTCGCTTCCCAAAAACGGCTGATCTATGAGCCAACTAATAGTTTCTATCAAGTCCTATCTGCCGATGCTTATTCCAAGCACGGTTTCAACGTGTCAGGAGTAATTTTTGATGAACTTCATACCCAACCGAACCGGAAACTATACGACGTCATGACGAAAGGTTCGGGGGATGCCAGAACACAGCCCCTTTACTTTCTAATAACCACTGCTGGTAATGATGAACACTCTATCTGTTACCAGGTTCATCAAAAAGCAATCGACATCATGGAGGGCCGTAAACATGATCCCCGTTTTTATCCGGTAATTTACGGCGCCGGACGTGATGAAGATTGGTCGAGTCCAGAAGTTTGGAAAAAGGCCAATCCTTCTTTAGGAATTACGGTCAAAATGGAAAAAGTGAAAGATGCCTATAATTCAGCCAAAGAAAATCCTGCTGAAGAAAACACCTTCCGTCAACTCCGTTTAAATCAGTGGGTTAAACAAGATGTCCGATGGATGCCGATGGATAAATGGGATGCTTGTGCTTTCCCAGTTGATCCTAATGAACTACGGGGACGAGATTGTTACGGTGGACTCGACCTGTCGTCGACTACTGATATCACTGATTTTGTTCTAGTGTTTCCACCAAGGGATGATTCTGAAGGTTATACCCTTCTACCCTATTTGTGGATTCCCGAAGATAATGTTGACTTACGAGTTCGGCGTGATCATGTTCCTTACGATATTTGGAAGCAGCAAGGTTACCTGCAAACCACGGAAGGTAATGTAGTTCACTACGGATTCATCGAACACTTTATTGATGATCTGGGAAAGAAATATCACATCCGTGAAATTGCCTTCGACCGGTGGGGAGCTGTCGAAATGGTTCAAAATCTTGAAGGTATGGGATTCACCGTGGTCCCGTTTGGCCAGGGATTTAAGGACATGACGCCTCCAACTAAAGAACTAATGCGATTAACTCTGGAAAAGAAGATCGCTCATGGTGGTCATCCGGTCTTGCGTTGGATGATGGATAATATCTATATCCGCACTGACCCAGCTGGGAATATTAAACCTGACAAAGCTAAGTCAACTGAAAAAATTGATGGTGTAGTGGCCACCATTATGGGACTGGATCGTGCTATCCGAAATGAGGATAATGGTGACTCTGTTTATGATGGTCGAGGTCTATTAATGTTGTAATTACGAAAAACTGAAAGGAGTTGATGCCATGAGTCTATTTAATAAATTGTTCCATACTAATAAAGCTTCACCCAAAAATACCCTATCCAGCACCATGTCATTTTTCTTCGGCAGTTCGATGGCTGGCCAAAATGTGACCGAACGCACCGCAATGCAGAATACAGCAGTTTATGCTTGTGTGCGAGTCTTGGCTGAAGGATTAGCTGAACTGCCACTCCACATTTATCAATACACCAGCGATGGTGGTAAACAGCGAGCAATTAACCACCCGCTTTATTTTTTGCTTCATGATGCGCCAAATCCAGAAATGACCAGTTTTATCTTTCGTGAAACCATGATGAACCATTTATTGCTGTGGGGTAACGCCTATGCACAAATCATTCGAAACGGTCAAGGCGGGATCACTGGGCTCTATCCTTTGATGCCTGATCGAATGGACGTTAACCGTGCTGCCAACGGTGAAATCTACTACACCTATACTCGCAACTACGATGATTACCAGGCAAAAAATAAATCGAAGCAAGTAATTCTCTTGTCCGATGAAGTCCTTCATATCGCAGGGTTAGGATTTGATGGTTTGATCGGCTACAGCCCTATTGCTATGGCTAAGAATGCGATTGGATTATCTATGGCCGCCGAACAATATGGAGCCACCTTCTTCAAAAATGATGCCACACCTGGTGGTGTTCTCGAGCATCCTAATGTAGTCAAAGACCCTGAACGACTTCGGAAAAGTTGGCAGTCACAATTTTCGGGATCTAATAATCACAGCATTGCTGTCTTGGAGGAAGGAATGACTTTTCACCAGCTTTCCATTCCACCTGACCAAGCGCAATTTCTTGATACCCGAAAATTCCAACTCGACGAAATTGCCAGAATTTTTCGTGTTCCACCGCATATGGTTGGTGACCTAGACCGTTCAACTTTCTCAAATATTGAGCAGCAATCACTAGAATTCGTAAAGTACACCCTGAACCCTTGGTGTGTCCGTTGGGAACAAGCGATGAACCAGCAATTACTTTCACCTGACGACCAGCAGAAATACTTCATCAAATTCAACGTTGATGGCCTGCTGCGCGGTGATTACGAAAGCCGCATGAATGGTTACGCAATTGGGCGCCAAAATGGTTGGTTGTCTGCAAATGATATTCGGGAACTTGAAGATCTTAACCGCATCCCTACTAATGAAGGCGGTGACGAATACTTGGTAAATGGTAATATGCTACCACTCAACCAAGCTGGTAACTTCTATCAAAAGCAATCTGCAAATAAGAACACAGAAAGTGAGGATGATCAATCTTGAAACGCTTCTGGAACTGGAATCAAGATGGCGATCAGCGTCAGCTAGCTATTTCTGGGGTAATTGCTCCCGATAGCTGGATTCATGACGATGTTTCGCCACAAGTATTCCAAGATGAACTTAATGAAAGCCAAGGACCAATCGATCTCTGGCTTAACTCACCCGGTGGCGACTGCACCGCTGCCAGTCAAATCTACACGATGTTGATGAATTATCCAAATGACGTCAACGTCAAAATCTCAGGAATTGCGGCTTCGGCAGCTTCAGTCATTGCCATGGCAGGGACGACCGTTTCGATGGCTCCTTCTGCTATGCTGATGATCCACAATCCCTTAACCATTGTTGGTGGCCAAGAAAAGGATCTCGATCACGCAGCTCAAATGCTAGTGGAAACTAAAGAAGCCATTATCAATGCTTACGAACTGAAAACAAACCTACCCCGCGAGAAGATTTCAGCCATGATGGATGACGAAACCTGGATGAACGTTAACAAGGCCATCGAGTTAGGCTTCGCTGACCAAATGCTAGGTGACGATCACCAGCCCACAGATTGTTATTCCTATTCGGATAAGCAATCGGATCTCGTTGTCCTCAATAAACTCAAACGAACAAGCCAAAATACTATCTCTGTAAAGTCGCTACAAAAGCGGCTTTCTTTGTTATCACACTAAATTTCAAGGAGGATTTTCTCTATGACTAAGATTACCGAATTGCAAGAAAAACGTGCCCGTATTTGGAAACAAGCTAAGGATTTTCTCGATGAAAAGCAAAAGCAATCTGATGTACTATCAGCTGAAGATAATGCCAAGTATGAAAAGATGGAACAAGACGTGGTTAATCTCGGGAAGGAAATTGATCGGCTCCATAAGCAAGCCAAAATTGAAGCAGAACTCAATCAGCCCACCAGTAAGGCCCTTACTAATTCCCCAACCGCTGGAAAACTACCGAAGAGTCAAGACGCTTATGCGCAAAACTTCTGGCAAATGATGCGTGGTCATGCGGTCGTTGATGCACTGAAAGAAGGTACGGATCCAGATGGTGGCTTCCTAGTGCCCGACGAATTTGAAAACCAACTTATCCAAAAGTTGCAAGAAGCAAATGTCCTACGAACCATCAGCCATGTCATCCAAACCAACAGCGGTGAACACAAGATTCCGGTTGTTGCCAGCGAAGGAACAGCTGCTTGGCTTGAAGAAGAAGCAGCCTACACAGAGTCCAACACGCAATTTAGTCAGGTGTCACTAGGCGCCCATAAGTTAGGAACCCTAATCAAAGTGTCGGAAGAATTACTAAACGATTCCGCATTTGATTTGATGTCCTATCTCTCTGATGAATTTGGCCGCCGACTCGGTAATGCCGAAGAACAAGCCTTTTTAACCGGTACCGGTACTGGTCAACCTACTGGCATCTTAACTGACACTAATGGTGCTTCAGCCGGATCCACAGCTACTAAGGCCGATACGTTAACTTTTGATGATTTAATCGATCTCTTCTATTCCTTAAAGGCGCCATACCGTCAAAATGCTGTCTTTTTGATGAACGATGACACTGTGAAGGCCATCCGCAAGATGAAGGATAAGAATGACCAGTACATTTGGCAACCTTCCGTTCAGGCGGGCCAACCAGACCGAATTCTTAACTGTCCGGTTTACACTAGCCCATTCATGCCGACATTGGCTGCCGCCAATAAGCCGGTGCTTTTCGGTGATTTCAATTACTATTGGATTGCTGATCGTCAAGGTCGAACCTTTAAACGTCTTAATGAGCTTTACGCCGTAACTGGTCAAGTTGGCTTCTTAGGCTCACAACGAGTTGATGGCAAAGTCATTCTCCCTGAAGCAATCAAGACGCTCGCAATGGCTGCTAAGTAGAAAGGATTGATGAAATGTGGCTACTATTACTTTGGCCGAAACAAAAGCCTACCTGAGGGTAGATAACACTGTTGAGGATGACCTCATCACAAAGTTGATTGGATCGGCAACAGCTACGGTCGAGAATGTGCTTCGCCAACCACTATCAGCGTTTGATCCCCTCCCTGATGATATTCATACCGCCATTCTCTATACAGTGGCTTACCTTTATGAATATCGGGAAACAGCTGATTTTGATGCCATGATTAAATTTCTTCGGGCCATCTTGTCCCCTTACCGGAAGGAGGAATTTTAATGCAACAGCAAAACGAACGTATCAGTAAGATTGCTGATATTGGTGAGCTAGATCGCCGCATTACGCTGACGAAAAAGAAATATGTCGGCGAAAATCCTAATACTGGAATGTCGATGTACAAGGATGTTCGCCTGGGCGATGTCTGGGCAAAAGTTTCTGCCCTGCACGGTCAAGAGTATTACACGGCGGTTAGTGTGAAGTTGGAAAAACAATTGTCCTTTATTATACGATATCGCGATGATGTTGACGAAGAAACCAACATTTGGTTTGAAGGCCATGGCTATAACATTGGTTTTATTGATGACGTCAAGTATAACCACGAGTATATGGAGATCAAGGCTGAATATTCGAGAGGAGTTGATAATCCGAATGAAGACAACTAGTTTAACAATAATTAATACTTGTTTTGGCGCAATTGGTGCCTTTCTTGGTTGGTTCCTAGGAGGACTCGACGGTTTCTTATATGTTCTCCTGATTTTTATGGTCGTGGACTACATCACTGGAGTCCTTTGCGCAGTTAATGAGCATAAATTATCCAGTGAGATTGGTTTTCGCGGGCTTACTCGCAAAGTGCTAATTCTACTGTTGGTTGGCATTGCACACTGCCTTGATATTTACCTATTAAAGAACGGTTCTGCTATCCGCACTGCTACTATTTTCTTCTACATTTCTAATGAAGGTATTTCGCTGTTAGAAAATACAAGTCGATTAGGATTACCAGTGCCTGATAAATTAAAAAATGTCCTTCAACAACTTCACAACAAGGATGGTGACAAGCAATGATTCCCGGAATTGATATTTCTGAATGGCAAGGCCACGTAGACTTTAATGCAGTTAAAGCTAGTGGCATAAAATTCGTCCTAATTCGAGCTGGCTATGGTCGCTCTGCTAGCCAAGCAGATAATTATTTTGCTGAACACTACACACAGGAAAAAGCGGCTGGTTTACAAGTTGGTGCCTATTGGTACTCTTACGCTGTTTCACCAGCTGACGCAGCTAACGAAGCACGGGCTTGCTTAACCGTCCTTGGTAATCGTCACCTTGATTATCCAATCTACTTCAATCTAGAAGAAAAGTGGCAATTTGCTAATGGACGCAACTTTTGTGATAGCTTAGTAAAAAGTTTCTGTAGTGTTTTGGAACAGAATAGTTGCTATGCGGGACTGTATATTTCTCGATCGCCATTGCAGAATTATATATCCACCGCTGTTGCTCAGCGTTATGCCATCTGGATAGCCGAATATGGATCACGTTGTAACTATAGTGGCAACTATGGAATCTGGCAACATTCTTCAACTGGTTCGATTCCAGGTGTCAGTGGTAACTGTGACCTTGATTATGCCTACATTGATTACGCAGCAGTTATTAATAAAAAGCAACTAGTCACCAGAAAAGATCCTGATGAACTAGCCGTTGAAGTATTGAATGGCCAATGGGGTAACGGTGCCGACCGTCAACGACGATTAACTGCTGCCGGTTACGACTACGCGGTGGTGCAGGAAAAAGTTAACCAACTATTGAATCGTAAGTCAGTTGACCAAATTGCACGTGAAGTTATCCATGGTTTCTGGGGAAATGGTAATGAGCGAATTCTCCATTTGAAACAAGCTGGCTATGATCCAATTCAAATTCAAAAACGTGTCAATCAATTACTCTGATTTATGCCTGTGGACTCCGGTCTGCAGGCTTTTTTCTTTTGCCATGGTTTACTTTTACGCTTGTTCTGGCTTATTAGTGGAGGTAATTAAACATGGTGAAGAAAGTACAACCAGTAACCCATCAACCACTAATAACAAGTAAGAATATTAGCTCAGAGCAATTAATGAATGATTTGCATTATCAACAATCAAAACAAATTATTCAAAGTCTACTCAACAAGGGACTAATTTCGACTACTGAATTTAATGAAATAGATACTCTAAATAAACAATCATTTCTACCATTATTAGGACCTGGAAATATTGATACATCAAGGTTCTAGAGCTAACATACCACACTGACGAAAGGAGGATTGTCATGTCGACCATTACTAAAATTCAAAGCTACCATCGTGATGCCAAGCAACTCCGTGTAGCGGCCTATTGTCGAGTTTCAACTGACAACGTTGAACAACTTGAAAGTCTTGAGAATCAGCGTGAACACTATCAAAAATACATTAGCAATCAACCAAACTGGCAGTTAGCTAAGATCTATTACGATGAAGGAATCTCGGGTACCAAATTGACGAAGCGTGATGCCTTAAAAGAATTACTAGCTGATTGTCATAATCACCGAATTGACCTCGTAATTACCAAGTCGATCAGCCGCTTATCACGGAATACAACCGACTGTTTACAAATAGTTCGAGAACTGCAGCAGTTGAACATTCCAATTATCTTTGAAAAGGAACACATCAATACTGGAGCAATGGCTAGCGAATTATTTCTATCGATTCTCAGCAGTATCGCTCAGGATGAATCTCATTCCTCCGCAGGAAATTTACGCTGGGCAATCAGGCAACGTTTCGCTAGTGGCAAATTTCGAGTATCTTCAGCCCCCTACGGATATTCAATTGAAGATGGCAACTTAGTCATCAATCGGGCTGAAGCCAGGATTGTGCGAGAAATCTTTCAACAATTTTCAAAGGGAATGTCAGCTAGTCAAATTGCTAAAGGATTGAGTCATAAACACATACCAACAAAGCGTGGTGGACAATGGCGAAGTAACACCGTGATTAACATCTTACGAAACAGTAATTACACCGGTGATATGCTCTGTCAAAAGACTTATCGTGATGATCAATATCACCGTCATTTTAACCAAGGTGAACTCACCCAGTACTTAATTGAGGACCATCACCCTAGTTTGGTTAACCACGAAACTTTTAACCGGATTCAAGCTTTGCTTAAAGAAGCGGCTCAAAAACGCCATATCGAAACTGATAGCCATAAGTATCAACATCACTACCTATTTTCTGGAAAAATCATCTGTGGTAATTGTGGAACTACTTTTAAGCGGCAAACACGCCCAAATAAGATCTGCTGGGCTTGTCAAAGGCATCTAAAATCGGCTAAACAATGCCCAATTAAGGCAGTTCCCGAAGCAAGTCTAGAAGTGGCTTTCTGTAATATGATGAATAAACTCGTTTACAGCAGGAAGTTCTTATTACAACCACTGTTAGAAAACTTGCAAGTGCAGGCTAACAGTGACACCCACGGTCGACTAAATTCTTTAACCGAACGGATCAAAGCAAATAACCATAAAGCTGAAACGTTAACCGAACTGATGCAATCAGGACTGATAGATAAGTCTATCTACGTAAACCAAACGGCTCAGCTCGAACAGGATACCTACCAGTGTCGCAAAAAGATCAAGCAACTTAACGCTCATAATACTGATTCAGCTAATAATTTTGAGGACGTGAGAGACCTATTACATTGGTGCCAACAGGATCAAAAACTGTCTGATTTTAGTGACACACTATTTCAACATTTTGTGCGACAGATTGTTGTAAATAACCCGAACAAAGTAGTATTTAAACTGCAATGTGGATTGGAGTTATATGAAAAGATGTCCAAGACGGCTACCATTGATAAACATTTTTATCGTGGCATGATCAGGCAACGCTTTAACGAACCAATGAAACAAGCTGAATATTTGTATAGCATTATCGAAAGTGAAGGTGACTTAAATGGGTAAAGTTAGGATCATTCCTGCCCACCAGCAAAGAGGAAACAGCGTTCATCATCAACAAAGTCCCCAGTCATTTGAACAATTACGAGTGGCTGCTTACTGCCGAGTTTCAACCGAATATGATGAACAAGCCAGTTCTTATGAAACTCAAGTGTCCCACTATAAGGAATTAATTCAAAAAGAGCCTACCTGGGAGTACGCGGGCATCTATGCCGATGACGGTATCTCTGGAACGAATACTAAAAAACGAGAACAGTTCAACAAAATGATTGCAGACTGTAAAGCAGGTAAGATCGACCTCATCGTCACCAAGTCCATTAGCCGGTTCGCACGAAATACTATTGATTGCCTGAAGTATATCCGAGACCTAAAAGCAATCAATGTCGCAATCTTCTTTGAAAAAGAGAATATCAACACCATGGACGCCAAGGGTGAAGTGCTGATTACCATCATGGCTTCCCTCGCCCAACAAGAAAGCGAGTCCCTATCGCAAAACGTCAAAATGGGTATTCAACACCGTTACCAACAAGGTAAGGTATTCGTCAACCACAATCACTTCCTTGGCTACACCAAAGATACTCAGGGTAACCTGGTAATTGAACCGGAAGAAGCCAAAGTTATTAAACGGATCTTCTATAGCTACCTAAATGGGATGACTATGAAACAAATCGCAGATGCACTCAAAGCCGATGGTATTTTGACTGGTGGCAAGACAAAAAATTGGCGCTCTAGCAGCGTGGCTAAAATCCTAAAGAATGAAAAATACATGGGTGATGCCCTTTTACAAAAGACTTACACCGTTGATTTTCTTAATAAAAAACGAGTGAAGAATGAAGGCATCATGCCACAATATTACGTGGAGAATGATCACCCGGCGATTATTCCCAAGTCTGTTTTCATGCAAGTACAGCAGATCATCAAACAACGACGTAACGGAATCACTACTAAAAACGGTAAGCATAGACGCCTGAACGGCAAATATTGCTTCTCTCAAAAATTATTCTGTGGTAAATGCGGTGATATTCTCCAACGGAACATGTGGTATCGACCAGAAAAAGTAGCAGTCTGGCGCTGCGCCAGTCGGATAAGGAGAAGTAAAATTGGTCGCCGCTGCATGATTCGAAACGTTAAAGAACCCCTTCTAAAAGAAGCTACTATTGAGGCTTTTAACCAGCTCATTGAAGGGCATGAGTTAGCCAACAAACAAATCAAAGCCAACATCATGAAGGTCATCGTGAGCTCCAAAGGACCAACACTTGATCAAATCGACCAACAGTTGGAAGAGGTACAGATGAAGCTCATCCAGGCTGCTAACCAGCATCAAGACTGCGACGCACTAACCCAGCAAATCATGGACCTGCGAAAGCAAAAAGAAAAAGTACAGAGTCGGGAAACTAATCAACAAGCCAAACTACACAACCTTGATGAAATCAACAAATTAGTCGAATTGCACAAGTATGGCTTAGTTGACTTTGATGAACAATTGGTTCGGCGCTTGGTAGAAAAAATCACCATCTTCCAACGCTACATGGAATTCACGTTCAAAGATGGTGAAGTAATTAGAGTTAACATGTGAAATTTATGGTGTACGGCACTCAGCTACTTTGGCTGGGTGCTATTTTAAACATTCTGATCTTTATTAAACCTAATTTACAGTAAGTTCGTGTTACTTAATAGTAATGAGTAGTTAAAACATTCTTAAATTTATTAAGTATCTTTGG
>CAJMMO010000004.1 GCA_905214545.1 uncultured bacterium
TTACTTAATAGTAATGAGTAGTTAAAACATTCTTAAATTTATTAAGTATCTTTGGTTTATCAATGGTTATCCCTAATTTTTGTAAAATAAAGATTATAACCATAAAGCCGAATATTTTTGTCATCTGCACTAACTTATAAGGATTAGATACCGCCATATTTTCTCTATCTCCGTGTGTTAGGAATACCCTTGTGCTTACAAGCTTTTCAATCCAATCATCTGTATTTCCAACGTGTTCAGATAATAGTTCTCTATAGGATTCAGGCAATTTCTCAATAAATTTGTTTATTTTATCCCTCAAAGTAAGACGTTCATTTCTAAAATACGACTCAATGCCTTGTGTATAATTGACAAGATCATTTTCAATTACCGACCTGTAGTTAACCGTTAACAAATAGTCATCCACCAGTAACTGTAACTCTTTTGAGGAACTTACCCAATTATTTATCACACTGAGCAACTTCGATTGGACATCATTATAGTCATATGAAAAACTGTGCGCTTGAATTATTTAGGGTTGCATACAGCGAATTAAAGTGTTAAAATTATTCAGATTAACACATCAGGAAGTTATAAGTATCATTCATTTTTGCTATCTATTATTTTCTTAGATGTTAATTTAATTTGGTTACTTTGGTTTGATTTCTAGGAGGATATATATATGCAAACTGGTACTGTAAAATGGTTTAATGCTGATAAGGGCTATGGGTTTATCTCTGGTTCAGATGGTAAAGATGTATTCGTACACTTTTCATCAATTAAAACTAACGGTTTTAAGAGTCTTGAGGAAGGGCAAAAAGTTAGTTACGATGTTGAACAAGCCGATCGAGGACCTCAAGCGACTAATGTTGTTCCACAATAATTTGTCTAATATTATGAAGAACTGCTTTTGATGGAGCAGTTCTTTTTTATGGCTCTTCGTCAAAAAGTACTGATAGAAAAATTTGAATAACTTTTCAAACAGCTCGTGTCTGAGATTGGACATGAGCTGTTCTTTTATTCTTCCAGTTGATGGCAAAGTATGAGTTATGAAGGGCAAGCAGGATTTGAGCCCGAAAATTAAAGAAGTTACGAAAGCCATAAGCAGTTCGTTTAATAACTTTGATCTTATTGTTAGTTCCTTCGACTGGACCATTCGTGTAGTCACCATATTTAAAGCTGGTGATAATCTCTTTACGATTCCTCCGGAGAGTCCGTTGAACTTTTTGAAGTGATTGGGGAAGCTGGGTCCATTTAATCGCGAATAAATGATTGAGTTCATCCTTACTACGATGATTGATCGTGAGAATAATCCATGAAAGATGGTCCTTTCTTTAAACGAAGACGGGGGTTCGAGCCATCTTTCGTTTTTTATTTTAAATCAAAGAATTGAATCTTTTCAATGCTTAATCCCGGATGATTAAAAGAACTACCTACTCTGTATCCAATTCCGCGGATAATTTCTCCATATTCAGAAATCCCACAAATATCATATGGTGATGGACTATTAAATTGTTCAGTTTTATCACAAAAAGCAGGTGATATCTCGAATACAGAATCCTGACCAGCATTATATTTTAAAAAACCGTAAGAGCCGGAATTTTGATTGTCATTAAGAAACCAGTAGGCCTTTATCTCAAAATTCTGGAACATATTCTTATCACTTATTTTATTTTTCATGAAAGCACCTTCATTCGTAATCATCATGTTTATTCTATATGTATTTAAAAAGAATAATTTTTGTCATATACGTCGAGTATACAACTCTCCTGCGAATTTTCGATATTTTAACCGAATTAGCATAAATTCAATATTATTTTTGTTAACTCAATCCTTAGTACCAAACTGACCGATTCGTACATACCACAAACGCTACCATATCAAGGCTCACCTCTACTTCCACTACCCTAATCGACACGACCTGCCAAACTGGACATTCGCCTACTCGACTATCGAAATAGGACATAGAACACTCGACCCGCCAGCTTCAAATAGAAAAAGTGTACTAATTCCAATCGTTCAGAAAGGAAAAAGTACACTTTCAATCACCTATAAATGCCGTCAGAGCGCGGCTTATCGGCTATTTTTCTGTACGTTCGAGGACCGTTACGCTCTCAACATGCGGCGTCTGCGGGAACATATCCACCGGGTCAATCTCGTCAAACTCATAACCCGCATCCCTAAACAACGCCAAATCGCGCACCAGCGTCGCCGGGTTGCAAGACACATACACAACCTTCTTCGGAGCGGTCTTCACCGCCGCCTCAATAAATTCCGGCGCCAGCCCCTTGCGCGGCGGGTCTACAAAGATCACATCCGGCTTCAAGCCGCTTTCCGCCCACTTTGGCATCAGCTCTTCAGCCTTGCCGACAAAGTATTCCGCATTCGTGATCCCGTTCAAACGCGCATTTTCCTTCGCGTCTTCCACAGCCGGTTCCACAATCTCGACCCCGCGCACGCTTTTCACGTGCTTAGCCACGCTCAAGCCGATCGTCCCAATGCCCGAGTAGGCGTCGATCACCAAGTCGTCCGGCGTCAGCTGCGCCTTTTCAATGGCCAAATTATACAGCCGCGGCGTCTGCAGCGAATTAATCTGGAAAAAGCTCCGCGGCGAAATCTTAAAACTCAGCTCGCCAATCTTATCCGTGATCTGCGGCTGCCCCCACAGCAAGTAGTCGTGGTTGCCCAAAATCACGTTGGTCTTGGCCGGGTTGTGGTTCAAAATCACGCTCACCACGTGGTCAATCTGGCTAATCTCTTTCACGACCTTTTTAAGCTGTGAAAAAGTCTTGTGCAAACAAACCAGAATGACCATGATGTCGCCGCTGGCCTTCGACCGGCGGACGTCCAAGTAGCGCACCTCGCCCTTATGATGAAGTTCGTCATATGCTGGCACTTTATTTTTTCTCAAAATATCGCGCACTTTGACCAAGACTTTGTCAATGCCCGGGTCCGTCGTAAAGAAGTTGGTCAGCGGCACCAAGTCATGCGAGTGGCGTCTGAAAAAGCCGATCTCGAGCTTGCCGTGCACCGTGCGCACCGGCACCTGCGACTTATTGCGGTAGCCCGTCTCCTCCGGACTTGGCAGCGTGGCTGGCACTTTCACGTCGTCAAAGCCCTGCTTGTGCAGCAAGTTGACCACCTGCTGGCGCTTAAACAGCAGCTGCTGGCTGTAGTCCAAGTGGGCCAGCGAAGCCAAGCCTGTCTGCACCCACTGGCGCAGCGCGACCTTGCTGCGGTAAGGACTTTCCTTTTTAATCTCTTCAATTTTGGCAAAAGCAAAGTGGTGTTTGACCTTCAAAATCTTGGCCGCAACCAGCTCGCCCGGCAGCGCGTTATTCACAAAGACAGTCAGCCCGTCTAAGTGCGCCACGCCCATCGCCTCATAGGACAGGTCGGTAATTTCCAGGTCAACGATTTGGTTTTTCTTCATTTGCTCGCCTCATCTATTTTTTCTTCGTACAAAATATATAATAACAGTTGTTCAATTATTAAAGGAGGAAAATAATGAAGGCAAAAAAGGTTACAGCATTAGAGGCCGCCTTAGTCCTGCTGGCCATGCTGGCGGTCTTAGGCATCGGCGTCATCGGCTTCGGCCTGGCCCCGCAAGTGCCAGTTTTGACCACCACCGCGCTCGTCATCTTCTGGGCCAAGCTGCGCGGCTTTAGCTGGGACGACGTCAACACCGGCATCAGCGACGGCGTCAAGATCGCCATCATCCCCATCTTCATCTTTATCCTGATCGGCGCCTTGATCGCCGTCTGGATCCAAGCGGGCATCATCCCCTCGATGATGGTCGCCGGCTTAAAATTATTGTCCGGGAAATATTTTGTTCCGTCCGTCTTCGTCGTCTGCGCCGTCGTGGGCTTGGCGATCGGCTCGGGCTTCACCACGATCTCGACCGTCGGCATCGCGCTTTTAGGTATCGGCGCCAGCATGCACGCCAACTTAGCGCTGACCGCCGGGGCCATCGTCTCCGGCGCCGTGTTTGGCGACAAGATGTCGCCTCTGTCGGACTCGACCAACTTAGCGGCCGCCGTCGCCGAAAGCGAGCTCTTCGCCCACATTAAAAACATGCTCTGGTCGACGTTGCCTTCGTTTTTAGTGGCGCTCATCTTATTCTGGCTGCTCGGCCAGTCCGGCACCATCGACCCCGCCGACATCGTCAAGACCACGCACATCCTTGAGACAAACTTTCACGTCTCCTACTGGGCCCTGTTGCAGATCCTCCTCATGTTCGTCTGCGCCTGGCTCAAGACGCCGGCCATCCCGACCCTTTTTATCAACATTATCGTGTCCTGCGTCATGATCTTCATCCGCGAACCGATTTCTGTAAAAAGGCTGGCCGCCCTCATCACGGACGGCTACACCGCCCACACCGCCAGCAAGGAAGTCAACGCGCTGCTGACGCGCGGCGGCATCTCGTCGATGATGGGCACCGTCGCCTTGATCGTGTCGACTCTGGCCTTGGGCGGCCTGCTCATGAAGTTTTCGATCATCCAAGAGGCCATGGCCCCCATCGTCAAGCACTTGAACAGCCCGAAGAGCCTGATCCCCGTCACCATCCTGGCCGGCATCGGCATCAACCTGTTTGTCGGCGAGCAGTACCTGTCGGTCATCCTGCCGGGCCGCGCCTTTAAAGACGCCTACGACAAGGTCGGCTTAGACCCGCTGGCGCTCAGCCGGGTCTTGGAAGACGGCGGCAGCGTCATCAACTACCTGATCCCGTGGGGCGTGGCCGGCTCGTTTGCGGCCTCGGCCTTGGGCGTGCCTGTTCTGCAGTTTCTGCCCTTTGCCTTCTTCAGCCTGTTTTCACCGGTCTTCTCCATCTTTTCGGCCTGGACCGGCATCGGCTTAAAATGGCAGCACAAAAAGTAAGCATTTTGGCAATAATTTGTTACAATAGCTCTATGACTTTTCAGAAAGGACAAGGAGATAAATGAATAACTTTTCAGCTCAACCCCAAAAGTCTTCCCAAGACGTTGCGGGGCTCAATAGCTTTTTAAGCAAGATGTACGGCGTGATGTGCCTGGCTGTCTTGATTTCCGCACTGACCGCCTTTATCACTGTCGGCGGCTTCGGCAACCAGCTGCTGGCCTACTTCGGTACCCACCGTGCCATGCTGTGGATCATGCTGCTGCTGCCTTTCGGCTTAAGCTTCGGCATCAGCTTTAACGCCTACCGCAACCCGGCCTCGGCCATGGTCATGCTGTTTATCGTTTCCGTGATCTACGGCTTCGAGTTCGCTCTGATTTCTTACGCCTACACCGGCGCCCAGATCACCGCGGCCTTTGTCTCATCGGCAAGCATTTTTGCGGCCATGGCCCTGTTTGGTACTTTTACCAAGCGCGACCTGAGCAACTGGGGTGCTTACGCTTCGGCTGCCCTGATCGGCCTGATCGTTGCCTGGCTCATCAACATGTTTGTGCGTTCTAACCCGGCAGCGCTGGTCTTCTCCTTCATCGCTGTCATCATCTTCACGGCGCTGACCGCCTACGATGCCAACAAGATGAAGAGCATCTACCAGCAATACGGCGGCCAAGTCCCGGTCAACGGTTTGGCTGTCTTAGGCGCCTTCCAATTGTACCTGGACTTCATCAACCTGTTCCTGCAACTGCTGCAAATCTTCGGCATGTTCAGCGACAGAAACTAAAAAAAGCATAAAAAAAACACCCGCCGGCAAGGCGGGTATTTTTTTGTCTTTAATTAAAGGGTGTCGCTTTTTTCAAAGGCGTCAGTCCACTTCTTCAGGTTTGGCGTCAAGCGTTCAATGGTCAAGGCAATCCCGTTCATGTTCAGGGAAGTTGCCAGGTTGCCGACGTGCTTGTAAGCAACCTTGATGCCCTTTTCGCCCAAGATCTTTTGAACGGCGCGGTACATGATGTATTGCTCTGCCAAAGGCGTTGAGCCTAAGCCGGACAGCATGACGAAGACTTCTTCGCCGCTCTTGAGCTCCAAGTCGTCAACCAGGGCGTCGGTCATGCGCTTGGCAATGCCGTCAGCAGGTTGCATCTTGAAGTTCTTGATGCCGCTTTCGCCGTGGTGGCCGATGCCGAATTCGTATTCGCCGTCTGGAATGTGGAAGTTCGGGTGGCCCACAGCTGGAATGGTCAGCTCGTGCAGGCCGACGCAGACGCTTCTGGTATTGTCGCGGGCTTCCTTAGCGGCCTCGCAGACAGCGTCGACGTCGCCGCCGTTTAAGGCAACTTGGCCGCCGGCAATCCACATCGTGATCAGGCCGGCAATCCCGTGGCGCTTGTCCTTCATGTTGGCTGGAGCCGAGGCGATGTCGTCTTTGGAAACGACGTACTTGACGTCGATGCCTTCGTCCTTAGCCATCAGCATCCCGGCCTTGGCGTTCATCATGTCGCCGGAGTAGTTGCCGAACAGGCAAGCGACGCCGCGGCCCTGGTCAGCCTTTCTAAAGGCGCCCAGGAAGGACAGCGGGGTTGGCGAAGCGAAGATTTCGCCGACAGCTGCTGCATCCAGCATGTCTGGCCGCAGGTAAGCCAAGAATGATGGCTCGTGGCCGCTGCCGCCGCCGGAAACAATGCCGACCTTGTTGGCGATGCTCTTTGCGCGGTAAACCACACGCTTGTTGTCGTCAGCACGTTCCAAGCCTGGGTGCACCATCAAATAACCGTCAACATATTCATCAACCATATCGTTAGGATCGTTCAGAAAACGTTGCATAATGAGTCAGCCTCCTGTTACTTGTTCAAGCGTTTCATTTCGTCAGCCATCGCTTCGAGGAAGATCTCGCAAGAAGCGGCACCGGCGTCAATCTTGCCGATCGTCTTTTTGCCTTGGCGAATGGAACGGCCGATCAGAGCTTGCATGTCTTTCGTAGCGTCCCGGCCGGCCTTGGCAGCTGCAACCATCTTGTCGAGTGCTTCCGGCAGGTCAGCGCCGCCTTCTACTGCCTTGTGCATGGCATCGGCAGCAGGTTCCAGAGTGTCGATCAAGGTCTTGTCGCCGACACGGGCGTCGGTGACGAATTCAATACTTTCCACAGCCTGTTGCAGCATGTCGTCGACAACCTTGGCGTCAATTTCTTCGTGGTCCTTAGACCCGTTGACCAAGCCGCGGCAGATCATCCCGTAAAGAGGCCCCATGGAACCGCCGATGTGGTTCATGACGGCATCCCAAATTGCTTGGAAGCCTTGGGTCATCGTGGTGTAGTGGTGCTCGTCAATTTCTTTTTGGGCCAGGTGCATGCCTTTGTCCATGTTGACGCCGTGGTCGCCATCGCCCAACTCATCCAAATCGCCCAAGTAGTCAGCCTTGGCCTCGATTTGTTTAATGACATTTTCCGGTACGCTAAGCGCTTCACCATTTTTAAACATACTGTGATTCTCCTGTTCCTAAATGAACAACCAACATTATGCGTTTTTGAGAGAAATGGAAACGGTTTCTCTCTTCAGCTCTATTGTATTCCACTTCCACAATTTTGTTAGTACTTTTTTCACAAATTTTACGTAAAAAAAAGACCTGGTTTTTCATACCAGGTCAATTTTTTAGCCTACGTAAAATTCGATGTGCTGCTTCAGGTTGTGGAATTCCATCGGCAGACAGCCGCCCTCTTCGCCGTCTAAGTTGACGGGCAGCTTGACGCCGTCTTCGCCCAGGAGTTCTGCCTTGAAGTAGCTGGTCTTGGTGTAGATGATTTCCGGATCTTTGACGTGCTTGCCGTTCAAAGCCTGCACCATCAAGCGCAAGACATCAACAGGCTTCGCCGTCTTCACGACGATTAATTGGAAAAGGCCGTCCGACAATTGGGCGTCGGGCATGATCTGTTCAAAGCCCCCGATGGAGTTCGTCATCCCCAGCAGGAACATGGACAAGTCGCCCTCGTAGACGCCGTCGTCATAAGTCAGCCGCATCTTGTGGCTGGAAATATGCGGCAGCATCTCCGCGCCCCTGATCAGGTAGGCGGTGTAGCCCAAAGCCGACTTGGTTTCAGACGGCACGCCGTAGGTCAGGTCGGCCAAGGAGCCGGAGGCTGCGATGTTCATGAAGTACTGGTCGCCGGCCTGGCCGATGTCCATCGGCCGGACCTTGTTTTTCAAAATGACACGCGCAGCCGCCACTAAGTCGTCGCGCGGAATCTTCAAAGCCCGCGCGAAGTCGTTGGTGGTCCCGCCCGGGATCACGGCCATCTTCGGCCGCTTGGGCAGCGGCGCGATGCCGTTGACAACCTCGTTGACCGTCCCGTCGCCGCCGGCGGCCACGACTAAGTCAAAGCCGGCCTCGGCACAGCGCTTGGCCTCATTTTGTGCGGACAGCGGGCTGGGCGTGGTGCGGAAGGCACTGGCCTCGTAGCCGGCCTGCTCTAAGATGTCCAGGATGTCAGCCACATTGCGCGGCATTTGTTCATGACCAGAAACAGGATTATAGATCAGTCTTGCTCTTTTGACCATTGCACCAATTCTCCGTTAACTAACGACTCTGCAGCTCCTTGTTAAGCAGCTTGTTGACCATCTTCGGGTTGGCCTTGCCGCGGGTCTGCTTCATGATTTGGCCGACGAGGTAGCCGATTGCACGGTCCTTGCCGTTCTTGAAGTCTTCCACAGATTGCGGGTTGTCGTCGACAACCTTCTTGACCATTGGCCCTAAGACGCTTTCGTCTGACAGCTGGACCATGCCCTTTTCTTCGACATACTTTTGCGGGTCGGTGCCGTTGGCGATCGTTTCTGCAAAGACCTTCTTGGCGATCTTGGATGAAATCGTGCCGTCCTTGATCAGCTTGATCATCTTGGCCAGGTTTTCTGGGGTCAAGGCGATGTCGGCCAAGGCAACGCGGTGGTCGTTCAAGTAACCGTTGACCTGGGTGTTCATCCAGTTAGCGGCTAATTGCGGGTCAGCGCCGGCAGCCAAGGTCTTGTCAAAGAAGTCTGAGCTTTCCTTGGTCTGCAAGATGACGTTGGCGTCGTAAGGCTTCAGGCCGTACTTGTTGACGTAGTTGTCGAAGCGGACGTCGGCGCCTTCCGGCAATTCCTTTTCAATTTCGTCGATCCATTCCTGCTTAATCTTGTAAGGCGGAATGTCTGGTTCTGGGAAGTAGCGGTAGTCGGCTGCGCCTTCCTTGACACGTTCCAGAACGGTCTTGCCGGTGTTTTCGTCGAAACGGCGGGTTGATAATTGGACCCGGCCGCCGGACAGCAGGACTTGCTGCTGGCGCTTTTCTTCGTAAGCAAGCGAAGCGCGGACGTGTTCGAAAGAGTTCAGGTTCTTCATTTCAACCTTGGTGCCGAGTTCCTTTTGGCCGGCAGGACGAATTGAAATGTTGGTGTCGACACGCATGGAACCTTCCTCCATCTTCACGTCGGAAGCACCGGTGAACTGCACGATCTTACGCAGCTTTTCCAGGTAAGCGTAAGCTTCGTCAGGGTCTTCCATGTCAGGTTCTGAAACGACTTCCAGAAGCGGCACACCCTGCCGGTTCAAGTCGACGTATGAAAAGCCGTTGGTCCCGTGGGTGTTCTTGCCGGCGTCCTCTTCGATGTGCATTTCGTGGATGCCGATGCGCTTTTTCTTCCCGTGAACTTCGACTTCGACATAGCCGTCGCGGGCTAATGGTTCAAAGAACTGCGTAATCTGGTAAGCCTTCGGGTTGTCTGGGTAAAAGTAGTTCTTCCGGTCAAAGTGCGTCCGCGGCAGGATGTGGGCGTGGGTGGCCAAAGCGACCATGATGCCCAGGCGGTAGACGTTCTTGTTCACCATCGGCAAAACGCCTGGGTAGCCCCAGTCGATGACGTTGGTTTCGGTGTTCGGCTTAGCGCCGTAGGTAACTGGTGAAGGAGAGAAAATCTTGCTCTTTGTCTTTAATTCAAAGTGAACTTCCAGACCAATCGTTGATTTAAAATTCATGCTTAATCCTCCAATCCAGCTGGTTTTTGCTCGTAGAACTTGTTGCTGCGTTCGATGAAGTCGGCGGTCCGCAGAACGCTGGCTTCGTCAAACAGGTTGCCCATGATCTGGAAACCAACCGGCATGCCGTTGTCTGCCTTGCCGGCAGGAACGCTGGCTGAAGGCAGGCCGGCCAGGTTTGCGGAAATGGTCAGGATGTCGTTGTTGTACATCTTGATCGGGTCGGAAATTTCGCTGCCGATTTCAAAGGCTGGCGTGGTCGTGGTTGGCCCCACGATGACGTCGTTGTCTTCAAAGATCTTGGCGAAGTCGCGGCAGATCAAAGTTCTGACTCTGGAAGCCTGCATGAAGTAGGCGTCGTAGTAACCGGCGGACAGGGCAAAGGAGCCCAGCATGATCCGGCGCTTAACTTCTGGGCCGAAGCCTTCGGTTCTGGACTTGATGTAGACGTCCTTCAAGTTCTTAGCTTCCGGGCTGCGGTAGCCGTAGCGGATACCGTCGTAACGCTGGAGGTTTGATGAAGCCTCGCTGGAAGCGATGATGTAGTAAGTAGGCACTACGTACTTGGTGTAAGGCAGGGTTACTTCGTTGATGATCGCGCCATTTTCACGCAGCACGTCGATTTGCGCTTGGACAGCCTTTTTCACGTCTTCGTCAACGGCGTCGCTCATGTATTCCTTAGGCACAGCAACGCGCAGGCCCTTCACGTCTTGGCCTAAGGCCTTGGTGAAGTCTGGGACCGGACGCTCAGAAACAGTGGCGTCGTGGTCGTCTGGGCCGGCGATGACGTTTAAGACTTCGGCTGAGTCCTTGACGCGCTTGCTCATGACCCCGATTTGGTCCAGGGATGATGAAAAGGCGATCAGGCCCCAACGAGAAACACGGCCGTAGGTCGGCTTGATGCCGAAGATGCCGTTGAAAGCAGCCGGCTGGCGGATTGAACCACCGGTGTCAGAACCCAAGGCTGCGACAACGTCGCCGGCAGCAACTGCAGCTGCAGAACCGCCCGAAGAACCGCCAGGTACGCGGTTTAAGTCCCAAGGGTTTCTAACCGGGCCAAAGTAGGAGTGTTCGCTGGATGAACCCATGGCGAACTCGTCCATGTTGGTCTTGCCGACAATTGAAACTTGGGCAGCCTTCAGCTTGCTGATGACGGTGGCGTCGTAAACTGGTACAAAGTTGTCCAAGATGTGGCTGGCAGCGGTCGTCTTTAAGCCGTTGGTGACAATGTTGTCCTTGATGGCCAGCGGAATGCCGGCCAGCTTGCTTTTGCCAAAGTCCAAGTTTTCAGCAGGCTTGGCGTCTTCGTCAACGCTGATCCAGGCGTTGAGCTTTTCGTGTTTTTTTGCTTGCGCAATTGAGCCTTGCAAAAGCTTGTCGGCAGTAGTCTCGCCGCTGGCCAGCTTATCGTGCAGGGAGTCAATCGTTTCGTTTAAGTAATCCATTAGTCGTTATCGTCCTTGTCAATAATTACAGGTACCTTAATGAAGCCATTGCTCTTGTCAGGCACGTTCTCCATCAACTCATCGCGGGTTTGCCATTTTTCAGGCTTGTCTTCGCGGAAGACAGTGTCCCGGTCGACGATCTGGGTCGTAGCCGGCACGCCCTTGGTATCAACTGCAATCAATTCATTGGCCATATTGATAATATTGCCCATTTGCTCGGTAACTTCCGCGCTGTCTTTTTCAGGCACTGCCAGTCTAGAAAGAGTGGCAATGTGGGCGATATCCTTCTTAGTAATCTTCACCGTAGACCTCCTATTCACCATTAAACACATGCACGTAATAATTATCCCCGGCCGAATTCTTGGCAATTAAGGCCTGGATGTCGTTGACCGAGCTGATCTTGATCTCGATGGCCGCATTGTTTGGCAGGTACTTGCGGGCTGAGGCCAAAGTCAGCTTGGTAAAGCTTTCGATTTGGGCGTAGCCGTAGAACTGCGTCGTGATGCGGATATCTTCTTCGGTCAGCTTGCCGTCCGTGTATTTCACGCTGGCGGTTACCCCGCTGACGTCCGGGAAGTAGTCCTGCACGGCTGCCTTGAAGTTGCTGAAGTCCGAAGCGTCATTGCTTGAAATCGGCTTGGCGTCACCAACCGTCGGCAGTGTTTGCGTGCGCATGTCCAATTTTTTCCAATTATTTATTTTACTACTATTAGCATTGGCAATGCCATATGCAAAATAGTTGCCCGAAGACAGCGAATCCGCGGCTGTCTTTGAAAAAAGTCCGACGAGGATCGGAATATTTTTCAGCTTCTTATCCTTGCGCAGGCGGGCGACTACTTCTTCAGCAGCCTTTTTGCCGTAGCGTTCTTGGTCATCCCGGCTGATGTTGGTGTGGTACTGCGGTCCGCCTTCTTTTTTATTGAAGTAGTCGACCGAGTTCATCGCCAAACCGATGCTCATCCCCGCGATGTGGTAGCTGCTGCGCGAACCCGTCAGGTAGTCCTGTTCTTGGATCTGTTCGACGCGGATCGGGTTGCGCGTGTCGGCGCCTTTTTTGTGGTTGTCTTCCGGGTTCAAGCCCTCAGGGTTTTTCTTGCTCTTGCGGGCCAGCCAGTCCGTGGCCTTATCGCTCGAAATCTCCTGGCCTTCCTGGAAGACGTAGCGGTTAGTTGAAAAAGCACGCTTGGACAAGTCGACTAAGCCCTGCTCATAAGCCCGGGTGTCGACGTCGTTGTCGTTGTTCGTGGCGCTCAGCCCGGAAATCGGGCTGGTGCGGTAGCGGCCGTTTTTCAGCAAGACGGTGTAGCCGCCCTTGGACGTCGTCGTGGTCTGGTAGCGGCGGGTCTTTTTAGTAGAAGTTGTCGGGTTATTTGACAAATCGGAATTTTTTAAGTTGCCGCAGGCCGTCAGACTGACGGCGATCCCTGCCAGCAGCAGCATTTGCAAAAAGCGCTTCACTTTTAATCTTCGTCCTTTTCTCCTAATTCTGCTAAGGCTTCCTCTTCTGTCATCAAAGCGGTGCCCAGTTTTTGCGCCTTCGTGTACTTCGAGCCTGCGTCTGCACCGTAAATTACCAAGTCGGTCTTTTTCGACACAGAGCCCGTCACTTTAGCGCCCAGCGCAGTTAGCTTATCAGTAAACTCGCGCCGGGTAAAGTGGGCGAGCTTGCCGGTCAAAACCACGGTCTTGCCCTTGAAGTAGTTGTATTCTGCTTCCGGTGCGGCCTGGCCTAAATAAGTCATGTTCACGCCGCTTTGGGCGAGCTCGGCGATCAGCTTCTGCGCGCTGTCTTGGGCAAAATAGGCCGTCAGGCTGGCGGCGATGGTGTCGCCGATGGTGTTGATGGCTGCGATGTCTTCTTTTTTGGCGGCCATGAGCTTGTCCATCGTCTGAAAGCGCTGCGCGATTAAGGCAGCGGCTTTGGCTCCGACGTGGTCGATGCCTAAGCCTGTAATGAGCAGCTCGAGCGAGTTGCCCCGGCTGTTGTCGATGGCTGTCAAAAGGTTGCTGATGGCCTTGTCCTTAAAGTGCGGCAAGGTCGCCAGCTGGTCGCCTGTCAACCGGTAGAGGTCGGAGACGTCGTGGACCAAATCTTCTTTGATCAGCTGGCGCACGATCTTCGGCCCCAGCCCCATGATGTTCATGGCAGGCCGGGAGGCAAAGTGGGTGATGCGTTCTTCGACTTGGGCCGGGCAGGACGGGTTTAAGCAGCGCAGGGCCACTTCGCCTTCCAGGTGCTCTAGCGGCTGGCCGCAGGACGGGCACTTGGTCGGAATTTCGTAAGGCTTGCTGTCAGCCGGCCGCTTGGCCAAGACGACTTGGGAAATTTCCGGGATGATGTCGCCGGCCTTGTGCAAGAGCACGGTGTCGCCGAGCCGGACGTCTTTTTGCTTGAGCAGGTCCGGGTTGTGCAAGACGGCGCGGGCAACCGTAGTCCCGGCTAATTGAACCGGGTCCATGACGGCCGTCGGGGTGACGACGCCGGTGCGCCCGACCGTCCAGACGATGTCGCGGACGACGGTTTCTTCTTGCTGCGGCGGGAACTTGTAGGCAATCTCCCAGCGCGGGACTTTGACCGTGTGGCCCAAGTCCTGTTCAATCGCTAAGTCGTCGACTTTTAAGACGATGCCATCGATGCCGTAGGACAGGCTGTTGCGCTTGGCAGTGTATTCGTCGATAAAGGCGAAGATTTCGTCTAGGCTGCCCAGCTTGCGGCCGGTGTCATTGATGTGGAAGCCCATTTTTCCCATTTCCTGGATCGCTTGGTGCTGGCTGGTGATATTGGCCGGCGGGTTAACCCAGGTGTAGATAAAGGTGCTGAGCTGGCGGTTTTTAGTGACGCGGGCATCGAGCTGGCGCAGAGAGCCGGCGGCCGCGTTGCGGGGGTTGGCAAAGACTGCCTCGCCGGCGGCGTCGCGTTGTTCGTTTAACTTGGCAAAGGCCGGCTTTTCCATGTAGCATTCGCCCCGCACCTCGCCGGTAAAGCCCGGCACGGTCTGCGGGATGTCGGCGATAAAGCGGGCGTTGGCCGTCACGTCTTCGCCGACTTGGCCGTTGCCGCGCGTTGACGCCTGGATTAGGCGACCGTTTTCATATTGCAGAGACAAAGACAGGCCGTCGATCTTGAGCTCGACGTTGTAGTCCACCGGGTGGCCGACGAGCTGGCGCATGCGGCTGTCGAATTCCTTCAACTCGTCTTTTGAAAAGACGTCGCCCATCGAAAGCATCGGGATCGGGTGGGCCACTTTGGCCAGGCCGCTTTTGATGCTGCCGCCGACCCGCTGGGTGATGGAGTCCGGCGTCACCAGCTGCGGGAAGGCTGCTTCCAGCTGCTGCAGGCGCGCGTAGGCTTTGTCGTAAACATTGTCTTCAACTTGCGGCGCGTCGCTTGTGTAATAAGCGGCCGCCCACTGGTCCAGCTGGGTGCGCAGCTTAGCTACCTCTGCTTTTGCTTGTTCCAAAGTTAACTCTGCCATGACTGCACTTCCTTTTGCTGACTATTATAACTTTTTAATCGGGGCAAAGGCGGCCAGAAGGCGCTTGACCCCAATTTTGAAGGCGATGTCGAGCTCCATGTTTTCGCCGCTGCCAGTGACTTTGGTGACGATGCCCAGGCCCCAGGCCTTGTGCTGGACCTTGTCGCCGACTTGCCAGCTTTCTTTTTCGGCGCCGACGGCACCGGCAGCCTTTGCGGCGCGGTAAGTCTGGTGGAAGGCCGGGCGCTTCGGTTTGACAGTCGGCTTGTCGAACGGGTAGGTCTTGGCCGGTCCGGCATAGATGCTCTGGCTTTTTTCTTCGGAAAGGTCCTGGTCGTCGATTTCAGTGACAAAACGCGACAGCTCGTTGTTTTGCGGGCGTCCGTATAGCATGCGGCTGTAAGCTGAAGTCAGGTAGAGCTCGCGTTGGGCCCGGGTGATGCCTACATAAGCCAGGCGGCGTTCTTCGGCCAGTTCGTCCGGGTCATCACTAGCACGAGACAATGGGAATATTCCTTCTTCCATGCCAATCATAAAGACAACAGGGAATTCCAAGCCTTTGGCCGCGTGCAAGGTCATCAGGGTGACAACATCGTCGTTATCCCCTAATTCATCTTGATCTGAAAACAGTGAAATCTCTGCTAAAAAGTCACCAACACCTGCATCTTCATCACCTTTGTGGTCTTCATCGTATTGCTTAGTTACCGATAAAAATTCATCCAGGTTATCTAATTTTGTATCGATTGTAATCTTATCTGGGCCCTTCGCTGAAGCACTACTATTTTTTAGAGCATCGATGTATCCAAAGTCTTTTAAGACTTGCTGGGTTAAGTCCGTTACGCTAGCATCTGCAGACTTAGAAATCAGGTCAACCCAAGTAGCCCCGAACTTCTCCATGCTTTTAACTGCTTTTCCGCTCACAGTCGACGATTTGGACTCTTGCAGGGCCTGCGGCAGCGGGTAGTGCATTTCTTGGGCAAAGTTCAAAATTTTGTTAAAAGAAACTGCACCTATTCCGCGCTTAGGCTCGTTTATTATTCGGTTTAAACTGACAGCATCAGACGGATTGGCGATGATCTTCAGATAAGCCATAACGTCGCGGATTTCCTGACGTTCGTAGAAACGCACACCCCCAACAATCTTTACCCCAATCTTTGCATGATTAAATTCTTCTTCAATTACACGAGACTGAGCGTTGGTCCGGTATAAGACGGCAAAATCGCTGTATTTACGCTTGCCGTCCTTCATTTCTTCTTGGACCTTTTTAATGATGTAGTGGGCTTCGTCGCGCTCGTTAGCAGCAGTATAATGAACGACTTTTTTGCCGTCACCGGCATCGGTCCACAATTCCTTTTTTGCATGGTCCGGGTTGTTCTTAATAACTGCGTTGGCAGCCTTTAAGATGTGACCGGTTGAGCGGTAGTTTTGCTCGAGCTTGATGATCTTGGCATTTTCAAAATCTTTTTTAAAGTTGCGGATGTTTTCAATGTTGGCGCCGCGCCAGCCGTAGATCGACTGGTCGGCATCCCCGACCACGCAGATGTTGTGCCACTTGCCCGACAGCAGGCGGCAGAGCTGGTATTGGGCGTCGTTTGTGTCCTGGTACTCGTCGGCCGAGATGTAGTGGAAACGCTCCTGGTAGTAGGCCAGCACGTCTTCGTTTTCATGAAAAAGCTTGAGCGTCTGCATAATCAGGTCGTCGAAGTCCATATTTTGATCGGCCTTGAGGCGGCGCTGGTACTCCGTGTAGACCTGGGCCACGACCTTGTCAAAAGGCTGCTTGGCCTTTTCGGCAAAGTCCTGCGGCGTCTGCAAGGCGTTCTTAGCGTTTGAGATCCGGCTTAAAATTGCTCTGGGATTATAACGTTTTGGGTCAATGTTTAAATCTTTGGCAATGTGTTTGACGAGCGTTTTTTGCTCAGACGAGCCCGCAATCGTAAAGTTTTCGGAATAGCCGATCCGAGTGCCGTAGCGGCGCAAGATCCGCACGCAGAGCGCGTGGAAAGTCGACAGCCACATGCCTTGGGCTTCGGCGCCTAACAGCGCGCGCACCCGCTGGCGCATTTCGCTTGCGGCCTTGTTGGTAAAGGTGATCGCCAGGATCTGCCAGCCGGGCACGTTTTTTTCTTCAACCAAATAAGCAATCCGGCGTGTCAAAACCCGGGTCTTGCCGCTGCCTGCGCCGGCGACGACCAAAAGCGGGCCTTCCGTGGTCTGGACTGCCTTTTTTTGCTGGGGGTTCAATCCTGCTAAAATTGCTTCTTCACTCATTGCATTGCCTTTCTAGTTGTCGTATTTGTCTAAATGATATTGCTCAATTAAATCAATCAGCTTGGCCGGGTAGTTGGGATCGGTAGCATAGCCGTCCCGGTACAAAGCCTGGGCCTGCTGGCGCCAGGTCTTGGCCTGCAGCACGTGCTGGTACTGGCTGCGGTTCCAGCTGGTGCCGTTGGCCAGCAGCTGGGCGTGGGCCTGAATAGCCGAGCTGTATGAATCGTAGACCTGGAAGCGGCCGGTCACTTCGACCCAGCGGCCGTTTTCGTATTCCTTAGTCGAAAGCAGCTTGGTCGTGTTGGGGTCGCTGCCCTTCACGCCGAACAGGTTGTTGTATTGGCGCGCCAGCGCACTTTGACCGTAGTTGCTTTCCAGGCAGGCCTGCGCGATGGTCACGCTGGGAAAAAGGCCGTAGGGCTTGGCGGCTTTTTGGGCCAGCGGCGCCACGGTCTTAATGAAGTTTTCACGGCTGCGCAAGGCAGCTTCTTTTTGTTCCTGCTCTTGGCGCAGCAAAGCCTCGTTAGCCGCATAGCGGCGGTAGTAGAGCCCGCCGGCCAGCAGGATAATCAAGGCCAGCCCGGCGGCAAAAACACGTACGAGGTTGAACTCACTGTTTTTCTTCTTTGTCATACGCTCAGTTCTTTTTTAAAAATGGGCCCGTGCGTACTTTAAAAGCGGCACGGTGATGAGAGGCGTCACGATGGCCGTAAAGATCGCCTCGCTGATGCCGTTCACGCCTAAGGCAACCAGCAAGATTAAAATCAACGGGTTGTTCTGGTTCACATGGCCTAAGTGTGCGGTCAAAGCAGCCGGGTTGTGCATAAAGACCAGGCTGGCAAAAAGGATGACCAGCAAAGTGTTCGTCGCCGATGCGGTCAGCCCGCCCAAGGCACTGTGCCAAGCGGTCCCTGCGGCTTTTTTCGGGTGAAAGAGCCCTGCAAACAGGCCGGCAAACCAGCGCGGCAAGATCGCGATCAGCGGGTTTTGGAACAAAAGCAGGCTGGCCGGGTCAGCGGGCTGGGTGTAAGCCACGATCAGGCTTAAAATCCCCCAAGTCAGGCCAAAAAACCCGCCGGCTTTTGGACCCATCAAAACACCGTAGACTGCAACCGTCAACGGGATGGTCGTAATGGCCGGCAGGCCTGGCAGGATATAGAGATAGCCCACGTTCGGGACAAAGGACTGCAGCAGCAGCAAAGCGGTAAAAATCGCAGTAATTGTCAACGACTGGGTTTTGTTATGCACCATCTAAGACTCCCTTACTAGCAAAAAAGCCGCCTCGAAGAGGCGACTTGTATTGTGAACTATGCGGGCAAGAAGACTCGAACTTCCACGGTCTAAAATCGACCACAAGATCCTTAGTCTTGCGCGTCTACCATTCCGCCATGCCCGCGGTACCCAATTATCTTAGCAAAAATAATCTAATTAGGCAAGGATAGTTCTAATCTTCCGCGGCACTTGCCGCAGACAAAGCGGCGGGTGTTCAGCCGGCGCTGGCGCAGGTAGACACAGCCGCAATTAGTGCAGACATAGCGGTAGCGGAACTGGCGCGGCAGAGCCGGCGCGTAGCGCAGCCCGCCGACGCGGGCCAGCAGCACTTTGAAGTCGCGGTCGCGGTGGCGGAAGCCCCGGCCGGCCAAGTGCAGGTGGTAGTGGCACAGTTCGTGTTTGATGATGCCAAGCAAAGCTGATTGGTTATTGAGGTAACGGTAGTTGAATTCGATGTTGTGGCTGTCCAGCAGGTAGCGGCCCCCGGTCGTCCGCAGCCTTTTATTGACCAAGGCCTGGTGGCGAAAAGGCCGGTGGAAGCTTTGCAGCGAAACTTTTTCAACTAAAGCCTGGAGGTCAGCGGCTGTTAGGCGTTCTTGCTCCATTTGCGCTGGCAGGCTTTCACGATCTCAACGACAGCCACTAAGATGACGCCGCTGGCTAAGACAAACAGCCATTGGGTCAAGTTCAGCTCGGTGACGTCGAACAGTTTGGTCAAAAACGGCAGCTCGACGGCAGCCATGACTGCGGCCGAAATCAGGATGGCCCAGTTGAACCAGCGGTTTCTGAAGGCGTTGTCGCTGAACAGCGAAGCGTGGATGCTCTTGGAGTTGAAAGCGTGGAAGAGCTGGATCAGGCCTAACGACAAGAAGGCCATGGTCAAGGCATCCCCGTGCTGCAAGGCAGTTGAAGCATGCGGGCTCGTGGCCAGGCCGATGCCGTAGGTCGTCAAGACCAAGACGCTTTCCAAGATCCCCTGGTAGATGATGGACGTGGACACGCCGCCGGAGAAGAAGTTGGACTTGCGCCCGCGCGGCTTGTGGTTCATGATGCCCTTTTCCACCGGTTCGACGCCTAAGGCAATCGCTGGCAGGGTGTCGGTTACTAAATTAATCCACAACAGCTGCACTGGGGCCAAGATGTCCCAGCCAAACAGGGTCATGAGAAAGACGGTCAAGACTTCGCCGACGTTGCAGCTCATCAGGTACAAGATGGCCTTTTGGATGTTGGCAAAGACCTTGCGGCCTTCTTTGACGGCCGCCACGATGGTGGCAAAGTTGTCGTCGGCCAAGATCATGTCGGAAGCGCCTTTTGACACTTCGGTCCCGGTGATGCCCATGCCGACGCCGATGTCGGCCTGCTTCAAGCTCGGCGCGTCGTTGACGCCGTCGCCCGTCATCGCCACGATCTTGCCGTTGGCCTGCCAAGCCTTGACGATTCTAACCTTGTGTTCAGGAGACACGCGGGCGTAGACCGAGTACTTGGCCACGTTGGCCTGCAGCCAGTCGTCTGACAGCTGGTCGAGCTCGGCACCGGTGATGACGGAATCGTGGTCGTCCGGGTCGATGATGCCCAGCCGGCCGGCGATGGCTTGCGCAGTCGTCTGGTGGTCGCCGGTGATCATGATGGTTCTGATGCCGGCGCTCTTAGCTTCGGCAATGGCGGCCTTGGCCTCCGGCCGCTCTGGGTCGATCATGCCGACTAAGCCGGCGAAGACCAGCTCGCTTTCGACGTTTTCGCTCTTAGCCTTGGCAAAAAGGCTGTCGACTTTTTTGTAAGCTAAACCTAAGACACGCAGGGCTTGTTGGGCCATGTCGTCGTTGGCTTCCAAAACAGCTTTCTTATCTTGGTCGGTAATGGCGCGGACCTGGCCGTTTTCCTCAATCCGGGTACAACGGTCTAAAAGCAGGTCGGGCGCACCCTTGACGGCAACCAGGTAGTCGTCGCCGTCTAAGTTGACCGTACTCATGAGCTTTCTTTCCGAGTCAAAGGCCACTTCCTGGACCCGTTTTTTCTGGACCAAGAGCTTGTCGACGTCGACATTTTTGTCAAAAGCAAATTGGATCAAGGCCGTCTCGGTCGGGTCGCCTAACAGTTTGCCGCCCTGCTCGATCTTGGTGTCGTTAGCCAAGACCATGGACAGCATGGCCGGCGCGTGGGCCGACATCTCCTGGCTGGCCGGGTGGAACTTGCCGTCGTAGTAGAGCTGTTCGACGGTCATTCTGTTTTGGGTCAAGGTCCCGGTCTTGTCGGAAGCGATGACGTCGGTGGCACCTAAGGTTTCAACGGCCGGCAGCTTGCGGACAATCGCGTTGTGCTTGGCCATCCGCTGGGTGCCCAAGGCCAAGATAATGGTGACGATGGCCGGCAGCCCTTCCGGAATGGCGGCCACGGCTAAGGAAACCGCCGTCAGGAACATGTTCATGACCAGCTTGTTCAGCGGCTGGTGCTGCGGGTTTAAAAAGACCCCGATGGCAAAGACCAGCACGCAGACGGCCAAGACCAGAATGGTTAAGACCTTGCCCAAGTGGTTCAGGTTCTGCTTCAAAGGCGTGTCGGTGCTGTCGGTCCGGTTCAGCATCTTGGCAATCTGGCCGACCTGGGTCTGCATCCCCGTCGCCACGACCACGCCTTCGCCGCGGCCGTAGGTGACGTTTGTCGATGAAAAGGCCATGTTCTTGCGTTCGGCAAGCGGCACGTCGCCGGTCAAAACGTCCTGGTTTTTATTGACAGGCACGGACTCGCCGGTCAAGGCCGCTTCTTCGATCTGCAGGTTTTTAGCAGTGCTCAGCCGCAAGTCGGCAGGCACGACGTCGCCGGCTTCGAGCAAGACCAAGTCGCCGACGACCAGCTCGGTGCTGGGCACCTCCATGATCGCGTTGTCGCGGAGCACCCGCGCCGTCGGCGTGGCCATCTTCTGCAGGGCTTCGATCGCGGCTTCTGAACGCGCTTCCTGGACCAAGCCCAAGACCGCGTTTAAGACAACCACCACCAAGATGATGGCGGCGTCGGCCCACTCGTTAGCCACAAAGCCGGACAGCAAGGCGGCGACCAGCAGGATTATGATCATCAAGTCCTTGAACTGGTCGAAGAACTTGCCCAGCAGGCTCTTTTTCTTGCCCTGCTGCAGCTCGTTGGGACCGTCTTTGGCCAGCCGGGCAGCGGCTTCTTCATGGCTCAACCCCGCCCGGCTGGTGTGCAGGTTGCCCAGCAGCTCGGGGATGGGGGTTTCATAAGACTTTTTTTCCATGCTCCATACTCCTTTTTTTCAACAAAAAAGACTTATGCCTTGGCATAAGTCTCACGAATTAAGGCAAAACCAGGGTTATTTCCCGATTGGTGGCCTTGCCGCAATTTAAAATTGCTGTTACTCCCTTATGGGATTTATTATAGCAAATCATTTATTTTTTGTAAAAGTCGTCAAAAATAGTGACCGGTAAATGACGCTTGTGCCGGCTCTTCAGCCACAGCTCTTCAATTCTCTCAGCTGACTTTTCCGGAACTTCTTTTCCTTCCAAGTAGTCGTCGATGTCGTGGTAAGAAACGCCCAAGGCGGTCTCGTCCGGCAGGTCAGGCTTTTCTTCTTCGAGGTCGGCGGTTGGCGCCTTCAAGTACAGGTGCTCCGGGCAGCCCAGGTACTTGAGCAGTGCGCGGCCCTGGCGCTTGTCCAAGCGGAACAGCGGCGTCAGGTCAGCGGCGCCGTCGCCAAACTTGGTGAAAAAGCCGCAGAAGTTTTCGGCAGCGTGGTCGGTGCCGACAACGGCCCCGCTGTTGGCCCCGGCGATGGCATATTGGACGACCATCCGCTCGCGGGCCTTGATGTTGCCCTTGTTGAAGTCGGTGATCTTTTGGCCGGTAGCTTCAACCGCCTTGACCATGGCGTCGACCGGCTCCTTGATGTTGACGACGAGGTCTTGGTCCGGCTTTTGCCAAGCGACCGCGTCGGCTGCGTCTTGGGCGTCGGCCTGGACGCCGTAAGGCAAGCGGACGGCGATGAATTGGTAAGAGTCATCGCCGGTCTCTTGCCGCATTTCGCTGATGGCCTGCTGGGCCAGCTTCCCGGTCAGAGTTGAGTCCTGGCCGCCGGAAATGCCTAAAACATAGGACTTCAAAAACGGGTTGGCCTTCAAGTAGTCCTTTAAAAAGTCGACTGACTTTCTGACTTCTTCTGCGGGGTCAATCTCCGGTTTAACGTGTTCATAAGCGATAATTTCTTTTTGCAATGGTCTCATGCTTAACGTTCTCTTTCTCTAATACGCTGACGAATGTCGTGAATCAGCTTGCGCTTGCGGTCATACAGGGTTCGGGACATGTCGACCGGGTAGTCTTGCGGGTTCAAGTTGCGCTTGTATTCGTCCCACAGGCCGTCCAGGTTAGCCATGCAAGTGGACCGGATTTCTTCCAGGCTCGGCTGCTCCCAGACCTGCTTGCCGTCGACGAAAATGTCTTGCAAAAGCGGGCGGGCCGTAAAGTCGCTCACGACCTTGTTGATGTAGGGGTAGTCGGGGTGGAACATGAACAGCGATGAAAACTTGCGCGGATCTTCGCCCACGACGCCGATCCAGTCGCCGTCGTTTTTCTTGACGCGGTTTGACGAAATGCGCCAGACCTGCTTTTTGGCCGGGGTCGAAACCTTGGCCACGTTCGACGAGATCTTCAAGGTGTCGACCAGCTTGCCGTTTTCATCGGCGATGGCCACCAGCTTGTAGACGGCGCCCAAGGCCGGCTGGTCGTAGCCGGTGATGAGCTTGGTGCCCACGCCCCAGGCGTCGATCTTAGCGCCCTGCATCTTCAAGTTCAAGATGGTGTTTTCGTCCAAGTCGTTGGAAGCGAAAATCTTTGCGTTTGGAAAGCCCGCGTCGTCGAGCTTTTTTCTGACCTGCTTTGAGATGTAGGCCATGTCGCCGGAGTCGATGCGGACGCCGACGAAGTTGATCTTGTCGCCCATTTCGCGGGCCACCTTGATGGCGGTCGGCACCCCTGAGCGCAGCGTGTCGTAAGTGTCCACCAAAAAGACGCAGTCGCGGTGGGTTTCGGCGTAGGCCTTAAAGGCCGCATACTCGCTGCCGAAGGCCTCGACCAAAGAGTGGGCGTGCGTGCCTGAGATCGGCATGCCGAATAATTTGCCGGCGCGCACGTTGCTGGTGGAGTCAAAGCCGCCGATGTAAGCGGCCCGGGCGCCCCACAAAGCGGCGTCGGTTTCTTGCGCACGGCGGGAGCCGAATTCCATCAGGCTGCCGTCTTCGCCCACCGCGATCCGGATCCGGGCGGCCTTCGTGGCCACCAGGATCTGGAAGTTGATGATGTTGAGCAGGGAAGTTTCCACCAGCTGGCACTGCGCCAGCGGGCCTTCGACTTGGACCAGCGGCTCGTGGGCAAAGACCAGCTCGCCTTCGCGCATCGAGCGCACCGTCAGCTTCATTTCAAAGTGGCGCAGGTAGTCGATGAAGTCGTCGTCGTAGCCTTCTTGTTCTTGCAGGTACTGCAGGTCGCTTTCGCTGAAGTGCAGGCTGTTCAAGTATTGGATTGCGTGCTCTAAGCCGGCAAAGACCGCAAAGCCGTTGCCAAAAGGCTCCTTTCTGAAAAAGGCTTCAAAGACCGCGTGCCGGTCCGCCATGCCCTTTTTAAAGTAGGTGTACATCATGTTGATTTCGTACAGGTCGGTGTGCAAAATCAATGAGTCCTCAGCATCAATTTGTGGATTGAACATAACTCGCTCTTTCTTTTAATTAAATATTAATTAACAACATTATAGCCAAAATCTGGGCAAAATAAAAAAAGCACAACTGTGCTTTTTTGTTTTTTATCTAAAGAGCTTGGCGTACATGCCAGCCTGTTTTTGTGTTTTGATTCTGACCTTCAAGGCGGTGACGAGCTTGCGCTTGAGCGGCTTTTCACCCTCCATCCAGGTGCCGGTGAAGACGTGGATCGTCTGCGACTGGCGGGACGGGTTGCACAAGATGCCGTCTGGGTAGACGTGGATGCCGTAAGGCAGCCACTGCTCCTTGTTGTTCGGCTTGGCGTGGTATTTTTCCTTCAGCAGGTCCGAAACAGAGACGGTGTTGACGCCCGCCAGCTGGTTGTCTTTTTCAAAAGAAAAATCACGGTCGTCGTAGTAAGCCAGCATGTCGCGCAAGAAAGGGTGGCCCGGCTCGGCGCCAAACACGGCCGTAAACGGGTTGTCCTTGTTTTCAAAGCCGACGAAGGCGCGGTTGTTTAACAGCTCGTGCAGGTCGGTCAAAACCAGCACGTCGGTGTCCAGGTAAATGCCGCCCTGCTCGTAGATGGCCTTGGCGCGGATGTAGTCGGAGACAAAGGCCCACTTTTTAGCCTTGTAGGCCTGCTCGACGTACTTGTTTTCGTGGATGTCGAAGTTGTCCTCGTTCCACTCGACGATCTTGTAGTCGCTTAAATGCTTGCGCCAGGTCGCCATGCACTTTTGAATCTTGGGCGGCTTCGGGTTGCCGCCAACCCATACGTAGTGAATAATCTTGGGAATCATCTATTGCTCCTCAACTTGCACAAAATCGCGGACGGTGAAAAATTCCATGATCTGCAAAACTGCCTCTTTCTGCCCTGCCGGCACCAGCCAGTGCGTAGTGCCTTTTGCCAAGGCCTGCATGATCGTGTAGTAGCTTTCGTCTAAGACGCCCTCTTGCAGGTGGCGGTTAAACAGCCGGATGTCGCAGCCGTGGTAGATCTTCAGACCGGCCGGCAAAGACAAATGCACAGTGTTGCCTTCGTGGTAGTGCTGGGCAAAGCCGACGACCGCAGCCACGTAAGGGTGGTTGAAGTCTTTGACGCGCCGGCCCGCAACTTTCGGTGTTACTTGGGCTAGATCCGTTTGGCCCTTTTTAAAAATTACCGGGGTAATACTGTTTAAGCCCAGCTTGTTCATGCCGCGCGCCCACAGCGACTGCCAGTGGAAGGCCGGGATGGCCAAGTGTGCCAGCAGGTGGTGCAAAAAGCGCAGCTCGCCGGACAAGACGTTGACGGCGCCGTCGGCCGAGTTCAGGTAGTTGCCGCCAAAGACGCGGTAGTCAAAGCTCGTGAAGTTGGCGTTGGTCAAAGTCAAAGCGCGGAAGTGCGCGCTGTCAAACCAGGCCGGCATGTTGTCGGTCAGGTAGTTCTGCTTGACCAGGCTGGCAAAGACCGGCCGCCGCCAGAACAGGAAGTCGACGTAAGGGTTGCGCCCTAAGCCCAAGGCCGCCTTGGTCAAGGTTGAGTCGCTTGGGTAGTAAGACTTCGTGCGGATGGTACGCTGCGGCACCCCGCTGCCGTTGATCTCCTGCAAGTTGACGAAGATGCCGTCGGTCTTTTCCCGGGTAATTGCCGTGACTGCCCGGTAGAAGACGAGCGTGTCGTGCAGGCGGTCGTCGCTGTGCAGGATGTAGACGATGTCGCCGGAAGCATACTGCAAAGCATTTTTTAAGGCATTGAGCTGGTCGGCATTGTCTTCGTAGATGTAGCGGAATTTTTTGACGTTGTTGGCCATGAAGCGGGCCACGGTCTCGCGGGTGTTGTCGGTCGACCCGTCGTCGACGATGATGGCCTCCCAGTTCGGGTAGGTCTGGCGGACCAGCGACTCCAGGGTTTCGACGATGGTGTCGCCGCCATTGTAGGTCGGGATCAGCACGGAGATCTTCGGCATCTGCTTATAAAGCGGCACGTCGCCGAAGACGTGAACGATCCCCAAGGCGTAAACGAAGCTGAACAAGACAAAGCAGCCGTTGATGGCGCCGGCAGCGCTGATCGCAATCGTGCTGCAGGAAATCACCAGCAAGGAAATCAGCGCTAACACCAGGTAAGGCGTCGGCCGGACTTTTTCCTGGCTGCCGACCCAAAATAAGGCGGCGGCGATGACCAGGGCAAAGAACAAGAAGCTGTGCCAGGTCAGCTGGTAGGTATCGGCGCGCAGGACCATGAAGGACAGGCCCAAGACGACGACGCCCATGTCGATCAGCAAAAGCGGCCAGCGCAGCTGCGCACTGCGGGTGATGATGAGCCGGGCCAGGTAGCCGCATAAGACCAGGATTCCGATGATTAAGACCAAAAGCGAGATGCCGGTCAGCTGCAGGCTGAGCAGGATCGCCAGCGCGGTGCCGGTCACCAGCACGTTTTTAATGTTGAAACGGGCCTCTAAAAAGTACATCCCCGCAAAAAAGACCAGGCTGGAAATAGAAATGTACCAGTCCTGGCTGACGGTCGCCCAGCCGAGTCTTTCTAAGCCCATGGCTAAAAGCAGGCCCAAAAGCAGGCTGCTGTTGACCTTTTCGATGAACCACTGGTTGAACTTGTCCACCGGCACAAAGGCTAAGAGAATAGTTAAAACAAGGCCGATGGCCGCGGCGGTCATAAAGCTGACTGCCAGCTGGTTGTTTAAGCGGGCAATTAAGCCGGCGACAACCGGGGCTGCCCCCAGCGCGCCAATCAATACTTTTTCCAAATGCTTCACTTAGCCGCGCCTCCTCAACAGGTCATAGTCGTGCAAGATTGCCGCCAGCTGTTCATGCAGGGAGAAGTGCTCAACCAAGTAGTCCTTTTCAACTTGTGCCATTTTGCTGCGTTCAGCAACAGGCAAGGCGGCCATCTGCTTGATGGCGCCGGCTAATTTGTCCTGGTCTGCGACCGGCACGACAAAGCCGTGGTCATTATCCGGGATCATGGCGTGCATGTCGCCGACGTTAGTTGAGATCAGCGGCAGCAAGTGGTCAGCCCCTTCTAGCAAGACCAGGGGAAAACTTTCTGAATAACTGGCCAAAATGGCCGCGTCCATCTTGCGGTAGAGCTGGTTCAATTCCTCATGGCTTAAAAAGCCGTGGAAGATGACCTGCTCGCCCAAGTCTAAGTCGCGCACCAAGTCGCGCAGGGCCTGTTCTTGGCTGCCGCTGCCGGCTAAGTGCAGGTGGATGTTGGGATCATCGACTTGTTTTAAAGCTCGCAAAAGCAAGGCCTGCCCCTTGATTTTTTCAAAGCGGGCCACGTTCACAATGTTGAAAAACGGGTGGGGAAACTTATCCGGGATCGAATCATGAAAGGCGATCCCGTTGTAAATCACGCGGATCTTGCTCGGCTCAACCCCGGCCTCGTTCGTCAGCAGCTCGGCAAAGCGGTGGGTGATCGCCAAGACCATGTCGCAGTGGTGCAGGCTGGCCACATTCAGCTTCGTGAAAGTCTTGCCTAAAAAGCCGCGGTCGGCAAAGTCCTGGAGCGGGTCGGAGTGGACCGTAATTACCCACTGCGCGTGCAGGCGCCTGTGGACTAAATCCAGGTAAAGATTGGCCCGGGCCCCGTGGCTGTGGACAATGTCAAAATTGCCGTCGTTGACGAACTTCACCAGCCGGCGCAGGCTGGCCAGGTCGTAGCGGCTTTTAGCGCCCAGCACGTGGGTCTTGATCCCCTGCTTGCGGGCAGCTTCCGCCACCGGCCCGTCGGCCAAGGTGAGCAGTTCAAAGTCCTGCCCTTCCTTTTTGGCCTGGCTTAAAAGGTTAACAATGTGAAAAAGACCGCCGCCTGTTTCCAGACCGGCGTTGACATGCAATACTCTCATTTTTTACGTCTGCGCGATCTCTGTGTGCGCTTCACCTCTGCTACGAATTGCGGCAGCACTAAGCTGCGCTTAAAACGACTTGGGTTTTTAACCAAGCGGTAGAACCACTCCATGTGGGCCCGCTGCACGAACTTCGGCGCGCGCTTGACGGCGCCGGAAAAAGCGTCGAAGCTGCCGCCGACGCCCATCATCAAGGCCGGCACGTCGGTGCGCCGCAGCATGGCCAGCAGTTCTTCTTGGCGCGGGAAGCCGATGGCCGCAAAGACCAGGTCCGGCTGCGTCGCCGCGATCTTTTTGGCCTCGTCTTCCAAGCTGTCTTGGAAGTAGCCGTCGTAAGCGCCGACCAGGTTGATGCCCGGGTATTCGCGGGCGACTTTGTCCTTGACGGCTGCGATGACCTCGGGCTTGGCGCCCAGCAAGTAGACGCGCAGACCGCGCAGGTCGGCGACCCGCATCAGCCAGACAAACAAGTCGTAGCCGGTCACGCGCTCTTTCAGCGGCGTCTTGAGCATCTTGGCCGCCTTCACGACCCCGATGCCGTCCGGGGTGACATAATCTGCATCTTCATTGATGATGCGCATGAAGTCTGGATCCTGGCGCGCGGCCATGACGATCTCCGGGTTGGCGGTCACAATCAGTGTGGATAAGTGGTTGTTCAGCCTGCTGATAAATTCATTTTGGAACTCATGAGTATCGAGATTGTCGAATGCAACACCGAGAATCGGTACTTTGCTCATCGTTAAGCACCCCTCTTAAAAATCTTCTTTACTATGGTAATGATATCTTGATTAAGGTCAAATTTAAACAAGAACATCAGCCCCGTATAGATGGCCAGGACGATGACGGACTTCACGCACATGTTTAAAAAGGCGGACGGGACGACGTTTGGCATGAGCATCCCCGCCGCAAAGGCGATGATGCCGATTAAAAAGTACTTAGGAATGTCGTGGAAAACATAGCTGAAGCTGTAGGCGTCGCGCACGATCCACAAACGCAGGATGCAGACGACGACCTCGGTGGTCAGGATGGCAACCATGGCGCCGGTTGCGGCAAAAGGCCGGTCGAGCAGGCAGGCCAGGACGCATTCCAAGACCGCCCCGATCACGACGGGGATCGCGTAGTCCATGTCGCGCTTATTGGCCAGGGCAAACTGGTTGGCAAACACCCCGCCCATCGGGATGATGATGATCGTCAAAGTGAACCAGAACATGAGGTTCGTCATCGGGATGTATTTTTCCCCAAAGAAGAACGGGACAAACTGCTTGGTGTTGACCATGACGACGACGGCGAAGATGACGCCGAGCATGACGGTCGCCTCCAGCGACTTGCGCAGGACGATCTTTTGCTTGTCTTTGCCCTCGGCGGCCATCTTCGGCATCATGACCAAAGTGATCGAGGTGATGACGCCTAAGATCATGTTGGAAATGCGCTGCGAGTTATCGTAAAACGACACTTGCGCCGAGCTTTGGAAAAGGCCGAGCAAAGGCTTGTCCAGCGAGGTGTAGACCTGGGTAGCGATCTGCGGAATCAGCAGCGTGATGATGGCAACCACCGATTCTTTGAACTTGTAAAAATGCTTGGTCGGCTTGTCGACATACTTGTTGATGTTCAGCCAGAAGACCATGGAGCCCAGCAGCGTGGACACGGACATGATCAGCATGTATTTCCACAAGTCCGAAGCCGTTTTAACCAAGGCGAAGATCAAGACCACAGAAGACAGCTTGACCAGCGTGTTTCTCAACACGACCTTGCCGAATTCCTGCAGGCCTTGGAAGAACCAGGAGATGTCCAGTTGTGCGGAAATCATGAACGGGATCATCAGGTAAAAGTAGGTCCAGTACTTGATGTGGAAAATGCTGATGACGATTAAGGTGATCAGGATCGTCACAAAGCCCGCGATGGCCTGGAAGTACCACAGACCCCAGAAGGCCTCGGTCAGCTCTTTTCTCGTGCTGAAAGCCCGCGTTCTGGAAATGGTCCGCATGCCGATGTAGGAAATCGACAAGGTACAAAAGACCATCAAGAACTGGATGCTGTTGTTAACAGAGCTGTAGATGCCGTAGCGTGCCGGTCCCAGGTTGCGTGACAGATACGGCACGGTGATGAGCGGCACCAAGACCAAAAAGATCTGGTAGGTCGCGTTGTATAAAATGTTCAGAAGTGTCTTTTTCAAAACTGATCCCCTCTACTGCTGCAGGCTGTGCCAAACGCGTTCGCAGTTGTCCGTGCGCGGCACGGTGTAAGTCATGCTCAGCCAGTAGTGCCGCTGGTTTTGGAAGTCGTCTTGGTCCAAATTCATAAGTGCTGACAGCAGCTGAACCTGGCTGTCGACAGTTAAGCCCGGCACCACTTCTTTGTAAGGCGTGAGCAGCAAGCCGCGCGTTTTTTCATACTGGTGCAAGAAGTTCGTGATGAAAAACATCGGCTTGTCTAAGTGCAGGTAGTCAAAGTAAATTGATGAAAAGTCGGTGATCAAATAATCGGTCCGGCCTAAGATTTCGTACAAATCTACGCCCTTGTCAAAAAGGTAGCCGTTGTCTAAAAAGCAGATGTTGGAATACAGGTGGCGGTTAGACTGGACCATCTTCATTTCGTAAGGGTGCAGCTTGATGATCAGGTATTGGTGCAGGTCGGCCAAGGCCGCGTTCAGCTTGGCGCCGTCGAAGTCGCGGAAGGCAAAAAAGTTGCCGTTTTCAATCTGCAGCATGACCTGGCTGTCTTCTAACTCAAAGCGGAAAGTCGGCATGTAGACCCCGATCTTGGCTTGCGGGTCGTCCGCATCAAACAAGTCCTGGAGCAGCTCCTGCTTAGTCACTTGCGGGTTATACAGAGCGTCGATGCGCGGGAAGCCCGTTTCCTGGTACTTTTTGCCCTCGATGCCAATGCAGGCCGACATGAGCGTGGCATACAGCGAACTGGAGCTGGTCACGTGGTCGGCGTTTTTGCGCCAGACCTTGGCGTTTTTACGGTTGGTCGCAAAAGTGGTGTTGGCCGCCATCAGACCCATCCGCTTCAGCGGAATCCCGTGCCAGAAGCTGGTGCAGACCTGGTCTTTTTTAATTTTAAAAGGCTGGTGGGTGGTGAAGATATACTTCGCACGCCCGATCTTGACCCAAGTCGACCAAGGCAGGTGCGAAGACGGCCATGGTTCCACCAAAGTCGCTTTAATCTGCGGCTGCTTTTTTAAATACTTATAAAAAACAAAGCCGTTGGAACCGGAGCGGCCGGAGCCATTCAAGACGACGTATTCATCGTCGTGCGTTCTGACAAAATGCAGTGCGAATTTTACGAGGCCCAAGTAAAGCCGGAATAAGAAACTTTTCATTTATTATCCTTCCTAATGTTATGAAACATTGTAGCAAATTGCTGCTCAGGCGTTAAAAAACAAAAGAAAATTTTTACCATTTTCGCAAGCGACCTTTGCTAGAATAAAGGGGAAGCTAAGGAGCACATCATGAAAAAAGTAATTACTTACGGCACATTTGACCTGCTGCACTACGGCCACGTCCGCCTGCTGAAAAGAGCGCGCGCTCTGGGCGACTACTTGATTGTGGGCCTGTCGACCGACGAATTCAACGAATTTAAAAAGCACAAAGAAGCTTATAACAGCTACGAGGAACGCAAGTACATCCTGGAGGCGATCCGCTACGTCGACCAGGTCATCCCCGAAAAAGACTGGGGGCAAAAAATCGACGACGTTAAAAAATACGGCATCGACACCTTTGTCATGGGCGATGACTGGCAAGGCCAGTTCGACTTTTTGAAGCCCTACTGCAAGGTTGTCTACCTGCCGCGCACGCCGGGAATTTCCACCAGCAAGATCAAAGAAGATTTAAAGTAAAAAAATAAAAGCCTGCAGCTTTGCTGCAGGCTTTTTTTATTTCGTAAATGTAAATTCAAAGCGGTCGGCCACATAGTAGGCGCGGGTGTATTCAAACGGCTGCCCGGTCGACAGCGTCGTCACCTGGCGGCGGGTGATGAGCGGCTGGCCTTTTTTCGTCTTCAGGTAGCGGGCGTCTTGCTCGTTGGCAATGGCGGCGCCGACGGTCTCGACGACGTTCCCCATCCGGTAGCCGCCGGCTTCCAGCGTGCGGTATAGGTGCGTCGAGATGTCTTTTTTAGAAAAACCGACTAAGAGTTTGGACGGCAGCGCCACGACCTCGTAGCAGATCGGCAGGTCGTCGGCGTAGCGGATGCGCTCCATGCGCAAGACTTCGTCTGAGTCTTGCAGCTGCAGTTTTTCTTTTTCAGATAAAAAAGGCGTGCCGGTGTAATAAGAAATCAGCTTCGAAGACGGCACCTGGCCGTTGGCCCGGGTGATCTGGCCAAAGCTCATGACCCCCGACATCTTTTCTTGCACCTTGCGGCTGGCGACAAAGGTGCCGCTGCCGATCCGGCGCTCCAAGATGCCCTCGTCTTCCAAAGTCTTGATGGCCTGGCGGATCGTCATCCGGGACACGCCAAAGTCCTCAGCCAGCTGCCGCTCGGCAGGGATGCGCTCGCCTACCTGGAAACGGCCCTTTTCGATGTCGCGTTTGAGCTGGTTATGAATCTTGATGTAAATTGGTTCTTGCAAGACAAAGACCCCTCATCCCTTAATTTTACTGACATCTCTTATTCTATCGATAAAATTGGTATGTAGCAATTACTTTTTATGCCAGTTCACGCCGCGCAAGTTGAATTGGGCAAGCGGGCTTTGTTCGACCTCAAGATCGGACTGGCTGGTCAGCACGTCGGCGTCCAGCTGGGCTTCGTCGTGGACGCCCAGCGGCCGGCCGCCGTCGTCTAAGACCAAGTCTTTGCCCGTCAGCTTGGCGTGGTCGGCCAGCAGCAAGAAGTATTCAAATTCGGGCTTGCCGGCCAGCTTGACGCGGTTTAAGCGGCAGCTGGTGCTGTCGTGGAGCTCGCAGACCGCGCTGATTTGGGAGCTGGACAAGTTAGCCAGCGCCTCTTCGCCGCAGAGCAGGCGCTCAATTTCGGTGTTTTGGACGAGCGTGCGGGTCTTGCCGCCCAAATAAAAGGTGCCCTGCAGGCGGCTGGCGACAATGTTCAGCCAGCTGTTTTCCGTAGCGTAAAAGCAGTTGTCGTCGCGGGCCGTGACCGTTGATTGCAAAAGGTTGAGCCAGGTCTTGCCGCGCAGGATCATGCGCAAAACCCGCGAGTCGTTGATGTCGAGCTCGCAGTCGCTTTGCGCGTAGGTGGCCACCATGCCGATGACGCGGGCATTGATCAAGACCACCGTGCCGTGGCCCTGGATGCCGAAGGCTGCGTACTGGTCGCTGTCGTAGCGGACCTCGGTGTTGGCCAGCGTCACCCGGTAGTCGGCGCCCGGAAACAGCGACAGGCTGCCGCCCAAGATGCGGCTGTCGTAGATTTCCAAGGTGCACTGGCCGCTGGCGGCAATCGCCGCGGTGTCGTCGACGCCGGCCTTGACGACGACCCGGCGCAGGGTCAGGTAGGTGTTGGCGTCCTGGCTGATGTAGATGGCGTTGTTCTTGGTCTTAGTCTCCAGGCACAGGTTTTCCATGGTAAAAAAGCTGCAGTCGGCCTCCAGCTGGCAGAAGCCGACCAGGGTCGTGTCTTCGGGCGTGGTGCCCAAGCCCTTGATCGTCACGTTGACGGCGGAAAAGCCGCGCTTGGGCAGTTCGTAGTAGCCCGGCGCCAGCAAGAGTACGTCGTCGGGGATGAGCTCGCCTAAAATTTCCGGCCAGGGATGGTCTTTACTGATTTGCAAAACTCGCGCCATGTGTTGCCTCCTCTTAATTCAAGCAACAAAAAACGCCATCGCAAAGGATGACGTTTTCTGCGGGTTGGACGTAAAAATAATAAATATTCTTACCATTGGGTTAGCTGGATTCGAACCAGCGCATGATGGTACCAAAAACCATTGCCTTACCACTTGGCTATAACCCAATCAGGTGGAGGGCAGTGGATTCGAACCACCGAACTCAAAGAGAGCGGTTTTACAGACCGCCGCGTTTAGCCACTTCGCTAGCCCTCCGTCTGATACCCTATCAGTTTAACGAAAAGCCGAACGAAATGCAAGCTATTCTGAATATTTAGCCAAATGCTCGCGGATCACGGCAGCTGAGTGCTCAAATTCTTTTTGTTCTTCGTCGGTCAATTCCAATTCCGGAATCTTTTCCACGCCGTCGGCGCCGATCACTGCCGGGTAGCCGATGTAAGTCTTGACGCTTGGCACGTAGACTGAGGCCGGGGCCAAGAGCTTGGCGTCAGAAAAGACTGCTTGGACCATACGGTAGCCGCAGGTTGCGATGGCGTAGGAAGTAAAGCCCTTGCCGTTTGACACCTTGAAGGCGCCGTTGCGGATGCGGTCGGCCAGCTCTGCTTGTTTTTTCTTGTCAAAAAGCTCAGTGGCTTTTCTGGCATTGATTTCAACAGTCGACCAGGCGATGAATTGGGAATTGCCGTGTTCGCCTAAGGCAAAACCATTGATGCTTTGCGGATCTTCGTCAACTTCTTCGGCCACATAGCGCTGCATCCGGGCCGTGTCCAGGAAGGTCCCGGTCCCGAAGACGTGCTCTTTTGGCAGGCCGGTTGATTCTTGCAGGGCGTAGGTGATGGCGTCGCAAGGGTTGGAAATGTTGATGATGATGCCGTGGAAGCCGCTTTCCTTGATCATCTTGCCGATCTGGTGGCTGTTTTTAATGTTGATCGGCAGTTCGGCAAAGCGGTCGTGCTTTTCGGCGCTGGCAGCAATTGAACCGTAGGCCGTCACGATGACGTCGATGTCCTTCAAGTCTGCATAGTCGCCGGCGACAACGCGCACGTAGGCGTCGTTGCGCGGTACAGCGTCGCGCAGGTCATTGACTTCAGCCTGTGCCCGCTCCTTGTCCAAATCGATCAGCATAATCTCGTCTGCTGCAACATGAGTAAACAAGGTGTAAGCGGTGGTAATCCCCACGTGGCCTAAGCCGATAACTGCAACTTTACGCATAATAGTTCTCCTTAGTAAATAATAAGCTTGTGATTAATTTTACTAAGTATATTTTAATGCAAAAAAATAGTCAGGTCTACTGACCTGACTAAAAAAATTGGGTTAGCTGGATTCGAACCAGCGCATGATGGTACCAAAAACCATTGCCTTACCACTTGGCTATAACCCAATTGGATGACATCGCTGTCAACGACATTTATATTAGCAAAAAAGCCCTGCTTTCGTCAACTATAAATTAAAAAAATAGTAACAATAAAAATGAATGTATGCGCTTGCAATTGACAGTCCCCCACTGCAATGTTTTTCTAGACTATGAGGAAGGAATTTACATAGTTAATAGAAAGAAGGACTTTGGTATGACAGATACAAAGTCGAAAAAAGGGCTGCCGGCCAAGCTGGGTTTTAAAGACCATAAACAGTTTACTGGTTTTCTGAGCGTCGTATTCGCCGGCCAGCTCATTTATTCCTGTTTTGAAGCGCTGAAAGGCGTCTTCTATGAACCGCTGATGCACTTGCTCAACATGAACAATGCACAGTTAGGGGTCATCTTCAGTTTAATCGGGATCGCGATCTTCTTCTCGATCCCCGGCGGCTGGGTTAACAACCGTTTTTCAGTCAAAGCCATTTTGATCACTTCGATCATGATCCGGATGATCACCATCTTCATCATGCTGCTGGCTCACCCGAGCTTTGCAGCCATGAAGGTCATCGCCATCATCTGGGGCATCGTCGAAGGGATCTTCTGGCCCGCCGTTTTAAACGGGATCAACCTTTTTACCAATAAGGACAACAAGGGCGTGGCCTTCGGACTGCTGGAATCCCTGCGGCGGCTGATGGAAATGCTGATGAACCTGCTGCTCGTCGGCGTCATGTCGCTGGGCGGCGGCGTCGCCATCATCAAGTTCAGCCAGATGCAGATCTTCCGCGCCGGGCTGATCGTCTACAACCTGCTCTTAATCCCGCTGTGCATCTTCATCGCCAAGTATGTGCCGAAAAACGGGATCGCAGCCGAAAAGAAGACCTCGCCGACCTCCAAGGGCAAGGATGCCTTTATCGGCCTGATCAAGGTCATCAAGATGCCGAAGCTTTGGGTAGCAGCCATCACGGCCTTCACCATTTACTGGTCTTACATCGCCGCTGTCTACGCCGTACCTTACCTGCAGGCCATCTACAAGTTGCCGCAGACCGCAGCCTCCCTGTTTGGGACGATTTCTACTGCCGGCATCGGCATCATCGCCAGCTTTTTGTCCGGGATCATCTCCGACAAGATGCTGCACTCGACCGGCAAGATGATCTGCATGTCCTTGAGCATCGTCTTCATCGCCATGCTGCTCATCTTGATTTTGCCAAAAGGGGCCGGGATGTTATGGCCGACCATGATCATCTTATTGCTGTTTTCCTGCGGGATGTTCATGGCCAAGGGGATCTTCATGGTTCCTGCCAGCCAGATCCCAATGCCTGAAAAATACCGCGGCGCAGCCATGAGTGTCAGCTACTTCATCGCCTACGCCCCGAACCTGTTTGCCTACACCATCGACGGCCACATCATCGACAGCCACAGCGCTCTGAGCGCCTACTCGCTGATCTTTGCGACCGAGGCCATCATGGCCTTGATCGGGGTCTTCATGGCTTGGGTCTTGATCAAGATCGAAAACAAGGAAAAAGCTAAAAACAAAGCATAAAAAAAATAAGGACTAGCGCAAGCTAGTCCTTATTTTTTTTGCTCAATTAAGCACGCCATTCGCCGTTGTTGCCGTAAGTGTGCTTGTCTAATTCGCGGATAATGACGTGGATGTGTTCTTTAGGAGCACCGGTGTCTTTGTGGACAACTTCAGTGACGTCCTTCATCATGGCAGTTAATTGTTCAGGCGTGCGGCCCTTGATCAGTTCAATATGTACAAATGGCATTTCTTTTTTCTCCTTTGAAAAAACCTATTTCCAATAATCATACACCGCTTGGCTCACATGAATAAAGTGTGAGGAGACCAAGTTGCCCTGGCGTGAGAAGGAAACGGCCAAAGGACCGCCCTCCCCGTCGTCAGGCCAGCCGCGGACGTTCATCAAGTCGCCTGCGTGGTAATACTCGTAGAACGGGCCGTTGTCGCTGATGGCGCCGCCAAACAGCATCTGCTCGATGTTCCAGTAGACGTAAGCCTTCAAGGTCGACATCGAGATCGAGTTGCCGGCGTAGAAGCCGCCTTCGTCTTCGATCTGGTTGCCGGTGGTGTTCAAGCCGTTCTTGCGGCCGGCGCGTTCCAAACCTTCGATGTAGTGGCTGGAGTCGTTGATGCCCTTGTTATTGTTTTGGTATTCGGCAGCCACGTCGTTAGCCAGCTGCTGGATATCTTTGTTTACGTAAAAAGGCTTAGAGCCGATTTGGCTGCGGGCCGAGTTCAAGACGCGGACAGCGAAGTCGGAAATTTCCTGCTGCTGGGCCGCGGTCAGGTTGGTCGGGTCGACATTCAGCGTGTTGTCAGCCGAGTTTTCGGAGATAAACACGTTGGACTTGATACCGACGGCCGAGGCCTGCTTGATGGTGCTTGCGGCCGCGCTGTTCGGGTTGCGGTAGGCGGCCAGCAGGTTGGCCTTGTTGTAGCCGGAAGGCAGCGTGATGACTGCTTTTTGGTGGCCTTGAGAAATTACCGGCAGGTTGGCAGCACTGGAGCTGACCCAGCTGGCGTAGGCAGCCGGCAGCCACTGGCGGTCAGTGCCCAGTCTGTACAGAGTCTGGCCGTTGACCGTCTTTTTAGCAAAAACGTGCCAGCTCGTGTTCTTTTTGACGTACTGGTTGACAAAGTTGCCGTTGCCGTCCTTTAAACGGACAGCGCCGGCCCCGTTGTAGCTGACCCGGATCGTGCCGTTTAACGGCTGTTCGGCGCTGTTGGAAGTCTGGTGGCTGCGGTCACCCCAGTTGGTGTAGGTTGCGGGCACGTATTGGCGCTCGTTGCCGATGCGGTAGTAGGTGCGGCCGTTAATCTGCCGCATCCCGAAGACCTGCCACTGGCTGAGGTGGGCGACGTATTGGTTCTGGAAGCTGCCGTTAGCATCAACCAGTCTGACCTTGCCTGGCCCCAAGTACCGGACAGTCAACGTCCCGGACATCGGAGTCTCAGAAGCTGCTGAAACGGGTGCGGCGCTGAAAGCGGCACTCAGAGACAGGGCACAGACAGCTAAAACTGTTGCTAGTTTCTTTTTACCAACTGTCATAAGTTTCTCCTCCACTTTTGTTATTTAATCTGTTGCTGATTATTATAGTTAATCAACCACCCGGCGGCAAGCTACTTAAAGACGCGGCGGCGCAGGACGGCCTGGCGCGCCAGCAGGTGGCAGTCGCGCGACCAGATCACCCCGTTTTCACGGGCGAAGCGCTTGCCGTAGACCTCTAAGTTGGCCCCGCGCACGTGCTCCATCAAGTTGTGGGCGGTGTAATGCTTGGTCGCCTCGTGCAGCTGGTCGACGCGGACAAAGCGCTCTTCGTACAAGATCGAGTGCTTGTTGACGCGCAGGCCCCTTTCTGCGACCAAGTCGTTGAAAAAGCTCTCCGTCAGCCGGTTGTGGGTGACCACTTCGGCCAGGCGGTTGCTGAAGCCGCGCGGGATGTCGTCGATGCGGAAGATCGTGGCCCGGGCACTGTCGACAAACAGGCAGTGGTTTTTCCGGAAAACGTAGTCGTTCATGCAGTGCAAGCCGATCCAGTCGTAGGACTTGCCGTCCTCATAGCCCCAGGTCGACATGAAACAGACGTTGCCAAAAGACAAGGCGTGATTTTCGTGGAAGCCCAGCATGCGCCGGCATTCTTCTTGAAAATTCGTCGCCAAGATTTTGTTTTTCATAAACTGCTTAAACAAGTGCCGGGTGTGCTGGCGGCAAAAGACAAGCCCCTCGGCCCGATCAACGACCGCGGTCTGCAGCCCGCCGGGCAAAGGGTGTTCGGCAAAGCTGTAAGCGACGATCGTGTTGGCATTGACGCGGTAGCTGTTTTGAACGCTGTAATTGGGATTATCAGCACCCGTAAACGCCGCGGCAATAGACTGCTTGCTAATTGTTGTCATAGCAGGGTCGGTGGGGAAGCCCAGGGGCTCTGTTGTGGCCATGCGATCCCTCCTCGCTAGTACGAAAACTTGTGAAGCACTTAATAAGTCTAGTTTATCAAAGCGCTTTCATTGTTGTCAAACTAACGTAAGAGGTATCTCCCGATTAAGATTAAAAGCACGACAATGGCGATCCACTTGATGATCGTCATCGTGTTGCCGTTCCACACAGAGCTGGCCTTATCAATCTTGGCCTGGGTCCGCGCGCCCTTGTTTGTTTTCAATTTGTTTTCACGCGGCGCATACCAGGTCGCCTGGTTGTTGATGTATTCTTCCTCAATTGCGGCCTTGGCGTAGCGCAAGTGGCCGCCAGAATAAGTATTGACCAAAAAGACCAGCAGGTCGTGCCAAGCGGCCAGCCCCTGCTGCCCCTGGTCTTGCGAAAACTCGCCGCCGCTGTGCACGGCCGCGTTGCCCAGGTGCTTGATGTCGTAAAACAGGTCCATGATCTTATATGGGAAGAGTTTCATTTCGCGCAGGTGGTTGAGCTTGTCGCCCAAGGTCGCCTGGGCCCAGCCGTGCGGAAACAGGCTCAAGTCGATGTTTTCAATCTGGTAGACGTAGTTGACCAGCTTTTCTTCGCCCTTGCGCAGGTGGATCAGCTCATCTTCGTAGTTTTTGGCTTGGTACAAGCTGACGATGGTGTTCGTGTCCTTGCGCAGCGGCCGCAGCAGGGCCGTATTTTTTACAAAATCAAAATCGTATGTTGCCATAATTAACCTCAGTGATTATCGATCGCGTGGTTCAGTTTTTTCCTATAAATAAAGTAAATCAAAATGGCCGGCGGCAAGACAAGCAAATAGACAGGGTAAAACCATTTCAGCGGCAAGGCCGTGTCGACGACGCCCGCGATCATCGGCCCAAACGCCATGGCGACGTCCAGCCCCAGGTAGAAGGTCGCGTTGGCCAGCCCCTGCTCTTCGATTGGGGCTAACAGCAGCGCCGTTGACTGGTTGACCGAGTAAATGACGCCGTAGCCAAAGGCCATGCCGATTGCGCCCAGTGCCATCTGCCAGTTGTTTTTCATGATGGCGTTCATGATGATGTAAAAACCGGTCGTGACGGTGCTGATCCAGAACCAGGGCCCAAATCTGACAGTATCAAAGTATCTTTTCAGAAAAAGGCGGATGGCTAAAAGCGCCAGCGAGTAGATCAAAAAGTACACGCCGACGGCCACGTGCAGGTGGCGCTGTTCGACATAGGTCACGATGTCGGCCTGGGTGATGAAGTAAGGCATCCCAAACAGGGTCGTCAGGATCGCCACAGGAATGGCATCTTTTTGGATCAGTTTGATGCCGCGCTTGCCCCTATTCGGCCGGTTGACCGGCTGGGGCTTAGCGTGGTTTTTGACAAACTGGATGATGATGACCATCGCCAAGGCAAAGCAGGCCGAAATGGCGATGGCCGGCCGGTAGCCGATGCGCTGGTACAGGCTGATGCCTAAGGCCGGCGCAAGCGCCATGCCCAAGGCGTTCATCAGGCCGTACAGGCCCATGGCCTCGCCCACGCGGCTGCGCGGCACCAGCGCCGCAATCCAAGTCGACATGCAGACGGTGCAGAGCACGTAGCCGGTGCCGTTGATGACGCGGAATAACAGCAGCCAGGCGCTGCTTGGCGTCAAAACATAGCCGGTCGCGCCGACTAAGATTAAAAGGCCGCCGATAAACGACAGCTGGTATTTTGAAAAGCGGTCGGCCAAGTTGCCGGCAATCGGCCGCAAGAACATGGCGGCCAGGCTCATGATGCCCGTGATGATGCCGGCAAAACCGGCGCTGGCGCCCAGCGACTTGGCGTAGCCGTTGATCAGCGGGTTCATGTACATGGTCGAGCCCATAAATAGGAAGGCCGCAGCCATGACTAAGATGACGTCCCGATTATAGATCGATTTTTCTTTTTCCATTGCTCTGCCTCTTTTTCCAGTAAACATTATAGAAAAAAGGGCAAAAAAAATGCACCCCCAAAGGGAGTGCAAAATCATTAGCTAAATTTTAGTACCAGCCGTGTGATACCCAGAAGTTCTTGGCGTTAACCCATGAACCGTAGCGTGAGCGAACGTAGTTGTCAGCAACACGTTCTTGGTTGGCAGCTGAGTAGTCGCCGCCTAAGTAAGCAGCTGATAATTGGTACTTGCCGATGTATTGACCGTTTCTAGCGGTGTATGAGCCGCCTGATTCACGGTTGGCAATCCAAGCCTTAGCGGCAGCTTCTGCACCTGAAACAGTGGAAGTTGCTGCGTATGATGAAACAGCCTTTGGTGCGTAGCCGGCTACAGTGTACTTAGCTGGGACCCATTGGTCGTTGCCCAGGTCGTACCAAACTTGGCCTTGGGAGTCGGTAGCTGAAGTGATGACCTTCCAAGAAGTGCCGTGAGCCAGACGTTGGCCGGTGAAGTGGCCGTTTTCAAAGTTGTTCCAAACGTTTACACCGTAACCTGGTACGTAGTTGATAGTAACTACGGAAGGAGCAGTGGCAGCTTGTACGGTGTGAGTGCTGCTTTGGTTGTTGACAGTCATGAAACCTGCAAAGGCAAATGCAGTGCCTGCTAATGCTTTAACTACGACGGATTTAACTTTATTCAAAATATAAAATTCTCCTTTAAAATCAGTTGGCATTGGTTGTCAAGCAATGCTTGTCGTTTCAGATGACAGTTATTATACTAACCGGTCAATGTTGCAGACATGTTACATAACGAACACGCCAGTATTAAATAAAGCACCCTTTTCCGTAACTTTTGTAACAAAAAAGGACTGCCCTTTTTCAAAGACAGTCCAGTTTCTACTATATTATGCAGTCTTATTTGAAGTTTAAAACCCACATGAAGATGATGAAGATGACAAACAGTGCCCACATCATCGGCGTTACTTCCTTGCCGCGCTTAGCAGCAACCATGCAGATTGGGTAAGTGATCAGGCCTAAGGCCAAGCCGTCTGAGATGGAGTAAGTCAGCGGCATGCCCAGCAGGATCATGAAAGAAGGCACGGCGATTTCCAGCTTGTCCCAGTGGATGCGCGCGGTGTTGGCGGCCATCAGGACGCCGACGATGATCAAGGCTGGAGCAGTCACCTGGCTGGTGAAGATGCTCAGCAGCGGGCTGAAGACCATTGAGATCAAGAAGAAGATGGAAATAAACACAGCGGTCAAACCGGTCTTGGCGCCCATGGCGATGCCGGCGGATGATTCCACAAACGCACCGACTGGGGAAGTACCCAGGATGGCACCGATACTCATGGCGCTGGAGTCGGCCAGCAAGGCGCGGCCGATCCGAGGCAGCTTGTTGTTTTTCAGGTAGCCGGCTTCTTGGGCCAAACCGATCAGGGTGCCGGCAGTGTCAAAGAAGGTAACTAATAAGAAGGTAAAGACGACGATCCACAGCTGCGGGCTGGTCAAATCCTTCAAGTGGATGACCGCTTGGCCGAAGGTTGGGGCCAGGCTTGGCGCAGCAGAGATGAACTTGTGCGGCAGCGGAATTTGGCCGATGCAGATGCCGAAGATGGCAGCCAGCACCATGCCGATGAAGATGGCGCCCGGCACGCGCAAGATCATTAAGATGACGGTGACGATCAGGCCGAAGATGGTGATCCACACCAGCGGGTTGTGCAGAGAACCCAGGCTGGTCAGAGTCGACTTGTTGGCCACGATCAGCTTGCCGTTTTGCAGGCCTAAGAAGGCGATGAACAGGCCGATACCGGCGGAGATGGCAAACTTCAGGTCGGCCGGAATCGAGTTGATGATCTTTTCACGCAGCTTGCAGACGGTGATCAGGATGAAGATCAGGGAAGCTGCCAGGACGCTGGCCAAGGCGGTTTGCCATTTGACGTGCATCCCGATGCAGACGGTGTAGGCAAAGAAGGCGTTGATCCCTAAGGCCGGCGCTTCGCCGATCGGGTAGTTGCCGATGATCCCCATGAGCATCGTGCCCAGAGCTGAGGCCAAGGCAGTGGCGGTGAAGACAGCGCCCTTATCCATGCCGCTGGCCCCGAGGACATCGGGGTTGACGAACAGAATATAAGACATGCTGATAAAAGTGGTCAGTCCAGCGATAAATTCAGTCTTGACCGAAGTCCCCATTTGGTCGAGCTGAAAGTACTTTTTCACAAAATTCATATAATCTCCCTAGCATGAATGTTAATCTTTTGCCCTTGCAAGAGTGCCTTATTAGGTTAGCATGCTGGGTAGTGTTTGTAAACACACTAATTTAAATAAATTTTATCTCCGAATGTTCGTGTTTTATTTTTGCAATAAAAAAAGCAGCGTGCAAGCTGCTTTTTTAACGGATGTTGGTCCACTCGATTTGGCCGCTGGATTCCAGCAATAATGCGTAGAGGGCGCCGTAGAGGTTGGCCTCGCTGCCAAAGCGGGCGCGGACGATTTCAGGCCGTGTGAACTCGTGCTGGAGCCGGTAGATTTTGCCGGTCAGCTCGTCGTAGGCCTCGTTGATGGTCTTTAAGACAATCGGCTGGGCGCTGATGCCGCCGGCGATGACGATTTTTTCGCCGTCGAGGATGGCCTGGATGGTCAAGATCGTGTAGGCCAGGTCCGTGCAGAACTTGGCAAAGATCGGCCAGGCCTTGGGGTCGTGCGCGTTGATGGCGGCAAAGGCGGCGCGGCCGTCGTACTTGTCGTTGATGCCTAAGGCCGTGTTGACCTTGACGATCATGTTGACGGCTGAGCACTGCTGGCCGGTGAAGTCGCTCCAGCTCTTGGCGTTGCGCTTAAAAGGCAAAAAGCTGACCTCCCCTTCCTGGTAGTGCGAGCCGTGCAGGAGCTGGTGGTGGACGATGATGCCGCCGCCGAGCTCGGAGCCCAGCGTCAGCATGACGCCGTTGCCGGTGTTTTTCAGCTCGCCCAGCCACATCTCGGCCAAGGTGGCGGCTTTGGCGTCGTTTTCTAACCCGACGGGCACGCCGAACTTATCGCCGAGCTCTTTTTGCATGTTGACGCCGTCTAAAAAAGGCAGGGTCCCGCCGAAGTGGATGATCTTTTTGTGGATGTCGATCTTGCCGGGCGCGCAAATGCAGATGCCGCGGATTTCATCTTTGTAGCCGGCTGCAATTTCCAGCATCTGGTTGATAAAAGACGGCCGGTCACGGCGGTCGGTCGACACGGAGTCTTTAGACAGCAGGTGGCCGGAACGGTCCAGGATGCCGTATTTCAGCTCCGTCCCGCCGATATCAAACGACAGGTACTTTTTCACGGCTAATCGTCTCCCTCGCCAAATTCGATGTTGTAGCTGGCTTCAGGGTGAGCGCTGTTCCACAGGTCGATTAATTGCTGCTGGAACTGGTGGTTCATCTCAAAGGCCCGCATGATGTTCTCCTCGTCGGGAGTTTCAACTTTGACCTGCTTGGACAGGCGGGTCACTTGGTCGCTGATTAAGGCGGTTGCGTTGGTCAGGGCCAGGCTGGCAGAAATTAAATTATCAAGCATTGCATCGGTTTTAGAAAGATTAGGTTTGTTTTCAGCCATTGCTTATTACCTCTAAAAAACATAACAAATCATAGTTTAATCCATTATAGCAAAAAGCGCCCGGCTGTAAGTAGCACTAGGCGCTGTTTGGTCTATTTAAATAGCTTTTTGCTCAATAACTCTTTCTTCATGTTGTTGAGGTGGCTGGTGTCTTCAAAGTGCATGTCGGCAAAGCTGCGGGCCAGGCGCCGGTGGTTCCAGGAAAGGCGGCGCTGCGGCCGGATGGAATCGATGTGGCGGATGATGTCGGCGTGCAGGTCGGCCGTTTTGAGCTTGGCTTCCCCTCTGGCGGCTTCGACGTGGGCCTGGATGCGTTCGTTCCACATCTTGGTGGTGATGTGGAAGCGGTGCACGGAGACCATGGTGCAGGCGAAGTCGGTGGCCATGACGACGGCGACGATCAGGGCCAGGTAGCCGTGGGTGCGGGCCTCTTCCCAGTTGATGATGCGCTGGACGAAGGGCTGCACGAATTTGACTAGTAGGACGACGCCGCAGCCCCAAAATAGTGAGATGACGGGTGCGACGCGGCCGTGGATGTTGCCTTTGAGATGTGAATAATCCCATAAAACCATGTGGAAGGCCTTTTCCAAAAATAAGCTGGCGAAGTATTCAAAAAGAGTGGAAACGATGAGGCCGACTAGGAAAAGCAGCGGCAGGTTATCTTGGACTCTGTAGGTGCAGATCAAGACGGTGGTCACGGCAAAGCCGTAGACGGGGCAGTAAGGCCCGAATAAGAAGCCGCGGTAGTCGTAGTGGCCGTCTTTGATTGAGCAGTAGACGGTCTCCCAGAGCCAGCCGATGACTGAATATGCAAAAAATAAGACAATGATTTCTGTTGCTGAGTATGGCATCTTTTGTCCTCCAAAAATCATTGTCTCATAGATCTAAATTATATTTAATCAGTTCCGGCGCTTTTTATGGCTGAGGGACAAGATTGCGAGGCCTGACAAGAGAATGGTGACGGCTGCAACTGTGTTTAAAGCAGCATTGCCGGTTTGCGGAAGCTTGGCAGCAGACGTCTTGTGGGCCAGCGGGGTTGCCTTTTGAGCGGTAGGTTTATCGTCGTAGGCAGATGGTGCGTGCGGCAGGTCTGGCACTACGACGTCGTCTGGGGTGTCCGGGGTTTCCGGAGTATCAGGCAGATCCGGAGTAGTCGGAGTATCAGGATTGTCCGGTTTGTCGCTTGGCGTTTCAGGCTGTTCCGGGACGACTGGCGGCGTCACAGGTGTGACTGGCACTTCCTGGTATTTGATCAGGTGCACGACGTGCACTGTGTTGACGGGGTCGATGACAAAGCTTGGCAGCTCGCCGTTAACGTGGTAGCCGGAAGGGATGCTGATGGCGATGGGGTCGCCGGCCTTGCCTTTGACTGAATCGGTCTTGATGACATCGCCGGTGCCGTCATCAACGTAGTTGACGACGTTTTCGACGTCTTTGACGGGTTTTGGTGCCTTAGGAACTACTTGGGTCAGGATATATGCGGCGACATTACCGGTGGCCATATAAGGTTGCAAGACGCCCCAGGTCAGGCCTGATTTAGAAGTAAACGGCGCAAGCAGCCAAGACATTTTCGGCTTAGGCAAGTTGTCAGCCGTTTTGATAATTACGGCGTTGGCGTCGGCATCATCACCTTGTTGAGCCTTAAAGTTAGCGTCGTATTGTGGTGCGTCAGAGACAAATGGGTGAAACAACTGTTTATCTACCAGCTCGCTTACATCAAGTGAAAACGATTTGTGTTCTCCGGTATCTTTATCGGAAAAAGCAACTTTAATCTTTGGATGGTTTTGCAAGGTCAGCTTGTCGCTAGCAGCATCTTTTGCCAATTCCGGCTGCTCCTCCCACTCAACCGTTGTGTCATCCGGCAAGAATAAAAGGTTTTCAATGTACCGGGCCGGGTTTAGGCAGTCGCCATACCGGCCATCATGGCTGGCATTTTCTTTAAGGGCCGGGACAAAAGTATCTTGCGTACTGTATCTTAAGACTGGCACTTTGGTCCAATCGGACTTGTCGCCATACGATTGCGGTTCTATAAAGACGGTCATGTACTGATCGTGGTCGTCAAAGTAAAGCAGTGTATAAGGACTGACATCATGTCTATAGTCAATGTCACCTATTTTGCTAGCTTCTTGATAGCCTATATAATCAAGAAACTCCGGAACAGCAGTATCATAGTAAGTCGCTTCTTCAGGATAAGAATTTTTGGCACCGTGAAAGCGGTCTGTTCTCAAAAACCTCTTGTTGACGACGTCATAGAACTGCACAGTATGAGCAACTTCATCCCCTGTGAAATTGCCTTCGTCTTGCAGATAGTCTTTTTCTTGCGCATAGACGTGAACCGGCACTTTGAAGTCCTTAGGAAAGGCCTTGTATGTGCCGTCCTCACACTTATAGCTGATCTTGATGGTCCCCTCAGTGACGCCTATTTTTGAGGTGTCAGGGGCCTTAGCCCAGGCAACTTTAATTTCAGGGGTTTGGCGATCACCGTGTTCGTAAGAATAGCCCTTTGCATATTCTCTCCAATATGGGATAGCCATTTCGGCATCCGGAACCGTCCCTTGGACGGTTTGCACTGGGGCTAGCGGGTATTCTTTATACGTTTTTTCATCTACGTCAGAATCAGGCTCTTTAGTCGGCTCCGGCTTAGGAGCGGCTGGCACTTTCTCAGTTGCATCCCCTACCTTATTGTCAGCAGCCTTCTTATCAGCTGCATTATCGTAAATATCTTTCTTAGTGTCTGAAGGCTGCTCGTCTGCTTCTTGCTCTTCAGTCTTTTTGTCACCAGGTTTTTCAACCTGCTCGTCAACAGGCTTTTTGGCAGAGTCATCAACGGCAGAATCATCAACAGCCTTTTCAACAGCTTTGTCAGCCTGGTCCTCTGTCTGTTCATCAACAGTCTTTTCAACAGGCGTTACTGTTTTTGAATCAACAGTTTCGACCTTTTCGGTGGAAGTTTGGATATCAGCGCTGTCTTCAGCAGCTTGTGCTGGATTTGCATTGACCATAAAGGCAGTCCCGATGAGGACGCTGGCAGCACCTACGCTCAATTTTCTGATCGCGTATTTGTTAACTCGCTCTTTCATCTTTTTGTCCTCTTTGCGTTAGCTACTTGTTATTTATTATGTACTTATATATTACACACAATATGTTCTTATTGCACCATTTATTTACTTAAATAGTATTAAAGATTTAGGCGCCGTAGCAGGCTTCTTAAAACATCAAGAAAAACTTTATTGAATAACAAGAAAAGCAATACATCGCCAAGTAATGTATTGCTTTGAGGAGTTTTATGATTATTTAAATCTAATTATTTTCTTTTGCTTCGCGTTCTTTTCTTGAATTAACGTTTTCGCGAATAGCCAGGCCGAAGAGTACGCACCAAATTGTGATGACTAAACCTGAAAGGATGTGGCCCCAGCTAGTTTGAGGAAGTGTGTCGCCTACATAACCACGACTGTCGTTAGCACCACTGCTGTTAGACTCGCCGTACCCGAGAGGACGAGCAGAATTTTGGGTGCCCTGACCAGAGCCATAATTGATAGTTGGCTGAGGACGTACGCCAGGGCGATTAGTATTATTTGCTGAACCATTGTTTACATCCTCGTCGGTGTCAGGAGTTTCAGGGGTGTCTGGAGCGTCTGGAGTATCCGGAGTATCTGGAGTGTCGCTGCCGGAGCCACCGCCGTTGTCACCGCCTGGATTGTTGCCGCCTGGGTTGTCAGTACCGCCACCTGGGTTGTTGCCGCCGGTGTTGTCGCCGCCGCCAGAGCCGCTATTAATTTTTTCGTAGTGAACGTGGACTTCTACGTCCTTGTGGTTTTCGTTATTCGGATCGATCGTTTTAGCAGCTACTTTTACGCCAGACTCGTGAATGCTTTCCGCGTCAGCGCTCTTGATAATCATGTTGTGGTTATCAACTTTTTCAGGGGTGTGTTCGTCCCACGTGCCGCTTTCAGGAGACCAGGCTGTGTAACTATGAAATTCATTAGTCCCTTTATATACATATTTGGCACGTGTAAAGGTAGCAGTCTGTTCGATCGGCTCTTTGTCACCATCTGGGTGGTGAATAAAGATCTTTCTAGTCACCTTTTTAAGCAATTCAGGGTGCTTGTCAGTATCAGTCACTAGTTCAAGCTGGTCTTCATCTTTTTCGACCGTGACCTTAATCGTTACCCTGTCAACAGAACCATCCTGGTAGGTAACCTTAATAGTAGTCTCTACAGTGCCTTCCTTTGAAACATCCGGTGCAGCTCCATCCCATTCAAACGTAGTTGTTGGCGGCAATTTATCGATGTTGGTAATAGCAGCCTCAGCAGATACATCTTTGCCAATAGTCGTCTTTAAGTCGGTTGCTTCAGGTTCATATATTTCATTCAGCAGAATGTCCTCTACCGTAACCTTAACGGGGATTTCTTTGCTGTGAGAGCCATCAGGGAATTTAACCTGAATCTTTGCTTCGTAAGTACCAGCTTTTTCCCAGTCAGGTGTTGCGTTCCATACCCAAACAACAGTGGTGCCTTTTGGCAATTTGCCAAAATCCTTTACAGCTTTCTCGGCTTCTACAGGATTTTTAACCTTAGTCACTACATCTTTTGTAGTGATATCGTATTCGTCACTTTGTGTTGCTTTCTTTTTTACCGTGACTTTAACTTCGGTTTCTTCACTAAGTGAGCCGTCAGGGTATTTAGCCTGGATTTTACCAGTATACGTCCCTTCTTTTTCCCAATTAGGCTCTGAGCCCTTTACCCAGGAAATCTCAGTACCTTTTGGCAAAGCTACTAAGTTTTTAACGGTATCTGCTGCTTTCCAGGGATTGCCTACTGTAGTAGTAACATCCTGAGTAACTAACTTATATTTATCTTTGTCAGGCTTTTCGGCTTCTTTGACAGTAACCGTAACTTTGGTCACTTCACTTTTTGTGCCATCAGGGTATTTGGCCTGAATCGTCCCGGTTTGCAAGCCAGCCTTGTCCCAGTTAGGCTCTGTTACCCAGGAAATATTTGTGCCGTTTGGCAAGGCACCTAAGTTTGCAACAGTTTCCTTTGCTTCTAAGCTTTTGCCCAGGTCAGTTGTAGTGTTTTCCTTAGGGACTAATTGATACTTTTCGTTGTCAGGCTTATGAGCTTCTTTAACAGTAACCGTTGAAGAATAAATTTGTAATGGACTACCCCAAACACCAATCAATGTAACTTCACAGGCATATTCTCCCGCTGCATTGACATTCGGAGCTACCCTCCATTCGGCTCTTTGACCAGGCAGCAATTTAAAGGGAATTACATCCTCTGGGTTTGGCATAACCCCGACTGTTGTCGTAAGGTCCTTGCCCTTATGTACTCTGCGGGCAACTTGTTCATTTCCCGTCTGCTGCCCAGTCACCTGGCCCGCATTCGTACTCGCGCTCTGCGTCGTCTGACCTTCAACAACCGGCGCAGCCTCAGTCGTGCTCTCTGCCGCCTGCTGAATACTTGCTAGATGCTCTTCTGCTTGTACCTTTTGGGTACTCGCGCCCAGCACCGGCCCAGCCAGCAGCACCGCCGCCGCACCAATCGTCAGCTTCCTTATCGCGAACATATTTCTTTTAGGGGACTTGTGCATGTTTTTGTGCATACAGTAGTTTCTCCTTACATAAAAAAAGTAATGCTATATTCTACTAGAATTATATAGCATTACTTTTTTGTCCCAAAATTATATGCTCAGGCCTTTTGATTATTCTGTTGTTCCTTCGAGATCATCTTCAAAAGCTCAAACGGTGACATCACCTGCACCTCGCCAATGATCTTCCTAATCGCCTTCGGAGACACATTATCGCTGAAGAACAGCCAGTCCTCAATCACGTTAATGATCTGCGAAACGTACATATTTACAAAGATCGGGTCCTTCAAATCCAGATTATCGACGCCCGCCAAATACTTAGCACGCGCCCTAAACTCATCTTCCGAAGCCCGCACTACTTCCCGTGCAAACTTAATGTCGCCGTTTTCCGACAGCAGTGCCCTGCCAATCTCCTTATGCTTTTCCGCGTATTCCAGCGTATTTTTAAAAGCCGGGTCCGCCAAGTCCACGATCTGCTTCTTATCCGGTCCTTCCGACAGATTTTCCAGGACCGCACGGTCTTCCTTCAAACATTGTTTAAGATCCTTTAAAATGTGATCTTCCAAATTATCCAGTAATTCGTTCTTGTCCTTATAATATCTGTAAAAAGTACGCGGGCTGACCTGGGCTCTTTCAATGATTTCCTTATTAGTTAATCTCCGGAAAGGCTTCTCATTCATGCAAGCGATGAGCCCGGCAACAATACGGTTGTTGGTACTGTATTGCCTAATGTCCATGTTTATACCTTCTTTTACAGTCAAAAACAGTGTCAGTTATTAAATTTTATCCTTTTTAAAGTTATATAGCGCTTGGTTTATATTGTAAAATAATATATATCATTATTTAAAGAGTAATTATATAAAAATTGGCAAAAAGATAAGATAAATTTATTTATACGCAAGTGTTATTTACATAGGCATGAATTTACTAAATATCTCATATTTAATCTTGTTTTTAGATAACATAGGCTCATAATAAAACCATATGTGTGGTGATTGATATGAACTCAAGAAAGGTATCTGCAGAAACTATTTTAAACATCTCTTACGACCTGTTATGTCGCGAGGGGCTTGCATCTCTATCCGTCAAAAAAATCGCCAGCAAAGGCAAGTTTTCCACTTATCCAATTTATTACAACTTTGCCACGCTGAGTGATTTGCGGAAGAAGACAGTAGATTTATTAATCAGCAAGCTCAGAGAACAAGTTCCTGTTATGCTCGACCAAAACGTGCACGACATCAGTGAGGCCGTTTATAAATTCATTAAGAATAAACCTGGCCTCATCAAATCGTTTTTTGCCGATCATAAATTCTATATGTATTTCAACAACAAGATTCTGGCGCTGTTTGCAGACACGGGTATCGAGCCCATCGAACTGCGAATCAACCTGGCAATCATTTTCTCGTCTGCCATGTTCTTGCACCAGTATCCAGCAACCAAGACGACCCACATCCTGCGCCAGGTGCGCAAGATCTCCGTCGCCTAAGTCCCGCATCCCCTTTTGCGGGGCTTTTTTATTGCCCAAAATCTGCACATAAAAAAAGCAGTTCCTAAGTTAATAGGAACTGCTTTCTTTTTGCTATTGACCATCAAGACACTAAGCTAATGAAGATTTTTGTAGATAACGCTAATTAAAAAGGATCGGTCAATAGCAAGGGTTCTGTATGTGTTCGTCTTATATTGTCATTCAGGAATATTATTCTAGTTGTCGTTAGATGTTAGTTTTTAGCAGCTTTCTTGGCTTCTTTTTCAACATCTTGGCCACGTACGTTCCAAGTCAGGGCGAAAAGGACAGTAGCGATAATTGCGGAAGCAAGGATCAGGGTGAAACCACCGTGCCAGCTCCACTTGTCAACTACCCAGCCCATAACTGCGTTAGCGGAGAATGAACCGAAGAAGTAACCGAACAGACCGGTCAGGCCGGCAGCGGTACCAGCGGCGTTCTTGTCAACGAATTCAATGGCCTGCAGACCAATTAACATAACTGGCCCGTAGATCAGGAAGCCGATAGCGATCAATGCGAAGTTAATCATGCCCATAGTCTTTGCATTGATGTAGAGGATTACGAATAAGGTAGTCAAAAGCATGAATACCACACCGGCGCGGCCACGACGGCCTTTGAACAGTTTGTCTGAAACCCAGCCGCAGATGATAGTGCCAGGGATGCCGGCCAACTCATACCACATGTAGGAAGCGGAAGCGGAGCTTAATGCTACATGGTGTACTTGAGTCAGGTAAGTTGGGACCCAGTTTTCAACACCGTATCTAACCAGGTATACGAAGACGTTGGCGAAGCAGATAACCCACAGCCATTTGTTGTTGAAGACGTGGTGCAGCAGTAATTCCTTAGTACCGTACTTTTCTTCATCGACAACCTTTTCTTCGGTTGCGTAGTCGTCACGCCACTCTTCAACAGGAGGAAGACCGTAGTCTTGCGGTTTGTTCTTGATCAGGATGTAAGCAATGACTGCGATTAAGATGCCGACCAAGCCGTTTAAGATAAAGGCACCGGTGTAGGAAGGTATGCCCCAGTTAACGGCAGCCATCATCGTGATACCTGCGGTTGCCAGCGGTGCCATAAAGCCGCCGCCGAGGTTGTGCGCACAGTTCCAAATGGATGGCGCGGTCCCACGTTCGTTAGTGGAGAACCAGTAAACCAAGGTTCTGCCGGAAGGCGGCCAGCCCATCCCGTTCAACCAACCAAGGACGAACAGGACGACGAACATCGTAGCGATGTTTGAACGTAATGCTGGGATAAAACCGAAGAGCAGATTGACCAGGGATGCGAGCAGCAAGCCTAATGGCAAGAAGATCTTTGGTTTAGAACGGTCGGAAACCGTACCCATAATAAATTTACTAATACCATAAGCCAGTGAAACGGCTGACAGTGCCAGCCCTAACTGGGCTCTGGAGAAGCCTTCCTTTATCAGGCCAGGCATTGCGACTGAGAAGTTGTTTCTAACTAAGTAGTAACCTGCGTAGCCTATGAAGATACCTAAGAAGGTCTCTATCCGCAGACGCTTGTACTTAGAGTCCATAACGGGATCTTTGCCCATTACTCTTTTAGTAGTATCCATCAGATTCATAACTCCTTGTTAAACTCTAAATGTTTACTTTTTGAGAAAACAAGGAAAGCGCTTTCTTTGTCTTTTCAGTTCATGTTGTAGCATGGTCTTCGGGAATCGTTAACAGTAATTTTTAAATTTTTATAAAGATCACAAGCACCCAAAAGAGGGCTCAAAGTAGTTGATATAGCGCCATTGGCGCCGTTATTTATTCCCAAATATTTTGTGAAAAGGCATAGCTTTGTGTAAAAATCACGTTATTCAATGCCAATAATTGGCCTACTCCATTAGCCTATTGATAGATATTTTCTATTGATTTCCGTTGCGTTCTATAGTTTCCCTTTTGCCTAAAATCTTGCACTTTAGCCACTATTTTGTCTGTAATATTCATATAGGAATGAATAATTCGGCCATTTTGCGAACTATATTTGAATATAGTTCGCCCAAGCACGTATTTTCTTGCTATGCATTCCTTTCATTTGACTACATGGCCATCTAATTTCTTTATGCAGATATTCAAATATTTGATTATCCTGCAAATAGCATGGAATCCGCTTACATTTGCGCAGTGACGCCACTTTCTGTGCATTAACAAAACAGATATTTATGTTATTACGTAGTTAGTAACTGGTAAAAATATGGAGAGAAGGAAACTATTTTGCCTAATGAAAATTCAAAGCGCGGGCTTGGCGTCAAGCTCGGCTTTGCCAGCGGACGTTCGTTCGCCGGTTTCATGAGCGTGGTCCTCGTGGGCCAAATCATCTATTCCTGTTTCGAAGCATTAAAGAGTGTCTTCTACACCCCGCTGATGCATATTTTCAATTTGAGCAACGCGCAACTCGGGGTCATCTTCAGCCTGACCGGGATTTCAATCTTCTTTTCAATTCCCGGCAGCTGGGTCAACAACCGCTTCTCAGTCAAGTCGATCCTGATCACCGCCATGGTCATCAGGATGATCACGATTTACATCGTCCTGCTCTGCAACCCCAACTACACAGTCATGAAGCTCGTGGCCGCCACCTGGGGCATCGTCGACGGCGTCTTTTGGCCTGCCGTCTTAAACGGGGTCAACCTTTTTACCAATAAGAAAAACAAGGGCGTGGCCTTCGGCATGCTGGAATCCGTCCGCCGGCTGCTCGAGATGGTCATGAACATGCTCTTAATCGGCATCATGTCGCTGGCCGGCACCGGCCTGCTGCTGCACTGCAGCCAGATGCAGATCTTCCGCACCGGGCTGTTAATCTACAACCTGCTCTTGATCCCGCTGATTATCGCGGTTGCAAAACTCGTCCCAACTAACGGCATTGCCGCCGATAAAAAGGCCTCCAGCAAGTCTAAGGGCAAGGATGCTCTGGCCGGCGTTTGGCAAGTCATCAAGATGCCAAAGCTGTGGATTGCCGCCATCACCGCCTTTTGTATCTTCTGGTCCTACACCTTTTCCGTGTACACCACGCCTTTTTTACAAGACGTCTTCCACTTAGGCCAAACCCAGGCATCCCTGTTTGGGACCATTTCCACGGCTGGGATCGGCATCATCGCCAGCTTTTTGTCCGGCTTTATTTCCGACCGGCTGTTAAAGTCCACCGGCAAGATGATCTGCATGTCGATGTCGATCGCCTTTTTGGCCATCTTGATCGTCCTGCTTTTGCCTAAGAACTCGTCTACCTTGGGCTTAACCATGGTCTTAATCCTGTTCTTTGCCTGCGGCATGTTCATGGCCAAGGGGATCATGGAGGTTCCTGCCAGCCAGATCCCGATGCCTGAAAAATACCGGGGCGCGGCCATGAGCGTGACCTTCTTTGTCGCCTATTCGCCAAAGATTTTTGCCTACTCGATCAACGGCAAGATCATTGACCAGCTGGGGGCTGTCCATGCCTTCAACATCATTTTCACGACCGAGGCCATCATTGCGGGCATCGGCGTCATCTTGTCGCTGTTTTTGATCGGCATGGAAAAAAAGGAAAAAGCTAAAAATAAGTAAAAATTTGTAAAAATATGCAAAAAAAGACCGCCACAAACTTGTGACGGTCTTTTTGTTAAGGCAAAATTTCTCATCATTGTCATGAAATCTTGAAAAAAACGCTGAGTGATTTGCGTAAGTATTTTATGATACAGGTATGGCGAAAAGTAACAAAGATTTTACTTTCCCAGCACGCGACCAAAACGTCAGTGTCCTAAAACCTGTGGCAATAGTGGAATTATGAGGGAAATAATGAAAAAAGGATATATTTTGGCGGCAACTGCACTAATTTTGCTTGGTGTTTCAACCTCTGCCTGCTCCAGCAGCGCATCAAGCTCATCCAGCGCCAGAGTAGCTAAGAAAGCCAAGCCTAAATACAATATCTTTAAAGGCAAAACTTTTGTAACTAAAACTGGCGTAATGACCATTAAAAAAGTTGTCAACGTCAAAATCCACAACAACAACTTGCCTGACTCAGACGCCAACTATAATGCCGTAATTGTCACAGGTACTTTTACTAATAAATCTAAGCGTGCCATCAGTCCAGTAGACTTTTTCTCTAATAACTTAACCTTAGAGCAAAAACTGCATAACCGGATCCACACCATTTCCACGGGCAGCGGGGTCTGGGACGATGGTTCCTTTGGCAAATATGCAAATACCATCAAAGCGTCAGAAGACAAGGTTGAGCCGGGGAAGACAATGAACTTTGCCATCGACTTTGACTTAACAAAAGAATCTGGCGACAAGCTGGCCTCCACTTACCTTTTGCAGCCAGTTCTGAGACAGACCGCTAAACCTTTGGAAATTAAGGCTGTCAGCGATCAAATTAATGTGGCCAGTGACGTCAGCTACGACAACGATGACACCGACTATGAATCCGACGATACGGATACAAACGATGACACCGACACGGACACTGATATCGATACGGATGACGATGACACTGCTTCTGACACCGATTCAGATACGGATGATGACACCAGCAGCCAAAGCTCTGATAACCAAACTGACAGTAACCAAGACAACAGCAGCGCTGACACCAACAATACTGATGAAAACGAAAATTAAAAGCCTTTGAACATGCAAAAAAAGACCGCCACAAACCTGTGACGGCCTTTTTGTTAAGACACTGATGCTGAATGACAGAATCGAACTGTCGACCTTCTCTTTACGAGGGAGACGCTCTACCGACTGAGCTAATTCAGCTTAGCACCCCATAACTATACCCTACTTAATACGCATTTTCAATTCTAATTGTGCCAGAGCGGCTGCTGCGCGCCTGCTCCTGCAGCATATCAAACGGCGACTGCACCTGCACCTTGCCGATATATTCCCTGATCTTGCGCGGCGCCACAATGTCGCTCATCATCAGCCAATACTCAATCAGGCTGAAGATCTTCGTGACGTAAGACTCCAAAAAGACCGGGTCGTCGATTTCAAAATCCGGATTGCCCGTCAGGTACTTCGCACCCTTTTTAAATTCAGCAATCGACAATTCCTTCACCTTGCGCTCAAAGCGGAGATCGCCGTTGTCAGATAGCAGCACCTGGGCTGCCTCCTTGTTTTCCTCGCAAAATTCCAGCACGTGCTTAAAAGCCGGGTCAGCCAGCTCGTAGACGTCTTCTCGGTCTGGCGCCCCGTGCAAAGCCTTGACCGCCTCAAAATCGCGCGCCATGGCCTCCTGCAGCCCCTCCAGCATGTGCTTTTCTAACAGGTCCAGCAAATCATTGCGGTCCTTGTAGTAATGGTAAAAAGTGCGGGAGCTGACCTGCGCCTTAGCGATGATATCCTTGTCCTTCAGCTCGCGGAACGGTTTTTCCTTCATGCAGGCGAGCATCCCTGCTACGATTCTCACCCGGGTGTTGTACAGCCTGAAATCCATCAATGGTCTCTATCTCCTCAAATAATAACTAATGTTATTTATTTCCCTGGTTATAATTTGCCACATTTTTAGCAACATGTGTTAGATTTTGCCTAAAAAATAAGACAATTGCCCATTTTATGTACTTTTGTCACAGCTAAAAAGGCCCTAGACGATGCTAACAGCCGTTTCCCTGCTTGTTCTGATTAGCCGTTAAGTTGAATTTCCGGACAACCCGGGCTTATTTTAATGACAAAGTGGGTTATAATTTTGTTAGCTTCTTACGTTAAAAAGGAGATTAACTATGCATATTTTAGTTGTCGGCGGCGCTGGCTATATCGGTTCACACGCCGTCAAAGCTTTAGTCCAAAAAGGCCACGACGTCACCGTCGTCGATGCCTTATACACCGGCCACCGGAAGGCCGTAGACCCGCACGCCCACTTCTACCAAGTCGACCTGCGCGATACTTTTGCTATCAGCCAGATCCTGCGCAAGCACAAGATCGAAGCCGTCATCCACTTTGCGGCCTATTCCTTAGTCCCAGAGTCCTTGCAGCACCCTTTGATGTACTTTGACAACAACGTCAGCGGCATGGTTTCCCTGCTGGAAGCCATGCAGGAAAATCAAATCCGCTACCTGGTCTTCTCATCATCGGCTGCCACCTACGGCATCCCCGCTAAGACGCCGATCACCGAAGACTTCCCGTTAAACCCGATCAACCCTTACGGCGAAAGCAAGGCCATGATGGAAGACATCATCCGCTGGGCCGCCAAGGCCTACGGCATCAAGTTCATTGCCCTGCGCTACTTTAACGTCGCCGGGGCTTCTATCGACGGCAGCATCGGCGAAGACCACCACCCGGAAACTCACTTGATCCCGAACATCCTTAAAAGTGCTGCCGACCCGGATGCCGAGTTCACCATCTTCGGTTCCGACTACGACACCCCTGACGGCACGAACGTCCGCGACTATGTGCACGTCGTCGACTTGATCGATGCCCACCTTTTAGCCCTGCAATACTTAGTGAAAAATGAGCGTTCGGATGTCTTCAACCTGGGTTCGGCCCACGGCTTCTCCAACTTGGAGATCCTGCGCGCTGCCATGGAAGTAACCGGGGTCCAAATCCCTTACACAATCGGCCAGCGCCGCGGCGGCGACCCCGACGCCTTAATCGCCGACTCCACCAAGGCCCGCCAGATCTTAGGCTGGCAGCCAAAGCACGACGACCTCGCCGACATCTTAGGCACGGCCTGGCAGTGGCACCAAACCCATCCGCAAGGCTACGCCGACCGTTAATTTTAAGCATAAAAAAAACGCGTCCCAATTATGGGACGCGTTTTTTATTTGTCATTATTCAACGTTTTTGCCAACGTAGCATTCCTTCATCAGTTCTTCGATTTGGCTGATAAATGGCGATACCGGGTTGGTAACAGTGTTCTGGTCGCCGTAGGCCTGGACTGCCAGGTCGTGGACATCCCTGTTGAATTCGGCTTCGTCAACGCCGTTAGCCTTAAAGCTGAGCTTGATATCCATGTTGTGGGCCAATTCAACAATTCTTTGGATGAAGCCTTTGACCAGCTCGTCTTCGTTAGTACCTTCAACCCCGATCATCCGGGCTAAGGTTGCGTAGTCGCTCTTAGCGCGGTAGACGGAGTAGTGCGGCCACATCGCCAGCTTGCGCGGCTTTTTGGCGTTAAAGGCAATGGTCTGCGGCAGGCTGATCGCATCGCTCAAGCCGCTTGGGATGTTGAACTTGGAGCCGACGGTGTGGGCAATCGAGTGGGCGATGCCCAAGAAGGCGTTGGAGTAGGCCATGCCGGCAATGGTTGCGGCATCGTGCATCTTCTTTCTGGCGTCCATGTCGCCGTTGTAAGAAGCTTCCAAGTTGTTGAAAATCATCCGGCAGGCTTGCACTGACCAGCCGCGGGTGAAGTCGGTGGCCATGGTCGAAACATATGATTCGATCGCGTGGGCCAAGGCTTCAAAACCGGACCGGGCAATCAAAGGCTTTGGCAGGTCTTCCACAAACTGCTCGTCGACGATCGTGACGTCTGGGTTCAACGAGTAGTCGCAGATCGTGTGCTTGATGCCGGTCTTGCCGTCTTTAATGACAGCTACTGGCGAAACTTCGGAGCCGGTGCCGGAAGTAGTTGGGATGCAGACGATTTTTACCAAGTGCTTAGTGGGAAACAAGGTCGTTCTTCTTCTGATATCCAAAAACTTTTGGTAGGCATCAGCATAAGTCATTTCCGGGTTTTCGTAGCGCAGCCGCATCAGCTTGGCTGCGTCCATGACAGAGCCGCCGCCTAAGGCGATGACTACATCCGGCTTGAAGATCTGCATGCGGTGGACGCCGTCGTCGACAACGCTGGTCGTCGGGTCCTTAGTTACGCCCTCAAAGATCTCGTATTGGTTCTTGCCGATCCGCTCGGAAATAATGTCCGTGATGATTGAGGCAAAGCCTTGGTCGGCCACACCCTTGTCAGTCACGATGAAAAAGCGGGACACATTTGGCATGTGGCGCAGGTAGTTAGCCGCATTTTTTTCAAAATAACTCTTAGCGGGCACTTTCAGCCACTGCATGTTATCGCGCCGCATGGCGACCGTCTTGATATTCAAGAGGTCGCGTGCGGAGATGTTGTGAGAAACCGAGTTCAAACCATATGAACCAGTCCCCAGGGTCAGTGACGGCGTCATGTTGTTGTACAAGTCGCCGATGCCGCCGACGCTGGCCGGCGAGTTGACCAGGATCCGGCAGGCGGACATGGCCAAGGCAAAGCGCTTGATCAGGTCCTTGTCGCTGGTGTGGATGCCGGCAGTGTGGCCGCGGCCGCCGTAGTTTAACAGGTCCGTGCAGATTTGGAAGGCCTGCTCGGTTGAGTCAGCCTTATACATGGAAAGAACCGGCGACAGCTTTTCAGCTGACAGCGGGTAGTCCGAGCCGACGCCGTCGAGTTCGGCAATCAGGATCTTAGTGTCGGCCGGCACGCTCAAGCCGCAGAGCTTGGCGATTTCCGGCGCACTCTTGCCGGCGATTGGGCCGCGCACGGTGCCGCGCCGCGGGTCGATGAAGCCGTCGCTGAATTTCTTTAATTCAGATGGCTTGACGAAGTAGCAGCCCCAATCCAGGAAAGCCTTTTTTACTTGGTCGTAGATGGCGCTGTCGACGACGACTGAGTTTTCTGAAGAACAGATCATGCCGTTGTCGAAGGTCTTGGACAAGACGATGTCGTAGACGGTCTTGGCGATGTCAGCGGACTTTTCAATATAAGAAGGACCGTTGCCGGGGCCAACACCCAAGGCAGGCTTGCCAGTTGAGTAGGCAGCCTTGACCATGCTTGGGCCGCCAGTTGCCAAAACAGTCTGCACGCCTGGGTGGTTCATCAAGTCGGTCGTAGCTTGCAGGCTCGGCTTGCTGATCCACTGGATGCAGTTTTCAGGAGCACCGGCAGCAATGGCAGCGTCCCGGATTACTTCCGCGGTCTTCACACAGGACTTTTGGGCCTGCGGGTGGAAGCCGAAAATGATCGCGTTTCTGGTCTTCAAAGCGATCATGGACTTGAAGATCACGGTCGAAGTCGGGTTGGTAACCGGGGTGACACCGGCGATGACACCGATTGGCTCTGCGATCTTAATCAGCTCGCGTTCCTTGTCTTCGGAAATAATCCCGACGGTCTTTTCATGCCGCAGCGAGTTCCAAATGTTTTCGCTGGCATACATGTTCTTCGTGGTCTTGTCTTCGACCACGCCGCGGCCAGTCTCTTCCACGGCCATTTTAGCCAGCGGGTAAGAATTCTGCTCGCCGGCAATCGCAATGGCCTGGCAGATTTTGTCGACCTGGTCTTGGTTAAAGTCAGCCATCGCGTCTAAGGCGACGTGGGCCTTTTTAAATAAATCATCGATCATCGCTGCCACTTCTTCTTTTTCGGCAGCTGGGTCTTTTACTTTCTTTTCAGTGTCAGACATTTAATCGTCCTCCATCCTTTTGTGAATTCGCTCTCAAAGTCATTATATGCTTATTTTCGACCGGGCGAAAGTGGGAACTTTAAAGTTATTCTGGCGGCGTTATTCAATATATATATGCCTAAATTAAAATTATTATATCTATAAAAACATTATATATACCTAAATAAAAAGCGCGATTTGGCGGTGTTTACGCTTACAATCTTGATGCAATAGACTTTTAGGGGGCTTGCCCTATATTAATAGGCTGATTTATAGTTTATGGCCGTAGGCTTGAATAGTTTATTTACAAAACTTTCCTGATTATTTTCTACAACCGCTTTTTGTTTGCCTACTAAAAGCGGCTTCAATGTTCGTTTGTCATAATTGGAGGTTTATTATGACTAGTTTCCGTATTTTCTCACACCGTGGTATGTCAACTCTGGCACCTGAAAACACCATGCCAGCATTTGAATTAATGCCAAAATACGGTGCTACCTGGTTAGAAACTGACCTGGGCATCACCAAGGATGAAAAGCTGGTTATCATCCACGACGACTACCTGGACCGTACTACTAACGGTACCGGCCGCGTAGTTGACCACACTTTCGACGAGATCCGCAGCCTGGATGCAGGTTCATGGTTCTCACCAGAATTCAAGGGCACCAAGGTTCCAACTCTGGACGAATTGATCGCCTTCATGAACAAGTACAAGGTCAACGCCAACTTCGAATTAAAGGCCATCATCGGCCCAGACGCTAACCGTCTTGCTGATTCAGAAATCAAGCAATTCGCTAAGAAGATCGACGAAATCGACCCAGCTTGTGACATCATCATTTCTTCATTCAACCCAATCATGCTGATCAAGATGCGTCAGCTGCGTCCAGACTTGAAGTACGCTTGCCTGTTTGAAGACCACACCTTCTACGATGACTGGACTTTAATTATGCAAGCTTGTGGCGCTAAGATTATCCACCCACAAAGCGAACACTTGACTCGCGGCACTGTTCAAATGATGAAGGACTACGGCTACGAAGTTAACGTTTGGACTTGTGACACTATCGACCGTGCTAACGAATTGGCAAACTGGGGCGTAGACGGTGTATTCACTGACATCACCCAATCATTCCCAGGTCACCAAAGAAAGGAAGGCCCACACTATGGCAAGTTCCTCACAACCTGGTTCTAAGAAAAAGGGCGGCTTCCTGACAAACATGGGCTTCCAATCTGGGAAGCAATTCTCAGGTTTCCTGAGTGTCGTATTTGCCGGGCAGATCATTTACTCCGCCTTCGAAGCATTTAAGGGTACTTTCTACGACCTTCTGTTGAAGGTTCTGCACTTAAACAACGCTCAATTGGGTGTTATCTTCTCACTGATCGGTATTTCAGTGTTCTTCTACATCCCTGGCGGCTGGATTAACAACAGATTCTCTGTTCGTTCAATCATCGTCGTTTCGATGTTAGTAAGATTCTTAACCGTCTTGGTCATCACTTTGATGAACCCAAGTTTCGGGGTCTTAAAAGTCATCGCTGCCATTTGGGGTGTGACTGACGGTATCTTCTGGCCAGCCATCTTAAACGGTGTCGACATGATGTCTGACCCAGGCCACAAAGGTTTGGCTTATGGTTTGCTGGAATCAATCCGTCGTGCCCTCGAAATGAGCATGAACTTGATCCTGGTTGGTATTATGTCAGCCTTCGGCGGCATCGCCATCTTCAAGGGCGGCATGTTCGTTTACAACTTGCTGATCCTGCCAGTCTGCTTCTGGGTTTGGAAGACTGTTCCAAAGAACGGTATTTCCGAAGACAAGGAAAACGAAACCAGCAAGTCTCTGGACGCCCTGAAGGGTTTAGGCAAGGTTTTGACTATGCCTAAGATCTGGTTGGCAGCCATCACTGCTTTGACTATTTACTGGTCATACATCAACCTGATCTACACGGTTCCATACCTGCAGGCTGTCTTCCACGTAAGCCAGTCAGCAGCTTCCCTGTTCGGTATCATTAACACTGGTGCCATGGGTGTTCTGTGTGGTGCCATTTCTGGTATGTTGACCGACTACGTCTTCCACTCAACTTCAAAGATGATGTTCTTCTCACTGACTTTAGTTGCAGTTGTCCTGATCGTCGTTCTGTTGATGCCGAAGACCCCTAACATGATGTGGCCAAGCATCATCTTGCTGCTGATCTTCTCATTCGCTATGTTCCTGGCTAAGAGTATCATCATGGCTCCTGTTTCAGAAGCTGATGTTCCTGACAAGTACGTTGGTTCTGCGATGAGTTTAGGTTCATTTGCCGGTTACGCTCCAGTCTTCTGGGCATACGGTATGAACGGTTCCATCATCGACCACAACAAGCCGGTTGCAGCCTACACTAAGATCTTCACTATCGGTGTTGTAGTTGCACTTTGCGGTGTTGTTGCATCATTCATCTTGATGATGGTTAACAGAAAGAAAGACAAGGCTAACTACGAAGCTAAGAAGGCTGAAAGAGCCAAGAAAGCTGCAGCAGAAAAAGCTGAATAATCTTTCTTAATTAAAAAACAGGTTCAATTACTGAACCTGTTTTTTTTATACCTTCTAATAGCGCTATAATAGTTTCCGTTGAAAACGCTATCTGAAAGGAAAAGTATGAGTAAGAATAACAAAGCACATAAGCAAAATAAACTAATGGCTGATATGGGCTTCGACGACGGCCACCAACTGGCTGGTTTCCTGACTGTCGTCGCCTCAGGCCAGTTGATCTATTCCGGCTTTGAGGCCTTTAAATCGGCCTTCTACAAGGTCTTGCTGCAGGTTTTGCACCTGAACAACACCCAGCTGGGCATCATCTTCAGCCTGATCGGCCTGTCCGTGTTCTTCTACATCCCCGGCGGCTGGTTCAACAACCGCTTCTCGGTTAAGTCGATCCTGATCACGGGCCTGACCATCCGCTTAGTGACGATGTTCATCGTCATCTTCGGCAACCCGAACTTCACGGTGATGCGGATCATCGCCACCATTTGGGGCCTGACGGACGCCGTCTTTTGGCCAGCCGTCTTAAACGGGGTCGACATGATGTCCAACCCGGGCCACAAGGGCTTGGCCTACGGCCTGCTGGAATCCCTGCGCCGGACCTTGGAAATGATCATGAACCTGGCCCTTGTCGCCGTCATGTCTGCCATCAGCGGCCTGGCCGTCTTCAAGGGCGGCATGCTGGTCTACAACCTGCTGATCATCCCGCTGATCTTCTGCATCGTCAAATTCGTTCCTTCGAACGGGATTGCCGATGATAAAAAGGCGCAAGAAGATGCCAAGGCCAAGGATGCTTTAAAGGGCTTGGTCAAGATTTTAACCATCCCTAAGCTCTGGCTGGCTGCCATCACCGCTTTGACCATCTACTGGTCCTACATCAACGTGGTCTACGCTGTGCCTTACCTGCAGACCGTCTTCCACATGGGCCAGACCCAGGCGTCAATCTTCGGGGTCTTGAACACCGGGGCCACCGGCGTCGTCGCCAGCGCCCTGTCAGGCATTTTAGCCGACTACGTCTTCCACTCCACTTCGAAGATGATGTTCGCCTCCCTCTGCCTGGTGCTGGCCTCGATCGTGGCCGTCCTGCTTTTGCCCAAGACGCCTGACATGCTCTGGCCAAGTATCATCCTGCTGCTGATTTTTTCATTCACCATGTTTTTGGCAAAGGGTGTCTTCATGGCCCCAATCAGTGAAGCAGGCGTGCCGAAAAAATACACCGGTGCGGCCATGAGCTTAGGCTCATTCATGGGCTATGCGCCTGACTTGTGGGGCTACGGCTTAAACGGCTATATCATCGACCACAACAGCCCGCTGAAGGCCTACTCGCTGATCTTCATTATCGGTGCAATCGTCACCTTAATCGGGATCGTCTGTGCGTTTATCTTAATGATGACCAATAAAAAACAAGACCAGGCTAAAAAAGAAGCTGCTGCTAATTAAACAAAAAAAATAAGGCCTAAAAGCTGAATTGCTTTTAGGCCTGTTTTTTTGGCTCGATTTGCTGCGGCTTTTGGTACAAGTAGCCCTGCCGCATGTCGATGTTCAATTGCTTGGCCAGTGCGTCCTGGTCTGCGTCTTCCACGCGGGCCAAGACCTCCTGGACCTGGTATTTTGCCAGCTTGCGCTGCCACTGCCCCAGTGTCACTTCCAGCCAGTGGTCTTTCGACTTGTTAAAAGCCGTGGCGTCAAATTTGACGTAGGCGATCCAAGGCAAAAACTTGCTTAGCTTGTCATAGCAGTACTTAGAAGAATCTACCTCTTCGATGGCGACGTGCACATTTGGAAAGTCCCGCACCAACATTTTTAACACTCTGAGCAGAGCCTGCCGCCTGAAAAAAGTCGCGGACAAGACGTCGCTGCGGTCCAGCTCTAAGACAAGTTGCTGGCCCTCCAGCGCCCCGCTGACCCAGTTTAAAAAGTTCTCAGCGCGAAAATCAAGCAGCCGGCTGACGGTCATGTTGATGGCGACAAACTTCGCCGGGTCCTCCAGCTGCGCGCGCTGGTCGCTGATGGCTTCCGCAACCAGGTTTAAAGGAAAGTTGCGCACGTCGTTGGGCAGCTGCCAGCGGCCGGCGCTGTATTCGCGCAGCAAAAGCTCGTAGCCGGTGATTTGGTTGTCCTTGCCGTAGATCGTCTGCACGAAGTACTGGTAATGGCTGTGGTATTTTTCATCCTTATCGATCCCGTCTTTGCGGCGGTAGCGCAGGTAAGCCTCAATGCAGAATAAAATGCAGATAATAGTAAAAACAATGAAGATAATGGTTAAAGTCCGGATCAAATTCGCCATCAGTTCACCTTCCGCTTCGGGCTGATCCACTTGCCGCTGCCCTTGCCCATGATGGTCCGCACTGCCTTGACGAAAGTGGTGACAATCGTCAGCGGGTTGACGATCCAGGTAAAGAGCAGGTAGATCGGCGCAAAGGCCAGGTATTTCAGCTTGGCCCCGTTGAAGTCTAAAATCAGCGCCGCCAGCACCTGGATGATCCCCGCGATCATCTGGAAGTTGACGTAGATCAGCGACATGACAATGCCGTGAAAGACCCGCTCGTAGTTGCCGACCAGGGCAAAACGGGCCATCGCAATGATAAAAATGATGGTCGTGATCCAAAAAAAGAAAGACCAGACGATCGACAAGGTGGTGTCGGTCATCATCGGGATCACGAAGCGATTTTGCCAAGGGTGGCGGAAGATCTTAGTAAAGTTCGTGAGCCATACCTCGGTGCCGCCCTGGGCCCAGCGCTTGCGCTGGCGGTAGAGGTCGCGCAGCCCTTCGGGCACATTCATATGGAAGACAATGTCCGGGGCAAATTTCGGCGTCAGGTTGCTGAAGGTGTGGTCCCAGGCAATGCTGATGTCTTCAGTGGCCCGGTCTTGGCGAAAACCGCCGACCGAAATCAAAAAGTCGCGGCGGTACATGGTGTTGGCCCCGCTGTAGGCATACATCGTATCGTTGATCGCCGTTTGGCTGCGCTTGATGATGCCGACGATGCTTGAAAATTCGACCGTCTGGGACTTGCCTAGGATCGTGCTGCGGTTATAGACGTCCATGTTGGCCGTAATGGCCGCGTAGTTCAAGCCCGCCGGACTGGTGAAGTAGAGCATATATTTGCGCAAGACGTCGCTTTCCGGGATGGTGTCAGCATCGTTGCTGAGAATATACTCCCCTTTTGCAAAAAACATGCCGATGTTGAAGGCGTGGGCCTTCCCGCAGTTTTTCTTGATGCAGATCACGCGCAGCCGGGGGTATGCTTCCTGCATCCTGGCTAAAATTTCCGGCGTCTTGTCGGTGCTGCCGTCGTCCATGACCAGCACCTCGTAGTTGTGGTAATTGAGCTTTGTCAGCAAGTAAGTGAGCGTTTCATCAATAATTACTTCCTCATTATGGGCGGGCACCATAATGGTGATAAAAGGCTCGTGATCTAACTTCTGCGCGACGGTCAATTCATCCTTGCGGCGAAAAATCACATAGGCGACCGCGCCCCAAAACCAAAACATGGCCCCCAAGATGGGGTAGAGGCTTAAGATGGTTAAAATGATTATTTCACCGGTGTGCAGGGCCAAGCTTGCGTCCATTAGTCCTCATCAACTCCGTCAATCACGTCTTTGAGCTGCGAATTTTCTAAGTTCTGCTCGGGTTTTACCTCATAAAAACGCACCTGCTGGCGTTTTTCCGCCGGGCCAAAGCGCTTGGTCATAAAGGTTTCCGCGCGCTGGCGCTGTTTTTTGTTTTCTAAAATGTCGTACATCGGCCATTTGGTGACGAGGCCCTTTGACCGCCGGGATTGGACATAGCCGATGGCCAGGCAGAAGACGGCGATCATACCCAAGGCAAAGGTTAACAGCACTAAGACCAGGTTGATCTGGGCAAAGCCTTCGCTGTAATGCCAAAAGTAGTGGCCGTGCCTGCCGTTGGTCAGGTAGGCCAGGTAAGTGGCCCCCGTGATGACGCAGGGCGCAAAAAAGATCACCCAGCTTAAAAGCATTAAGAGCGTCTGCCAAATTTTAAGCAGGATATGGCCATGTTCAAAATAAGCGTCGTGGTAGTTTTTATTTTGTTCAGGATTTTTTGAATCGCTGTCTATTTTCATCTTTTAAAAATCAGGCCTTTGTAAATGCAAATTTAATAGTAACTATATCATGGCTAGGAATTATGAATTCTTTTAATAACGGCAGCGAACTCTGTGTGCAAATACCATACGCAATATAGGCTATTAGCAGCAACTGTTTACCTGAACTTTATAATTTTAATTTAAGAACGCTTTATTAAAACAGAACCATAAAAAATAAGGGGAGATCTTGCGATCTCCCCTTTTAATTAATCATCTGTTTTTTGCTGCACGTTCGGCTGCATACTCTTGAAGTATTTAATAAACCAGTTGCGCGTGTACTTGATCAGCTCGTTGTGCTTGTCGTTTCTGGTCAAGGCCCCGTTTTCGTAAAGGGCGATGGTCCACGGCCAGATCGGGCTGAACGAGCAGTATTCCAAGTTGTCTGTATTGAAGCTTTTTTGCAGCGGCCGCGGCAGGATCCCTACCAAGTCGCTGTGGCGCTGACAAGCGTTCAAAACAAGGCTCCAGGACGTCGTCTGCAGGAATAAGTCAGGTGTCAGGTTATTGTCCCTGAACCACTGTCTGAGCTCTCTGGTGGCCATATAGTGGTCGTCCATGGTGACGATCTTTTCATTTTTCAAGGTGTCCAGGTCAATGCCGCCGGTGGCCTTGCTGAAGCGGTGTTCCTTGTTGAACCAGATCACGATCTCGTCTTGGAACAGGTCGTGTTCAATCAGCAAGTCGCTGATGGCCGGCGAAATACCAAAGACCAAGTCTAAATTGCCTTCCGCTAAGTCCTTTTGCAGGTCGTAAGAGCCGTATTCCTTGATCCGGACGTGGATGCTCTTGTTTTCCTCGATAAAGTCCAGCAGGGCGTTAGAAAAGATCGTGGCGTTGAGCACCGACGAGATGCCCAGGTGAATCGTGCCGCGGATGTTGGTGGAAGCTTTTTGGTTAAAGCGCTTCACCATGTAGAGGTAATCGCCCGTCACCTTTTTGGCGTCATTGTAAAGATTGCGGCCTGTCCGCGTCAGGCCGACAATCCGGCCCCGGTCGCGGTAAAAGATCTTTGAGTCGCCGCTGTCCAAGTGCTTCATGGAAATACTCAGCGCCGGCTGGCTGATGTGCAAGACGCGCGCGGTTTGACTCAGGTTAAAGCCGTTGTCGACCAGAGTCAGAAAATAAAAGATTCTATTCAAATCAAGCATTAGCAATTACCCTTGATACTAAAAAAGGAGGAGCACGAAGCTTCTCCCCCATTGGCTCCGGTTGTCAGACTCGAACTGACGACAAC
>CAJMMO010000005.1 GCA_905214545.1 uncultured bacterium
GTTGTCGTCAGTTCGAGTCTGACAACCGGAGCCAATGGGGGAGAAGCTTCGTGCTTCTCCCTTTTTTTGTTGTGTCTTGGCTTTTCCACTGGTTTATTATTAAAGCGGAAGAGGTATAAATATGATCTACACCGTGACGGTTAATCCATCTATCGATTACTTTGTAAAAGACCCCGGCTTTGCACTGGGGCAGATCAACGAGGCCGCTGACGCCGAAATGAAGCCCGGCGGCAAGGGCATTAATGTGTCGCTTGTGCTGCGCAATCTCGGCTTAGACAGCATCGCCTGGGGCTTTTTGGGTGGCTTTATCGGCCAAAAAATCGAGTCTGATCTTCATCAAGCTCATGTCGTCACCGATTTTGTCCATGTCAAAAAGGAATCCCGGATCAATTTAAAGATTATGGGGGCACAGGAAACCGCGCTGAATATCGCAGGCCCTGATGTCACTGCATCCGAGAAAAACGCTTTGCTGGCGCGCTTTGACGACTTGCAACCCGGCGACCTGGTCTCCTTAAGCGGCGGTGTACCTGCCAATTTAGGCACCGGTTTTTACCGCGAGCTCGGCCTTTTAGCAAAAAAACATGGGGCAAGCTTTATTTTAGACGCTACAGGCAGCCAATTTAGAGCAGCGCTGGCTGCAGGACCGCTGCTGGTCAAGCCTAACGAAGATGAGTTAGACGCCATTGCCGGCCGCGAGCTGGCCGACGACAAAGAGCGCATTGCCTTTTGCCGACAGCTGGCCGCCCAGGGCGCGCAAAACGTGCTGCTGTCTTTGGGCGCACGCGGCGCCTACCTGGTCAATAAAAAAGCAGTTCTTTATGCCCAGGCCCCAATCGGCACGGCAGTCAACACCGTCGGCGCCGGCGATGCAATGGTGGCCGGCTTTATCTGTGCTTATACCCAGGAAAAAAAGCTGGCAGAATGCCTGCAGCTGGCAGTGGCCTGCGGCACGGCGACTGCTTTAAGCAGCGGCTTTGCCGTCAAAAGCCAAGTGGCAGAGCTGCTGAGTCAGATTAAGCCGCAGCAGCTGGCTTAGAAAGAGGTACATCATGAAAGTGACCGACGTTTTAGCGCCCGAGCTAATGATTATGGATCTCAAGGCCCGCACCAAGGCCGAAGCGATCGCCGAAATGGCCGACCGCGAAGTTAAATGCGGCGTGGTCAGCGACGCCAAGAGCTTTATCGACGAAGTCTGGGCGCGTGAAAAAGAGGCCAGCACCGGCGTCGGCCACGGGATTGCGATCCCGCACGCCAGAAGCAAGTCGTCGGAAAAAGCCCGGGTCCTTTTTGCCAAGAGCAGGGAAGGCATTGACTACGACGCGATCGACGGCCAGCCCGTGCACCTGTTTTTCATGATCACGGCGCCCGAAAACGCCGACCAGGTCCACCTGCAGGCGCTGGCTGCTTTGAGCCGGCTGCTCATGAACAAAGAGCTGGTTGAAAATTTAAAAAAGGCGCAGACGCCTGAACAAGTCCTGCAGCTTTTTGCAAAAGCCGAAGGCGGGCAAGACAGCAATCAAGAAAAAAAGAATGAAGAAAAGCCGGTGATCGTCGGCGTGACAGCCTGCATCAACGGCATCGCCCACACCTACATGGCCCAGCAGGCCTTGCTTGATGCCGGCAAGAAGCTGGGCGTGGACATGATCGTCGAAACCAACGGCTCTGAAGGCACCCGCCACCGGCTGACGCCTGAGCAGATCAGCAGCGCCCGCGGGGTCATCGTCGCCGCAGATAAAAAAGTCGAGATGGACCGTTTCGACAAAAAGCAGCTCATCAGCGTGCCGGTCGTCGAAGGCATTGCCCACCCCGACAAGTTAATTGAGATGATCTTGGACGGCGCAGGCGAAACCTTCCACGCCGAAGAAAAAGAAGAGCCGGAACCTAAAACCAGGCAGACGATCCGGCAGAGCTTTTGGCGCACGGCCTACCGCCACTTCATGAGCGGCATGGCGCACATGCTGCCGTTTGCCTTGGGCGGCGGTTTGCTGTTCAGCTTAAGCCGGCTGCTGCCGGGCCAAGTGAGCCTGCTGTTTGCCCGGGCCGGGCGCATGGCACTGCTGCTGATGATCCCGGTGCTGGCCGGCTACATCGCCGAATCAATCGGCGATAAGCCCGCCTTGTTCCCAGGCTTTTTAGGGGGCCTGCTTTCGCAAAACCTTTTTGCCGTGCGGATCTTCCACTCGATCCCGGGCGGCGTGCTCGGCGGCGTCGTGAGCGGCTTTTGTGCCGGCGGTCTGATCCTGCTTTTGAAAAAGCTGCTGAAGAACGTGCCCGACACGCTGGAGGGGATTAAGCCGATGCTCATCTACCCGCTGGTCGGCGGGCTGGTTGAGGCCTTAGTCGTCTTCTTCGTCATCAACCCGCTGTTCAGCGCGGTCAACTTCGGCTTAGGGCGTTTTATCTACCTGATCCAGGATCACTGCCTGCTTTTGGTGACGGCGGTCATGGCGGCTCTGATGGCCGTTGACTGGGGCGGATTATGCAACAAGCTGACTTACATGGTCGCGGTCCTGATCTTCGCCAACAGCCCGCTGGCGGCCTTTTCCGGCATCTTTTTAGCCGCGGTCATGGCCGGCGGCATGGTGCCGCCTTTGGCGACGGCGCTGGCCGTCTTGCTGGCCCCGGGCCTGTTTGATGAAAAAGAACGCCAGGCCGGCCGCCGCAACTGGCTGCAGGGCATCTCCTTTATTACAGAAGGCGCCCTGCCGTTTACGGCTGTCAAACAGCCGCTGCTGTACGCCGGCGTCACCGGTGCGGCGCTTTCTGGCCTGCTGGTCGGGCTCTGGCGGGCGGCGGTCCCGGCCCCGCACGGCGGCTTGTGGCTGCTGCCTTTGACCCAGCACCCCTGGCTGTACCTGGCGGCTGTCGCAGCCGGCACGGTCGTGGCCAGTTTGCTGTTTATCCTTTTAAAAAGAAAAAATGCGGAAAGAATTTAGTTGCAGCAAGCAACATCCAAGCGCGGTCTAATGGCCGCGCCTTTTTTGTGTATAATTTAGTAATGATTAACAAGAAAGGGGCAAAAGCAGATGATTAAACTGATCGCGACCGACATGGACGGTACTTTTTTAAGGGCAGATAAAAGCTATGACAGAGAGCTCTTTGCCAAGGCACTGGCGCTGATGGAAGAACACGGCGTTAAGTTCGTGGTGGCCAGCGGCAACCAGTTTAAAAACCTGAAGAGCCGCTTTCCGGGCGTGAGCGACCGCCTCTACTACATCGCCGAAAACGGCGGGCTGATCGCGCACGGCCACGAGATTGTCCAAGAAAATACCCTGTCAAAAAAGCAAGTGGCAGAAGCCAGCCAGCTGAGCGCCGAACACCCTAACGTTTTGACCATTTGGGCCGGCGCCAAGGCAGCCTACGTGCGCAAACGCGACGGCCAGGCCTTCTACGATGAAATGTCCCGCTTTTTTAACGATTTAAAGATGGTCGATGAATTTCCGCTAGACCAGGACCGCTTTTTCAAGATGACCTTTGTGATCCATGCAGGCGGCGTCTCCCAGATTGCCTCACAAATGAAAAAAGAGTTCCCGGATCTGGGCTTTGTCTGCGGGTCAGCCGTTTCGATTGACGTAGCCCGGCCGGACTTGAACAAGGCCGCCGGCCTCAAATACTTCCACGACCGCTTCGGCATCCAGCCTTCCGAGATGGTGGCTTTTGGCGACAGCGGCAACGACATCGCCATGCTGAAGTATGCCGGCACCAGCTTTGTGACGGGCACCGCCATGCCTGAAGCCAAGCAGGCCGCCGACTGCGTGCTGGCTTCCAGCGAAGAAAGTGCAGTGCAAAACAAAATAATTGAATTATTGAGCCGAAACTAATATACTGGACCGTTATTTGAAAAAAGGGAAGAAGGTTGAAAATGGAAAAGATTTTGACTGTTTCTCACTTGAGCATGCATTTTGAAAATAAGGAATTGTTTAACGATATTTCCTTTTCCCTGGAAAAAGGCTCAATGACAGCCCTGCTGGGGGCCAACGGGACCGGTAAGACGACGATGACGCGGATTTTGCTGGGCACCTTGGCGCCTAGTGCCGGTGACATTGCTTTTGCTAAAAACATTAGATTGGGCTACGTGCCGCAGTTTAGAAACATTGACCCCGACTACCCGCTGAGCATTAAGGCCTTTGTGGAGCTGAACACGCCGCTGTTTAAAAACGCTGCTGTGAAAAAACACGTCCACAACGTTTTGCGCGAGACCAACCTTTTGGAAATCCAAAACACGCGCATGGGCGAAGCTTCGGGCGGCCAAAAACAGCGCGCCTACCTGGCCCAAGCGCTGCTCGACCAGCCGGATCTGATTATCTTGGACGAGGCGACCGCCAGTCTGGACCCCGTTGCCAAGGAAGAATTGATGCAGCTGATCACTCACTTCAATGAAAAACACAAGATGACCGTGCTGTTTGTCACGCACGACATTCCTTTGGCCAAAAAATATATGCGCAACTACCTGCTGTTGAAGAATCAAAAACTGCAGGCAGGCCCGATTGCTGATTTACACGAGGAGGTGGGCAGCTGATGTTTAGTTATGCTTTTATGCGCTACGCTTTTTACGCAAGTACTTTGATTGCGATTACCTGCGGGATCGTTGGCGTCTTTGTTGTCGCCCGCTCCTTCAGCTTTTTAGCCCACACCTTGAGTGAAATCGGCTTTGCCGGCGCGGCCTTTGCCGTGTTCATGGGCATCCAGCCTTTGTGGGGGATGCTGCTGTTCACCCTGCTCGGCGCCTTGGGCGTCGGCGAGTTGTCGCTGAAAACCGACCAGAAGGAGTCGTCGATCAGTGCGATCTCGGCCCTGTTTATTGGGCTCGGCGTCCTGTTTTTGGCGATTTCGGGCTCCAACAGCCGCTATGCGACCAGCATCCTTTTTGGCAGTATCATCGGCGTGGACCGGCAGGGCGTCGTCAACTTGGCCGTGCTGTCAGTCGTCGTCTTGGTGATCGCGGCTTTGATCGCGCGTCCGCTGGTCTTTGACTCCTTTGACCACATCGGGGCGACTGCGCACCACATCAACTTCAACTTCGTCAGCGCAGTCTTTTTGATCTTGCTGGCGATGTCAGTTTCCATCGGCTCGCAGGTCGTCGGCTCCATGCTGGTCTTTATCCTGCTGACGCTGCCGGCCTCGACCGCGCAGTACCTGGGCCGGACCGTGCCGAGCATGCTGGTTTGGTCTGTCGTTTTAGCCTTGGCCGGTGTTTGGCTGGGCCTGTATTTGGGTTATATAACAAACTGGCCCGTAACATTCTTCATTTCAATCATCGAGGTAGCCGCATACCTAGCGGTTTATCTGGCCCATTTAGCAAAAAAGTGAATAACCTAAGAAAGGGGTTTCATTTTAAAGCGCTTTCATTTATAATAATAACTGAAGAAATAATCAAGCCATTATAGATGGAGGTTTTGTAGAAATGATGAATGGATTTGTAGGAGAATTCTTCGGCAGCGCAGTTATGATCATCTTTGGTGCTGGTACTGGTGCCGAAGTAAATTTGCAAAAGACTAATGGTCACGGTGCTAACTGGTTTATGGTCTGCCTTTCCTGGGGTATGGCCGTTGCCTTCGGTGCTTACGTAGGTGGTGCCTTAGGTTCATTAGGCCACTTGAACCCAGCTTTGACTGTTCCATACGCAATTTGTGGTTTGTTCCCTTGGAAGAACGTTGTTCCTTACCTTTGCGGCCAATTCTTAGGCGCATTCGTAGGTGCGATTATTGTTATTCTTCACTACTGGCCACACTTCAAGGCAACTAAGACCTTGGAAGAAGGTAACACTGTAGGTATCTTCGCAACTTTGCCAGCTATCAACAGCCCGTTCTGGAACTTCATGTCAGAAGTTATCGCCACCTTCTCTCTTGCCTTTGTTCTGTTACACATGGGCGCTAAGATTGCAGATGGCTTAACTCCATTGCTTGTCGGCTTCTTAATCTTTGTAATTGGTGTCGGCCTTGGTGGTACTACCGGGTTCGCCATGAACCCAGCCCGTGACTGGGGCCCACGTTTGGCTTACACCATCTTGCCAGTTCCTAACAAGACTTCAGCTCGTTGGGACTACGCTTGGGTACCAATGGTAGGTCCACTTGTTGGTGGTCTGCTGGCAGCTGCCCTTACTAAAGCAATCTAGCTTGAATTATCTTCTGACGAAAAAAGCATCCCGCTAGGGATGCTTTTTTTATTGCCTGAAAAACTTTTACAGCAGGTCTTCTAGTTCTTGCAAACGCTGTGCGAAGATCTGGAAGGTCTTTTCCAGGTAGGCCGGTTCGTCCATTGCGACGCCGGCTTTTTTCATGATCGTGACCGGGTCGCTGCTGCAGCCGGCCTTGAGGAAGCCCAAGTAGTTGGCGCGATCTTGGTCGCTGCCGTGCAGGACTTTGTCGGACAAGGTCGTCGCTGCGGCAAAGCCGGTTGCGTACTGGTAGACGTAGAAGTCGTAGTAGAAGTGCGGGATCCGGGCCCATTCCTTGGCGATTTCAGGACCAGTTTCAATTGCTGAACCGTAGTACTTGGCGTTGAGCTGGGCGTAGAAGTCGTTCAGCCGGTCGGCAGTCAGCGGCTGGCCTTTTTGGTCTTGCTCGTGGATGAACTGTTCGAACTCGGCAAATTGGGTTTGCCGGAACAAAGTGCCCTTGGCCGAATCCAGGAAGTAGTTGAGCAGGAAGGCCCGCTTCTTCTTATCTTCGGTGTGGTCGAGCAGGTAGTTCAGCAGGATGTTTTCGTTCGTCGTCGAGGCGATCTCGGCCAAAAAGATCGGGTATTCGCCGTAGACATAAGGCTGAGTCTCGTGGCTGTACATGCTGTGCACCGAGTGGCCTGTTTCGTGCACTAAAGTGAAAAGAGAATCCAGGTCATTTTCCCAGTTGAGCAATTCGTAAGGGGCCGTGTCGTAGCTGCCGCCAGAGTAGGCGCCGGTGACTTTGCCCTTGTTTTCGACCGGGTCGATGATCCGGTTGTTGAAGATGTAGTCGACGTGCTTTAAATAGTCCGGACCCAGGCAAGCCAAGGCTTTCTTGGCCTCTTGCTTAGCCCGGTCTAAGGAATAGACTTCCTTGTCCTGGTCGATGAGCGGCACGTAGATGTCAAACATCTTGAGGTCGTCGACGCCTAAGACGCGCTTGCGCAGGGCGACGTAGCGGTGGAGCAGGTCCAAGTGGTCGTTGACCTCTTTTAACAGAGTGTCATAGACCTTGGTCGGCACCAGGTTGGCGCTTAAGGCCTGCGTTCTGGCGTCTACGTAATTATGGGCCTTGGCCGTGAAGTTGTGGGCCTTGACCGTGCCGGACAGGGTGGCAGCCAAGCTGTTTTCAAACTGGCCGACGGTGTCGTACAGGGTCTCAAAGGCGCCTTGGCGCACCGCGCGGTCCTTAGATTGGATCAAGACGTTGTACAGGCCTTCTGACAGCTGGACCATCTCGCCGTTTTCGTCTTCGACGTAAGGGAAAGTCAGGTCGGAGTTGGTCAGCACGTTGAAGGTGTTTTCGCTGGCCTGCAGCGCGCCGTTAGCCGAAGCCAGCAGCTCTTCTTCTTTGACCGGCAGGGTGTGGTCTTTTTTGGCGCGGATGGCGTCTAAAAAGTGCTGGTAGTCGGCGAGCTTAGGCTCTTCTTTTTTAAATTGGGCGAGCTGGTCGTCTGAAAGCGCCAGGATCGCCGGTTCTAAGAAGGCGGCAGCCGTTTCAAAGTCGTTGGCGTTTTGCTGAGCTTGGGCCGCTAAACCCAGGTTCTCCTGGTTGCCGGTGTCGACATCGCTGCTCAAGCTGGCGTAGACGTAGACTTTCTCCATCTCCCGCCGGGCTGCGAGCACCTGCTTAATGGTTTGGTAAAAAGCAGGGCCGTCTTTTTTGAGATTGTCCTGCAGGGCAGGCAGCTGGCTGATCGCTTTGGCGTTTTCGGCAAGCGCAGCCCGCCAGGCATCTTGGTCAGGATAGATCTTGGTCAAATCCCAGGTTTGGTCTGCTGGCACTTCGCTTCTTTTTGGCAGAGTCATTGTAAAAACCCCTTTCTGTCTGAGCTGATATTTGACTTGTTTAATACAATTTCGCAAAGTATTCTTATTATAAAGCATTTTTGAAAGGGAGGCGCGGACAGCCATGCCAGAGCATAAATTGCAACGCAACGGCAACTTTTTAGGCGCTGAAAAACAAGTAAAAAGGGGCAGCCGGGCCTTGCGACTTTTAGGTTTGATTTTAACCGTGGCTCTGTGTGTTTTTGTGTCCGCCAGCGCGCACGTCTACTTTTCAGTGCAGCACGCCGCTGACCAGACTTACAAAAAAAGCGGCGTCGCCAATTCGTCGGCGCAGATCCAGCAAAAGCGGCCGGTCTCGATCTTAGTACTCGGGGTCGACCAGGGGATTGAAAACCGGCACGACCGGGGCAATTCCGACACGATGATTCTGGCCACCGCCAACCCGCAAAAAAAGAAGGCGACCTTGACCTCGATCCCGCGCGACCTTTTGACGGAAATCCGCGGCGACACGGGCAACAAGTACTACATGGGCCGGGTCAACTCCAGCTACGAGTTTGGGGGCAGCCGCGGGGCTGTCTTGACCACCAAGACCCTTTTAAACGTCCCGGTCGACTACTATATGGAAGTTAACATGAAGGCGCTGGAGAGCCTGGTAGATGCCGTGGGCGGCGTGGACGTCAACGTGCCGTTCAGCTTCAAGTACCACACCCGTTTTCACAAGGGGCACATGCACTTGAACGGCAAGCAGGCCTTAGACTACGCCCGCATGCGCAAATCGGACCCGAAAGGCGACTACGGCCGCCAGACCCGGCAGCGGCAGATCATCTTGGCGGTTGTGCACGAGGCGATGTCCGTCAAGACCGTGAACAACTACCGCAAGATCCTGAAGGTCTTTTCAAAATACGTCAAAACCAACATGACCTTTAGCGACATGATGGGGCTGGCGATGAACTACCGTGCTTGTGCCGGCAACATCGATAGCGGCCACATCCAAGGCCACGATGCCTGGATCGGCGGCGCGGCCATGCAGGTGGCCTCGACCAAGGAATTGCAGCGGGTCTCCGACCTCATTCGGACCAACATGGGCCTGCAAAAACAGACGCTGCGCAACCAAGAGACGCGGCAGAACAGGCTGAACCGCAAGCACCACCTGAAGTGGAGCGACCCGACCGCGTTTGAAAACTACATCGTCTATGAAAAGGACTCGCACCAGCCTTGGAACGGGGACTAAGAAAGGAAAAGCAGCCGATGAAAAAAAGTTATTTCCCAGTGATCTACGGCATCTTGTCCGCCTTTTTAGGCTTTTTAGCCGTCTTCTTCGTCTGCCAGCGCAGCTTCCACATGAACTTGTCGGTCAACGTGCTGGTCAGCGGGGTTTGCGCACTGATCTTTTTCGTGTGGTCGTATTTTAGAGGGCACGCGAGCTATGAAATTAAGCGGATTGCTGCCAAGTATAAATTGACCGACCAGGACCTGGCCAAAATCACGGGTCTGCGGGCCAGCGATTTTCCGGTCTACCACAACAAGCTACAGCTGATTATCCCGAAGCGGCAATGGCCGCGGGTCTTAGCTGCCTTGCAGGCCTTTGAAAAAAAGCAGGAATCATAAAGAAAGGATGGTTAGGCTTTGAGCCTTCTGACTGTGGCGCATCTGGCGCAAAGTTTCGAAGACAAAACTCTGTACAGCGACGCTTCTTTTGTATTAAATCCCCACGACCACATGGGCGTCACCGGCCAAAACGGCGTGGGCAAGTCCACTTTGGTCAAGATCTTGACTGGCAAAATGATCCAGGACGAAGGCAGCGTGAAATGGCAAAACAAGGTCAAGGTCGGCTACCTCGACCAGTACGCGCACCTGGTGCCGGGGATGAGCATCAAGGAGTTCTTGCAGACGGCCTTTTCCGACCTGTACGCGATGAACAAGCGGCTGGGCAAGCTCTACGAAGACTACGCCGCAAATGGCGACGATAAATTATTAGACAGAGCCGGCAAGCTCCAGACTGACTTGGAAGAGGCCGGCTTTTATGAACTGGACACGCGCATTGACCAGGTGGCCAGCGGCTTAGGCTTAGCCGACTTGGGCTACGACCGCGATGTCGCCAAGCTGTCCGGCGGGCAGCGGTCCAAGCTGATCTTGGCCAAGCTTTTACTGCAGCAGCCCGACGTGCTGGTCTTAGACGAGCCGACGAACTACCTGGACGTCAGCCACATCGCGTGGCTGGTCGACTACCTGAACGACTTTGCCGGCGCCTTCATCGTGGTTTCGCACGACTACGACTTTTTAGGCCAGATCGCCAACTGCATCATCGACATCGACTTCGGCACGATCACCCGCTACACGGGCAGCCTGAAGCAGGCGATGAAGCAAAAAGAAGCCGACCGGCAGACCTACCTGAAGGCCTATGCCAACCAGCAGCGCAAGATTGCCAAGACCAAGGCCTACATCCGCAAAAATAAGGCCGGCACGCGCGCTAAGAGCGCCAAATCGCGTGAAAAGCAGCTGGCCCGGATGGACGTGCTGACCCCGCCGCAAACGGCGCGGACGGCCCATTTTCGCTTCCCTTACGTGTCAACTGCTTCAAACCTGCTCTTGCAGACGCGGGACTTGGTCATCGGCTACGACGAGGCCTTGGTCAAGGCGGCCTTCAACTTTTCAGTAGGAAGAAACGAAAAAGTTGCTGTCACCGGTTTTAACGGGATCGGCAAGACGACGCTGTTAAAGACCCTGCTGGGGCAGCTGCAGCCGATCTACGGCGGCTTTGACCTGTCGGCAACGGCCAAGATCGCTTACTTTAAGCAGGACTTGGCTTGGCCGAACAAGAACATGACAGCGCTGCAGTACCTGCAGGAATGTTTTGAACAAAAAAAGCCGCGGGCGCTGCGGCAGGCGCTGGCGCGGATGGGCTTGACGGCTCAGCAGGCCATCAGTCCTTTGAAGGAGCTGTCCGGCGGCGAGCAGGAAAAAGTCAAGCTGGCCAAGATGCAATTTGAGCCGGCCAACCTGCTGTTTTTGGACGAGCCGACCAACCACTTGGACAACGCGACTAAAGACGTGCTGCGGCAAGCCATCATCGACTTTGAAGGCGGCGTGATTATCGTCAGCCACGAGCGCGACTTTTTTGCCGGCGACTGGATTGATAAGACGATCGATATTGAAAAAATGGGTAATGAATAATGGCTGAACAATCGCAAGCTTACCTGCAGACCGTGATCAACACCTGCCTGCAGGCCGGCAAATTAATGATTGCAGGCGGCAGCGAGATGTACCGCGTGGAAGACACGATGATGCGGATCGCTAAAAATGCCGGGCTCGAGGACCCGCGGGTTTTTGCGACCCCGACCGGGGTCTTTGTGAGCTTGGACGGCGGCGACTTTTCGCAGCTGAAGCAGGTCCGCAACCGCGACATCAACTTGGAATTGGTGGCCCGGGTCAACGACCTGTCCCGGCAGTTTGCGGCAGGGCAGATCGACCTCTACCAGCTGGCCGACCGCTTGAACGTGGTGGCCGTCGTGACGCCGAGTTTTTCCCTGCCAATCCAAATTCTGGGTGCTGCGGTCATCAGTGCCACGCTGATGGTGCTTTTCACAGGCCAATACGACTGGTACGACTTTCCGGCGGCCGGGCTCATCGGCGGCTTGGGCTGGCTTTTGTATTGGGGCATTAAAAAGCTGTCGAAGATCCGCTTTTTGTCGGAGATGCTGTCCGCCATGTTCATGGGCCTGTTGGCAATTGGCTTGGCGCACATCTTCCCGGTGCTAAAGCCCGACAACATCTTAATCGGGGCCTTGATGACCCTGGTGCCGGGCGTGGCCTTAGTCAACGCCTTGCGCGACCTGTTTTCCGGCGATCTGCTGTCGGGGATTGCCCGCGGCGTCGAGGCGGCGCTGACGGCGGGGGCCTTAGGCGGCGGCGTCGGTTTAATCATGAAGTTTTTAGGAGGCTAGCCATGCCTTTTTTACTGCAGATTTTCATCCAGCTGGCTTTTTCCTTTTTGTCGTCGATCGGCTTTGCGCTGCTGATCAACGTGCCCCACAGGGTGCTAGTGGCCTGCGGGATTGACGGGGCCTTGGGCTGGATCGTCTACTGGCTTTTGCACCAGGCCGGGTTCGGCAACATGATTTCCAACTTCAGCGGGACGCTGCTGATCGGGATCACGGGCATGATTCTGGCCCGGCTTAAAAAGTGCCCGGTCACCGTCTTCAACATCCCGGCGATCGTGCCGCTGGTGCCCGGCGTGCCCGCCTACCTGGCCGTGCGCGCCTTGGTCTTGGGCCACTTCATCGAGGCCGAAGGCCTGCTGATCCGGGTGCTCATCGTCACCGGCGCAATTGCGATGGGCTTTATGCTTGCCCAGCTTTTAAGCGAGCTGCTAGGGCACTTGCGCCGCTCTTTAAAAAAAATCTGAGATCGGCTATACTAATGAGTGCGACGAGTCGAGGAGAACGCGAGATGCGTTTAACTTGATGGGGACGCCTTGCCTGAACGCAAAGCACGGGAAGTGCTGGCGGGAAGCGCGCTAATGTGAATAGCCTCCGCTTCTGTGTGATTTCATCACGCACCCCGCGAAAACCGGCCTTTGGGCCGGTTTTTTTATACCAATTATTTAGTCTATTCTAGTTGGTAATATTTTGGTTATGGGTTAAACTAAAACTGGATGTAACCATTTTCATCACAGTTATTTTTTTAGGTTGAGACATCGCATTTTGACGATGTCTGGGTGGGCCACAGGACAACTAGAAAGGATTAGTGTAAAGAATGGCTGAAAAGAGCTATAAGAAATTTAAGAGAATTTTCGGCATTGTTATGGACTCAGTTGGTATCGGCGAAGGTCCAGACGCTGCTAAATTCAACGACGTAGGTTGTGACACTTTAGGTCACATTGGCGAAAGCTACCCAGGCGACTTCTCACTGCCAAACATGGGCAAGATGGGTCTGTCAAACATTCGCCCTGAGAACCCAATCAAGGGTGTGCCAGTTGCTGACCCAGCAGTCGGCTACTTCGGCAAAGCCCACGAATTAGCTGTCGACAACGACTCAATGGAAGGCCACTGGGAAATGATGGGCCTGCCAATGCTTGAACACGCTGGCCACTTCCCAGACGGTTTCCCAGACGACATTATTGAAAAACTGGAAAAGTTCTCCGGCCGCAAGGTTGTTTTGAACAAGCCTTACTCAGGTACTGACGCTATTCGCGACTACGGCGAAGAACAAAAGAAGACCGGCGCTTTGATCGTCTACACTTCAGGCGACTCAGTTCTGCAGATCGCTGCAAACACTGACATTATTCCTCTGAAGGAACTGTACAAGATCTGTGAATACGCAAGAAAGATCACCATTCCTCTGCGTGTTGGCCGGATCATCGCCCGTCCTTACGTTTACAAAGACCCGCAACACTTCACCAGAACTTCAGACCGGCACGACTTCACCCTGCCGCCAATCGACACTACTGACTTGGACCGTCTGAAGGACGCAGGCTACGACGTTTTAGGCGTCGGCAAGATCAACGACTTGTTCTCAGGCCAAGGCATTACCGAAGGCTGGCACACCACTTCTAACGAAGACGGTATGGACCACACCATTGCCAACCTGGACCGCGACTTCACCGGCTTTTCATTCACTAACCTGGTTGACTTCGACGCTAAGTACGGCCACAGAAGAAACGTTAAGGGTGACGGCGACGCTTTGATGGCTTTGGACAAGCGCATCGGCGAAATGATGGAAAAGATGAACGACGACGACTTGATGTTCATCACTGCCGACCACGGCAACGACCCAACTTTCCGCGGCACTGACCACACCCGTGAATACGTACCAGTTTTGATGTACAGCCCAGGCCTGCCTGGCGGCAAGTCCTTGGGTGTTGCTGACACCTTTGCTAACTTAGGCGCAACTGTTTTGGACAACTTCAACGTTGAACAAGGCAAGTACGGCGAAAGTCTGTTAGACAAGCTTAACTAAAGAGGTAAAAAATAATGAGTACACCACATATTGAAGCTGAAAAAGGCGAAATCGCTGAAACTGTTCTTTTGCCAGGCGACCCGCTTCGTGCAAAGTTTATTGCTGACAACTTCTTAGAAAACGTAACCCGTTACAACGCAGTTAGAAACGCTTTCGGTTACACCGGTACCTACAAGGGCACTCCAATCTCAGTCCAAGCTACTGGGATGGGGATGCCATCAATCGGTATCTACTCTACTGAATTAGCTAAGTACTTCGGCGTTAAGAACCTGATCAGAATCGGGACCGCCGGTACTATTTCTCCAGACGTTCACGTCCGCGACATCGTAATTTCCCAAGGTGCTTCCAGCGGCCAATCAGGCTTTGTAAGCAGCTACTTTGACAAGGAAATCAACTACGCACCAATCGCCGACTTCGAATTGCTGGACGAATCAGTACACAAGGCCCAAGAATTAGGCCTGCGCTACCACGTCGGCAACACTTTGGCAGTAGACCGCTTCTACAACGACTCAATCGACAACAAGAAGCTGTCCGAATTCGGCATCTTGGCTACTGAGATGGAAATCCCAGCTCTGTACACCGTTGCTGCTGAATACCACTGCCGTGCTTTGGCACTGCTGACTGTTTCAGACAACATCATCACTGGCGAGTCAACCACTCCAGAAGAGCGGCAAACCGGCTTCAAGGACATGATGAAACTGTCTCTGGAAACTGTTAAGTCATTCACTGAAAAGCACGCTAACGATTAGTGTAAAAAATAGTCTTCTGCGGAAGGCTATTTTTTTGTGCTTTTTTCTGGTATCATGAGGGAAGTTGTCTTATATATGTTTTTTATTGGAGGTTTTAGTTAGTTCAATGAGCTCTGCATTTTGGGGCGAGTTTTTCGGAACTTTTGTCTTTTTAGCGATCGGTATTGCCTGTAGTTGTGGTATGAACCTGAAGTACTCTTTAACCAAGGGTAAAAGCTTCTTGTTCATCGGTTTGACTTGGGGCTTAGCAATTACTATGGGTGTTTACACCGCAAACAACTTCGGTTCTTTGGGTAACCTGGACCCAGCTGTTACTCTGGCATTTGCCTTAGATGGCCTGCTGCCATGGAACCAGGTTGGTTTATACATGCTTGGCCAGTTCTTAGGTGCCTTTGTCGGTGCGGCCGTAGCCGTTACCGCCTACCTGCCTCACTTCAGAAAGACCACTGAAGAAGAGGGTAACGACGTTTCTGTCTTCGCAACTGGTCCTAAGATCATTGCCCACCAGTGGGAATACCTGATCTCAGAAATCGTTGCCACTTTCTTCTTGTGCTTTGTTCTGATGAACTTGGGCAAGAGCTTTGCGAGCGGCTTGATGCCAATCGTTGCCGGTCTTTTAATCGCCATCTTGATTCAGGCCTTTGGTGGCCAAACCGGTGCTGCGATGAACCCGGCCCGTGACTTTAGTGCGCGTCTGCTGCACGCCATCCTGCCAAACGCCAAGGGTGACTCCAACTGGGGTTACGCTTGGGTACCAGTAGTTGGTCCGTTTATCGGCGGCGGGATTGCCGGTTTGCTGCAATGCGCTTTGAAAGCACTGTTTTAATTAGTGATAATTACAAAAGGGCCGCAAGGTCCTTTTTTTATTGAAGCGAGGCTTATACTTTGAAAATAAAACTTGCTGATTTAACTGAAAAAATTGCTGCACAAGACTACCTGCAAAACTTGCAGACGATTAAAAACGCTGAGCTGACGAAGACGAAGCTGAAAACAATCGCGCAGGGGATGGTCAAAGAGGCCCAGACCGCGGCCGCAAACGGCAGCCTGCTGCAGACCCAGCTGACGATCACCGGCCGGCGGCCGATCACCTTCGGCTTGGAGCTGGACATCGTCAACCTGCCTTACGATGATTACAAAAAAATTGCCAACTTCTGCAAGCCCGATGAGGACTACGAAGTGGCGGTCTACGTCACGACCAGCTCGTACTATGTTAACGCGTCCAAGTTCAGAATCGACCTGCTGGCTGAGGGCCAAAAGCTGGCGGCTGATCCTGACCAAGTTGCGGAGGACTTAGCCGCTTACCTGAACAAGATGATCCAGACGGTCAAAGACTTTGAGCCGGAACCGGCAAAAAAGAGCACGAAAAAAACCAAGCGGACTGCTAAGAAGTAGGAGCCGCTTGGCTTTTTTTATTTGCTTTAATTCGTGCGCTTGTAGTGAGTAAAGGCATGCTCGTTGCTGTAGAAGAAGAAGTCGAGCCCGCCGGCGTTTTTGACGATCCCGCGCGACAGGATCGGGTTGATCGTGTCGGTGGTGTCCGGGAACATGGTCTTTTGCGCCATGTTCATCAAGGCCGTGTTCATCGTGTAGTGGGTGTAGTGGATGACGTCGTCGATCCACTCCGGCTTTTTCTGGTACAGGTACTTGATGTCTTTTTCCTGGTTGGCCAAAACTTGGTCGATAAAGTCGGCTAACCAGTCCTGCAGCTCTTTTTGGTCCTTCGGCTGCATCTTCTTGAAGGCCAGGCGGAACTTGCGGCCCGGGTAGATGCCGTTGAAAGCAGTGCCGCGCATGGCGTCCTTGATCAATTCGGCCAGGCGGACCATCTTGCGTTCGCCGTAAAGGTAAAGCGGGGTGAAGAAGGCGGAGTGGTAGAGCACGATGCTGGTGATAATCACTGCGGCCTTTTTTTGCATCCCGGTCCCGTTTTGGTAGACGTCGTGCAGGATCTGCAAGTTGTCTTGCAGGTACTGGTCGTGTTCGGCCCACTCAATCGGGTCCGGAGCGTCGTCCGGCTTAAATTCGGCGATGGCAGCTGCGTAGCCCTTGTTGTTAATGGACTCCAGGAATTGCAGGGCATTGAAGACAGAAGTTTCTTGGGGCGTGATGACGTCCTTTTTTCCTGTTCAACACCGATTCTGCTCTGCAGGGTGGAGATCAGAGCCAGCTGACCTAAACAGTTCAAGACAAGTTCTTGTTCTTCAGGCGCAAGGGCAGCAAAATTGCCGCGATCCTCGTGCAGGGGGATGCGGTTTGGTTCCCAGAGAATATCGTTAAGACGCGCCCAGGCTGACTTGTCTATGCGGTCTTCCAACTTATTCCAGTTTATTGCTTTTAAATATGGTCTACTCATTTGGCTTCTGCCTGTAATTACTCAAAAAACTAATGTTGCCAAGTTCAGCAGGCTTTTTGACATCTTGGGTCGGTTCGCCTTCCGAAAGCTCAGCGACAATTTGGCGCACGTTTTCTACATCTTCCTCAGTACCGTTGAATTCTAACAGGTACAGTATCGGGACTTTCAGCGTGGCTGCGATCTTCTTGGCCGTTTGAGCAAACAGGTCGTTGAAGTTCCGGTTGCCGCAACCGATGATCCCGATTAAGTTCTTCTTATTGTCCTTGTAGGTCAGGAAGTCGACGATGGAGTCCATCATGAAATCCTGGTAAGAAGGAGTGATGAGGATGTACTTTTCGCCCATGTCGTATTGGGGGTATGCATCATCAATTTTATGAGCAGGCAGGCCGGTTTTTTTGATAAAAACTTCTGTTTGGCCTGTTATTGTGTAATACGCTACTGCAATCATAAATTCATCCTTACTTAATCTACTTTTATTATCTAATGATGAAAAATATAGGTCAACAATAGATCACTGAAATTCTTTGTAAATAATAGGAAATTCCGTATACTATGAATAAGAATGAGAGGTTGACAAACTATGACATTAGGCTGGAATTGGCTAGGAATTCTGCTGTGGGTTGTGCTGATTTTGTACCTGGTTTTCATCGTACAAAATATCCGCAAACGGCACCTGCGGATGATCATCCGCGACCGCAAGCGCTTTGACGCCAAGACTTTTGCTTTGGATATCGTCGAACTATTGGTTTTATTTGCTGGGATCTTCTTTATGACCCGGCAGACCTTTTTCGACAATCCGGACCTGGCGGACCGCGGGGCGGTGACCAGCAAGATTGAATACCGGCCTTTGATCTTATCGACGGGCGACAACGGCTCTTACTACGTGACGGCGCATTCAGAAAAAAAGACGAAGCCGGCACAGTCTTATTCTTTTTACAGTGACGGCAACCACATTACGGTCGACAGCCACTACGCAACGATTTCCAGCGGCGACAAACCGTCAGCTGTGAACGCGGCGATGATTCCATATTCGAAAAAAGATTTGAATAAGGCAGACAAGCACTACCAGAAGGCGTTTATGGCGGTCTATACGGCCCGCTACAACAATAATTGGCGCAATGGGCTGGGATTACACGCAGGCCGGATTGCGGTCAGATACTACCTCCTGCGCGTGCCTGACGACACCTTTATCAGAAACAAGTAAATAATAAAAAAGGCTCTGGTTTAGACCAGGGCTTTTTTGTGCTTAATTTTCGTCGGAGATGATTTTGATCTTGTTGAGGTTATGAATGAGCGAAGCGGCGAAAAAGACGATGATCGTGACGACGATGAAGACGAGCGCCGACAGCGATAGCAGCTGGAACTGGGCGATGACGCTTTCGATAGCCACAAACATGATGCCGATGATGATGCTCTGCCAGAAGCAGCGCCTGATGATCCTCTTTTTAGCGGCGGGGTATTCGGCCTTTTCGACTTCTAAGACGTTTAATTTGAGTTTTTTGATCTGCTGGTTGATGTAGCCGGAAACGGTCATCGTGATCAGCAGGAAGCCGAAGATGAAGGCTATGTAGGCCCATTGCTGCTGGTGCAGGTTCCAGAGGACTATGAATAACAGGAAGACAAAGTCCAAGGGGATGTAGGTGAAGAAGAAGGCATTGTTGCCGATGCGGTTGAGCTCTTTTTGCCGGTACTCGTCGAGGTTGCCTTCGATGCCGTACCAGTACTTCATATATTTCATAAATAAGTTAGTCGTGCTTTGTTTCATTGTAGTTGCCTCCGTCCCAGAAAAGGGAGTTTAAGTCGGTGTCTAAGGCGTGGGCCAGCTTGAGGCACAGGTCCAGCGAGGGGTTGTATTTGTTATTTTCGATTAGGTTGATGGTCTGCCGCGCTACTCCGATCTCTCTGGCTAGAGCAAGCTGAGAGAGGCCTTTTTGCTTTCGGTAATCTTGTACGCGGTTCATGGAACCTCCTTGGGTAAAAGTCACATATAAATGACATCTTTATGTCACATATATTAGACTCTCTTCGGAAAATGTCAATTATATATGACAACTTTTTTCAATGATTGAAATAATAAATTTTGCAGGCCTGTTTTTGAATTCAAATAATAAGTAAAAATGTTATTTAATAAAGCAAAAATCATGTATACTTTTGCCAAAGATCGGGTTATACTAGAGCCAAGTAAAAGATCTGTGAAAGAATTAAAAACATTCGGTCACATTTAAATAGTGTTATTAAATAACGACGAATAAAAGCTGAAAAACGAAATTAATTAGGGGAGAGAGCAGAGATGACTTCATTTAAGAAAATTGCAGTTACGAGCGCAGTGTTGGCAACGACGCTTGTGGCCGGCGTCTTAAGTCCGGTTGCTGTTCATGCTGATGAATTGACGAAGGTACAGGCACAGTCACAAAACAATGCGACGGGGGATGCGCCTGTTGTTGTGACTGATGTGCAAACTAATGCTGAAACTACTGAAGCGCCTAAGACTGAAGCAGCAGCTACTCCAGCAACTAACGCTACGGAAGATACTTCTAAGGCAAATACTGAAACTAATGACACTGCTTCTAAGAAGGACACTCAGGAGCAGAAAAAGGCAGAAGCAAAGCCTGTCCAAAGAGACACTGTGAAAGCGCCAGATAAAGCGGACTTTGACAGGGAGAACCCTAATTATCCTAAAAACAGCAGTTACCAGGGTGATGGCAAGTTTATCATGGGTAATGGTACATACAATAATGATCAAGTTTTAAAACAATTCCATGGTTCAGTATCAAAAGATGGTTCAAAGATCCCTGGTTTAAAAAGTGGTTTGTCAATATTAATTGCGCCAGCATTAAGTGATGATCCAAAAAATGAACAGTGGGAACACAAATTTACCCAAACCATTTCAGTGCTTGGGGACGATGGCAAACTAACTACTTTGAGATCTGAAACTTATTCTCATCAAATTATTGCTGGTGTTACTGGTTTTGCACTTGGCCAAGTAGACAATGGTATTCCTGTGACATTTACTGCCACTTTTAATAATACGATACGGGAGCCTGGCGCAAAGCCTAATGAATTGGGCAAGGTGCTTAAAGCTAGGATTGTGAAGATTTGCTATGATCCAATCACTAATAAATTGGTGCAAGAAAATGGTTCCGAAACCGGATCAGAAAAAGGTTTCGCAACCGACGACCCTGACAAGCGGCCTTTAACTCAAGCACAGCTGGATTTTCTTACTAAGGGCCTCACTTATACATTCCAAGAATATGACATTCCGCAAAAGGATGGCTACATTACCTACTATTCAAACAGCGACAAGTTTGACAGTAATGCAAAAGAGGGTACAAAGATTGCTGCCGAGGATTCAATTGACAAGAATCTGAACTGGTACGTCTTTTACGTCAAGAAGCCAGAAGATAAGACTCCTGCAGACAACAATAAGCATGAAGATCAGAATCCTCCAAAAAATGATCCTGAAAACAAGAATCCTAAAGACCAGACTTCTTCAAAAGAGGATCCTGTCGACCCAACCATTATCGTTGATCCAGTCATCCCAGCTGAAGACCCAGTCGTCGTCGAAAAGCCAGACGCCGAAGTAGTCAAGCCTGAAGAAACTCCTGACCTTCCTGAAGCTCCAGAACCAGCAAAGGAACCTGAAAAGGTCGAAGTCATCGCCCCAGCTGCTACTGTCCAAGCACCTGCACCAGCCGTTGTTAAGGCCGCTCCACAAGCCGTCAAAGCTGCTCCAGCTGCCAAGAAGCTGCCTCAAACCGGCAACAGCCAAACCATCAAAGCTGCCGGCTTAGCACTCGTAAGCTTAGGCCTCTTAGGCTTAGCCTTCGCCGACCTTAAGAAAAAGCGTGCATAACATATAAAAAAAGAGAGATCATCGATCTCCCTTTTTTTGTTTGCCTAAATTACCAGCTTTAAGTTAAACTGTTCTGCATTAACAACAGAAAAGGACTTAACTATGGACCAAGAACTAGACCAATTCAAGAAAAAACTCGAGCAGGTAGAGCAAGAACATGGCAGCCAGCAAGCCGTCTCTTATAAAGACCTGTTCAACCCGCAATTCATGCAGAAAAACACCAACTTCGCCAGCATCGCCTTCTTCGTCCAGGCCTTAGGCGTCAAAGACTTCCAAGACCTTGAAAAATTAGACTCCGCCGTCATCGACGACCTGGTCCGCAAAGAGACCAAGTTCACCGACTGGCAGCAAATGCAGCAAGCAGCCATCAGCGCCTACATGCTCCAGCTGTTTTAGGACAACAAAAAAGCCGCGGTCAGCAACCGCGGCTTTTTTTATTGCCTAAAATTCAAACTGCTTTTTTTATCCTTGGTCTCCCTGACCACCGAGAGCAGGTAGCCCTCTATAAAGGCAATCAGCAGCGAGGCCGTCAGGTAGTCGAGCACGTTGCCCGAGTAGAAGGCCGTCACCATGATAAAGCCCGTCGACACAAGCAGCGTCGTAAACAGCAGGCTGCGCTGCCTGCCCGCCTTAAACCAGCGCACAATCGCGTACAGCAGCGTCCAGACGTAGAAGCCTAAGTAGAGCACCATCCCGATAATTCCCAGGGAATAAACCTGTGCCAGGAAGTCGCGCTCCAGCGGGAAGATATTGTTCTCCCGGATGAAGGAAATCCCTAACCACTTATCCCTTGGCTGGTTGTTATTAGCCAAGACCTGGTTCAGCATCAGGACTTCCATGCGCCGGTAGTTGATTCTTTCACCCGCCGGCATCCTCATGACGTGCAGCCAGAAGTAAGGGTCGTACTTGTAAGAATAGCTCTTTTTGACGAAGCCCGACTTCAGCGAGAAGGCCACGTAGTGCTTTCTGATGAATCTCTTTAAAAAGGCCCGTTCTTCTTTGCCGTGGTACTTCTTCAAGCCCTTGCGCAGGCTCTTAGTCAGCTTGGTTTCCTTGCCTTGCTTGCTGCGGCGTTCAACCACGCTGTCCACAAACTGGTTTCTGCTCGAGGCCGGGCTGTAAGGCTTGATCAAAGCCGTAAACGCGCCCAGGATCAAGATCGCTGCCAGGACCTTTTTATCGAACTTCACGTCCTTTTGCAGCCAAGCGTGGCAAACGTAGATGATCAAGAACACGGCCAGGCCCGCAAACACACCGTAGAGGCCGACCTTGGTCCCCAGCATGATCATTGCCAAAACCTGGGTCACAACCAAGGTGACATTCAGCCAGTTGAAGTGCTGGCTCATAAAGTACAGCATTAACGGCAGCAGCATGAACAAAATTGCCGAAACCGTGTTGCCCTTAAAGAAGAAGCCCTTTGAGGCCAGTTGTGAAAAGTAATAGTGGTGGCCGAACCAGCCGAAGATGTTGGCGCTGATCCGCTTCGCCTCAAATGAGTGGTAAGAAGTCAGCGAAACCGTAAATAGGTTCGACAGCACGATCGTGCCGGAGAACAGCCCAGAAACGCCCTTAATGGCGTTTTCAAACATCTTTTTACTGATACCCGCGTACTGGGTCACATACAGCAAGACCAGCGGCAGGAACATTCTGAACAGGTAGAAGACCTCGCTGGCATTTGAATAGCCGTAGCTGGTCGGGTCGATCGTCTTGAAGTGGTTGACCGACCAGAGGTGCGCGACGCAGTAGGCCGCGAGGATGACCAAGTAGGCAAACAGCCACCACTGGGTCTTAATCCGTTCCCAATTCTGTCTGATGCTGAGGAAGAGGCAGAGGATCACCACGATGCCCGCAATCCGCAAGATCGTCGGGATCGAGAATTTAAAGATCCGGTCTAGAGGCGGCTTGTACAGCCAGTAGACATCCAGAAAAGGCTGGATGAGAACAAACCAAAAAATTGTCTTTTTTAATTTATCTTGCATGAAACTGCTAAAACCTCATAAAAAAACACAAATCAAATTACTTTGATTTGTCGTTTTTATCGCTTTTTGACTTTGGTTCTTTCTTAGGCTCAACTGCAATCTTTTCGATCTTCACGTCATTGGTGGATGCCGTGTGGCTGTGACTGGTGTTCTTTGCCTTAGTCAAGTGCTTGAAGTTGACAACCATCTTGTTGTTGAGGTCGCTGACTGCATCTTTGTCTTCTGGAGAAAATGCGGTAATTTGCAACAAAGCTGAATTTTCGTAGATCTTTTCGACCTTGCCCTGGAAAGGCTTTTTCAATTCTTCTTCGCTTTTTGCATCGACATACATGCCGACTTTAACTTGTTCTTTCTTCATATATTCACCTGAAACTAGTTTCAATTCAACAGATCAATATTATTATATAAGAGTTTACTACATTCAAGTACGAGGGGTATTGAATTTGAAGAAATTGTTGATAATCGCCGGGCCTAGCGGCGCCGGCAAGACGACACTTTGCAATTACCTGACAAAAGAATACGGCATCCCCCGCGTCGTCACCCACACGACCCGGCCGAAAAGGGATGGCGAAGAAGACGGCCGCGACTACTTCTTTGAAACGCCGGAGACTTTTGCCAAATTGCACTTTTTTGAACACGTCACCTACGACCGCTATTCTTACGGCTCCAGCCACGAGGCCTTGGCCCGGGCCTGGCAGAAGTCGGACCTGGCCAGCATCGTCGTTGAAACAGAGGGCGTGGCGTCTTATTTGAAAGAGATCCCGCAGCAGGCCTACTTTATCTACCTGACCGTCAGCGATCCCCAGCTCATCGTCCAGCGGCTGCGGGCCCGCGGCGACTCCGACGCCGAAATCAAGAAGCGCATGGGGAGTTTTGAGTTCCAGCGCGACTTAAAGCTGCCGCCTTTTTTACAGAAACATGCGCACCGGCTCGTCAACGATGATTGGGCCGAAACTAAGCGTCAGATCGGGGAAATCGTCGCTTCTTTACAGCACTAAAGTCGAATTGTAACTAGATAGGCTTCGTTTTGTAACATAACTGCAACATTTGCATCCTACAATAAAAACTGTCGTTAGGAACAAATGCCTAACACCTAAATTTTGAATTTTAACTCGCAGCATTAACCACCGCTGCCAAAAAACCTATCGGAGGAAATCAATTTGACTAATTTTAAGTCCAGCTTAGTAAAATTATCAGCAGCCGCAGCATTGACCATTGCCGGTTTTGCTACTGTAAATTCTGCTAGTGCCCACACCACTGTTCAAGCTGCAAGCAACGACATCGTAACTGTTAAGTACACCCCAGGCTACGGCATCGCAGTTTGGAGCAACTACGAAGGCGGCCACACCACTGGTCAAACCTTAAAGCATGGTACTGCTTGGAAAGTGATCTCAACTGTTAAGGACTCAAAGGGTACTACCTGGTACGAATTAGGCAGCAACCAATGGATCCAAGCTCAATACACTGTTGCAGGCGACCAATCAGCTCAACTGTCATCATCAACTTCTGACAAGGCTAACGCAGTTATCAGCCTGGCTAAGCAGCAATTGGGCAAGCCTTACGTATGGGGCGCTTCAGGCAGCAACGCTTTTGACTGCTCAGGCTTGACCAGCTACGTTTTCTCACACGCAGCAGGCAAGAACATCGGCCGGACTACTTACCAACAATTAAACGCAGGCCAAAGAGTTTCAGTTAACAACCTGCAACCGGGCGACTTAGTATTCTGGGGCAACTACCACGTAGGTATCTACATTGGCAACGGCCAATACATCCACGCCCCACAACCGGGTGAAAACGTTAAGGTTGCTTCAATCAGCAGCTACTTTTACCCATCATACGGTGTTCGTGTATTAAACAACTAATTATTGATCATCAAAAAAGGCTAGTGCAAAAGCACTAGCCTTCTTTTTTTGTCTGCCGGTATTTTTCAAAAAGCGCGCGGTCGCGCGGCGCCAGCCGGACTGAGATGGCGATGCCGTCCGGCTCGTATTTTTCTTCTTCGACCTGCCCAAAGTCGTGCAGGTAGGCGACGTCCTTGCCCGCAGTCAGCGGCAGGAACAAGTCGACTTTTTCATAGCCCTGGAAGATCTTTTTGACGATCATCTTGGCCAAGGCCTGCTGCGAAGCCGGGTCCTTGGCCGAATACAGGATGTCGCTGCCTTCGATCTGCGGGTAGGCGCGGCCCGTCAGGTCCGCCTTGTTGTAGGCGGTTAAGATCGGCACGTTGTCGATGCCGATTTCGTGGAGCACCTGCTGGGTCGTGTTGATCATCTGCAGCATGTTGGGGTCGGAGGCGTCGACGACGTTGACCAAGAGGTCGGCGTCTTTAGCCTCCTGCAAGGTGGCCTTGAAGGACTCGACCAGGTTGTGGGGCAGCTTGGAGATAAAGCCGACGGTGTCCGACAGGATAAAATTGAAGTTTTCCGAGTAATCGATCCTGCGGACGCTCGTGTCCAAGGTGGCAAAGAGCATGTCTTTTTCAAAGACCTGCTTGTCCTTTTTTTCCTTGCTAAAAGCAGACAGCAGGCCGTTCATGGTCGTGGACTTGCCGGCGTTGGTGTAGCCGACCAGGGCGACCTGCGGCAGGCGCGAGCGGTTGCGGCGCTTGGACTTGATCTCTTCTTGGCTGGCGATAGCTGCCAGCTGTTTTTTGATGCGGCTGATCTGCTGCTGGATGGTCCGCCGGTTTAATTCCAGCTTGCTTTCACCGCTGCCGCGGTTGGCAAAGCCCCCGCCGCGCTGCTGGTCCAAAGTGCGCTCTGACGGGTGCAGGCGCGGCAGCTCGTACTGCAGGCGGGCCAGCTGGACTTGCAGCTTGGCCTGCTTGGTCTTGGCCCGGCTGGCGAAGATCTCTAAGATCAGCTCGGTGCGGTCTAAGACGGTCAGGCGGGTGATCTGCTCGATGTTCCTGATCTGGGTCGGGGTCAGCTCGTCGTTGATGACGGCGACCTTGGCCTTGAGCCCTTGGGCTAAAGCCTTTAACTCGTTGAGCTTGCCCAAGCCCATGTAGGTGGCGGCGACGATCTGGTCGGCGTTTTGCTCGACGCGGCCGGCGACTTCCATATTATCCGCCATGGTCAAGTTGGCCAGCTCGGTCATGTAGTAGTCAAAGTTCGGGTCGTTCAAATTCACGCCGGCGATGACAGCTTTGGTCTTCTTTTTTCTATTATTAAGCAATCTTTCACCTTCAATCGTGTTCGTTTAACCAGGCTTGCAATAAGTCTAAGTAGCGGTCAGTTTCCTGGACAAAAGGCATGTGGCCGCAGCCTTGGAACAGCTCCCAGCGCGCCTTGGGCAGGGCGTCAAACATGGTTTTGGCGACCAGCGGTGTGCACAGGTCGTCGGTCCCGCTGGTGATTAAGGCGGGCTGAGTAATCGTTTTTAACTGGTTTGTGTATTCGTAGTCGTGCAGGTTGCCTTCGGGGCTGTATTCGTTAGGGCCCCAGCCGGTCAGGTAGGCGGTTTGGCCGCCTATTTTTTTACGCCGCACAGGCTCTGGCAGGTCCGGGCTCGGTGCAATCACGTGCTCGGCCATGAAGTGGTCGTTGGCCTTTTCATAAGCCTGGCCTGTAAAGTCGTGCCGGCTTTCAGCGTCCTTAATGGCCTCTTGCTCACTTTGGGGCAGGTAGTGCTGCAGGCGGTGCAGCTCGCTGGCCCAGAGCTTGGCTGACGACAGCGTCGACGACAAGATGACGCTGTTAATTCCTGCGGGCTGGTAGTCGCATAAATAGATGATCGCGAGCATCCCGCCCCAGGACTGGCCCAGCAGGTGGATCTTTTTCAAGCCTAGGTATTGGCGCAGGCTGCTTAATTCTTCCGCCCAGCTTTTTTTATTGTAAAAAAGGTCGGCTTGGTCATCCGGCTGGCTGGATTTACCGCAGCCCAGCTGGTCGTACATAATCAGCTGGCGCTGGGCGCGCTCTGCCAAGTCGTCTAAGACCTCAAAGTAGTTGTGGCTTGAGCCCGGGCCGCCGTGCAGCAGCACTAAAGGCGGCTTAGCCGACTTTTCGCCGACAATTCTGTAGTAGGTGCGCAGCCCGTGGAAGGGCATGAAGCCTTCTTTTACTGTCTTCATAATTTCATCTGGTTGTAGCTGGTAATCTTAATGTCTTTGTCCGTGATCTGCATCTTAGTTATGGAGCCGTTGCGCGGAGGGATGCTGACGTCGAACTTGCCGCCGCCGAACTTGTCGGTCCACGAACGGATGTTGAAGCCGTGGGTGACCAGCAGAATGTTTTCGGCGCCGTCGAGCTGGCGGATCAGGTCAAAGCCCTTGCCTACACGCTGCCAGTAGTCTTCCGGGCTTTCGGCCGCGTGGAAGGGGTCGGCGTCTTTGGTAAACTGTTTGACCTCGTCAATCGAGTACTTGCGCAGCATTCCGCCGCGGGTCGTGCAGCCGTGCGGGCCGCCGATCATTTCCCAGCACTCGCCGATGTCCATGCCCTCAAAGTAGCCGTAAAATTGCTCCCTGAAAAAAGGCGAAGCGATGTGCTGCAGCTCGTCGCGGTTGCAATTTTCCTGGATGATGTAGTCGCAGGTGTCGCTGGCGCGCTTCATGTCAGACGACAAAGCGATGTCAAACGGCACTTGCGCGAGTACCTTGCCCACACGCTTGGCGTCCGCAATCCCCTTGTCGGTCAAGGGCGTGTCGCACCAGCCCTGCATCTTGTGGAAACGGTTGATGTAAGTTTGACCGTGTCTGATAATATAAACATTTTTCATAATGATCCCTCACTGTTTGCTTTTTTCACTACTATTATAAAGCGCTTTGGCCGCTTGCACATCACGCGGCTGGATCGTGTACACGGACCCCTTCGGGTACATGACTGAGACTTCCTGGGTGTGCTTTAAGCCGATCGCGTGGCCCAACTCGTGTTCGACGGTGTTGGCCAGGCGCTGGTCGTCGTAATTGTAAAAATCGCTGAGCAAATAATAAGTGTTTAAGGTGACCTTGGCCTTGAGCAGCCGCTTTGTCAGCGGGTTGTACTGGGTCGCGGTCACGCCGGCCTTGTCGGAGTCGGGCTCGGAAGCGGCCCCAATAGTAATATCCGCCTTTTTTAGATTATTGATTACCTGAAAGTGAAAAGCGCCGGTCTGGTTCCAGGCGGCGATCCCGTTATAGGCGGCCTGGCGCAGGTGCGCATTGTCCAAGTCGATGGCCACCGTGGCCGTGGCGCCCTGCCAGCGCACCGAACCGCTGCGTTTTTTCAGCTGTTTTTCGACGGGGGCCTTCGTCGCCGGGAAAATCTGCTGGACCAGCGCGGGGTGTGTCTGCAGGTAGGTGTAGCCGCCGACGGCGATGGCGCAGACGATGGCGAGGTTTAAAAAGAACCGGAAAAATGATTTCATGCTATCTCATCCTTTTAGCATTGAGTATAGAGGAAGTCGGGCAGAGACCGCATGAAAAAGACCTGTTTCCTGCAAAAAAATCTGGCTATGCTAAAATATTATGCAAACTTTTTAGAAAAGAGCAGGTGTGATTGATTGACGAAGCAAGAAAGCGCAAAAGAAAAAGAACAAAAGCACTTGGATGAGGTCTTAGGCCTGATCAAGACCAAAGAGGGGCAGTTAAAAAAGTCCATCAAAGAAGACCGCAACCAGGCCCGCGACTTGAACGCCCACTTCTTTGACGACGTAAAACTTGATTACGACAACTACTCGACTTCGATCGACACGGCCTTGTCGATCCGCCAGCAGCAGACGATGCTCGATGAGCGGCAAAACGCCTGGCAGCACAGTGCCAAGGAGCTGTCGACCCTGCAGCGGCTGGTCAAGCGGCCTTACTTTGCCCGGGTCGACTTCCGCGACCCGCTGGAAGACCACGACGAAACGATTTACATCGGCCTGTCTTCTTTTGCCGACGAAAAAAATCACTTCTTGATCTACGACTGGCGGGCGCCGATTTCTTCTATCTATTATGACGGCAAACTTGGCAAGGTGACCTACGAGGCGCCGGCCGGCCCGCAGACCGTCGAGATGACGAAAAAGCGCCAGTTTGAAATCAAAGACGGCCGCATCCAAAACATGTTCGACACCAACGAATCGATCGGCGACCAGATGCTGATCGACGTCTTGAACGAAAAGTCGACCACGCAGATGAAGTCGATCGTGACGACGATCCAGATGGAGCAAAACAAGATCATCCGCGACACCAAGTCCGACCTGCTCTTCGTCCAGGGCGCGGCCGGCAGCGGCAAGACCAGCGCCATCCTGCAGCGGGTAGCCTACCTGCTTTACCGCTACCGCGGCAACTTGCGCAGCAGCCAGGTCGTCATGTTCAGCCCGAACCAGCTGTTTAACGACTACGTCAAAAACGTCCTGCCGGAGATGGGCGAGCAGAACATGGTGCAGATGACCTACTGGCAGTTTGTCGCCCGGCGGCTGCCAAGCCTGAAAGTGGAAACCTTATTTGAGCAGTTTGAAAACGAGGATAACGACGACAACCTGCAACGGCTGGTCAACTCGCGGACCTTTTTTAATGCGGCTCAGCGCTACGCCGAACACTTAAACCAAGCCGGCGTCGCCTTCCGCAACATCTACTTCCGCGACAAGAAAAAGCCGTTCTTTAAAAAAGAGGACATCAAGGAGCTGTATTACAGCTTCAACCAAAACTACAACCTGGCCAACCGCATCGACGCCACGCGCGAAGAGCTGGTCCACCGCTTAAACCGCCGGATCGGCGCCGAAACCCGCATGGCCTGGGTGCGCGACTACATCGAAGGCCTGAGCCAGGAGCAGCTGAATGCCTTGTATGACCGGCCCGACCAGGAATTCGCCTCTGAAAAACAAGAAGAGCGCTTCTTGGCCCGCAAGATCGTGGTCAAGGCACTGGGCAAGGTCAACAAGCAGGTCAACCACTACCGCTTCTTGAGCCCGCGCCGCCAGTACCTGCGCTTTTTAAAGGCCGTGCCGAAGCTGATCGACTTAGACAAGCACGGCGTCACCATTGAGCAATGGCAGGCCTACACGGACCAGGCTTTGGCCAACTTCAAAGACCACAAGATCCGAATGAGCGACGTGTCGCCTTACTTGTTTATCTACGACCTGCTGACGGGCCGGCGCACCAACTACGAGATGCGCTACGCCTTCGTCGACGAAATCCAGGACTACACGCCGTTCCAGCTGGCCTACCTGCGCTTCAACTTCCCGCGGGCCCGCTTTACCATGCTGGGCGACTTGAACCAGGCGATCTTTACGAAAGACGCCAGCCGCGGCCTGTTAAAACAGATCGCCAACCTGTTTGACCCGGAAAAAACGCGGGTCGTGCAGCTGACCAAGTCCTACCGGTCTACCAAGCAAATCACCGAGTTCACCAAGCAGATCCTGCGCCAGGGCGAAAAGATCGAGGCCTTTAACCGGCAGGGGCCGGTGCCTGTCTTGTGGCAGCGGGTCAGCGAGGTCGGCAGCCTGGCTGTTTTAAAGCAGGTCTTAGCCGACAACGAACAGCAAAAGCTGACGACGGCCATCATTACCAAGACGGTTGAACAAGCCAAGGACCTTTTTGCCAAAATGAAAAAGGCTGGGCTCAAGGCCACCTTGATTGCCAGCGCCAACCAGCGGCTGGTGCCGGGCACCTTGGTCGTGCCGTCCTACTTGGCCAAGGGGCTGGAATTCGACGCGGTCTTGGCCTGGGACTTGTCGGATAAAAACTACCAGCGCCTAGACGAAACGCAACTGGTTTATACCATTGCCTCGCGGGCGATGTATAAGCTCGACATGATCAGTACGGGGCAGGCCAGCCGGCTGCTGCCTCATGATCAGCAAAACTACGAACTTAAATAAAAAAAGCAAGCGCTCAGCGCTTGCTTTTTATTTTTTGATGAAGACGGCCTGCCGTCCTTGCTGGTTATAGACTTGTTCGAAAGGCCCCATCGGCACGGCATCGTTTTTGCCGCCGAGCGGGTCGTTGATGTAGACCAGATTTTGTTTTTTGTCATAGCCGGTGACCAGCACGCAGTGCGAAGACGGCGTGACGTGGACCTTGCCCTGCGGCGTCTTCCAGGTCTGCATGTCGTTGACAGGTTTAAAATCAAGGCTGGTCCAGACGACGACCGGCCGGCCGCGGCTGACCTGGATCAAGACTTGCTTCAGCGAGCTGCCCGTGTAGTCGACGGCCTGGGCGTCGTATTTTTTGGCCAGGTCCGTCAGCGGGCCGTGGAAGACACACCAGCCGGCGTTGGCGATGCTCATGTAGCCGACAAAGCCGACGTTGGGGTTGCCGCGATAGCCCTTGCCCGGGAAGGAGGACACGTGCTTGACCTCGCGGCCGAGCTGGTTTTTGGTCACGTCGTGGTGGTAGTAGTTCAGCAGCATGGCCAAGCTCGTCACCTCGCAGCCGTTAGGCAGGTCGGGGTTTTGCTCGATTTCGGGCGCGGAAATAATTTTTTCGTTGGGGATGAAGTTGTAGAGCACTTCGTCGTCAAAGAAGGTATTTGTTTTTTTATAAAAAATAAGGCCGAGGATGATGACAACCAGGACCCCAAATAAGATGAAATGTTTTGTCTTATTGCGTTTGTTTAATTGAGTGCGTGTTTTCATAATTTTTAAAAAAGGCTTTGCAGCGCAGGCAGCACTGGTGGGCAAACCAAGCGCAGGCAAATGATAAAAACCAGGTGGCCAGCCAGCACAAGACTAAGACCAGCCAAGGGCGGCTCAAGGCCTGTTTGGGCAGGTCCAAGCCGCGCCAGAGCAGCTGGCTGAAAAAGACATTGCTCAAATATGCTCTGTGGGCGTAGACCGCCAGGAAGTGGAAGCGGCGCTGCGGCCGGCGCTTTTGGCCGTCATAGTGGAAAAACCATAGGCCGCTGCCCAGCATAATGATAAGTATACAGTACAACAAATTGAGCGGGTCGTAGTAGCTGACATCGTATAATTTTATGGCCTGCCCGGCGTGCACCGATTCCTTAATCATGAAGTACAAGACAATGACGGCGGCTAGGGCTAAAAACGGCCAGACTTTTTTGACAAAGGCGTGGTAGTGCCTGATGAAAAGCCAGGCCAAGCAGCCAAAGACGGCGTAGATGAAAAAGGAGACGAAAAAGCGGTCGAGCAGGTACCAGTCGCTTTCGTGCGGGCCGTGGAAGACCCAGACCCGGTAGAAGGCCAGCCAGCCGCAGTAAGCCGCGGTGGCGACGGCCAAGACCAGCCAGGCCCGGCCCTTATTGCGGCCTACCCAGTTGGCCAGCCCGACAAACAGCGGCATCAGGATGATAAACTGCAGCATCATCGTGTTGTACCACAAGTGCGGCGCGGCGTTGCCGTTGACAAACTGCCAGCAAAAACGGCCAAAATTATGGTAGGGGATGCCTTGCTGCAGCCAGGGCATAAAGAGCAGGTAGATCGCCGTCCAGCAGATGGTCGGCACAAAGAGCAGGTGCCACTGCTTTTTCAGGTAGCTGAGATAGCGGAAGTCTGCTTGGTCTTCTATGTTGCCGATGGTCGTAAAAACGATGCTGAAGATAAAGACCGGAGCCGAGAACTTCAGCAGGTTGTATAAGATCCCCAGTTGGTTTTGCAGCGTGTAGGCCGGTTTTAATGCTAAAAAATAGCCGATGATCGATTGCGCCATGACTGCGGTGACCGCAAAGGTCTTCAGGTAGTCGCCGGCGTCTGCAGTTAGTTCTTTTTCGTGCACTTAGTCCTTCTTCTCCCCAAACTTTTTTAAATTAACCATTATAATGATCATAGCAGAAGGGGGTCACCATGGATAAGTTTGAATTATTTGACCGGGCGCGCTGGAGCAAGCTGGCCAAAACCCACGAGCTGAAGATTACCAGCAGCGAGCTGGCCGGCTTGAAGTCGCTGGGCGACAAGATCGACTTAACCGACGTCGAGCAGATCTACCTGCCCTTGCTTTCTTATTTGAAGATCTTTATCGACCACAAGCGGGCGCTTGATCAGCAGCGGCTGGCATTTTTGCAGCTGCCGGACCACCACGGGCCCTTTATCTTGGGCATCTCGGGGTCGGTAGCCGTCGGCAAGTCGACGACCGCGCGCCTGCTGCAGGTCTTGCTGCAGCGCTTTTTCCCGGCTTGGCGCGTGCAGCTGATGACGACGGACGGCTTTTTATACACCAACAGCGAGCTGGAGCGACGCAAGCTGATGGCGCGCAAGGGTTTTCCGGAATCCTATGACATGGAACTGCTGCGCAACTTCTTGTCCGACGTCGCCAGCGGCAAAAAGGACGTGGTCTACCCGCTCTATTCCCAGGCTTTAAGCGACATCGTGCCGGGGCAATACGGCCACGTGCGCCGGCCCGACATCTTGATCATGGAAGGGATCAACACCCTGCAGCTGCCGTCAAACGGCCAGATCGTGACCAGCGACTTTTTCGACTTTTCGCTCTACATCGATGCCGACGAGGACTTGATCGAGACCTGGTTCATGCAGCGCTTTGAAAAATTGCTGGACTTGAACAAAAACAATCCCGACAATTTTTACTACGAATGGGCCAACGGGCCCAGGGATGACGCGCTGCAGATGGCCGAAGAGACCTGGCAGATGGTCAACTTGGTCAACTTGCGCGAATACATTGCGCCGACCAAGCCGCGCGCCAACTTGATCCTGCACAAGACCGCGGGCCATAAAATAGATGGGATCTACTTACGCCGCTATTAAAATTTGTTATACTATTGACTATGAATGCAATTTTACAAGTGAGGAAGATAAATTAATGGTACAAGCAATTGATTTGAAAAAAGGCATGATTTTCAGTCAAAACGGCAAACTGTTGCGCGTTGTTCAGGCTAACCACCACAAGCCTGGCAAGGGCAACACTGTTATGCAAATGGACTTGAAAGACGTTAGAAACGGCGGTATTGCCCACACTACCATGCGTCCTTCCGAAAAGGTTGACCTGGTTGAAGTAGTTAAGAAGAACGCTACTTACCTGTTCAGCGAAGGCGACACTAACACCTTTATGGACACTGCAACTTACGAGCAATACGAAGTTACCAACGAACAGCTTGGCGACGACAAGAACTACCTGACTCCAAACCTGGAAGTAGTTCTGGAATTCACTGACGCCAACGAACTGATCGGCATCGAACTGCCAGCTTCCGTAACTCTGACTGTTAAGGAAACTCAACCGGGCATCAAGGGTGCTACTGCTGCCGGCGGCGGCAAGCCAGCTACTATGGAAACCGGCTTGGTAGTTACTGTGCCTGACTTCATCAACGAAGGCGACAAGCTGATCATCAACACCTCTGATGGTGCTTACAAGTCACGTGCTTAATTAAAAAAGACCTGGGGCCATGAACCCCAGGCTTTTTTTATGCAAAAAATGCATAAAGCTATCAAGAAAAAGCAATCCAAGTTGGCCGGCAAGAAGCTTAAAATAACAGCAGAGAAAGAGATTGCAAGGAGGCACTTTATGAAAGCAGCTGTATTTGTAAAACCTGGCCAAATGGAGGTCAGAGAATTTCCGAAACCAAAGATTGAAAAGCCGACCGACGCTGTGATCAGGGTCCTGCGCGCCTGTGTCTGCGGGTCTGACTTGTGGTGGTACCGCGGCATTTCCAAGCGCCCTGGCGGCACGACCGTCGGCCACGAGGCCATCGGCGTCGTCGAAGAAGTCGGCTCAGAAGTGACCGCCGTGCACCCGGGCGACTTCGTCATCGCGCCGTTTACCCACGGCTGCGGCCGCTGTGCAGCCTGCCTGGCCGGCTTTGACGGCAACTGCCTGGTGCCAAACGAAGGCGCAAACGGCGGCTACCAAGGCGAGTACCTGCGCTTTGGAAAGGCCAACTGGGCCTTAGTTAAGATCCCGGGCCAGCCGAGCGACTACAGCGACCAGCAGTTAAACAACCTGCTGACGCTGTCTGACGTCATGGCCACCGGCTACCACGCAGCCGCCAGCGCCGAGGTTAAAAAAGGCGACACGACCGTCGTCATCGGCGACGGAGCAGTCGGCCTGTGCGGCGTGATCGGGGCCAAGCTGTTGGGTGCCAGCCGCATCATCTTGCTGAGCCACCACGAAGACCGTGCTGAGCTGGGCCGCAAGTTCGGAGCTACCGACATCGTTTCAGAGCGCGGCGACGAGGCGGTCAAGCACGTCTTAGAGCTGACTAACGGCCGCGGCGCCGACAGCGTCTTAGAGTGTGTAGGTGCCACCGGCGCCGTTGAGCAGGCTGCCCAAGTGGCCCGCCCAGGCGCAGTGGTCGGCCGCGTTGGCGTGCCGCAAAAACAGCCCGACACCGGCAGCATGTTCTGGAAGAACATCGGCCTGCGCGGCGGCATTGCGTCAGTCACGACCCACGACAAGAAGGTCTTGTTAAAGGCCGTGCTGGACGGTGAAATTGACCCGGGCCTGGTCTTCACCAAGCGTTTTGACTTGGACCACATCCAGCAAGCTTACGAGGCAATGGACCACCGCGAGGCGATCAAGTCCCTCGTCATTGTTGCCGACAAATAAGTGCAAAATAAAAAGGCGGTGCAAAAGCACTGCCTCTTTGTTTTGTCTATTCGCCCTTGAAGGTGCCTGCTTCAACTTCGCGCAGGAAGTCGGCCAGGTGCTTGTAGTAAACATCCGGGTTGTCGACCATGTGGTGGTGGCCGCCGTCAGGGGTCGTTACCAGCCGTGAGTTAGGAATCAGCTTCTGCATCGTTCTTGCAGTAGCCAGCGGCATGGTGTCTTTTTCACCAAAGGTCAGCAGGGTTGGCACCTTGATCTTGTGCAGCTGGTCGCGGAAGTGCCAGTCCTTCAACTTGCCAGTGATGACAAATTCGTTGTCGCCCTGGAAGGTGTGGTAAATTTCAGTGCCGCCCAATGGGTACAGGTGGTAGAGACGAGAAGGCTGTTTTCTGTCAACAAAGTTAATGTTCAAGATGTGCACGTCTTCTTGGTAGCGCTCGTTGTCGTAGTCGTTTTCTTCTTCGCACTTGTGCATGAAGTCGATTTCGGTCTGCGGCAAAACTTCTTGTCTGCGGCGGTTAACCGATGCAACGTATTCGTCGATGTCGTCGACCATGGAAGAAATGATGGCGCCTTTCAAGTGCTGGCCGTATTTCACAGCATATTCCTGAACCAGCAGGCCGCCCCAGCTCTGGCCGATCAGGTAGAAGTTGTCTAAGCCAAGCTTTCTTATGACTTCGTCTACTTCGTCCAGGTAGTATTCATAAGTTAAGTACTTTTTGGCAATGGCCGGGTCGGAGAAGTTAGGCTGGTCTGAGTACAGGGAGCCTAACTGGTCGTACATGGTCACTTGGACATCCAGGCCTTGCTTTTTCAGCTGGGCTGCGGCGTCTTCCCAGTATTCGTGGTTGCCGCCAGGGCCGCCGTGCAGAGCCAGCAGGTGGATCTTGCCAGTGCCTTGTGTATTAGTCCACAAGTGATAGCCGTTGTCTAAAGTGATAATCTTAGTACCTTGTTGCATATAAACGCCCACTTTCTTACTGAATTGAAACTTTTTCACAACTATTATAACCTAAAATTCATAAAAAATTTAGGTGTTAGAATAACAATTAGATATAATTAGGCGAGACTAGATGAAAAGGGGGCTGACAATGACTTTAAAGTATGCACGCAAAAGCCAAGTTGCCTTATTTACCTTTTTAGCTGCGATCAAAGCCTGCAACGTCTTGTTCGTGGCTTATATCGTGAAGCTGATGCTGAACCTGACCACCTCGCACCACACGACCTTGCGCCAGCTGCTGACGCTGGCCGGCGTGGCCGTAATCGGCCAGCTCTGCTTTATGACGAGCAACTTCTTTTATGAACACACGAAGATGGGCATTGTCAAAGAAGCTAATCTCGCCTTTAAACGGGCCAACATTACCTACTTGGTCTTTAACGGCGCCAGCGACATCAAAGACGGCCTGAGTCTGATGACCAACGACTTGAAGCAGATCGAGACCAACCGGGTCGAGGCCCAGATTGACATGATCTACCAGACGATCGTCTTCATCGGCTCGATTTCCTTTGCCTTTTACAACTCCTGGCAAATGACGCTGATCTTTTTGGCAGCCTCAATTGCACCGGCCATCGTCCAGATGTTCACCAGCAAGCTGATTGCCAAAAAAGCGGCCATCTGGACCGTTAAAAATGCCGACTACACCCAAGCCGTGTCCGACAGCTTGAACGGCGCCCAGTCCGCCGACTTGTACAATGCCCAGCCGATGGTTATTACCCGGGCAATTAAGGCGGCCGGCCGGATGGAAGAGGCCCTGCGGTCGATGAAGTTCACCCAGGCCTGGGCCTTAGAGCTGATCTACTCGGTAGCCGAGATGTTCTGCTTCGTGCTGCCTTGCACCGTCGGCGGCATCATGATGATGATGCGCGGCCAGATGGCGGTCGGCACCCTGGTGATGATGGTCGACTTGGCCATGAACTTCATCACCCCGGTGGTGACGTTGTTCCAAGAGTTCAACCAGGTTAAGTCAACCGGCCCGATGTGGGAAAAGACGCAAAAGGCCTTGGACTTCAAGCCCAACTACGCCGACCACCGCGAAAAGACCTTCACCGGTCTGCAGATCGACGGCTTGGGCTACCTGACTAACGACGACCACAAGCAGATCTTCAACCACATCAACTTCCACGTTGCGCCTGGCGAAAAGATCCTGCTGATGGCCCCAAGCGGCTGGGGCAAGACGACCCTGCTGCGGATTTTGCAGGGCTTAAAAGTACCAAACCACGGCCGGATCCTGATCAACGACCAGGACTTGACCGGCAATTGGGAAAAGGCCCACAACTTCTTTTCCTACGTCAACCAAAAGCCGTTCTTGTTTGACGACACTCTGCGCTTCAACATCACCTTGGGCCGCGCGGCCAGCGATGATGACCTGAACCGGGTCGTCGCCGAGGCCGGCTTGAGCGACCTGACCGCCAAAGAAGGCCTGGACTACCAGGTCGGCGAAAACGGCAACGGCCTGTCGGGCGGCCAGATCCAGAGAGTCGAGATTGCCCGCGCGCTGCTCAGCGACCGGCCGATCCTGCTGGCAGATGAAGCCACGAGTGCGCTTGACCCGCGCTTGTCGCTTGACATCCACAGCACCCTTTTAGGCAATAAAAAAATTGCCGTGGTGGAAGTGGCCCACAAGATCAGCGCCAAGGAAAAGGCGATGTTTGACCAGATTATCGATTTGAAAAAGCTGCAAGGAGAACAAAATGACCGCTTGGCGTGATTTTGACAGAGTAGTAGTGGCCGCCGGCCGCCCCTTTGCTGAAAAAGAGGGCTGGCAGCTGGCAGGGTCGGAAGAAGAGATCCTGGCCCAAAGACCCCGCTTAGCCGACTACCAGCCAGGGCCGCAGATGCAGGCCCTGCAAAAGCTGCTTGCTGACAAGACCTACTTCATCGCCACGACGATCCCGCTGCACTTGTTCCAGCAGGCCGGCTTCAACGAGCTGCGCATTTTTGACGAAATGGGTGACTGGACCCAGTATAAGTGCAGCAGCGGCCGCCACCACGGCAGCTTTTCCTTAGCCGCTGCTGAAAAAGCCGCCTACACTTGCCCCGTCTGCCAGAGCAAACTGGAATTAAACACCGCCTGGCACGACAACTTTTTCCCTGACTCCGACCAAAATGCCCGCATGCGCTGGTTTTTAGTCGAAGCAGAGGACAAAAAAACAGCGCTGCTGTTTTTGGATGATGATCCGCAGCTGGCGCCGTTAAAACACTTGGCTGACCAATTCCCGAACTGGGAAATCATTGCCCCTCAGGACTTGGCCAAGCTTTCGTAAAGTTTTTTAATAAAAATTTGATCGACATTTGATAAGACTTTGTTTTTAAGCCAGACCAGCTGCATGCTGTCCGTGATGCGGGGCGTGAGCGGCTTAAAGACGAGGTCTTTTTCGTTCGGGGCCAGCTTTTTGTAGGACAGGCAAACGCCCGCGCCGGCTTCTACCATCAAGCTGGCATTGTAGCTCAGGTTGAAGTTGCAGGCGAAGTTGAACTGGTTGAAGTACTTGCCGCCCCAGTCGCGGAAGACCTCGTTTTTCTCTGACCGAAAGCTCGTCATCAGTCTTTGGCCGACCAAGTCGGCCGGGCTGATGGCCTCTTTTGTGGCCAGCGGGTCGTCGGTGCGCACCAGCAGGCCCCACTCGTTTTTATAAGGCAGGACAATCGAGTTGTAGCCGGCCAGGTTGTGGGCGTTCATGATCAGCCCGAAGTCCAGCGCGCCTTGATCCAGCTGGCTTTTAACCAGCGAACCGTCGCCGCTGACGATCTTCACCTTGACGTCGGGGTAGGTCTGCATCATGTCGCTTAAGACTTGGGCGATCAGCTTAAAGCCCCGGCTTTCGCCCGCCCCGATAAAAATGGACCCGCTGACTACCGACTTAGACTGCAGGTTGTACTGGGTGTGGTCGACCATGGAAATGATTTCCTGGGCGCGCTCGAAGAGGTAGTTGCCTTCCTGGGTCGGCGTCACCTTGCGCTTGCCGCGGACCAGCAGCTGCACGCCGAGCTCGTTTTCCAGGTCGATAATCTGCCGCGACAGGGCCGGCTGGGACAGGTGCAGCTTGGCGGCGGCCCGCGAAATCGTGCCTTCTTGTACAATTTCCACAAAATAGCGTAAAACGCGAATGTCCATAAATTTTCTCCATCGTTGTTTTTAGTTCATTACTTTTTATTATACCACCGCCTGCTTTTTTCTTATGGCAACAAAAAAAGCCCCCAGCTGGGAGCCTTTTTTAATTTCTAAAATTAGTCGTGCAGGTTGTACTTCAAAGTCATGCGCTTGTGGCCGTAAGCAGTCATTTCGCTCAGCAGGTCGTTGGTGTTGGCAAAGGTGATGGCAGCCATCTTGTCGTTGGCTTCTTCCAACTTAGCGGACAGTTCCTTGCCGCTAAGACCTTTGACAGCCTTGTCGGTTTCGTGCTGAACCTTGCGGACTTGGCCCAAGGTCTTTTGTTCGAAGCCGTCTTCCAGCGGACCGTAAACGCGGTAGTTGGTGTCGCCGAGCAGGGCGATGACTTTGTTCAGCCAGAAGATCTTGTTCAAGTCAAACTTGGCAGTGGTTTGGAAGCTTTCTGGCGTGGTGTTGACGTTGGTGTAGAACGGAACCATGCAGTTAAAGGTGTTTGGCCCGAAGACTTGCCATTGGACACCGGCGATTTCGGCAGGAACGTCGTTTCTGATTTGCAGAACGTGGGTTTCGAAGTTTCTGTTGATGGCGATTGGACGGAAGGCTCTGCGGCTTGCAGGGGTGCCTTCTTCGCCGTAAGCGTCGTAAGGGGTGTCTTGGTAGTGAGAGCTTTCAGCCCACTTGATGTCTTCCAGGCTGATCTTGCGGTCTGCGTGGCAGGCAAATGGCTGGTCTTGGTCGCCTGGTTCGCCTTCATAGTTGTGGTTGAAGTAGCGGTGCAGGTACCAGGCACGCGGGTTGTTGTAGTGGGCGTCCTTGATGGTTGATGAGCCAAAGATGTGACGCAGGTTGTAGCCTTCGAAGTCTGGGTTCAGGTGATATTCTGAGATGATGTCTTCCAGGTCGCTGGCAAACATGTAGTTGTCCGGGTCGTCGAAGTGGAATTCGTCGATGTTCAGACGGTTAGGAGCGATGACGTAGCAGTCGTCAGGGATGCGGCGGGCTGCCCAGTGGTGGCCGCCGATGGTTTCGATGTACCAAACGTCGTCCTTGTCGGCAAAGGCCATGCCGTTCATTTCGTAAGTACCGTATTTTTCAATGAGGTAGCCGATTCTCTTGACACCTTCGCGAGCACTGCTGATGTATGGCAGGGTCAAAGTGACGAAGTCTTCTTCGCCCAGGCCGCCCTTAGTGCGGTCTAAGATCGGGTCAACGCCTTGAATGCGGGAGTTGGTGGTAATGGTTTCGGTAGCAGTCATCGCAACGTTTTTTTCGTTGATGCCGGCAGCGCCCCAGATGCCTTGCTTGCCGGAAACGTCAGGTGCACTAGTGTAGCGCAGCGGGTTTTGTGGCAGGTCTTCTTGGTCGATCTTTTGGTGGCTGATGACACTTTCGTAGCTCTTAGGCTGCTTGTCAGGAGTGATGGCCATAAAGGCTTCTGGAATGATGGTGTTGCCGCCGTCTTCGCTGCGGGCGATCATAGTTGAACCGTCGATGGTTGCTTTTTTACCAACTAAAATAGTAGTACATTCAGTTGCTTTCATTGAATTCACCTTTTCTGTGCTAATTGTAAAAAACTTAACAAGTCCATTGTAAAATATTTAACAAACTTTTGCCAATTTTATTTAGCCATAGGCAAGCGGCCATGCTATGATAGACATGATTAATTTTTGTGAAAAAGGGATGAAAACGATGAGCAAGTACTTAGTAGAACTGAGCGAAGAAGGCCTGCAAATAATTAAGGACTGCCACTCAAAGAATCCATCAATTATGAAGGCCATGAACGAAGCCAAAAAAGAAGATTAACGAGGAAATAAACAATGAATACACAAAATAAAGTCATTAAACTTTGGCAAAGCCGGTAATACCAGGCTTCATCTGGGGATAGATGCAACCTGGTCTTTGAACAGATTGCGTCTGTGCCGGTTGTGTATTCGTTTGCCTGCACGGATGGTGCAGGCTTTTTCTTAGCAAAAAAAGAGTCTGCAAATCTCTGCAGGCTCTTTTTGTTTGAGGAGTTTTTGTTATGAAGAGAATGTCAGCGGTCTTGGCGCTTTTGGCCGCCTTCCTGGTCTTTGCCTTTTTTAAGGAGTCCGGCCAGCAAAAAGCAGATAGTCAAAGACAGCAAGTCGGGGTCTTGACCCTGATGCGGCACCCGTCGCTGGACCAGATCTACCGCGGCTTTCGCCGCGAGCTGAAGGCGGAGATGGGCGACAAGGTCAAGATCGACTACCAAAACGCCAACGGCGACCAGAGCAACCTGGCGACGATGGCTGCGCGGCTGTCAGAAGAAGACAACCAGCTGCTGGTGGGGATTACGACGCCGGCGGCGCAGGCCTTAGCCAACAAGAGCGGGCAGACGCCGGTGCTGTTAGGGGCCGTGACCGACCCGCAGGGCGCGCACTTGGTTAAAAACACGCGCCATCCCGGCGGCAAGATCACGGGGGTGTCCGACCAGGCCCCAATCGCCCAGCAGCTGCACTTGATCAAGGCCTTTTTGCCAAATTTAAAAACGCTGGGGGTCATTTATACGTCCAGCGACAGTTCGGCCGTGGCCGGCTACCAAAAGATCGCCGCTGAGTGCCGCAAGCAGAAAATTGAATTGAAGGCCTATTCTATCGCCAACAGCAACGACTTGAACCAGGTATCAGAGCAGATGCTGAGCAAGGTCGACGCGGTGATCACGCCGACTGACAACACGATTGCCGGCGCCATGCGGACCCTGGTCAAAAACGCCAACGCTGCCGGCAAGCCGGTCTTTCCGGCCGTGGCCTCGATGGTCAAGCAGGGCGGCGTGGCCACCTACAGCATCGACCAGTACCAGCTGGGCCGCCAGATCGCCAAGATGAGCGTCCAGATCTTAAAGGGCAAGAAAAAGCCGGGCGACCTGCCAGTCTACTTTGCCAAAAAAGGCACGCCGACTTTAAACCTCAGGCAGGCTGAAAAGTTGCACTTGCAGGTCCCGGCCAAATTTATGAAGGAATGCCAAGAAAAAGGAGTGATCTATAAATGAGCTTGATTGTTTCGGCCATCGGCCAGGGCCTGTTGTGGGCGCTGTTAGGCGTCGGCCTGTATTTAACTTTCAGAATCTTGAACTTCGCGGACATGACCGTGGAAGGCACCTTCCCGCTGGGCGCGGCCGTGGCTTCGACTGCGCTGACGCGCGGGATTTCGCCGTGGCTGGCCACGCTGCTGGCCTTTGGAGCGGGGATGCTGGCGGGTCTTGTCACCGGTATTTTATACACCAAGTGCAAGATCCCGATCCTGCTGGCCGGGATTTTGACGATGACGGCAGTTTATTCCATCAACTTGCGGATCATGGGCCAGTCGAACCTGTCGCTGCTAGGGCGCAAGACCGTCTTTTCGGCGCCGTGGCTGGCAAATTTGCCGCGCTATTTTGACAGCGTCTGCTTGGGGCTGATCGTCATCGCCATCGTGACGGCTTTGCTCATCTTCTTTTTGGCCACCGACTTCGGCCAGGCCTTCATTGCCGCCGGCGACAACCCGGTCATGGCCAAGTCCCTGGGTATTTTTCCCGACAAAATGGTCACGACAGGCTTAATGCTGTCGAACGGTCTAGTCGCCTTAGGCGGGGCCTTAATCGCCCAAAACAACGGCTACGCCGACATCAACATGGGGATCGGCACGATCGTCATCGCGCTGGCGTCCATCATCATCGGCGAGGTCGCCTTCGGCAACTTGACCCTATCGCAGCGGCTGATTTCGATCTCCATCGGCAGCATTATCTACAGACTGCTTTTGCTGGGGGTCTTGCAGCTGGGCTTTTCGCCAAACGACCTGAACTTGATTTCTTCGCTGGTCTTAGCAATCTGCATGTTCTTGCCGCAGCTGGAAAAACACGTCCGCTTGCGGCGCGCCGTTTACAGGGGGCTTCATCATGACTGAAAAAATTTTATCCTTAAAAAATGTGCACGTGCGGGTCAACCGCGGCACGAATAATGAAAAAGAGCTCCTGCGCGGGATTAACTTGGAGCTTTTGCCTGGCGACTTTGTGACGATCATCGGCACGAACGGGGCGGGCAAGTCGACCTTGTTCAACACGATCGCGGGCAGCCTGCCTGTGAGCGAAGGCAAGCTCTTTTTTAAAGACGAAGACATTACTTTTGAAAAAGAAATCAGCAGGACGCGGTTTTTGGCGCGGGTCTTTCAGGACCCCAAGCTGGGGACGGCCCCGCGGATGACGGTCGCCGAAAACATGCTGCTGGCGCAAAGCCGCGGCAAGCACCGCTGGTTGCGGCCGCGCCGGCTGAAACAGCAGCTGCCTTATTTTGAAAAGCTGGCGGCCACGATGAACAACGGCCTGGAAAAACACATGCTGGACTTTGTGGAAACTTTGTCCGGCGGCCAGCGGCAGGCGCTGAACTTTTTAATGGCGACGATGACGAAGCCGGACTTGCTGCTGCTCGATGAACACACCGCGGCGCTGGACCCGCGCACGAGCCAGAACTTGCTGGCTCAGACCGAAAAGACCATCAGCGAAAACCACCTGACGGCCTTGATGATCACCCACCGCCTGGCCGACGCTCTGACCTACGGCAACCGCCTGCTGGTGTTAAAAGACGGCAAGGTGGCGGGGGATTTTTCGGCAAAAGAAAAACAGCAGCTGACAGCTGCTGATCTCTACCAATTTTTTAATTAAAATTCTTCGTGCTCGTTGGGGTCGCGGTCCTGGCGTCTGCCGTCCGGCTTGTCCAGCGCGGTGATAGCCTGGACTTCGTCGTCAGTCAGGCTGAAGTCGAAGATATCTAAGTTGCTTTGCTGGTGGACATAGGAAGAGGCCTTCGGGATGGTGACGACGCCCAGCTGGGTCTCCCAGCGCAGGATGATCTGGGCCGGGTTTTTACCATATTTAGCAGCCAGCTTTAAAATCAGCGGCTCTTGGAAGGCGGAGCGGCCGCGCAAGAGCGGGCTCCAGGCCTCGGTCACGATCTTGTGGTCGTCATCGTATTTTCTTACGGCCTGGCTTGACCAGTAAGGGTGGAGTTCGACCTGGTTGACGGCCGGGGTGACGCCGGTTTCCTTGATCAGGCGGTCGATGTGCTCAGGCTCGAAGTTGGAAACGCCGATGGAACGCACCAAGCCGGCCTTTTGCGCGTCGATCAAGGCCTGCCAGGCTTCGACGTACAGGCCCTGTTTCGGGTTCGGCCAGTGGATTAAGTAGAGGTCGAAGTAGTCCAGGTCCATGGCCATGAGCGACTCTTCGATCTGCTGCCAAGCTTCTTCGTAGTGGTGGTGGCGGCCAGGCAGCTTGGAGGAAACAAAGAGCTGGTTTCTGGCCATGCCGCTTTCCTTAATCGCTTGGCCGACGGTGGCCTCGTTTTCGTACTGGCCGGCGGTGTCGAGCAGCCGGTAGCCTAAGGCGATGGCTTGGGCAATGACCGGCACGGCCCTTTTTCCCTTTAAGGTATAGGTGCCAAAGCCCAGGGCGGGAATCGCAGAACCGTCATTGAGTGCTAAATTATTCATAGGCATTTTCCTTTCTAGTAATTCTAAGTGCATTATAGCAAGTCGGAGGAGTTAGGTATGGCAAAAAGAAAACAGCAGCAACAAGGCGGCCTGCTGGGCTGTTTCGTCGTCGTCTTCCTGTTATTGGCAATCTTTGGCAGGGGCGGCGGCAATAGTCATGATGATGCAAAAAGCAGTCATGAAGTACGCACTGAGCAGACTGTTAAAAAGCCAAAGAAGAGCAAAGAACAAAAACAAGATCAGAAGCAAGACCAAAAACAAGCAGCACCAGCTGCCGCCACCAGCTACGGCGGCCTAGCCCAAAGCAGCTACCAGCAGCTGGCCGCCTTGGACTACCGCAGCGGCAGCCCCGTCTACATCGACGTCAACGGCGGCAAGTCGACGCTGCAGCCGTCTTCTTGGCAGACCAACAAGGTCATCTATGCCGACCTCGATTCCTTAAACCGGACCTCGCACTCCAACACCGCCTTTTTGGAACAGCACAACGTGGCCAACGACTCGCTGCGGGTGCGCCAGTACATCGAACCGACCGGCTGGCACAGCAACCACCGCGGCCGTGAGATCTACAACCGCGGCCACCTGATCGCCTATTCGATCTCGGCCGGCATCGACCAGGACGGCAGCTACAACCCGGCCAACCGCTCCGGCGACCAGAACAACCCCAAGAATTTGTTCACCCAGACGGCCTACGCCAACCAGCGCGTCCAGACCATCTTTGAAAGCCAGGTTCGTTCGGCTCTGCGGCGCGGCTGCCGCGTCATCTACCAGGCCACGCCGATTTTCCGCGGCCAAGAATTAATGGCCCGCGGAATAAATTTGCAGGCGGTGGCGACTGATGGTAGTCTTGATTTTAACGTGTATATATTCAACGTGCAGCCTGGCTACGTCTTTAATTATTCGGACGGCAGCGCCACAGCAGACGCTGCCATGCAGGTTGCATATTAGGAAGGTATTGCTATGAAAAAAAGAGATAACTGCACGGCGATGCTTGTCGGCAAAAACGCCAGCTTAGACGGCTCCACGATCATCGCCCGCGACGAAGACGGCTACGATGGCATCAACGAAAAAATCTACGTGCACCACGAAGCCAAGGATTACGACGAAGATTACGTTTCCAAATACAACGGCCTGCACCTGCACTTGCAGGGCCACGGCTGCGCCTGGTCAGCAATTCCAACTGCTGACGACAGCGAAGGCCGCTGGGACGAACAAGGCATCAACGAATACAACGTGGCCATGAGCGCCACCGAAACCGAAGCCACTAACGCCCGCTGCCTGGGCCACGACCCGCTGGTCAAAGACGGCGTCAACGAAGACTCCATGGTCTACCTGGTTTTGCCGTTCGTTAAGACTGCCCGCGAAGGCGTCAAGCGCTTAGGCCAATTAATTGAAAAGTACGGGACCGGTGAAAGCAACGGGATCGCCTTCAGCGACAAAGACGAAGTTTGGTACCTGGAAACCGGTGCCGGCCACCAATGGGTTGCCCAGCGCATCCCCGACGACGCCTACGCGATCGCACCAAACATCATGTGCATCCAGGAAATCGTCTTCGACGACCCGGACAACTTCATGTACGCTTCCACGATCCGCGACTTTGTGGCAAAGCACTCATTAAACCCGGCCGGCGACGCTGGCTTTAACTTCAGAAACATCTTCGGCACCCAAGACGAAGCCGACGCTTACTACAACACGCCTCGTTCTTGGTACGGCCAAAAGCTGTTTTCGCCAGAAATCCAGCAAGACCCGACCAGCCAAGACATCCCGTTCATTCAATACTCCGAAAAAAAGATCGGGATCGAAGACGTCCAGCGCTTTTTGACCAGCCACTACAACGGCACTCCTTACGACCCGATGGCCACCTTTGCTTCCGGGGATGAACAAGACCAAAAGAAGTTCCGTTCCATTGCCCTGGACCGCAACCAGGAAAGCAGCATCTTGCAGATCCGCAACAACGTGCCTGCAGAATACGCTGCCATCCAATGGATCAACATGGGCTTCTACGCTTACAGCCCGTACGTTCCGTTCTACACGAACATGAACGACACGCCGGCCAACTACAAGGTAGCCAGCCACATCGTGACGCCGGACACCAGCGCCTACTGGCTGTACAAGAGCCTGCAGGTCTTGGTTGAACCGCGCTACCACCAATTTGTCTACGAAGTAAACAACTTCCGCGACGAATGCCAAAGCTATGCTGTGGGCCGCGTCGACGAGGTCGACGCCGCCGCCAAAGGCAAGAGCGGCAGCGAGCTGACCGACTTTTTGACTAAGGAAAACGAAAAGACCGCTGACGAAATTACCAAGCGCACCAAGCTGCTTATGAGCGACTTGATCCGCAAGGCTCTGTACACTTCCAAGTACCAATACGAACGCGGCGACAACCTGTAAAAGGGCATAAAAAAAGAGCTGTTCTTTTGAACAGCTCTTTTTTTGTTGTTAAATTTATGCGTTTTCAGTTTGCCGTTTGCGGATAGCTGGTAGGATCATACCCAAGACGACTAAGACGATTGGCGTAGCAATGTTCAAAGTCATGGTGAATGGGTCTGGATCGTAGACACCCATCAAGCAGCAGGCCGCAGTGATGATGAAGCACCAGTAGCCGAAGAACTTGGCAACGCCATCGTTTTTGACGAAGTGGTATTCAGCGTGGAACTTGTCAGACTGCTTGCGCAGTGCGATGTAGGCTACGAATACCCACAGGTAACGCATCGGCATCGCGATGGAGTTCAGCTTGATCAGCTGGGACATAACCTTGGTGGCACCAGGTACGACTGACTGAATCAAAATCAGCGAACCGGACAGGATGCCGACCATCTTGATCCCGTTGATGTAAGCGCCGTGCTTGTTCTTTTTCAGCAGGCCCTTTGGGATAAATTCGCTAGCTTCCTTGCTGCCCAGCAGGATCCGCAGCGGGGCGTCGATACTTAACAGCAGGACGGCCAGCTGCCCGATCACGTTCGACCAGGCGTAGATGATCAGGAAGAAGTTGCCCATGTGGTAGTAGCCGCCGAGTTTTTGGAAGGACCAGTAGTCAGCGTTTGAAACGTAGGCGTCGAAGTGCTTGGCAACTTGCCGCGGGTCAAACATTCTGGCCATGGCGATGGTCCCCAAGATGGCACAGATCATAACCATGATGGCTAAAACAATCATGCCGTGCGGGAAGTCCCGGCTAGGCTTTTTCATTTGGTTAACGTATGGTGAAATCTTTTCACAGCCGCCGACGGCGAAGATCAGGATTGACAGGGAAGTAAAGTACTTCACGTTGAAGTTCGGCATGAAGCTCTTAATGTTCCAGTCAATGGTGTAAAAACTTGCCGTGTGGTTGATGGCTGGGGCTGCAAACATCATGACGATGTACAGCAGAGACAGGATAAAGGTGGCAGCACCGGCAACGGTCGTCAAGACCTTCAAAGCGGTGATACCTTGTGAAGCCAGCCAGCAGAAGAAGACGAAGATCAGCAGGGTAACCAGCTGAACTAACATCGTGTTGGCGTGGTCCAAGGCTTGGGTGTTGCCAAACAGTGCCCATGATAAGGCACGCAGGCCGCCGGTGCCTTTGCCGGCGATATAGGTAACGTGGCAGGCCCAGTAGGTCCAGCCGGCGTAGTAGGCCAGTTTTGGCCCCATGGTGGCGTTAACCCATGAGGAAACACCGCCTTCGGCATTTTTAAAAGTAGAACCCAGTTCCCCGACCATCAAAGCGTATGGCACGAAGTACAGGGCAAACATCAGAACCCATGAGAAAATGACGTGGGTCCCGTCAAAGTAGTTGAACCCGTTGCAGACATTACCGAAGCCCCAGACAGTGGAGAAGGCCATAAAGGCCAGCGTCCAGCCGGTGATCTTCTTTGCCTGTTTGGCAGAATCATCCATTATTAATAAAATCTCCTCTTATAAATGAAATACTTAACAAACACCATCATTATATACTCTATCCGGCCAATATAAGAAGCCCTTATTTAAAATTACAAATCGCACCGGTTCAGTTATACTGTTGTTTAGTAGAAAAGGAGCAAGTTCGTTTAATGAAGAATCACATTCTTTTAGGGTCGCTGCTCACGGCATTGCTGGCTTTTGTCCTCTATATCGGCGGGGTACACCAGCAGCGGACCGCGCAGCTGACCATCGTCGGCCAAAAACAACGCGTGGTCAAAAAAGGCAGCACGAACACGGCCAACCTGCCTGAATCCCACGAGCTGCGGGTGGCTTCCGGAAGCACCAAGGCCTTGGCCCAGCCGCTGGGCAAAAAGCTGGAGACGGCCGGGGAGCCGGTGCAGGTCTATACTCGCAGCCTGACCGACCAGCAGGTCCGCGCCCAGGTGGCCAACACCGGGCGCAAGGCCTTTCCGGCCACTAACGTCTTGCGGCTGTATGTCCTGCTTGCCTATTACCAGGCGCGCAAGGACGGCCGGATCAAGCCCAACAGCGTGGTGCAGGTCAAGCAGGGCGACTTGGTCAAGGGCGAACAGGCTTTGCGCGCGCCGATGGGCTACAGCTACTCCTACCTTTTAAACTTGATGATGCAGCAAAACAACAACTCTGCGGCCAACATCCTCTGGCAAAAGAGCAAGGCCAGCATGCCGAAGCTGGTGGCCAAGCTCGGCTTGCAGCAGACTAAGCTCACCGGCAAGTTCGGCAGCCAGAAGGTCGGCACCGTTTCCGCGGATGACTTAGGCCGGACCCTGCTGAAGCTGTACCAGGGCAAGGTCTTCGACCACCAGACCGACAACCAGGTCTTAGGCGCCTTGCAAAACTACCCTGACCGCAAGCTGACCCAGTCTGTGACCGGCACGATTTACCAGATCAGCGACCCTTACGCTTCGGTTGCCCTGGTCAAAACCGGCACAACTTCTTACATCATGAGCCTGACCGCCGGCAAGCAGTATGCAGCCGTCGGCGAAGTCGGCAAGCTCCTTGCCGACTGGTATAACAACCACTAAAACGACTTTGAACCAAAAACTCCCGCATGTTGCGGGAGCTTTTTTTATGCCTAAAAAACTATACGCAAATACCAACATATAGCATTCTTCAAATTGTAAAAATAAATCTACAGATTGTAGATTGTCGTCTACAAGTTGTAGTGATATAATCGCTGTTAGCTCATAAAAAGGAGGGGGAAGCTGTTTGAGAAAAACAATGAATCTGGACAAGATTCTGGATACTGCGACGGACTTGATTAACGAGCACGGTCTGAATTTTTTGACCATGAAGCACCTGGCACAAGCCTTGCATGTGCGGTCGCAGTCCCTTTATTACTACGTGTCAAACCGTAGCGAGCTGTTATCGCTGGTTGCCGCTAAGCGTCTGGAGAATTTGCGGCTCAAACTGCTGCAGGATATTGTCGGTTTGTCTGGAAAAAGTGCCATCATCAAGTTTGCCGATGACGTGCGCGACTTTTTACTTGAAGACAAGGCCATCGGCAGCATCCTCTATTCTTTAAACGAGTTAAAGCTGGAGTCGGCCATTAATGACAAGGTCGAGAAGATCTTGGCGCTGAATCGCAAAATCGATGTCGATCGCGACAAGAACCTCTCGGTCCACGCGCTAATGGGTGCGGTCGTCGGCTATGTCTTTTTTGACCAGTCCAAAATGTTTACGGATGAGGACAAAGAGACGGCTGACCGCAATTACCACGAGATGATCTTGCGGTTAGTCGGCGACAACGAAGAAAAATCAGGAAAGAAGGAGTAAGCATTGCGTAAATTTTTCAGACACCACACTGGTGCGCTGATTGCTTGGCTGCTGGTCTTGGCCTTGGCGGTCTTTTCACTGCCTAACGTCAACAAGCTGACGCGTGAACACTCAAGCATCAACCTGCCAAGCAATGTGCAAAGCTCCGTGGCCAATGATATTCATGACCAATGGGGCCGCCACCAGAATAATACCTATGAAGTAGACATCGTTTTCCACAAAAAGGGCGGCGGCAAGTTCACTGCTGAAAACCGCGCGGACATGAAGGACACCATCAGCTACTTGAAGAGCAACAAGAAGCGCTTGGGGATCCGGACGATCCTCAGTCCTTTTGAAAACTTTGCCACTAAGAAAAAGCTGATTTCGAAGGATAAAACGACGGCCGCCGTCCAGATGTACGTGGCTAAGGACTTCAAGTCAGTCAGCGAAGTCAACGATAGTATCAGCAAAGCCGCCAAGACGCCTGGCGTCAGCACCTACGTCACTGGCGCCGACATCCTGACCGACGACTTCTCAGGCGCTGTCCAGGAAGGGATTAAGAAGACCGAGGTCATCTCGATCATCTTCATCTTCATCGTCCTGATCATCGTCTTCCGGTCACCGATCGTGCCGCTGATTTCGCTGTTTACAGTAGGTGTGGCCTTCCTGACTTCCTTCTCCCTGGTTACCAACCTGGTGAAGAGCGTCAACTTCCCATTCTCCAACTTCACCCAGGTCTTCATGGTGATTGTCTTATTCGGGATTGGGACCGACTACAACATCCTGCTTTATGACAAATTCAAGGAAAACCTAGGCAAGGGGATGAAGAAGCAGGAGGCGACTAAGGAAGCCCTGCACTCAGCCGGCAAGACGATTCTGTACTCAGGTTCATCACTGCTGATCGGCTTTACTTCCTTAAGCCTGGCCCGCTTCTCCGTTTACCAATCCGCCACTGGCGTTGCCGTCGGTGTTGCCGTCCTGCTGTTAGTCATCTTGACCCTGAACCCATTCTTCATGGTTACTCTGGGCGCCAAGATGTTCTGGCCTGTTAAAAAGTTTGATGGCGAAAGCAGCTCCAAGCTGTGGCACGGCATCTCCAAGGGTACTTTGAAGCAGCCGATCGTGGCCTTAGTGGCCGTGGTCTTAATCTCTACGCCATTTTTCCTGTTGTTCTCCAACAAGCTGAACTATGACGACACTGACGAAATTTCTGACAGCACCCCATCCAAGCAAGGCTTCCTGGTTGTGCAAAAGCACTTCTCAAAGGGTATGGCCGAGCCTTCTTACCTTTACATCAAGTCTGACCACAGATTAGACAACGAAAAGGACCTGAAGGCCATCGACGAACTCACCAACCAAATTCAAGCAAGCAAGGGCGTCGACTTTGCCACTTCCGTCACCCAGCCTTACGGCGAAAAGATCAACATGCTCTACGTTGACCGCCAGATGAAGACCGTCAACAAGGGTGTCGGCCAGGCTCGTTCAGGTCTGGACCGTGTAAGTTCCGGCAGCCAGCAGCTGACCAGCGGTTTAGGCCAGCTGTCAAACGGCAGCCAGCAGCTGGTTAACGGCTTGAACTTGATGAGCGCTCAGCTGTCAGCCCAAATGGGCGGCGCTAACGCTTCTCAACTGGCCCAGCTGCAAGCTGGCCTGCCGCAAATCAACGCCGGGATCCAGCAGCTGAACGGTGCTCTGCAAAGCTCTGGCGCCAGCGTTGACACCGCCGGCTTGACCCAAAACCTGACTAACGTCGGGACCCAGGCCCAAGTCATCGGCAACAACCTGACCCAAGCCGGCCAAACCCTGCAGCGTCTGCAAGGCGCCGGCGCAGGCACTTCTCTGAACACTCAGCAGATCATGGCCCAATACCGGGCTGTTGAAGAAAGAGCTCAGCTGACGCCGCAACAAAGAGCAGCAATGGAAGCTGCCTTGAGCCAGCTGCTCACCGGCGTCCAAAGCCAAGTCACCCAACAAACCCAAACGACCACCTCTGCTCTGCAGAGCGTAGCCGGCAACCTGCAAGCAGCAGGCAACGCCGACCGGTCCTTGGCAGGCTCGCTGCAAAGCGTAGCCGGGACCGCCCAAAACCTGCAGGGGATGCTGGGCCAAGTGGCAGTGCTGAAGCGCGAAGTCAACACGCTGGCAACGGCCTCTAACGTCGCTTTGCCAGGTGCCAACACCGCCTTGAGCAAGCTGACCAGCGGCTTGAACCAAGTCCAAAGCGCAGTCAACGCCAGCCTGCCTGGCGTCGGCCAAATCGCTTCCGGCGCAAACCAGCTTTACCAAAATGCCCCAGCCCTGACCAGCGGCGTTGACCGCATCAACTCCGGCCTGGGCACCGGTCAAAGCTACTTAGTCGGCTTAGGCAACTCAGCTGTCGGGAATTCCTTCTACATTCCTAAGTCAGCTCTGCACTCCAAGCTGTTTAAGAAGTCAATTGAAAACTACCTGAGCGGCGACAAGAAGACCGCAAAGATCATCATCGTCATGAAGACTAACCCAAGTTCTGACTTGACCACTAACCGGGTCAACAGCTTGAGCAAGATGGCTAAGGAGTCCGTCAAGGGCACCAGCCTGAAGGGCGCAACTGTTGCCATGGGCGGCCAGTCTGAAAAGATCTACAACACCAAGGGTGTCTCCAGCGGCGACTTCCTGCGGACCGCGATCATCATGATCGTCGGCATCGGCATCGCCCTGATCTTCGTCACCCGTTCAGTCTTGCAACCAGTCTTCATCCTGGGTACTCTGGTCATCTCCTACATGATGTCTCTGTCAATTACCCGGGGAATCGTCAAACTGGTCATGGGCAAGAGCATGCTGACTTGGAACACGCCGTTCTTCACCTTCATCATGCTGATTGCCTTAGGTGTGGACTACAGTATCTTCTTAATGATGAGGTACCGCGACTACCGCAAGGACATGGTGCCAAGCCAGGCTATTTTGAAGGCCTGCGGCGTCATCGGGACCGTTGTTATCTCAGCGGCCATCATCTTGGGCGGTACGTTCGCAGCCTTGATCCCATCCGGTGTGCCAACTCTGATTGAAGTTGCCATCGGCGTGGTCATCGGCCTGTTGATCCTGGTCTTCTTGATCCCAATCAACATGTCGGCAGCCATGAAGCTGACTTACGAAGGCTTCGGCCGCAACCTGATCAGCAAAAAGGTAGCTGCTAAGCACGAATAGCTAGAATTTAAAAGACAGGATATCTGCAATTAGCTGTCCTGCCTTTTTTTGTGCCTAATGCTATAATTATGGCTATTGAAAAGGTTGGTGAAGACACATGACATGTCGCCATTGCAAAAAGGAAATCCCAGAAGGCAGCAAGTACTGCCCATACTGCGGCTTTGAAAACGAGCCGGAGCCTGCTCCCAGCAGACGGCAGGAATACCGCCAAAGCTCGCACCAGACCAACTCCACGGTCACGGCCATGATCAACTGGATGCACAACAACACGACCATCGTCTTTTTCATCGGGGTCGGGTTGCTGATCCTGGTCAGCTTTTCGCGGCCTTTAGGCTGGTTTGCCTTTTTTGCCCTGCTGATCTGGCTGTTTATTATCTGTGAAAAAGGCGAAGCGGATGTGAACCAGTACACGGCTGACAAGCGGTTGACCGAAGACGTCAGCAATTTAGGCTCGCGCATGGTCAACAACGTGGAAAACGACCGCGAGCGCATCCAGCAGCGGCGCCGCCGCGGGGAACCCGAGCCGGTCCAGCGGACCCGCAAGAAGCGCTCGGGCATCCAGATCGCGCTGCTCTTAATGGCCTTATTCAGCCTGCTGGTCATCTTCTTTGGCCCCTTTGCTTCATATTCGACGCTGGGGCTGAACAGCAACGCGTCGATTGCCCGCAGCCTGCTCAGCATCGGCAGCAGGGGCGGCAGCTACATTTTGACCGGCTACGGCCTGCTGCTGCTTTTGATCGTGGCCCCGTGCCTGATCATCTGGCTGACCTTAAAAGACGGTCAAAAATACCGCTGGCTGATTTTCATCATCAGCATGGTCGAGACCGTGCTCTTGGTCTACATCGCCTTTAGGCTGATCATGATGGACCAGGGTGCAAACATCGGCAGCGGCGCTGCCACGGTCTCCGGGACCGGCCGCTTAAACCAGATCACGACCAACGCCATCTCGTTTGGCATCTCGTCTTACCTGATGTTGCTGGCCAGCGCCATGACCAGTTTCTTGGCCGGCAAAAATTTAAAGCAATAAAAAAAGGACACAGCAATTAAGCTGTGTCTTTTTTTGCCTAAAAATAATTATTTCTTAGTGACGTCGATGACTAAGTGCTCGTTGACAAAGGCCATGAGCCCTAAGTCGCTCAGTTCGCGGCCGTAGCCTGACTTCTTGACGCCGCCGAATGGCAGCTCGCCGGCAGTGATCCAGCGGCCGTTGATGACGGTCATCCCAGTTTCGATTTCAGCGGCAACTTTAGCTGCGTGGTCGTGGTTGCTGGAGATGACGGAAGAACCCAAGCCGTAGCTGGAGTCGTTGGCCAGTTCAATGGCTTCGTCGTCGTCTTTGACCTTGTAGATTTCAACAACCGGCCCAAACAGCTCGGTGTCAAAGACTGGGTTGTCCTTAGTGATGTCAGTCAAAATGATTGGGTTGAAGAAGGCACCCTTGGCGTTTTCGTCTTCAAAGCGGTAGTTGACCTTGGCGCCGTTGGCAATGGCGGTGTCGACTTGCTTTTGCAGCTTCTGCTTAGCACGTTCTGAGTTCATCGGAGCGATGGTCGTTGCCGGGTCCAGCGGGTCGCCGGCCTTTAAGCCGCTCAAGATCTCGCGCATGTCTTGCAGAACTTCGTCGTACTTGCTTTCTTCGACGATGATGCGCTTGGATGAGGTGCAGACTTGACCGTCGTTGTAGGTTCTGGCGTCGCTCAAAGCCTTTTTCAATTGGTCGGAGTCAGCGTCGTCTAAGACGATGAAGGCGTCGTTGCCGCCCAGCTCCATGGTCGACTTCTTCAAGTTCTTGCCGGCAGCTTCGGCAACGGCCACGCCGCCGCGTTCGGAACCGGTCAAAGCTACGCCTTGGACACGCGGGTCGGAGATGACCTTGTCGATTTGGTCGTAGCTCAAGTAGAGGTTGATCAAAGCGCCTTCGTCAGCGCCGCCGCGGTGGATCAGCTTTTGAGTCAAAGCTGCGCTGCCTGGGACGTTGTGGGCGTGCTTTAAGATGACTGGGTTGCCGACCAGGAAGTTAGGCGCAAACACACGGATGACCTGGTAGAGCGGGAAGTTCCACGGCTCGCAGGCCATGATGACACCGGTGGCCTGCTTCAGGTAGTAGGCGTCGCCCAGGTCGGTCTTCAGCGGTTGCGGCTTCAGCATCTCAACGCCGTTTTCAGCGTAGTAGTCGCAGATGCTTGCACACAGCTCGACTTCGCCCTTGGACTCGCTGATCAGCTTGCCCATTTCCTTGGTCATCAAAGTTGCCAATTCATCTTCATGAGCACGCAGGTTGTCCGCAATTTTTGCTAATTGGGCAGCTCTGCCGGCAGGGTCTTCGTGGCGCCACTTCTTGTACAAGGCGTGGGTCAGCGCTAAGGCCTCTTCGATTTGCTTATCGGTTGGGTTGTCATAAGTTGCGAAGGTTTCCCCGGTGTAGGGATTGACTGATTGGTATGAAGACAAAATAAAAACCTCGGTTCTTTTCTATAACTAAAAATTCACACTCTTAGTGTATCATTAAATAAAATAATAATTAGGAGGAAACAACTATGGAAAAACAAGCTACAGCACGGGTCTACCTCGGCGGACCTTTTTACAACGAGGCCCAAAGACAGCGCGTAAAAAAGGCGCAGGAATACCTGCGCCAAAACCCTACCGTTGCTTCAGTCCACTTTCCTTTTGACCACCAGTACGTTAACCCAGACGACCCCGACGACATGAGCAGTCTGAAGTGGCAAATTGCGACCTATGAAAACGACCTGCAGGGGATGATCAACTCCGACTGCGCGATCTTTTTATACGACATGGACAACATCGACGACGGCAGCGCCTTTGAGATCGGCTTCTTGCGCGCTCTGCACAAGCCGGCCGTCATGATTCCGTTCACTGAGAAAAAAGACGCGCCCAAGGTCATGAACCTGATGCTGGCGCGCGGCGTCACCGCCCTGATTTCTTTTGAAGATTTAAAGACTTACGACTTCCAGACCAACCTCAGTGCGCCTGTGGACGGCTACCGGATCGTTTAAGAAAGTCGATACTTTCATCAATATAATCGCTGCTGTAGTGCCGGCCGTGCCGGTCGCCCGGAATCAGCAGCAAGTTGAGCTCGCGGCCTCGGTCTGCGAGCTTTTTTGCAAACGCTAAGACATCGCTGAGCGGCGTCAGTTCGTGGGCCGAATTCAGCATCAGCAGCTGGCCCAGCTTGCTCAAGTCGTAGTTTTCGACGTCGAGCTCTTCTTGCAGCTGGCGGGTCGGGGCGTAGTTCAAGACGAAGTTTTTGTAAAAAGAGGCTTGGATCTCTTTTTTATCAGTCAGGCCCAACTCTTCTCTAGGTTGCAGGGCGGGTTTGACGCTGTCGCTAACGCGGTTTGAAAACGAAACCGGCGCCGACCAGGTGACGGTCGGAAAGCCATACTGGCCGGCCACATAGATGGCCATCGTGCCGCCGCAGCTGATGCCCAGCTGGCTGATGTTTTTCTCATCCTCGGCGTCTGTGTACTTTGAAGCCAGCAGCCACTGGACAAAGTGCACGCAGTCTTGGTGAGCGGCCGGAAACAGGGCCGCAGGGGCCAGCCGGTAGTCAGGCACCAGGGTCATAAAGCCGGCGTTTGCCAAGCGCACGGCCAGGCCTTTTTCGGCGTCCTTGCTGCCGCGCAGCCAGGAGCCGCCGTGCCAGAGGATTAGGATCTTGGTCTGCCGGTCGGTCTCGGTGGGAAAATAGATATCGGTTTTCAAGTCAAAAGTCTGGTCATAGACGATATTTTTCTTGATCACAACCATGTCAATTGCTCCCTTCAGCAAGTTTGCTATTATGTACATTATAGTTGAACTGACAATAAAGGGGATGCAAGTTGAAGTCATGAAATTATCAGCAGCAAAAAGCCGCCATTTAATCAACATCCTGACTATCATTTCCTCAATTATCATCATCTTTTTGGCCATCCACTGGTGGAACATGGGGATCTTAACGAGCCAGGCCAAGATGAATGCCTACCTGGCGCACAGGCGCGTGATCGGACCCTTGATCTTTGTCTTGATCCAGATCGTCCAGGTCGTCATCCCGATTATCCCGGGCGGCATCTCGCTGCTCGGCGGGGTCGTCTTCTTCGGCCCAATTGCGGGTTTTATCTATAATTACGTCGGCATCTGCATCGGCTCGATCATTCTTTTTTTCCTGGCGCGCTACTACGGCCAGCCCTTTATCCTGCACCTGGTGTCGGAAAAAACCTTCAATAAGTACATCAAGATGACCAAAAACCAGAAGAAGTTCAACCTGTTTTTCGGCCTCTGTATTTTAGCGCCGGCCGCGCCCGATGACCTGCTCTGCATGATCGCCGGCCTGACTGAGATGAAGTTTTCTACCTATTTCTGGATCATCATCCTCTGCAAGCCCTGGACGATCGCCGCTTACAGCCTGGGTCTGCTGTATGGCTCGCGCTGGCTTTTTCACCTGGTGGGCAAATAATGAAAGAATTAACTGGCAAAAGAATTTTGCTGAGACAGCTCGGTTTGCAGGATGCCCCGCAGATCTTGAAGTGGGGCCGGGACCCGCTCTACCAAAAATTGGCGGGCTTTCACGGCTTGACTTCTAAAAAGGCCGCGGAGTTTTACGCCCAGCATGCCGGCGCCTGGGGCATTGTCTTGCAAAAAGACCAGCGGCTGATCGGCTTAGTCGAGCTGAAAAAACGCGGCAGCGACCCGCGTTCGGGGCTGGATCACACGCGCGAAGTCGGCTTCTTGCTGGACCGGCCTTTTTGGCGGCAGGGCTACATGAGCGAGGCCTTGGCACTGGTTTTGGACTATGCCTTTGCACACGGCCAGACCGAGATCTGGGCGGGGACTTTGCCCGACAACGTGTCATCGCAGGCGTTGCTTGGCAAGTTCGGCTTCAAGTATGTGTATACGGCCGCACTGCCGTCTTTTTTAGGCTTAGGAAGCAGCGAGCAGTATTTCCTTTTAAAAAAAGAAGACTGGCACAGTTAGTTTTGCAAAAATAATGTGTCATGCTACAATGTCGGTAAACACGAAACCTTTAGGCCATTTCAGAGAGTCCGTGTGTGGTGCGAACGGACAAAGTGCCGCTTTCCGGGTTTTGAGAATGTGGGCAATTAATCATTGCACGGTCAGGCGCCGTTATCGCCGTTTTGAGAGTGGTTTTTACCAAATTTGGGTGGTACCGCGAGACCGTGTGTCGTTTCGTCCCATAACAGGGATGAGACGGCTTTTTTTTGTTTTTGGAGGTAAAAAATGCTGGATATCAAAGTTATTCGCGAAAATCCTGACTGGGCCAAGGAAAAATTGGCGACCCGCGGGATTAAGCCAGAAGAGATCGATGAATTAATTTCCATCGACCAAAAGCGCCGCGTTGCGTTAAACGACAGTGAAGAACTGAAGGCAAAGCGCAACAAGGTTTCTAAGCAAATCGCGCAAGCAAAGCGCAACAAGGAAGACGCAAGCCAGGCAATTGCTGACATGCGTGAAGTTGGTAAAAAGGTCAAGGACCTGGATGCCGAAGTCGCTGAACTGACCGACAAGCAGCGCTACATCCTGCTGCGGCTGCCGAACTTCCCAGCTGACAGCGACCCGATTGGTCCTGACGAAAGCTACAACGAAGAAGTACGCAAGTGGCACGAACCGACCAAGTTTTCATTTGAGCCGAAAGCTCACTGGGACTTGGGCGAAGACCTGGGCATTTTAGACTTCGACACCGCTGCTAAAGTTTCCGGTGCGCGTTTTGTCTACTATAAAGGTGCCGGCGCTCTGTTAGAACGTGCCGTCTACAACTTCTTCCTGGACGAGAACACTTCCGAAGGCTACCACGAAGTAATTCCGCCATACCTGGTCAACGACGATTCCATGACTGGGACCGGCCAGTTCCCGAAGTTTACTGAGGACGTTTACACCATCGTGGACAACGACGACCCGGACAAGGCGCTGGACTTGACCTTGATCCCAACTGCCGAAGTTCCTTTGGTTAACTACTACCGCGGCAAGATTGTCGACGAAAAGAAGTTGCCGATCAACGTGACTGCTTTGACCCCAGCGTTCAGAAGCGAAGCAGGTTCAGCCGGCCGCGACACCCGCGGTCTGATCAGAATGCACCAATTCAACAAGGTTGAAATGGTGAAGCTGGTTAAGCCGGAAGACTCATGGGCACAATTGGAAGAATTGACCCACAACGCAGAACACCTGCTGCAAAAGCTGGGTCTGCCATACCACGTCGTTGCACTGTCCACCGGGGATGCATCCTTTACCTCAGCCAAGACTTACGACCTGGAAGTATGGCTGCCATACCAGCACAAGTACCGTGAAATCTCCAGCTGCTCAAACTGTACTGATTTCCAGGCTCGCCGTGCCCAAATCCGTTACCGTGACGAAGATGGCCATGTCCACTTAGTTCACACTCTTAACGGTTCAGGCTTGGCTGTCGGCCGGACTGTCGCTGCGATTATGGAAAACTACCAAAACGAAGATGGTTCGATCACTGTGCCAGAAGTTTTGGTCCCATACATGCACGGGATGAAGAAAATTACCAAAGAAACTGCCTTTTAATCATTAAAGACAAGTTAATTTTAGAAAAGCGGAGCTTAGCTCCGCTTTTTTTATACGAACAAAGAAGTATGCTGATGGCCGATAAATAGCAAAGCATAGCTTTGCTTACGAACGAAACAAGGCCATTAAAAATAAAAATACGACTTATAAAAAAGTTTCAAAAAACATTTGACGATTCGGGCAAGAGCGTGTA
>CAJMMO010000006.1 GCA_905214545.1 uncultured bacterium
CCCAAACATCCAGGAACCAGAATCCTGTGCCTTACCAATTTGGCTACATCCCAATGTTGAACTAGCTAGGCTAGTTCGTCTTTGACTCTTCAAATATTTTAACGCCTTTGGCCAGGCGGTGCAAGCCGTCCTGGACCATGGCCAGCGGCGCGGCCAAGTTGATGCGGATAAAGCGCTCGCCGTTGCCGCGGTAGACGCTGCCGGCCGTCACCTGCAGGCCGGTTTTTTCATAGATAAAATGGGCGAGCTCGGCAGAATCGGCGCAGACCTGGCTGACGTCAACCCAGAGCAGGTAGGTGGCAGGACCGGACACGCTGACGAGCTGCGGCAGTTCTTTCTTTAAAAAGTCTGCGGCCCAGGCAAAGTTGGTGCGCAGCTGCGCCAGCAGCGCGTGCAGCCAAGGCCCGCCCTGCTCGTAGGCGGCAATTGAGGCCGGCACGGCCAGCAAGTTGGGCTCGGCCAGCTCGTCGTTGTTGATGCCGCGGCTGACGACTTCATACAAGTCGCGGTTGAGAATGATCGCCGTGGCCGCGTGCAGAGCTGCTACGTTGAAGGTCTTGCTCGGCGAAGTCAAAACGATGACAGAGTCGCGGGCCGGGCCTTCGACCTTAACCGCGGTGTTGTAATGCCCTGCTCTGACTAAGTCGCCGTGGATTTCGTCGGCCAGCAAAATGACGTGGTGCTTGTGACAGAGCTCGGCGACTTTTTGTACCTCGGCCGCAGTCCACAGCTGCCCCGTCGGGTTGTGCGGGTTGCAGAAGATCATGAGCCGCGTCATCGGGTCGGCCAGCTTTTGCTCCAGGTCTGCCCAGTCTAAGGAATAATGGCAGTCTTCATAGCGCAGCGGGTTGCTGAGCGTGCGGCGGCCGTTATTTTCAATGGAATGGTAAAAAATGTCGTAGACGGGCTCTTGTACCAAGACCTTGTCGCCCTGGTTGGTCAAGCGGCACACGATCGAAGAAATTGCCGGCACCACGCCGGTGACAAACAGCAGCCAGTCTTTTTGCAGCTGGGCGGCGTGTTCTTTGGCAAACCAGTCAATGACGGCCTGGTAGTAGTCGTCTTGGAACCACTCGTAGCCAAAGGCGCCAAAGGCCACCTTGTCCTGCATGGCGGCAATGATTTCCGGGGCGGTTTTAAACTCCATGTCGGCAATCGTCATCGGCAGGTCGTGAGCTTTTAACCCCCACCACTTGACCGAGTCGGTGCCTAAACGCTGCGGTGCGTGTTCAAAATCGTAATCCATTGCTCTTACTCCTTTGCGTGCTGGTTTTGATCTGATTTAGTCCTTCTGCTTACTATTTTAGGACAAACAATCTCAACTTGCTCAGGATCTGTTTTTTCCGGGTCTAAAATCAGCTCGCCGATTTCGTCGGCGCAGATCTTGCCTGACAGCGGGTTTTTGACGCTGTCCACGCGGCCGTTGATCTGAGCGCTCACGTTGCTGCAGTATTCAAAGGCCAGGTCGGTTTCGTTGAGCCGGCAGTTTTCCAAGGTCAAATCGTCGATGTAGTTCAGGCCCTGGTCGCTGACAATAGTGCAGTTGACTAAGCGCAGGCGCTTAGTGTTCCAGGCCAGGTATTCGCCGTCTAAAAAGCAGTCGTACAAGGTGACGTCTTCGCAGTTCCAAAAACAGTCCTTGCTGACAAAATGACAGTTGTGCGCTTCGATGTGACTGCCGCCGTCAAAAGCGTAGTTGCCGACGATGCGGACGTGGTCGAGCACGACGTTTTGGCTGTCTTTGCCAAAGTAGTCGCCGGTCACCGTGCAGTTTTTCATGGTGACGTCGCGGCAGGTCCACAGGGTTTCTTTAGCGTCAGCAAACTGCACGTGGCTCAAGGTCACGCCTTGGCAGCGCCGGAAGAGCTTGGGCGCTTGCAGGGTGCAGTTGGTCAGCGCAATGTTTTTCGTGTACCAGATCCCGCTGCGGGACATGGTTTCAAAGATGCTGTTTTGAACATCGATGTTGCGGGCGTACCACAGCGGGTACTTCCACTGGAAAATTACTTGGTCTAGCTTGAGGTCGGAACTTTCTTTTAAAGGCGACTCCCCTTCACCAAAGGTAGTGTTGATTAATTCGGCGTCTTGCAGGCCGAACAGCGGGCGTTCGCCATTAAAAAAAGCATTTCTAATTGTCTTTGCGGACATGTCATCAGCCTCCTTATCTGAAACTAATTATAAGTCCTGCCCAAAGATATTAAAAATGCTTATAAACAATAGTTAATTATAATCTGCAGTTATTTCTTTTCTGTTTTAAACATCAGCGTGTAGCTGCAAATGGCCAGCAGGCCGATTGCCGTCAAGAAGACAAAGGCCAGCCGGGTCCCAGCGGCCGTCGCCTGCCGGTAGGAGCCGCCGCCGTTTTGCACTGCCGAGACGATCGCCGCGGTGATCGTGGTGCCCAGGCTGGCCGCAAACTGCTGGCCGGTCTGGAAGACCGCGGTGGCGTCGCTGTGCAGGGCCGGCTTTTGGGTCTTCAGCCCTTCGGCCAGGGTGTTGTTGAAGGCCATCTGCCGCCCCACCATCATGAAGGCGAAAAAGACGATGATCATGGCCGTCGTCATATGCAGGCTGAAAAGTGCCAGCAGCAGGCAGCCCAAGGTCATCGTGATGGTCCCGGTGTAGAGCGGCTGGGCTGCGCCTTTTCTGTCATACCAGTTGCCAAAAGCCGGGTTCAAGACTGCGGCCAGGATGCTGCCGGGCAGCAGGATCAAGCCGCCGACAAGCGAGGTCGAATGATTTACGATCTGCACGTAGTTCGGCAGGATGAAGCTGGTGCCTAAGTTGACAAACTGCAGTGCCAAATATGCCAAAAAGGCGAAGACAAACGGTTTGACTTGGAAAATAGCAATGTCAAACAGGATCTTTTTTGACCGCTTGGAAAGCTTGCTGAACCAGGCCATGAGGGCTGCAGTCACGATGAGTCCGAGCCAAAACAGCCAGTCGAGCTTGCTGATGCGGTTGATGGTGAGTGAAAAAATGACCATCGCGGCCGCGATCACCAGGTAGCGGCCCCAGTCAAACTGCGGGTGCGTCACCTCATGGTATTTTTCAACGCTGAACAGGCCCAAGATTAAGACGATAAGCGCCAAGGCGACGACGATGTAAAAGATCAGCCGCCAGTTCCAAAAGTAGATGATGGCGCCGCCGAAAGTCGGGCCTAAAGTCGGTGCCAAGACGACGACCAGGCCGGTCAGGCCCATGTAAAAGCCCCAGCGCTGCTGCGGGATCAGCTCGGCGACCAGGTTGAACATGAGCGGGGTGGCGAGGCCGGCGCCAAATGACGAAAGCAGCCGGCCCAAGAGCAGGATCCAGAAGCTCTGCGCCTGCGCGCAAATGAGCGAGCCGCAGCTAAAAGCGGCTACCGCAAAGATAAACAGCTGGCGGGCCGAAAAGCGGGCATTCAAATACGAAGACGGGATCATGATGACAGCAATCATGAGCAGGTAGCCCGTGGTCGTCCACTGAATGGTGCCTAAACCCACATGAAATTGCTTCATCAAAGTGGGAAAGGTCACGTTTAGCGACGTCTCGGTCAAAATTCCCACAAAGGACATCAATGCACAGGACAAGATGGCCAGAACATGCTTGCCAGTTACTTCTTTTTTCAAGATTTACCTCCTATTGTCCGTATCTCGTCATTTTAAAACAATAAAAAAATTTTTTCTAACATATTTTGTTCTATAATGTTATTGCTATAAATGAAAAAGGACTGAGGAATTTGGCAACAGATTATAGCTGGGGGGTCATCGGGACCAGTCCCAGCGCAACTCAATTCATTACGTCGCTGCAGCGCGGCGGCCGCCACATCGCTGGTGTGGCAGGCAAAAGCTTTGCGCAGGCAATCGCCTTTGCTACTCAAAACTCGATTATGCAGGCCATGCTCACGCCCCAGCAGCTGATCACTAACCAGCAGATCGATGCTGTTTACTTTGACGAAGATTTTTCGGAAGAATGCTGGCTGATTCAGATGGCCATGCAGGCCGGCAAGCATATTCTTTTCAACCAGATGGCAGCAGATAATGTGTCACGGCTGGCCTATCTGAAACAGCAGGCGCAAAATGCAGGCATCCAAGTTGCCGTGCTCAATCCGCTGCTCACGATGCCGCTGGTTGAAAAAGTCGCTGCCCTTTTGGAAAACGAAGAAGTCAAAAAGCTGACGATGTACATTGCGCCGGGGCAAGATCCGCTCAGGTACACGGACATCTTCTGCTCTTGGCTCAGCAGCCTGCTGCCCCACGCCCGGCTGACTTTGGCTAAGGCCGGCCAGTTCTTGTTTGAAGGCGATGGCGTCGAAGCCTCGATCAAGGAAAGTACTGAGCCCGACTTGATCGAAAAGCTGTCGGTGCAAACTGACCGCAATGTCTACTTGCTGGATTCGGCCTTGGTGCCTTTGACCCTGAAAATCAACGGCGAAGAGCCGGAGGTCGTCGGCAAATCTAAACTGGCTCAGCTCTACTTTATTGAAGAATTTGAAAAGCAGGCCGGTGAAAGCTACCAGCTGCTCGAAAAACAGGAGCTGGTCATGGCTCACATTCGGCAATTAGCAGAATAAAAAAGCATACAAAAAAGGCACAGAGTTTTTAAACCCTGTGTCTTTTTTTGTCTAAAAATTATTAGTGCAAAATTTTCTTAACGATGGCTTCGCCAAGGCCTAAAACGGCTAAGCTTGCACCAAGCAAGGCCAAGGCAGCGGCTGACTTCTCATCAGTGCCGGTTTGCGGCAGCTGTGCCCGCTTGTCGGCTGGCTTGATAGCCTGCTTGTTCTGAGTAGATTTGGCGGTACCGGCAGTTGCAGGAGCTTTAGCAAGCTCAGACTGCTTGCTTTGATCATGTTTGGCAGTACCGGCGGTTGCGGCAGTTTTGGCCTGCTCAGACTGCTGGTTACTGCCCTTGTCAGTATCGTGCTTTTCTTCTGATTGGTTGCCCTTGTGCTGGTCGTCCTTTGACTCGTCATCACTAGGCTTGTGGTGATCGTCATGATCCTTGCCTGACTCAGTAGGAACGACCTGACTCTGGTAAGTTGGACTGTAGTTCACGGTGATATCTTGCAATGCAGTGTCCGGAGTTGGGTTCTCAATCCCGGCAATTGACGGTGTGCTTGCAGTATAGCCTGGTACCGTTGGCACCGCCACGTCGTCTAAGCCATTGCTGTCGAGCTGCCAACCACTGTATGTATCATCGCCAGTTACTTCATTGTGCTGACCTGTCCGCTTAAATGTCGCAGTTTGCGTGATGATCTGCGGTTCCTTGCCCGGTTCATTAATCGTGATCTTTCTGGAAATAGTCTTCGTCACTTTGGTTGGATCAGTAATGTCGTCGAGCTTTGGCGTGACCTTAATCGTAATTGGTGTATTGTTGGTCGTTAACGTTACCTGGCTTGGAATATTTTGGTCTGGAACAATTTCATAGTGTTCTGGAGCCTTAGGATCAATCGCAACTGTTGCACCAGTTGAGCCTGTCACAGTATGAGTGCCGACTTGCTGATTATTATGAGTCTGGTCGACATAATTAATCACCTGACTCTGGTAAGTTGGACTGTAGTTCACGGTGATATCTTGCAATGCAGTGTCCGGAGTTGGGTTCTCAATCCCGGCAATTGACGGTGTGCTTGCAGTATAGCCTGGTACCGTTGGCACCGCCACGTCGTCTAAGCCATTGCTGTCGAGCTGCCAACCACTGTATGTATCATCGCCAGTTACTTCATTGTGCTGACCTGTCCGCTTAAATGTCGCAGTTTGCGTGATGATCTGCGGTTCCTTGCCCGGTTCATTAATCGTGATCTTTCTGGAAATAGTCTTCGTCACTTTGGTTGGATCAGTAATGTCGTCGAGCTTTTGTTTTAACTTGATAACTATCGGCTGGTTGCCAGCTGCCTTGAATTTGTACGAGTTAGGAATTGTTTGGCCATCAGCTAAAACATAATGATCTGGAATAGTCAGATGAGTTGATGGGTCAATAGTTTGGTCTGTAACACCGGTTAATGTCACAGGTGAACCTATTTGACTGTTACCTTTATCGGCATCTTGAAAAATTGCAGTTGTACTTTGCGGGTTAGCGGTGTAATTGATCACCACAGATTGAGGCCCCATACTTTCAGTTGGATTCTCAATCTTACGAACCTGTCTGATGGTAGGAGTATAGCCGGCTACAGTCGGTGCATCATAGGCTACAAAGCCATTGTTAGACATAACCCAATCAGTATAGGTTGTGGCGCCAGTTACTTCATTCTTTTTGCCAGTTCTGGTAAAAGTAGTGGTTTGGGTAATGACTGTTGGCGTTTCACGCGGCTTATTCACCGTAATTGTTCTCGTTAAACTCTTGTTTAATTGTGAAGGATCATTAATATCGTCGATCTTTTGTTTTAACTTGATAACTATCGGCTGGTTGCCAGCTGCCTTGAATTTGTATGAGTTAGGAATTGTTTGGCCCTCAGCTAAAACGTAGTGATCCGGAATAGTAAGCTGATTCGATGGGTCAATAGTCTGGTCTGTAACACCGTTTAATGTTACAGGTGAACCTATTTGACTGTAGCCCTTATCGGCATCTTGAAAAATCGCAGTCGTACTTTGATGGTTGGCGGTATAAGTGACATTAAGAGTGATAGCGTCCGGAACATAACCAGCGTCCAAATGAATCTCTCTCCATTTGGTGATATTCCACTGATCATTATCTTTAGTTAGTCTAAAATCATCGTCAACTAATGGAAACTTGTGCGCATAATTTTCCGCAGTAGAGTCTGTTTCCGAAGCAGCATCATTAGAACTTGCAGTAGCTGCTAAGGTTTGCGTCAATGCACTTAAATTGTTGACCGAAGCGGCAGATACTGTTGAAGAACTGGCACTAGAGTTTTTCTGAGCATTAATTGTGACAGTTTGGGGTTGGTCAGTGAAAGTAATAGTCCTAGATTTTGGCTCGGTCTGGGACCAACTGTAACCATTCGGTAAAGAAAATCTTATAGCTTTAGGAGACTCCCCATCGGGTATCACACGCGCGGAATTTGATGAAGACAGCTCTACAGTGATTGAACGTCCTTTTAGTCCATAAAGTGGAGCATCCTGAAATATTGTGTCACCACTTATAACGTCCAAATTAATGATGGAATCAGATTTAGAATCAAGCGGTACAAAGTCATTTGGGTTTGTAATCTCCCCCGTAACATCATCGATTATGACGTCACGATATCCGTACACCAAAGTTCCCTTCATTATAAGTAACTGACCGTTTGGTCTAGGAAACTGAGTTATAAGGCTTCTGACAATGTTAAAGTTTTTATTTATATCATCTGCCGGGATCGTTTTGCCAGTTGGAGTAAGAAAGTCACTAGTCAAGGGGCTGTTGTGCGAAATCGTCGTAGTCCCGTGCTTTTGAGTAACTTCACCACGGACGTGGACGCTATAGCCGGCTTCATCAGAAATTTCTACAGGTGAGGAAGTATCGACCATCCAAGGCCCGTACGTGACGTGACCAGTAGCATTATCAACCGTTGCATCCCGGTATAAATGCAATTCTTTCGTTTGATCCTGTTGTTGATCCTGTTGTTGATCCTGTTGTTGGCCATTAGGCAGCGTAATATGAATGGTACCAGTAACAGTCTGATTCAAGTCACTATCAAAAGCACCCTGAATGACCGCACCAGCGGCAGTCTTGGCACCAGACTGCACAGGATTCGTGTGACTAATTTTAGTAGTTGCGTCCGCTGCATTATCAGCAGCTGCCTGCTCCTTTGCAACTACTGCAGTCTTTGCAGCAGTTGCGCTTTGCGTTGCCGCTTTTGCATCCCCTGTCAATTTTTGGGAACTAGTCTTAACATCTTGCTTTGCAACAGGCTTTTCTTCAGATTGCTTTGCAGCCGGCTTTTCTTCAGATTGCTTTGCAACAGGCTTTCCTTCAGATTGCTTAGCAACCTCAGCAGCAGCCTTTTCTTTAGGTGCTGCTACCGCAGCAGCGTCGTTAGCGGACTTGTTTACCCCCCCACAACACTTTCTGTATTATCAGTACTTTCTGTTTGTTTTACAGTGCTGATTTGCTGTTTCTCAGCTGACTTCAGCGCATCCGCATGGACAGTCTGCACGTTGCCCGCAGCAAAAAAGGTAGTCGCAATCGCCACACTGGCTAAGCCGACCGACAACTTACGCAAGCTGAAGACTAATTGATGGTCTCTATTTTTACTCATAACTTTCCCTCCGAAAGGTCTTCAAGGTCGCCCTTCTGTTATTTATTAAATAATTGAGCCTTTAACTCTATCTTAGGCGCTAACCGTAACAAAAGATAGCAAAACTTCAAAAATCATGACAAAAAAATAGACACAAAGTTTTATTTTTTAAACCCTGTGTCTTTTTTTATCTAAAAATTAGTCCAAGCGTTTAGTCAGCTCATCGTGCAATTCTTCAAAGCCCGGCTTGTTGAGCAGCCCAAACATGTTCTTCTTGTAAGCCTCTACACCCGGCTGGTTAAACGGATTAATCCCGTTCAAGTAGCCCGAAATGGCCACAGCCAGTTCGAAGAAGTAAATCACGTAGCCCAAAGTCTTCGCGCTTTGGTCTGGCAGCTCCAGCCCCATGACCGGCACGCCGCCGTCATTGTGGGCCAGCACTACGCCCTGGTAAGCCTGCTTATTGACGTAGTTCATCGTCTTGCCGCTCAAGTAGTCCAACTGGTCCAAGTTGTTGTCGGCTTTTGGAATCGTCACATCAGCCTGCGGGTTTTCAACCCACAGCACCGTTTCCATCAAGTTCCGCTGCCCTTCCTGGATGAACTGCCCCATCGAGTGCAGGTCGGTCGTCAGGTTGGCTGCTGCCGGGAAAATGCCGCGCTGGTCCTTGCCTTCGGATTCACCCATCAGCTGCTTCCACCACTCGCCAAACATCCGCAGGCTTGGCTCGTAGTTTTCCAAGATTTCAATGGCAAAGCCCTTGCGGTACAAGATGTTGCGCAAGGCCGCATATTCATAAGGACTGTCTTTTAAGTCTACTTTTGCATAAGCGCTTCTTGCTTCTGCAGCCCCGGCCATCAGGTCGTCGATGTTGCCGCCGGCAACGGCAATCGGCAACAGGCCAACAGCAGACAGCACGCTGAAGCGGCCGCCTAAGTCATCCGGCACCACAAACTCGCTGTAGCCGGCCGCGTCAGCTTCGTTTTTCAAAGCCCCGCGCTGGCGGTCAGTCGTCGCGTAGATTCTCTGCGCAGCTTCTTTGGCGCCGTACTTGGCAACCAGTTTTTCCTTCAAGACACGGAAAGCGATACTGGTCTCAGTCGTCGTGCCCGACTTGGAGATCACGTTAATGCTGAAGTCCCGGTCGCCCAGCCAAGCCAGCAGCTGGTGCAGGTAGCTTCCCGACAGGCTGTTGCCGCAAAAGACCACTTTTGTTTTCGGTTCAGCAAAAGAGCCCAGCAAAAAGTCCACCGCAGCCTGGGCGCCCAAGTAAGAGCCGCCGATGCCGATGCAGACGAGCACGTCAGAGTCTTTTTGGATCTGAGCGGCCGCCTTTTTAATCCGGGCAAATTCGTCCTTGTCGTAATTGACAGGCAAGTCCAGCCAGCCGCGGAAATCGTTGCCGGCGCCGGTGCCCTCCCGCAGCTCGCGGTCAGCAGCTTCAACCAGCGGGCACAGTTCGGTCAGCTCGCGCTGCGTCACAAACTTAGCAGTATGCTTTGCATTAAAATGAATTGCAGACATTTTCTCTTTTCCCTCTTTAATTAACTTGCTTCCTACTAGATTGTAAACTTCTTTCCCCGAAAAGCCCACTTTGCCAGCAAAAAGCCCAGCAGGCAGCCGCAGCAGTTGAAGAAGACGTCGTCGATGTCGCTGACCCCGGTGGCCAGTAAAAACTGCAGCGTCTCAATGGCCAGGGACGTGCACAAGCCAATAGCCAGCGTTGTCAGCCCCGCGTGCCTCTTTTTTCCTATTAAAACCGGCAGCAAAAAGCCCAAAGGGATAAACCAGAGAATGTTGCCAAAGGAGTTGTAGAAAAAGTCCAGCAAGCTGGCCCCGTGTGTGAGCTTGACCGTCTCTTTTAAAAAGACAAAGTTGACGTCGCTCAGACTCCTGTGCCAGTGCCAGTTCAGCTGCCACGGGAAGTAGGAGTCGCGGAAAGTAGTCAGCATGAACAGCAAGATCAGGTAGAACACAAAGACCCACAACACGGCCTCGCGGCCCACACCCTTGCGCTTGTGCATCAAGAGCAGGCAAGCCAGGCGGATGATGGCAAACAGCAAAAAGTAAAGCAGGGTCTTGTCCAGCGCAAATAAGATCAGCTTGATCAGCGCAAAGTGGTTGACCCGGGCAGCGAAATGGTTCAGCGCAAAATCGTAAAGCGGTTCTAAAAATATCATAGCGGCCTTTATCTCCTCGTTTTTTGATTATACCTGTTCTCGCAAAAAGTTTGTTGTTTCATATAAAAACCAGTAAAATCAAGGCAAAGGAGAATTCTCGTGAAAAAAGGCAACTTTTGGCAAACCAGGTTCGGCTTCTGCGCGATCCTGGTCTTACTATTTGCACTTAAATATTGGTTCGCGGCCTACTTTGATTTTAACTTAGGCCTGTCCGACCCCTACCAGCACTTCATCATGCTGCTGAGTCCTTTTGGCTTCAGCATCCTTTTGATCAGTCTAGGCCTGTACCCGTCAAAACCAGTCGTCTCTTACGTCTGCATGCTGGTGCTCGATTTTGCAAACAGCGCCCTGCTCTTTGCCAACGTCGTCTACTACCGGCAGTTCAAGGACTTTTTGACCGCCAAGACCATCCAAAACACCGGCAAGGTGTCCCAGGGCCTGGGCAAAAGCACGGTGGCGCTGCTCCAGCCCCAAGACCTGCTCTTGTGGCTGGACCTCATCATCATCATCGCGCTGCTGATCATCGGCAAGATCAAGATTGACCGCGTGTCCTACGGCTTCAGCTCGGCCTTTGCCGCCACTTCGGTCGGGGCCTTCATGCTCGTCTTCAATTTGTTTTTGGCAGAGACCTCGCGGCCGCGGCTGCTGGTCAACACCTTCGACCGCACCTACATCGTCAAGTACCTGGGCATTGACACCTACAGCGCCTATGACCTCGTCAAAAGCGCCCACTCAAGCCAGGTCAAACGCAACGCCAACGCCGATGAGCTGGCCCAGGTGCTGGCCTTTACCAGGAAAAACTACGTGAGCCCAAACCCGGCCTACTTCGGCGCTGCGCGCGGCAAGAACATCATCGTGATCCACTTGGAGAGCTTCCAGCAGTTTTTGATCAACATGAAGGTCAACGGCCAGGAAGTCACGCCTTTTTTAAACTCGCTGTACAAGAGCAAGAATACGATCAGCTTTGACAACTTCTACCACCAGGTCGGCTTAGGCCGGACCAGCGACGCCGAAAACATGCTGGAAACGGGCACCTTCGGGGTGTCTGACGGCTCGCTGTTCACCTCGCTGGGGTCTGAAAACACCTTCCAGGCCGCCCCGCAGATCCTGCGCCAGCGCGGCTACACCTCGGCCGTCTTCCACGGCAACGTCGGCACTTTCTGGAACAGAAATGAAGTCTACAAAAACTTAGGCTACAACTACTTCTTTGACGCCAGCTACTTTTCAAGCGACAAGCAGGACAAGAGCGGCTACGGCTTAAAAGACAAGCTCCTTTTTGCCGAAAGCATCAAATACCTCGAGCAGATGCAGCAGCCGTTTTACGTCAAATACATTACGGTCACTAACCACATCCCCTTCCAGCTCGACAGCCAAGACCAGGACCCGAACTTCAAGACTTCTACGACCAGCGACCAGACCGTGAACAACTACTTCGTCACGGCCCACTACCTGGACCAGTCCTTGTCCGAGTTCTTTGACTTTTTGAAAAAGTCGGGCCTGGAGAAAAACTCATTGGTCTTGATCTACGGCGACCACTACGGCTTGAGCGAATCCGACTACGGCGCCTTGGCCCCGCTGCTGGGCAAGTCCAAGTCCGACCGGACCGACTTTGACACCATCCAAATGCAAAAGGTGCCTTACATGATCCACATGCCGGGGCTGAAAGGCGGCATCCGCAACACGCTGGGCGGCGAGATCGACTCGCTGCCGACCCTGCTGCACCTGGCCGGGATCAACACCAAGCAGTACGTCCAGTTCGGCACCGACCTTTTGTCCAACAAGCACAAGCAGTTTGTCGTCTTCCGCAACGGCACGATCCTGACGCCGCAATACGTGATCACGAACACGAAGACGACGCCGACAGTTTACGACGCTAAGACCGGCGAGAAGCTGACGGCCTTGACCAAGGCCCAAAAGCGGCAGATTAAAAAGCTGATCGCTTACGGCCTGCAAGAGCTCAAGATGTCAGACCTGCTCAACAACCGCAACCTGCTACGCTTCTACACTCCTGCCGGCTTTGTCCCGGTCACGCCGACCCAGTTCGACTACAAGACCAACTACCAGCAGCTGCTGCACGAGCGCAAGATCTTCGGCGACAAGGGCACGTCGCTGTACGCCAAAAACGACAACACGTCTTTGACCAGCGACTACCAGACCGACGCGCCTGAGCTCAAAGACAGGCAGGACGTCATCAATGCCGTCCCCGACACCGTCTTGAATGCAACAGACAAAGAAGATAAATAAGCAATAAAAAAAGCACTGCTTAAAGCAGTGCTTTTTTATTTGGATTCGACGAATTGCTCATAGCCTTCGTCATACAAAGTAATTGTAAATTCCGAGCCCTCGTGCAGCTTGGATTTTACCGAAATCTTGCCGCCGTGCTGGCGCACCAGCGATAAGACGATGGCTAAGCCCAGGCCGGATTCGCCGGTATTGGACCGGGCCCGTGACGGGTCGGCCTTGTAGAAGCGCTCGAAGATGTACTTTTGCTCTTCTTCCGTCATCCCCAAGCCGGTGTCTCTGACGCTGAACCGGGCGGCGTGTTCGAGCCGGCGCCCGCTGATCACGATCTTGCCGTCCTGGGTAAACTGCAAGGCGTTTTGCACCAGGTTGACCATCATCTGGGTGAAGCGGTCGTGGTCGGCGTAGACCTGGACGCTGTCCGGCAGGTCCAAGATCAGCTGGTCGTTGGCCTCTTCGGCCTTGCGCTTCATCTGCGTCAACAGGTCGGTCAGCACCTGGCGCGAGTCAAACTTCGTTTTGACCAGCATGATCTGGTTGCTGCGGATTTTTTCGTAGTCGAGGTTTTCGTTGACCAGCCGGATCAGGCGCTTAGTTTCCCGCTGCATCAAGGCAATCGACTTCGGCTTTGCTTCTTCGGGGATCACGTTGTACTGCAGACCCTCCAGGATGCCGTTGATGGTCGTCAGCGGCGTGCGCATCTCGTGGGCGGCATCGGCCATGAACTGGTCGCGGCGCCGCTCCTGAGCGGTAATTTCCTCGTTGGACTTTTTCAAGGCATCGACCATCTCGTTGAAGTTTTCGGCCAGGTCGTCGATTTCGTCGTGGCCGTCGTTGGGCAGGTGCACCTCGAAGTTGCCGGCGGCCACGCGCTTAGTGGCCTGCGACAGCCGTCTGATCTTGCGGCTGGTGTAAACCGAGATCAAAACCGCAAAGGCCGAGGCGACCAGCGAGCTGACCAGCAAGGTGATCAGCAGGTCGTGCTTGTATTGGCGCAAAGTGTTTTCAATGTTGGTCAGCCGCGAGCCGATGACGATGACGCCGACCAGTTTTTTGTGGCGGAACCAGGGCTTTAAGACGCTGGTGTAAGGCTGGGAGCTGGACAAGCGCGCCGTGTTTTTCTCGTGGTCGTTTTTGACTTTAATCGTCTCACCTTTTTTCAGCCTGTTAAAAAGCTTTTTAGGCAAATGCCACGGCCGGACGTTGGGATAGACCTGCTGGTTGTTGGCGTCGAAGATCCGCATGGTCACTTCGTCGCCCTGCATGACGACTTGGACGCGGTCTAAAAACGAGGCGTCAAGCACCAGTTCGTTAGAATTGTCGGTTTCGGCCAGCTGTTCCAGGGAATCGGCGTAGCCGGAAAGCCGGGCGTAGTTTTGCTCGTAGGCTTCCTTAGTCGAATAGTTGAACATCACATAGCCCATCACCATGACGGAGGTGATGATGACTAGGAAAAAGCCTAAGAGCTGCTGATAAATAAGTTTCATTGTCTAAACCTGCGAATCATCAAACTTGTAGCCGACACCCCAGACGGTCTGAATCACCTGCGGGCCGGTTTTTTCCAGCTTCTGGCGCAGCTTCTTGATGTGGGCGTCGACCGTCCGCTCCTCGCTCAAGTACTCGTAGCCCCAGATCATCTGCAGCAGCTGCTGGCGCGAGAAGACCTGCTGGGGCTTTTTAGCCATCGTCAAGAGCAGGTCGAATTCCTTAGGCGTCAGGTCGGTGATCGGCTGGTCGTCGTATAAGACCTCGCGCCTTTTTTTAGAAATCTTGAAGTGCTTGGTGACGACGTCGTAGTTTTGGTCAGGGCTTTCTTGGGGCTGCCCCATCATGACGCGCCGGCGCAGGGCCTTGATGCGGGCGATTAAGGCCAGCGGGCTGAAGGGCTTAGTCACGTAGTCGTCGGCCCCGATGCCCAGGCCCAGGACCTGGTCGGCCTCGCTATCGCGCGCGGTAAGCATGATGATCGGCAAAGTCGGCGAAATCTCGCGCACCTCTTTGGCCACCTGGATGCCGTCTTTTTTCGGAAGGTTCAAGTCGAGCGTCATGAGGTCGTAGTGGCCGTCCTTGTTTTTAAACATGTCGACGGCAGAGACCCCGTCGTAGGCGTAGTCGACTTGCCAATTTTCTTGGGCAAAAAACAGGCCCATCATCTCACAGACGGACTTGTCGTCTTCTACCATTAAAATGCTGAATGTCATAAGTCTTTAAATCCCTTTGTTTTCTGGTGTTTGACCTGGTCGGGCTCGATGTAGTCGCTAGGCAGCTCGTGTCTTTTTTTCAAAAAGGCCTGGAGCTTTTTTTCGGTGTAAATGATGGGGGCGATGATGAACAGCGGCAAGGTCAGCAGCCACAAAATAAAAAAGCGGTCGCCGTGCACAAAGTGAATTAGAAGGCCGGCGAGCATGGCAATGGCGCCGGTGGCTAAGGTTGACCAGCTGGCGATTTTTTGGGCATAGCGAAAACTGGCTTTGTTGACGGAAGCCAGGTAGGACAGGTAGCCATAGACGCGGTTGGGCCTTTTAGCCGGCGAAATCAGCCAGAGCAGGCTGACGGCGATCATCACTGCACCGCATGCGATAAAGATCATTGTGTTTCCCCCTTCCCTACAAGTTTACACGCCCTAAAAATAAAAAGCTAATGGCGGGCGGCATACTGGTCAAAGCTTAGGCCGTAGCGGCGCTTGAAGTTGCTGTTGTAGTCGATCCGGTAGACTAAAAAGTCGCGCCAGAGGTCTTCGTCTGTGACATAGCCTTCGTTTTGGCGGTCTGCACGTCGGGCGACTGGGCTAAGGCGGCGAGGTTTTCCTTCGTTTGCTTGACGTTGACGAGGCCGTTGCTGATTTCAAACACGTCAGAAGGCCCGGGGTTATCGCAAAAGGCCTTGAGCGCGCTGGGGTTTTCGCTGGACAGCAGGATTTTTTGTAAGAGGCTGCGGCCGGGCGCTTCGTCAAACTCGCGGCTGCGCTGAGCGGCGTAGGCCTCTTCTTTTTGCTTGCGGTTGATGCGGCTGACGAAGTCGTCGAAGCTGACGCCGTAGCTCATCTGAAACAGGCTGTTGTAGTCGAGGCCCTGCTCTTGCCAAAAGGCCCAGATGTCATCGGCAGTTTGGTAGCCGAGCGCTTGGGCCTGCTGGTAGTCGGGATTTGCGGCAAGGTCGACAGCAGCGGCAGCGGCTGCCGGGTCTTGGCCTTGCAGGGCCAGGTCGTGCAGCTGGGCCGAAGTTAAGCAGGATAGTTGTAATTTTTCGAGGGTCGTCATGGCATTCACCTTTTAAAAAAATACGCAGAGTTTCTTTTTTTATTATCGGCTATCTGGGCCGGCTTTTCCATTCTGAGAAAATGAGTTCAATTTTATTTTGAATTTATATCCTATATTAAGAGCAAAAAAGCTAGTTAAAGCAAAATATTCAATATTTTTGAATATTTTTGCGCAATTTGTATACTTGCGCTGTATAATGTAAACGGATACATAAGAAGGTGCACGATGAAAAGACAGCAAAACAGCAACAAATCGGCTCTGTATGCAGGCCAGCGCCGCATGGTCGGCGACCGGCTCCGCGAATACATGCGCGAGCACCACTTGCGGCAGGTCGACATTTTAACGAAGGCTGAGCCCTTTTTCACGGACAAGGTCAAGGTGACTAAGACCGACTTGTCGCAATACATCAACAATAAGACTGAGCCCCGCTCCGACAAGCTGCACATCTTAGCGCAGGCGTTGGACGTCGACGAGGCCTGGCTGCTGGGCTTTGAAGAAGGCGAGCCGGACATCAAGCTGGCAGGCGGAGCTGATGATTTTGACAACCAGTACTATCCTGAATATTTACCGTTTATGGTCCCGGTCTTAAAGCCGGTTGTCAGCCGCGACTACCCGCTGGAAGTCGGAAGTTTTGCCGACTACAAGGACATTGCCTTCCCAGAGCTCTCGTTTGACGACCTGTATGCGGTTCGGTGTCCGGACGGAGCCTTGGCCCCCACCATCCCTGCCGGAGCACTAGTCCTTTTTTACGAAAAAAAGAAGGTCCCAGACGGCAAGATCGCGGTCGCCCTTTTGCCCAACGGACCTGAACACTACCGGGTCTTTATCCGGCGCGTCGAGCACGCCAATGGCGAAACGCTCTTATTGGCCAATGACCCGCGCTATTTGCCGATTGTCGTAAATTCTAAGAGCAAGGCGAAAATCATCGGGCAGGCGGTCAAGGTCGACTTCTACCTGTAGTTCTGTGTCCGCAATGACATTAAACTAAGCACACCCTAGTTTTTAAGGAGTATTGAAATGAGTAACAAGACTAATGGTGCAGCTGGCACGACCAAGAAGCCTATTTATAAAAAGGTTTGGTTTTGGCTTTTAATCGTCGTGCTAGTCATCGGGATCGGCGGTGCCCTCGGCAGCAACGGTTCGAGTAAAGATTCAAGCAGCTCATCGACGGCTACGAAGGCCGTTAAAAAGAAGAAGGCTGACAAGGTCCCAGTGGAATACCAGAACGCCTTGAAAAAAGCCGAGACTTACTCGGACTTGATGCATATGTCCAAGCAGGCCATTCACGACCAGCTGGTTTCAAAAGATGGCGAAAAATTCAGCGAAGCTGCTGCTGACTACGCCATGACTCACCTCAAGGCCGACTGGAACAGGAATGCTTTGAAGAAAGCCAAGAGCTACCAGGAAGACCAAAGCATGTCCAAAGAGGCCATCAAGGAACAATTGACTTCAGAGTATGGCGAAAAGTTTACCGAAGAACAAGCTGACTACGCCATCAGTCATTTACCAAACTAAATAAGAAAGACCGTAAGTATCATGCTTGCGGTCTTTTTTTTACAAATTATTGATATGGAAGATTTGATTTTCTAAAGTTCTCAGTTTGAACTCGCCATTTTTAACATATTTTTGGTGGTAGGCAACGGTCAGGTAAATGTCGTCGGGAGCGTTAACGTGGATGCTTTCCAGCTCGCTGTAGCGTTCAGGCAGGTCGATGCCATCAATCATCGCCACTTGCCAGTTGTCGCTGTTGGTCTCGCCCCAGGCAAACTTGATGATCTTGCGCGACCAGGTGGTCACGGTGCCGGTTGCGTGGTCAATTTTCGGCGACAGCTGGTCGGAGATGTAAATATTTTTATCGTTGTCGATGGCGTAGCCTTGCACTGAGTCGATCAGGGCCGGCTCTTCTTCAGCAGGACTCACGCTCGGGTTGTCAAAATGGTCGATGTGGAAGGCGTCCAGGCAGTGCAGGTCGGTGATCGGTGTGTTTTTGGTGCCGTTGGCGTCTAAGGCTTGATTTACTTCGTTTAAATCATACAAGGCAAAGTGGCCAGAGCCGTCATCCCAGATAGCGGCGATAAGGAAGTACTTGCCGTTTGGCGAAACGGAGGCCTCTACCCTGTGCAGGTGGTTGTGGCCGTCGTATTCGGCGTCGGTGGCGTGGGACAAGCGCGGCAGCTGGGTGTTTGAGCTGTAGTTTTCAAGCAAAAGCTTCGGGTATTTGACGCGGGCGATTTGGGTCGTCCAGTTGCTGGAGTTAGGCTTCGCACCGACAAAAAATTCGTCGTCGCCGTTGGCTGGCACCCAGGTTTGGGTGTGGCCGAAGCCGGTCAGGACCAGGTGCGGCTCGCCGTAGTCGACGTTCTTGGTTAAGCCGGCGTGTTTGCGGTAGACCAGCACGTCGTGGGCGCTGTGCAGCAGCTGCAGTGCAAAGATGTGGTTGTCGTTGACGGCGCCGACTTGGGCCACTACGTGGTGCATCCCGTTCAGACGATAAACTAATTCCGGTGTGATTCGTTTAACCATTGTTTACTGCTTCTTTCTATCTTTAAACTGCTTTTTTACTGCTTAAATGGGTCTTGGCCCTGCTGGATCAAAATCTCATCTTGTATTTCACCCGATGATTTCATATTCCGCGGCACCATTTTTAACGCCTGCTCGGGCGCAATGCCATAGTGATCGGTCAGGTAGGCGGTCGGTGATTCGCCGTAGCGGTTTACGAAATCATGCAGGTCGGTAGATGGCAGCAGCTGGCCGTTACCAGTCTGCGGTTGCTGGGCAGTCTGGGTCTGTTGTGTTTGGCCTTGCTGCTGGGTTTGGTTTTGCTGTTGCTGTTGCGTATTGGCAGCAGTTTGGTTAGCAGCCGCAGAAGAATTGGCAGCTTTCTGCTTTTGCGTTTTGTTTTTATGCTGGGCAGTCTTTTGTTTATGCTTAGATTGTTTTTTATGCTTAACTACTTTGCTCGTCCTGGCCTTTTTAGGACTAGCCGCCTTATTTGCCGCCTGGTTGCCGCAAGCGGACAGTGACAGCGCAGCTAAAATTGCCGCACAGATCAGCCCTGCCTTTTTCATAATTGCTCTTTTTCCTAGCATTTTTTGAGCTGACGTTACCTTAGGCATGATACCCCTCCTATTACTGATAAGATCATAATAATCCAAGCAATAGCTTCTGTAACAGCGGCTCTGCTAAAATTGAAATCTGCCTGTACTTCTACATGGTCATTTTTAGATGTAAACTTATAGCTTTTCATTTTTATCTTTTTTCTTTTATAATAGCCAAGAGGAGGTATTTCCTCCTCCGGGTATATCAGAACTTAATTCTGATAGTTAAGACTACAAATATGAGATTGATTGTTAGGGTCAGCTCAATTTGTGGTCTTTTTTTGTTTGCTATCATATTTCCGCATTTACAAACAAAAAAAGCCCGTAAGTTCAACACTTACGGGCTTTATTTATATGGAGATGAGGGGAGTCGAACCCCTGTCCAAGCGTACCCTGTCCCCGACCTCTACGCTCATAGTCAAATCATTTAAAATTCGCCAGAGTCAAACGCTATTTGACTAAGCTGACAGACTAAAGCTAACCTGGTCGTTTTAGGCAGACATGTTCAGGTGGGACCTGTCTAGCCGAGCTCACAAGGGTAATACCGCTAAGCAGCCGTGAGCGGGCAGCTAAGCAGCAACGCTAGTGCTTAATTAAGCAGCTACAGCGTAAGAGTTTGCATTATTGTTTGCAATTAAATTAGGTGACGTTTTTACGAAGACGTGACCTTCGAAACGCAGTCGAGGCGAAAATACACCTGTCGAATCCCAAAACATCCCCATCAAAATGCTCCTTTATTGTAGCACACAGTAAAGGAGCATTGCATTTATTTGATGTTGCCTAAGCGGACAACTTCACGTTCAATCATTAATTCTTCGTTGGTTGGCACAACGTAAGCGGCGATCTTAGAGTCGTCAGTAGTGATCTTGTGCTCGACGTTTTGCTCGTTGGCTTCTGCATCAAGCTTCACGCCTAAGACTTTTAAGCCTTCCAAAACTTCCTTGCGGATGATTGGTTCGTGCTCGCCGATACCTGCAGTGAAGACGATGGTGTCAGCGCCGCCCATTTCAGTGTAGAACGCACCGATGTAGCGGATGACGCGGTTGCAGAAGATGTCCAAAGCCAGCTTGGCACGCTTGTTGGTGTCAGCTGCCCCGCGGACGTCGCGGACGTCTGAAGAAATGCCGGAAATACCCAGCAAACCTGACTTGTTTTCAAAGATGTCAGTTACTTCTTCCAGGCTCAGGTCTTCGCGTTCCATCAGCCGCGGAATCATTGACGGGTCAATGTCGCCGGTTCTGGTGCCCATCGGCACACCTGCCAGCGGTGAAAAGCCCATGGAAGTGTCAAAGGACTTGCCGTTCTTCACAGCAGTCAGAGAAGCACCGCCGCCCAAGTGGCAGACGATCATGTTCAAATCGCTGACCGGCTTGCCCAGCTTTTCGCTCATGTGGTTGACGATGTAGTGCACAGAAGTACCGTGCGCACCGTACTTTCTGATCGCATCGCGTTCGTAGTATTCGTACGGCAGCGTGTACAGGAATTGTACCGGGCCCATGGTTCTGTGGAAAGTAGTGTCAAAGACAGCTACTTGCGGAACGTCTGGCAAAACGTTCATGAAGGCCTGGATCCCGTTAGCTTCGGCAGCGTTGTGCAGCGGAGCCATGTCGGCGATGTCGTAAATCTTGTCGATGTTGTCTTCGGTGATAATCGTACTTTGCTTAAAGTGCGGACCGCCGTTCACCACTCTGTGGCCGACACCGACGATTTCTGACATGTCTAAAATAATTTGGTATTTCTTCAACCATTTCAGCAAGTACTTGATGGCCGTTTCGATGTTAGGAATGTCTTCCTGCACCTTATACTTCTTGCCATCAGGTGTCTTCATCATAAAGGTCGAGCCTTGGATCCCGATCCGGTCTGCAACACCCTCGCAGACAACCCGCTCGCTAGGGTAAGAAAACATTTTGAATTTAAATGAAGAACTGCCGGCATTAACCGCTAAAATCTTTTTCATCAAAACACCTTTCACACAAAAAAATTACTTAGCCCACTGGTCTAAACGGTAGCTGAAGTTAGCCAAGCTTGCAGGCGATTTCAGAGAATCCAGCTTGGCAGCCAAGACTTGTTTCGGCTTGGCACCGCCGCCGTGGTTTTGGAAGACTAAAATTTCCTTGCTCTGCAGCTTGCTGTAAAACAGGTCTTGCGGCAGTTCGATCAGCGCCTGCAAGTATACCTTTTCCGCAAGCCAAGTCACAAAGTCATTAGCCATTTTACCATTTAATAGACTGGTTGGGATAACTAAAAAGGCAAAACCACCCGGTTTTAAACTTTTGATGATTTGCTCAATATAGAGCACATGCGTATAGGAATGTCCGTTTTTACGCCTGGTAGCGAAGTTTTCGGCGTTCTTGTCGTTCGGATAGTAGCCAACCGGCAGGTCGCTGACAATGGCGTCAGGCTTAGCACTCAGCCAAGGCAGCAAAGCGTCTTGGCAGTACAAGTCAGCGTCTAAACCGGCCAGGTGGAAATTAATGTCGCTCAAGGCCAGCAGGTCTTCGTCGTTGTCTAAGCCTGCCAGAGTCAAGTTGTTTTGCGAATGGTTGGCGCTGGCCAGCTGCTGGGCCAGGCTCACAAGCAGCGCGCCGGTCCCCAAAGCCGGGTCGACGACGCTCGCCGGCTTGTCCCCCATCAGCTTGCGCCAGAGCAACGCGATGACCGTGGCGATCACCGGCGGCGTCGGCATCAGGTTCGGTTCGACCTCCTGGTCGCTTAAAGCCTTTAAGACCAGCAGGCTGAAGACCTGCTGCTTCTGCTCGCGGGTCAGCTGGTCATAGTCCAAGGCTGCATAGAGCTTAGCGAGTTTGGCAACAGTTTCCTGGTCGGGAGCACCCTCCTCGACCTTAATCTGACCTGTTTCAAGATTGTCGAAGGTTTCGGTCAAAGCCTCGACCGGCGCCACGTTCAAGGCGTCTTGCAAAAGCTTGACTGCCGCTTCGAATTTATTAAATAAAGCAGTTGTTTGTTCAATGTTCACGATATCAACCTCACTGCTTAAAATTTTACTGATCTTGCTGAAACAGGGCAAGATTTTTCACTTCAGAAAATAACGCAGCAGCAAGAGGTCGGTGCGCATGCTCAGTTTAAAGTAGACGCTGAAAAAATCAGCCAGCAGCAGGCAAGCCAGCAGCAGGAGCATGCTTGACAGCAGCGCGCTTGCCCTTCTTTTTGTGTTCATCCTTTTTTTCGTCCTTCTTCTTTTTAGGCGGAGGCGGCGGCAGCTTGCAGACGAGGTCGGTGTGTGAGCCGTTAGTTTGGACGACCTTGATGATTAACAAACGGCCGCGGCTGCTAAAGTGCGCCCGCTTGACGCCTAACAGCAGCGGGACGTGGCCTTGGCCCGAGGCATTCGTCATCCTGATCATGTCCCAATACTTTTCCAAGCGGTAGCCGTGGTCGCACTTGGGATTAGGCTTGGCCCCTTTCTGCAGGTAGAAGTAAAAGCGCTCCCCGCCGCACTCGCTTCTGCATTCGCAATACTTCGCAGAATTCACAAACTTTTCAAACTGCAGCTTGCTGTAGTAGATGTCGGAGTGCTGGGCCATGATCGTCCGCGGCTGCGCAGTCAGTTTCTTGCAGCTTTGCAAGACATCCCCGATCGCGACCACACAGAGCGCGGTGACCAGCAGCGAGAAGACGACCTCTACCAGGGTGAAAGCCGGCCGCTTAACGGACCGCATAGCTCTTCCCCTCGCTGACGTCAAAAATTTTCCCGCCGGCCAGCCGGTAGACATGGTCGTGCGCCCGAATCGTTTTTAAATCGGAATTTTTTAACACATAGCTGGCGTAGGCCCGGTCGACCCGCCTTTCGACCTGGTCTTGCGCAGTCTTAGTCTGAGCGATGCAATAAAAAAGGACCTGGGTGGCCAAGACCACGGTCAGCAAAGCCAGGCAAGATTCCGCCAGTAAAAAAGCCTCTTTCTTAAAAGACCATTTTGCCCCACTCCAGCTGCATTCGCATCTCACTTTGTTCACCGCCTCTCGTAAATCTGATCGTCTGGGCCGGACAGCTGTACGGCTCGATCTGCAGCCGGTTGTTGCCGGAAAGCCGCACCTGCACGTCCTTGGGCAGCTGCACGCTGCTTTTCTTTTTGTCGGCGCAAAACCAGCTGCGCAGCACATGGTTTTTTTCGTCGTAGTTGACCTCCACCGTATCGCCGCTGACTAGCGCGTAGCGCTTGTCGTATTCGAGCTGGCTGGACACCATGACCATGGCCTGGCGCATGTTGGCCCGCGCGCGCACTTTGGTCAGGCAAAAAGCCGGCAGCACAATCAAGATGCAGGCAATGGCCAAGACGACCACGGTCTCAATCAGGGTAAAGCCCGGCTTATTTTTCCGTGACCTTGCCGTTTGAGATCGCATAGTGGGCCTCGGCTTTCTTAATCTGCTGGTCTGACAGCAGCTTTTCTGAGCGGGCCTGCTCCCAGCTGTTAATTTTTTTATCGGACAGGTCGATCTGCGTCTGCAGGGTTGTCTTAAAAGCCTGGTCGCTGGTTTTTTCAGCCCGGTCTTTTTGCTTGAGCAAGTTGGGCGAAATCAGCAAGACCAGCATCGCGATGATGGCGATGACAATGACCATTTCAATCAAAGTAAAAGCAGGCGCTTTTGTCTTTAAAGCCTTCATTTTTTCCTCCTAAAATGTCTGCATCATGGCGTACATCGGCATGAGCAGCTTCAAATACATCCCGATAATCGCAATGCCGATGGCGATAAAGCACACCGGCTGAATGCTGACGATCAGCGAATTGATCTTTAAAATCAGCTCGTTAAAAAGCGACTGGCTGAGCAGCTGGCAGCGCTTGGCCAGTTCGCCGCGGTCTGCCCCGGCCGCCAGCAACAGCTGGAGCCGGTCCGGCAGCATCTTTTCGCCCGCCACCATCTCCTGCATGGTCGCCCCGGCCTCCATCTGCCCGGCAATCTTCGTTCCCAGGTAGCTTTGCAAAGAGTCGGCCGGCTGCTGGCAGGCCAGCTGGCAGATTTGCTGCATGCTGAAGCCGTTGCCCAGCAGCAGGGCCAGGTCAAAGGTCAGCAGGTATTGCACATAGACTTTGACGGCCGGCCCGACGAAGGGGTAAGCGGCCAGTTTTTTCAAAGCAGCGTAGTTTTGTCTTTTAAAAAGCTGCCTGAGTCGTAAAATGGCCAGCGCAAACAAGGCAGCCAGCCCAACTACCCCAGCCACGACGATGGTGCCCGGCAGCGAATCTTGCGTAAATTCTTTCTGCAAGATCGTCTGCATAAAGACCAGCAAAAACAGCATCATGGCCGCCAGCACCGCCGGGTAGGCCAGCTCGCCGCGAATCTTGCGCAGCTGCTTGTCTTTTAACTTCAAGAGCATGACCAGCTGGTCCAAACACCGCTCTAAGCGTCCCTCTTCAAAGGCCAGGTTGATCTGGGCGGCAATCGTGGCGCTGAAGCCTGCTTCCTGCAAGACTGCGCCTAGGCTTGCGCCGCCCGCCAGCTTCCGGCTCATCGCTGCCAGCAGGTCTTTTTTCTGCGGCCAAATCGCCGGCAAAAGCGCCAATCCCTGGTTAATGGCAAAGCCGTTGGCCAGCGCCTGGGCCAAGTAGCTTAAAAACTTGATCTGGTCTGCAGCATTGAGCTCAGCCCCACTGGTATCTTTGCGCAGTTTCAGCACTGATCTTCCCCTCCTTTGCTAAGCTGGCCAGCTGGTCTTGCCAGGCAATAAAGCTGCCTGTTTTCTGCAAATCCGGCCCGCTGGCCAAGTCAAACAGGCAGGCCACCCCGTCAGGCGTCGGCAGCAGGCGCTGGTAAGAAACCGCCGTCAGGCAGTTGTCCAGCTGGCTGGAACTGACGCCCAGCCCGCGCAGCCGCGCCACGGTCTGCAAAGTGCTTTTGGCGTGGACCGTCGCCAAGACCAGGTGCCCGCTCAAGGCCGCGTTGACCGCAATCTGGGCCGTCTCGCTGTCCCTGATCTCGCCGATGATCAAGATGTCCGGGCGGTGGCGCAGAGCCGCCTTCAGCAGACTGGCGTAGCTGATGCCCGCCTTCAAGTTGACCTGGGCCTGGAAAAAGGCCGGCTCTTTAATCTCCACCGGGTCTTCAATGGTCATGACCATCTGCTGGCCGCAAATCTTGGCCGCCAGATCATACATAAAGCTGGTCTTGCCGCTGCCCGTAGGCCCGCTGGTGATGATCAGCCCGCGCTGCTGGGCCAAAGCCCTGAATTTTTCAAACTGCTCCGGCAAAAAATAGCGGTTATCCCCGCGCGCATAGATCAGCCTGATGACTAAGGACTCGCGGTCCAAGTAGTCGCCGACGCTGGAAAAACGCAAAAAAAGCTGCAGGCCGCCTTTTTCAAAGCTCAAAGCCCCGATCTGCGGGCGCCGGTGTTCCGACAAATCCATCTGGGCCTCGTATTTTAAACAGTTGATCAGCCCCTGCCCGGTCTGCTGGTCCAGCTCTTTTTGCAAGACCAGCCCCTGCCAGGTGCGAAAATAGACCGCAAAGCCTGCCTTGGGCAGGATAAAGATGTCGCTGCACTTTTGCTTGGCGGCCGCCGTAATCAACGCGGCGGCTAAGTCGCTGCTCTTCATTTTTTCTACCCCCTCTCACCAGTAAAATACGCAAAAAAATAAGCCTTGGCTTTAAAAGCCAAGGCTTATTTCATTTATTTTTATTCGTCATCGTCAGCCGCAGCGGTGTAAACGTTAGAAACGTCATCGTTGTCTTCCAGCTGTTCGATCAGGTGCTCGTATTGTTCCTTCTTGTCGGCAGGAACAGGCGTGGTGTTTTGCGGAACCATGGTCAGTTCAGCAGCAGCCAGCTTGTAGCCGTCCTTTTCCAGAGCGTCGCGGACAGCAGTGAATTGCTTAGGGTCAGTGTAGATTTCGTAAGCTTCATCACTGGTTTCCAAGTCGTCGCCGCCGGCGTCCATGACGTCCAGCAAAACTTGGTCTTCGTCAGCGTCGGTAGTTGAGCGGTCAATTGCGATGTAGCCCTTGCGGTCGAACATGTAGGCAACTGAACCGGTAGCGCCCATGGAGCCGCCGTTTCTAGTGAAGGCAACACGGACTGCAGAAGCAGTTCTGTTCTTGTTATCGGTCAAAGCTTCGACAAAGACTGCCACGCCGCCTGGTGCGTAGCCTTCGTAAGTAATTTCATCGTAGTGTTCGTCAGAATTGCCTTCGGCCTTCTTGATCGCACGTTCGATGTTGCTCTTAGGCATGTTGTTTGCACGCGCTTTATCCATGACCATCCGCAGAGAAGGATTACCTGAAGGATCAGGACCACCACTCTTTGCTGCCATATAAAGTTCACGAGATAATTTCTGGAAGATTTTACCTCTTTTAGCGTCCTGTGCATTCTTGCGGCCTTGAATATTGTGCCATTTTGAATGTCCTGACATTACAATCCTTCTTTCTTCTAACTATATTTTTAACGTAATAATTTTAACTCAGCTCATAGTCAAATTCAATTTAAACCGTAAGAAAAGGGCCTGCTCGCCTATGCGCAGGTCCTTTCGAGTTGTAAAGAAAAATATGAGTCAATGAAAAAACGATTCAATTAAGATAAATCATTTAGTTAGCTAAAAATTAAGAGGATAAAAAATGAACTCATTTAAATTCCAATCATCAATCATAGTTAATCTTTCAACTCGTTTTCATCATAACATTTATTTTCGCCTTTATGAAAAAATACTGGCAAATTTTCATTATTTTCTTTTTTCAGAAAGCAAATGCTCAAGCAAGGCGGTACAGCCTTTTTCAATCTCGGAATAGGCCAGCTCGAAGTCGTTGCTGAACCAAGGGTCATCGATGTCCTTGTGCGAGCCCGTAAACTGCAGGAGCTTGTATTCCTTGTGCTGCGGGTCGCCACCGGCAATCCGGTTCATGTCGTAAAAGTTTTCCTCGTCCATCCCGATCAGGTAGTCGTACTTGTCGTAGTCGCTTTTTTTCATGAGCGTGGCGTGGTGGCTGCCAAAAGGCACGTTGTGCTTAGTTAACACACGCTTGGCCCGGGCGTCGATGCCGTGGCCCCCAGTCGTCGCCGAATGGAATCTCGTCGCGCGTCAAAGCCTTCGAGTCGATTTGGAACTGGTCGCCGAGCTTTTGCTCATTGACCTTCTGCTGCAAGATTGCAGCGGCCATTGGCGACCGGCAGATGTTGCCGTGGCATAAAAACAGAATCTTAATCATCGCTTCACCCTTCTTTTTGCAAAATGACGGCCGATTTGCCAGACGATCAAGGCAATGACCATGATGAGCACGGCCAGCGTGCAATTGCTGCCTAAAGTGACCTCAATGCCCGGGTAGACTGAAGTCTGCAGGCTGGCAGCCAGCTGCTGAGCTACAACTGCCAGCAGGCCGTAGCAGCCGGCGGTTAACAGCAAGCCGAGCCAGACGCCGGTCGTGTGGCCGAACAGCACCAGCAAGACGCAGACTGCAAAGACCGCACAGGCGGCCAGGAAATAGGTCTTATATTGGTCCAAGTAGGAATTGAGCTGGGTCACCTGCTCGCTGCGCATCGCCTTTTTCACATAGCGGCGGGCGTACTTTTCCAAAAACGGGACCTGCTTTAAGGGCGCCACGGCCTCGTCTGCAAACTGTTTTTCAACGTTTTCTTTGTTTGCACTCAGTTCATAGAGGCTGGCGTAAGACATTTCATAATGCACCCGCTTGGGCAGCCCCGTCAGCAGCTGGTCTTCTGCACCCGTCTGCTTGAACAAGGACAGCGCTTCGTTTAAGTCTTCACTGCCCTGGGCCTTGATCTCACGGTTGATGACGTGTTTGACCAGGCCGTGAAAATTGTTGACCTTCAGGCTGGCCGGCGTCGTCAGCAGCATCCCAAAAGATACCAGCATCAAGATTGCTGTGAGCAGCCTGGCCCAAAAACTATTTTTCTTCATAAAAAAGCCCTCTCACAGTACTAACTCGTCAACGGCATAAGCGATCCCGTTGTTGTCGTTAGTGCGGGTCACAAAGTCGGCTTTTTCTTTTAATTCAGAGACCGCGTTGCCCATCGCTACCTTGTAAAAGCCGGGCGTGGTAAACATCGACAAGTCGTTGCGGTGGTCGCCGAAGACCATGACCTGCTCAGGCGCAATGCCCAGCCGGCCGGCCAGCTCGGCCACAGCCTTGCCCTTGGACGTCGTGTTCAAGGTGCATTCGATGATCTGGCCGCCGGTACGCAAGATGTCGAACTTGTCGCCTAACACTGGCGGCACTTCTTCCATGACTTGGTCCATCTGCGCCGGCGTGCCCGTGTATTCGGCCTTGAAGTACTGCAGGTCTTGCGGAATTTCGTCCACGTGCAGGTAGCGCGTAAAGTTCATGCTGGCCAGGTGCTTCATGAACGGCGTTTCGATCTTATCCATGGTGTAGTAGCCGTCTTCGTGCATAAAGCACAGCTGGCAGCCAGCATCTTCTGCATACTTGAAAAAGGCACTGGCCTGTTTTGCGTCAAAGCAGTGTTTAAACAAGGGCGCGCCTGCCATGGTTTCGGCAGCGGCGCCGTTGTAGACGATCAGCGGGTTGTCTTCTTTTAAGCCCAGCGTTTCCATGTGCGGCCGCACGCCGGTCAAGGGACGGCCGGAAACCGGCACGACCTTGATGCCGCGCGCCATGGCCTTTTGCAAGGCTTCTTGCGTCAACTTGGCAATTTTTTTGCCGCTGGTCAGCAGCGTACCATCTAAGTCGGTGGCAATTAAGTTAATCTCCATTTTTTCTCCCAAACAAAAAACCGGTAGCATACCGGTTTTAGTTTAATCTTACAGCACAAATTTTGCCAGCGCCGCGGCCACCCCGTCGTGGTTGTTGTCGACCGTGACGTAGTCGGCGCGGGAACGGACGGCCGTGATGCCGTTTTCCATGGCCACTTTGAAAAAGTCAGGGTTTTTAAACATGGACAAGTCATTGCCCTGGTCGCCGAAGATCATGACTTCCTTCGGGTCGACCCCCAGCAACTGAGCCAGCTTGACCACGGCCCTGCCCTTGGAGGCCTTCTTTGAGGTCACCGCCAAGGTGTAGGCGTTGGATTGCACAACGGCGTAACGTTCTGCAAACCAGGCCGGCAGGTTTTCCTTGAACTTGATAATTTCTTCTGCCGTGCCGGTGAATTCAGCCTTCAAATATCTGAAATCAGGCTTGAAGTCGTCGTAGTCTTTGATCAGGATCGGCATCCGGGTCAGCTCGGAGTTGCGGGCCATCTGCAAGGACAGCTCGCGGTCCATGGTCAAAAAGTTGTGCAGCGTCTCGAAGTGGACGTGGATTTGGTTTTCCGACCAGATTTTGGCAAAGGTCTGAAAATCATGATAGTCCAGGTCCTCGGTGGCCAAGATCCGGCCCGTGAGGTCTTGAATCAGGCCCCCGTTGTATAAAATTGCGTATTCATCGCTGCCAGCCAGGCCCAGCTGATCTAAGAAAGGTTTAATCCCAGACAGCGGGCGGCTGGAAGTTAAAACAACCTTGATGCCCATCTTGTGGGCTGCCGCCAAGGCTTTTTCAGAAGCCGGCGCAATCTTTTTTTCAGAATTAAGCAGGGTTCCATCTAAGTCGGTGGCAATTATTTTAACGGTCATTTTGCTGTGCTCCACAATTTATTCGACAGTAACACTTTTGGCCAGGTTGCGCGGCTTGTCGACGTCGAAGCCCTTGTTCTTTGATGCGTAGTAAGCCAAAAGCTGAGCTGGGATCACGGTGACCAGCGGACTCATGTAGTAGTCGATGTCTGGCAAGACGACGTCGTCGCCTTCCTTGGCAAACTTCTTGCCGGCAAAGACCAAAACGTTGGCGCCGCGGCTCTGCACTTCGCGGATGTTGCCGCGGGTCAGGTCAGCGGTGGCCGGGTCGTTGATCAAAGCAATGACCGGCGTGCCCTTTTCAATCAAGGCGATGGTGCCGTGCTTTAATTCAGCGGCGGCAAAGCCTTCGGTTTGGATGTAGGAAACTTCCTTCAGCTTCAGGGCGCCCTCCAAGGCAACGGCGTAGTCGATGCCGCGGCCGATGTAAAAGGCGTTGCGCGTAGTCTTCAGGTACTTCTTGGTCAAGGCGTCGATCTTGTCTTTGCCGTCAACCAGCTGCTGCATCCCTTCTGCGGCCAGCGCCAACTGGTGCTTCAAGTCAAAGTCCAGGGCAGCCTGCTTGCCGAGCTTTTCGCCGACAGCCTTGGCAAAGACTGCTTGGACAGCGATTTGCGCGGTGTAGGCCTTAGTTGAGGCCACGGCGATTTCTGGGCCGGCCTTCAGCAGCATCGTGTAGGTTGCTTCCCGAGACAGGGTTGAGCCTTCCACGTTGGTCATGGTCAGACTCGGCAGGTGGCGTTCGTCAACTTGCTTCAAGACCACGCGGGAGTCGGCGGTTTCGCCGGACTGGGTCAAGAAGATGAAGAACGGGTGCTTTGACAGGCGTGGGAAGTGGTAGCCGAACTCTGAAGCCAGGCCTACTTCGACAGGGATGTCGGTGTATTTTTCAATGATGTTCTTGCCCACCAGGCCGGCGTGGTAGCTGGTCCCGGCAGCCAAGATGTAGAACTTGTCAGCCTTGGCAGCTGCTTCTACGATGTCGTCTTCAACAACCGGCTTGCCGTTGACGTCCAGGTATTCTTGCGAAATCCGGCGCATCACTGCAGGCTGTTCGTCAATTTCCTTGAGCATGTAGAATTCGTAAGTGCCCTTGGAAGCAGCATTCGGGTCGATGTCCAATTCCTTGGCCGGACGGTCGACTTTTTCACCCTCAGCGTTTTCAATGACGACGTTGTCTTTAGTGACGTCGGCTACGTCGCCGTCTTGCAGGTTAACGAAGGTCTTGGTTTGGTCCAAAACTGAAACTGCGTCAGAAGCGATAATGTTAAAACCGGCGCCCAAGCCCAGCATCATCGGGCTCTTGTTCTTGGCGATGAAGATGTGCTCTGGGTTTTCAGAGTCAACCAGTAAAAAGGCGTAAGAGCCTTCGATCAGGCGGACAGCCTTTTTAAAGGCCTCAAATGAGGACAGGCCGTCTTTGGCAAACTTGTCGACCAGCTGCACTGCAACTTCGGTGTCGGTGTCGGAAGCAAACTTGACGCCTGCCAGGTACTTTTCCTTCAAGTCAGCGTAGTTTTCGATCACACCATTGTGGACCAGGTAAAAACGCTTGTCGGAAGAAAATTGCGGGTGAGCGTTGGCAACAGTTGGTTTGCCGTGAGTTGCCCAACGGGTGTGACCAATCCCGACTAAGCCTTGCTCGTCAGGGGTCAGTTCAGCTTCCAAGTTCTTAATCCGGCCTACGGCCTTGGTCAGGTATTGGTGGCCAGCTAAATCATTGAGATAAATCCCAGCTGAGTCGTAGCCGCGGTATTCCAAGTTTTTCAAACCGTTCAGAATAACTTCGCGAGCCGGCTTACCAACAACTCCTACAATACCACACATATTTTTTCTCCTTTGAATAGAGCCAGCCTAATTGGTCTAACTCCCTTATTTAGCATTATCAACTTAGTTTCAAAATTTAACAAGCTTTATATTAGCGATTATTCCATAGGGGGTCAAGCGATTGCTCCCTGCCCTCTTTTAAAAATTGGTCTAGTCGAAAAGATAAAAAAAGACCCTGCTGACGCAGGATCCTTTTCAAGCTAATTGCCCTTAATTATCTTCGTCATCGATACCCATTTCATCTTTGACCACGGCAGCAATTCTTTCCGTGTATTCATCAACTTTTTCTTGGGTTGGGCCTTCAGTCATTACCCGCAGCAATTGCTGAGTGCCTGATGGTCTTACCAAGACGCGGCCGTCATCGCCCAGTTCTTTTTCAACAGTATCGATGACTTCCTTGATGGCCTTGTTTTCATGCCATGAGTCTTTGTCGTGAACCGGCACGTTGATTAAGCGTTGCGGGTAGTCCTTGAAGCCTTCCAGCAATTCTGACAGGGACTTGCCGGTTTGCTTCATGACGTACAGCAGGTGCAGACCAGTCAGCATGCCGTCACCGGTGATGTGGTAGTCAAACATGATGACGTGGCCTGATTGCTCGCCGCCCAGGTTGTAGCCGTTCTTGATCATTTCTTCTGAAACGTAACGGTCGCCGACCTTGGTGCGGACGTTGTGCATGCCTTCAGCTTCCAAAGCCTTCTTCAGGCCGAAGTTGCTCATGACAGTAGTAACGATGGTGTCCTTCTTCAAGCGGCCGTGTTGAGCCATGAAGTTGCCGAGGATGTACATGATGTGGTCGCCGTCAACTTCGTTGCCGTTTTCGTCAACTGCGATGCAGCGGTCAGCGTCGCCGTCGAAGGCCAGGCCGACTTGGGCGTGCTGCTTCACAACTTCTTCTTGCAGCTTCTTAGTGTGGGTAGCACCAACGTGGTCGTTGATGTTCAAGCCGTTAGGGTTAGTGGCAATGGTGGTGAAGTCGATGTTCAAGTCTGCAAACAGACGAGAAATCAGCTTGCTTGCGGCACCGTTAGCGCCGTCGACAACGACCTTAATGCCGTCCAGGTCTTCTGGAATAGTTTGTTCGATAAATTGCAGGTACTTGGAGCTGCCTTCTGGGAATTCTTCAACAACGCCCAGGCCCTTTGCTGATGGACGCGGCAGCTTGTCTTCTGGGGCGTCGATCAGTTTTTCAATTTCTTCTTCGACTGCGTCTGACAGCTTGTAGCCGTCGCCGCCGAAGAACTTGATCCCGTTGTCTTCAACCGGGTTGTGTGATGCTGAAACTTGAATCCCGGCATCTGCGCCTTGCGCTCTGATCAGGTAGGAAACGCCTGGGGTAGTCATGACGCCGATGTTTAAAACTTCAATCCCGACTGACAGCAGACCGGAGATCAGTGAGTATTGCAGCATCTGACCAGAAATACGGGTGTCGCGAGCAACTAAAACTTTAGGAGCTTCAGACTTGTCCTTCTTGTGCTTGGTCAAAACATAGCCGCCGCAACGGCCCAGTTTGAAAGCCATTTCTGGGGTCAATACAGCGTTTGCAATACCACGCACACCGTCAGTACCAAAATATTTCAACATTGCTTAACTACCTCTCTTAAATATTTTTTCTTGCTTAATTGCGGTCGACAGGCGAACTGCCGGCAACTCTGATCTTGACTGCCACCTCAGCAGGGTCGGCTTTAGCGACGCCTTCAGGCAGCTCTGCCTTGTAGCGGTAGGTGCCGGTCTGTTTGACGTCGGCCAAGTCGACGTTGACGTTGACCTGGCTGATTTTTTTCAGAGCTTTTTTAGACCCATAAAGTCTGACCCTACTCTGCTTTGCAGTCAAGGAGTAAATCTTATTTGCCTGCTCGTGGCTGGTCGCCAGCTTTACCTTGACGTCCTTGTGGTAAGCCTTGATCGGCAGTTTGACCAGCACGGTGGCTGGGTCGATCACGACGTTGAGCGGCTTGCCGTTCTTGTCGGTCGCCGTCAGGATGACCTGCTGGCTGACCGTCTGCCGGACGCCTTTGCTCAGGTTCAGGCGCGCCGTCACGCTGTGCAGTTCTTTCATTTCGCTGACCGAACCGGCCACGGTGACAACACGCGGATCGCTGGTGGCCGTGCCAATGGTATAGCCCTTAGCGACAGCATTTTTATTATACTCTATTTGAACAGGCATCGTGCGCGTTTTTCGCTTTTGCACATTGACCCTGACTTTACTAGGTTTAATAGAGTATTTCAACTGCTTGCTGAGCCCGCTGACCTTGACCGGCACCGTGTGCTTGCCGACGGACGCCTTGGTGATGTCGATGTAGACCCGGAAGCTGCGCGTGTTGACGGTGGAGGTCACCAGCGCGGCGGAACCTTCCAAGGTGATCTTGACCTTTTCCGGATAGCCGACCACGTAGTAGCGGTCCGCGTCGACGGAAACCTGCAGCGGCACCGAAATAGTCTGCGTCCGCGTCGCAGTCTGCATCGTCTTAGGCCGCTGCTGCTGAAAGGCTAGGCCCGAACGCGAATTGTTCGTGTAGACCGACAGCAGGATCGCGCACAGCAAGGCGAGAATACTGTAAAAAGCGTTGCTGTTAAAAAACTTTTTCACTTATCTGCGCCCCACTTCCAAAAGTGCTTGAAAAACTTTTCCAATCGCGAGCCCTCTTTAGCAGCCGGCTGGACGAACTGGGCCCGCAGGAACTTCATGTATTCCTCGCGGCTTAAGTCGAGCATCAGCCGGTTGTTGTTAGTGATCGTCACGCCGCCGGTTTCTTCTGAAACCACGATCGTGATGGCGTCGGTCACCTCGGAGATGCCGACCGCGGCCCGGTGTCTGGTCCCGAGCTTTTTCGGAATCGTGTTGCTGTCAGACAGCGGCAGGTAGGCCGCTGCGACCGCCACACGGCCGTCCTTGATGATCACGGCCCCGTCGTGCAGAGGCGTGTTTGGAATAAAGATGTTGATCAAAAGCTCGCCCGTGGTTTCGGCATCGATCGGGATCCCGGTTTCCATGTAGTCCTCCAGGCCGGTGTTGCGCTGAATGGTAATTAAAGCGCCGATCCGCCTTTTTGACATATACTGGATCGCCTTGTCGAGCTCTTTGACAAACTTCTCCGAGCTGGCCTGGGCGCTTTTAGGACCGGACGAGCCGAAAAACGGCGACCGCCCTAATTTTTCCAGCCCGCGCCGAATTTCCGGCTGGAAGATGACGATGACGCCGATGACCGACCAAGACAAGACCTGGTCGACCAAAAAGGTCAGCGTGTAAAGATGTAAAAAGCCGGCTGCCAGCCTGATCACGACGATGATCGCAATCCCTTTGGCCAGCTGGACAGCCTTGGTGCCTTTGATAAGCAGGATCAAGTGGTAGATGATGTACCACACGATCAAAATATCAAGAAGGCCCATCAAATTTGTATAAGAAAAGATATGCTGAAAGCTTGTATTCATGATATTTCCACCGCTTTCATTATACAAAAAATCCGCTTTTAACGGGTGTTCATTTTAAAATTCAAAAACAGGTCGTTATATTCCTGCACCTGCGCCGGCGATAAGTTTTTGAACACCTGCAGCTTGGCCAGCTGGTCCGGTTTTGGATAAAACTGCGGGTCAAAGCTGCCCTCTTTTTGCAAAAGCTCCTGGGCTTTTGGAACCGGCGTCGAATAGCCGACGTACTTGGCGTTGGCCGCGGCGTTTTCCGGCCGCAGCATGAAGTTGATGAAGGCGTAGGCCGCCTTTTTGTTGCGGGCGCCCTTCGGGATCACCAGGTTGTCAAACCAGAGGTTGGACCCTTCTTGCGGGACTACGTAGTGCAGGTGGCGGTTGACGGCGATCATCTGCTGGGCTTCGCCCGACCAGGTCACCGCGACCTTGGCGTCGCCCTGCTCCATGTACATCTTGATCTCGTCGGCCACGATCGCCTTGACGTTGGGCTGCAGCTCGTTGAGCTTGGCAGCGGCCACGCGCAGCTGGACGGCGTTAGTCGTGTTCAGCGACTCGCCCTGCGACAGCAAGGCAAAGCCGAGCACGTCGCGGGCCGAGTCCACCAGCATGACCGAGTCGCGCAGACCCGGTTGCCAGAGGTCATTCCAGTGGTCCACCTCGCTTTTTTTCACGAACTGGTCGTTGTAGACGATGCCCAAGGTGCCCCAAAAATAAGGGACCGAGTAGTTGTTGTGCGGGTCAAAGGACTTGTTTAAAAAGCTGGTGCCGACATACTTCATGTTCGGCAGCTGGCTTTGGTCCAGGCGGTTTAAGAGGTGCTCTTTGCGCATCTTGGCGATCGTGTAGTCCGACGGCACCGCGATGTCGAAGTGGGTGCCGCCCTGCCGGATCTTCGTCAGCATGGCTTCGTTTGAGTCGAAAGTCTGGTAGCTGACCTCATAGCCGGTCTCGCGCTCAAACTTTTTTAATAAACTAGGCGCTACGTAGTCGCCCCAATTATAAATGACCAAGGTGTGGCTGCCGGGCTTGGGCGTTTTCTGCAAAAGCCGCGCGCCGCCAAAACAGGCCAGGCCGGCTAACAGCAGGCCCAAAGCGGCATAAATGATCTTTTTCATAGCAGGTTCCCTTTGTTTTCACCAAAATCGCTGCCGGTTTTCTTACTGATGGCATAATAGCCGCCGGCAAACAGCAAGACAACTAAGACCATCAGCGTGCTCAAGGCGTTGATCTCCAGGCTGATGCCCTGCCGCGCCCGCGAATAAATTTCCACCGACAGCGTGGTAAAGCCGTTGCCTGTGACGAAAAAAGTGACGGCGAAGTCATCCAGCGAGTAGGTCATCGCCATAAACAGGCCGCTGAAGATCCCCGGCACCAGCTCCGGCAAGATCACCTTGCTTAAGACCTGGCTGGGGCTGGCGCCTAGGTCCTGGGCCGCGTCAACCAAGGACGGGTCCAGCTGCTGCAAGCGCGGCAGCACCATTAACAGCACGATCGGGATCGAAAAAGCGACGTGGCTGAGCAAGACCGAGACAAAGCTCAAGGAAATGCCCAATGCCGTAAACAGCACCAGGAAGCTGGCCCCGATGATGACGTCGGGCGATACCAGCAAAATATTGTTTAAGACCAAGGTGGCATTTTTCAGCTTTTTATTTTTCAGCCAGTAAACGCCCAAGGCGCCGCCCGTGCCGATGATGGTCGCCAGCAGGCCGGAAATGAGCGCCAGGCCGATCGTCTGCAGGAAAATTGCCAGCAGGTTCTTGTCGGCCAGCAGTTCGCGGTAGTGCACCAGGCTGAAGCCCGCAAACGAGTTCATGTTGTTGCCGCTGGAAAAAGAATAGTAGATCAAATAAAAAATTGGCAGGTACAAAAGCAGCAGGACCGCTGCCAAGTACAAGCGGCTGATAAATTTACGCATCTCAATTATCCTTCGAGTTGGTCACAAGCAAGGTCAAGATCATCAGCAGAATCAAGATCACGCCGATCATCGAGCCCAGGTGCCAGTTCATTGTCGTCAAAAAGTACTCTTCGATCGCGGTCCCCAAGGTGATGACCTTGTTGCCGCCGATGAGCCTTGTAATCATAAACAAAGACAGGGACGGAATAAAGACAGCCTGGACGCCGGCCTTGACCCCCGACAAAGATAAGGGCCAGATCACGCGGCTGAAAATCTGCCAGCGGTTGGCCCCCAAGTCGGCGGCCGCTTCGACCAGCGCGGGGTCGATGCCCTTGATTGCATCATAGATCGGCAGGACCATGAACGGTATTTCAATATAGGAAGCGACGACGACAAAAGAAAAGTCGGTGAACAAAAACTGGACGGGCGCGACCCCAAACAGCCTTAAAAAGTTGTCGATCATGCCATGCGAGCTGAAGATGCCAATAAAGGCGTAGGTCTTCAGCAGCAGGTTGACCCAGGTCGGCAGGATGATGAGCAAAAGCCAGAGCTGCTGGTTTTTCAGCTTGCTGATGATGTAGGCCACGGGGTAGGAAATCAGGCCCGTCACCAAGGTGATCAGCAGCGCGTATAAAAAGGAGTTGAGCATCATCCGCAAGAAGATGCCGTTGCCGGCCACCGTCGTCAAGTTTATCAGGCTGAAGTGTCCGGCGGTGTTGGTGAATGCCTCATAGGCGATCAGCACCAGCGGCGCTAGGACGAACAAGAACAGCCAGACGACGTAAGGCAGCACAAAAAGCGTTTTTTGTTTTTTCATGACCGCTCCCCCGGGTTGTCTTCGTATTGGCCCAGCCGTTCGTCGAAGTCTTCTTCGGATTCGCCAAAGCGCATGACGTGGATGTCGTCTGGGGCAAAAGTGAGCCCGTAGACCTGCCCCGGCACGACTTTTTGGTTGGCCTGGATCAGCCAGTCGTTTTGGCCGTCGTCGACCGCCTTGATCTCAAAGTGGTCGCCTAAAAACAGCTCGCTTTCCACCTTGACCGAGATCTTGCCGCGCTCGGGCGCCACGATCTGCAGGTCCTCGGGCCGCAGCACGACTTGCACGCTTTCGTTGGCGGGGATGCCGGCGTCGACGCAGGCAAAGCGGCGGTTGGCAAACTCGACTTCAAAGTCCTTGACCATGTGGCCGGGCATGATGTTAGAGTCCCCGATAAAGCGCGCGACAAAGCCGTTGACCGGCTCGTCGTAGATGGCCACGGGCGAACCCGACTGCTGGATCTGGCCCTTGTTTACGACGAATATCTCGTCGCTGACGGACAGCGCCTCTTCCTGGTCGTGGGTGACAAAGACGAAAGTGATGCCCAGCTCTTTTTGGATCCGGCGCAGCTCAAACTGCATGTTCTTGCGCAAGCGCTTGTCTAAGGCCGACAGGCTTTCGTCTAACAGCAGGACCTGCGGCTCGTTGACCAGCGCGCGGGCAATCGCCACGCGCTGCTGCTGGCCGCCGGACAATTCCTTCGGCATCCTTTTTTCAAATCCTTGCAGTTCGACCAGCTGCAGCATCCCCGCCACTTTTTTCTTGATCTCCTTGGCCGGCAGCTTTTTCAAACGCAGGCCGAAGGCGATATTTTCAAAGACGTTCATGTGCGGGAACAGCGCGTAGTTTTGGAAGACGGTGTTGACCGGCCGCTGGGCAGGCGCCAGCTTGGTGATGTCCTTGCCCTGATACAAGATCTGCCCCGTGCTGGGCTGCACGAAGCCGGCAATGATGCGCAAGATCGTGGTCTTGCCGGAACCGGACGGCCCCAGCAGCGAGTAGAACTTGCCGGCCTCCAGCTCCAAATTGATGTCACGCAAGGCAGTGAAGCCGTCGTCGTAACGCTTGCTAATGCCCTTCAACTCGATTACTTTCATTGCTTTTTTTCCTTTAAAAAAAGCCGCAAGCAAGTGCTTGCAGCTCATGATTGGCTAAGCCTCTTCGCCGATAATTCTGACTTCAGTATGCAGGTCCACGTCGAACTTGGCCTTGACCCCTTTCTGGATCTTGTGAATTTCGCCTAAGTAGTCGGTGGCTGTGGCCCCGCCGGTGTTGATGATGAAGCCGGCGTGCTTGTTAGAGTTCTGCGCACCGCCGACGTGGCTGCCTTGCAGCCCTGCGGCGATGATCATCGGGCCTACGAAGTGGCCCTTAGGGCGCTTGAAGACGGACCCGCAGGACGGGTAGTCCAGCGGCTGTTTAAACCGGCGCAGCGCGTTCAGATAGTTCATCTGGTCTAAGATGACTCTCCTATCGCCGCGCTTTAACTTAAAGGAAGCACTTAACACGATGTCACCGTTTTCCTGCAGCACGGAGTGGCGGTAGGAAAAGTCCATCTGGTCGTGATTGTAGGTCTTGATCTCGCCTGCGCGCGTCAAAACCGTGGTCTCGTAAAAGCAGTCCTTGGTCTCGCCGCCGTAAGCGCCGGCGTTCATGAAGACCGCCCCGCCGACTGAGCCGGGGATGCCGGCCGCAAACTCCAGGCCGCTTAAGCCGGCATGGCCGGCAGCAAAGGAGGTATCGATGATCCGAGCCCCGGCTTGGGCCGTGACCAGGTCGCCTGCGACCTTGATCTCTTTCATCTTAGTCATGATAATCGTCAAGCCCTTGATGCCGCCGTCGCGGATGATCAGGTTTGAGGCATTGCCGATCACCGTCAGCGGCACATCCTGCTCACGGCAGGCTGCAACCAGCGTTTTGACCTGGTCGACATTTTCAGGAAAGGCCAGCATCTCGGCTGGGCCGCCGGTTTCGGTAAAAGAAAAACGGCTTAAAGGCACGTTTTCGCGAATATTAATCTTGGGATCTTCAATTTTCAGCAATTGCCCGCACTCCTTTTTTCATGTTCAGCACCTAATATCATACCGCAAAGGACTGTTTTAAACATTAATGTATAATACTTTTATAAAAGACAAGGAGACCAAGATGAACTTCGTAGCAATGGACTTTGAAACCGCCAACCGCTATCCCGAAAGCGCCTGCTCGCTGGCCTTAGTGGTCGTGCAAAATAATGAAATCGTCGACCGTTTTTACAGCGTCATCAACCCGCAGATGACCTTTGACGCCCGCAACATCAAGATCCACCAGATCACGGCGGACGATGTCAAAGACGCGCCGACCATGGAAGAAGTCTGGGCCAAGATCAGCGGGCTGTTCCGGCCGGGGATGCTGGTGGCCGCCCACAACGCGCGCTTTGACGCCAACGTCTTGGCCAAGTCGCTAGCCCGCTACGGCATCCGCCGCCCGCACTACAGCCTGATCGACACCCTGGCGACCGCCCGCCGCTTTGAGCCGGGCCTGAAAAACTACAAGCTGCAGACTGTCTCTGCCGCCGTCGGCGCTGACTTATGGCACCACCACAACGCCTTGAGCGACAGCGAGGCTTGTGCCGAGATCCTGATCAGCGAGTACAAAAAAATGGGCCGTGAGCCCATTGAAAAATTTATTAAGCAGATTTAATGTCGTCCCACCATTGCTGTGCGCGCGGCCCCACGGCCTTGACGCTCACAGTTCTTTTGGTGGAATCCCAGCTGTCGTCGACCCGGCGCAGGGTCAATTCCAAAAACTCGTGCGGCAGCTGGTCTTTGACGTATTGCGGCCACTCCATGACGATCAGCCCGCCGGCAGCCAAGTAGCCCGGCAGGTCGATGCTGGATAAGTCGCCGTCTTCGAGCCGGTACATGTCCATGTGAAAAAGAGGCATCTTGCCTTCGCGGTACTCGCGCACGATCGTGAAGGTCGGACTTTTGACAGGCCGGCGGATGCCCAAGGCTGCGGCAATGCCCTTCGTCAAAGTGGTCTTGCCGGCGCCTAAGTCGCCGGATAACAGCAGCAGGTCGCCGCCTTTAGAAGCGGCGCCTATTTTTTTGCCCAAAGCGATCATCGCTTCGGCAGAATCGATATGCATTGTCTCTGTCATCGGCTAGTCCTCCTGCGCCTGGGCGGCGGTCAAGACGCCGGTCAGGTAAATATCTTCAACCTTGGCGCCGCGCGACAGGTCGTTGATCGGCGCAGCCAGGCCTTGCAAGACCGGGCCGACGGCCGTGTAGCCGCCTAAGCGCTGGGCGATCTTGTAGCCGATGTTGGCGGCTTGCAGGTCTGGGAAGACAAAGACGTTGGCGTGCCCTGCCACTTTGGAGTCAGGCGCTTTCAGGCTGCCGACTTCCGGCACGTAGGCTGCGTCAAATTGCAACTCGCCGTCTAAGGCCAGGTCCGGGTCTTGTTCGTGAGCCAGTTCCGTGGCCTTGGTCACCTTGTCGACCAGCGGGCTTTTGGCCGAGCCCTTAGTTGAAAAGCTCAGCATGGCAATTTGGGGTTCCAAACCTGCCATCTTGGCGGTAGTAGCCGACTGGCGCGCAATTTCGGCCAAGGTTGCGCTGTCTGGGTCGATGTTCATGGCACAGTCGGCGAAGACTAGCAGCTCAGACCCTTTTTCCAAGAGCATCGCGCCGGACACCCGTTTTTGGCCCGGCTTGGTCTTGATGATCTGCAGAGCTGGCCGCACGGTGTTGGCGGTTGAGTGCACAGCCCCGGAAACCATGCCGTCGGCAATTTTTTCATAGACCAGCATCGTACCGAAGTAGCTGGGTTCTTTCAGCCACTCTTGGGCCTGCTCCAAAGTGTTCTTGCCCGCACGCCGTTCGACAAAGTCGGCGCACATTTTGTCGTAGTCTGCGTAGTTGTCCGGGTCAATAGTCTGCACGCCGGTCAAGTCCAGGCCGAGCTTATCGGCTTGGGCCGCGATGTCACTTTGTTTGCCCAGCAGAATTGCCTGCACCAGGTTTTCCTGCTGCAAACGGGCAACAGCCTTCAACACACGCGGTTCGGTGCCTTCTGGAAAAACAATGGTCTTCTTATTTTGCATTGCACGCTGTTTTAAACGATCAAAAAGTTTCATTTTGCCTCCTATGCGAGATCTTGCGGACGCACCGTGAGCGGCAGCTGCCAGTCGATCGGTGTCTTGCCGAAATGCTTTAGAGCATCATTGCAGCGGGAAAATGGCCGCGAGCCGAAAAAGCCGCGGTTAGCCGAAAGCGGACTGGGGTGAGCCGACTTGATGACGGCGTTTTTGCTGAGGTCAATCAGCGGGATCTTTTTCTGGGCAAAAGCGCCCCAGAGGATGAAGACCACCTGGCCGCGCTCGCTCAGCGCCTTGATGGCCTGGTCGGTCACCGCTTCCCAGCCCTTGCCCTGGTGGCCGTTGGCGTTGCCGTAGGGCACAGTCAAAACTGCATTGAGCAGCAAGACCCCCTGGTCGGCCCAGGCCTTCAGGTAGCCGTGTTTGACCGGCATGCAGCCGACGTCGTCAGCCAGCTCTTTGTAGATGTTGACCAAGGACGGCGGCAACTGGGTGCCCGGTAGCACCGAAAAGCTCATCCCGTTGGCCTGCCCCGGGTTATGGTAGGGGTCCTGGCCCAGGATCACAACCTTGGTTTTGGCAAAAGGCGTCAGTTTAAAGGCCGTGAAAATGTGGTACATGTCGGGATAGATTTTTTTATGCGTGTACTCTTCTTTTAAAAAAGCACGCAGTTCTTGGTAGCCCTGGCTGTCAAAAACAGGGGCTAACACCTCATCCCAATCATTGCCGATTATGTGTTTCATCTTCAGTTCATCTTCCCACTTTGTACTCTGCCTACTATGTTATCATGAAAATGACAAAGAAAGTTTAATCAAGCTAATGAGGAAGATGAGTGGCGATGGACTATACGATCATGCTTAAGCAGCAGCCGTTCTTAGGCCGCATGCCGATCCTTGACGCGGATGGGCAGCTGGTGTTCGTCTTGCGCGGCAGCCTCGCCAACCCCGGCCAGACCATCTACCTCACCGACGCCAGCCGGCAAGAAACAGGCCGCCTTTTTCCTGCGACCAAAGAAAAAAGCCGCAAACAGATCTTTACGATCGATGTCGTCGGCCAGCCGCTCGTGACCGTGTCTAAGCTGCCCGGCCAGGCGGTTTCTCTTTTTTACATGTCGCGTTTTAAATACTGGGTCTACGGCAACGCCGAAAGCCAGGTCTACAGCTTTAAAAAAGGCCTGGCCACCGAAGCCGAGATCACCAAGACGGTGCAGCCCGGCGGCCCCGTCGCCCGCTGCTGGATCAAAGAAAAAAGCGCGGTTCCGGCCGTCCTGCTCGCCAGCGCGCTTGTTTCCAGCTGGAACCTGAAAGAATTGACCCTGCCGGACCTGTTCCCCAGCAAGCTGTCCTTAGACGACTGCTAGTTTTCAACCCAGCGCAGCTGCTCTAACACCTGCCGCTGGCTGTCTTGGCAGTCAGTGAGCACCCAATAAGCCAGCAGGCGGAAGATCACCTGGGCCTCGCGCTTGCTGACAGGGCCATAAGCCTGCATACTCTTTAAAAACTCCTGTTCAAGCTTTGCCACCGTATTGTGGCGGTTGAACAGGAGCTTTTTTAAATTGGAAAAATAAGTCTGGTTGCTACCGATCAGGTCCAGCAAGGCGGCCAGCTGGCCTGCGGCGCAGTTTTGTGCCAGGCAGGCACGGACTTCCAACAGCAGGCAGGAGGCCGCAAAGGAAGCTAAGGAATCGTAGCAGCGGTAAAACCGGCTGCGGGTGATCTGGGCGTGCCGGCAAAAAGCAGCCACGCTGTAGGCCGCATCCAGCTGCTGGCCCAAATCCGCCTTTAAAATCGTCGCCAATCGTTGCAAATTCATGATTTTTAGTCCTTTTTTGTTATTTTATTTTGCTATTTCTTTCGACAGTCTCAGAATAGCATTTTAAAAAGTGGACTAAAAAACGGGGGTATTTTGAAATGAACCCCCGCCACGACTGGATTCCTCTCGGCGGCTCGCCGAGCTAAATGCCGTAAGTACGTTTGATCTTGCGATCGATATCCCGTTTTTTAATTTTTTCTCTTTTATCGTACTGCTTCTTACCTTTGCCAACGCCAAGCAAAACTTTGGCGAAGCCGTGCTTCAGGTAAACCTTCAGCGGCACGATCGCGATCCCCTGCTCTGCCTGCAGGCCTGCTAAGCGCGCAATCTCTTTTTTATGGAGCAGCAGCTGCCGGCTGCGGAGCGGGTCGTGGTTATAGCGGTTGCCCTGCTTATACTCGCTGATGTGCACGTTTTCCAGCAGAGCATTGCCATTGATAATCTGCACGTAGCCGTCTTTTAAGTTGATGCGGCGCGCGCGGACGGATTTAATTTCAGTCCCGGTTAGAGCAAGACCGGCCTCGATCGTCTCCTTGATGAAGTAATCGTGGCCGGCCTTCTTGTTTTGAGCCAGGGCTGGTTGTTCATGCTTCTTCACTTAAAATCAGCCTCTCTGACGGTTGCGGCGCGGACGTCTGCGGTCATGGCCCTTATTTTGGCCTTGTCTGCCCCCGCGGCCGCGTCTTTGATAGTGATAATTGTTGTGGTAACGGCGATTGTCTTTTTCTAAACGCTCAGGCTTTTTTTCCTTGGCGTTTGGGTCGTAGAGCTCAAAGTCCAGCTGGTGCTGTTCGACGTTGGCGTTGATCAAGGTCACCTTGATCGGCATCCCGATCTTGAAGGTGCGGTGCGTGCCGCGGCCGGTTAAGGTCAAAGAGCGCTCGTTGAAGGTGTAGTAGTCGTCGTTCAGGTTTGAAATGTGGATCAAGCCTTCAACCGTGTTTGGCAGCTGGATGAACATGCCAAAGCTGGTGACGGAAGAAACGACGGCGTCGAAGTGCTGGCCTACCTTGTCGGCCATGTATTCGGTCATCTTCAGGTCGTCGACGCTGCGCTCGGTGTCGACACTGCGGCGCTCTTGCGTCGAAGTCTGGACAGCGACGTCTGGCAGCACTTCCTGGAAGTGATTGCGGACCTTTTTACCAGTGCCTTCGTCATGGTAGGCATGGATCATCCGGTGGACCATCAAGTCGGAGTAGCGGCGGATCGGCGAAGTGAAGTGGGTGTAGAACTTGGCAGCCAGGCCGAAGTGGCCTAAAGGCTGTTCGGAATAGTGCGCCTGCTTCAAGCTGCGCAGCATGACCATCTGGATGACGGCCTCTTCCGGCGTGCCTTCGGTCTTAGTGACCACCCGCTGCAGGTCGATCGGCTTGACGTGGTTCGGGTCCGCGCTGGCGGTGACGCCCAAAGCTGAGATGAAGGAGAAGAAGTCGCTCATCTTTTCGCCGTCTGGCGTTTCGTGCACACGGTACAAGAACGGCAGCTGCTTTTTATAGTAGTCTTCGGCAACCGTCTCGTTGGCCATCAGCATGAAGGATTCGATCATCTTTTCGGCCGTGCCGCGGTTGTGCAGCACGATGTCGAGCGGCTTGCCCTGCTCGTCCACGATGATCTTTGCTTCCGGCTCTTCAAAGTCGATGGCCCCGCGGGCGTGGCGCTGCTTGTACAGTGCTTCGTGCAAAGTTGCCATCTGCTGGAGCATCGGGGCCAGCTTATGGTACTTGTCTTCCAAGCCGTCCATTTCGCCGGCCAAAGTCTTGTTGACCTTGCTGTAGGTCAGCCGGCCGTGGCTGCGCATGACTGACGGGTGGATGCTGTAGCTGACGCGCTTGCCTTCCGGCGTGATCTCCATGTCGCAGGACAGGACCAGCCGGTCGACGCCTTCGTTTAAGGAACAGATGCCGTTAGACAGTCTGAACGGCAGCATCGGGATCACCCGGTCGACCAGGTAGGTCGAGTTGCCGCGGGCAAAGGCTTCCTTGTCCAGCGGGCTGTGTTCGTGCACGTAGTGGGAGACGTCGGCGATGTGGACGCCCAAGTGGTAGTTGCCGTTTGGCAGCTGCCAGCAGACGACGGCGTCGTCAAAGTCCTTGGAGTCGTCGCCGTCGATGGTGACAGCAGGCTGGTCGGTGATGTCGACGCGGCCTTTTTTCTCCTCGTCAGTGACGTGGTCTGGGATTGCGTTGGCTTGGGCCAGCGCGTCTTCCGGCCATTCAGTGCGGATGTCGTGGTCGGCCACAATCGACATGATGTCGACGCCCGGGTCGTTCTTGTTCCCGATGACCAAGACAACGGCCCCGGTCATGGTGTCTGGGTGGTCAGCGTTTGGGTAGTCCTTCACGGAGACTTTGACCATGTCGTGCATTTGCGGCTCCAGGCCGTCTTTAGTGACCAAGACCCGGTACTTGCTCAGCTTCTTGTTTTGGCTGGTGACATAGCCTAAAAAGCCGGTCTTCGTGACTTGCACGTCGGAATATGGGAGGTATTCGCCCACTATTTCCTCAGCGCCGTGTTCCAAGATCTCGACGACCTTGCCTTCCGGGCCCTTGCCATTCCACGGGTTGCCGTTGGCGATGACTTTGACTTTCACCCGGTCGCCGTCGACGGCAAACTTGGTGTTGTCTCGGCCGATAAAGATGTCGTCGGCATTTTCATCGTCCAGTCTGACAAAGCCGAAGCCCTTGTCGTTGGCTCTGAAATTACCCTCAACTTCCTTGTCAACGCTGGCCAGCTGGTAGTTGCCCTCGCCGTCCGTGATGATCTGCTTGCTCTGTTCCAAAAAAGACAGGCTGCGGATTAAGTGAGTAAAGTTGGTGATGTGCTTGCGCTTTGCTTGGTGCTCCAACTCGTCAACATTGAATTTGTGGCTGGGGTTAAGCCGAAAAATTTCTAAAATATTAGCCAAGACGCGTTCATCTTGTGCCATAAATTCACCTCAAAAAAAGAAAAAGCCTCCCTGTTTGATCGGGAGGCGTAGCTTACTTAGATGACATTAATGCCAAAATAAAGGCAAAAGCGAAAAACAGGACCAGCAGCACCGAAGTGATTTTTTCCATCAGCGCTTCGAAGCCGCGCTTCTTAGTCTGTCCGCTGAATACAGCACCGCCAGACAGTGCGTTCAAGGCGTCCTGCTGCTTTTGTGGTTGCATCATCGTCGCAATAATGATCAAGATCGAAACGATGATCAGTAACGTCATAATCACGTTATACATGCGCTACCTCCAAAGAATACGAATTACGTTAAATATTTTACCACAATTTAGCGGCTAGTGAAAAAACAAAAAAAGCACCCTGCTGGCGCAGGATGCTTTTCTTAAAATCAGGCTTAGTCGAATTGCTTGCCTAAGTTGTAGAAGCTGCGGATGCCCTTGTACTCAGCGGCTGAATCCAATTCTTCTTCAATCCGCATCAATTGGTTGTACTTGGCAATCCGGTCAGTTCTGCTCATAGAACCAGTCTTGATTTGGCCTGCGTTAGTAGCAACAACCAGGTCAGCAATCGTGGTGTCTTCGGTTTCGCCTGAACGGTGGGAAACGATAGCAGTGTAGCCGGCTTCCTTAGCCATTTCGATGGCGTCGAAAGTTTCGGTCAAGGTACCGATTTGGTTAACCTTGATTAAGATCGCGTTGGCAACACCTAACTTGATACCCTTTTCCAGGTAGTTGGTGTTAGTTACAAACAAGTCGTCGCCGACAATTTGTACCTTCTTGCCTAAGCGTTCAGTCAAAGCACGCCAGTCGTCCCATTCGTTTTCGTCAAGCGGGTCTTCCACTGAGATGATCGGGTACTTGTCAACCAAGTCTTCAATCAGGGAAGTCCATTCTTCGGCAGTGTATTCGCGGCCGTCAGCAACAGTGACGTACTTGTGGGTTTCCTTGTTGTAGAATTCGGAAGCGGCACAGTCGCAGGCGATAGCAATGTCTTGGCCCGGCTTGTAGCCTGCACGTTGAATTGCTTCTACCAGAATTTCGAAAGGCTCTTCGTTGTTCTTCAGGTTTGGCGCAAAACCGCCTTCGTCGCCGACAGCAGTGGTTTCACCGCGTTCTTGCAAAATCTGCTTCAGGTTTTGGAAAGTTTCAGCACCCATGCGCACTGCTTCGTGCATTGAGTGAGCGCCGACAGGCATGATCATAAATTCCTGGATGTCGACGTTGTTGTTGGCGTGTTGGCCGCCGTTGATGACGTTCATCATTGGGGTTGGCAGAACGTGGGAGTTAGGACCGCCTAAGTATTGGTACAAAGGCATGCCTAATTCGTCAGCAGCAGCGCGGGCACTGGCCAGAGAAACGCTCAAGATAGCGTTGGCACCAAGACGGCCCTTGTTTGGAGTGCCGTCCAGCTTGATCATGGTTTGGTCGATCAAACGCTGGTCAGTGACGTCCAGGCCGATGACAGCCTTGGCGATTTCACCGTTAACGTTGTCAACGGCCTTTAAAACGCCCTTGCCGCCAAAGCGGTTTTCGTCGCCGTCACGCAGTTCGACAGCTTCGTGTTCACCGGTAGAAGCACCGGATGGCACGATGGCACGGCCGTAGCCGCCGACTTCAGTGTAAACTTCAGCCTCAACAGTTGGGTTGCCGCGTGAATCGAGAACCTCACGGGCGTGAATATCAGTAATTACAGACATTGCTGTCTCCTTGTCAAAAAATAAATTGTTAAATGTTAGTCTTGGTAGTTAACCAATTCCAAGTATGATTCTGGCTTCAGAGATGCGCCGCCGACCAAGCCGCCGTCGATGTCCGGCTTAGCCATCAATTCCTTGATGTTAGCTGGCTTTACAGAGCCGCCGTATTGGATACGAACGTTTTCAGCAGTGGTTTCGTCGTACAGGTCCTTAACAGTTTCACGGATGGTCTTGCACATTTCTTCAGCTTGGTCTGAAGAAGCGGTCTTGCCAGTACCGATAGCCCAGATTGGCTCGTAAGCGATAACCAGGCTTGAAACTTGTTCAGCTGACAGGCCTGCTAAAGCGGCCTTGATTTGGCTGACAACCCATTCGTTTTGCTTGCCGGCTTCACGGGTTTCCAGTGATTCACCGCAGCAGATGATTGGCTTCAAGCCGTTCTTGAAGATGGCCTTAGCCTTCTTGTTAACGTCTTCGTCAGTTTCGTGGAAGTAGCCGCGACGTTCTGAGTGGCCGATGATGCAGTAGTCCATGCCCATTTGCTTCAAAACCATTGGTGAGTTTTCACCAGTGAAAGCACCTTCGTCTTCGAAGTAGCAGTTTTCGCCGCCGATGTGCAGGTCAGTGCCTTCTGAAGCTTTTCTCAAAGCGTCAAGGTCAACTGCTGGTGCACAGATAACTGATTCAACCTTGCTTGGGTCTGGCAGCTTGTCAGCAACAGCCTTAACAAATTCAGAAGTTTGTTCTGGGTTCATGTGCAGTTTCCAGTTCCCAGCGATAATAGGTGTACGCATAATTTAAAATCCTCCTAATTTTTACTTGTCAGAAATGCATTCGATGCCTGGCAGCTTCTTGCCTTCCAGGTATTGCAGAGAAGCGCCGCCGCCAGTTGAAATGTGTGACAGCTTAGGTGCGATACCCAGTTGCTTAACGGCTGAAGTTGAGTCGCCGCCGCCGACAATGGTAATTGCGTCAGGCAGAGCAGCTAAAGCACGGCCGATTTCCAGAGTACCGTTTGCAAAGCGCGGCATTTCGAACACGCCCATTGGCCCGTTCCAGACAACAGTCTTGGCGCCCTTGAGCTTGTCCTTGAACAAAGCGATGGTCTTAGGACCAATGTCCATGCCCATTTCGTCATCGGCGATGTCGCCTTCGGCAACTCTGCTCTTGGCGTCCTTGTTGAATTCCTTAGTAACAACAGTGTCGACTGGCAGGATGATCTTGCCGTTGGCCTTCTTCAGCAGGTCCTTGGCTAATTCAACCTTGTCTTCTTCAAGCAGGGATTCGCCGACAGTCTTGCCTTGGGCAACCATGAAGGTGTAAGCCATGCCGCCGCCGATCAGGATGTAGTCTGACTTTGGAATCAGGTTGGTGATAACACCGATCTTGTCGGAAACCTTGGCACCGCCCAGGATGGTTACGAATGGGTGAACCGGGTTGTCAACGGCGTTGCCTAAGAACTTGATTTCCTTTTCAATTAAGAAACCGCCGGCAACTGGCTTGCCTTCTGCCTTCATAGCAGTGGCGATGCCGACATTGGAAGCGTGGCTTCTGTGAGCAGTACCGAAGGCGTCGTTGACGAACATGTCGCCAAGGCTTGCCCAGTATTCGCCCAGCTTAGGGTCGTTGCCGGATTCGCGCTTGCCGAAGTCGTTGTCGATGTCTTGGAATCTGGTGTTTTCCATTAACAGAACGTCGCCGTCTTGCATCTTGGCAATGGCGTCTTCCAGTTCCTTGCCTTCGTTAGTCGGTACAAAAGCAACCGGCTTGTCCAGCAGTTCTGACAGGCGCTTGGCAACTGGCCGCAGAGACAATTCCTTCTTGTCTTCTTCGGTCTTGATTCTGCCTAAGTGGCTGAGCAGGATAGCCTTGCCGCCGTGTTCAATGATGTACTTGATGCTTGGCAAAGCGGCAACGATTCTGTTGTCGTCGTTGATGACGCCGTTTTGAATTGGGACGTTGAAGTCCACACGCATCAATACCTTTTTACCTTTTACATCAAGATCAGAGATGATCAATTTTGCCATTGATTAAAGACCTCCATTCAGATCCTTTAAAAAAAGGCGGAAGGAAGAATTTCCCTCCGCCTTCTCAATTACCACTTAATTAAAGCATTAAATGAAATTAATGATTAAAGAGTAGCAAAGTGCAACAAAGTACGAACCATTTGGCAAGTGAATGAGTATTCGTTGTCGTACCAAGCAACAGTCTTAACT
>CAJMMO010000007.1 GCA_905214545.1 uncultured bacterium
TAAACGCGGCGGTCTGTAAAACCGCTCTCTCTGAGTTCGGTGGTTCGAATCCACTCTCCTCCATAATAGGGATATAGTTTAAAGGTAGAACTACGGTCTCCAAAACCGTCGGTGTGGGTTCAATTCCTACTATCCCTGTTTAAATTTTATGGCGGAATTGGTGAAGTGGTTAACACATCGGTTTGTGGATCCGACACACGTGGGTTCGATTCCCACATTCCGCCCTAACATTGGGATATAGCCAAGTGGTAAGGCAATAGACTTTGACTCTATCATGCGCTGGTTCGAATCCAGCTATCCCAATTGTTTATCAATCTGAATATACTGGCGGTGTAGCCAAGTGGTAAGGCAGAGGTCTGCAAAACCTTAATCGGCGGTTCGAATCCGCTCCCCGCCTTCCATACGGTTTAACCGTTTTAATTTAATACCATGGCGGTGTGGCGGAATTGGCAGACGCGTCAGACTCAAAATCTGGTGTCCTTTTTGGACGTATCGGTTCGACCCCGATCACCGCTATTAATTTAAAAGCTCACTTTCTTGCAAGTGAGCTTTTTTTGTGCCCAAAATTGCATGATTTTTCTCAGATCCTTATAATGAAAAGAAGTATTGGAGGCATTTAATGAATATTGGCATTTTTACCGACACCTATTTCCCCCAAGTCAGCGGGGTCGCTACTTCGATTCAGACCTTGACCGCTGCCTTGGAGGCCCAGGGCAATAACGTCTTTATTTTTACGACCACCGACCCCCATGTTGAAAAGGGGACGGTGGAGCCCAACATCTTCCGCTTTGGCAGCGTGCCCTTTATTTCCTTTACGGACCGGCGCGTCGCCCTGCGGGGTATGTTTGAGGCTGCGACGGTCGCTAAAAAGGCCAAGCTCGACATCGTCCACACCCAGACCGAGTTTTCAATGGGCGCGATCGGCAAGCACGTCGCCCACCAGCTGAAAATTCCGGCCGTGCACACCTACCACACGATGTATGAGGACTACCTCCACTATGTCTTAAATGGCCACTTATTAAAGCCGGTGCACGTCAAGGCCTTCACCCGGGCCTACCTGCACAACATGGACGGCGTCATCGCGCCAGCCCCGCGTGTAGAAAAGCTCTTAAACCGCTACGAGATTAAAATCCCGATCAAGGTCATTCCGACCGGGGCCGACGTCGTCGGCATCAACGAGACGCCTAAACGAGACGTGCGGCCGGAGCTGGGCTTAAAGCCCGATGACTTAGTCCTTTTGACCCTTTCGCGGATCGCCTCGGAAAAAAAGATCGGCGATATCCTCTCCGTCATGCCGGAGATCGTCGCCCGCTTCCCAAAGGCCAAGCTCGTCATCGCCGGCGACGGCCCGGACGTCGACGAACTCAAGGCCCAAGTCGAACGGCTGACTCTGGAAGACTGTGTCATCTTTGCCGGGCCAATCCCGCACGAAGACACGGGCAACTACTACCGGATGGCCGACTTGTTTGTGTCAGCTAGTGACACCGAGACCCAGGGCTTAACCTACATTGAGGCCCTGTCGGCAGGCACGCCTTGTGTGGTCTATAAGACCGACTACACCGACTATGTCTACGACCAGCCAGAATTAGGCAGCACCTTTGAAACCAAGCGGCAGATGCTGCAGGAGATCCTGTCGTATTTGGAGCGCGGGCAGCGCAAGGTGCACCCGCAAGTGCTGGCCGACAAGATGCAAGTTTTGTCGGCTGAACACTTTGGCAGCGAAGTAAGTTCTTTTTACCGAGAGACAATCGCAAGATTTAAGCAAAAAGAGGCAAGCAATGATTAGAATCAATATGTTTTCACAGGCCGACTCCGTTGCCGGCCAGGGCGTGGGCTCTGCTTATAACGAGCTGATCAAGCTGATGCGCACCCGTCTGATCGACGACTTCTACGTCACCATCAACAAGTATGGCAAAAGCGATTTGACCCACTACCACACGATCAACCCGACTTATTTTGCCAACAGCTTTTCGCCTGCGCGCGGCCGCAAGATCGGCTACGTCCACTTTTTGCCGGAGACTTTGGAAGGGTCGATCAACCTGCCTAAGCCTGCCAAGGCCGTTTTCTACAAGTACGTCATCGACTTTTACAAGCGGATGGACCAGATTGTCGTCGTGAACCCGATCTTCATTCCAAAGCTCGTCAAGTACGGCATTCCGGAAGACAAGGTCAAATATATCCCGAACTTCGTCGCCAAAAGCGAGTTCTACACCGAAAGCGCCGACCAAAAGCGGGCCTTCCGTAAAAAGCTGGGGATCGCCGAGGACAAGTTTGTCGTCTTAGGCGACGGCCAGGTCCAGCAGCGCAAGGGCGTGGACGACTTCGTCAAACTGGCTGAAGCCAACCCCGACCTGCAGTTCATCTGGGCCGGCGGCTTTTCCTTCGGCAAGCTGACCGACGGCTACGACCACTACAAGCAGATCGTGGACAACCCGCCGAAGAACTTGAAGTTCACCGGCATCATCCCGCGCGAGCAGCTGGTCGACTACCTGAACATGGCTGACTTGTTCCTGCTGCCGTCGTTTGACGAGCTGTTCCCGATGTCCGTGCTGGAGGCCTTCTCCTGCGGCACGCCGGTCTTGCTGCGCTCGCTGCCGCTGTACGAAGCCATCATCTCGGGCTACTACATGTCCGGCAAAGACTTCGACGAGCTCAATGCTCAATTGAAAAAGGCTGCCAGCGACAAAAACCTGCTCCAGCGCTACACCAACTTATCTAACCAGGCCAGTGCCCAGTATTCAGAAGACCACCTGGCTCAAATTTGGCGCGCCTTTTACACAGAGCAGTACGAAATCGGCAAGAGACTGGGTCAGATCAAGTAATGAAGAAATCACACTTAATCGGCGTTTTAGTAGTGCTTTTGATCAGCGGCTTTGTCTTATACCGCGACTTGCACAACACGCCTGTTAACGAATTAAAAAAAGCGGCCGGCTCTCTCAACTGGGGATGGCTGCTTTTTGTCTTATTAATCGTGCTCGCCGCCTTCTTCTGCGAGGCCGGCATCCTGGCGACGCTGGCGCACCGGCAAGGCGACGGCCGCAAGAGCGCCTGGGGCTTCATCAGGATCCCCTGGATTCAGGCTCTGTTTAACGCCATCACCCCGATGTCGACGGGCGGCCAGCCTTCGCAGCTGGTAGCTTTTGTCCAGATGGGGGTCGAAGGCGGCCGGGCGACGTCTTTGCTTTTGATGAAGTTTATCATCTACCAGGTCGTCGTCCTCATCGCCTACCTGATCGCGATCTTTTCGGGCTTTGGCCTAGTCATGACGAAGTTTAAGGCTCTGGCCGTCTTCATCATGATCGGCTTTTTAATCCACCTGACTTCCATTGCCTTCCTGCTAGCCGTCATGTTCGCCTACCGTTTTACCAAAAAAACGGCCAAAGCACTGTTCCGGCTGCTGCGCAAAATGATCAGCGCCCAGCGGGTCGACAAGTGGGAGCAGGCCACCATGGCCAAGATCGACACCTTTTACCAGGAAGGGCAGAAGCTGAAGCGGGAAAAACGCAAGCTGGTGATTGCGACCAGCCTGACGGTCTTGCAGATGCTGTGCTTTTACTCAGTGCCTTACTTTGTCTTGCTGGCGCTCAACGTGCCGTCGTCTTGGTTTGCCGTCACGCGGATGAACGTTTTGATCACGCTGTTTATGGCAATTGTCCCGATTCCGGGGGCCAGCGGCGGGGCGGAATACAGCTTCCAGACCCTTTTTTCCACATTCATCGCGTCATCTTCCAAGTTGGTGCTCGCCATGTTCATCTGGCGGTTTGCCACTTACTTTTTCGGGATGATCCTCGGCATTTTCGGCTGGAGCTTTAAACCTAAGAAAGTCCAAAGAATCGAGTAAACAAGTTCACTTTTATAGCCATTTAATAGTACTATAGGGAGTCAGAAACCATTTTTAGGGGAGGTATCCCATGTCCAGGGTGAAAAATTTTTATCACTGGCTGACTAGAACCAAACTAGGCTTTTTTGCCTTTGCGGTCGTCCTTTTTTGGCTCAAAACTTATTTTATTTATTTGACCAAGTTTAATCTGGGCGTCGTCGGTTCGATGCAGCGCTTTCTGCTTTTGTTCAACCCGCTGCCGGCCGCCATTTTGCTGATCGGCATCGGCCTGTTCTTCAAGGGCCGCAAGTCCTACTGGATTATGGTGGTCATCATCGCCATCTTGTCGACCTGGCTATTTGCCAATATCCTTTACTACCGCGAGTTTTCCGACTTCTTGTCGGTTTCAATTATCAAAACTTCCGGCTCCACCTCTGATAACCTGGGGAAAAGTATTGTGGGGATCTTGCTGCCAAGCGACTTTTGGGCTTTCGGGGATGTTATAGCCGACATCCTGCTGTTAGCCTTTAAGGTCTTCAAGATCGACGTGCGGCCGCTGCAGCTCAAGGTGGCAGCGGTCATCGAACTGGTCGCTTGCTGCTTATTTGCAAGCAACCTCCTCATGGCGCAAAAAGACCGCTCCGGCCTTTTGACCAGAACCTTCGACAACAACTACATTGTCAAATACCTGGGGATTAACGCCTACGCGGTTTACGACGGGGTAAAGTCTGCCCAAGCCAACGCGGTCATGGCCAAGGCCAACCGCTCTGACACGGACACCGTGCGCCAGTACATTAAAAAGCACCAGGTCCCGGCAGCCGTCCAATACACCGGCGTCGCCCGCGGCAAGAACATCCTGGTCATCCACCTGGAGAGTTTCCAGCAATTTTTGATCGACTATAAGTGGCAGGGCAAGGAGTTAACTCCGAACCTGAACCGGATTTACCATGCCTCCGACACGATTGCCTTTGACAACTTCTTTAACCAAGTCGGCCAAGGCAAGACTTCGGACGCCGAAATGATGCTGGAAAACTCTATTTTCGGCCTGCAGTCAGGCTCTGCGATGTCCAGCTACGGCACTTCCAACACCTTTGAAAGCGCCCCGGCCATTTTGCACCAGCAAGCAGGCTACACGACTGCCGTCATGCACGGCGGTGCCGGCTCATTCTGGAACCGGGACAACGCCTACAAGTCGTTCGGCTACCAATACTTCATGCCGCTTTCTTACTATAAGAACAAGAAGAGCTACTACAATGGCTACGGCATCAAAGACAAGATCTTTTTTGCCCAATCCATCAAGTACATCGAACGCCTGCCGCAGCCGTTCTATTTGAAGATGATTACGGTCACCAACCACTACCCGTACGAGCTGTCTAAAGAAGACCAGACCATCGAAAAGACTGACACTGGGGATAAGACTGTGGACGGTTATGTCCAAACGGCCCACTACCTCGACCAGTCCATCGGCGAACTGATGCACTGGCTCCACGCTACGGGGATGGATAAGAAGACCTTGGTCATGTTCTACGGCGACCACTACGGCATTTCTGGCAACCACCACAAGGCTTCGGCCCAGTTATTGGGTAAAAAGTCGTTTAACGATTTTGACAACCTGCAATTCCAGCGGGTGCCTTTGATGTTCCACATGCCGGGCTTAAAAGGCGGGATCAACCACACCTACGGCGGTGAAATCGACGTCTTGCCGACTCTGCTGAACCTGGTCGGTGTCAAGGACACGGATACGATCCAGTTCGGCCACGACTTGCTTTCGCCGAACCGGCCGCAGATCGTCGCCCAGAGAAACGGCGACTTTGTCACGCCGAAATACAGCAAGATTACTGGCAATTACTACTACACTAAGACCGGCAAACGGATCAAGCACCCGACCGGCAAGGTAAAACGCGAGCTGGAGTACGACTCTAACTACGTGACTAGTGAACTGTCCCTGTCTGACCGTGTGATTACCGGGAACTTGCTGCGCTTTTACAAGCCGACCTGGTTTAAGACGGTCAACCGGAAGGACCACAACTATAAAAAGAAGCAGGCTTTGAAGCGGCTGCGCAAGGAAAGCGTCTCGAGCAAGACCAGTTTATGGTATAAAAACGGGCGCAAGACGACGCAGGACGACTTTAAGACCGATGCGCCAGAATTAAATCAAGAAAAATAATTAAAATTAAATGAAAGCAGGCCCTAGCGGCCTGCTTTTTTGTTGAACAATTGTCCACAGGTGGACAAAAACGAACCATATTTCAGTGAACAATACACTACTTGTGCATAATAAATATTAGGAAACGAAAAATACTGTATTTTTAGGCGGAAAATTGTTGACGATTAGGACAAGAGCGTGTACTATTAATAACTGTCGTCGGGAGATGAGGCCGCAAGGCAAGGG